>NZ_JBLFDU010000001.1:0-1206615 GCF_047345655.1 Chryseobacterium sp. T20
AGATTGATTCCTCAACCTTCCTAATTTTAGAACGGAATTATTTGTGGCTTCGCAAAACTACTTTGTGCAACAGCCACTTACAAGGCATCCTTTTTCATCTCTTTATCAATCCAGGGAATATTTTTTTTATCTTGCAGAAAGTAATTCCACCACTCCAGAATTCTCAAATGCAGGTCTATGCTCTCAGCGCTATTTTTTGCCAGATCATGATCCTGATCTTTATAGTAAAGTGCTACCGCCCTTTTTTTATTTCGTAGTAAACCTGTATACAATTCTTCGGTATGAGTATAAGGAACATTTCCGTCTTTTAAACCTGTCCAGAGAAGGATTGGCTTATTAACTTTCTCTACATTAGTAATAGGACTGTTATTGTAGTAAAGCATTTTATTCTCAGAAAATGGAACCTTCATATCAAACTGTCCGTTTTCAAAACGGGGGTAATTGGGAAGTTTCCTTTCCTGACTGAAAGAAAAATAAAACTTCACAAGGTCGGTAACCGGTGCTCCAGATATATAGGCCGCAAAACGACTGGAACGAGATGCTATAAAACTGGTACCAAAACCTCCAAATGAATGCCCCATCAGCCCTATTCTACTGCCGTCAATATTTGTATACTTTTTCAGGGCATCAAGTCCCGAATGTACACAATCCAACGCTGAGAACCCAGGACCACGGCTGTCTAAAACCACATCGGGAAGAAAAACAAAATAGCCGTTATCAATGAGTGACCGAATGTTAACCCCTATACCCGAAAAAAATGGATAGGGATACAACGACGCACTTTTATTCTGAACTTCATAGATTGATAAAACCAGCGGATATTTCTTTCGGGCATCAAAATTAAGGGGATAATACAATACACCCTTGATGGAAACTCCCAAACTATTCTTGTATGAAAGGACTTCCTGTCTAGCCGTAATAATCTGATGATCAAACCTATTGCTTTGATACACTTTTTTCTTATGACCGTTATGATATAGATAAATTGCCTGAGGACTGTTGAAACTCTCTTCTAGACTAAAAACCGTTAGGCTCTGGGGATTTATTTTGAAATCGCTCACTCTGTTTTTCGTGGCCGGAAGCAACACCTTTATTTTATCCTGGAACCATTGAGCATATGATGTTTCGTTGTTGTTTTGATCATATAGCTCAAGGATAACAGGCTTCTTAGCATTAATGCTTCGGATTCTAAAATCTGCGCCTAACGTTCCATAGATCATCTCTTCTTTAACATTGAGAAGAGCTACCTTTTTATTTTCCGTTAAGGCTATTTGTTCCAGATTTTGTGTATGCAGATCAAGCTGATAAAGACCGCTGCTACCTTCAAAAAAAACATATCTGTTATCATCGCTGAATACTGGCCTTTGGATTCCTGCGTTTTCAATAATCATTTCTTTCGATGAAAGAGTATAATGCAGAATCCATCGCTTTTTTTCTTCATTGAATCCTATGATAAACTCACCTCCCCGACTGACTACAAGATTTGAAGTCTGAGTGAGTATCTTTTTTGAAGCTTTAACAAATCGATCATATATATAAATGTCAAACCACGAAACCGAACTGATATAGGCATTCCTCTCCTTTCTATCGAAGCTTAGAAAATATCTGTCATGGTCCATAGCGGCCATAAACCTAAGATCAGGATCTACCTTTTGAGACTCCCCTGATTTTACATCGTACACCCAGTATTCGTGATGCTGCTCTCCCATTCTATACAACCAGAGATCGGTATCGGTGCCATATTTTATTTCCGGCTGAAAAGCAGTATCAGGTTTTGGCCTGCTATTAAAATCCAGAAAAAAGGTACGTCCGTTATTGATCTCACGAACTTCAATATAATCGGATTTAATAAAACCATTGCCAACTCTTGAAACTTTGAGTGAGTTGGTATCAAGTAATACAAGTTGGAACCCATTAGAAGACTTTTCCTGTTCTGTAACCGCCAGATATTTGTGTGAGGGTACGATCATGATTTTTTTGATACCCTGTTCAGAGGTATATATCTTTTTAAATTCTTTGGATTGAAGGGACCAGACAGATAAGACATTATTTTGCTTCACCACAATATACAACTGATTATTTCTATTGCTCACTAACTGGGTCACACCATTAACAGCAGTAATCAATTTGTTTTTGCAGTCAAACATTTGCAGAAGACCGTTTTTGTACAAAATACCATAGTATCCGAGGGAAGGTACAATTTCTATTGTTCTAGCTTCCTTATAATCTCTCTTTTGCCCGGATCGAAGGTTAACAAGCTGTGCACCGCTTTTTCCAAGCCATAGGAAACGGTTATTCTCTAAAAAAAAGCTATTGGAAACTCCAACAAAAGCAGCCGTATGATGATGTTGTCCATCAGTTTTAGTGATGACTGTAGTATCCGTATTTTTTTTGTAAATCTTAGTAAAGGAAATCCACCTGTTTTCATCATCAACTTTCAGATTGGCAATAGTGTAGAATTTACCATACCTCTGCTTGATGGAATCTATATTATACTGTCCCAACAGACTGTTACTAAACATAAATATAATCCCAGCACTTAGAAACAGTTTAAGATTAATAGCCTTCATTTTGGGGTTTTAAATTTGAGTTTAATAAAATGTCCTGTTGGGGTATAGGCCAAAGCTTATGATAAGGTTTCCAATTGGGCTTCCCTTGTAAAGCGGTATCAAGCTTCCCAATTCTTTTCAGATCGAAGAAACGATGTCCCATCTCTGTAAAAAACTCTCTTCGGTTTTCTAGTATAATTTCATTAAGTACCCCTTCTTTTGTCAAAGGAGTAGTTAAAGGTAGTATCCCCGCCCTCTGTCTGGTTCTATTAAGATAAGGCACTGCTTCATCTATTTTATTTTGCTGTACCAAAGCCTCGGCTAAAAGAAGATATACTTCTTCCAACCGTGCAATAATTGAATACTCCGTTGTATTCGCTGTTCTGTTTTTGTATTTCTCAGCCCTGTACCACGTTGTTCCGTTGAATGTTACCGAGGCCATCCAGTACTGCTTTCTGAGATCTGCAGGAGAAAACGTATTGACAAGTCCTTTACTCAGAGCAGTCATCGAAGGTGCTGAATTGTTAAAGTAATAGGTTCCGGATTCTTTGGTCCCATCACCTGAATTTTTAGGTTTCAGCTGCCAGAGAATATGGGAGCCGGATTTAATAAAGACTTTGGTAATATCATTCTGGAACTGGTACAAAGGACTTTGAATGATATCTTTGCATAAAACTTCTGCCTCTGACCACTTTCCCCCCAGCAGATGGACTTTAGCTAATAGTAGTTCCGCCATTTTTCGGTTAGGGAAGATCCTCTCTGTATTTCTGTAATTATCCTGAAGAAGAGCAATTGCTTCTTTGAGATCTTCACTGAGCTGCGAAAGCACCTGGGCGTGATCCGTTTTTGAAATTGACCGATTAACCTGATAATCTGTCGATCTCGGATATGGAATATCTCCATATAACTGCTGGAGATATAACAGCAGCATGGATCTTACCATTAAAGCCTCTCCTTTTATACGTTTGCGGTCTGCCTGGGAAATAGACTTTGAGTTGTCAATCCCTTCCAGTATAGCATTGGCAACATAGATCTGCTTATACGATGTTGACCAGTCCGTATAGATACTGACATTGGAATCGTTCTGAAGGTTGTGGGCGATTTCGGGCAGTCCATTGGTTGCCGTAGTGGAATAAAAATCAAGGTCATCAGTGTAAAGCCCTAATAATCTGCCAGACTGATCCCCTGCAAACGGAGAACTGTCACGTAATCCAGAATATAATCCTGCCAGAACAGCATCTGCTGTCTGGACATCTACAAATACCTGATCGGAAGATATCTGATTGGAAGGCAGTTCTACTTCGATCAGTTTTTCACAGGAACTCATATTGTGTAATAATATAAAACCTGTTATGATATAGAATTGTTTATAAAGTTTCATTGTATCGGTTTTAAAAGTTAATCTGCATGCCAAAAGAATAGGTCTTTAGAGGTGGAAGAAATCCTAAAGATGAAAACTCAGGGTCCAACCCGAAATACCTGGTCCAGGTATAGAGATTCTGCCCTTGAAAATAGATCTTTGCCTCTCTAATGAGCTTCCCTGACACTGGAATCCGGTAGCTAAGCTGAATATTTTTCAAACGGATGAACGATCCATCGGACACGGTTGCATCACTCATCTGAAATAAACTGTGTAGTGGTGACGAAGTAGCATGATACGGCATATATAGTCCACTTGGATTGTCGGGTGACCAGACATTAAGGGCCTCTACAGGAAGATTCTTCATCAGTCCAGGAGAAGACATCTGATAATTAAAATTCCGGCTCTGCTGTTTGACAAACTGAACAAGCAGTGACAACGACCAGTTTTTATAGCTGAAATTATTGCTCCAGCCTCCGAAAAATTCTACTCCTATATTTTTAATAACCTGCCTGTCATCGGGGGAACTGATCTTACCATCATCATTAAAATCGGTAAAGATATACTGACCGTTCTGAGGATTGATACCTTCTAGATGGTACAATTTTATAATATTGACCGACTGTCCAATAGCATAAGAGTTGGCATAGGTTGATCCTTCCAGTCCCGGGAAAGACAGAAGTTTATTCTTTGGAATGCTTAAATTGACTGATGTTTCCCATTTAAAAGCACTGGTAAACGGACGTCCCACGATCTCAAATTCCCATCCCGTATTTTGAATGGTAGCATCCAGATTGGCCAGCACTGAAGTAAACCCTGTTACCGAAGGAAGCTGATAGCCTACCAGCTGATTGGAAGAACGGTTACGATAATGAGATGCCGTAACATTAAGCCTGTCCTTGAAAAATCCCATTTCCAGCGCTGCTTCTAATTTGACAGTTTTTTCCCAGCTGAAATTAGGATTGAACAGTTTGGAAGGAACCAGCCCTGTTACATTATTGTACCCTAAAGTAGAAGTGATAAAAGTATCGTTATATTGGTAGTTCCCAATATTATCAGTTCCTGATGAGCCATAACTTCCCCTCAGCTTTCCAAAGGAGAGCCAGGATAAGTCTTTCAGAAAGCTTTCATTGGAAAATAACCAGGCGGCTCCCACCGCACCGAAATTCGCAAATTTGCGGTTGGTTCCAAAACGGCTGCTTCCGTCTCTTCTACCCGTAATATTAATGATATAGCGATGGTCAAACTGGTAATTAAGTCTTCCGAAAACGGCCATGTATTTATATTCCGTTTTAACCTGGTCTGAAATCAGTTTGGTCGTAGCAGCCGCAATATTTTCAATAAATGCATTGCTGGTAAAACCATATCCCTGTATGGCATCCTGAGTATTAAGATCACTCTGATAGGTCCCTCCAACTAACACATCCATGTGATGAGAACCTTTTTTAAAGCTCCAGTTCAATTGCGGTTCCAACGTGTAGGACAGCCTGCTTTTATTGCTTTGGAGCGCTCTGGAATTGGCAGGACCTATCC
The DNA here is from genome assembly GCF_047345655.1 of Chryseobacterium sp. T20. Lineage (NCBI taxonomy): Bacteria > Pseudomonadati > Bacteroidota > Flavobacteriia > Flavobacteriales > Weeksellaceae > Chryseobacterium > Chryseobacterium sp. T20. Next base: position 5,443 of record NZ_JBLFDU010000001.1, read on the forward strand.
CTAATGATGGATTATAGATCGTACTGGGCTGTAATGACAATTCATCAAAGGTTTGGTAACTGCTTCCTCCATTGAGTCTGATCTGTACATTTTTCAGCAATTCATAACCAGCCGTGAAATTATTCATAAACTGTATATTGTTGTTGGAATAGGTACTGTTATAAGCGGCCAAAGGATTATCAAAGGTATTGCTCTGCCAGTTGATATTCCCCTGCGAATCATACAGGGTAGGCGCATTGGGAGGCAGAAATAAAGCGTTACCGGTATTATCCAGACTGATCACATTATGTTCCAGCTTTGAAAACAGGGTTGACATGGTAAAGTTAAGACGGTTGTCTGCTGAACGGTGTGACAGATTACCCAGTAATGTATTGGTTTTATATCGGAAATCTTTGGCAAAGACCGTGGTCTGCTCATTATGTCCGTAACTTACCAGAAAAGAGGTCCTCTCCCCGCCGCCCGATAAAGACAGCTGAACATTGGAAGTTACAGAGGTATTTCCGAGAAGCGTTTTGAACCAATCCGTATAACGGTTCTGGTCCCAAGTTCCATTGACATCATAAGCAGTGGCCGGATATACGGAAATTCCGTCATTCGCATAAGCCTGCCTGCGCATTCCCAGGTATTGCTCCGTATTCATCATGGTAAGATTGGAAAGACTGTTGCTTAGGGCATACGAAGTATTGACGGAAAGACCCAAAGATCCTTTCTTCGCCCGTTTGGTCGTCACCAGTACTACTCCATTGGCTCCTCTGGAACCATAGATAGCGGTGGCATCTGCATCTTTTAAAACCTCAATGCTTTCGATATCATTGGGACTGATATTACTCAATGGATTCAGGTTGGCATCTGATAAAATATTAGCACCGTAAGAAGCAGTCATTCCGCTTCCCACAGGCACACCATCCACTATATATAAGGGTTGGCTGCCATCTATTTCACTGTTGGCATAAGTTCTCAAGCTGTTACGTCCCCGGATCTGGATGCTGTAGCCACCTCCCGGAACTCCTGAATTCTGGGTAATATTAACTCCTGCCATTCTCCCCTGTACGGTTGATAAAACATTGGTGACAGGCTGGTTTTCTATATCTTTTGCTGAAACTTTGGCGATACTACCGGTTCTTTCTTTGTCTTTTACCTTGTAGTAGCCAGCGTTGAGAATAACTTCTTCGATTCCCTTTACTTTTTGTTCTAAGCGGATATTAACGACGGTCTGATTAGTAAGTGTGCATTTCTCTTCTGAATAATCAGGATGTCTGAACAATAGGACGGTATTTTCTGCTGAAACCTGTAATGTATAGGTTCCGTTATTGCCGGTCCTGGTTACCTGATCACTACCCTCCTGGGAGATTATAACTCCCTGTAAAGGCTTACCTGATGAGGTTACGGTACCTGAAATAGTGCGTGTTTGGGCTTTTGTACCAATGCTTACAGCAGCAAACATGAGCCCAAAGAAAATGCCTCCTATATTGTAATAGGAATTTTTCATAGATTTGTAAAGGTTTTTAATTTTTAAAGATTAATTACTGAACTACGCTCTTTCCCGTTGGTCTGCAAACTCTATGGGAAGGGGCTTTTTCCTTCTTCTGATTTTAAGTTGAGTAGTTTTTTGATTCATTTATTAAATAAAGACTTTCCTGATGCCCTTTGGTATGAAAAAGGACTGGTGAGGTTCTGTAAGCAGTGACTGCAAGGCACCGGAAAGAATTTAATATGAATGAAATCTGTGTTCCCGTGTAAGCTTTTTAAAGCCGCAATAGGTTGTACATTCCTATTGTATCGTGTAGTCTGATACTATTTTTGAAAGCGGGCTTAGATTGTAATGTAGAGATAAAGTGAACTGCATTGAAAAAAAACGGCATGGGACTCTACAATATCCGATCTGAGGTACTGGTATACCGTGCAACAGATAAGAGAGCCCACGCCTAGGTCGTGAGCTTTCTGCTTATCGTCTCGTTGCTTTAAATTACCAGTTTTCAGATCGAGATTCTAAGCAATAGCTTCTATTATTCTTTGAAGTATCGCAAAGTTACATTTTCTGTAACCTATTTTACAAATATAATAAAAAAACAATAGACGACATATATATCTTCATGAAAAGAAATTAAAAGATTAAAATTTACTACATGTATAAATGGCAAGTAGAGAATTTAAAGTTTCAAATTGGTAAATTAATTCAAGTCTATAGGTTAAGGAGAGAATTATCACAATTCCAATTAGGATTGGAATTAAATATCTCTAAAGATCATGTGGGTAGAATTGAACGAGGATTAACTAATCCAACAATTGAAAATATTGTGAAACTTTGTAACTTTTTAGACATCAATATTCTATTTCTTTTTACAAAAATGGATATCAAAGAGTTGAAAAAAATAGAAGAGGAAATAGATTATCTACAAAAAGAGTTTAAGAATAAAAATAAGAAAAAATCGTAACGAAAGTCGGCATTTTTTTTAAGGTTTTAGAATCTTACAGAAATTCCGTGAAAATTCTGATTCAAAATCTAAAAATGCTTGTTATTTTTAATGTTTATGGAAAACCGTAATTGCAGTCAAAAATATAGGTGTATTTTGGTAATTGAAAATGATATCATATACTTTTATCAAAAATTTGAGCTTTTGAAATATGAAATTAGTCTAAAGCTAACAATAAGTAAATCTCTCAAATTCAATTAAAAATAAAATCTAGTTTTTTCAAAATTATTTGGCATAAATACTGGTCAAAATTTATTCAAATTTTATGTCAATCAATATTAGATGAACTAAAATTAAGATGAAATTTTAATTATTAGTTACAACAAAACTATACAACCATAAATGATAAAAAAAATTAAAATAATCAATATTAAAGGTATTGGTGAAAACACTGAGAATTCCGAAATAAAATTTGATTTATTACCTAATAAAACTACAATTTTAGTAGCCCCAAATGGATACGGTAAAAGCTCTTTAGCAATAGCATTTAAATCTCTTAATCCAACAAAAATTATTCTTGATGATGGGCATTCTTTTAAAGCAAATAATTCAAACTTACCTAAGATTGAAATCACATATTTAAATGAAGATAATGATGAAATAATATTAAATGCAACTAATTCGTCCAATACTATAAACAGTTCTTTTGATTGTTTTGTCATTAATAATCAAATTTTTGCCAAAGCTAAAAAGAATAAAATTGGGAGCGCCGTGATAGCTTCTGCCTCATTAGAAACGGCTCCTATTATCTTGATCAATAAAATTCCTGAAAACTACTATTTGCTCGGTGTAATTTATAATGGTGGTTTACACTGGAAAGATATTAATGAATTTTCGCTTGGAAATAAGTTGGAAAACCTTGTCATAAAACGGATGATAAGAGAATTATAATAAAATTTTGCACGTTATTATTCAAACAAAAAAAGCTTGGTTTGAATGCAATGCAAATGGAAAGAAAAAAAATAATGTAAACTACATTACCAAGCACTATTAGAATTTAGAGCAAATACTGAATGTTTAGAACTAGGAATTAAATATCATATCTTAAAATACCTTACAAATCAGTTGCCCTAAAATCTAGATTAAAGATGGTAATAATATTTTATAAAGTAATAATAAAACTAATATTAGGCATGACAGCAAACTTAGACGCATTAATATCTAGAGAAGATTTTGAAATAAAAGATTTTAATCAAATTCCCGCTCAGAATTTACCTGCATTACAGGTGAGAGATTTAGAATCCGGATCTTTTCTTTTTCAAACCCTAAGAAAACCTGACTTTCAGAGGGAGACTTCAGAATGGACACCTGACAAAATCTGTGATTTAATACAGAGCTTTTTAGAAGGAGATCTAATTCCAGCAGTTATTTTCTGGAATTCTGCAGGATATAATTTTGTAATTGACGGAGCACATAGATTAAGTGCAATAATTGCCTGGGTGACTGATGATTATGGTGACGGTGTTATTTCACAATCATTTTTCGAGTATAATATCCCACCTGAGCAGTTAGCTATAGCCGAGAAAACAAGAAAGCTAATTAAGAAGAAATTTGGGGCATACAGTGATCACAAGTATGCAATAACAAATACCGACAAAGTCTCCCCAGAAATGCTTGAACGTGCAAAAAAACTTGCGACACTTACTATACAGTTACAGTGGGTCAGGGGCGATTCAAGCAAGGCTGAAGCATCATTCTTTAAAATAAACGAACAAGCTTCACCAATTAATGATACCGAAAAAAAATTATTAAAATCAAGAAAAAAGCCAAATTCGATTGCTGCTCGAGCAATAATACGCTCAGGAACAGGACATAAATATTGGTCTAAGTTCGATAATGAAAATCAATTAGAAATAGAGACACTTGCAAAAGATATAAATAATTTACTTTTCACACCAAAACTTGAAACGCCCATTAAAACGTTAGATGTACCATTAGCTGGTAAAGGATACTCTCCTCAAACATTATCTTTAGTTTTAGATCTTATCAATATAACTAACGAAATTAAAAATGAAACTGATCTCGATGACGATTTAACAGGTTTAGATACCATCAATATATTAAAGAGAACCAAAAAACGATTAAGCCGAATTACCGGTGTTCATCCGTCTTCACTAGGATTACATCCTGCAATTTACTTTTATAGCTCTACAGGAAGGTATCAAGTAACAGCATTTTACACGATACTTAATTTAATGCAACATTTAGAGAAAAAAACTGATGGATTTATAAAGTTCACCAATATTAGAAGTGATTTTGAAAATTTTTTAGTTTCCTATAAAAGTATTGTAAATCAAACAAGTCAAAAATTTGGTAGTGGACTAAAAAGTTATAGAAAACTAACTACACTATTTTCAATTATAATAGAGTCGTTAGAGCAGAAAAAAACTGAAAAAGAGATATTAAAAATTATTAATGATAATACAGAGTTTAATTATATAATTCCGGAAAAATTAGATTATGACAGTTCTCTTCGAAAGGAGTTTACAACTGAAGTCAAATCAGGTGTATTCATTATAAATGCGTTAAAAAACCCAGTAAGATGTAAACTCTGTAATTCGTTAATTCATAAAAATTCCATCTCAATTGACCATATAAACCGAAAAGAGGATGGAGGACTAGGCATAATTGATAACGGACAGTTATCCCATCCTTTTTGCAATACAACCTATAAAAATTAAATTTGATTTTTTTATTTCTAAATGAATATCGAACATTTTGAAGCAATTGGTCACTTCTTAGCTTATTATAGAAGTGACTTATTTTATATTAATGAGTTTAAGAAATACCAAACTGGATATATTTCTGATAAAGATTACATTAGTAGAAACCAAGGGAGTTTTTACACTTTTTTGGTAGAATTCCGTGTTGTAAGGAATTTTGCAGCTGGCCAAGTGCAAAGTCTCTTGGAGGAAACTACACGTTTTATTGAATTAAATAGCCTCCCTAACGTTGATGAATTTGCACTAAAATTGTCGCAAACAGATTTAACAAGAAAAAAAATTGTGACATCCATGGCTTCAAAGATTCTTTTTTTAAACAATCCTTGTTCAATAATACCAATGGACTCACGGGGAAGAAGAACACTTGGTCAAAAGGTAAACATATACAATATTTATAATCAAAATGTTTATGAATACATAACTAAAAATGAAAATAATATCAGAGAAATACTTGATTATGTGAAGCCAATAACCAATATCATTCATCAGGAATTTCCTTTACTAAAAAATATAGATCTGATCGCAAAAAACAGAATAATTGATAAACTTTTATGGACATCCGGCAAATAATTACATGTAAATCTTTTACATAAGATAAATGATAATTTTAAACAAAGCGAGGTCTGATCTCGTTCCATTTTAGTTATCATATAATTTCTTCCAAACCACCTACAACATAAAAAAACAAGAAAATAATATGAATTCCAATTTTTACTGATCTATATATCAGTACATTAAAAAAAAAAAAAAAAAATTCTTGAAATATCAAATTCAATTTATTTTATGACGATCAGTTTCAAATATATTCCATAAAAACTAGGGAATTATTTATTAGAATTGTGGTTGATAAAAGAAAGGAAATATAAGGAAGGTAATTGGTAAAATCCTTATCTTGAAATAAAAATATAAAAACCAGATGAACCGGTTAAACACAAGAACAATGCTTGATTACTTATCAGCAAGTATAAGTAGTATCAATCAAAATAAAATCAATGGTATGCTTGCTGAAATCGATCTTAGAAATACTTTAAATAATCTGGGATTTGGTGGCAGAATATCACAGGGTGGATGGATCATTAGAAATGTTGGCAATGGTGTTTTCGGTCATCAGTCATCAGTCTTATTCCCCATGACAATTGAACCAGATAATGATTACGCACCGAACAGAAATTTAGAAGAACCTCCTATTGCCCTTCATACCATATGCTCGACCATGCATCAAATTGGAGTACATAGTTTTTATTGTGTACCGACCATAATGCGTCAGAATGATCCGTCGTCAATTGTCTGGCATACAAAACAGCTGGGAATACCCAATCCCCAGCCTTATACTCTTCTATTGAATACAATACAGCAGTTTAGTCAACGTAACAGGAATTACAATTTTTTAAGATATCATTCGGATACCAGTATTATTCCAGCTGGTTCTGTACCGGAAGAATTTACAAAGGAGCATTTGCGGGTTTCGTTTCAGAATGCATTTATGTCAGAGATGTCTGATATTGATGGAATAATTTGGGGACAGCAATTTACATATCCCATTGAAATTAAGGAAAAAACGGCTGCTTTTGACAAAAAAGTCGGAGATTATTTTGGTATTGATGTAGGGCCTTTTGTAAAACTGGCATTCTATGCCGCCAAGAAAGGAAATTTACATTCCCTATTCTTTGTAAGGGAAATCAACAATACAACTGACCGCCAATTGATTAATTGGTGGTTTATAACCTTTGACAAGCTGGCGCAGTATGCATCATGGGTAGCACAAGGAGGTGGAAGAAATATGCAGGGAGGAAGCAGTACTGTTGTAAAAATACCAAAATGTGAATTCACTCCTTTAACTGAAGCAGCAATGGCAGCTTTATAACTGAATCAGTAAGATAGAAATGGATTTGTCCGAATTATTAACAGAAAAGCTTATTAAAGTCTATTTAGAAATTGTAAATCTATTAAAGGAGCGTCAGGTGATAAGATCAAAAAAACTTATTGGTAACTTGGAAGAATATCTTGTAATAAGCTATTACAATACAACTCCTGGCTTACCAAATCTTCAGGCAGTACCTACCGGAACACAAAATGTAGATGCACTTAGCCGGCAGGGAGACCGGTACAGTATAAAAGCAACAACAGTAAATCTCACTGGTGTATTTTATGGTCTTCAGCCTCCTGCTTCAGAAAGTCCCTATATTCAAAAATTTGAATTTGCCAATATTGTTTGCATTGACAATACCTACCGTTTGAAAAGAATTATTGAATTAACATGGGAACAGTTTTACAGCATAAAAAATGGTACAAAACCATGAATGCATGGAATATTGCCATTAATAAAAGATTGCTTATTGAAGGAAAATCTGTTTATGATGTAAACATATAAATTGAAAGTATGACCAAAACAGAGCTTATCACCAATATTCACAAACTGGTTTCCAATAATGTAATCGGAGATAAACAGGCAATGAGCCGTTACAAGGGCTTTCGTGGAGAACTTTTTCTTGAAATTTACATGAAAGGTAAATATCCTTTGCGAAAATATTTCGAAGGGGGAATGATTATATCCAGAAACAGCAAAGAAACAAGCCTCGACAACGCAATGTATATTTCAGTTATTAATAAAAATGAATATACTACAGACTACATTGAAATCTTTACCTGTCTTTCTGCTATGGGTTTTGAGAAAATGATTCTAGTCCTATGTGATGAAGAAAATTGGGAAATGAAACCTGTAATGCTCTTTGATTCTGATTCCGTAACCCTTCCGGTTCCTGACATGGAGATCTATGAGTTTTTAGCAGGGGATAATAAATTTATTAATACAACCAGTAATATTGATACCGTTTTAAACTTCTTTGAATCGTATCCTGTCCGGTCACGCAATAGTTTCGAAATTGCAGAGCAAACCTTTCACTGGCTCCGTGAAAATCTTTCTCAGTTTTCAGAATCACAGCTTCTAAAAATTTACATTAACAGACTTTTTCTCGACGGATTTATAGGATTTGGCAAGAAAAAGGGTAAACCATCTGATATTGATATGATCATAAAAAATCAGGCTGGTAAACTCTCACTGATTGAAATTAAGGAAAAAGACTTACCAAAAAAGAATAAAAAAGGTTTCGGGCTTGATGTTCCAAGGCTGAAGGATATGCTCAGTATTTCTGAAGAGACCGGTCTTGATTATTTTCTCTTTATACGCGAAATCAACAATCAGACTGACCGTAAACTGCTTGGATACAAATTTATCTCTATTAAAGATTTTGCTTCCGATGTCTCTGATTCAGAAACAGTTATTGGTGGGACAGGAATGCGGAGTGAATCAACTGTAAATGATACGCTAATTTGCAGCTATCATCTATTCCGCAACCTTTAGCCTTTTATTTTTTTTAATTTTTTTGGCTTCCTCCATGCTTTTTAGCATTTCAGATGCCACAGCCTCCATTAAATTTACAGGAACACTGTTCCCGAACTGCTTATATGCCTGATTATCCGAGGCTACTATTTTAAATGTATCCGGAAATCCTTGTAGGCGTGCAGCTTCACGTGGAGTAAGTTTACGGGGATTTTTATTCTTCTGGCTAATTAAAATCTCACTTCCATCCTTATAGTACCTAGCAGAAATTGTATTTGTATATTCTGAATTTTCATCCACAATTCCAAATCCAAACCCCTTTCCTTTTAATTTATTTTCCTTTTTTCTGCGCTGGTGTCCCTCCCAAAGCCTGTCAGAAATGGTATACTTTTCATCTGGATTCTTTTCAAGAATATCTCCTACCCTTGTTGGTACTCCTAAAGGCTTTGGAAATTCGAACTTTACATTATCATCAAGAAAGCCAACAATCAGAATTCTTTCCCTGTTTTGAGGCAAACCAAAATCTCGTGCACGAAGAACTTCGTACTGTAAGTTGTTGTACCCCGCAGACTTTAGCTGTCTAATAATAATCTCAAGAGTACGGCCGCCATCGTGCGTTCTTAATCTCTTAACATTTTCAAGAAGAAAAGCCTTTGGCCTTTTAGCAAGCAAAATTCTTTCAATATCGAAAAATAAAGTACCACGCGTATCATCAAACCCCTTTTTCAAGCCAGCCTGTGAAAACGGCTGGCAAGGAAATCCGGCAAGCAGTACATCATGGTCCGGAACATCTTCCTCATCAATAAGTGTAATATCACCATGTACTTCCTCTCCGGGGTAATTTGCCTTATAGGTTTCAGCTGCATACTTATCCCATTCACTTGTAAATACACATTTAACACTGTTATTTGAAGCTTGCTCAAATCCTCTTCTAATACCTCCTATTCCAGCAAATAAATCTATAATCTTAATCATTTTTTTTCCAATATTCAATAATTCCAGGTATTTCCTCAAAAAAATATTCCTCAAAGCTTACAATGTTTTTTGCATGTTTAAGCTTATCACTGTCTGCAATCCAAGAATATGCCACAATAACAATATTATGGTTTCCCATCTCCGCAGCTTTACTTACTGAAATATCCTCATCCACAGTCAGTAAATGTATTTCAGGTATTTTTGTTCTCTCAATTTCTTCCGCCACCTCTTGCCATCTTTCTCTGAGGGAAGTTTTCATTGTCCCTATAATTGTTTTATTTCTCCTTTTATTAAACTCATTAATTCCTGGTAATACTGAATCCACTTTTTTCCCAAGTCCTACATCACTGAAAATTTTTCGACCCACTCTGTTTTGTGAATCAAATTTATATCCAAGCAAATCATATATCTTATAGATAATTGCTTCAAATGTTTTTCCTGCTCTCGCTCTTCGTGAGTTAGTATTGCTAAGTGACAGTGCATAAAGATACGGAAACACCCGACCAGCATATTCCCCACAAAGTTCCTTTACTGACTCCCTAAGTTCTTCTCCTGATTTATTTACTATATTTTTTTCAAGCAATACATCTAGCATTAATTTAGGAGTATCAAGGACTTTATATAAATCCTTCATTACAGCAGCATTAAAATTCACCTCATCTTTTAGAAATTCTTCCCAAACTTCTGTTCTCAAAGACTCAATCATATTACTGACTGACTGATTTTCGATAATATATTTTTGCAAATCGGGACGGTTATTAAAAATTTCGTTCACAATCTCCTGTGAAGATCTTATATGCTTAGATCTCTGAGCCTTAATAAACTTTTCAAAAATCCGTTTTTCTTCCTCTGAAATTTGAATGATAATAGGGATGTCTACCAATGCCAATAGTTTTTAATTTGAGAAATTATGAGACAAAAATAATAATAATAAATTTATACTTTTAATTGTTTTCTTCAATAATTTCATTATATAATTTTTCCAAAGTACCGAATTTATTTTCACCCCGAAGTGTACATTCCCAAACAATTATTGTTCTAATTTTTAATGATAATAGTTTTACTTCATTTTGAAAATCCCTCTCTTTTGTTCTTTCTATTTTCGTTTTCCACCATTCAGTTCTTGTTTTTGGCAATACAAAATATTTACAATTTTGATGACCATGCCAAAAACAGCCATGCACTTCAACTACTGTTTTATATTTTGGTAAAAAAATATCAGGCTTACCTGGTAACTCTTTCACATGCAAACGATATCGTAGACCTCTGGAATACAAAAACTGTCGTACTATAATTTCAGGCTTAGTATTCCCTGAATTAATACGGCTCATATTATAGCTCCGAGTTTCCTCATTATGAACATCAGTCATAAATCAAAATTTAATAATTAACAACCATCTAAAAACAAACTTTCTTTTGTCACTTTGAAACTTTGTTTAATTGCTGGTGTTTTTATTTAATATAATTAATATATATTCAAAAGTATTAATAGCATTTTTCACATGCGTTTTTACTAAGTAATTTACAAATTTTCTTTTTATGATATTTTTTTTTGTTTCATAATTAGAAAACAAAGCATTTTAATTATATTATTTAATATTTAAAACAACAAATATTAAATATTTACATTAAAAACACTATACGAGCACAAAATTAACAATGTAATATTTGTACAATTTAGGTCAATATTTACAAGAAAATTTGCCGGATTACTATTGAATGATTGTTGGAAGATAAGAACACTGAAAAATGATTAGAATTAAATAAAAAGTAAAGCAACTTAATGAGCTGCTTTTTTGTTTATGGGAATTCAAATGATGTACTAAAATCTTCATTTAAAACTATATAGGTATCAAACTTCTTCCCGTTTTTGCTTTTCATATTTTTGATTAATGATGTTTTGTTTTGAGTTAATAATAACGTAAGATCTTTAATACTGAGTTGTACTCCGCATATAATTCTGAAGAGAATCCAACCGCATTGTTCATCTGGGCATTTGACAATTTTATCATTGATAATAACATTATGTTGTTGGCATTTGGGGCATTTTAATTGTGGGATATTTTCTTGGGGAATATGGAGTGATAAAAGTTCGCTGGTGATTTCAGTTGTGTAGATTTGGATGTCGTTCATGAATTGGGTTTTATTGAGCTCACCTTTTTCAATTCTATCGAGTGCTATTTCCCATTCTGCAGTCATTTGGACATTGGCTATTTTTTTGTCTTTGATAAGGTTGTAAACCTGTAAGCCTTTCTCTGTGGGATGTAGGGTTTTACTTTTTCTGATGATATAGTTTCTGTTGAGTAGTGTTTCAATAATGGATGCTCTGGTGGCTGGGGTTCCGATGCCAATATTGGATAAAGCTTTCTGCTCTTCTTTATTTTCAACAGATCTGCCTGCATTTTCCATGGCTGATAAAAGATCAGCTTCTGTATAAAGTTTGGGAGGTTGTGTAACTTTTTCCAATAATTCTGTTTTTGAGATCTTCAGCTCATCTCCGATTTTGAGTTCCGGGAGCTCAGTAAGCACTTCATTTTTATTATTGGAATTTTCATTGTCAGATAGAATTCCTTTGATGGCTCGCCAGCCTTTGTTGAGTATTTTTGATCCCTTGATCTGGAATTCATAATGATGTACTTTTGCTATAATGTGACTGACTTGTTTTGTACAAGCATGGGATAGAGATTCCAATAAACGGTAAGCAATCGTATCATAAATGGCTTTTTCCGTGGCAGTAAGTGCGGATGGAACTTTCGTAGTGATGAGTAAACCGTGATGATCCGTTACTTTTACATCATTAACAATTCGCTTATTGAAGTTTCCGAATTTTAAAGTAGATATGGCTGATTTAAATTGATTATTTGTATTGAGGATTCTGACCAGTTCAGGAATCTCTGCCCATAAATCTTCAGGAATATACTTGCTGCCGGTTCTGGGATAGGTAATGAATTTCTTTTCATATAAGCTCTGGGCAATCTGTAAAACCTCATCGGCAGAAAGGCCAAGCTTTCTGTTGGCTTCTTTCTGTAATTCTGTGAGATCGAAAAGTAAAGGAGATTGTTCCTGTACTATTGTAATGGATACATCTTCTACAACAGCCCTTCCCTCCCGTTCTATGAATTTTTGGATGTGTTCAGCTTGTTTTTTTTCTTCCCACTGCAATAGTGAAAGGCTGGTGAAATCTGTATATTCTTTTCTATGACTCAACTGAATCTGAAAGTACTTTTGTTTAGTGAAGTTTTGATGGTGAAAAAAGCGTTGACAGATTAAAGCAAGAGTTGGTGTTTGTACTCTGCCTAATGAATAAACATCTTGATTTACTGTGATGGTTAATGCTTGAGTAGCATTGATTCCTACCAGCCAGTCTGCTTCGCTTCTGGCTTTAGCGGCTTGATACAAACCGTCAAAAGCATCACCTGGCTGAAGGTTTTTAAAACCGTCCTGTATTGCTTTTTCGGTAAGTGAACTGATCCAGAGCCTTTCAAAAGGTTTGTTGCATTGTAGGTAGTGATAGATATAACGGAAGATGAGCTCTCCTTCCCTTCCTGCATCTGTGGCAACAATAATACTGCTGCATTGATTGATGACTTTCTTTATGATGTTGAGCTGTTTTAAAGCGGAAGGATCTGGCTCATAACCATTGGGTTTCTTTAGTTTTTTTGGAGTCAGAATAAATGGTTTAGGAAAGATAGGCAAAGAGGCTTTGTCAAAGCCTCTTATACCATACTCTTCCGGCACTCCTAATGCGATCAGATGTCCTAATGCCCAGGTGACACAATAACCGTTACCGGATAAATACCCCTCTTTTTTTTCATAAGCGCCTAACAACTGTGCAATTTCCCTTGCAACGCTCGGTTTTTCTGCAATGATTGCTTTCATATGACGGATTTAGATGTTGATTATAGTTTTTGTCTTCTTGGTTTTCTAACCTTTTTTTGCTGATCTTCTTGTTGCTTATTGACAGGCTGCTGCTGTTTTGATTCTAAAGGTTCTTTCACATTTTTAGTAGCTTCATTGGTTTTACCTTGAGAATTAACCGCAGTTTGAGTTTTATGATCTTCTGTAGGTTTTGCCCCTTCTTTGAGCTTATTAGGATGAGTGAATGAAAAGTCTGTTTTGGAAGTTTCTTTGTTGAAGGTAATATAACCTTGATAAGCTTTACCTTTAGCATCGGTAAGACCGTCAACGTACACGGTTTGCCCGGCTTTAAATTTTTCATACTGTGAATCGTCCAGTTCTTTTCCTCTGAATACTTTGGGTGCTTCTTGAGCCGGAAGTTGTGATGGCTGTTGGCTTTGTTGTGGCGCTTGGTTATTGCCAAACAGAAATTCTACATACCGCTTATCTGCATTGAATTGTACAGTGGCATCGAAAGACTCTCCTTTTTTGGAAATCATCCCTTCAAGATACAATGGTCCTCCTTCCAGTAAAGTTTGTTTCTGATGTTCATCAAGTTTTATTCCTTTGATTTCATCAGGAATTTTCATATACTCCGCTCGATACGCAACAAGCTCATTGGTAAGCCTGTCTCGGCTGATGACTGATGGAATGATTTCATCGGTTTTTGGATTGACCAGATTTACTACCCTTCCCATATTACCGGTCTCCTTCAGGTTCTTTTTGTCCTGATCACTGAACTCATGCCCGAGAAATTTCATATTGAGATTAGGCTCTTTGCGGATGCCATGCAAATGGACGGCAAGCTGTCCTGTATCTCCTGTTTGAAGGGATAACCGGACATCCATTTTGCTAACTGCCGTTCCCAGATTAATGGTAATAGGAATCAATGTATTGGTTTTAAAACCTCTGAGTAGTGAATCCATAGCATCCATCTTTTCAAGCTTCTCCTGATTAAGTCCGAACTTTTCCATCGTTTTCCAGTCGATCTGTTCCGGCTGAAAACGATATTCCTGATTTTCTGTGTTGTTGTTCATTGTATTTTGATTTTTGGGATTATTGTTGTGTTTAGGTAAAACTTCGTAGTCTTTCAGCCTTTCTTTTTCTTCGGGGGATGCCTGATCAACATATTTTTGAAGATCCTTGGCGGTATTGACAGCATCATATTCTGAAACCTTGAAAAAACTGAAGCGTGTTGGATTTTTGAGTTGTCGGTAAAAGTTGGAAAAGAAATTAGAGAAAATATCTCCATGCTTATCAACTTTGATCAATTGGTCATTTTCATTTTTTTCTAGTGGAGAAACCTTTTGAAGATTGCCTTCCTGATCAACTCCTTTTACCATTTCTACCTGATTGGTATGAGTGTTCAAAACAAGTAATGTATCTTTTGCCGGTTTGATTTCACCGGTTTCCTGAGAGTTTATTATTTCATCTTCCATTATATCTTATTTAATGGAATGAAGGTATTTACTCGATCACAAATTGATAAAATTTGGAATTATAATAACGGATTTGGCTGCTAAAGTCTTGATCATAATGAAGAGCTTAAACTCTCTCTGATCAGTTGATGAACATCTGAAAGCTTATAATACAGCTTTCCGCTGATGGTATAGTAAGGCAGCTTTTTATCCGTTCGGTATCGCTGTAATGATCTGGAGCTTATTTTTAAAAGCTGTAAAACATCCTGGTTGTCCAAAAGCTGCTCCCCGTCTATTTCTATAAATCTGGACTGGTTCTTAATCATCTGTTCTTTTAATAGATCAAATCTTTCCATGATTCTATCCATCCAGGCTATAAATTCTGTTCTCTCAATATTCATAACTGTGATTTTTATGATTTGTTGGTGATGTAAAATTGAACAACAGGAATGATATAAAATCACTACTTTTTCATAGTAACGAAAAAGAAATTTTCATGTATCAATAAAAAATTAAGAGTTTTTGATTATCAGTGGTATGATAAATTACAAGCAGGCAGAAAGAATATTGGCAATCAGCAGAACTTTTTTAGATACTTTTTTGGGAAAAGGAAAAAATAAAACCTCTCATAAATGAGAGGTAGCATGATTAAGTAGGGGGCAATTTTCGCTGACTTTTGATTAAATGTAATAGAAATATCAACAGCAGGATATTCAAAACATTTCTGATTAAAGATACTAATTTTTGAGAAATAATTGTATATTTAATTGTTTTTAGAATGTTTAACAAAGAACATTTTTTGCCTCCTGGTCATGCGGGAGGTTTTTTATTATAATTAGGATTGGTCGTCCTTAAAATGGAAGATTAATAGAACAGCTTTACAGAACCTTTGCCAATATAAAACCTATGATCAAAGCTGCTATAGCTGCAACTGCAATCTTCATATAATCCGTTTTGCTGTTCTTTATTTCAGTATTTAGTCTTGTATTTTCCTGCTGTAAAGATTCCATTCCCGCCTTTAAAGAAGCCGTTTTTTCATTAATAGCTGCCTGTAAATTTTTTTCATGCAATCCAGCAAGTTCCTTATTATAGTTTTCAATCTCCTGTTGTCTCTCTTTCTGCTGGTCGGCAAAGTTCTTCTGCATTTCCTGAACCTGTTTTGCCGAAGACTCCTGAAACTTTTGAAATTCTTCAGTTCTTTTTGAGAGTTGATCTGTTAAGGTTTTTACCTGCTCACCGTGTTTCTCTGAAAGATCTTTCTTTAATTTCTCTACCTCTTCATTACGAACCTTAAGCTGCTCCGTAAAAGCTTTTACCTGATTTTCAGATTGTTGTTTAAAGGTCTTCTGAGCTTCGGTGAATTCATCATTTTTCTTTTTAAGTTGCTTCTCCAGTGTCAGTACCTGCTCTGCAAACTGTTTACCCACATCCTTTTTAACTTCATCAATCAGTAATGCCCGTGAATTTGATTTTTCATGGGATAGTTTTTCCACAATGGAATGAAGACCAGCTCCATAATCATGCGGTAGATGAAATCTTTTATCAGCCAGCTTATCCAGCAGAGTTTCATCTACTGTATGACCTATTGCCGTTACAGTGACAGCTTCCAGAGCAATAAATAATTCTGAAAGAACTATATCATTGAAAACTTCCATGCTTTGCCGGTCGCCTCCTCCCCTTACAAGTGCAATAATGTCATACCCTGATTCAGAAACCTCCTCCAGTTTTTCAGAAATAGATGTTGATGAAGTGATACTGCAGCTATATTCCGAGACCTGGAAGTACTTCTGTGAAATGTCCAATCCCTCTGCAAAGTCTTTTTGTACGATTGCATTATTTCCATAAATATTAGCAATTCTGACTGGCTCATCTTTGAGAAGTTTATTTCTGATTATGGACTCAAGATCTTTGGATCCTTTTTCAAGCTTTTTCTGGATGAGTTCATATCTCTGTAGTTCTTCTTCTGAAATTGCCCGTTCCTCTTGCTGGATAATTTCATCTACAACGAAACGCAATTCTACAGATGAGTTTTTAATGCTTTTCTCAATATACCCTCTAAGCGTATAGATATCATTGTTTTCAATTTTACTTCTCAGTAATGCTGATATTCTCACACCAATAGAAATAGTATCTGATTCTGAAAACAGATGATCATAGTAATAATTCCCATAGGATTTTCCTCCGCCAAAGGAATATCTTCCCTTAAGATAAATTAGATTAACGGTAACATTAAGCTTTAATGCATTGCTAAACAGTCCCAATACTGATCCCGGAGAATAAATCTGATAAGTGGGTTCATTTCCCTGCATACTTCCTCAAAAATTAAATGATGCTAAAGTTATTGCTATTTTATAGAATATAGCATGCCTCATATTATGGTTATTATTACTTTTATTAACAAAGTGATGGTTGACTCTCGTTGCAGTCATTGTATTTAGCTTAATAAAAATTAAAGATTTTGAATTAACCTGAACGTTAGATTAATCCGTTCTTTCATAGGTACGTTTGATTTGGCAATCCTGTGCTCCCACTCTTCCTGAAGATTACCTTTCATGATCAATAAGCAGCCGTGAGGAAGAGGAAGACTGTATTTGCTTTGGTGGTGGTCTTTTTTTCTGAAATCAAAGTTTCTGGTTTGTCCAAGACTGATGGATGCAATGACGGGACGTTTACCATAACGGCTTTCCTTATCCAGATGCCAGGCGACGGAATCATTATGGTCACGATACAGGTTTAGCAGAACACCATTGAACTGACAGCCAAATTCCTTTTCAATTCTTTGTTTTAAAGAGAACAATTCAGGAGTCCATGGATTTGTTGGCTTTTTATTTTCTTCGGAATCGTTGTATTTTGAATCTCCATACCAAGCGGTCAACCGTGGAGTAAGTACCATCTTATCGTACATTTTCTGGGTACGCTGTTCCCAGGGCGCAGTATTTAATAATTTGTTTCTAAGAAGGTCTGCTTCTTCCCGGCTCAGGAAATTCTCTCTGTATTCCAAAAGATCTTTTGGAAATTCATAGAACTCTTCGACATCAAATAAACTCAGCTGGGTCATTTAACTTTAAATTAAAATATTTATCTTAGTAATATCCCGTTACTTCGGGATTTTTTTCATCATTTGTGTTTTTTGCTTCCCTTCGGGGAAGTTTTTTGATTATGCCATGTACTCAAAATGAATTCAATTCTTATCTCCCATTTTTTCTTTGATCTGTTTGATATCGGTTTTAATTTCTGTGATAAAGTTTTGAATATGATGTTCTGAAAATTCATCAGGCTCATATTCTTTGGTATTTATACTACAGGCAAATTCCCAGATTTCTTTAATCTCAGGCAATGGAATTTTATAGGGCTCATAAAATTGATTGTCAGCCTTCACCCATATACCATCGGCTTCATGAAACTGAAACCTTTTATAACTGATACCATCATTGGTGGTAATGAAAACATACGTTCTGTCCGTTTTCAAATCCGAAAGATTTTCTACATATTTTCCCACAATATAGGTTCCATTCTTATAGGGTGGCATGGAATCTCCGTCAGCTGGAAATGCCCTGAACTTGCCTCCTTTTAAAAAAGGTAATGATATGGTCTCCAGATTTTCTATATATTCCGGATCTCCATAGCCATTCAAATAGCCCATAGACGCTTTTTGGGGAATAATCTCTATCTGATTGTTTCCATCCTGATCAACCCTTATAGGCAGAACGATCCTGTTTTCAGGAAGCTCCATGATTTCATCGATAGAAAATTTTCGAACATCTACAGTCAACAGCAGGTCGACGCTGATGTTATAGAATTTTGAAATTCTAAGCAATATTTCAATAGGCGGTTCTGTTCTACCATATTCATAGGCAACATATCTGGATCGGGTAAGAATTAATAGATCTGCCAGCTCTTGCTGAGTCATATTTTTCTTTCCTCTCAAAAACACGATGTTATCAGAGAATTTTGACATTGTTACAATTTTAGACAACAAAAATACAAAATTTGTTTCAAAACGTAACTAATTTTGTAACATGGAAAGAGCAATTGTACATATGGATTTGGATACGTTCTTTGTTTCCTGTGAAAGGCTGAAAAACTCTGAACTGGAGAATAAGCCTGTGATCATAGGAGGTGGAGATCGTGGTGTAGTGGCATCCTGCTCTTATGAAACCCGCTTTTTCGGAGTCAGGAGTGCCATGCCCATCAAAATGGCTTTGCGGCTATGCCCCGAAGCTAAAGTCATTAAGGGAGATATGGAAATGTATTCCAATATGTCTCATATGGTAACGGAGATTATTCAGGAAAAAGTTCCTGTTCTCGAAAAAGCAAGTATTGATGAATTTTATCTGGATTTATCCGGTATGGATCAGTTTTTTGGATGTTATAAATGGACTCATGAAATAGCAGAAAGCGTACAGAAAAACACAGGATTACCCATAAGTTTTGCTTTATCCACCAATAAAACCGTATCCAAAATCGGAACCGGAGAATCCAAGCCAACCGGAAGATTAGAAGTGAAACAATCTGACATACAGCCGTTTTTAAACCCGCTTTCAGTAAAGAAAATTCCTATGGTTGGCGATGTTACTTTTCAGCTGCTCTCCAGACTGGGGATCAGAACGATACAAACGCTTTCAGAAATGCCTGTTGACGTTCTTCAGCAGCTGATTGGTAAAAATGGAAATGAACTTTGGAAAAAAGCACACGGAATTGACGAAAATCCTGTGGTTCCCTATTCGGAACGAAAATCCATTTCTACAGAAGATACTTTTGCTCAGGACAGCATCGATATTCAGGGTATTCAAAGTATACTCTCAGCAATGGTTGAAAAACTCTGTTACCAACTCCGGGCAGAGAAATGGCTGGTATCGGTAGTGGTGGTAAAACTCCGGTATTCCAATTTTGATACTGAAACCAAACAATGCAGGATTCCTTACACCTCAGCTGACCATACCCTGCTCAGGTATGTTTTAGAACTCTTTAAAAAAGTATATACCAGACGTATGAGAATAAGGCTGGTTGGCGTAAAGTTTACCGGACTGGTTCACGGGTGCCATCAAATGGATCTCTTTGAAGATACGGAAGAGTTGATATCTCTGTATCAGACAATGGATAAAATCAAGAACAGGTTTGGAACCTCAAGTGTAGGAAGAGCCTCGGGTTTACTAAAATAATTAATAGATGTTTCTGAATTGTCATTCTTATCACAGCCTAAGGTATGGAACCATTTCTATTAAAGAACTGGTTGAGCAGGCCGTACGGTTTAATATTAAAACTCTGGCTCTTACCGATATCAATACCATTACGGGGATTTATGATTTCTATAAACTTTGTCAGGATCATCATATCAAACCGATCGTAGGAGTGGAAATACGGGTTCAGGATGAACTGTATTATATCTGTCTGGCGAAAAACCAAAAAAGCATTGCAGAAGTCAACAGACTTTTAACCGCATATAACTGTGAAGGGATAGAAATTCCTAAAGCCAATCCTGATTTTACAGATACTCTTGTCATTTATCCATTAGAGAATATTCCTGAAAAATTAGCAGATCATGAATTTATAGGCATCAGGCAGGACCAATTAAACTTTTTGATTCAACCGGGATTGAAAAAGTTAATCTATAAAATGGTCATTCTTCATCCGGTTACCTTTACCACTTCTGAAGAATATGAACTTCATAAGATATTAAGAGCTATTGATCATAATACTTTGATCAGTAAGCTTACAGAAGCTGATTACTGTAAGGACAATGAAATATTTACTGATAAAAAAGAGCTTCTGGCTCAATTTTACCATGAGCCACAGATTATTGAAAATACAAAGTACATTGTCAATAGCTGCTATTTTGATTTTGATTTTTCAACACCCAAAAATAAAAAGCATTTCACAGACAGCAGGGAAAATGATTCTAAGCTTTTAAAAATGTTAGCCTATCAGGGGCTCTCTAAAAGGTATTCCCATGATAATCTGCAGGCAAAAGCAAGAGTGGATAAAGAGTTAGGAGTTATTGACCAGCTTAATTTCTGTGCTTATTTTCTGATCACCTGGGATATTATACAATACAGCAACCGGATGGGATTTATGCATGTAGGAAGAGGCAGCGGTGCCAATTCCATTGTCAGCTACTGCATTGGTATTACTGATATATGTCCTTTGGAACTGGACCTGTATTTTGAGAGGTTTTTAAACCTCAACCGTAAAACACCACCCGATTTTGACATAGATTGGAGCTGGCAGACCAGAGATATCATCTTGGAATATATTTTTGATAAATATGGTAAGGATCATGTTGCCTTCTGCGGAACCAATGTGGAATTTAAATACCGTTCTATTTTCCGCGAAATAGGAAAAGTCTTTGGACTTCCGAAAGAGGAACTGGATATACTGGCAACAAAACCGATTCAGGAACATGATACTAATTCGGTATCCAGACAGGTTCATTACTACGGAAAATTGTTGGAAAAGTTTCCTAATCAGAGAAGCATGCACTCGTGTGGAATCCTTATATCAGAAGAGCCGATAACCAATTATTCTGCACTCGAAATGCCTCCCAAAGGTTTTCCGATCGTACAGTTCGATATGTATACCGCCGAAGAAATTGGTCTTGAAAAATTTGATATTCTTTCACAAAGAGGGTTAGGTACCATTAACGATACGGTAAAGCTGGTTAAAGAAAAAAGAGGAATTGATATCGATATCCGGGATACCTCTCTCTCAAAAGATGAAGCCAGGTGCAATGAATTCTTAAGTTCCGGAAAAACCATTGGCTGTTTTTATATTGAATCTCCTGCTATGAGGGGATTACTTCGAAGACTTAAATGTGATAATTATAAAGTATTGGTCGCCGCCTCTTCCATTATCCGACCTGGAGTGGCTCAAAGCGGAATGATGCGGGAGTATATTTTCAGACATAATAATCCCACAAAATTTGAATACTTTCATGAGGTTTTTGAAAAGGAATTAGGGGAAACATATGGTATTATGGTTTACCAGGAGGATGTTATCAAAATTGCGCTGCATTTCGGAGGATTATCTGCTCCTGATGGTGACGTACTGAGAAGAGCCATGAGTGGTAAAGGCCGGTCTTTATCTGCATTACAGAAAGTAAAAGACAACTTCTTTGAATCCTGTAAAAATCTGGGACATCCTGAACAATTATCCATGGAAGTATACCGGCAGATTGAATCTTTTGCAGGATACTCATTCTGTAAAGCTCATTCTGCTTCTTATGCCGTTGAAAGCTATCAGAGTTTATACCTTAAGATCTACTATCCTATCGAATTTATGGTTTCTGCCATCAATAACGGCGGTGGGTTTTACAGAACAGAAGTTTATATTCATGAAGCAAGAATGTCAGGAGCCTCTATCCATAATCCCTGTGTTAATCTAAGTGAATATCAGACAACGGTGTATGGTTCAGAGGTTTATTTGGGATTGATGCATATTGAAAAACTGGAAACGAGGTTAGCACAGCTGATTCCTGAAGAAAGAGCTCAAAATGGAAATTATACTTCCCTGGAAAATTTTATTAAGAGAATTCCTATCGGTATCGAAACATTGCAAATTTTAATCTTTATCGGAGCATTCCGCTTTACTGGAAAACAAAAACATGAACTGCTGATTGAATCAAGGTTTATTTTGGGAAATAATAAAATTGTATTTAGACATCCCACATTACTGGAGGAGCCACAGAAAGATTATCAGCTTCCTTCTATAGAAAGAAACCGCTTTGAAGATGCATTTGATGAAATAGAAATATTAGGCTTCCCCGTTTCATTCAGTCCCTTTGATTTGTTACAGACCAGATACAGAGGTTCTGTTTTAGTAAAAGATTTATTGAAGTTTCATAAATGTCAGGTTAAGATGCTTGCTTATCTTATTTCACGAAAGCATGTACCAACAAAGAAAGGAACAATGTATTTCGGAACCTGGGTTGATGCTCAAGGAGAATATTTTGATACCGCTCATTTTCCCAACTGCCTTGAAGAATATCCTTTTCAGGGTGGTGGTTGCTATCTCTTATTGGGAACGGTAGAAGTAGATTTTCACTTTCCTACTGTTACTATTCATAAAATGGCTAAAATGCCTTTTATTCCGGATCCAAGATATTCTATGGATAAAGAAAAGTCCTTGGAAGCTCAACGTAATCTGCATGAGGATGTCAGTATGACCTGGCGAAAGCCTTATCCGCAAGAACATGAAATAGGATTACCAAGACAGAAAATTCTATAGGAGAATACATATAATCATTAGTCAATACTCTTATTGCTCTTATCTGCTATGCCGTTTTTTAACGCAATTGTGGCAAAGCCAGTCACAATTCCAATTAATACAGCCACTTTAACGCTTTTAGAAGTATATAAAGGAGATCTACCATATATTTTTTGGGGTCTTGAGAAGGCTTAAGTGTATTCTCAGATACTTCAGTCTATCTTTTGTTTTCATCATTAATCATACAAACTCTGATGCTGTATTGATTACTAATTTAGGAAAAAGCTGACATAGCGATATCAATCTATAATATCATTTCATATTCCGTTGTATAATACAAAATGAATTACCTTCAGGATCCAGAAGTACAACATAGTCTGCATCCTGTTCATAATTCCATCCCTTTACCTTTGAAGCACCAATACTAACAAGCCGTTCCACTTCTTTATTCTGGTTATCGGTTATAAGATCTATATGGTGTCTCTTTGGTTCTTTAGAACTTGTTAATTTTAATGATAACTGTATTCCATCACCATCTTTTGGTATTAAAATGGCAAAGTCTGCCTCTTGTTCATATTTCATTTTATAGTTTAAAGCTTCACTCCAAAAGGCAATTGCTCTATCCATATCTACTACTCCCCAAACGATTGATAATATTTTTAAATCCATATCTGCCATTTTTTAAATAATTGCATAAATATTTCTGTCAAAATATTTTTGACCTGCTACCTTCAATCTTCTTTAAAACAAAATAATTAAGCTTCGTCTTTTGTATTTTTGACAAGACTTATCCCCGAAAAAAAGAATATCAGCCCTAAAACTCCGATCACACCTAATGTTGTATAAGCCGAGCTTTTACTAATCAATTCATATCCTGTATAAATCAAACCTGCGATTCCTAAAACAGTCAGTATTGTTCCAAATGTGCGTTTAACGTTCATAACAATATTTTTTGATGTTAAATATTTTCTTTCGTTATCTTTTCTATTTGTTAACTACCATCATATGATTAATATCCCAGCGGTTAAAAAAATTGCAAAAATTAAGCCGTTTGGATAAAAATATTCTTTAACTGATCGGGAAAATATAAATAAAGTACAGCTCCACTCATAATAGTTTGTCTTCAATTTTTGAGTTCAAAATATTTGATCCATCTAATTTAAGGAGTTCAAAGGAATGGCCGGAAATTTAGCCGTACCATATAGGGATGTCAAGATAACAATACTATTGAGTTCTACTTTACTTTATATATGTAAAAATACCCTCTCATTTTTGGGAGGGTATTGGACAATTTAGTAGAAAATAATTTTAGTTCTGCTTGGAATTATAGTTGTAGATCAATATCACTAAACAATTAATCCCCATTTATTTTTCATATAATCATTCAGTGGAGTATTCCAAAAATAAGGTGGTGAGCAATACTCACTTATTTCTGGAAAGATCGTCTGAATCCTTTCTTCATAGATAGGATTTTCTTCAAATTTTTCTGATATCTCTGAATACTTCTCACTTATAAAACGAGTAAGCTCATTATCATTATGTATTCCCTTCTTCTTTAATTGATCTAGCTGTTTAAAAAATTCAATTACTACTTTTTTATATTGCTCTTCATCAATAGTTGAAAGGGATTCAAAATTCAAATAAATATCTATAATATGATTTACTTCTGTTATTTTACTGGTTTCCATAATGGTGCTGTAGCTTGTATTTGGGTTCTAAACTGATGTAACATGATTCTTCCGACCGGCGTTATATTTGCATGGTTGATTTTATCTACATTAATACCTAATCCGGATCTGTATACATCTGTGGCTTTTATTCTGAATAAAGTTGTCTTAGGACTAGCATACTCCACAAACGGAACAACATTTCCATATCCTGGGGTCACTGACATTCCCATTCCTGAACTGCCGTAAACATAATCTGTATCAGCTTTTATTTCACCAAAGATATTATTAGACATATCCTTATTTCTTATTCCTAGAGTGTTAAGAGAGCTTCCTAATTCGGGAAGTCCTCCAACGCTTCTCATATTCCTATACAAATATAAGTTATTTAAATCTTCAGGTTCATCTGCAGGAGTATCTACTGCTGCATCTCCATGCAGTGTCCAGATTGCTGCAGCTGAAGCAAGTATTGTTAATAAGGAAAGCCCAGCTCCTGTGCCTGCTATAGTACCTGTGCCTGTTCCAACTCCCGTGTTTCCCCAGCCTACAGTAAGTGGAATTGTTGTTCCCAAAGTTGAGCCCTGAGTAACATATTTTGCCTCTCCATTAAATCCTAAGTAAGTATGCCCTGTATTCTGTTCAGAACTGTTGGTAATGACAACATTATCTACAACACTTCCGTCAGGACGGAAATCCGTGAAACCTCGTTTCGTATATTCTTCATCGCCCTGCTGCATTCCCGGCAAAAACACCCATGCTCCATTTCTATAACCCCAGCCAGCTCCTTCTCTTCCGTCCGGGTCAATAAAGTTTACCGGATTATCAAAGGCATAATTGTAAGGATTTAGCCTTGTCATTTTTTCAGCCAATGGATCCAGCACACCCCATCTACCAATTTCAGGCATATACATTCTTGCTCCATAGTCATACATTCCGGATTCTTCCTGAAGTTCCTTT
The DNA here is from genome assembly GCF_047345655.1 of Chryseobacterium sp. T20. Classification (NCBI taxonomy): domain Bacteria; kingdom Pseudomonadati; phylum Bacteroidota; class Flavobacteriia; order Flavobacteriales; family Weeksellaceae; genus Chryseobacterium; species Chryseobacterium sp. T20. The sequence goes on from NZ_JBLFDU010000001.1 coordinate 31,096, forward strand.
CCATTATATTTGTATTGATATGAAGAATTTCCAACGCCATCATTATAACCGCGGTGCTTTAAACCAAAAGGATAATAGTTGTTTTCTTCAATAATCTGTACTCCGCCTGTCACGTTGCTTGTATAGCTAAGCCTCACATTTCCTAAGTGATCTGAGTAATTATATACATATTTGTTATTTTCAAAATTATAGTATCCTTCAGCCGTGGGAATGAATTTTAAAACCGGAGGAAATAATTGTGCTGTATTCCCCTGCACTTCATACTGAAAACCATCCAGATAATCCGTCACCGTGGAAGACTCCGTACTATTTTTACCTACTCCGTAAGTATATTTTTTGTTTAGCTTTACTCCATCCGATCTATAAAGGTACTGAGTTGAAACATTTTTAATAAGATCTCCTAAAAACAAATCCTTTACAACATAGGTCTGATCGAAAGTAAACTTATCTGCCAGATCGAGATGGTTATAATCGATATCCAGTATTCCTCTATCTTTCTGATCTGTCATATTTCCATTGAGATCATATCCAATTGTATTTCCGGAACTATCAGGATATCCGCTGTAATTACCTGAATTATCTTTGACAGAAGCCAACCTGTTACCTGTGTAAGTGTACGTTAACTTATCTATAAGAACGGGTTGATTATTGTATGATTTCTGATATCTGCTTAAACTTCTGATATTGCCTCCAATATCATAATCTGCCCATTCATTATAAAAATTATTTTCAATGACTGTAGCCCCTGGAGTGGTGAAACGCCCAAATGCAAATCTGTTTAAAGTATCATAAGAAAAATCATATCTTCTTAAAATATTATCACTTTGTGTTTTCCAGTCGATTTCAGAAATATTTCCGTTAAAAATTGCATATGTTTCAGTATCTGCGGGATTCTGATATTTAATGGAGTAGCCAAATAATTTCCCATTTATAAGATTATCGGGGTCATTTATCTTTGTCATCCAGCCCCGGATGTTGTATTGATAATCTATTGTCTGGAGAGGATTAGAAATTCCTACCCCTCCGACTTTTTTACTTGACAGCTGGGAAATTTCGTTATATATATTTTGAGTCAGTACCTCTTCTGTATTATTATCAACCTTATGCTTATGTACAAGTAGTCTGTTTTGCGAATCGTATTCAAACGTTTCTTTAATCATCTTTTCCGTATCAGTATTCAGCCTTTTGTGCTTTACAATGGTTTGTTTTACTGCTCCCGAAAAGTCAAGTACAGACTCTGTTGATGTATAACCTCCTAAATGATTGATAGAATAGGTTCCGATTTCTCTACCTTTCATATCATAATAAGAATAATTTCTTGTCCAGTTATCATTCTCAATATTTTTTAGTAATGTTAATAAACCAAGTCCTTTGGTATTATTAACATCAGCAACATTATCCGTAACCGAGTTCGGTGGAGGTGTCGGATTAAAACTATACGGCGGATAGGAATCATAATAATTTACGCTGAGTAATTTAAAATTAACATTTGGATAGCTAGTATTGGCCGGATAATAGACTTCCATTCCTGCACTACTAAACCCTATAGAAGCCTGTCTTAATGTATTGTTGTTTGTGAAGGTGTTGAGCGTATTTTGTTCAAAAATCCTCCCCTGGCTACCATAGACCTGTGCACTTGTATAAATTCCTTTATAAACAATTCTGCTGAATTGGTCATATTTTGTAAACATCCATTGTTTAGCAACTCCAAGGTTTGCATCCTGAGCCAGTACTAATCTGTTTTGTTTATCATACACCATATACTGCCACCCTTTTCCAGGAAGCTTTTTTTCCACAAGCCTGTTTACTCCATCGTAACGATATTGATAGCAAAGATCATTTAGGATTAATTCCGGAAATTCGACATTATTTCCCGTTCCATATGCATTAAAAAAATCTAAAACTGCTTTAGGTGGAATAATATAAGCCAGCTGATTAAATTCATTATAAACGTAGTACGTATCTGCATTTTCATCATCCTGGGATATCTTACGAAGCAGAATTATGTTTCCGGATCCATTTGTAAATTGCACCGATTTATTTCCGTCCTCATCAGTTATTATGCTTTTATATAACTGATTTACCGCATACTCATTTTCCAAGACAACCTTTGAATAGGTAGTATTGTCTGTTACAGTTGTGGTTGTCACAAACCTGGCCACATGATCGTCCAGAATATTAGCCTGATATTTAAAATTAACGTGATGGTTTTGCCAGGCCAGTCCCGGTTGTACATTTGATAAAGCCCTTTCTATTGGAGAAGCTTCAACATTTTTGTGCGTAAATGGAAAATTATCTCCATAATAATTTGTAGCATTCGAATTAACGCCTGACTGAATGCCTCCATTTAGGGTATTCATTGGTGAGGGAAGCCATGAATCCACTTGTCTTCCAAATTCATCATAATTGATCGGTGTCACCAAATCTTTACCCTGCGGAGTTGCTTTTACATTAATCAGCTGCTTAGGTCTTCCTAATTTATCAAAGTACTGAACTGTTTCAGCAACCTTAGGATCACCAGAAGCAGGATAGTCAAGATAGTTCTTAGTATAAATATAATTTTCGTTGCTGCTGGGTAAAGTTTGTGTTTGTGCATATAATGTACCTACCAAAAGCAGCATACATAATAAAATCAGAGTTTTTTTCATGGTGAGTTAGTTTACTGGAAAGAATAGCTCATAATTATAGGAAGTATTATTGGGTGTGGAAACTCCCAAATGTCTTCGTATTATAACCTCCCCATTGGTTTTAATTGTATAATACACCTGCCCGTTATAAGATGAATAGTCTGATGTTGGCCTGCAGTTGCCTACGATGTCAGCTACTTTTACTCCCGTTGTAGTCCAAGGCAAATTGACCGAGTTTGATCCCGAGGAAAAACCAAAACTTACCTTATACATTCCGTTAGTAGTAACAGAAGCACTTCCTCCCCCTGAAATTCCTATAGATGTATTGAATGAAAGACTACAGTATGTTGTAGAGTTACATAAACCATTGGCATTAGCGTAATATTGACCATTAGCGGCAATATCATCAAGGGCTGTTTGATCTACCACTGCCTGGCTTATTGTGGAAGAGTATTTTCCTGCAGGTACTGTATAAACGATAGGTGCTGGAGTTGCCCCTGACTGGGTACAATTATTTTTCGAAAATGACTGGCTTTTGGAAGTGTTATAATAGTAAACTGTAGGTACATAACCATATTTATACTCTTTTACAGTTTTACCTGATCTGTCTTTTATTTTCTGAAGCCTTAATGCATTATCATAAATATAACTATCTCTCGTTCCAGAGGGCATCGTAATACTTCTAAGCCCTACCAAAGGATCATGGGTATAGGTCGTTACCTGATATGCTGCAAAAGCAGAATTACCCCTAAAATTATCTAAAGCACTTAATAATGCCGTCTCATCATTGTTTGGCAAAGCAAGAGCGTCATTATTTGAAGCACTCACAATGCTATTAATAAGAGAAGGATCAATATCTGATAATTTGGCTCCATCTATTTTAGCGATGGGTTTTGTCTGATTATATCCCCAGATAACAGTAGTCGGTATACCTTCCCTGTTTGTAAATTGTTGTAAATTCCCTTTGCTGTCAAACTTATCATACGTCATTTGAACTACTGGCGAATTAATAAGGATATTGGTAGAAAGATCGGCGTAAGGTAATGGGAGTCCTGCTGTTTTCAAATCTGCATCAGCCTGGCTTGATGGAAAATTCTTATATACTGTTGATATAATTTTTCCCTGGTCCGTTTCATTCTTTTTCTTTATTGAACTTTGAAGTTGTGAATTAGCAACAATATTTAAATTAATTAAGTATTGCATTCCCTGTGTCAAAGGATAAGCAAAAGAGTTTTCTGTAATGCTTCCATCAAAATGAGTTATCTTCTCTTTTGTTGGGAGAAAAAAAGGTTCCTGATAATTGTACGATATTGGTACACCATTATTTAAAACTGGATTAGCTCCAAAATATTCTTTTGTGACCTGCTCTTCATTAAAGTTATTGGTACTTAAATAATTATTCCGGTTAATCTTCTTGTATAAAATAAGATTTTCTGGAGTATTATCAATAATCAGATTCCAGGCTGGTTTAAAAATATATGAGTTAGAAAAGTATACATTAAAATCCGTACTAACATCCTTCCCGATTTTGTAAATATAGGTTTCTGTTTGCATTGGAAAAGTTGCTCCTTCACCGTAAATCTCTTTGTTAATCAACTTTGCTCTTAAATGGCTGCGGTTTTTGAAATAATTTTCAATCGCCATAAGACTACTTCCATAAACACCACCTGTATGATCTTCAGTGTGGGGATAAATATTAGGATAATTATTAAATCCTGTAAAAGAAAACACTTGCTTTCCTTTCCCGGTTTCTTCTTCAGTCACTTTTTCATAAATAACAAAACTTCCGTCATCAGTTTCGGGCATATTCTGTTGTGACAGATATACCGCCGGGTAAGAAGCAACACCTGAATTGCTGACACTGTCATACCATCCCCCAATTCTATTAGTAACCATAGAAGGTATACTTCCAATAGTACCCGATGATGCACCACTATCATTCAGATATTTATACTTAATTGTCCTGGCCGTATAACCATCAAGTATCTTTTGTTCTTTCACTCTGACTCCACCACCCAGCTGCTCCTGGCCATTCAAAAGAAACCTATTCATTTCATACACAAACTGGAAATATCCACCTGTTGGAGTTGTGATCCGATTCAGCATTCCTATAGAGGCTTGATTGTCCGGCGTCATGTCTATATCACCATATAAAAAAGTGGTTCCATTAAAGGGAAGGTTATCAAATTTGAACTTCTGATTTATAATTTGATAATATGTTTTAGGAAATGTTCCGGTCGACTGCTGTTTAAAATTACCGAAAAGATCTCTATAATTTTTTGTAGCCTCAGAAGTTCCTTTGGAAGGCATCGGAACAGCATTATATTCAAGCTTATAATTGTAGAGAAAGGTATCATCTTTATCATAAAATGCAACATCATCTAATCTTAATCTTAAATCCAGATCACTTGAAATTTGTGTATTTTTGAAATAACCATAGTTTAATTTTACCTTTTTAACAATCTGTCCGTTAATATCATAAACAATGATTTGAGAAAGTGCCCGTTTAGGAGCTACATTATTATTATCATCAAAAGCATCAGATCTGGTAAAATCATAGAAAAACTTTACCTTACCCTCACTCCAGTTAATTTCTTCTACATAATGATATACGGTATTTTGAGCATATTTATTGTTAGTATAATCTACCGGTGAAATACCACCTCCGGGATAACTGATAATACTGCTCCCATTTCCGTAGTTAATAATATATGAACTTAAAATTACTTTACCTTTATCAAGATCCTTAAGCTTAGTCTGGGACTGCTGGAACTCTTTATAGGTAAAAGTGACTTTTTTATTGGAAGTAACGTCAAGTATAGAATCGAGATTCCACGTATTAATATCAATATTATAGTTATTTTTTAAGATAAGCTTGCATATTGACATTTGACTTTTGGGACTTTCAGGGGATGAATCTGTAAAACCTGTGAAAGGAAACTCTGTAGTAGAACTTATGTTGACATCGTTTGTTTTAAATGAATATACATTTCCATACGCGTTGATGATCTGAAACTGATCATAATCTTTAGCATTATTTCTTAACAATGAATAATTATTCTGTGTAGCATAATTATCAAGATTACCCAATTTCATACTACATTCTGTAGGAAAAACAGTGTTCCATCCCATCCATCCTTTATTGGGAACATTACTTATGTCAAACTTATCATACTTGTTGACATAAATTCTGTTGCCAAATCCATCTAATTCGTGCCCCCTATAACCGTATGTACTAAATCTTGTATCCCAATTACCATCCTGATTTGATTTTTTATTTAAGTAAAATTTGGAATTTAATCCGGGTGCCACAGCAAAAAAAGTGTCTGCCCCCATATCAGCATATTGCTCGTAATTTGAAGATGACGCAGTAATTTTGGAGTCCGGCATAAATTCAACATCACTATCGTTAACCAGTCGTCCTTTTTTACTTACATATTGCCCCCAATCAGAAGATGCATCATACACTGTGATCCATGTTAATGAAGGTTCATCCCACTCTGCACGGGGATAATTACTTGAATTCTGGTTGACTCTATATTTATTATCATCAATATCATTAACAAACTTTGTCACATTACCGCCTGCTATTAAAACCCAATCTAATCCAACATTTGTGCTTTCCTGATTTACCTTCACTCCATTTGATGAGTATTTTAACATTACCGGTACACTAATATTTCCTTCTTTAACTTCAAAAATAGGAATAGAATATTCTGCTCTGCCGGTAGCATAATTAATCGGAATGAGCTCAGATTTAATTAATTGTGAAACTTCAGGAGTCGTAACAGTAAAAGCTTTCGCCAGATAATCATCTTTATTGGTAGAATTATTTACTGTAGTCGTTGTTTTTGCAAGAACCTTAATGGTATCTGATTCTTTCTTTGCCTTCTCTTTTTGCCCGTAAGTAAAACAGAAAGATAGAATTAAAAATATAAAAAAGTATTTTTTCATGGTTATTTCTTGATCAATTTTGCATTCGCCGTTTTATTCGTATCAGTTTTTATCGTCACCAGATAGGCTCCCTGGACCAAAGTCTGCGTATTGATTTTAGTTACTCTATTTTTGGTTTTTACAATCTGAAGCTGTCTTCCACTCATATCATATAACAGAATATCAGCCTCTTTAAAATCAAAGCCGATTTCTACATATGCATAATCAGATACTGGATTTGGGTAAATCTTGATGTCATATTTTTCAATGAGTTGATCAACCTGTTTATCTCCCAGCTTTACAATCTTCCAGTTTTCTTTACCAAGTTCCTCAGCACTGGTTCCAGCAAGAATAATGGATCCGTCTCTGTTGAGTTTCAAATCGAAAAGTCTCTCTTCCTTCTTTTTGGATTCTCCCTTAACATGTTTCCTCCACTGTTCATTTCCATTATGATCAAGGTATAACATCCAGAAAGTTTCATCATCAGTTTGTATTCTTCCTTCTGCCTGCGTGTAGCCTCCTAATAGAATTCCTTTAGAAGATGTATCATCTGCAGAGTGAAGCACGCTCATCCCCATCAGTACATCTCTATTTTTAAAATTGTAGGATTTCTGCCACTGCTCATCACCTCTTTCATTGAGAGCAATCAGCCACAGATCTGTTCCTTGTTCAATCCCTACTGTTTTGTTTCCTGATCTTTCCGATCTGGATTCTCCACCAATGATGAAACCATTTGAAGTTAAAGCCAATGTCCTGATATGATCATCTCCTTTACCTCCAAAGTTCTTTTCCCATTCTACTTTTCCGGTTTTATCTAACTTGACAACCCAATAGTCACCTTCACCGAAGTTGTCGCTTTGTTTTGATATTGCAGATACCAGACTGCGGGTTTCAGATTTGTTAGTCAGAGTATTAGTATTGGCCGTTGATTGTTGATTACTCGTTTTAAAAGATGAACTTCTTGAGTAGATTCCCAGTAAAGCTCCTCCATCTCTCGTTGGAATCATCTTCTCCACTTCGTCTAAACCTTTGCCACCTAAAATTAATTGGGAAATTTCTTTTCCATTTTTATCAAGTCTGACGATCCATAAATCTTTGGAACCGTAACCTTTAGGGGAGTTTTGAACATTCCCTGCGACAAAGAATCCTAAATCGGTAGTTTGGATAACAGCTCTTGCTTCTTCATCAGAAGAACTTCCCAGAGTTTTCTGCCATAATTCATCACCAAATTCATTGATTCTAATCAGCCAGATATCTGAACCTCCTTTGGCATCATCTTTTTTGTCTAATCCTTTTCCAGAAAAGGAAGTTCCGGTTAACAGAAATCCACCATCCTGTGTGGTAACAGTTGATGATAAATAATCATGGTTTGATCCTGAGAAGTATTTTTCCCATGCCTCTTCTCCTTGTTGGTTCAATTTTACCAGATGAAAATCATAGCCGTTGTTTTGCTTACTGCCTGAAGCTTGTTGATTGTTGATTTGAATAGAGCTTCCAGTGATTAGATACTGCTGATCAATGGTTGTGGTAACTTGACTCAGGAAATCCTGAGTAGAAGATTTGTGGTCTTTCTGCCATACCACTTCCTGAGCAGACATACAAAGACCTGTGTACAATACACATACATTCAAAAAGAGTTTCCGCATTAGTTTTTTTGCGATCGAAAGTATTACAATATCGAAATAAGTAAGGAAACAAAGTGTTATTTATTCTTTAAGTTAATATTAACATTAAAAACTAAATTAAGGTATTAAGTATCCTCCAGAAGCAGAATATGGGAGTATAAAATATCTGAATTCTAATTGAGCTTAATCGAACCCAATCATCGATAAAAGTGTTTGAAGATAAATTTTTCTTGAGATCAAAAGCCAACCAGCGCTAATTGAAAACAGTTAGCACTATTTGTTTTATTCTTTTAGAAAGTGAATAAAAATATTTCAATTTTCTAAAAAACTATTATTATTCATAGAATGTCTCACAAATCATCCCTCCATTTTTCTGCAGGTTTGAACACGAGACAGATAAAACGTATGCATATGCATTTATGATTTCTAATTTAAAAGGAGGAATTTCTGCAATTGTATTCTGCGTTCTTTATGGTTAGAATAGCCAAGAAAAGTAAAATGTTGTTCTTTTAAAAAAGATGTTTTCTGATTTATAATAATTAAATGGATCAGTGAAAAGGCTCTTTACTATAAACAACTTTTCAAAATTGCAACAGCCTTTATCTGTTCTGCAAAATTCAGACTGGCAAAACCAAGACGAAGAGAATCACATGGGTTTCCAACACTGTCATATTTAGAGCCATCGTTGATTTCCAATCCTTTAGAGTGCGCTTCCACTGAAAGCTTTCTCAAGTCAGTATTTTTAAATTTTACCCATACCGACATTCCTCCATTAGGAATTGTAAAACTTATCTTATCTCCTAATTCTCTTTTCAGCAGCTCGCAAAAATGGTCTCTCCTTTCTCTGTATGTTTTTACAGACTTCTTAATATGTCTTGCAATCGTGCCATCACGATAAAGTTCCGCAATGGCAGCTTCTAAAAAACCGTCACCCTGAAAATCAATCAGATTTCTGTAGGAAGCTGCATGTTCAACAAAATCCTCACTGGCCGCTAAAAAACCAATCCTGATCGAAGGAACCAAGGTCTTGGTTAATGTTCCGATATAGATCACTTTACTGCTTGTGTCGATGCTTGCCATAGGCATGATAGGATTTCTTGAGTAATGAAAGTCGTAATCGTAATCATCTTCAATAATCGTAAAATTATATCGATGTGACAATTCTAACAACTTGATTCTTCGGTCAAGGGAAAGAGTAACTGTAGTTGGAAAATGATGATGTGGAACAATATAAACAAACCGGATATTTTTTGTTTTGCAGATCTTTTCAATACATTCGACATCAATCCCATTATGATCAACATTTACCTTATTGATAGTAAGTTCCAGCTGTTCAAATATTTTTCGTGCTAAATGAAAACCTGGCTCACTCATAATGATATCATCTCCAGGCCTGCCAATTATTCTCGCTGTCAGATAGATTCCCATGGTTGCTCCCCGTGTAATCAACAGATTGTTTTCTTCAACCGGAAGTCCTCTGGTATCATTTAGATTTGCCGATAAAACTTTTCTCAATACATCATTTCCTTTTGTTGATCCATAGTTTAGATATTTACTATACCCTGCTCTTTTAAAGATGCTCTTCATGGAGCGTGTTAATTCTTCAATAGGTGCAAGGCGTGTATCAGGGAATCCGTCATCTAATACCAGCTGTCCCCTTTTAATGTCAGTTTCGTGATAGGACTCAACTAAGCTATTATTGAATAATAATGGGGTCTTATTCGAATTTACAGCAATTTCATGATGATCTGAAATTGATTCAGGTTGTACAACCGGCAATTCATTATGTACAAAACTTCCTTTTCTAGGGTGCTGTATAATCCAACCCTGTGCCTGCAGTTCCTCATATGCCGCTACGACAGTCATCCTATTGACAGATAATAATTCAGCTAAATTTCTGGAACTTGGCATTTTTCTTCCCTCCCTCAATCTTCCATGCTTTATTTGCTGAATTATTGCATTGGTAATCTGCAGATAAACTGGTGCATCTGATGATTTATCTATTGTAATAAAATCTTGAAAATCTTCCATCTGGATTAGGCAATTAATTAAAACTGGATTATTTTAATAATCCAACAAAGATATAAATTTACAAAAAATTTAAACCAATGGATTCAAAATCAACCATTGCATCTCTATTATTGAGATTAGGACTTGGATTTACATTCTTATCAGCTGTTGCTGCAAGGCTAGGTTTGTGGCAGGATGGTTCGGGATGGAATGAGTTTCTGGAATATACAGCCTCAGTTAATTCTTTTGCAGCAAAAGAATTAATTCCGTTTTTAGCTGTTGCAGCTACTGTAATTGAAATATTGATTGGTCTGATGCTAATATTAGGATTCAAAACCAGATTCGCTGCCTTTGGAGCTACCGGATTAACTCTCCTATTTGCTCTAACAATGAGTTATTCATTCGGATTAAGAAGTGCATTCGATTATAGTGTATTTGTAGACTGTACAGCTTCTTTTCTATTGGCTACTATTTCGGATTACAAATGGAGCCTGGATCAGGTTATCAATAAAAAAGTCGCTTAAATTAATATTATTTTACTTGTATGATCAATAAGATTTCAACAGAAAATTTCCCATCGCATTTTAATCCTTCTATTTTACATCATGAACAATTTAATGCTTATAAAATAGGAAGAAGTAACTCAGACAATCCTTTCCTTTTAAGCAATGAAATGCATGAATTGTATGCTATTACATTAATTAGCGGTAATGAAGGTATTTTATCGGTATCAGGAAATGAAATTCCTGTCAAAGGAAATGTCCTTGTATTTATGAAACCTGATGTGCAATGGGAGTGGTATTCCGTATCAGAACTTCAAATGGGATATGTGTGTGCCTTTAATCATGAGTTTATTGACCTTTCTCTAAAAACTCAGCGATTGGCATCACAGCCTTTTTTTGACAGTGGTTCAACCAAGATTTTTACGATTTCTGATGAACAGACGTTTTACTTAAAAACTCTATTTGATAATATAATACGTGAAGCCCAATCGGATTATATGAAAAAATATGATATTCTAAGAAACTATATCCATATTATAATTCATGAGGCCTTAAAAGTCAATCCACAGATCCAAAGCTCTAAAATATCTAATTCTACAGAACGTATTTGTTCATTATTCAACGACTTATTGGATCAGCAATACAAAATTGATTTACCCAACCAGACAATATCCTTGAGATGTCCTCAAGATTATGCTGACCAACTAATGATCCATGTCAACCATCTTAATAAGACATTAAAAAAGGCTTTGGGTAAAAATACAACAGCATTAATAGCTGACAGGACGGCAAGAGAAGCAAAATCACTTTTACTGTCGACACATTGGGATATCAGTCAGATAGCCTACTGTTTAGGATTTGAACATCTTTCGAATTTCAATCGCTTCTTTAAAAAGCATTATAGTATACCTCCATGCGAAATGCGTTCGAGAAATTCGTATAGTCACAATTAAAGAAGGGTACTGCTTAAACAGTACCCTTACCTTTTACCCATCAGAAGTGCCCAAGGTTTAAATTATTTACTGAAACCGAAGAATAATTACAGCCTCTCAGACACATCTTTATGAGTGTGAAAATATAAAAGGATAAATATGCGTCCAATTCTTAATAATTGCGAAACCTCTGGTTTATGTATTCTCTACATTATTTACCATCTTAGTAAATATCTCTATATCACCGGTTAGTATTTTATGCACAGGGCATGACTCCGCAATTAAATAAAGTCTCTTAATCTGTTCATCGCTCAACACCCCCTGAAAGCTAATATCTCTTTTGAAAGTCGATCTTTTTGTAAGGGGATAATTTTCAAATTCAACTTCTACATCAATAGTTCCGACATCCCAGGCTTTTCTATCTATATACATTCTCAGAGTTGCTGCGGTACAGCTTGCCAGAGACGTGGCAAGAATTTCCAAAGGATTAAACCCTTTATTTTGTCCGCCCTTATCAAGAGGTTCATCAGTAATTATTTTATTCTCTCCAGCAGTTACTTCAGTATAATATTTTGTTTTTCCTAAACTCGCCTTTATTTTTACTGACATTATATTGTTGAATTGAGTTTATAACTTAAAGCCTTTGTAGGACACCGATCAATCTGTTTTTTAAGTTCTTCGGTAGAAGCATTTTCTATCTTAACCCAAGGTCTGTCACTAGGGTTATAAACTTTGGGAAGCATTTTTACACAAATCGCAGCGTGAATACATTTTTCAGACTGCCAGATAATTGTGATATCCTCATTTGAATATTCATGTGTTTTCATATGATTTTTGATGTATTTAATGTCACTGAATTATTTTTTATCATTACAACTGAATAGAAAAATTTACCACTATAAAAGTAAATTCCTGCAAAAGCGATTCCTTGGCAATAACAAATAAGTCCAGAGTTTTTTCTACCACTCTGAACTTATTGTCTTATCAATGAATGGAATAGTTATTATTTTTGATAGTATGGGTAATCTGTATAACCTTCTTCTCCACCACCGTAGTAAGTTACGCGGTCCGGTGTATTCAATGGCCAGTTATTTTCAAACCTTTGTGTAAGATCGGGATTTGCAATGAATGGTTGCCCAAAAGCTACAAGGTCTACCGTATTTTCGCTTAAAAGATCTTTAGCAATTTGCTCGGTCATTCCTCCCGCTAGAATCAAAGTTCCTGTATATATACTTTTGAACTTGGCAAGAAAATCATGTGGCCAAGGATTTTGACCTTCATTATCTAAGTGGCTCATAAAATGAATATAGCTCACGTTACGATTTTCTATTTCTTTAGCGAGATAAAGATATGCTTCTTCAACTTCTTCGTAATGGCGCATATCATTGAGTCTGCTATAAGGACTTAGACGTACTCCTACTTTTTTTGATCCAATAGCATTTGAGATTCTCTCAATTAATGTCAAAAGAAAATGGCTTCTATTTTCTACACTTCCTCCAAACTCGTCTGTACGGATATTAACATTAGGATTCAGAAACTGCTCAATAAGGTATCCGTTTCCTGCATGAATTTCAATACCATCAAACCCAGCTTCAACTGCATTCTTAGCAGCATCTACATAAGCAGTGATGATTTCCTCAATATCTTCTAAAGTTAATGCTGTTGGCTCCGATGCTGGCATAAAAGTAGCAACTCCGTCTTCGTTGTAGGCATAAGCAAAAGTACTTTCAGCAACAACATTGGAGGAAGATATTGGTGATTTTCCATCAGGATGGTTAGTTGTATGAGCTACCCTACCTACATGCCATAACTGTGAATAAATAATAGATCCTTTATCATGAACCGCTTTTGTAACCAGCTTCCACCCCTCAACTTGCTCTCTTGTGTAAAGTCCAGGAACGTATAAAACTCCTCTGGCTGTTGGCGAAATGCTAATTCCTTCTGTTATAATTAAACCCGCTCCATTTTTACCGGCACGCTGGCTATAATATTTTGCATTAAGTTCATTGGGAATATGATTTTGATTTCTTGCTCTTGTCATAGGAGACATAACAACATGATTAAGTAAAGTGTGTTCTCCTAATTGGTATTGATCGAAAAGTGTCATTTTGTTAATGATTTTAATAATGATTGATTGAATAATTTTGGTTCTTCCCAAGGAATAGCGTGTCCACTGTTCTCAAAAGTGATGAGTTCAGCATTTGAAAAACCTTTCTCCATAGTTTGTGCTAAAACCAATGGGGAGATTATGTCGTGTCTTCCATGGAAAATTGTAACGGGAATTTGTATTTGGGTCATTTCCTTACGAAGATCACTGTCTCTTAAGGCTATCATACTTTGTTCTGTTGCCTGAAATGAAGCCTCCATTCCAAGGCTGAAAAGCCAATGACGGTGTTCATCAGGCATTGATGATAAAGGCGACCATAGTGCACCAATGACTCCTTTAACTAATTCAGGGCGGTCTTCGTTGAGAAAGGCAATATTTTCATTGACTGACTCAACAGTAGGGCCATCAAAAGTAAAATCTTCCTTTTGAGTATAAACTGGTGCAGCCCCACTGATAAGCCAAAGTTGTTTTACAAGCCCCTCACCATAATGAGCAGTATAGTACATAGCTATAGCAGCCCCCATTGAATAACCGCCTATAACAAAATCAGTCAAGCTTAATTTTTTTACAATTTGGTGGATATCCTTTGAAAAGACTTCATAGCTATGCTCCCCATCAGGTTTTGAAGAAGAACCATAACCTCTCAAAGAAGGAGCGATCACTCGGTAACCATTTTCAAAAAGAAACTGTGCTTGAGACTCGAACATCTCATTATTCAAAGGCCACCCATGTATCAGTATTACTACCGGTCCCTCCCCTATATCCATTACTTCAAGCTGCACATTGGAATCTACCTCAATGCTACTTGTAAAGTCTTCCGGATTAAATTTATTTGTATTCATATTGATGATTAATTCGAATACAAAATTCCGAAATACTAAGACTAAAAATTTATCCTATTCAATCAGTTGTTTATCCAAAAAGTTAACTGACCTGTATTCTTTAGGAGAGATATTGAAATGTTTTTTAAAAAAACGGTTGAAATTTGCCACATGCTCAAATCCTAAACAGTAGGCTATCTCACTGATATCCCAGTTTGTAGACAATAGTAAAGATCTAGCTTCAATTGCTGCCCTATTAGCAATTAAAGAAGTTGTATTTTGACCGGATGTTTCTTTTAAAATTTTATTAAGATGATTGACATGAACCATAAGTTGCTTCGCATAATCATTTGCTGTCTTTAAAGCAATTTGCTGATAAGGAAAATCAATTCGGTATTGCTGATTCATCAGTTCATTAAAGAGTAATGTCAAACGTTCTGATGAATTAGATAATTTAAAAAATGATTTTGGAGGAGCCATTTTCAGCGCTTCATGTAATATAATCTGAACATAGCTTCTTAACAGATCATATTTGTGTGAATACTCACTGTTGGTTTCATGAAGCATGTTTTCAAAAATACTTGTAAGATAACAAGTCTGTTCCTCTGTTAATTGGAAGATCTGATTAGAACCCACCTCAAAAAGAGGATTATGAACCAATGTTTTATTGGTCAACAAGCCATTTATAAATTCATCTGTAAAAAGACAGAAATATCCTGTTTGCTCCTCAGAAATGGGTTCCCAGGAATAAGGAATCATTGGATTCATAAATGTTAAGACGTTTCCTTTTATATGAATGCCTGTGCTTGCCGTGGACAGAATCCCCTCGCCCCTAATAATCAACGTTATTTTGTAAAAATCACGTCTGTTATTCTTAAGAAATGTTGTATGACAAGCAAATTCTTCTCTTCGATAAACATTGAATTGTTCTTTTTGAAAGTCTGGAATCCCATGTTGATCGAAAAAATTTTCTATTGAAACTTTATTTTTCATTGATAAAAATACGGTTTAAGTATGCTTGTATAATACACACTTAAATTACAAAATTTTGACAATTCTACCTAGGCTATTTCATTTTTTTTATATAGTCAAGAATCTTCTTTTTCTGATCTCCTGAAATCATATTTTTGCCCATATTTTCTGTATACCATAAACCCTCTACAATTAGAAAAATGACCGTTTCTCTAATATTCTCCGAGTTTTTATCTTTAGGAGAAATCTGCTGGTTGTACCATTCCATCCATTTTTCACGGTATTTATTATTAGCCATAATACCTTGAAGAACAATTTTCATATTTTTCTGGTACTTTTCATCATCACCTTTCTCCAGAACGAAATGAAGATAGCCTAAAGCTCCTTCTGTATCTCCATTTTCTTGTTTATAATTTTCCACCCATTTAGAAATTTCTGAAAGGTTCTGATTCATAACCTCATCCAGTAGTTCTTCTTTGTTTCGAAAATGATGTATTATTCCACCTTTACTTAAACCCGTTCTATCAGCAATTGCCTGAAAGGTAACATGATGCCAGTCTGTTTCTGCACCAATTTCTGTAGCTGTATCAATAATAAGCTGCTTATTTACTTCAGGATCTTTTTTTCTGCCATATGAATTTTCCATATTCCTAAAACTTCATTATTAACAAACACTTATGAATTGCAACTTAATATCGTGCTTTTTCAATAAAATAGATGTTTTGTATTTATACTTGATAATGCGGCAAGCGCCATAATAATTAATTTTTCTTTCTAATGCATCGTAGAAGAAAAATGTATTTACGTTGTAATTCAATACATTAAAAATATATTCAAATAAGAAAAATGTATTCAATTTTGATTTGCAATAATATGACTTTTATAGTATCAAAATAGATTCTTAAACAAAATTTAACAAACCGAACGTTTGGTTTGTTTGAAAAAAATAATTTAAATTTGCAAAAAAATAAGAAGTTCAAATGCTGGTAACAGATGTTCTTTTGAAAAATAGCTCGAATTGTAGATGACTAGATAATGATTCTGACAGCATTACCGTAATAATTATATAACCAATTAATTCACCTTCTCAATGCCACAATTTGCAATCATGGTTCCCTTCTGGTTTGTTCTTTTTTAAAGACAATGCATAAACATTTTACCGAAAAGAGAAAAAGCATATACAATTATTTGTATTATCCTGATCTCTTATACTCTAACATTATATAAAAGATTATGCAAAATATTTTTAAATTATCAGTATTAAATACAACAAAAAATCAATCGAAACCAAATAAAAGTGTAGCACTTTTGTTTTATCCTACTTTTTTGGCATCTGTAATTTGCCTCCAGAGCTGTAACGGTGGTAATTACAATTCACAAGGTTGGAATGCAGGCCCTGCAGAAGTTCCAATCGCTACAGCTCAGAAGGGCTATGCATCTGTTTCCAAAGAATATGCAGCCAGTATTGAAGGCGTTCAAAATGTAGAAATTCAATCACAGGTAACAGGATATTTAAGTAAGATTTTCATGGACGAAGGGGATTATGTATCGGCTGGACAACCTCTTTTTAAAATTGAAGACAAGCCTTATTTGGAACAACTTCACAGTGCACAGGCTGCACTTACCACTGCACATGCTAATTTGGCTAATGCTAAAATAGAACTTGACAGGAAAAAAGAACTTGTAAAGAATAAAGTTGTTTCTGATCTGCAGGTACAGCAAGCCGAAACAACTTATAATGCAATGAAAGGTGCTGTTTCACAAGCCGTATCACAGGTACAGGCTGCCAGGATTAATTTGGATTTCTGCATTATTAAAGCACCTGTAAGTGGTTATCTAAGCCGTTTTAATTACCGCTTGGGAAGCTATATTTCTCCTGCAAATGCAACTCCCATAGCGCTGTTATCTGATATACATCAAGTCAATGCCTATTTCAGCATGAGTGAAAATGATTTTGCAAATTTCCAGGAGCAATATGGTAATGAAGTAAAAAATGCACCGGCAGTAACACTTATTACTTCAAATAAAAAACAATATGAACTTCCCGGAAAAATTGATGCTGTTGAAGGACAATTCAATAAAGGAACAGGAGCAATAAACCTCCGTGCTAAATTTGACAATCCAAAATCGCAGCTTAGGAGTGGGAATACTGGGAAAATAACAATTGTGCAAAACTATACAGATGTTATGCTCATTCCGATCGCTTCAACAACAATGATGCAAGACAAGGTATTTGTTTTCTCGGTTGATAAAAATAACAAAGCAATCCAGCTTCCTATAGAAATTTCAGGAAAGTCTGATGATAAATTTATTGTTTCAAAAGGGTTAAAACCCGGTGACCGATATATTGTTAGTGGCTTTGACAGATTGCAGTCAGGAAGTGATGTTGTTGAACAAAAGGCGAATAAAAAACAAGCAAAACAATCACAAAATAATTGGTAAAACAGAAGAAAATTATGTTGAATTTTATTATAAAAAGGCCAATCTTAGCCACTGTTATATCGGTTATCCTGGTGATATTGGGAATTGTCGGAATATTAAATTTACCGCTAACTAAATTCCCGGACATTGCTCCACCTACAGTAACTGTTAATGCAGTATATCCAGGTGCCAATTCTGAAACAATAGCTCGTTCAGTTGCCCCGCCGCTTGAGAATGCCATCAACGGTGTAGAGAATATGGACTATATTTCTTCAGTGGCCAGTAACGACGGGACACTTGCTATAACTGTCATTTTTAAATTGGGGACTGATCCTGATCAAGCTGCAATTAATGTTCAGAACCGCGTTGCACAGGTTACCAATCAGCTTCCTGCCGAGGTTTTACAAGCAGGAATTACCACCTTAAAGAGGCAGAACAGTATGATTGCTATGATTACTCTTTCGAGCGAAGATAATTCAATGGATGATCTTTTTTTAGAAAACTATGCCAAGATAAATGTCCTGCCTGAATTGAAACGTATCAAGGGAGTTGGTGATGCTATAGCTTATGGAAATAAAGATTATTCAATGCGTGTATGGCTTGATCCTGTAAAATTAAATGCCTATAATCTAACTCCTTATGATGTCTCCAAAGCTATTCAATCACAAAACATTGAAGCTGCACCAGGTCGTTTTGGTGAGAGAACAGACGAAGCTAAGGAATATGTTATGCGCTACAGGGGCAAGTTTACAGAACCTTCGCAATATGAAAACATTGTCGTAAAAAGTGAATCTGACGGCTCTCTTCTTCGCCTGAAAGATGTTGCAAAAATAGAGTTCGGATCATACAGCTATGGTATTACCAGTAAATCCAATGGAAAACCGGCTGTAACCATGGCTATATTTCAGATGGCGGGTTCCAATGCCAATGAAGTACAAATTGCTTTACAGCAGAGAATGAAAGAACTATCAAAATCATTCCCCGCAAAAATGAAATACAATGTTCCCTATACAACAAAAGAATCTTTAGACCAATCCATCAGTCAGGTGATACAAACCCTTATAGAAGCTTTTATATTAGTATTTATTGTTGTTTTTATTTTTCTTCAGGATTTACGCTCGACACTGATACCAGCCATAGCGGTTCCAGTTTCAATAGTAGGAACATTTTTCTTCATGTATTTGTTTGGATTTTCAATCAATATACTTACTCTTTTTGCACTCATCCTAGCAATAGGTATCGTTGTTGATGATGCGATTGTTGTTGTAGAGGCAGTCCACGCTAAAATGGAACAGAAAAGAATTAATGCTCAACTTGCAACAATCTCTGCGATGAGCGAGATCTCGGGAGCGATTATAGCGATTACTCTTGTCATGTCAGCTGTATTTATTCCTGTTGCTTTTATGAAAGGTTCAACCGGACTTTTTTATAAACAATTTGCATTAACACTAGCCATTGCCATTATTATTTCTGCAATCAATGCCCTGACTTTAAGTCCGGCCTTATGTGCCATGTTTTTAAAGGAATTAAAACATAATGATGGAAGTCCAATGAAGTTTAAAGATCGTTTCTTTACTGTTTTCAACGCCTCATTCAACAGACTAACTTTTCGTTATGGAAAATCTGTTTCATTCTTAATAAGAAAAAAATGGATTGCTTTTGCTACAATAGGATTATTCGGAGGCTTATTTATTTGGTTTGCTTTTACAACTCCAAAAGGATTTATTCCCGACGAAGATCAAAGTTTTATTATTGTGAAAGTAGATTTGACTCCCGGCGCATCAAAACACAGAACTGGCGAAGTCATTAAAGATGTTGAAAAAACTTTAATGAATTATCCCGCTATAGAAAAAGTAATGTCTGTTGAAGGACTTAATTTATTCAGCGGTGCCATGTCTTCTTCTTCTGGAACCCTCTTTGTAAAACTAAAAAGAAAACGTGATCGAGGTGATGTGCAGGACATAAATGACATTATAGGACAGCTCACCTGGACATTATCTCAGGATAAACGCGCTAACTTTTTGGTTATTAATACGCCAACTGTAGAAGGCTTTGGCAATACCAGCGGTATTGAACTGGTTTTACAGGACAGAAATAATGGAGAATTACAGCAATTAGGTAATGTTTCATATGGGATGATTGGTACATTAATGAAGCGACCGGAAATTGCCGTTGCTTATAGTACTTTTGATGTTTCTTTTCCTCAATATGAAGTTTTGGTTGATGAAGCTAAATCAGCACAAATGGGCGTAAATGTCTCAGATGTAATGAGCGTAATTCAGGGATATTATGGAAGTATTGAGGTTTCAAACTTTAATCGTTTTGGGAAATATTATCGGGTATTGGTACAAGCTATTCCTGAATCCCGAAGAGAAAAAGAGTCCTTAAATGGAGTTTTTGTTAAAAACAAGAATAATGAAATGGTTCCTGTAAATTCATTGGTTGAACTAAAATCAATTACTGGGCCTGAAGTGGTTGACAGGTTTAATCTTTTCACAGCTTCTAACATTACTGTTATTCCAAAACAGGGATACAGCACGGGACAGGCAATGAATGCAATTAAAGAGGTAAGCCAGCAAGTTTTACCTCCAGGATATACCTATGATTATAAAGGAATGAGTCATGAAGAGAACTCTTCCAGCACACAATCGGTCTTAATATTTATATTGTGTATTGTTTTCGTCTATTTCCTATTGACAGCTCAATACGAAAGCTATATTCTTCCATTGTCAGTTCTACTAGCTATTCCCGCAGGACTTTCAGGAGTTTTTGTAGGGATTAGTTTTGCACATATTGCAAATAATATCTACGTTCAGATTGCTCTGGTGATGTTAATCGGACTACTTGCTAAAAACGGAATTCTTATTGTTCAGTTTGCTCTGCAGCGCAGACATTCCGGGAAAAGCTTGGTACAATCGGCCGTGGAAGGTGCTAAAGCGCGTTTACGACCGATATTGATGACCTCCTTTGCTTTTGTTACAGGGTTAATTCCTTTAGTATTTGTAGTAGGTCCATCTGCACTGGGAAATCATTCAATTGGTTATGCAGCTATTTTCGGAATGCTTTTCGGAACTGTATTGGGTATTTTAGCAACCCCTGTTCTATTTGTAGTGTTCCAACATTTACATGAAAAAATAAGCGGTTATAAAATAGCTGATGTCGAAAGATAATTTTAAAATAAAAAAATGACTTCAATCAAACATACTATAAAAAGTACATTAATATTGGTTTCAGCGGGTATTATAATTTCTTGTACAGCTGAAAAATATAGAAAGCCTGAACTTTCTCTTCCACAGAAATTCAGAAATGATGAAAGTGGAGAAATAAAAACTAGTTTAGGAGAAACGCACTATAAAGAGTTTTTTAAAGACCCTGTCTTAATCAGTCTTTTAGATAAGGCAATGAAAAAAAACTATGATGTTCAGGTTGCTTTAAAACAAATTGAATTTGCCTCGTTGGCCTATAATCAGTCAAAATGGGGAAACGTCCCAAAAATTAACGCTACTATTGCCGGCGCTACTATAACCCGTCCTTCTGATAACAGTATGAATGGAATGATGGCCGGACAATTCATGGGTAAACGGTATATGGGAGATTATATGACTTCTGCAAGTTTCTCTTGGGAAGCAGATATATGGGGGAAGATTAAAGGAGCTAAAGATCAGTCCCTTGCTGAATATCTTCAAACACAGGAGGCATCAAAAGCTGTAAAAATAAGATTGGTTTCAGATATCGCTGATGGTTACTATAATCTATTGATGTTAGATAAACAGTTAGAAATCACAAAATCTAATTTATCAGTTGCAGACAGCACTCTTGTTATATTAAAAAAACAGTATGAATTGGGATTAACAACTTCCCTTGCCATTGAACAACAGGAAATCAACAGAAACCAAATATTGAAAAGTATTTCTCCATTGGAGAGTTCTATTAATATTCAAGAAAATGCGTTAAGTATTCTCTCTGGAGAAATGCCATCTAAAATCGATCGCAGCCAAAGTATTGATCAAATACTTTATCCGGAAGTTCTGCCTGATGTTGGAGTTCCTTCCGAGCTATTATCTTACAGACCTGATGTAAAAAATAGCGAACTCGAACTTAGGAAAAGTTATACAGCAATACATTTAGCCACGGTTAACATGTATCCCTCTTTGAATATTACCGGGCAAGGTGGTCTAAATTCTTTTAAAATTAGTGATTGGTTTAATATTCCAGGTTCTTTATTTGGAATTATCGGAGGGAGCATTGCTGCCCCTCTATTAAACGGCAAAGAGCTAAAAACCAAATATGAGCAATCTAAAATTAAAATGGATCAGTCTGAGCTTAACTTTAAGCAAACTGTTTTAAAAGCTGTTGGTGAAGTGTCTGATGCTCTTGCTGAGCTAAATAAACTAGAAGAACAGCAAAAGATCGCCGAACACTTGGTTTTGCAGGCAAAATCCAATGTAAATAACTCTTTGATGCTTTACAAATATAATGAGGCAACTTATCTTGATGTCTTGCTCTCACAAACCAACAAACTACAAATAGAGTTAGATCTGGTGTTTATTAGAAACCAGAGGCTACATGCTATTACTTCATTATACCGATCGCTTGGCGGGGGATGGCAATAATATCATAACTCAAACTTAAGCCTGCCGGTTGTCACATATCTGTGACAACCGGTTTTTATAAAGCTCATATGATAATTACAACAACCTTACATAATATATCTAATATTCATTTATATAATGAATTAAAACTAATTAATGGAAAATATAGTCACTCATTCAGGTAAAACATTTCTTAGTGTCAACTATAGTGGTAAAACCTTAAGAAACAGAGAATTTATAAAATGTAACTTTAACAACTGTGATTTCAGTAATAGCGATCTTCGTGGAATCCTATTTAATCAGTGCACTTTTAATCAATGTAATTTTTCCATGGTTGAAATAGAAGCAGCTGGATTTCGGAACGTTGAATTTAAAGAAAGTAAAATACTAGGTGTAAATTTCACAAGATGCAGCAAATTTGCATTTTCTTTTACTTTTATTTCCTCAATATTAGATTACAGTAATTTCTTCGGCACTAAATTAAAAAAGACAACATTTAAAGATTGCAGCATAAAAGACGCCGTATTTACAGAGACTGATCTTACAGCTTCATCATTTTCAGGATGCGATTTATCCAATACAATCTTTTTTAATACCAACTTGGAAAAAGTTGATTTTACAACCGCATTAAATTACATCATTGATCTTGATCTTAACAGAATGAGAAAGGCTAAATTCAATGCTTTAAACTTAAGCGGATTGCTGTTAAAATATAATTTGGATATTGAATAATCAATCAACAACAATGGTTTAAATTTTTTAACCAGTTTTATAACAACTTCAATATTACATTAAATGACCATTCAAACATTATAATCACATTTATATATGGCTTTCCACACTACAAAACATATTGTTATCCTTGTACCACCTATGACATCTATTTTGGACGTAGCTGGACCTATGGAAGTGTTTTCTAAAACTTCTGATTATTTAGATGACCAAATACATAATGAATACCGATACTATACAATTCACTTAGTATCAATGAATGATTCTCTAATATTACCAACCACATCGGGCATGCCAATCATTTGCGAGGGAAATTTAACCAGCATAAACTACCCTATTGATAGTATATTGATTGCAGGTCGTGGAATTTATCAAAAAGGTGCGCCTGAAAACATATTAAATCTATTGCGAACGTACCATTCAAAGACGCCTAAAATTAGGATCGGTTCTATATGTGCTGGTGCATTTATACTTGCAGAAGCAGGTTTACTGGATGGAAAAATGGCAACAACACATTGGCAACTATGGGATAGTTTGGCACAAAAATATCCCAATGTAGAAGTCCAAAAAGATCCTATTTATGTGAAACAGGGAAATATTTATACTTCTGCCGGAATATCAACTGGTATTGATCTTT
This sequence comes from Chryseobacterium sp. T20, assembly GCF_047345655.1. Classification (NCBI taxonomy): domain Bacteria; kingdom Pseudomonadati; phylum Bacteroidota; class Flavobacteriia; order Flavobacteriales; family Weeksellaceae; genus Chryseobacterium; species Chryseobacterium sp. T20. The sequence goes on from NZ_JBLFDU010000001.1 coordinate 55,008, forward strand.
CTCTAGCATTGGTAGAAGAAGATCTTGGAAAAAAAATTTCTATTGAAATATCGAAAATTCTTGTACTTTATTTAAAGCGTCCAGGTGGTCAATCACAGATCAGCAATATTCTTCAAATACAAAAAACTGATTATAAACCTGTCGCGGAAACAATCATATGGATACAGGAAAACCTTAATAAAGATCTTTCGATCGAACGACTGGCGGACAGAACAGCTATGAGTTCTCGTAATTTTTCGCGAATGTTTTTTAGGGAAACGGGAGAAACACCTGCTAAATTTATAGAGAAAACTAGAGTTGAGGCTGCAAAAAGGCGTTTGGAGGAAACTTATTTAAGTTTAGAAGAAATTGCGAGAGAATGTGGCTTTGGTAATGTAAATGGTTTGAGGCGACTTTTTAATCGTCACCTTCAAACCACTCCAAGCGTTTATCGAAAAAATTTTAGCTAATATTATTATAGTTTTGCAAAGTACAATAATGTCCGAATCATTTGTGATACAAAAGACATCTCATTATCATACCATGCAACTGTTTTCACCAACTGCAGATCTCCAATACCAACAATTTTTGTCTGTGTGGCATCAAAGAGTGAACCATAGCTGCTACCTATAACATCACTAGACACAATTTCCTCATCAATAAATCCATACGATTCATTTGCATTCTTCTTCATCAGTTCATTGATTTCTTTTTCAGTGGTAATCTTAGACAATACAGTATATAACTCCACTACTGAACCGGAATGAACCGGCACACGTTGGGAAGAACCGTCAAGCCTTCCATTAAGTTCAGGAATTACCAAACCAATTGCTTTGGCTGCACCGGTTGTATAAGGTACAATACTATCTGGTGCAGATCTTGATCTACGAAAACCATTCTTTTTATCCGCGGTATCCATAAGTGGCTGAGAATTGGTATACGCATGAATTGTACTCATCTGACCAGATTTAATTCCTAGATTATCATGTAATACTTTAGCCATGGGGGCTAAGCAATTTGTAGTGCAGGAAGCGGCACTAATTAACAAATCCCCTTGGTCTAAAGATGTATGATTAACATTATAGACAATAGTTTTCACATCTTTGTCAGATGGCGCAGAAATCAGAACTTTCTTTGCTCCAGCCTTTAAATGAAGACCGGCCTTTTCTTTAGATTCAAAAATGCCTGTTGATTCTAATACAATATCTACATCAAGCTTTGCCCAAGGAAGATCCTCAGGGTTTTTCTCAGCGTATACACGTATTTCTGAATTATTGACCAATAAGGAGGTTTCAGTGCTGCTAATCTTTTGGTCAAAAGTTCCTTGAACAGAATCGTATTTTAATAAATACGCCAATAGCGACGGGGTACTGAGATCATTAACGGCAACTACTTCCACTCCTTCTTCCGCATATAATTTTCTAAATGCCATTCGCCCTATTCTTCCGAATCCATTAATTGCTACTCTTATCATAATTGTATATTTTGTACAATCAAAGTTAGTCTTAATAGACATCTATTATGAGACAAATTTCATTCATTTTAGGACAAAGAAGAACAGTAAAGAGCTTACAGTAAATGGAAGAATAAAATTAATTTAAATAGAAATGGCGACAATTTATGTCGCCATTTCTGTTCTAAATTCCTTGTTTATTGTAAAACAATCATATTGCCATTCTAGATAATACTTTTATTACCAAGCAACTGATTAACCATGGGAATTACCTTTGTCCCAATAAGTTCAATAGAATGGTAAACTTGTTTGTCTGTTAAACCTGGATTATCCATTTGAAAAGTGAATCTAGAGATTCCCCCTAAAGATTCACTATGTCTCACGATCTTTTCTGCAACTTCTTCAGGATCACCAATAACATACGCTCCAAATGTACCGGTTTGGGCTTCGAAATCTCTACGGTTAGGTGGTGACCATCCTCTTTCTTTTGCGAGATTACCAATCATCTTCTGGTACCCCGGAAAATACTCATCCCTTGCTCGCTGCTTGTTGTCTGCAACATATCCAAAAGAATGCAATCCAATCTTAAGCTGATCTTTTGAATAACCGGCTTTATCTCCGGCCTCGTAATACAAATCAATCATCCCTCTAAATCTGTGAGTTTCGCCGCCGATAACAGCCACCATTAAAGGTACTCCTAGTGATCCTGCTCTTATAAAAGATTGAGGGGTTCCTCCTGCTCCTATCCAAATAGGGAATTTTTCCTGCACCGGCCTTGGAAAAACCGGCTGGTTTACCAAGGCTGGTCTAAACTTTCCTTTCCAAGTAACAACTTCATTATCCCGTATTTTAAGCAATAAACCTATTTTTTCAGTAAATAGAGCATCATAATCACTGAGATCAAGTCCAAAAAGAGGATAAGCATCGATAAATGATCCACGCCCGGCTACAATTTCTGCCCTACCTTTAGAGATAATATCTAACGTTGCATATTCTTGAAATACACGTACAGGATCAGCTGCACTCAAAACAGTAACCGCACTGGTTAATTTTATCTTTTTTGTGAGTGCTGCTGCTGCAGATAAAATTACTGCAGGAGCTTCATCAAGGTATTCTTTACGATGATGTTCTCCCAAACCGAAAACATGAAGTCCATGTTGTTCGGCAAATACAATTCTGTTGATTAACGAATCCATTGCCGTCATATTTCCAGCTGTATTTAAAGGACCTTCGTATGCTCCTGTTGTTATAAAACTATCAATTCCTATTTCCATATTGTTATTTAATATACTTTTAAGTAAATTCGACTCTTTGATAAAATTTTATCATTCTAATAATCATTCAGAAAGATAAAATATTATCAATCAAGAATAGCCACAACACGGGCAGGGGCTGCAGATCCTCCTACTATCTTTAGAGGAAAAACATACACTTTAAATCCTGAGGGTGGTAATGCTGCTAAGTTAGTCAGCTGCTCCATATGCAGATATTCCTTCCTAATTCCAACCCTGTGAGCAGACCAGAAATACTCCGGATCATTTTGTTCCTTAGCCTTTTTGGCCATGTATTTTAATGGCAGATCCCAACCCCATTGGTCTATACCCATAACTTTAATTCCTTGGTCAATAAGCCATTCAGTAGCCTCACTACTCATCCCTGTCCCTATATCAGCGAATTCACGACTGCCCATTAATCCATCACGATCAGTTCTGATAAGTACGATATTTCCTTTATTCAAGATGATCTTATTCAGCTCAAGATCTTTTATCAAATCTTGCACAGTAATGGCCTCAAAATCTTTTTTATGACTACAGTTAATAACGATTCCATCACCATAGCACCATTCAAGAGGTATTTCATCAATAGTTTTAGCTGGTTTACCTTCAACAACAGGACCATAATGCCAAGGAGCATCAATATGTGTTGTGGCGTGAAGTCCCATATGCTTAATTGTATCGTCCGCCCATCCTATCCAATTCTTAGGAAATAACCGAGATGGTAGTTGTAATGCGAGACGTATAAGCCAATGAGATTTTTTATGAGATTTATGCTTTATTTTGACCCTCATAAACCATGGATCATCAATATTATACTGAATAGGTTTAGAAAGATCTATTATCTTTGACATATTAATATTTTTTTCTATAAAAAGTTATTGTGCTTTGCTGCATATTATTCTGCTCCTGGAATGCAGTGCAACACAAGAATAGAATAAGTAATTCCCAGGATAATTTGTATTAGATTTTAGTTTCAAATATTTTTGTTACAAGTATGTTCAGAGAATAGCATATGTACTTATTTTCTGATGAGAAGAAGCCTCCTTTTTCATATTTAATTACTTTGATTCTTCTCCTGAGGGAACCTATGATTTTTTTTACTTCGTTTTCAAATTTGGGTCCAATATCAGAGCTCAAAAGAAGAATATCGACAGGATATTCAAATAGGTGTTTTCTTGTAAGATCTTCATTATTATATATTACAGCCTTCCACCCATCATTACTTTTAATTAAATTAATAAGAAAATCCAGGTTTATGTTGTTTTCACCTATTATTAAAAAATTAATCATTTTCATTCTTACATGCAATTTGAATCAATACTATACTGCTTTATTATTAAATGCCGAGGCATATTTTGCCCCGGCATTCTAACTATTGGAAACAACAAAACAACATCATTACCTGCCATATTCTTGAAACCCCCATTTCAAGATACAGGCAATTTCACAGGCCAATACTGATTATGATAAATAAAATCCTTGATGAAGATTTTTTGCTACATGAATACACAAAAAAACATGTCAAAAATCTAATATTGTATATCTCAAAATTTTATTCAGATATCATGATCAATACAATCTATCGTGTAAACAATTTATTTTTTTCGTTGATTAAAAGCTAATATTAGGACAGGTGTGCTCTTAACATCCAAGCCATAGTTTCATGCTTTTCCAGTAAACCGGTAATGAAATCACTTGTACCGGCATCTTTTAGAGATTCAAAGCTATGAATGTTCTCTCTGAGCTGTATAGATATACTTTCATGGTCAGCTAAGAGAATCTTGATATAGTTTTGAGCATCATTGCCGCCTCTATGATCCTCCATTAAATGCGTCAGCGCTAGGAACTGATTTAAAGTTGCAGGAGCATAATGACCCAATTTACGAATGCGCTCAGCTACTTCATCAATAATCCCATCAAGTTGCGTATATTGCTCCTCAAAGAATTTATGTTTGCTGTAAAAATCCATTCCCTCTACATTCCAATGAGCATTTCTTGTTTTTGTATATAAAATATATTCGTCAGCCAGTAATTGACACAACGAATGGGCAACCTCAGCAAGGTGGTTCGGATTTATTCCAATTTTTGCTTCCATATTATTTTTAGCGATCTTAAATAGTTGATTTTTATTATTTACAAGCAACGATCTTAATTTCTATAAGTTGACCGGGTATAGCTAAACCATTTACGACAATCATTGTACTGGCTACAGACATTGGATCAGGATAAAATTCTGTTTTAAAGTTTTTCCTTGCTTCAAATGCACTAGCCATATCCATAACATAAACCACCTCTTCTACAACATCATCAATAGTCATTTGAAACCTGCCTAAAAGCTCTTTTATATTGGCGTAAGACTGTTTCATTTGGGCTTCCATTCCCTCAGCCAGCTCACCCTTATCATTATGGCCAAGCTGTCCGGAAATCCAAACCGTATTACCTTTTTGTACTGCTTGGGCATATCCGTAGGCTTCTTCCCAGGGCATTCCCCACCCTTCTGTTTTTTTGTTTTCTTTTGACATATCTAGATTTTAAAAATGTTAATAGCATTGCTATATTTTATTAAAGGTTCAATAAAATATTGTTTCATCAGTTTTTATCACCTTTTAATATGTACAAAATTCAGAAAGAGTTGGATATTATAAATTATCCAAATCAATCTATTACTTATCATAAAAATCTGTTGAATAAAAATTACTAGAAACATACTTTTTATCTATCTAATCATTAATGAATATCGACAATAAAAAAGATATATATTAAGGATTAAACAACCCTAATGTCGAGGAACGATAAACAAGTTCAGCATCTAGAGAAATGGTCTTACTGGAATCTGAAGGGTTTTTTATTTTCTCTACAATCAATCTTGCCGCCAACTGACCCATTTGAAATAACGGCTGCTGTACACTTGATACTTGAGGATAAACCATCGTAGCAAGTTCTGTACCGGAAAAACTTGCGATAGAAACTGTTTCAGGAATCTTAATATTATTTTCGAGAAGATAATTCATTGCACCGATTGCCAATGTATCAGTAAATGCAAAGATGCTGTCAAATTCAATTTTTTTATCCAATAATTCTTTTGCTGCTTTTCGTCCATCCCCAAATAAGAGTCCATTAGATTTTATCAGTAACTGAGAATCGGATATTCCATATTTAATCATAATTCTCTGATAGCCTAGCGCTCTTTCCTTTGAATTACGGATGTTTTCAGGTCCCATAAGGTGTACTATTCTTCTTTTACCGGTAGTAAATAGATGCTCTACCATTAAAGCCGATTTGATATTATCGTTAATGATAACTTTAGAAACATCCAGAGAATCACTTGGTATTCTATCAAAGAAAACAAGTGGAACGTTCTGATTGATAATTTTTTGAAAAATTGCATTGTTTTCGGTCTGATGGCAAAGATTTACAATAATTCCGTCAACATTAAATTCTTCAAGCAGGGACAGATTTTTTCTTTCAACAGCCGGATCCTCGTCAGACTGCATAATAATAATCCGGTAACCAAGTGGATCTAAAAAGTCTCTAGCACCTTTCAAAACATTTGTTGAAAAGGGTGTAGTCATTTCAGGAACAATAAATCCTATATTCATTGAGCGTCCGTACTTCAGATTTAATGCTGTAGGATTAGGTTTATATCCAAACTTTTCAGCAGCTTCCAGAATAATTTTCTTTGTTTCTGGATGAATGTTTTTATCATTAACGAACGCCCTCGAAATAGTAGAAGTCGACAACCTGAGGTGTTTTGCCAGGTCTTTAATAGTAATTCGCTTCATAGGGCTTATAAAACTTCAATTATAGATCAAATTTAGTAAATGGAAATCTACGTGGAATCGTTTCCTAAAATTTGGCAAGAATTTCAGAAAATTAAAACAATAATGTACTTATAAATAGTCCGAAATTATTCTCTTCCTGTTTACTAGGACCATATCGATCAAAATTAGTAGCCAGTCCCAATGTAAATTCTTTATAAATTATACCTGTTCTTAACATCAAATAACTTCTATTATGTGCCCCTGAATGTGGCACAAAACCATATAAAGCTTGTATCCTACTATAAAAATTAAATTTGTCATTAATTTTAGGTTTATATTCAACCATTACCATATTTTCACTTGCAAAATCAGAAGCAATATCAATTTTGGGATTTAATATAAACAATAAATCCGGTTTCGAGTATGTATACATTAAACTGGTAACAGGGCGAAATCCATAATTTGGATAATACTGCATACCAGCGGTAACATTTAATCTTTTAGATAAACTGTACGTAATGTGAGCCTGCGTCATAATGTCTGCAGGGCTTTCTTTTGTCCAAGCTCCGGTTCCGTTTGTGACACTGAAAAATCCAAGCTTGGGTATACTTTTGAATTTTTTATTAACGATCAACTGATACATAACCCCTCGACTTCCTATCAAAACTTCCATATTGATAGGTGGATTTGAAGGTTCTCGCAGTTCTAAATTATTTTTGGTTTGGGCATAAAGACGGCTGATCGAAAAAACTGCCATTAAAGTAATCGATTGTAAAAATTTCATTAGAATCTGTATAAATTTTTATTGAATAAATTATAGAGTGTAAAATTGAATACTTTTTATTTGCATAACCTTACCAGTAGAAGATAGGATCAACAATTATTAAATGCAGAGCTACAATAACCATTATATCTTTAATTTCAGCAGTGATAAGATAAATTATTTTTATCTTGCAAAGGTCATTATTATATTTCATGTCCAATTATCCATTCCAATCCGATGTTTATCGTTAGCAAACATTGCATTATAGTGTTGGATTTAAATTTTATTTCTCCTGATCAGAAACTGAAAACATGTAATACCTGTATTAAAAGTACTGGAAATAATATTATTGTGCGAGAAAAATTTAACTTACACTGCTTTGCAGTCCTGTTTAAATTGGTGGTAGTTTGTATTGTCCAACATACTTTGCAATTACTTAATAGAAAAATTTGTACAATAAAGCACTCATATCAACTTTTTTATTGACGGACTGAAAAATGATAGCACTCCAATCAAGAATATAATCAAGCCAAATAAGACAAAAATAATGTTAATGCCAACATGATCTGCGATGAAGCCAGTTCCAATCAGAGTTAGGATCGTCGGAAATACGTCGATACTGGAATACATGGCAAAAACTCGACCGAGCATTTTAGGATTTACTCTTGTCTGAATTGTTGCGGTAAATCCCGAGTTATAAAATGAACCTGAAACACCACTAAGTACTGTCAAAAGAACAAAAAGGTAAAAGTAATTAGCATTCAACAGACCTGAAAAGAAAAAAGACATACCTATAAGAAGATGGGCTATAGTAATAATTTTGACTTTTGGTAGCTTTGGTTTCCAAACCAGCAATAATCCACCCCCAAAAACTGATCCTGAAGCCCAGACGCTTTCTATAATTCCTAATTCAATTTTACCACCATGGAAATTGCTAATAGTCATAAGGGGTATCAATGTAGATAAAGTAACGATGCATATTCCTACTATGCTACCATATAACACTATTAAAAATAAGCCTCTGTTTTTCAGGACTTCTTGATAGGCCATTTTCATATCATTGAAAAAAACAGATACTTTTATAGTTTTGTCAGTAGTATTCTTTTCGTTTGGTATTGTTATAAAAAATAAAAATAATACCGCAATAAAAGCACCTAAAATATCCAATAGCAGAACATTACCGATCGGTAAAATAGTAATCAATAAAACTCCAACGGCTGGTCCTGCAATATTTGATGCAGATCTTATGATCTGATTGGCACCGGCTATTCTTAATAGTTCCGATTTTGGAGCAATCAATGGTATTGTTGATTGCATAGCGGGCATATGAAATGTCGAACCCAGCGATCTTAGTGCAAGTATCATGTAGATCACATTTAAGTTATTGCCTCCCCAATAAAAGTAGAAGGCTAAAAATATTGTTGCGAGTGCTACAAAGCCATCCGATAGTATCATGGTCAATTTTTTGTTCCATCGGTCTACAAAAACACCTGCAAACGGACCTAAAATCCCCTGAACTAAAAGTCCTGAGATAGCGGCATATGTTAATACTTCAGCCGATCCGGTTTTTAAGCTTAACCAGGCAATGATTGCAAAATTAACAATAGAACTGGTCAGCAAAGAAATGAATTGGCCCGACCACAATAATATGAAGTTTTTTTTCCAACAATTTTCCATTGAAAGTCTAATAATATAATATTTGGGATATTTTCAGCATTAAGCGAAACGATCATTAAGAACATGACTAACAAGATAACGTCAATTAACTGAAATTTTTAGTGCGGCTAAATTACCTCTATTTTTCTCAGAAAAAGGTTTTTGTAAGATCAATATAGAAAAAGGTTTGAAATTGATAATTTTTTGATTGATTGGGCTTCAAGGTTTTAGTCTCAGATGACATACTTTTGAAAAGTAGAAAACTGAAACAACACATTCTCACTATGAAAGGAAATCTTACTATTTTGTTTATATTATTATTCACAAATATTGCTCTTGCACAAGTAGGAATCAATACTCCTAATCCAACTCAGACATTAGATGTTGATGGCACTGCAAGAATAAGACAAACACCACTAGCGCCATCTATTGGAACGTCTAACCTGTTAATTTCTCAGACCAACGGAGATGTCTATCAGATCGATCCGTCTGTTTTAACAAAAAATCTTAAAATTCCCACCACAGTCTTAAGTACAAGACTGGTTAATCCAGTTACTACTCCATTTGCCGGAGGAAATGTAATAAATCAAGTAAGGTTTGATACAACAGATATTATTCCTAACACCGCCATCGGCAATTGGAATTCAGCTAATAATACTTTTACTGTGAATATGGCAGGTGTTTATCAGATTTCTGCCAGTATTCTTCTTGCGAATTTCACTAATGCCGATGCCAACTTTACCATTCAAACCACCCCTTATAATCAAAATTCTGGTGGACTACTGCTAGCCGGAAACAAATATACTGTGAACCAGGTTCTTGCCTTGAAATTAAACCCAGGTGATACGGTTAGATGTAATATAATTACAGGCGGAGCCAATTCTTTTAATGAACAAACAGCAATTATGTCAATAATTTATACCCCTTTATAAATATTACAGCTTCATATTTTATAACATTGGTTTTTAAGGCATCATTCCAGCCTCGAAAAGTGACCTTATAGAATTATGGAGTGTCATAAAAAATGTAGCCTGAAAATGATTTAAGAAGTAATTTCTTTATTATTTACCTATTCAGCTATTTTTACTCCTATTTTATACTTCGTTTGGTCATCAGAATTGTTTGGATTCTGATGGCTTTATTTTTAACTGTTTATTCACTAAAGCTATTTGTTGATTTAATCTTTGGAACCAATGTGTACCTTTTTAGAGCTAGTTCCAAAAATAGTTATTATTCGAATGGGATCCCAAATTTTAAAGCTGTAAAGCAATTTTCAAATCATTAAAACCTGAAATATAATGTGATTCGATAACAAACAATTATGATAAACTACGAAACTATCTTTTTCTATTGCTAATGCATTATAAAAAAATTAACTACATAAATATATATATCATTATTTTGAAAAGTTTGATTTTCATAAATACGTGTTTGAAATTCACCGATCAAGTAGCTTACCAAGGGAGTACTTTTGCTAAAGTTTATAACATCATTTCTACGGTCTAAACAATTAGCATTAACTAATTGAAATGATTCTTTCAACAAATATTTCATACATTATGACAAATTTTTTTAGAGCACTTGCAATTGGGCTAATAAGTGCGATTGCTGTTTACTTTACCATTTTATTCAATATGCCTACCTGGGTTTTATTTATTACATGGGTCAGCTTTCATGTTTTCGGACAAACCTTCAGATCAATTTTACATACCTGTATTCAAATCTTTTTAGGTATAGGAATAGCCGTCCTAATAAGTATTACCGGTCAATCCTTAAGTATGTCCTTTGGTACACTCTCCCTGCCTATTTCTGTTATGCTTGTAATAACGTTTTTTGTCTCGGGGGTTCATAAATTAAAACCGTTGACAGCCATTCCTGCCTATTTCAAAGGAATTATAATATTTTTCGGCATCAATCAGCCTGCGACAGTTAATAACCTTTTCCTTATGGCTGTAACAGTAATTAGTGGATTCTTTTTCGCCTGGCTTGCTGAATTTCTTTGCAAAATTATAACCGATAAAATGGAACCCAAAGATGTCGTCAATTTTGATAATTATTAGCCAGTCAATTACTCCGCAAATCAAATTCTAAAGTTGGATGAATAGATATTTAGTTATTTAAGTATTGACAATATTCAGATATAATCCATGGATTTCAAAATCGTCACAAACATTTATTTTTTAACTCAAAACTTCTAGTATTGATATACAGGTTTACTAAAAAATGAAAAAGATAACAAAAGATCCACAGACCATTGAGCTATTAAGAAACATACCGAACCTTATCCCTGTTTATGGAGATTATAAAGACGACTGGCTGATTAAAATTTTTGACCGTAAGATTTATACATGTATAAATAAGTTATCCCCTAACAGACGTGAATTTTACAAAGTTTTATTTATCTCCGGTAAAGGTACCTCTATCTATACAATTGGTACAAATTCATACTATATTGACCAACCAAGTTTATTATTTGTTCATCCGAACGATATAATTTCCTGGAAAAACCTCTCAGAAGATAACGAAGGTTTTTACTGTCTTTTTAAGAAGGAAATTTTTAAAGATTATCCTGAATTGAAGCAGTTTATTGAAAAGTTTAATGTTTTCACCAATAAAGATTGCAACGTTATCGGTATTGCCGACGATGATATCGATCTAATCAACAGCTGTTTCGCCAATATGAAGCATGAAATGGACTCAGTTCAGGCATTAAATATTGATGTAATCCTCGCATGGCTTCGGATAATAATACTGGAAGCAATACGTTCTTCAGTTTTTATCCAGCCATATGCTACATCAAAAGAATTTCAATATTTACATCAATTTTTTAATTTATTAGAACAAGAAACTGCAAATATCAACTATGATGTGCCTATACGCATAAAAACAGTTAAAGAATTTGCAGCAAATTTAGGAATACACCCCAATTATCTCAACCGTCTGGTAAAAAAAGAGACAGGAAAAAGTGTAAGTTTGCATATCACCCACAGATTGCTTGAAGAGGCAAAAACACTGCTGTTAAGAACAAAATGGAGTTTTCATCAAATTGCGTACAGTTTGGGGTTTGATGACCAGTCAAACTTCACAGCGTTTTTTAAAAGGAATACTCATATCACTCCAAGTCAATTTAGAAATAACAAATAAATCGACAGAATGCAATAGCATAATAAAAACAAACGGTTTCAGTAGTTCAGAAACCGTTTGTTTTCACTATTTCATAACTAAGAAAAATCTTAGAAAATTCATAGTTATCAAAAATTAAATCATAATCGTGTTAAATGATCAAGCATTTAACTCATTATTTTTACTATCGTTCTAATTATTTTATTCTCTTGGCAAGTTTTACAATATTTTCCCACCCAAAAAATAAAACTAAAATGATCACCCCGACCCACCAGTATGATGGCTTATTTACTTCACCGGTATTAGCAAACTTGAACATCCGCTCCCACCTGATTTTAAATGGAGCCTGATAAGAATACCCATCATTTTTAAAAAGTCCCTGAACACTCAGCCAGGTCAATATAGGCTTTCCTATAATATTTTCTTCAGGAACGAATCCAAAAAACCGGCTGTCAAGCGATGCATCTCGATTGTCACCAATCATCATATAATAATCCTGTTTGATCCTGTAGGTTGTTGACAATTTTCCATTAATATAGATTTTCCCTCCTCTATGCATTAATGTATTATGCTCATAATCTTTGATAATCCATTCATATAACGGTAAAGAGTCTTCATTAAGTACCACCAAATCATTCTTTTTAGGAATTCTTACTGGACCATACCAATGGGGATTCCATTTTTTATTAATTGGAAAGATAGACTGAGTGGTATCTATACTTTTCGTATAAGCAGAACGGTCAGCGTTTAATTTATAAGCAACAGCAGCAGAATCTTTTGGCCAGGAAAACTGTGAAATGCTCTGCACTTCGTTATCATTTTTGAGTTCTGATGCTATTTTGTCAGTTAAACCTTGGAAAGAATATGCAAAACCATTATTGGTCTGAACTTCGTTTACAGGTAAATAACCGTAGGCCTTGTACAGAAATGGAATATTCATCTGACCGGAAGTCCTGACATTAAATGAATGCTGAAGGAATTGATCCCCCATTATATGCTCGGGCTTACCGTTAATAAAAAATTTACCATTCCTGATTTCAAATGTATCTCCTGCCACCGCAACATTCCGTTTTACATAGGGATCCATCCTATCAATAGCTTTATGAACAGAATCCCTTGGATAGTTTATCACTACAAGTTCATTTCTTTTAGGCTTCTCAAATTGAAAAATTCGCTCATAAGGAAGCTGTACAGATTCAATATATGATTTGGGGTCATCTTTTGGATTTCCTTTTTCCCCCATATCGAAAATAGTACCTTGTAAAAATGGTATTGACACAGGACGCATTGGTAGACGGTATCCATAACTCCATTTGTTTACGAATAGAAAATCTCCAACCAGCATTGTATTTTCCATAGAACCGGTTGGGATCCCAAAAGGTTGGGCTACAAAAACATGAATTATCGTAGCAAATACAACAGCAAAAGTTACAGATCCTACAACCGAATCTTGTTTTTTATTATCTTCAGCGAATAAGAGTTCGTACGCATTCTCTTCTTTAAGTACGGTTTCCTTAGAGTAATTAATGACTCCAATATAAATAAAGGGCAGTAAAACAGTTAAAAACTGATCTTTTATCAAGTACTTCCCAAATTTTTTCATAAGAAAGAGATGGAATACTGACAGCATAATAGGTCCTACCACTGGCAGGTACGAAAGAAATACCCACCATCTCGGATGTTTTGTTTCCTTTTGGATGATATAATAATTATAAAAAGGAATAAAGCTGATCAATGGATGATAGCCCATCATACGATACAATTTCCAGGTGGATGCACCCATTAATAATGATAAAATCATTACATAACCACTATAAATTAGAAAGTAATACATACCGGTATATTTGTTAAATTAAGATCAGTTGAAATCTATTTTGCTTTACTCAAATACTATTCTAAAAAGAAGAGAAACTACTACACTTATAGCAAGATATATGTCGTTGAAGCAAATTGCAGTATAATAAGTTTCTCTTCAAAGCATAAGATAAAGAAAGATTATTCGTAATTATGATTGTTAAATGTAAAACCGCTTATCAGAGATCAATACCTTAGTCATACTTAGTTTTTGAAGTAAGCGCATACTTTCCACCACCGGTGATTATCAATGTAATTGCTCCTAAAAAATAAAGGAGAATAAGCTCTATCTGCCATCCACCGCTTGTTGGATTTGTTAAAAAGAAGTCGGAAAGATGCATTAATAAAAAGGCATTAAACAATGTCGCCGCTAAAATTGCCGATACTATGCGCGTTTTGACCCCAAGAATGATCATGATCGGTGCTACAATTTCACCTATATAAGATCCATATGCAATGAAACCAGGCAGTCCTTTAGCAACTAACATTTCTGCAATCCAGTTTACACCATGTGAGAGTTTATAAAAACCATGAAATAACATGAGACCACCTATTGATAGACGCTGGATTAAGATAGCCAAACTATGATTGTTTATACTATTTAAGGAATTAATTTTATTCATTATTAACGAAATTTATTATTATATACTTATTATTTACACCTGTTTTCTTAAAATTACCAACAGTAATTCTTTTCAAATTTGTTATGACAAAGGTATAGCAGAGAATTCCTGCTGGTGTTATCTCGATCAATCCAAGATTTAGTAAATCCAATCTATTTTTTACTTCTCAATAAATTGTCGTAGTATTTTGGGACTAGCTCAGATTTTAGGAAGTCTAATTTGTAGAGAAGAAAAATTTCCCTGAGTTTCTGTCGTGCCTTAACAGCGCATTTATCTAACTATCTTTTTAATAAATATTTAAATAATTATTTCTTATTAAATAAAGTTTCTAAATAAAAATACTTGGATTGCTGATAAAATTTTAACATCCTAAACGAATTAATTGACATTCCTTTCCACCTCTTCTGAAAATAACTTTGTAAAAAAAACAATTCAATATAGCATATCGAACTGTATTGATTTTAAACAATAATTCAATTCAATAAATAATTTAAATTTATGGCTAATAATAAATTAACCAACAGAACAGGTGCACCTGTCGTAGACAATCAGAATATATTAACGGCAGGAAAAAATGGTCCAGCATTACTTCAAGACGTCTGGTTCTTGGAGAAGCTTGCTCACTTTGACAGAGAGGTTATTCCGGAACGTAGAATGCATGCCAAAGGATCTGGGGCATACGGTGTTTTTAGGGTAACTCACGATATAACAAAATATACAAAGGCAGACCTGTTCTCAGAAATCGGCAAAGAGACAGAAATGTTTGTACGCTTTTCAACTGTTGCAGGAGAGCGTGGAGCAGCAGATGCAGAAAGGGATATTAGAGGTTTTGCAATGAAATTCTACACACAAGAAGGAATATGGGACCTTGTAGGAAACAATACACCGGTATTTTTTTTACGTGACCCTTTAAAATTCCCCGACTTGAATCACGCTGTAAAAAGAGATCCTCGGACTAATATGCGTAGTGCTAACAATAATTGGGATTTTTGGACATTGTTACCTGAATCTCTACATCAGGTAACCATTACAATGAGTGACAGAGGTATTCCTAAATCATTCCGTCACATGGATGGATTTGGCAGTCACACTTTCAGTTTTATAAACAGTGACCAAGAGCGATACTGGGTAAAATTTCATTTTAAAACACAACAGGGAATAGAAAATTTAACCAATGAAGAGGCCTCTGTTATTATTGGTTCAGACAGAGAAAGTAACCAGAAAGACTTATACGAAAATATAGAGGCTGGCAACTTTCCTAAATGGAAATTATTTATCCAGGTTATGAAAGAAGAAGATGCTGACTCTTACCATATAAATCCTTTTGATTTAACTAAAGTCTGGCCACATGGGGATTATCCATTAATTCCAGTTGGTGAATTTATTCTTAACAGAAATCCATCAAACTATTTTGCCGAAGTAGAACAGGCTGCATTTAATCCCGCAGCAATAGTGCCTGGAATTGGATTCTCTCCAGATAAAATGTTACAAGGAAGATTATTTTCGTATGGTGATGCTCAAAGATATCGACTGGGTGTAAATCACCATCAAATACCTGTAAATTCGCCAAAATGTCCTTATCATTCGTATCACCGTGACGGTGCTATGCGTATTGATGGTAATTATCAAGATACAACTTCATATGAGCCTAACAGCTTTAATCAATGGAAGGACCAGCCCGATTTTAGTGAACCTCCTCTTAAAATCACAGGAGATGCAGGACATTGGAACCATCGTGAGGACGATGATTATTATAGCCAGCCAGGTAACCTCTTTAAATTAATGACGGATAAACAAAAACAAGCATTATTCCACAATACCGCTGCCTCCATTGGACAAGCTGATCAATTTATTCAGATCCGTCATATCAGAAATTGTTATAAAGCTGATCCAGAATATGGGAAAGGCGTAGCATCTGCTCTTAATCTGCCAATGAAAATTGTTCAGGAATACGAAGGATATGAAATGAAAAAATTACCAGATCTTCTCTAATGTCAATATTGCTCAGCATCATTGGAACCTTATATCATCGTTTATATTAATTATATTGAAGAATCTATTACTAAGGGTTGTTTGCATAAACGACCCCTAGTAAAGATTTTATGAATAATAGACCGTATTAAATATTTTATTTTAAACCCGGTAAAAATAATGCAGCTCTAAAATCATATAAATTTAGTCTTTATCTATTGTTAATGATCTGAGACAGGAATAACTGTTTTTACACTTCTTCTCTTTTTTAAAAAAATAAGTAAAAGAGGTAAAGCCAATGTAAAGATCATTCCAATAAAAATATATGCATCTATATAACTCAAAAGAAAAGATTGTTTTACAACGCTTTTTTCTAACACGGCTAAAGCCCTTTGCTGTGCATCATGAAACTCAAAACCTTTATTCTCAAATAATTTTGTGTAAGCGCTTAATCTTTCTGTAACTCCTAAATTATCAAGTGTAAGATGTGAAATTAAATCTGTTCTATGCTGCATCATTTGTCTAGCAATGTAGGTGTTGATGATTGAGATTCCAAAAGAACCACCAAGCTGTCTCATCATATTGTTTATAGCTGTACCTTGGGGCATATCTTTTGCTTCTAAAGAAGATACTGCAAGTGTTGATAAAGGAACCGTCAATAATGCCATTCCGATTGCCCTGTAAATCAAATTAAGAGAAATTGATTCAAAAGAAACGTCCAGATCAATGAGCGACATATTGTAATTGAATAATATAAAACTCGCAAATCCTAATAAAACAATTAGTGCTGGAGAAATTCCTTTTTGCAATAACTTACCCGTAATGATAAGAGCAAATACAGCAATGATAGAACCTGGCAATAACATTTGCCCAGCTAGTGAAGGCGTAAACCCCAGCAAACGCTGTACAAAAACCGGGGTAAGATATATTGAAGTAAACATTCCAATACCTGTTATAAATGTCAACACAGCAGAAATGCTTAATGATGTATTCTTTAGTAGCGCAAGTTTGACAACAGGATATGGTGTGATAAGCTCGCGATAAACAAATAATACAAGTGAAACAGCAGCTAAGACTGCGAGTACAATGATATATCTTGTTGCAAACCAATCTTCTGTTTCACCACGTTCCAGTACTGTTTGTAAAGATCCTACTCCAATAACCAACAATATGATCCCTGGCCAGTCAATTTGTTTTACGACCTGCCTTACTGGGGATTCTGGTAGTAACCGAAAACAGGATATTGCTGAAAGAATACCTACTGGTATATTAATATAAAAAATCCAATTCCACGAATAATTATCGGTAATATAGCCTCCGAGCGTAGGACCAATTGTTGGTCCTATAAAGACACCTATACCAAATAGAGCACTCGCAATATTTTGTTTCTCTTTTGGAAAACATTCATAGACTACCATCGCAGAAACTGATAATAACGCCCCGCCACCTATCCCCTGTAAGAATCGAAAAGCAACAAGTTCCCAGATATTAGTTGCGTTTCCACACATAAAAGAACAAAAAGTAAACAGGATTATTGATCCAATATAATAATTCCTTCTTCCTAGATTATTTGAAAGAAAACTTGTCATGGGAATGATAATCACATTTGCTATTCCATAAGATGTAATTACCCAAGAGGTATCTTCCAACGTTGCACCAAGATTACCACTCATATGGTTTAAGGCAACATTCACAATTGAAGTATCTATCAACTCCATAATAGCAGCAGAAATGACCGTAAAAATAAGAACGATCCTGGTAAAGTTACTTTTCATTTTATATTTATAAGAAAAGCACTCATAATATACCGATCGGTATATTATGAACGCAAAAAAAAATCTAAAAAAAACTAAATTAATCTACAATTGCCAGGAACCCCTTAATATAATAAGCTACCAATGCAGGGCTTTGGTGATGTGGGCCATGGCCAGACTCTGGAAGAATTATCAGTTGTAAAGTAGGTGCATTTTGTAATAATGGATACCAGTTTTCAACTGCGAAAGAAATATCATGATCTCCCATAATAACCATTATAGGATGTGTTAAGGTCCTGTATTTCTCTCGAAAGTTTTCTTTATCGTCTTTAACTTCAGCTGAAGCATTCAGATATTTCTGGAAGATCTCCTGAGTTGAGGGTATTCTACTGACATCTAACCTTTCTGAAATTCTTTTATGTGATACAAAAGCTGCTTCACGGCTTTTTAATGACTTAGGTTCAAAAAACAAAACTATTTCATCCTCTAAGTCATTAACAGGCTTTAATGCCCTTTTAAAAAATTCCGGATCAAATGGAACTTTATTTTCACCAGGAGGATTACTGCCAATAACTATCGATTTTAAAATTCGATTAGGATAATAAAAGGTAATATATTGTGCCACTAAACCACCAAAAGACCAACCCAAAACATTGAAGCGTTCAATTTTTAAATAATCAGCAAGTTCAATAATCAATGAAGATATTTCTTTCATATCTTTTGGAAATGTCCCTTCAAAAGATTCTGCTATTTCGGGATAATCAAATAATATTACCTGATGATCTTTCGATACAAGTTCAAGAAACAACGGATCCCACGTATCCATAGTTCCCCTAAACCTATTGATAAAAAATATAGGAGAGCCGTTACCAAAACTCCGGAATGCCAATTTTTGTCCGTTCAGAGCGGCGAACTGAGTGTCACCATTTTTTGATACTATACTCATAATGTTATAGTTTACTTAGTCAATTTTGATATTGCTTCTTGAAAAATAGAATAGACTACTTTGCTTTTTCCAACAGGCACATCAAGCTGGTTCTTTTCAAATGCAATCCATAATTCATCTGCCACTTCTTTAGGGTCAATTCCGTTTTCACCTCCGCTTCCTGCGGAAAACTCTGTATTGACCAGCGGTGGAATCAGTTCGAATACTCTCACATTTGTCTGGGCTAATGATTTGCGCAACAATTGTGTGTATGCTTTAAGTGCAGCTTTACTTGTGGAATATGTGGGAATTGTTAACGTAGGAATAAAACTGAGAATAGAAGTAACATTAACAATTGCTGCATCACTCTTTTCTCTTAAATTCGGTAATAACAATTCATTAAAATGGATTATCGAAAGATAATTTGTATTGATCTCCTTTCTTGCATTTTCATAAGTTTCATCACTTTCAGCGAGCGAATAAGCATATGCTAATCCGGCATTATTAATTACGACATTCAGATCAGGATGATTTTGCTTTAATTCTTCAGAAATTCTAATACGTTCACTCTCAATGGATAAATCGCCTTGGATTCCAACCGCATTATTAAGCAAATTTAAAGCATTATCTAATCGTGTTTGATCACGTCCATTAATAATAACTTTGTTACCACTCGCAGAGAATTTTTTTGCTATTTCCAAACCTATTCCTGCTGATCCTCCAGAGATAAAAACAGTGTTGTTAGTTAAGTTCATTTTATTTTTTTAGGGTTATAAATTATATCATTAAAAATTCTAATGTTTGTATGTTTTAATTTAAATCGTGTGTAGTTTACAACAATTCTAACAGCATGTAAGTGGATGTTCCGTAAGCGTATAATTTACCTTCGTCATCCTTTAGATGAGATTCTACAAGTGCTGTACTTTTACCTAAATGGATCAGCTTACCTTCAGCAGTAATTCTACCGCTTCTGAGCGAAACAGGTTTTGTAAAATTCACTTTTAGCTCCAAAGTTGTGTAACCTTTGCCTTTAGGTAAGTGTGCATGAACTGCACATCCCATTACAGTGTCCAAAACGGTAGAAATAACACCGCCATGAATACTGCCTATTGGATTGTAATGAAATTCCTGAGGTAGGAATTCAAAAATGACTTTTTCATTATCAAATCCAACAGGATGAAAATCTAAAGTTTTCGCAATAGGTGGAGGCGATAATTCTCCGTTGATAATTCCATTGAGAAATTCACTTCCTGAAATAGTGCTTGCTTTTTTAAAAAGTTCGATGGGATCAGTCCAATCGTAGACTCTTGTTCTAGTGTTTGTATTCATATAACAATATTGCTTTGTTTAAAATTATACCGATCGGTATATAAAATGGTAAAAAAATTTTATTAGATAATACTTAATATGTTTTTAATAAAGATTTTATGTTTATTTATATGTCGATTTTCCATTAATGATTAAATATTAAAATTATAATGAATACAAAAGTATAAAAAATATACCGATCGGTATATTTTTTTATTGTTTTTTTCTTGAAAGAAATTTCAGGATTTTAATTGATTGATTCGAGTAAATTTCGATTTGATAAAGATAACCTTGGAGCGACCCATGCTATGTACTTTTGATGTACAAAATACTTGAGTAGTTTTTCTAACATAAAAGTACAATAGATTAAAAAAGTCATCAAGCAGTAAGGTTATGGATACAATATTTAAGATATTTAAAATAAATACTTCAGACTCTGAAAAAGCGGTTGAACAATATAATCAACTGCATAAGAATGAATTTGAAGAACTACTCATTGGAAAATGTCAAAATTTGGAACATTTTATCGATTTTAAAACACATTTAATTGAAGGACCATTTGTTAGCTTTATCTCCCAGGGAAAATCACATAAAATCAAACCGCTATTAAGCGAAGAAAAATGTGAAATTTGGGGCATACGTTTTAAAAGTGATTTTATTCCAGCCTCTATTTTCCAATTGTACTCGCTCTATCACGACAACGCAAACATAAATTTAAAAAACAACGAAAATTTTAACCGATTACTTATCATCTGTGAATTAATGTATCAAGAGTCTATACAAATGTCACCAGATTTTTCAGTCATCCGTCAACTCTTGATATGCCTCTTTACTATAATAGAATCAGAAAGAAAAAAAATGAATCTAAACAGTACAGAATCAAAAAAAATCCAGAATAATTCATTCAAAAACTTTCTCAGTTTGATAGAAGGAAATTATCGCAAATCAAAAGACATCAACTTTTACGCAGAAAACTTATTTATGACAACAAGAAATCTAAATTTAATTTGTCAGGAAATATTTCATCATAGCGCGTCAGAAATTATTGAGATCAGAAAGCTTACAGAAGCAAAAAACTTATTAGTCACAAGCGAAATGACTATTAGTGATATAGCTTACAGCCTGGGCTTTAATGAAAAAACATACTTCACTCATATTTTTAAGAAAAAGACAGGCTTCACTCCTACTGAATACAGAAAAGAAATGGCAAAATTAATTTCCTAAAATCACAAAATTTCTTCCGATATGTGTTATTCTTTAATCACATTTTTGAGGAAGTTTGTAATATAATTTAAAACAAAAAAAAATGAAAAAGTCAATTATCAAAAGAGTAGTATTTCTCGGTATGCTACTTTTCAGCATCACCTATTATGCACAAAACATTAAAAAACACGAAGCCGAAAAAGCCCTGAGAAAAATTAAAGAACTAACGGCCGCCGACCAAATCGTTTCAAAGAACTTAGAAACTTTTCAAACTTTAGATTTTGTAGTATTCAGCAACGAGGAATGGTCCAGACTACATGAAAGCCACGCAAAAGATATTATTGTTCATTTTCCGGATGGTCATATTGAAAAAGGTATTGAGCAACACATAAACACTTTAAAAGCAATGTTTGTTTATGCTCCGGACACTAAAATAAAAGAACAGCCATTCAGATTAGGAAAAGATAATCTAACTGCTGTTATGGGATATATGGAAGGAACATTTACAAAACCAATGCCTCTACCAGATGGAACATTCATGCAACCTACAGGCAAAAAATTTAAATTGCCAATGGCAACAATCGCTGTTTGGAATGCAGAAGGAACAATGAGCGAAGAATATTTGTTTTGGGATAACAAGGCATTTATGGACCAGATAAAGGATACAAAAAGTTAAGTTCCCTATACTAGCGCTTTTTGTACTCTACATTTTTATCAAAAAAATACAATAGTATTCTAATATTTAAATATAAATTATTTCAATACTTTGTAGTTTTCTTCATAGCTATTTTTTAATCTTAAATCGAAGCACCAATTAACTTGGTGCTTTTTATTGTAGATATCACGATTATTTTTTGCAGTTGAGATTGAAAGACAATCGTAAGTAATATGTTTACAATCCTTTGAGATTATTGTTTTTAAATACCAGATGGTTAAAATGACTCTTATTCCAGGTTCGCAGTACCTACTAATTGAAGATAAATATCAGAATATTAAAAGAAATATTGTCTTGGAATAAGTGAATAGGTATTACATGAATTACTCAATACTTAATCTGACATAATTATACCGATAGATTTAAACAAAAAGAAAACCTTATTATTCAAGATTTTCTTTTTTAAAACATTGGTAATAATTAAATTAAATAATCCAATTTCTTAGCAATAGTTTTTATTCACCCAGTCTAAAACTTTCTACATAATCTTTAATTCCCTTGCAATATCTCTCGTCAATTTTGACAATGGTCTCTTTGAAAAATCGGTTTCATGCAGATAATTCCCTAAAACCATTCTTCTAACATCATCTTCGCTACTAAAAAGTGTTCCTTCATATTTTTTAAATAGATCTTTAATATAATCATCATTATAAATTTGGGACTTCTGAATAATTTCGTTAATGTAATCTTTGTGCATATTATATAAACCAGATAGTTTGAAAGTTGAAATATTTCTAATTGCTGCTTTTATTTTTTTATTATCCCACGTACTCAATTCGTTTTTTTTAAACTTAACCCTATAAGCACTGCTTTTACCATTAACAAAATCGATGTTTTTTGGAGCAATAGAAAAAAGTATGTCTTCTGAAAATCCTTCAATAAAGGGATGAATGTTATCTCCCAGATTGAATATACTTGATCCTTTTAGATTTGAATTACATACATGGCAACTAGGCACTAAATTATAAAGACTTAAGGCCAGATAAGGATATGTAGCTTTATCAAAAAAATGATCGAACTCAAATCGGGTTCCTTTTTTCAAATCATTCCCCAATAAAAATGTGTAGCTTCGATTACAATAGGGACATACATTAATGGCAATTTTCTTAGCTAGTTCATAAGGATTCCATTTATCATAACTTGAATAATAGAAGACTTTTAATAGGTCGTCTCTATAGGTATAGTCAGGATCCTCAGTTTTGCCATAGGACAGATCTAATAAAGCACCATAATCCTCTTCAAATTTTTCTTTGAAAAGCTGAAGTTCTTTTGGTAATGCAGTCAGTATCGAATATCCTTGTTTATTTTTTTTAACTTTGGTTTTAAGATACTCATACATATCTTCCAAATCTTTATTGCCAGAGACATATTCTATTCTTTTATTAAGGAAATCAATTATTGTCCATTTTCTACCTTTTTTTTCGGTAAGGTTTTTATAATGCATTTCTAAAATAACTTTAGAATTTTGTAATTCAACTTTTATCATAATTTTAGAATTTTTTCAATTTTTTCTAATCTTTCATGTATATCCAAATTGAATCTGTCATTGTACATTTGCATCAACTTGTTCTTAATAATTGGCTCCCCGACTTGATGTATTAATTTTCTCATATTTTCTCTCTCATCATAAGTCAGGTAAATTCTTTTGCTAAGTTGTTCAATGATTATATTTATTTTCAAACTTGCAAAATCCCCTACTAAACCATTATCGACAAAAAATGAATCTGATAACAATGTATGGATATTGGCTGCAAATGTTTCTTTTTGTTCATTCAAACTGTCTTTGACTATTGTAAAAATGTTTCCTGAAGAATCTAAATATCTTTCTAAAAAAATGGTATTATAACTTAGAAGATCAGATGCTGGTATAGGGGAATTTGTTGTAAATATTAATTGTATTGTTCTATTGGGAAAAATGGTGGGAAGAAAATCCAGTAAAATTTTCACAAAACTTTTTTGCCATTGAGGATGCAGATACAAATCGCCTTCATCAATTAAAATTATCAAATGTTTGTTCAACTTCTCTGCTAAAATATCACTATCTGAAAGAGAATTAAATCGCGAATAAAGATTTAAAAGCGCTCTTTCTCCACTGCTAATATTTCTCCATCTAAAATTTAAGAAAGGCCTTATAAAAATAGATCCGGTGTATAATTTCATAAATTGATCAAATGATGAATCATCTCCTTTTTGAATATTCACTCTTATACCTTCAACTGAAAAACCAATCGAACTGATCTCATCTTCATTAATTGAATCTACGAGAATAATTAATTTGCGAATATTATCAAAATGATCATTTTCGTACCTATTACTAAAATGGCTTTGAAATTTGTCATAGAGCGAGGAGATATTTTCCAACAATTCAGAAACTTCTATATTATTCTTGTTTTCACTATGAAAAATTTCATCAATTAAAATGTAATCATCAATATTTTGATGTGATAAAAAAAAGTCAACAACAAAACTTAAATAAATGTTGATTATTAAACGAAACTTGATCTTTTTTTCTGTGTTTTCTATATAGTCTAATAAGCTTAATTGCGCTCTCGTAATTACATTTCCTATGTAAGTATATAAATTACTATTGTTCAGAAAATTATTATCAGTTAGTTTGAAATAATCATTTTTGATAGTAAATATCAATTCAGTAGGAATTTCAAATGGAAGCTTATTCGATTCATGAAATTTATGGATGAAATTAATCTGCCGATGAAGTTCGTTGTTTGCATAACTAGCCAGAACGTTATGGTTAGTAGCAACAGTAATAATTTTACTTTTAATATCTCGATCATAATCTAATAAAACTAAATTATTTGTAGAAATATCATAAATTCCTTTCAAATCAAAGCTGCCACCGGAGGTATCATAAACGTTTGAAAAATAGATTAAATCAGTAAAATCAAAACCTCGAAAATCATAACCTAGTGTTATTTCAAATGGATTTCTAACACCTTGTCCTTTAATCTGTTCTTTTTTCTGCTTAATTCTATCGATAGAAAAATTAGGGAGATCGATTTTGTTTTCTATTGACAAGTCTTCTGTATGATAAATAACAAATTTATTATCAATTTTAGTTATAAATATACAAGGACTTTCTAAAGGTAGACCTTGAGCAAAATTGTTTCTGATGAAATTTAAAATCGAGGTTTTTCCAGTTCCGTTTTGACCTATTATTGAGGTAATATTTAATAGCTGAGTATTTGCGTTTAACTGATAATGATTATTTATATATAAATCATTTTCTATAATATTAAGATTTTTAAATTCTTCCGAATAATTAAATATATATTCACATCCGAAATTCAGGTTTTGATTTTTAAGCTTTGTGTGATCCTTGATGAAAAGGTATACTATTTCCATGTATTATTAGTTTTTGATTGATCCTTTTTTTATTATATTAGTTTCTTAAATATAATAAAATTGATTACCGATAGAGAAGAATATTTAAAAGTACGTGAATTTATTAAAAATAAGTCTTTAAATTTAATGAATCATGAGCAAAAAAATAATGCAAAGACAGGAATTGCTATAGGTAATTATGAGCGGTTTTCTTCAAACGGAAAACATTATTATTTGATTCCGACAAATATTTATAAAGCTATCATAGAAAAAAATCTGCTAATTGCAAGAATAAACCATCCTGAATTATTTGGAACCGGACACGCAATGGACGTTTTAAAAGCAATACAAATTGTAGAACCTTGGTATGATCTAGAACGATTTGCTGATGTTTTAAGGTCCGAACAGTTCTGTTACATTGTGGAAGTTGATAATGGTAAAATAAATGAAAAAATTTTACGTCTGGATCTCTACCGTCACTTAAAAGCAAACGAGGATGGAAAGTCCGATTTTGTAGGCGGGATTTTTCATGCTTTTAAACACTTTAGTTGCGAAAACAGGTATCTATCGACAAGTAAAGAAATCAACAACATTGATAATCCAAAAGAATTAACTCACTTAATTCTGGAAGCTTTTTTTTCAAGTAGCTTGATTAGAATTGATGAAAACACTTATAAAGTGGAATTGAAGATCAATAATAAAAACTTTAGATTTATATTCTATCATGAAATAAAAACAGGTGTTTATTTTTTAAAAACCGTTTATAGAATTTAGATCGATTTTATACTTAATTTTCTCATTTTGATAATATGCTTATATAAACAAATTTTCATCTCAAAATTATAATTTTTTAACTTCATCTCTAATACTGTTTACAATTATTATTTTACACGACACCTATATATCGCTAACAATCAAAACCTTGCACTTAATAAAAACAACTACTTATTAGTCATTTTTTACCCATAAACACATATTATCAAACTTTTACAATCTAACATTTTGTATTCTACCTTTTAAGTCTATCTAGAAAATTTTTATTTGACTTAGAGTAACTCTATTACAAATCAATTTTGATAACAACCACATCCCCTTCTGCTTCCAGGATAGAGCTTTATTTAAATATCAATAAATTAAAAAATTGTAAATATTTCAATTTCAAAATATTATTATTAATTTTATAGCTATGAGCAATACCATTCACATTACCAGAAGTCAGTTGGAAAGCCCGCTGGAAGAAATCTTTATCCAGCAATTTGAAAAATTTGTAATGACCGTTTTGAAATAATTCCACAATATGAAATTCTGAACTCTGCGGGTCTTTTCCGTCTTGATTTTTTACTTAAATCCAACGACTACCGTGTTGCTATTGAACTTGATGGTAAAGAATTTCATGACCAGTGGATAGACGAATGGAGCGATGCAGTTATGCTGGGAAATGGACAGATTGATTGCATCTATCGTTTTAGAGGAAAAGATGTAACAACGTATATTCACGAATGCCTTTTTGCCCTATTTATAAATGACCGAAAACTTTTTGACAACCGTTATGCTCAAGTGTCTAAGTCCCTTGTTTACAGAGAGATATTCACAAATCCACACGCACAGTTTCGTCATTTGGCTGACTGTATGGTTTATTCCATCCCCACAACTGATGAATTTGGAGAGAATACTGGCAGGTACCACGATATTCGAATGATCAGAAGATCAAAGGGGGACCTTTCCCAACATTGGAAAACTCTTTTTGAATTTTCTCAAAATTATCCCGAAAAAAGTATCGATGAACTTATCATATGCCAAAATAATTATAATAAGTCAAGAAAATAGTAATTTTTAATTTATTTGTTTTCAAGCTCAATACAAATAAAAAGAGTTATTTTTTATTTGTATTGTATAAAGGATTCAATAATAAATATTGGTCTAAGCCCCAATCAAAATAGGCTACCTCATCTGCAGTAAACAAATTGTGTTCCTGCAGAAACTTTTTTCTTTCTTTCAGATAATTCAGGACTTTTTGCGCTCTATCAAAATTCTCGGCCTCAACAATTAATTGCTCCATGGCTTTTTTTTCTTTTTCTAATTGTTCTTTCTTTTCCTGTTCAGCCTGTTTGATCAATTCCTGTTTTCGCCAGTTTTCCTCAAGCTGTAAATGATATTCTTCTGAATACTCTGCAAAAAGTTCAAGATATGCTACAACACGAATCAGTTTTTCTTCAATTGGAGAATAAGGTGTATCCTTCCATTCTTTCCTATTCCAAGTATTCTCGTACATCTGTATGCAAAGTATATCTGTAAATACAAAATCTCTGGACGAATATTTACTTTGCTCATTACTGACATACTTCCCAAAATTACGAATACTTACATGAAGATCTCGACCCGATATTCTAACAATATTTTCGTTCCTGCCATTAAGATCAAAGCCATGGCCTCTATATTCTAAAAGTTTTACCAGAAAGTCAACAATCAGCAAAGCACGGGAAAGATGTTTTTTTTCCACGGATATCGGCAGGATAAGATTTTTTTTGAATCTTTTTTCCCAGTATTTTTCTGCAGACTCAAACCACTCTTTAGTATTCACTGTGATTTGATGTGGTGAGCTTAATCTTTTTGAAATCTTATTAGGCGATTTTTTATCAATTTCAATTGCCTTAATTCGATCATCAATTTCTTGACGGGGTATTGTTTTCATCGTTATGGTGAGCTGTTGTTATTTTAAAATAATTCTGTCATGGATGCTGTGAATATACGAATAGTATACATATGTCAGCGTTCAGGCAAGATCGGTGCACATACGCTGGATAGAGCTCTTTTGACATATATGATTGCTTCTTTTTCTCTTATGGTTCAGCCCATGTGCAGCCCATTCCCAGAAGGATATTGATTCATTAACAAAAGTAATTGGTAAGTTCATATATTGAAAAATTTACTTTTTACAGTAAACATATAATTCAAAATTATAGATTTAATAAAATTATTTATTGAGAAATGCTTACAGTGGTTATAGTTATCAAAACAATATAACTTAGCTTTTATTGTCCATAATTGATGAAGAGAAGTGTAAAGAAATGGAACGAAGTCTTCGAGAAGCTTTAAGTATGATGTACCAAAATCCTTACCCTCACAAACACGAAATCGAATTACTACAAAAAAATGAGTTAAAGTAATTTCTCCATTTAAATTACTGATTCAACACAAAACTATATTTATATTTGTTAGTAAATAATAACCTGATATCTGATGAAACAAGAATTTATAGATCAATTCAATACGCTAAAAAAAGTTCCGAACGAAAGACAGCTTTTACAGCAACGGGGAAGGGACTTTGAAGAATTAATCAATAATGTATTTCAAGAAGAAGGAATTTTAATTACGAGAGGATTTCATACTTCAGATAACAAGTCTGAACAAATAGATGGCGCCATAGAGATCGACAGCAGAATATTTTTAATCGAAAGCAAATGGGTAGACTCAAATTTAGCAGCATCAGAATTGTTCTCCTTTATTGGAAAAATCGAAAACAAATTCTTTGGGACACTTGGTATTTTTATATCAAAGGCAAAATTATCAGACAATTTTATTAATGCTCTTAATAAAGGAAGAAGACAAACGGTACTTGTTATACACGGGGAAGATGTTGACCTGTTATTTGATCCTGAAAATAATTTAGAAATCGGCAAATATATTTCCCATACCCTTAGCTATGCTCTTACGATAATACTCTCCATTTTCCAGTTAAAGCATATCTAAACATCTTAAAGAAGAAAGATTCGGTAGAAAAAATTGATAATCGCAGTGAGGATTCGATTGCCTTTATTAAAACCAATTTATGGAATACACCAATCTCTGAAGCTGATTTATTAATAAAAATAGAGGAAAATGGTAGCGCTTTAAATAATAAAATATTCGAAAAGATTATTTCAATGTATTATAAAGCTTATAACACCATATTTCAGGGTCTTAGTTTCGATTACACAATTATTGATAATTTTGATAAATTTTTAAGACAGTTTAGTCCTGATCAACACACTTTAAAAATTATTTCAAAAGAATATTATCAACATTTAATTTTTAAAGATTTTAATGTTTATCACCGTCCTTTTTTCTCCGATACATTCTCTAAATACTATGATCAAATTTCAGAAGATGAAAGAAATGAAATTGAAAAAAAGCTAGTCGAAAAATTCATTAAGGCTTTTAAAGATTCTAACTGGAATTTAGAGAATCAAATAACAGATATAATTAAACCAATCTGGGAAAAGATTAGTATAAAGGAAGATTTGAAAAAGTATTACCTATCAATCTTTTTAAGAGATACTTTAGATAAATTTTCACAGAAGAAATTTGCTAATGATCTCGTAAAGAATAATGAATTCAGTATAGAATTTACAGAAGACTGGCTTATGGAAAGGATTAGAAACATATATAACGACTACAAAAGAAATGTGGAAGAAAGTGATATTAGATTTGTTGCATTAACTTATATATCTCTAAATAAGATTTTAAATGTAGAAAACTGGATAGATTATATTAATTCATTATTTAAAATAGTTGAAAGAGAAAATACCTAAGAAAAAAAGACTGAAATTGTTGTAAAAATTATATACATTTCTAATATTATACAAGTAAATCGATTTTAAATTAAAGAAATTTGATGTCATATGAAACAGTAAACAGACTTGAACTATAAGTATGATAGACATAAAATATGGCAACAATATACTTGAATATAACAAAACTAATATCTTATTATTCATTGATTAAAGTCTTCATTCAACTTTAAAAAGACAATTGAAGCCAACTATAGACTAATAATATATATTTTGCTTGTTACGTGAATGAAAAACTATAATTGCAAAAAACTTTGCAACTACAAAAAATTTAATGCTAGATTTGGAATTACCAATTCCTGTTTAATTTGGCTCAAACGAACCAAATCATCAATAAAAGTGTTTGAAGATACGCTCGTCTTGTCACTGAAGGAGACAACTATTTTATAGTTGTCTCTATTTTTTTATGCATAAAAACCTATATATCAAACCTTTACAGTCTGACATTTTATGGTTTGATTTTTTCCGTATGAAAACCTGAGTCTATCTGAAATTGACAGTCTAAAAGTGCTCTATCAGAGATTTCATCGGCATTTAAGCTTGGTTTGAAATCCCATTAAGGTTATAATATTTCTTTCTTTTTTGGCTTATTGTAATTTTTGGATATTAAATATAGTAATTCCAATATAGTTTTAGCCTCCTTCTCATTTACCTGAATTCCATTCTTGGCCAAAAGAATAATTGCTTGCTCAATTGAAACATTTTTATCAATGAAATTCATTTTTCTTATTATTTTTTCGGTTACTTTTCTTTGATAAAATTTTTGAAAACGCTTGATTCAACCCTAAAGAAAGACTTCCTGTTTGGTAGTCAATATCAACCGGCGGAATAAGATTAACAAGATATCTTTTGTCTGAAGTATCAAACTCGGAAAATTTTTGAAAAATTTCAACTAGCGCTTTATCCTCTATTTGATTCTTTCTGTCGATAGCTTTTAATTTAAGAACAATATCACGCATTTCCTTGCTAAGATTTCTAGTATTAATTTGATGTTCTTTTTTTAATTCATTATAGTCATCAATTTTCAATATTCCTGCAATAAATAGTTTTCTACCTCTAGAAAGGGTTAACTCCTCTCTTTTATTTTTCTTTCCAATAATTTTTGGGTGTATAGATAACTAGCTTTCTGTATCTTTATATTCTGGTCTTCCAAAATATTCCTAAATAGTTCAACTGCATTATTTGATAGTATCAGCTGTTGAAGCTTATTTTGATAACATTCATTCAGAAAAACTGCATTTATCCTTGTCTTACATCCATCATGACAATGATAATATGGATATTTTTTTGATCGACCTTGTGAAATACTTGCACTAAGTTTTCGATCACAAACAGGACAAGTCAAAAAACCTTTAAGAAAAAACAGCTCTCTCAAATCATTTTTTTTAGAAGTAGTTTTTCTTTTTGTATTAATAACAGACTGAACCTGGTAAAATAACGACTCTGATATTAAAGGTTCATGCAAACCTTTTATCATTTGCTCTTCATTGGGTTCAAGTCTGACTGATATAAGCCCACAATAAACTGGATTCCGTAAAATTCTAAAAAAGTGTGACCGTGAGCATATCAATCCTTTTTCATTAGCTATTTTCATGATTTCAGAAATCTTATGATCGTTCTGGGCAACTTGATGAAAAGACCATTTTATAACATCCGCTTCAGGTTCTTTGGGAGCAATAGTTTTTTTACCATCCATTAATGTCAGATTAATGAATCCAATAGGTGCTTTATTAGGATATCTACCCATCAACTTTGCTCGACGAATGCCATTTGCTGTATTTTGAGCCCTCCGAGTATTTTCCGCTTCCGGAACGGCTAAATATACAGCCAGCATAACTGTACTTTCCGGCACAGAAAAATCAATTGGCTGATCAATAGCCATTGCTGTCGTTTTATATTTTCGCAGCTTTCCAATCATTTCGTAAGCATATTCAACGTTACGACTGAATCTGTCCCATTTTATAAATAGTATGTTTTTATCTTCTCCTGATGATTTCTTTTTAATTTCTGAAAACAATTCTTTCCACTCAGGTCGGTTGAAATTTTTGGCAGAATAGTCTTCACGATAGATTCCTTTGACTTCGATATTGTTATATTTACAATATTTCAATAATCTATCCTCTTGCTCGGGAAGGGAATAACCTTTTCTTTTTTGTTCGTCTGTACTTACACGGACATATAAATAGGCTGACTTCATATAATTAATGTATTTATTTGATTTACAAATTAATAATTAAAAAACATAAAATGAGAAATCATACACACTACTAGTTTTATATTGATATTAATTGAAAATTCTAAATATCTGCAAAGACAAGAAATTTATATTCAACAAAAAATCTGATTCTTTCAGAAGAAGAAACATTAAAAAGTAATTCAATGGCTAATCCAGCTGATAATATTAGGAAACACTTTTAGACTTTGGATAAGCAAATTCGTATATTTGATAGGTGTCAAACTATTACGAAACATCTATCAAAAGATGGGCTATTTTTATGAAAGAAATTATAAACACATTTGTTGATTTTGCATTGGAACAGAAAAAGCTGCAATTTTCCCCTAATGATCTTGATGCCATATTAATAAAAGAGAATATAGTTAAGCAGGAAAATAATTTGCTCTCCATATCAAATTATGAGATATTTATTCCTTATCTTTTTGGAAAATATCAAGATAAATATGGTTTTCAGATGAATGACTCTTTTGAAAAAAACATAGAATTTATCACCAATATCTTACAGCACTTTGATCACACTGAAAATTTCCATAATTTTCTGATCTTTGAAAAAGAAGTTTGGAAATTCATAATAAGAAAGGCTAATTCAAATCAAAATGAATCCTTCAATACATTCCTAGAAGCTATTGATTCCGAAAACATTCCTGAATATATAAATAACTTCTCTGAGGCTTATTCAAGTTTACTTCCGGAGCTAAATTTGACGGTCGACCAGATTTTAGCAAACACCATTTGTCTAGTGGAAATTACTAAAAGTGACACTGAGTACAACTTTAATCTAGGTCTAATTTTAAGCGGAATTCGAGAGAAAAGTTATTCAGATTATGATTTTGGCATAGAGCTTCTAAAAAAATCAGTCGATTTAGAAGACATTAATGACAATATTTTATCTGCGATTGTTACAGGTCTCTACGAAAGTAAAAATATAGTTTTTTATAACGACATTCTAAACGAGTTAATAGAAAAGGATCTAAAATTAAATGTCATCTTTTTTGGGCTATCAAAAATTTCAAACATACAAAATAGGGATTGTGATATATTCATTCAAATTGTAGAAAAGTATATTGGAAGCTATTTGTACAAAACCTCTGTGTTAGCACTTGTCTTTACAATATTGAGATCGAATGAAGAAAAATATCATGCATATTGTTTTCAAAAATTTCTTCCTGAAATTGATAATGAAAATACAGCGCAGTACATTTTAGTAAATTTGATGCTGGTCAAAGAATTCTATCCACAAAAAATTGAAGTTGTAATCAAATTTATAAGACAACCGTATTTTTGTATTGAAAAACATATTCGTTTACTGAATGGTTTCTTGTGGCATGTAAGAAAAATATGCTTTTTTAAAAATGTAGTTCTTAATATAACTGATAAAAAGCCATTTAAAAGTTTTATAAAAAGTTTCCAATCATACCTATTTACCTTAGATAAATCTGATCTGGATAGCTTTTTAATTGATCTTTTAACCAACAATACAGCAAGTAAACGTTTTTTAGGCGTTGAAATCTTCCATTTCCTTTCTGATAGAGTTCCATACATATTTACTTTAAATATTTTGGAACTATCTCCGCTTTCACAATACAAGCTTTGGATGTCTCTAACCGATGATTTTAATGATCCATCTCAAAGAATTGTTCCCCTACTCCCATTGTTAGATTCCAGCAGTGAGCTAATCAGGGAAAGTTTTATATGTAAATTAGAAGAAATATCAGAAGACTATGGAGGGCACGTACCACAGGCTTTAGAAAATAATTTAGATCTACAAAATCCATTTTATAAAAATACACTTGAAAGGATTAAAGTTTATATTTCAGAATATCATAAAAAGAATACTGAATTAAAAAACTCTATTAAAGAATTCAATCCTTATAATACGAATTACAAGTTGATCAGGAGTTTTAATGACTCTTTTCACAAAAGCATGGGGAAATCAATTAACAAAGATCTTGAAAATGATAGTCTTCTCTCAATCTTAGGAGGAAATACTATACAACTTGCAAAAGGTGGAGGCTTCAGAATGGGAGCAGACCAGCCTATCTCCGAACTCAGTACTTTTGGTTCCAGTTTTACAATGCCAAGAAGTTATTTCATTAATTATAATAAATATGAAATAGAAAAAGGGTTATATCGAAAAAAAGATTGGTCAGATGAGGATTTTGCACAGATAATAAAAACACTTGAAAATGAATAGTAATGCCATTATAGTACAGGAATATTTAGCATCCTTAAAGGAAGATTCAGAATTAGATTATTTGTTTCCCTTACTACTCAACGTAATGGGATTTAGAATCATACAAACAGCTAAAGAATCAAAGGGACAATCGCAATATGGTAAAGATATCATTGCAGTGGGCAAAGACAAGAATGGAATTGATCACAAATGGTATTTCGAACTAAAAGGACATGCTGATAGAGATATCACCCAAGCTACATACTTCAAGACTGACGGTATTAGAGAATCAATAATGGAAGCTAAAGACACCATTTTCAAGGATTCGAGTATTTCAGATTTTAATCAGCTACCCGTAAAGATTGTTATTGTTCATAATGGAGTTTTGAAAACAAACATCCGGAACACCTTTGAAGGTCTAATTACACGAGAATTTAAGGAAGGAGAATTTGAACGTTGGGATATTTACTATTTAACCGAATTATTTGGAAAATATTTATTCAACGAATATCTACTTTCCGACAGCGACAGCGCTAGATTATTGAAAAAAACCTTAGCATTCTTAGATGCTCCTGACAATGAATTTTTAGAATTTAAAGAACTGGTAAATATACAGTTCAAAAGATTTGAAAGCATTAGAAGCAGAGCTTTCAGGAAGTTATTTGCTACATTAAATCTATTAAACTCACTAATATATCATTATAGTAGTGAAAACAACTACTTATTACCAGCAAAAGAATGTTCTAAATTTTTAATTTTGAAAACTTGGCATTGGATTTTAGAGAATAATTTACAATCCAAAAAAGCAGTTGTCCTTGAATTTAGAAAACTCCTTAAGAACCAAACTTTAATTTTAGGAAAATATTTCCAAAAAACCTTTCTAGCAGCAAAGATTGAAAATGGGTTATTTTCCGAAATGGGTGGATTTTATGAGAAAATTGGTTATCCAATAAGATGTTTTGAGTATTTGGATGACATCATTTATTATTGTAGATTAAGAAACACCGTATATGAATCGAAAAATATAGAGAAGATTAAAAACAAACAAAAAGACTTAATCATAGAATTGGTAGAAAATAATAGTGGTTTCAATAGACCAATTTTTGATAACCATTCAATACCTATAGTCCAATTGTTTCTATTTTTTAGTGATAAAAAAACATTGAGACAAAAGGATGTTAATTTCTTATATAATTACTGTGATCAGGTTATTTCAAATATAAGAATTGAAAAGATTAGACACAATAGATTACCAGAACTCTACAATAATATTGACTCAGTTGTCGAGTTTTACTCTACGAATATAAAACCAGAAAACTATAGTGATAAATCCTCTGTCTTACTAGCAATCATGCTGGAGTTTAGCATCATTTTTAATTCTGAATATCTATTTAAACAAATACTATCCTTTATAGATGAAAACCTCAGTTTACAGATTGTATCAATTGACCCGACAAAACATACGGTCGAAAAACTTTTATTTGAAAGAAATTTACACAATGAGTATTTTGTAGAAACAATTGACAGGGTTAAAGATGATTTAGAATTTTTAAAAAACAGTGGCATACTAAGTGAATTTAAAAGTACTGTTTTAGAAAAAGTAGAATCACCTCAGCAATACAATACGGACTTATTGGGGCTATCTTGTATCAGATATCTTGCACATAGTTATTTTAAAAATGAAATTTTACCAGAGGAATGGAGAGCTTTGATAAAAAAGATATAGCTTTTTTATTATATACTATATTTCAGTTTATTTTTCATTAAATTTGATAGACCAACAAATTTAAAACTTATCGCTTTAAAAACAAGACCTAAGAGATTTCAAAGTCGACAGGAGAACCTCATAGACGCCAACGTGATAATAAAAAACTCCCGGAAATACACCTTCACTTACCACCCAAGAAGAAGCAAGAAAAATAAATATGTAATATGACAGTTACAATAAATTAACAACTGAAAAATTAGAGTTAGGACTATTCCAGTTATTATTAACAATGATGGAATTAATTTCCGACATACTATAATTTGGTATATTTAGTCTATCGACTGCACTACTCCCATAGTTTTCTTTAAAAATTCTTCCACATCCACTTGTTGCGTCATTCTCCCACGGATGATATAGATGTGTTTTACAAAGGCACCCCCATTCTTTTCAATAATTGCTTTAAAATCATCAATATATTTCTGTTCAAATTTACTGTTCATGGAGTTGAAGAGAATGACTTTCTTGCCTGTAAAGTTGTTGTTACGGGCAAATTCAAAAATTTGAGGAGCCGGGCTGTACAACCAGATTGGAGAACCGATGTAGATGGTGTCATATTTCAGCAGATCAATTTTACCAGGAGTAATCTCAGAGGCTGTATTTCTTGCGTCCTGTAATGCTTCAATCCATCCGGTGAATCCGATATGATCTCTGTCTGATTGGATAGGTATTACTGCTGCATGCTTTATTTCAGCAATCTTTCGGGCCATTAATTCTGTGTTTCCTGAACGTGAAAAGAAGACAACCAGATGCTTATGATGATCTCCATTTTGGCTCAGCGACTTAATGATATTTTTATTTCGGTGATATTGGTAGCTGTCAATGCTCACAATGGTTATGGAAAATATAAAAACACCTGTGATGATGGCTCCTAAAGCTATCCAAAACATTTTTTTTAGATTTTGTTTTTTCATCCATTACTTTCCTTTATTACTGAAAAAAAGACCTGCAAAATATCACAGGCCTTTCAAAAAAACACTTATACAATTACCTCAGCAATCTGAAATGTTTCTGCCAGATATTCCGGATAGTTTTCCAGATCGGATTCTATTTTCTGATCTCTGAAAATATCAAATGTCCCATAATCCGGCATAATTTCGTAGCCTACAAAACGGTAGGAACTGGTTAGGTTTAAGAATAAATCAGCAGTCGTCTTTCCCTGCATTAAAACCTGATCCGGATTACCAAATGCTTCCCTCGGAGCGTTCCATGTTGCAGACACCATAAATTTTTTGCCATACATTTTTCCTCCTGTACCATATTGTTTGCCTGGATCTTCTTCGCTTCTGCCGTCTGCTTCCTGAAATTTCTTTGAAAACAAACCTGCATTGAATACTTCATCTACATATTTCTTATAGATCCATGGTGCCCCAAACCAATTGACAGGGGTTTGTAGAATAACGATCTCAGCGGCAAGATGTTTTTCAACTTCTTCAGTAGGATCATAGCCATTTTCAATGTATGTTTCTAGTACCTGATAGCCATTGGAAATAAAAAACTCTTTTGCTTTATCCTGAAATGCTCTATTCAATCCTCCTTCAGACCAGTTGGGGTAAGTTAAATGGGTATTGACTAAAAGCACTGTTTTTTGATTGCTCATTTTTTCTTTTTTTCTTACATGTTAAATATTGAAATCGATAAAAGATGGTTTATCACCATACACTCCCGGTTTATTCACCCCTACACTTGCTTTTACGTCTTTTCCTGACTCAATAATATCTCTGATGTAAACAGCAACCGCTTTTCTGGAAACTTCTGTTCCGATAAATGGTTCTCCTTTCTGCGTTGTTTCAAAATCTACCTCATCATTATCCGTTAACCAGCTTGGGCGTACAACGGTATAATCAAGGTCTGAAGCTTCAATGATATCAGCAGCTTCTCTATAGCGAACGAGATCCTGACCAATGATTGCCTCATTCCATTCTCCGAACTTGCCAGGAATTTCTTTGTAGATTCCCAGGGAAGTTGTGAAGATTAATCGTTTTACATTAGTCGATTAAGTGCTTAGAAATTCTTCCGTTAGCACCAATAATTATAATTTTCTTTGTCATTTTTTATTGATATTTTAATTTTAATAGAAAGATGGTTTATCGCCTTGTGATCCTGGTTTTTGAACTCCAACACTGGCATGATTATCTTTTTCCTGATTTTTCAGAAGGCTAACAATATATGCTGCCACTGCCTTACGGGATACTTCTGTACCGGTAAAAGGCTCTCCCTTCTGGGTAGTCTCAAAATCTGTTTCATTTTTATCGGTAAGCCATGATGGACGAATTACCGTATAATTTAAAGCCGATCCTTCAATAATATCTGCTGCATGACGGTAACGCACCAGGTCTGAGCCAATCATCCTGTCATTCCACTGTCCGAATTTTCCGGGAATTTCATGATAGATCCCAAGAGAGGTAATGAAGATTAACCGTTGAACTTTTTCTGCTTCCATTGTTTTCACAATTTCACCGGCCATTTTATCTACCTGGCCTATAAGATTGGCATAAACGATATCCTGCCCTTTTACAGCTTTCTGTAAATCTTCCTTGTTCAATACATCTCCTTTAATAATTACAGCATTGGGAGCCTGTTCTTGCAGACCATTGATATTTCTTGCAAACAGAGTAAGTGCAATATTTTCATCATCTTTAAGATCTTCTATAACGTGCTGTGCAATTGCTCCACTTGCACCCAGCACTAAAACTTTTGTTGCCATTGTTTTCAATTTTATACTACAAATTTACGCTATGTCTTTACCGTCAATGGGAAACAGATTACCTAATTAAGGATACTTTTTACGGTTTTTTATCTTATCAATCCTTGCAACTGTTCCTTCATAAAAAAGTAAAAACCCCTCCACAGCGTGAAGAGATTCTTACCATCAACTTAAATCATATTTAAAATAAAATACTTAATACATATAGGCCCCATTATCTACCGTAAGAACCCTTCCGGTTACCGCTTTACTCATATCACTTGCCAGATATAAAATTGCGTTGGCCTGATCTTCAGGCTGTGTTGGCGGCACTTCGGTATTTACGTACAGAGAGTTATACTTCAACATTTTATCTCCTCCTGCTAAATCTCCTGCCGCC
The DNA here is from genome assembly GCF_047345655.1 of Chryseobacterium sp. T20. Taxonomy (NCBI): domain Bacteria; kingdom Pseudomonadati; phylum Bacteroidota; class Flavobacteriia; order Flavobacteriales; family Weeksellaceae; genus Chryseobacterium; species Chryseobacterium sp. T20. The sequence continues at coordinate 94,585 of NZ_JBLFDU010000001.1, forward strand.
CATGCTCTTGCCATAGGAGTGTCTGTATGACCGGGAGCCACTGCATTACAACGGATTCCTGTTCCAGAAAAACGAATCGCTATATTTTTTGTCATGATATTAACGGCTCCTTTGGTAGAAGTATAAGCTACTCCACAAACAGGAAGTGAACCGTTAACGGATGTTACATTAACAATCACTCCTTCATTTCTTGGCATAAAATGCTGCACTGCTTCACGGCAATACCTGAAAATCCCAAAGTAATTGATCTGGGCTACCATTTCGAAATGCTCATCGGTGGTTTCTTCAATGGAATACATATCGCCATATCCGGCATTATTGACCAATATATCTACCTGTCCAAAGGTTTCTATTGCCTTCGTGAAAACTTCTTTAGGTGCTTTTGGATCTGCTGAATCAGCCACCAATCCGATTGCCTTCCCTCCTGCTCCTGTTATCTCACCCACTACTTTATCAAGTTCTTCTTTGTTGATGCTTGTCAATACTAAATTAGCTCCTTCCTGAGCGAATAGTTTTGCGGTTGCTAACCCTATCCCACTGCTTCCTCCTGTAATGACAGCTGTTTTATTTTCCAGTAATAATTTCATTTTTATTTCATTTTTACATTAGAATACTACTTAGGTTAAGCTCCCATGTAGGCTCCGTTGTCTACTACAAGAACAAGTCCTGTTACTGCTTTACTTAAGTCACTAGCAAAATACAGGATTGCATTCGCCTGATCTATCGGCTGGGTATAAGGTAATTCCTGATCGGCATATTTTGCAGCGAACTCCACCATTTTCATACCTCCTGAAAGTTCACCGGCTGCCCAGGCCTTTGCCATAGGTGTTTCTGTATTTCCGGGAGCTACAGCATTACAACGGATACCTGTTCCAGAGAAACGGATTGCTATATTTTTAGACATCATATTTACCGCTCCTTTTGTAGAGGTATAAGCGACTCCTCCTACAGGAAGAGACCCGTTGATGGATGTTACATTGACAATCACGCCTTCATTTCTTAGCATAAAATGCTGTACTGCCTCTCTACAGAAACGGAATACTCCAAAATAATTAATCTGTGCTACCATCTCGAAATGCTCATCGGTGCATTCATCAATAGCTACCATATCACCATATCCGGCATTGTTGACCAATATGTCTACTTGTCCGTACTTTTCAATGGCTTTTGAAAACACTTCTTTTGGTGCTTTCGGATCACCTGAATCTGCCAGAATGCCAATCGCATTTCCACCCAGATCAGTGATACCTTTTACAGCCTCGTTTAATTCATTTTCATTACGTGCTGTAAGGATTACATTGGCTCCTTCTTGTGCAAACAACTGTGCCGTAGCCAAACCTATTCCTTTGCTTGCTCCGGTAACAATTGCCGTTTTATTTTCTAATAATAATTTCATTTTGATATTGAATATTTTAATTGGTTTTTATTTATTCTGAACTCTATTTCAGCAACTCTACTTTAATGGTTGCCGTCTTATTGCTACTCATTGCAGATACATCATCTTCCGTTTTCCCGATATAAAACAGCTCATTATCAGCAAAAGTTCCATCTGCAAAGAATATCCCTAACCCCTTATATTCTGCGGAATATACAAGATGTCCTTTTTTAGCCTCCTTGACAGGTTTTAAACCATTGGTCGTAATTGCTTTTGTTGTAGGCAGATAATAATGATTATCATGATAAATGCCAGCGGAACCTTCAAACGGTAATGTTTTCAGCAGTTCTTCTGTTGTTTTATTGTTTTCCAGCGTAAATACATAAGATTTACCATCCACACTAATCTTTATGACAGGGGCTTCTTTTTTGGCAAGCTGTGACAGCTCCGGTTTTAAGATTCCTTTGTTCTCTGTTGTGGTATTGCTACATGAAATGATTGCAGTTACTACAACAATTGGGATTACAGAAAAAAATTTGTTCATATCAGTATTCTTTTATTTTGATTAATTTGGACTGGAAGATGGAAGAGAGAGGCTGGAAGTTACTTTTAGTTATAAGTATAAATAGTCACCTGCCTAAGTGTGGAACTTATTCTTTCTTATTCTGAGTCGTATACTTTTATAAAGTCTACCATAAAATCGTCAAGCTTAGTCTCGCTCAATACAGGTTTATTTAAATAATAATCGCTATAGATTGTTCCATCAGCCCTGCCTTTATTCATTTCTAAAAATAATTTTGCTGTCTGTTGAGACATTCTATTTTGTAAAAGGGAGGCTGCTAACTGTCCCTCTGTAATCTCGAGCCATTTCAATCCGGGATTTTGTATGGTATTCCCTATTGTTTGCACCAGATCATTTCCACTGAGTTCTTCACTGGCTACATAGCGAACTTTTTTACCATCAGAGACACCTGTTAATTCTTCTGCTATAACAGCCGCAATATCTTTCGGAGCTACCCATGGTTCAATCACCTCTGCGCCATAATTGGAAAAAATGCTATTTTGGGACTTTATAGTGGGAATGAATCCATAAATATTACTGAAGAAACTCGGTGGACGAACAAAGGTAACTGCAACATCATCCGGTAATGTTCTTACGATATTTTCAGCAATGTGATGTGATGTCAACAACCCTGCTCCGCTTTCCAGATGTGCTCCCATACTACTGAGATGAACAACCTTCTTTACTCCCGATTTTAGTATAGCTTCTGTATATATTGTTACTATTTTCCTATAAAAATCAAGAACATCATTTTCCGGATCAAAAAAATTAACAGACGGTATCATTAAGTACACTGCATCTGCTCCTCTAAATGTTTCTGTCAGAAAATTAACATCTTCTACAGATCCTATAGCAGGTTTGGCTCCAATAGCTTCAATACTCGTTTTATTCTGCTCACTGCGACTAACAACCGTTACTGTATTTTCGTTCACCAATTGCTTTGCCAATGGTAATCCAATATTTCCAAGAGAGCCTGTTATTACAATATTCATTGTCTTGATTGTTTTAAATTAACATGGAAACTTTTTACTTTTCCTGAATTTCAGGATTAAATGCTCTCAGATAATCTATATATCCTTGTCTCCCCAGCTTTAGATAATGTTCATAATGCTTTTGTGCATCTTCACCGGCAACGTAATTCAACTTTTTTTTACCATCTGTAACAGCTTCATAAACAATGTCAGCTATTTCCTCTGATGTGGAAGAGTACGTATCAAAAGCCATTGCCTGCATCCCTCTTTGAAATACAGAGGTATATTCTTCTTTCATCCCTATCTTCACGTTGTCGATGAATGCTGATTTAATAACTCCAGGTGAAACTGTTTTAGTAACAATATTGAAAGCATTCAATTCAAATGCAAGAGTTTCGTAAAATGCTTCTACTCCTGTTTTGGCGGTATTATAGATAGAGTTTACCGGAACCGGAATAAGTCCTGCCAATGAAGTAACGGCAACGAATAAACCTTCATTCTTCTCTCTGAAATAGGGAATAAACGCATTGGTTACCCTGATTACTCCTAAAAGATTGGTATTAAGCTGTTCTACAATCTGTTCATCTGTAAGACTTTCCGCCGGACCAGCTAAGCCATAACCAGCGTTGTTCAGAATAACATCAACTCCCGTATCCGCAATGACTTCTGCTGCGACCTGATTAATCTGCTGTGGATTTGTGACATCGAGTTCCAACACTTTTATGTTTTCCAACGTTGCCAGATCTTTCCCTTTTTCGGTATTACGCATGGTAGCCAACACTCTCCATCCTTTGGATTGAAATAGTAATGCTGCTGCTCTTCCCAGACCGGTTGATGCGCCTGTAATTAATATTGTTTTCATTATTTTTTATTCTTTTTATATGAATCAAATTTAGATAGAAACTCTACAAGCATTAGGAAACAGATTACGTTTAAAAGGATACATTTTACGGTTTCTTCAAGCATATACTTTGATATAAAAAAAGACCATCTCAAAAATATGAGAATGGTCTTTTTTCTAACCTGTTTAACAATTATACCTGAATCAGATACCTTGTTTTTCACTACAAAACAGGATTGTTATTTCCCGTTATAATCTTCATCTGAAACCGGATCCATCCAATTCACCAGTCCTTTTTCGGCATTGATTCCAATCGCTGTATGGATCATTACGCTATCGGGAGAAGCTCCGTGCCAATGCTTAATTCCAGGCATAATGTTTACAAAACCTCCTGCTTCTATTTGTTGTACGGGACCTCCTTCTTCCTGATAATAACAAACTCCTTCCCGAATCAAAAGAATCTGATTACTGCCGTGTGTATGCCAGTTGTTGCGTGTACCCGGAGCAAACATCACTTCTCCTACGTAAGCATCTGTTTGAGCATCCGGAAACACATAATTTTTCAGCCATGCTTTTCCTGTAAAATATTCTGCAGGTGCAGGCAAAAATCCCATGATTTCAATTTCTTGGTCTGAATACATGATTCTATTTTTTGACTTTAACAAAACTGTTCTTGCACAAAATATACAAGAACAATGATTAAAACTTTATTTTATTTTTATACCAGGGTTTCTTTAAAGAAAGGGATTGCTTTTTCCAAAGCTTGTCTTACGGGTTCCGGCTGATCGTATAAATCATAATGGGAATATCCTTTTACCACAACCAGTTCTTTCTTTTCAGAGGCTGCACGGCGAACAATTTCATACCCGTCTCTGAATGCTCCGAAGCCTCCCGGCTTATCACCGATAACAACAAGAATAGGCTGTGTTAATAGTGTTTCAGCTAAATAGAAAGCATCCCAACCCATTCCAACGCCCATACGGGAATATACTGCACTGGTGGCTCCGCCTACGGTTTGACCTCTTGATGTTTTGTAATAATCTGTTGCTTCCAACACATCAATATCTTCAATGCCTGCAGATTTACCTGCTTCAACAGATTCAGGAAGCATATTAATGGTTAGCAGATCTCCGCCCTTTGCTTCAGCGCTTCTCTGTGCTGCCACCTGGCTTAATACTTCCATTGGGCTTCCGCCAGCAAATCCGTCTCTTAATAATCTTCCAAAGTTTACTCCGGTAATAGAAACTACGGCTTTGATACGACGCTCCGTCATAGCGATATTCAATGAATAGGCTCCTCCACCGCAAACGCCAAGGATTCCAATATTATTAGCATCTACGTAAGGTAATGTTTCCAGATAGTCGATTGCATAACGTACATCATCCGTACGCTGGTAAGGGTTTTCAATATATCTTGGGGTACCGCCGCTTTCTCCCTGGAAAGAGGCATCAAATGTTAATACAACGAAACCTGCTTCTGCTAATGCTTTACCATAAACATTTCCCGCAGTTTGTTCTTTACAGCTCCCAATTGGGTGCATGGTTACAACGGTTGGATATTGTTTATTTTCATCAAAATCATTTGGAAATTGTAAAATACCTGCATTCTCCCATGCTACGTTTTTGAATGTTATTTTTTGTGTGCTCATTTTGTTCTTTTTTATATATTCAAATTTACCTCTTATCCCCTGCTTAAATAGGAGACATTTTACTTTAAAGCGGAGACATTTTACAGTTATGATTATATATTTACCAGCATGTTAGTTGCTAGACATATGACTTAAACCTCTTTAGAAACAAATCGTATCTGCTGCAAGTACTAATCATCCTATTTCTCCCATTTCCAATAACAATTATATCCTTGCAAAGCCTGTTTATTAGTTGTACTTTAAAATAAAAACTCCCTCATAGATTTTATGAAGGAGTTTATTATTTAAACTAATTTTTCTTTAAAGAAAGGAACTAACTGTGAAACAGCTTCGTTAACATAGTTTTCTCTGTCATATAAAGACATGTGATTCGCTCCTTCTACAATGTATTTCTTTTTATCCGTAGTGGCTGCAATATTCAACAGGTCATCACTCATCCATGCGCTTCCTGCTACGCTTCCTACAATGGCAAGAAGTGGTTGAGTAAAGAATGCTTCTGCTTTGTTATAGGCATCATAAGAGATAATTTGAGTTAAGCTTCTTGCTGTAGCAAACCCTGGAGCTGTAGGATACTGGCAACGATCAGTGTGATAGTATTCCCATGCTTCTCTTAGTTCTTCATTAGGAGCATCTTCTTCTTTCATTGGTGCTAAAGGAAGCGTTTGAGTTCCTTCTTTTGCATCAGCTGTTCTTGCATTTGATCCAGCGATTAAATAAGGAAGTGCATCTGCATCTTTTACATTATTTTCCCATCCGTTACGGAACATGGAACCGATATTGACAGCACTTACCATTCCCACCGCTTTGATTCTATGATCGTTGATGGCTGCATTGGCAGTATAACCAGCTCCTGCACAGATTCCCATAGCTCCGATATTTTCTGTGTCTATATAAGGAAGCGTTGTTAAATAATCAATCACCGCACTTACATCTTCTGTTCTTATATAAGGGTTTTCCAACTGACGTGGCTCTCCTGTACTTTCTCCTTGATAAGAAGCATCATACGCGATCGTAATCAATCCGTTTTCAGATAGTTTTTTCGCATACAAACCTGCAGTCTGTTCTTTTACTCCTCCACCTGGGTGAGATACTACTACTGATGGATATTTTTTGTTCTGGTCAAATCCTTCAGGAAAATATATTACTGCTGATAGGGTAATTCCTTGACCGTTTCCGTTTTTAATACTGATTTTTTCTTGTGACATGATTTTAAATTTATATTTGTTAATTATTATTTTTCTTTTTTGATAGATCAAAGTTACGAACATATATTGCTCTGGAACGGAGACATTTTACTCAATAAAAGATACATTTTACAGATTGAAAATTTTTAGTACTTATATTATCTTTAGATGAATTCTGATTCTTCAAGCCATACTTTAATCCTGGGTAATTCAGATGCTATTTCATTTTCACTTATGGACAATACTTCTAAGACTGTCGCTCCCTCAGCAAACTCTCTGATCTCATTTACACTTTTCCCGGTACCATACCCTTTGTGTGTATTGAAGGGAGCTATTGTAATCCCACGAAAGTCATTTTCTCTGAGAAAGGATCTGACTACGGGAGGAAGACGACTATCCCAAACCGGGTAACCCAAAAATACGGTATCATAACTTTGCATATTTAAGTTAACCTTTTTGAAATCAGGAAGTATCTTTCCTTTATTTTGTCTTGACATCTCTTCTATAGCTGCCTGAAATCCTTTTGGATAAGGCACAACCGCTTCTATATTCACAACCTCAGCAGCGATATATTCATTCATCAGTTCTGCAATCTTTTTGGTATTTCCTGAGTGCGAAAAAAGAATGATTAAGTTTTTATCTGTTTTCATTGATATCGGATTGGTTTCTGAATGTTTTAGGTGATAAACCTGTTTTCTTACGGAAAAAACGGGCAAAATAGTTAGGATAATCGAACCCTAGACTATAGGATATTTCACTTATGGATAGGTCTGTATTTTTTAACCTGTCTTTTGCCTGTACCACAACATAATCGTGAATATGATCAATAGGAGCTTTTCCCGTAAAATGCTTAATCAGGTCTCCAAAGTAATTGGGGGAAAGAAAGCTTTTCTGAGCAAAAAAAGCTACAGAAGGTAATCCTTTGAGACTTTCATTCTCCACGAAATACTCCGTCAAATTTTTATGGAACTCATCGATTACTTTGTGATAAATATCTTTTCTGGTGTCAAACTGTCTGTCATAAAAATGTCTTACATAGGTCATGATCAGGCTTACATAGGAAATAATGATGTTTTTCGAGTAATATTTCTTTTGAAACTCAACATCAGCTTTTTTAAACAGATCCCATAAAATGGCAACTTCGTCTTCTGTAAGGAATAGGGCTTCGTGGTTGTTGTAATGCACAAAATTATAATCCTTTGAAAATTTTTCCAGATAGCTGGCGCTTATCATGATGGCATATCCACCCATTGGAGATTTTATATCCCATTCCAACGAATTCTGTGGACAGTCTACGTACATATAAGCAGAGTCTGACATATCCTCCAAATGCGGATTGTTTGCTCTTACCGCATCACTTAAATGAGGTTTAATAGAAAGCAGGTAGAAATCAATCGCTACTGTTTCAGATTTCAGTCTTATATTTTCTTTACCTTCAAAATTGACAATATGAAGATCGTCACTTTTCAGATCCCCGACATTGAGGTATTCATTAAATTCTTTGATCCCAAATATTTTCATTGCTCCTTTGTATTTCTTTTCTGAAACAAAATTATAAACAAAGGGTTTCACAGACCGGATACAAAATACTTTAATACGGATACATTTTACTGATGCGAAGAAAAGGGGCTTAATTTCGTATCCAAATTGGATGAATTACGATTCATTATTTAATCTTTTTCTTCGGCTGGCAATCAGATTTCGCCCTTGGATAACTCTCAGATACCGTTTGTAGGAGATAAATTTTTCCTTACCAAAACCATGCTGTAACACATACATAAGACTTCCAAAGCCTATTATGATAATATACCCAAGCAGTTTTTTATCGGATACCAGAATGGCATTGATCTGAATATTTTTAAGCCCTTGCAGCGCTGCTGTCTCATTAAGAATCATCCCATCCAGATAAACAGCCATATCTCCGATGCTGATCACCTGAAATCTATATTGAAGCCATGAAAAGAGTGCTCCAAAGAATGCCGTTGAAAGAAAGGATCTCCATACCAATGCCAGTCCTATAGCAGCCATCATTTCACCCATATCCATTTTATCCATCATATAGAACCAGATTCCGATATATAAAACTGTCATTCCATATCCTTTTAAAAACATAGGCAGATACCATCTTTCGTAATTCATTTCAGCAACCATAGAAAGATAGAGGATGATACAATATCCCAACAATGCTGCAAAACCTGTTAAGACAAAAAGTTTTATTTCCAGATTATTCCTGAACCAGAAGCTTCCTAAAATCCCTGCTGCCAACATCCCCGGAATCATAAGAAGACTAAGCTTTGCATTAGTCATAAGATCATACCCCAACACCGTGATGGCATACGTATTCTGCATGCTTGAAACTGCCATAAACATTCCTGTTAAGAGAAACATCACCAGTCCACTATAAACATTTTTCTTTTTGAATATTTTGAATGACATATAAGGCCTTTTCAAAATGGTCTGTCGGTGTACCAGAAGTAAAAAGGAAACTAAAGCAAATATGACAGCATATGTAATCCGTTCTGAATTTAACCAGTCCTGTTGCTTTCCAAAAGACAGCACATAGGATGAAAACATAAATGCTGAAGAAAAGAGCAATACACTGACCCAATCGATGTAATACAGTGGTAATTTGAACGAAAAATACTGATTGTGCAGAAAAATCCAGCACAACATTGCCATAATCAATGCAGCAGCAGAGATTAGGATATAGAAAAACTCCCAATTGTATAGGTGAGAAATATCTGTAGCCAGATAATTCACAAGCTGACCTGAGCCTAATGCTATCGGATACAGGATTGAGTAAAACTTTCCTCTGTGCCCATCGGGACTGAGCATGATCATCAATGGGCCCAACAGTTCTATTAAAATGAATATTTTCAGTGCTCCGATGATGAAGGCTGTTGCAATAATAATCTCGGGCTGATCGATTGTTCCACTGATGAAACTCAATACTGCAATTCCTACAAATATTAAGGTAAGTTTATTTCTTACTTTAAATCTTGCCTTAAATCTTAATAATAATGGCATTACGGCACCCATTCCGATAGTGCTGGCATAACTTGCCATGGTAAAATACTCTGCCATGGTTCCCATACTGCTGTTCATGAATGGAATGTTTCCTGTATTGACTCCGGTAAGGGAAAAGCTAAATACTGCCAGTGTTAAAATCAAAAACTGCTGAACAGGTTTAGGAACCCAACCGGCAAATAATCCTTGGTTGTACATTTTTTATTGGCGATATAAAGAAAGCTTTAATCAATCTCTAAAAGATAAATTTTGCTTCCTGTTTTCAGATGCGTACCCAGACTGTACTAAGCCCAGGGAAGAACAGAAGTAATGCATCTGTTCTTCCTACATCTATATAAGAAATTTAAGAGAAGTTATCTACTTTTTCTATTTACAGGTAGATTCTATGAATATTGTTTCTGTGAGAGCTGAGATATGTCTTTTACCTCCAGAATACGTTTTGAAAAACCACCGAGTGATGCATTAATCATCGCTTTTCCTACTTCTTCCAGCGTCAGGAAGTAAGTTGTACTGAACAATCTCAAAAAGGGATAAATAGCATTAATGAATTTATAGAAACCTTTTACATTCTTTGCTCCAGCTGTTGGCTTCATAAAAGCAGGTCGGAAGTTGTACGCGTCTAGTGACAGCTTCATCAAGTCATTTTCGGTCTTTCCTTTTATTCTTGCCCACATTTGCTTTCCTTTTTCGCTGCTATCCGTTCCCCCTCCTGAAACGTAACAGAAAGTCATTCCCGGATTAACCAGTGCAAGTGTTTTAGCAAATCCCAAGGTGAGATCATAAGTCACTTTCTTATAGTCTTCTTCTTTCATTCCCACCGATGAAACCCCAAGACAAAAATAGCAGGCATCATATCCTTTTATTTTCTCGCTTACAACTGAGATATCACTTAAGTCTGCCTGTACAATTTCTTCAATTTTAGGATGGGTATAACCACTGGACTTGCGGTTGATCAGCAGGATCTTTTCTACTTTTTGATTGGTAATGCATTCCTGCAGTACTCCTTCACCTACCATTCCGGTAGCCCCTGTTATGATTACTTTTATTTTTGACTTCATCTGTATAGTATTTTTTGCGTTAATATTAAACACGTCAGGGATTTCAACTTATAATATAGAATCATTCCCATTTGCTATGTCAAATGTACAAATGGATTGCTCTTTGAAACGGAGACATTTCACTCAATAAAAGATACATTTTACTGATTGTTTGTTTTTAGTTTTTCAAAGATTTCATATCAATCACGAAACGGTAGCGAACATCCCCTTTTTCCATTCTTTCAAAGGCTTCATTTACATTTTGGATATCGATCATCTCAATGTCTGATACAATTCCTGTTTTGCCACAGAAATCTAACAATTCCTGAGTTTCTGCAATGCCTCCGATGACAGATCCCACTACAGAACGTCTCATATATAATGGAAGAGTGCTGAATTTCTTTTCAAAATCACCAAAATATCCTACCAATACCAATGTTCCATCAGTTGCCAGCGTGTGCATATAGGGTGTGATATCATGATCATAAGGAACGGTATCAATAATCAGATCAAATTTTCCAGCAACAGATTTCATATCCGTGTCACTGGTTGATATCACCACATGATCTGCTCCAAGTCTTGTGGCATCAGCAGCCTTCTCAGCGCTTCTTGAGAACAGGGTAACTTCTGCTCCAAGCCCTTTTGCCAGCTTAATTCCCATGTGTCCCAATCCTCCAAGACCAATGATAGCTACTTTTGAGCCTTCTCCTACTTTCCAGTGTCTTAGCGGTGACCAGACAGTGATTCCTGCACAAAGAACAGGCGCAATAGCAGCTGCATCTACATTTTCGGGTACCTTTAGAACAAAATCTTCATCTACCACAATCTTTTCTGCATATCCACCATAGGTTGAACCTCCTAAATGTTTATCAGTTCCACCATAAGTTACGGTAAAACCGTTCAGGCAATATTGCTCCAAATCTTTCTGGCAATTTGGACATGTTCTGCATGAATCCACCAGACAACCTACGGCAACCAGATCACCAATACGATATTTAAGAGCTTCCTTACCTACTTTTGTTACTCTTCCGACAATTTCATGCCCCGGAACAACCGGATAGGTAGAACCTCCCCAATCATTTCTTGATTTATGCAGATCTGTATGACAAACTCCACAATATAAGATCTCAATTTCTACATCTTTGGGCAAAACTTCACGACGCTGAATATGCATTTCCTCTAAAGGAATATCCTGTGCTACCGTACCATATGCTTTTACTGTAAATGAATCCATATTTTTGTTTTTTTTAATTATTTTGATGTCGAAGACATCTTGATTTATACGGATACAAAGCTAAAAGCATTGACGCCCTGAATTAGAGTACAAATTACTTTTTTATAGAAACATTTTACTGATGCAAAACAAGCCTGTGTGGTTTATTTTCATTACGAACCTGTAAATTGTTTCATTCTTACTGTAATAAGTTTCATTACCTCATGAAGTATTTGCTTATTTTTGAATAAATAATACAATGGCGAAATCCTATAACATACCATCCTTTTTAAAGTACATTAATGTGCAAGGCTCTAATAGTGATGCTATTCAGGTAATTCATTATGATGAGCATGAGAATTTACTTTTAAAATCTCCTTCTGTAGAACTGGAGTTCTATGTGATTGCCATTAAAAATAATATTGCAGTACAGCCACCTGTTGAAGAAATGTCAAGCTCCTGTCTTTTTCTGGATAAGCCCGGAAATAATATGGAATGGGACCTAGAACACACTTTTATAGGATATGGGATTTTTGTCAATCCGAAACTGCTGGATAAATTTGCCAAAGATTATACATTTACAGGGTATACACGTCATGAAGCCTTGTTTCTCACAGACCGTGAGAGTAAAGTTCTGTATGATCTTTTTATAAAAGCTTATGAAGAATATCAGCGTGAAGATTTTTCTCAGGATGTTTTGGTTTCGTATGCTGTTCTTATTCTTTCCTATACCCAAAACTTTTACGAACGTCAGTTTGAATCAAGAAGTAAAGTATACAATAAAGTAGTTGCTGATTTTTATAAGGATCTGGACTGGTATTTTGGAAAAGATAATGATATAGATGCCTTTCCTACTGTTGCTTATTTTGCAGACAGAGCGCATCTTTCTGTCAATTATTTTGGAGACGTTATTAAACATTTTACAGGACAGTCGCCAATAGAACATATTCATCAGTATATTATACAGTCCGCAAAGGCTAAACTTAGAGATACAAAGCTTAGTATTAATGAAATAGCGTATAGTTTAGGTTTTGAATATCCTACCTATTTTACCCGGTTCTTCCGGAAAAAAACAGGAATCTCACCCAAGGTATTCAGAAATCAGTAAAATGTTTCCGTTTTAAAGTAATTTGTTTTCAAATAGAGCATCAATCTCAACATAACTTTGTCTTATCAAAATGAACAAACATTTAATAAGACAAAATATGAAACCAGAATCAAGATACTTTAAGAATAATGAATTGAGTACAGCCGCTAATATCTATATTCCGGAAAATTTTGATACCACAAAAAAATATCCTGCCATTGTGGTAGGTCACCCTGCCGGAGGTGTAAAAGAACAAACCGCAGGAATCTATGCCGAAAAAATGGCTGCGAAAGGATTTATCACCCTTGCTTTTGATGCTTCTTACCAAGGAGATAGCGAAGGAACACCACGTCATCAGGAAAACCCAAACTTCAGAATAGCAGATATAAGTGCAGCAGTGGATTATTTAACCACCTTACCTTATGTAAATGCTGATCAAATAGCAGGAATTGGAATCTGCGCCAGTGGTGGATACTTTGTTGCCGCAACAAAACAAGATCATCGCATTAAAGCTTTAGCAACTGTGAGTGCGGTTGATATCGGTGAGATGTATCACAAAGGATGGAATGGACAGGGAGGAACAGTAAATATTTCTGAAACATTAACTTCTGCCAATAATCAAAGAACAGCAGAAGCCAATGGAACTGATCCCATTTATTTAAATTGGGTGGGAGAAAGAAATGAAGCCTGGGGAAAAGAAGCCACAGATGGATACGACTATTACAAAACTCCAAGAGCACAACATCCTAATTCTACAGGAGAATATCTGTTAACAGATTTACCGGGTCTTATTGCGTTCCATGCTTTTGATCGTGTAGATACTCTTCTTACACAACCTTTACTTATTATAGCCGGCAGCCATGCCCTTTCAAAATGGAACAGTGATTTTCTGTATGAAAGAGCTGCCAGCAAAACAAAAGAACTTTTTATAGTAGATGGAGCCAATCATTTTGATCTGTATGATATTCCAATTTATGTGGATCAAGCAGTTGATAGAATCAACACCTTTTTTGAAACTACTCTAAAAAGCAATTCATAAAACAAATTTTATAACAATAAAAATATTAAAAAATGAAAAAGTCAGTAAAATTCAAAGCATTGTATTGGGATATAGCAGCAGACCTATTATTCCCGCCAGATTTCGATGAAAATAAAAAATACCCTACCATCATCAGTACGCACCCTATCGGAAGCTGTAAAGAACAGACTTCAGGAAATGTCTATGGACAGGCATTTGCTGATGCAGGATTTGTAGTTTTAGTTCCAGACGCTTCTTTTCAGGGAGAAAGTGGTGGTGAACCGAGATTTTTAGAAGATCCGTCATTCCGTGTAGAAGATTACAGCTATGCCTGTGATTATCTGGTAACTCTTCCATTCGTGGATGAAAAGAGAATCGGTGTTTTAGGAATCTGTGGTGCTGGAGGTTATTCTATCAATGCCACAATGAAAGAACGTCGTATCAAAGCTGTTGCAACGGTAACCGGAGCTAATTATGGCCGTGTAATGCGTGAATTCGGTGATCCGATTGCAAATCTTGAAGCCATTGCAGAGCAAAGAACAGCAGAGGCAAGAGGAGCTACTTTAAGAGTAGATCAAGGTCTTTATCCTACTTATGAAATGGCTAAAGCTGATCATAATGCAGACATTGATCTTCTGGAAGCAACTGAATATTACCGTACTTCCCGTGGTGAGAGTGCCAATGGAGTAAACAAAACATTATTCTCCCATAATGCTGCTGCCCTAACCTGGGATGCCTATAACCTTGCTGAAAAATTATTAACACAACCATTACTAGTGATTGTGGGACGTAAACCAGGAGCATTCGGAGCCTATAGAGATGGATTTGAGATCATTCGTCGTGCTGCTTCTCAGAAGAAAGAATTAGTAGTGGTTGATGGCTGGTCACATTATGATCTTTATGACAAACCGGAACCAGTAAAAATTGCATTGGATAAGCTTATCCCTTTTTACAAAGAAAATTTATAATTAAATAACAAATGGGGTCAGATGAGTTCTGACCTCATTGTTTAAAACAACATAAAAAATGGAAACAACAAAAGTTTTGGTATTGGGTGCAGGAGGAGCTATTGCTCGACATGTCATTGAATTCCTTATTCCCAATAAAGATATTTCATTAACATTATTGGCCAGAAATGCAGATCACGTGAAGGAGTATGCCTCATCTTCAAGCATCATTCTTGGTGATGTCCTGAATCAGGATGATCTTACAGCAGCCATAAAGGAAAGTGACATTGTATATGCCAACCTTGCAGGACAAGTAGATAAAATGGCTTCAGCAATTGTCAATATGATGGAAGCCAATGCTAAAAAAAGACTCATTTTCGTAACCTCCCTTGGGATCTATGATGAGGTTGCTGGTAAGTTTGGAGAATGGAATAACCGGATTATTGGTTCTGAGCTGGTGAGATACAGTAAAGCGGCTCAAATCATTGAAAAATCCGATCTTGATTACACCATTGTCCGTCCTTCCTGGTTAACGGATAAAAATGAGACCGATTATGAAACAACACAAAAGGGAGAACCTTTTATTGGAACTGAAGTAGCCCGAAAAGCAGTTGCAGCTTATATTGCCAATATTATAGAGCATCCTGAAAAAGATGTAAGAGCCAGTGTAGGTGTCAATAAGCCTGGTATTTATGGTGACAAACCATCATTTTATTAAAACAAAAATCTCCGTTCTTACTATTAAGGATTGAGATTTTTGTTTTAATTATACCAATAACAAGCACTATCATTCAAAATGACTTTATGTATTCTTACTATTTCATGTTAATTAAAATTAAGAACTAAACTTAACAAGATTCAAACCAAAACAATCAATTCTCAATATCATTATTATCAACCACATACATCTAAAACATATTCCAGATCTTTTAAAAATTGGTTCGATGTTCCAACCAGCAAGTTCACAAATAGTCAAAAAGGCGCCAACTAAAAATAGTTGGCGCCGTTTATTTTATTTTCAGAGCACCAAACAAAGCTTCTTTGAGGGATAAGATCTTACACTAAAATATAGGTTCAGGCGATAAACTTGGGGGCCATGCAAAAAGTTTGGTTAATCTGAAGAGAAAAAATGTACGATCTTTGACTCCTCTAAGTTGTAATCTGAAGTTTTTTATTTTAGCATTGAAAGATTCAGCAGCATTAGTGCTTCTTTTGTCAAAATAATTCAGGATATCTCTGTAATGAATCATAACAGTCTTTCTTAAAGTGAAAAATGATCTAAATCCTGCTTCTTCAACCTCTCTGAACCAATGGGCTAATTTAGTCATGGCCACAGATTTTACAATATTCTGATTATAAATCTTTCTAAGACCATCGGTCAGTGCATACGCTTTTTCCAAATCAGGGTATTCTCTAAAAAGTATTTCAGCCCTTTGTTTCTGAGACTCCTTCCATTTTTCCCTGCTTATGTACAACAAATACCTACTTCTTGCCAAAAGCTGTTTCCGGCTGTCATCGTTTCCAAAAACTTCTATGATGATAGGCTTATTATCTTTGGAATGATTTTCAATGAGTTCATTTTCTCTTTCAATAGCTTCCCACCTGTACTTTATTCTCATTTCCTGAAGAGCTTCTGTAGCGAGTTTTTGAACATCAAAACGATCAATAACCTGAGAAGCATTGGGAAAACATCTTTTAGCAATACGTTTCATAGAACCTGCCATATCCAAAGTAATCTCCTTTACTTTTTTGCGAAGCTTTCTGATGATTCTTAAAAGATGTTCGATAACAATATCACTTTTAGTCCCTTTCACAATGGCTACAATGCTCCCTTTTCTCCCCTTTGCTTTTTTGGAAGTAAGGACACTGTAAAGTTCACCATCAGAAAGAGCAACCTCATCTAATGATAAAGAATCTGAGAGATTGCAGAAATAAAGAATCCAATCTCCGGCATGGGGCTTCTGTTCCCAATTCAAATAATCACTGAGTTTGTTTTTGGAAAGTTTTTGGAAAGTTTTTCCATTGATACCAAAAAGATCAGCAATAACCTGTAAAGGAAGGGCTTTAGTATCGGCTAATTTTTTTTAAGAATGTCGCAAAGTCTTTGGTCATTCGGGTTCCTTTAGAAATAAGCTCCCAGTCTCTTTGAAGTATTTCGCCTGATGATTTATCAGTCCATCTTCTTCTTTTTATATGAAGTTTCACGATTTTTTCCCTCAAAGGATAATCATCTACGGTAATTTCAGGTACAAAGCCTTTGGACTCTATTAAACGATCTGAATATTCATGGGAAATGATATTCTTTTCTTCAAAATAAATATGAAGTTCTGTATTATGCTGTTCCGCTTTAGTAATATCAAAGTGTTCTACCAAAAATTCTGGCAGTAGTAATTTAAGAAGTTCATGATCGCTTATCATATTACAAAGATACTCCAACTAAAAATGCCCCCAACTTTTGCGCATGATCCAAAAGCACTCGATTTAGTTCCTTAACAGAAATTTTGGGTACAATAATTTTCCACAACTTAGTTGAAGTTCATGAAATTATAAGATAAGAGATTCAATTAAATACCATATGAAAATTTAGTAACCATTCTATAATACATTACTTCATAATTCAGTAGTAATACTGAATTATTTTCACCAGAATTACATTAATATTGTTTTGTTGATAAAGTATTAACTATTAAATCTAATTATTGGTTGCTAAAAGCAAAAGAAGATTACACAATGTTTAAAAATTTAAAAAAAACAATTTGGAAAGGAAAGATGCTCAGCAAATTAATTAGATAAATCTAGATATTTTATCTGATTTAAAATCAATTTAAAAACCATATAACAAGATAAAAACATGGATTACATTAGAAAAAATGGATGGATACAAAATATCGATCCTTCAGATCAATCAAAAGGAAATTTTAGAAATGAAGAAACCTATTGGTACGCTGTAGGAGTTTACTTCCTTCAGCAAATACCAATTTCAGAACCAACTAGCTGGTGGTTTTATGCAGCTATTCATGGTCAATATGTAACTGAATCAGCTAAAATAAAAAACAAGAATAAATATCTCAATTGGGATAATATTGCCTACATTAATCAAGACATGATTAAAGATTTT
This sequence comes from Chryseobacterium sp. T20, assembly GCF_047345655.1. Taxonomy (NCBI): domain Bacteria; kingdom Pseudomonadati; phylum Bacteroidota; class Flavobacteriia; order Flavobacteriales; family Weeksellaceae; genus Chryseobacterium; species Chryseobacterium sp. T20. The sequence continues at coordinate 112,613 of NZ_JBLFDU010000001.1, forward strand.
CCCGATAAATCTATTCAAGAAAAATATTGGGATCAATGTCAACACGGAACATGGTATTTCTCGGCTTGGCATAGAGGATATTTGGTGTCTTTAGAAAAACTATTAAGAGATGTTATTGTTTCGAAAGGAGGGCCAGAAGATTGGGCTTTACCATATTGGGATATTGTAAATGAAAAATCAATTCCGTTTGAATTTACCGCTGAAGCTAAATTTATTTTTGATGGAAGCGAATTAAAAAATCCATTATATGTTAAGGAACGTTATGGTACAGGAATTGACAATCGTGTTAATAATAATTGTCAAAATACTAATTTTTTTACATCCATAAAAAATATAATAGTTGGATATGGTGGCGGTAAGACTAATTTTCCTCATAATGGTAATTTTACTGGTAAACTAGAAAGTAATCCGCATAATATTGGTCATGTTGAAATTGGCTCAGAAAATACAGATAACCAAAGTGGTCTAATGTCTGTACCCAATACGGCAGCTTTAGATCCTATATTTTATTATCATCATTCAAATATTGATAGATTATGGAACTTATGGAATAAAATGAGAAATAAGAATCCTGTAGTTCCAAATTGGCTTAATGGTCCTGCATCAATGGGTGATCGAATTTTTATTATGCCATATCCAAACAATTGGGAATACGCTCCAAAAGATGTTAATGATGTAAATCAAATCAATGTACAGGGTGAAAATTACAGCTATAATTATGATAATCTTTTAGAAATTTTAAAAAATATGGAAGGTATTGATAATCAATTATCGGAAAACGAAAATAACCAACCTGAGCTTCTTATAGCTACAGAAAATGTTAATATTTTTAATACCAAGGTTTTTCAACCGGAATTTTCTTCAATTAATAATTTACAATTAAGCAAATCGAATAATATTGATTCAAATAGTAAATACTTTTTATTATTAGAAGGTGTAAAAGGGACTCGTGATTCAAATATTATCGATGTTTTTATTGAGGATAAATTGGTTGAATCTATTGGTCTATTTGGCTTGTCCTCAGCGAGTAACGAAAATTCTCATCATGCTGGAAACGGACTAAATTTTAGCATAGAGATTACCAACATATTAAAGACTGTCAACAATTTAAACAATATAATTCAGTCGGTACGTCTTCAATTAGAAAATGATTTAAACAAAGATTCATTAACTATCGACAGAATTAGTATTTATAAATTATAATATCAAGCCATTTATGATAAAAAAAATACTATGGACGGTGAGTATTATTACCTGGATTATACTTTTGTTTAATCCAGGTAATATCATGACCATTGAACACTGTCATGTATCATCAGCGGGTTCGTCTATGCAATCTTTCGAAATGTTATTAGAAATGAACCCTATATCTAATCAACTTTTAGGATGGACATTAATGGTGATCGCAATGATGTTACCTAAATTGATTTCACATCTTGAATTATTGAGTTTTCAGACTTTATCAAAATATCGTTTCACTAATTGTTTAAACTTTATTGTAGGATATTTAGCGACATGGTCTGTTGTAGGGTTTGGAATGGTGTGGATTATTATAGGGCTTAATTTAAAATTTCCAAACTCATTTGTCCCTGCAATTATAGTTGGAGTTTTAACATTAATATGGCAATTCTCACCTTGGAAACAGATTTTTTTAAATAAATGCCATAAACAAACGATAGTAAGTTCAAGATTTTTAAAGGGTATTTATGAGTCTTTTAAATATGGGGCCATACATGGATTATATTGTGTTGGTGCAGGTTGGGGATTGATGTTATTCCCTATGCTTTTACCTGTGGGGCATAATTTAGCCATGATTTTAGTAACTATTATTATGCTAACAGAGCATATGGAACATCCTCGAGTTCCTAAATGGGAAATTAATTTCAGACTAAAATTTTACAAATTTATATGGTATAAAGTTGGATTTGTAAAATAGTGTAATAATTTTTTTTAGTTATCACTAAAGAATCTTATTGCAATTAAAAAAAATAATCAATTAAAAAATAATTAACTAAATAACCATGAAATTAAAATTTAAAAAACTGATGCTTTTGAGCATTACAACAGCTACTTTACTGGGGCTTACATCTTGTAAAAAAAAGACTTACTCTACAACTAAAACAAGCTTAGTAAGTATTTTTGAAGATTACAATAAGAATAACGAAATTAAAAATACGGTTGATACCATAGTTCTTGACAATGATCAAATGTTTGTTGACTGGTCTTGGCAAAAATTTTTATGGTTAACGTCAAATACCGAAGATAATGTTCCTTTATTTATGAAAGAATTAAAACAGGTTAATGATTTTGGTGAAGAAATAAAAATAGATTCTTTAAAAAAGAAAGGATTACCATCTTCATACATAAAAGATGGTAGATTACCATTAATCTTAGATTTGTATCAACAAGCAGACGGAACAAAATTGAGCAGCAAGAGCAACTCTCTTGTAAGATATTCGATACATGCTAATGACGGAATATTAGAGATGTTTAATTCAGCCGATGCATCATCAATTATTAGCCAAGCAGCTGAAATACTAAAAAATGACAGCTTAAAGCGTTCTATTCGTGAGAGTAAAAATCAATATCCAGTTGGTGCTACCGAAATTAAAATAGCTTGGATAGAAACATCTCAAGTGGTAGATTCTAGTAAAACTTTTAATATAACTGCAATTGTTAATCAACCTAATAAAAATTTTTACGAAAATTATAATAACGCTGAGCTAAAAAGAATGTCTATGATTGGTTTTCATATATTTACAGTTACAGCAGAGCACCCTGAAGGCGTATGGTCAACTTTTGATCAACGAGATTTAGCACCAGATAGAACAAGTTTTCATGGAGACCCTGTAAATTCTAAATCAGATAAATACACATTATTCGATGGAAACTCTGTTGGGAATACAGAAGATGGAATTATTCAAGATAAAACCACCCTTACTCCAAAAGTTAAAAATAAAGTATTTCAATCCTATCCTGAAGGAGTTAGATACAATCAGGCATCTCAAGGAATGGACGTTATTAAAGAAGATGAAGAGTTTGTTAAAATGATTAAATCTAGTAACGAATTAGCTAAAAAAACCCTTACGAATGATAAAGTTAAAATATGGACAAATTATAAATTAGTTGGCTCTATATGGTCAAAAACTAATGCTCCAATTAATGAGTTGCTAGATGGAGATTTATCAAAACCATACGGTACCGGTAATGGGCAAAGTTTTGGTAGTTTAGATTTAGCAAATGTCACTATGGAAACCACATTCCAAACAGGAGGAATGAATTGTTTTACTTGTCACTCGATGAATAATAATTTATATAGGACAAATACATCAAAAAAAATAAATGTTAAGTCTCCTTTGATTAACTCACACTTATTCGAAAAATATGCAGAATTAAAAGCAGCATTATTAGCAAGTCAAGGAGCAGCCAAAACTGACATTAATAAAAAATCGAATACTAATACAATAAAATCTTATAATAATATAGATGAAATTAATAATTTAAAAAATAACATAAGGGAATCATCTCGTGAAGAAGCTAGAGAATTACTTAAAAAGTAGTTATAATACCCTTAGGTAACAATATATATACTTAAATGTATCACGTTTCATCTTTACATAAATCCTATTAACTACGTACAATTAAAATATTCTTCGTAAAATTTCTATGAAAAGGTGGAAGCCAATCTAAGTAAAATAAAGTAAAACTATTTCAACTTAGATTATTTCAACTATTTAAAATTATATTGCAAAAAATCTTCATAATTAGGAGAAATTTAATGCTAGATTTGGAATAGCCAATTCCTGTTTAATTTGGCTCAAACGAATCAAATCATCAATAAAAGTGTTTGAAGATACGCTCGTTAAGGTCACCAAGAGCCAAAAGGTGCCAACTGAAGACAGCTGGCACCTTTTTTTATTTAAAAATTATATACATTAAAGTATATAATTGCTTTATTTATTGCCGTTAAGTAAACCTGCTATTTTCTTGCTGATTTCAACTGCTACAGGACGATGGCCTGCTTCCAGAGCCACGACTGCTATAGAAGCATTCAACTGAGGAATATAAACGGCATCTGTTCCCAATCCGCCTCCGTGATTGTACGCTAAAAACCCTGCATACTTAACTTTGCGGATACCAAGACAATAGTTGATTTCCAAATTTGGCGGTACATCGGTTGTCATCTGAGCGAGAACATTTTTGTTTTTTATAATCTTACCACCAAAAAGTTGCTGAAAAAAAATAGCCATTTCTTTCACATTGGTTACAATTCCACCTCCGCCATACAAATCCCAAGAAGTATCAAGATTATAGGTATCCCATCCAAATTGATCCCAATATTGATGGGTCTGTGGAGCTGTATTTTCAAGTGCATTTTCAAATTTTGCAAACCGGGTAACTTTCAAACCTTGCTTTTTGTAGCCCAGCAGTTTTCTCATCGTTTTGTAATAGGGCTGGTGCGTCACATTCTCTATAACTTCAGTAAGTAATACAAAGTTGATATCAGCATAGTGAAAACCTTCGCCAGGATTTGACAGTGGTTTACCTAGTCCAGCTGCTCTTATGATCTGCTCCTCCCGTGTCCACGCATGTTGCGGATGTTCTCCGATAAATTTAAAATATCCTTCATCCACATAGTCTCTTATACCTGATGTATGGGATAAAAGATGTTTTAAGGTGATGCTGTTTGTATTGTAGCCAGCAGTTGATAATACCTGATCAGATTTTGAAGTAAGATATTTTTTTAGCGGTTGATTGATATCCAATCTTCCTTTTTCAGCCAATCGCAAGATGGTGGCCGCAACATAAGGTTTGGTTGTACTCGCAATCAGTATGGGCTGATCTGCTGTTAATTTCTGCTTTGTTTCCCTTTCTGAATATCCAACAGCATAACTGAAGGAAAGATTTTGATCCGGGGCTTCCACATATAATGCAAAACCTACAGCTTTTGGATCGGCAGCGTAAGTGGAGTCAACAATGTCTTTTATTTTTTGCTGTATATCTTGTGCGTACGAATTTGAAGCTGCTAGGATAATCAGAAATATGACCTTAAGATTTTTAACGGTGTTCATTATTATTATTTTATTTTTTGGGGGACAGAGTTATTGAAAAGCAGGAAATAAAAATTTGATTAAATATTGTTTCCTGAACTTTGTAAAGTTGTTTTTTACGGTTGATGTGGAGGTTAATTAAGCTGTTCCCTAAATTGCAGTGGGGTCAGTCCGGTTTTGTTTTTGAAAAGTTTATTAAATGATTGCGGATACTCAAATCCCAGCTCATAAGCAATTTCGGCAGCAGTAAGTTCCGATGTCGACAGCTTTTGTTTAGCAACTTCGATCAATTTAGCGTGGATATGCTGCTGTGTATTCATTCCTGTCATATTTCTTAGTAGATCACCCAAATAACCATATGATACATGCAACTTTGCTGAAAAATAACTAACTGATGGAATACCTTTCTGTGTTGATTCCTCATCTCCATAGTAATTGTTAAGCAGCGTTTCAAACCGCTCTATCAAAGGGCTGTTTATTGCCTTTCTCGTGATAAACTGCCGTTTATAATAGCGGTTACTGTAATTAAGCAAAACTTCCAAGTATGAAATGATCAGTTCCTGGCTTGTATCGTCTATTACTGTTTCGATTTCTTCTTTGATATCTTCAAAAATGTGCAATACTTTGTTCTTTTCTTTTTCTGAAAGATGAAGGGCTTCATTTATATTGTAACCAAAAAATCCGAATTTTGTCATTAACCTGGCAAGTGGATGCCCCGCAAAAAAATCTGAATGGATGAAAAGGCTCAATCCACTACAATTATCATCATCAGCGACCGCAAGAGCCTGTCCCGGAGCTACAAATATTAATCCCCCTTCATCAAAGTCATAGTACCCCTGTCCATATTTCAATTTGCCCTTCAAGTTACTTTTATAGGATACCATATAAAAGTCGTGAACAAGATATTTCACTTCTGATTCCGGAGAAATATCAGTGTGGTTTACAGAAACGATAAGCGGATGTAAAGGGCCGGCAACCCCCAGCCCTTTACATAAATCACTAATTGACTTAAAATAATGCAGTTCCTTTCTTTTAACTGATTTATCGATCATGATTTAATTTTAAGAATTTTTATTATACATGAATTGACCGTTTAAAATTAGCCATTTTTAACTACAATAGATTTTAACCCTCCAGTCCTTTTGCAATCTGTTTTCTGAATTCTTCAGCCCCGATGTTTAACCTGTGCTGATACGTCGATATGGCATCATTGCCCACCAGGTAACGGAGCTGGTCTTTACCGTCCGTTATGGCTTCGTAAACTACAGAGGCAATAGATTCAGGAGTTGAAAATTGAAGCGGACTTTCACTGTTTTCAAAACTTGCCAGGAACTTGTCAAACTGTTCTGAATAAGCTTCATGCTTACCAAGATCCAGCGACCTGCTCATAAAATCTGTAGCAATTCCGCCAGGCGAGATGGTCTTTACCTGGATATCATGGGCAGCAAGCTCGAAAGACAGGCTTTCGCTCCACCCTTCAACAGCCCATTTTGTCGCATGATAAATGGAAGAAAACGGGAATGCGACCAATCCGCCTATAGAAGTTGTGCTGATAATTAAGCCATTACGTTTCTCCCTTAAATGAGGAAGAAAAGCCTTTGTTACCCGGACAACTCCCAAAACATTAGTATTGAACTGTCGCGTGATTTGTTCATCTTTATACCCTTCTAATGGACCTGTCAGGCCGTACCCTGCATTGTTGAACACCACATCTACAGGGCCAATTTGAATAGCCGCCGCAACTGCTTTTTCAATGGATGAAAAATCTGTTACATCCAATGTAAGAATATGGATGTTTTTGATTTGGTTCAGTTCAGTTTCTTTCTCGGGATACCTCATTGTTGCAATTATATTCCATCCTTTTGATGCCAGTAATTTTGCAGTTGCCTTCCCCAATCCGGAAGAAGCCCCGGTTATAAATATCGTTTTCATTGATCTGCTTATTTGGATAGGAAAATATTGTTTGTAAACGCCTGATATTCTACTTCAGAAGTATTTCTTCGTGCGTTCAGAATAGGCTTGATGTCGTTAGTAGGAGAATAGCGCAAACGATCAGTTCCGTCAGTGGCAGCTTCGTAAATCGCTTGTACCACTTTTTCTACTGCATCAGTATCTGCAGCTCCCGCCATTCCACCATAAACTTTACCAATCTGCTCTAAAAAAGGAAGATAATCTTCGATCAATTGTAGGCCTAAACCTTCATCACCCATACGGTTCATAAAGCCGGTCTGCGGTGCTCCCCCCGGTTCAATGATTTTTGCAGCAATACCCAATGACATCAATTCATACCTTAATCCTTCAGTCCATCCCTCCAAGGCAAATTTGGATGAACTGTAAATCGAAGCCATAGGAAAACCGATGGCACCGGCACCTGAACTGATATTGATAATAGTACCTGATTTTTGGAAACGAAAATGAGGTAAAACGGCTCTTGTTACATCCATTGCCCCAAATACATTCACGTCAAATTGGGTTTGGATAGCTTCACGGGATGCACTTTCAAAAATTCCGAAAAGACCATATCCTGCATTGTTTACCACTGCATCAATATTTCCGAAGTGGTTTATTCCCTCAGCGATTGCTCTATCAATAGAATTCTTATCCTGAACATCTAATTGAGTAACAAAGATATTTTCTGACTTGTCGAGATTTCCATCTTTAGTGGTATCTCTCATTGTTGCGATAACATTCCAGCCTTTAGCAGCGAAATAATTTGCAGTTGCGGCTCCAAAGCCTGATGATGTTCCAGTGATCAATACTGTTTTGTTCATTTTTTTGATATTTAATTTGTTTAACACTTTTGATACTGCAAATATCTACTGCATATCGGCCAACGAATAAACCAGATTAAGGGATTGATAATCCAAAATGAGGATTATGGTTTTTTCCAGAAAAGCCTGTCATTATTAGTGTGAAAATTAATGACGTTGACGCCTGTTTTAGCATTTGTATTTGTTTCAAATCCATCAACGACCGGATCTTTACTGGCTACCGGCAGGAGTTCTACATATTGTATTGTTTTTCCTTTTGCACGCGTCTGCGAGCCAAACTCACTTTTCAGCGGGCAGATCAGCCTATAAAGATTTTTGGCCATAAAGGTGTAGAGGTAATCGTTAAGATCGTCAGCCTTTCCATGATAGTTTGCGTCTGCGTTAAGTTTTAATACTCCTCCGCTTATTAAGCGTTCTCGTACTTCCGCAATACTGAGCAGATTATCTTTTTCATCCATTATATAAGCATTATCCTGTGGATCCATATAGATCCATTTCTTTAGGGAAGGGATATAAACAGAATTGATGACATGTCCTCCTTCCGGGCTGGGGTATCTCCCTGAAAAGCAGATCACGGTTCTGGACTGGAATCCCATGGCCAGGAACACTTCATTCATCGCAATGGAAAGCGGATAGCATCCATGCGCCTGCTTTTTAGTTCGGTAGCTATCAATAATGCTTATGGCGTTTAGGGATTCGATATTCGGGGCATCATTGTGAGGGACCTCTTCATGGAACCACTTCAACAGTCTTTTTGCTCTTTCAATATCACTTCCTTTTCCTGCAATGGCATCAAGACCGTATTTTGTTCGGATCTTTGTTAGATCTTCATGGTCAGAAGACTGATAAGAGAAATCAGGAAAGGTCTGCTTCTGAGAAATATTATATTCCTTTCCCTGACGAAGTTCTCCGAGTTCGGGTGTATCGATTTGCGCAGATGCCCAACCCGTTATAAAAAGGCCTAATAAGGCTAACTTACAGTTTTTTCTCATAAATCATTAATTAAGTATCAATGCATTCATAATTTTGTTTGCTAAACCAATACTGCTCCTCCATCAATGATCAATGATTGTCCGGTTATATATTCCTGCTTCATAAGGAATACAAACGTATCTGCAACATCTATTGGCTGTCCCACTCTTTTTAGCAGAAGTGTTTTTTCCAAATGACTGAAAAAGCTTTCTTTGTCTTCTTGGCGTAGGTTACCCCATAGGTTTGTGTCTATGATACCAGCGGCAATATTGTTTACCCGTATTGGAGCCAGCTCTACTGCCATCGCTTTTGTAAAAGCGTCCATAGCACCACAAATCGTAGCACCTAAACTATACCCGGCAGCAGGGCGTTGCCCAAAATTGCCACTCATTAAGTTAATACTTCCGCCTTCGTTGATATATTGTTTACCATATTTAATCGCTGCAAACGCACCCCAAAACCGAATGGTGAAAAAATCCTTTCCTTTTTCTATGTCGGTATCATCAACCATGCTCATTGAAATATTTTCGCCGGCAGTATAAACCAGGTGATCGAAGTTGCCTATACTGCTGAAAAATGATTTTATATTTTCTTCCCTGTCTAGGCTCAAGGCAAAACCTTTACTGTTTTCCGGCAGGGTTGCAAGCGCTTGATCAATTCGCTGTTGATTGCTTGATACAATGATCACTTCTGCACCATCCGCCGCTGCTGCCTGAGCTGTTGCCAGTCCAAGTCCTGAACTACCGCCAAGAACAATTATCCTTTTATTTTCTAATGTTTTCATTTTTAATTCTTTATGTTAAAAAAATATGCTACAAAAAATTATTACCACCAATTAATAGTTGGCCTGTCCGATCTGCAGCTGGTCGAACTTTCCGTCTTTACCTATTCTGAATTTGAAGTATGTTTTGAAATCACCCCAAGTATCACTATGGAATTTTCCATAAATATCCATACTACTGTTTTCAACTTTATCGATGGAGGTAAAACGTTCTTTACCAATTGCTTCGGTTGAAAATTTCATGAAATCTCTTGAATGACCATCATCAAGAAGGGTTGCATTCTTACTGAAATAGAAAAGCCACTCTTTGGAGGCAGCTTTTTGCCACGCCTCAATAGCAGCACGGACATTTTCGTTGCTTATTTTTTCGTATTCCATTATTGTTGTCGCTTTATGGTTATGATTACCCATTTGCCCACACGCAGATAAATTAATCATGAGCAGGATCGGCAATAAGAATCTATACATCTTCTTTACGTGATATTTTACTGGTTGGCCCCACCATTAACCAATAAATGCTGTCCGTTAACAAATGAAGAAAGACTCCCCGCAAAAAATTCTGCTGCATTGGCCACATCCTCCACTTCTGCTAAACGGCCCATCGGACAACTGTCAAGCAGCGATTTTCTCAGTTCAGGATAACTTCCCTCCTCTGCGAAGATACCGGAATGATCAACCGCGAAAGGGATAATGGAATTGACAGTTACCCCGCGGTACCCGATTTCTTTTGACAATACATCAACCAGGTATCGTGGTGTGGTTTTACTTCCTCCGTACACCGCCATACCCGGAACCGGAAAAGCCGTAGTACTGGATGCAATATAAATAATACGGCCGTTATCCTCTACATTTAGTGCAGCCTGCTGCATCGTGAAATAGGCTCCTTTGGTGTTGATTGAAAACAGGCGGTCAAACTGCTCTTCTGTAAATTCTGTTACAGGCGTTTCCACCATTTCTATACCGGCGTTGGCCACCACGATATCAATTTTACCGAATACCCTTTTTGCTTCTGCGAAAAGTCGTTTAATATCTTCTACTTTACTGACATCGGCCTGGATAGAAATAACTTTTACGCCCATCGCCCTGATATTGCTTTCTACCTGATCTGTAGAAGATTTATCTTTTGAGTAATTCAGTACGATATCTGCACCTAAAGCGGCATAACGCTCTGCAATGGCTTTTCCCAAACCTCTTCCTGATCCTGTAATCAAGGCTACTTTGTTTACTAAGGTGTTCATTGTATAATATTTTAGTTTTGATTTTAGAAATTTATTTAGGCCATCCCTCCATTGGCGCCTATGCTTTGCCCAGATATCCATTTTGCCTGGTCGGATGCAAGAAATGCCACCACTTCCGCTATGTCTTCAGGAGTTCCCAAACGACCGAATGCATTCGTAGAAGCAAGCTGTTTGATCAGTTCCTCAGATTTTCCGTTAAGGAACAAATCGGTTCCTGTAGGGCCGGGCAATACACAATTGACATTGATTCCTCTTGAACCAATTTCTTTGGCAAAAATGCGGCTCATCTGTTCTACAGCAGCTTTAGTGGCAGCATATACGCCATAAGTCGGAAAAATAGTCCGGGTCACCGTTGAAGAAAGGTTGATGATACTTCCATTATCAGAAAGTTTGGTGGCCGCCTGTTGCAGGGAGTAAAAAACACCTTTTATATTAATATCCAGCTGTTTTTCCAGCTGTTCTTCTGAAAGATCTTTGATTAGTGCATTCAACATCACTCCTGCATTGTTTACCCATATATCTACTTTTCCAAAATGCTCAATGGTTTTATCAAAAAGGTATTCCACTTCTTCTTTTCTGCTTACGTCAGCTTTGACTGCAATAGCCTGTCCTCCGGTAGAAGTGATACGTGATACAGTCTCATCTGCTGCGGCCTGGTTGCCACTGTAATTCACAATAACTTTAGCACCTTTCTGTGCCAATTTTAGCGCAATAGCAGCACCGATTCCTTTTGATGATCCGGTTACTACTGCCACTTTTTCTGTTAAATTTTTCATTTTATTTATTTTTTGTTTGATGAAACTTACCTGTCCCTTTTATATTCAGGATTACTATGGCAGTTCCGTTTTTTGTGTTGTTAGATTTTAATTTCTTAGGTCAAAGGTATAATCACCAATGCCCTGTATTGTTGCGAATATTAAAGGATGAGTTGCAAATTTTAAAGAATTGCAGCCCTAAGGAAAGCGTATGTTATTCGGGAAGTGCTATACCTGATATCTCAGCGCATTTATTAATGAACATCTCCTGTATGTCCGTATTTCTGGCATCAGGATGCACAGTCTGTGGTTTTTTGTGATAATAATATCCTCCCGACTTAAGTGTCTCATTATCCATAGAAGAAGCTAACCAGACCTGCGTTACTGGGGCATCTGCAAGGCTGTCCGGAGCACCGGCCCCTCCCATTTTAGTCGCCACCCAGCCCGGCTCTAGTGCATTTGAAGCGACATCTTTCCATTTTCCGGCAATTGCGAAGGCAAGAAGAACATTGTGTAATTTGGAATCTGCATAGGCCTGGAAACCGTTCCAGTTTCTTTGTTCCCAGAAAAGGTCGTTAAGACTGCTATCTCCGTCGCGGTGAAGACCGCTGCTCATATGAATAAGCCTTTTGGGTTTCTCAATAAGCGCGGTAAGGATGTACGGAGAAAGGCTATTTATGGCAAAGACGTGCGGTAAACCATCTATAGTCATAATTTTCCTAGATTCCCGGTAGCCAACCGCCGCGTTATGGATAACAGCATCAAATCTTCCGAGTTTATTTACTTCTTTAGCGAGATCGATGGTTTCTGAAATACTGGCGAGATCACCAGTCAACACCGCCTCAGATTTTGGATTTGCTTGAAGCGCTTCTTCGGCTCTATCCTGATTTCTAGCATGAAGCACTACCTGATGTCCCTGCTGGATCAATAATTTTGCGGCCATCATACCTAGGCCATCGGAAGATCCTGTAATGAATATTCGTCCCATATTTGCAATTTTTTAATTTAATTGGTTTCGATTTGAATCTCCTTTTACCTAAAAATTTCTAATGCATTTTTTTTAATTTCCGGATATCTCTAAAAGGATTCAATTCAGCTAATGTTTGTTATTCAAAGGTACTGGGGCCGGCACCTTTGTCTCTTGCAAATATTAAATCAAAAGTTGCAAATATTACAGAACAGCAATTGGTATGTGCTATGAAATTTATATAGAATAATAACGCTGTAAGTTACTTTGCTTTCATCTAAAGCTTTTATGCACGTATAATATGGATTATTTGTTTTCCAACAGTAAATAATTATGATCAATGCAGAGACCAGCAAAAGAGAAGGGCAAAAAATCGAAAGCTATTACCATATCTGTATGATAAGGCGTGTCATATAACCTTTGATATCTGGTTCTATCCTTTACTGTCAGAAATTTTGGATGTTTGTTTACAGGAATAAAATTAAATTTATTGACTTCCTTTACTGGCTTCAACGATCAGTTCAGCTGCTTCCTTCGGATGCGTCATAAAGACACAATGACTAGCTCCCTGAACTTCTACTATTTTTTTACTTTTCGCTCTTTCGGCGTATAAACGTTCCAGATCAGGATTTATAATTCTATCTGCCTTTGCAACCATATACCAAACGGGTTTCGATTTCCAGGCAGGAATATGGATTATAGCATGAAAAACCGAATCTTTTGTCGGAGTTTGAGAAACAGCCATAAAATCGGCTTTCTCCTTTGCCACACCACCTGCAAAATCTGAAGGAAAGTTGTTAGGGTTGATGTAATCAAATCCGTCATCACCTTTGATTAAAGATTTATAGGCAGACGGATATTTTTTTGCGTTGTCTGCTTCAGATTCGCCTTCGTCCGGAGCATGTGCAGCAAGATAGACAAGTCCTGCAACTTTTGGATTGTTTCCGGCGGTCGTAATAATTGCTCCACCATAGCTGTGACCTACTAGAATACAGGGGCCGTCCTGCTGGTCAATAATCCTGTTTACCTGTTTTACATCATCCTCATAAGACAATAAAGTCTGTTGAGTTACAGAAACATGATATCCTTTTTTTGTAAGTTCTCTATATATGCCTTCCCATCCGGAACCATCTACAAAAGCTCCATGAACAAGAACAATATTTTTAACCGGTAATTTTTGTGCAAAAACAACTCCTGTTGAGCTTGCACAAAAAGTGATCAATATAACTAATAGCAGTTTAAACATAGTTTTCATATTTTTTTTATAATGATTTTATCTAAAGTGTAAATCATATTGTCTAAGCAATTTCTTTATGAATTTCACTAGCCCAGTTATGGAATCTCTGGTTCTATAATCTATGCAGCCGGTATCTGTATTATTTCTATAATTCCGATTTTTCTTTTCATCATATTCTATTATATTGGTTTAATTTATGATGTAAATTTCGGCCGGAATATTAATATTTGAGGTAGTTTTCGTTGAGTAGGCAAAATGAGTCGTTAAAAGTTATTTAGAAATAAAGAACATCTTATTAGTGATGAGATTTTCTATATAAAACAGGTGAGGTCCTCTCATATTTTTTAAAAAAGTTGCTGAAATGCGAGGTTTCGGAAAATCCCAGTCTGTAGCTAATTTCTTTGATAGGTATATCTCCATTTTGCAATAAGGACTTTGCCTCTGTAAGTGTTTTCTCGGCAATCCAGCCAGTAATATTTTTCCCAGTTTTGCTTTTGATAACACTACTCAGATAATTGGGATGCAGATTGAGGGCATTCGCATAATCCTGTACCCTGAAAGCCTGATCCGCTTTACCCGAACTCAGATCACGATAATGCCGTTCCAAAATCCTTTTAAAAGAAATAACAATCTGGGAACTGCGATTTCCTTCGTAGATGGGATTATAATCGTTCCAGATATGTTCTTTAATCTTAAAAAGAAGTACCGCTAACAGATGACCGATGATTTTATATTTTGAAGTTGTACTTTTTCTGTATTCATTTAATATCTGAACATTAATCGCCCCGACTTCTTTGAAAAAATCATCTGCCAACACTCTTGGCCGTACAGTTTCAGTAAGGAGAAATGGAAAATCATTGTAGACATCTTTTCCAATGTATTTTTTAAGAAAGGTTTCGTCAAAAGTAATTAACAAAATATCCTCGATTTCCTTCCAGCTGAATGTTCGATAATTACTTGGATTGGTAAAATAGATTGAATGTGGTTCAACTTCAAAGCTTTGCTCATCGATTGTATATCTTCCACTTCCGTTCTTTACGAACAAGAAAGAGAAAAAATTGGGTCGGTAAGACGCAGATTGATAAGGAAGTTTGAACGGAATATCTCTTAAATTGAAAATAGTGAATCCCTCCGTGAGATCGAACAGATCTACAGGAAGGTTTAGTGCTTTGTACAGCTGAAATAGAGAATGAGATTCGAAATTGTCTGTTGATTCCACTTTTACTGCATTTCAAATTTGAATCCCAAATTTAATAATTTGAAAACTTAAACTAATAAAATTAGGAATTGGTTTGCTTATCCTAATTTACAGCAAATTTCAAATTAAAATACTGAATATTTCTGAAGAAAAATGGATTCAATAAGTATTATTTAATTTGGTACAATCGAACTAATTCATTGATAAAAATGTTTTAAGATATACTCGTCTTTATCACATGATAGGCTTATTAATTTCTAAATCTTGCACCAAATGTTTCGATATTTCTTCGGTTACGAGTACAAGGCTGGAACAGCCAATTAACCACTCATTATTCCAATGTTAATTTTTACAAGTTTTGAAAATTAAATTGTATCAAACAAAAAAGTTAGAAGATTTATTAGATAAATTAGAGGGATATAATTCATTTTTAATTTGACTTAATCGAACCAAATCATCGATAAAAGTGTTTGAAGATACGCTAGTCTTCGTCACACAACCGACATTTGAAGATTGCACTCTTCGATGTCGGCTTTTTTATTTCCTAATCCGTTTTATATTACCTTAAGTTAATCTCTCTCCAATATCAAGATATAATTATGCATACTACGAATTACTCTTATTTACTGAGCCCTTTTTTAATGCGATTACAGCAAATCCAGCCACAACTCCAATTAATGCAGCTACTTTAACGCTTTTGGACGTATTTAAAGGAGGTATACCGTATATTCTGTGTGGGTCTTTTGAAGGCTCAAGTATATTCCCCGATACTTCAGGACCATTCTTTATTTTCATCATTAACCGTACACCAGCTGATGCCGTATTGATTACTACTTTAGGAAAAAGTCTGTAAATTGAAGTAATTGCATAAGATCTGAAATCGGGAAATAAATCTTTTTTCGGTTTCCTAGCTAATTCAACCATTTTTGCAGCGGTATCTCTTGGATCTGAAGCAATGGGAGGTATCCCCATCTTAAATCCTGAGTATTTTGCAGAGTGAAGATTCCCGGTTGATTTCTGAAGTTGGGGGTATAAATTACAGACATGAATGTTGGCATAATTTGAAATTTCGCCTTGAAGGCCATCCATCATTCCTTTAATACCGTACTTAGTTGCCGAGTATACAGAACTGTAAGGTGCGGGCATATATCCTCCTATAGAAACATTATTAATTAATATCCCTTCATTCTGTTTTTTGAAAATTTTAATAGCATTGTAAGCTCCATGCATATAACCAAATAGATTAGTTTTAATAACCTGTTCGTGAATCTCCATTGGAATCTCTTCAAATTTTCCACTCGCCATTACTCCAGCATTATTTACCCATATATCAATTCTTCCAAATCTGGACAATGTTTCTTCTGCTACCCTTTCTATATCTGCAGCAACGGAGGTATCTGCGGAAATTCCCAATACTTCTACTCCCATTCCTTTACAGAGCTCAACAACCTCATCTATACCTTCCTGTCCTCTTGCCACAATTACTATATTACATCCTTCCAATGCAAAAGCTTCTGCAGCAGCCCTTCCTACCCCACTGCTTGAGCCTGTTATTACGACTGTTTTTCGTAATAAAGTCTGTTGAAATTGTTCTTCTTTTCTCATGTTTACTTTTTTTCAATTCGATAATAAATAGAACATGTATTGTGCCAGATGTGTAATTTTTAGGATATATTGTACATTCATTCAAATTTTTACATCCAAAATAATAATGAGTGATGTTTAGGTATTTACATTTTTTATAAAAAGTATTACAAATCCACTTTTTAGTGCAATTGGTCTTATTATTGGATACATTTTATTATACCACTCACAAAAATATCCTTTTATGAAAAAAAATATTGCCATACTAGGAGGATGCTTTGCAAGTAATAGGGATAACGAAATCTTGGCGAATATAGTTTTTGATGAAAAACATTTCATTAAAGCAGACGATAACGCATTAAAAACATGTGATCTTTGTAGTGAAAGCTCAAAGATAATTGCAGAACAGTTGAAACAGCTTCGTTTTTCTTACAATCTATTTCAAAACATAGAAAATTATAAAAAGAAAAATGAATAGTCTGTTTCTTATGCAACAAACTCTATTATAATTTTCAAAGACTAATTCAATAATAAGAAATGAAATTTTAGTAATCAGGTTTTGACTCTGGTACTTTTACAATGTTAAGTAAAAATTATATAAATGATTTTTACAGGTAATACTCTACATCATGAAAACAATTAATAATTTTTGGGAAATACTTAAAAGCACTTATAAAGACTGGAGCGCGCGGGATTTGGGAACTGAGGCTGCAAGTTTAGCCTACACTGCAATTTTTTCGATTCCGGGACTCTTAATTATAGTTATATGGCTCACTGGTATATTCTTTGGTGAAGAAGCGGTACGTGGAGAAATAACTAAACTCATCGGGAGCATGATGGGTAGAGATGTTGGCAAGAGTCTTGAAGAAATGGTTGTCGCAGGCATGGTTGATAAAAAAAATATCATTATGAAAATCATTGGAATTGCGACTCTAGTTTTTGGTGCTACCTCACTTTTCTTCCAATTTCAAAAATCCCTCAATAAGCTGTGGGATATCGTGGCAACTCCTAAAAAGGCATGGGAAAAATATCTTCTCGACCGAGCGAATTCTTTGGGGATGATTATTGTGATTGCATTTCTTATGCTCATTACCTTGCTCATAAGCTCTTTTATCGGTCTTGCTAATGATTGGGTTGTCCATCGTTTCGGGTTGGAAACCCTGGTTCTGATGAATATCATTAATATTGTTGTAGGCTTTCTGGTTACGCTATTTCTTTTCGCCGCCATGTTCAAAATTCTACCCGATGTTGAGTTACAATGGAGATCTGTATGGGTAGGGGCCGCAGTAACTGCTGCACTATTTACACTTGGGAAGTATATCCTTACTTTTTATTTTGAAACGTTCAATCCCAGTTCTGCGTTTGGTACAGCCGGAACTGTTATTTTACTGTTGCTTTGGATTAATTATACCTGTCAGATTATTTTCTTTGGTGCAGAATTCACTAAGGTATATGCTAAAAAAATGGGTCACCAACTAAAACCTTCAAAACATGCAAAATGGAGTCCTCAAATAGTATCTAAAGAAGATTCGCAAGACGTCGTATCTGCTGAAAAAAATTCAAAAAAAACGATGAAAGATTCAACGATTTAGCTTCGAAAATTTATAATATAAAAAATGAATAATCTTTATTTTTTTTTGTTGACGTTCAATATCCTATTTCTGCCACTGGTGTGTAAAACATATTATTTCTTTTCGATAGCGTATTCATCATAGACAATATTAATGAGTTCATCAGAATTAATATTTCGCGAAAAAATGGGATAGTGAAAAGCATCAAGCTTGTTAAGAATACGAATGAGATCCATCTTTTCTTTATGAGTGAGGTTTCCGGCCACAATATTCGTTGCCTGACGAATTTTTTCCATCTGCCTTTCGAGAACAACCAATCCTTTTTCTGAAATACGGATGAGCTTGCTTCGTTTGTCCATATCAGACTCTGTCTGTTCAACAAGTTTCTGACGAAGCAGCCTTGCAATAACAAGCATACCAACTGGCTTATCATGTATATTTTTTTTGATAAGGGCCATTTTAGTCATCTCCCCAAAAGCTTTTAAGTTGATCAGATAAATAAAGTCTTCCTGAGTTGAAAATTCAGAATTAATGATAGCTGACTTTGAATAAGTTTTAGCATATCGGTTTATATGAACCAGTAATGTACTAATTGCACTTTCAGCGGTCCTGCCATTCTCTTTTCCTTCCCAATACGGCTCATCCACAATTTTCTCTCCACCAGAAATCCATGATTTAAAACCTTCAATAGTAGGTGGATAAGAATTTGAAGATGTTTTATTATCTGATTCAAACTGCTCAAGAAGAGCTATAAATTCTTTGATTAGGGTAAAATTCATTTCAATTAAATACTATACAAATATACCTGCTTTTAATTTAATATTTATTCTCTGCTCACTGCATATTGAGTTTATTCAAAGAATTATAAAAAAAGCGGAAACAATTACTATTTTTTAAACATGTATGAAAATCTCTCAACAACAAAAAAGAACATAAATAAACCAATTAAAAAGTAAGAAAACTGTCCGAAACTGATAAGTTTCGGACAGTCTGTAGTATAAAGTCTTTGAATTAATTTGTTCTTTTTCTCCATTCAGCCTTCACATCTTCAGCTGCATCTTTTGTACTTTCCCAAGCTTCATCAGCTTTATCTTTAATATCTTCCCATGCCTCTGACACATTTGACTTCACCTTATCTAACCAGTCTTCCTGCGTCGCTTCCTGATCATTATCTCTTTTTTCATTGATATAATCTTTCGCTTTATCCGCTAATTCACTGATCTTCCATTTTGCATTATCAGCCGCATTTTTTAAAGAGTTTTCTGTTTCATTAACTGCATTTTCCGCTTTGTTGTAATCTGAATTATTCATAATATAATATTTTAGTAATTGGTATATAAATAAACAATGTCTATGCCTAAAATGCCTGTTGATATGTTAAAATCTCTTAAAATATTAAATCAACATTTAAAAAAATCATACTTCATTAAATTATGCAACTCATAACCAATAACATACTTCGCAAAGCATCCTACAATGTTTTTTACTGTTAATGTCGGTCTAGTTACTTCTCCCAAGATTTTTAATCAATCCTTTAAAAATAAACCCATGAAACGGAAATACTATAATCCAATATAACCTAGCCCATAAATCTTTTGGCCGTAATAGAGCCTTCTGCCCTATTTTATTTTTATCATCAAGCTCCATAACGTTTTTAAACCTATTGGCATCTCTGCAGCAGCACATTACCTTATATCCTTAGAATACTATGACGCTGATCATTCTTTTGCCAATATATCCGGTAGCACCGGTTAGTAGAATTTCTTCCATGACATCTGAATTTAAATGTATCCTAAAACATTATACCCAAAAAAAGGCATCAAATCTTCTCTAAAAGATGGCCAAAGTATTTTTTCTTCTTCATAAGATAACTTTCATTCACTTCATTGGAATCAATTTCCAAAGGAACTCTGCTATTGAGAATAATCCCACTATTCTCTATTGATCTAATCTTATCCGGGTTGTTGGTCAACAGATTAATATTCCCAACCTCCAAAATATTCAACATTTCAACGGCTATGTCAAAGTTTCTTCCGTCTGCCGGGAGCCCTAGTTTCAAATTGGCTTCAACAGTATCCAATCCTTTCTCCTGAAGTTCATAAGCCCTGAGTTTATTAATTATTCCGATATTTCTTCCTTCCTGACGAAGGTAAATGATCATGCCTCCATTTTCGGACATATACTTCATAGCGGCATCAAGTTGCTGTCCACATTCACATTTTTTGGAATGAAAAACCTCTCCTGTAATACATTCTGAATGAAAACGAACATTTACAGTTGTATTAAAATCCGTATTCTCTGCTACCCAAACCAGATGAGGACTCCAGTCTTCTTCCTTCTCCGAAAATGCATATACTATGAAGATCCCATATTCTGTAGGTATTTTTGATCGTGCTTGTATTTTGAGCATTTTGTTCTTATTTTAAGTTAATATAATCTATTTTTCAAACGGACTTTTTCTGTCCTGTTTTACCCATATCAATTTTGAAGTATCATAACCGATCTCCTGAGCCTTACTGACAAAATTTTGTTTTATATTTTCGGGAATGGTCTTTTCACGGGATAGAATCCACAAATAATCTAAGTTTTTTCCAGCAATCAATGCGTATTTGTAATCTTCCAGGGCTACGACGTTATATCCGCTGTAAAAAGGGCCGAAAAAGCTCACTTTCAGAGCTGCAGTATTCTCGGACCCTCTAAATTTAGCGGTTCCATTGACAGACACCCATTTATTTTTTTTAAAGTTGTACCCGCTGTTGACTACGTTTACATTTCCCTCCTCATTAAGACTGTACTGAGCGATTGCGTTATCAAGATCTTTTTCAAAGCGATAATCGAATCTGGCAATCTCATACCATGTCCCTAAATATCTATTGACATCAAATCTATCAACAGGCTCCGCTTTTTCGGGCGTAGAAGAACAAGAAGACAAAATGTTTAAAAGCGCGAAACTTGATAAGAATGTAAGAATGATTTTATTTTTCATTTTTAGTTATTTTTTTAAAGAAATAAATATTAAGTAAAAACTGACTGTAGCCATAGACGGCATCTTCTACAGGGATTGTTCCCATTCTAATTCCTAAAAAGTGATCTGGATTATAGTTAACAACCGGCGAAGGAATAAAAGAACCTGTAAGAATTCCATTCACTGCAAAAAAACCGGGCATCAAAATCAGATATACCAGACTAGCCTTTCCTATCCATTCTTTTTGAGCAATAAAATGGAGATAAAATAGGGTAAGCAGTGTTACAATTACGGTAAGAAGCGTGTATATTCTTCCATAATAAAGAAAGCCAACCACACCAAGGATAATAAATGACGTGAATACGATGAGATTATTAAAGGCGCTGGCCCAATCAGGACGATAAAATTTCTCAATGCAGTAATAAGTAAAAACACAGGCGAAAGGAATACAGTAAAAAAACAGCCATTCTTCAAGAGGAAGTCCTGCTATTTTAAATCCTAAGGTATAATTGAGATCAAACCACCAAACCCCTTTTGAAGTAAACCATATATCCCAGATAATAAAAGGAATGGCCACGATGGTAGATGACAGAAGAAACTTTCCAAAAAATCTGTTAAACTGTATTCTTCTGTCAAAAGATGCTATAAAGCAAATAATGATCGTGAAAAAATTAATCAGTATGTAAGTATAAGGCATCATTTTTTATTGAAATACATTTTAAAATATTTAACAGGAACCCACAAAAAGCCAAAACATTCTCCTTTTTCTTTACCCAAATGTTTGTGATGTTGCTTATGGGCTCGTCTTATAGCAAGGAAGTAAGGGCTTTTTGCTTTTGTAAAAATTTTTGCTCTCTGGTGAATAAAAATATCATGCACAAAGAAATAGGCCATTCCATAAAGGCTTATTCCCAGACCGATAAAAAACCAATAACTGAAATTCTGCTGTACTCCCAGATATAATAAGGCAATAGCCGGGCTTGCAAAAATGAAAAAGAACCAATCATTCCTTTCAAGCTTGCCATCATGGCTATGATCATGATGATCGCGGTGCAGGAACCAAAGAAAGCCATGCATAATATATCGATGGATCAGCCATGTAGCTCCTTCCATCGAAATAAATACTCCCAAAACGATCAGAATATTCATTTTAATTATGTTTATCGTTAAAAAGATCATTCAGAACCCTGTATCTGAAATCGAAAATACTTCTGAGCTTCTCTTTTACAAATAACCGATGGGCTATTGTACCTAAAATCCCCATCGGGAGTTCATAATCTACCGTGTCTTTCATGAGTACTCCATTCTCATTAGGAATAAATTCATGAAAATGATTCCAGTACTCGTATGGACCTTTTTTCTGAAAGTCTGTAAAACTTTTATAATCTTTTACCTGGCTGATAACGGTCTTCCACCTCATCGGAATTCCCAGCACTGGAGAAACTGTATAATCTATCTCCATTCCTTTGAAAATAGGTTTATTTTTCACATCAGAAAGGACAACAAAGCCCATACTCTTAGGAGTTATTTCTGATAAATTATGGGGCGATGAAAAAAAACTCCATGCCTTTTCAATGCTGCAACTCAGCTGTTGTTCTCTGTATAATCTGTACCTCATTTATTTTTTATTAATTGTTAGCTCCCTGAGCAATCATTTTCATCCTGTATTCTAAGATCAGAAATAAGCAGATTTGTAACGGATATAACTTTTAAAAGCAACCAGCAATTTTTGTGAATTGGCAATTCTGATTCTTTGCTGCAAAATATTCTGGGAGCTTGTTCTTTTTATTTTCTCAAATAGGGAGAGATAATATCTGTAGGCAAGATATACTCCGAAAATGGATGATCCAGGCAGTTTCTTAATTCCCTGCAATGCTTCTTTGAATTCTTCTTCAATTTCTTTTTCAATCTGGGTTTTTACAATATTATCAAAGACTGACATATTCAGGGAAGGAAAATAAGTTCTTCCTAAAAGCTGATAATCATCTTTAAGATCCCGCAAAAAATTTACTTTCTGAAAAGCAGATCCCAACTTCATTGCAAAGGGTTTAAGTTTATCATATTGCTGTTTGTCACCTTCTGTAAATATCTGCAGACACATAAGCCCTACAACTTCTGCAGATCCGTATATATACTCTTTATACAGTTCAGTATTATAATCAATTTTATGAAGATCCATTTCCATACTCCGTAAAAACTGATTGATCAACTTTATATCAATATCATACTGCCGAACTGTTTCCTGAAATGAATGCAAAATAGGATTGAGTGATATTCTATCTTCAAGCGCTTCATAAGTTTCAGCTTTTAATCTCTTCAGAAGCTTTTCTTTATCATAGCCATGAAAACTATCTACGATTTCATCAGCAAGGCGCACATACCCATAGACTGCATAAATAGCAGGCCTGATAGATGGCTTCAGGGCAAGTATTCCTAACGAAAAACTGGTACTGTATTTTTGGGTAGTGTACTTACTTACTTCGTAAGACAATTCATCAAACAGCTTTTTCATATTATTTTATTTTTAGTTTACTAACTTCAGCCGCCACAATTTTCCCTGAAATTACCGAGGGAGGAACTCCTGGCCCAGGAACCGTTAACTGCCCCGTATAGAAAAGATTCCCTATCTTTCTGTTCCTTATTTTGGGTTTTAAAACTGCTGTCTGCGACAAAGTATTAGATAACCCATAGGCATTACCCTGATAAGCATTATAATCCGAAATAAAATCGCTTACGCAATAGCTTCTCTTATATTCAATTCTGGAAATAAGATCGGTCTCACCGGTATGTTTTTCAATTCTTTCAAGCATTTCCATCAAATATTTTTCCCTAACAGATTCCTCATCATGTATCCCAGGGGCAAGTGGTAGCAGTAAAAAAAGATTCTCACAACCTTCAGGAGCAACATCCGGATCTGTTTTGGAAGGACAACATGTATAAAAAAGAGGCTTCTTGGGCCATTTTTTATTTTTATAAATACAATCTATATGATGATCAAGTTCATTTTCAAAAAACAAAGTATGGTGCTTTAAATGGGGTATTCTTCCTCTGATTCCCAAATAATAAATAAGACAAGAGGGTGCAAAAGTTCTCGTCTTCCAATATTCTTCGTTATAGTTTCTGAGCGATTTGGGAAGCAATCTTTCTGTATGATGATAATCTGATGAAGCAATTACCGCATCAAATTCATATGTTTTACCTTCCGTTAGTATGGAAACTACTTTTCCGTTTTCCGTATTTATTTTTTGTATTTCATGATTAAAATGAAACGTTACCCCCTGTTTTTCTCCTATCTCTTTCATAGCAAGAACTAGTTGATAAAAGCCTCCCATTGGATATTTTGTACCCAGAACATAGCCTCCGTAATTCATAAGACTGTATAGGGCGGGAATCTGCTGGGGAGAAGCTCCGAGGAATATAACAGGAAACTCCATCAAAGATTTTAATTTTTCATCAGAAAAGTATCCCGAAACATACTTTCGGAAATTACTGAGGAGGTCAAGCTTGAAAGCACTGTTTGCAATTTTTAAAGAAGCAAATTCTAGCCAGTTGTAGCAGGGCTTGGTAACGAATTCCTTCATTCCGATTTCATACTTAAATTTAGCAGACTCCATAAATATGTCATACTGCTTACCTGCCCCACTTTCTATTGCTTCGAAGAGTTCTCTAATAGCATTATTATCTCCAGGAACAGAAACTTTTTCTCCTGAGAAAACCATTTCAAACTGAGGATCCAAAGAAACAAGATGAAAAAAATCGGATGTTTTATAGCCGAAATCATTGAAAAATCTCTCAATAATATCAGGCATCCAGTACCAGCTAGGGCCCATATCAAAAACATACCCTTCATCTGTTTTAAATTGCCTTGCTCGACCACCAGGTTGATGATGCTTTTCAAATACATGCACTTCATTGCCGGATTTTGCGGCATAAGCAGCTGCTGAGAGTCCTGAAAACCCAGATCCTATCACTGCAATTCTCTTTCTTAAGTTTCCAGTTATCATTGGTATTTATTTAAAAGTTTTAACAGATAATCTTATATTGTATCAACTCAATTTTTTATTCACCACATCCAGTAAACTATCATTTGCCAAATTCATTTGGTAAAAAGAAGCATGGAATTCATCAAGTTTAGAGAGTATGGCTATGAGCAACATTTGCTCAGAATGTGTTAAATTTCCCACAACAGCTTTGGAAGCTTTTCGAATTTCTTCCATATGCTCTTCCAGCACAGCAATTCCTTTCTCCGTTATGGTAATATGTTTTGTTCTTTTATCTTTCTGAGAAACGGTTTGTTCTATCCACTGATTATGGATTAGACGATTTATAATAAGAACACCTGTAGATTTCTCACTTACATTATGTCTTATCAGTTCCATTTTTGTCATAGCCCCCATCGCCTTCAGACTAATCATGTAAATAAAATCATCCTGACTTGAAAAAAAAGATTTTCCTATAGATCTTGAGTACATTTTCGCATACCTGCCAATTCTTACGAATAAAGTATTAATAACGCTATCAGAACTTCTTCCTAATTCCTTACCTATCCAAAGCGGATCTTCTGAATTAGAATCATCTTCAAAAGAAGCATTAATCCATTGTATAAATCCTTGAAGATCGTTATTATACAATATTTTATCTTCATTTTGTTCAGTGAACTTCTGGACGAGTTCTACAACTGATTTTATAAGATCAAAATTCATATCAAACAAATTAGTATACAAATATACTAAAATAAGAATATAAATATACTTTTATTTTATTTTACTTTAATGCTAAAAATTAAAATAGGGGGAGTTAAAGATTAATTAAAAAAAAAGATTTAAAATATCTGAAATACAAAATGCTAAAAAACAATAGATTAAACAGCAGGAATAATATTAAAAAAAAGCTTTAATCAAAAAGGAAAGTTGACAATCAATAGTGGATTTATAAACCTAAATATATTTTTGATATAAAAATTACGTAAACAAGAAACATTTTAATACAAAGCTAAAGCGTCTTTAAAAGTAGTTTTATAATAAAAAAGTTATATAAAAACACTTCTTACCACAATAGGAAATAAGAGAAGTAGCATAAATTCTAGTAATCCTTGTATTATTTGGCTTAAGCAAATTAAATCATCAATAAAAGTATTTCAAAATATGCGCGTCTAGGTTACAAAAAGTCAAACGACGCTACTTTTTGACAAGTAGCGTCGTTTTTTATTCTAATTGATAGTAAGCTAGTTCTAAATATAAGAGATAATTTTTTTTTTAATTTAATAATCTTATTCACCATCATTATTTATGATACTCTTCTTCTGTTACTGGTTGTAACCATATCACCGAACCATTTTTATTATCAGAACTCCAGTATGACTGTGCCAGTTATTACCACAACCTGTTTCAAATGTAACATTGGAAATGGGAACATTTAAATCTTTATTGCTTATAAGAGGCGCCAGATTTGATTTACCAATAAAATATTGCGCAAAATGAGTGCCTTCTTAACCTGTTGGAAAATCGCTTATTGTAGGAATATTTATATTCATTTTGTTAGATTTTATTTTGTTTGAATTTACTTTATTTTGTGCGATTACAGATTGACCGCATGCTAAAAGTATGATGATTAAATAGTTTATAATTCAATTGTCTTAATGATTTTTGCAGGAATCCCCCCCACTATAGCATTATCCGGAACATCTTTAGAAACCACTGCTCCAGCTGCAATTACCGCATTTTTACCAATCGTAACTCCCGGAAGAATGGTTGCGTTGGCTCCAATCCACGCATTTCGTTTTATGAGAATAGATTTTCCCATCAATCCTTTCCTGTGCTGAGGTTTTAAAGGGTGATTTTCAGTTATCAGACTAACTTTAGGGCCGATTAACACGTCGTCTTCAATCGTAATTCCGCCCAAAGTCAGAAAAGTACAATCAAAGTTAATGAATACATTTTTACCGATCTTGAGATGCTTTCCATAGTTGATATAAATAGGGGTAAATACCGCTACATTCTCCAATTTCTCACCGACAATCTCACTTAATATTTTTAAAATCTCATTCGATTCTGTGGAAGTATTTAATAGATTAAGTTGTTTCTTAACTTCATAAGAAGCGCCCAACAGTTTGTGAATTTCAGGATCATCAGGCATTATTGTTTCACCATTCCGAAGTCTGGCGAAAATATCTTTGTTAAAGATCATTTTTAAATATTTAGAAAATAAAAACGCTAAATCCACCATTTTAACAAGTGGATTTAACTATTGCAATGTTTAATTATTTCAAATTCGTTCTGAAGAAATGATCCAGTTTTTCAAAAGGAATCACATCCACTTTATCGTATAAATCTACGTGAACCGAATTCGGAATAATCATCAATTCTTTCGGTTCTGCAGCCATCTTGTAAATATCCTCACTCATATATTTGGAATGGGCATTTTCTCCGGCAATCAGAAGCATAGGTCTTGGCGAAATTTCTTTGATATAACTCAACATCACCGAGTTGGCAAAAGACAGCGAATTGGTTTTCGTCCAGCCTTTATTGGAGTTTAAAGAACGTTTGTGATATCCCCTCGGCGTTTTGTAATAATCAAAATAATCCTTTACAAACTGAGGTTCATCACCGTTTAATTTTTCAGGTAAATGGGTTGTCGGATATTCAGGTTTTCCGTTTTCAGCATCAACCCAACGTTGGAGACTCATTGTCTCAAAAGCTTTCGTGCGTTCTTCGGGAGTCATTTTATCATAATATCCTTTGGCACTAACTCTTGAAATATCATAAGTACTTGTTGTTGCTACTGCCTTCACTCGTTTGTCGGCAATGGTTGCATTCAATGCAAAAGTTGCAAAGCCACAGATTCCGATGATTCCGATTTTGTTTCTATCTACATTGTTTTGAAGCCCTAAAAAATCAACTGCCGCGCTGAAATCTTCGGTATTGATGTCAGGTGAAGCAATATCTCTCGGCTCACCTCCACTTTCGCCAGTATAAGAAGGATCAAAAGCGATAACGGCAAAACCCCTTTCTGCCATTTGATTGGCATATAAACCTGAAGATTGTTCTTTCACCGCACCAAAAGGTCCACTGATTGCCAAGGCTGCCAGTTTTTCTTTCCCTACATTTTTGGGAAGATAGAAATCTCCTGAAAGCGTGATTCCGTAACGATTCCTAAAAGTAATCGATTTTCGGGTTACTTTATCACTGAGTTCGAAAGTATAATGTTCGTTTTGTTCTGTTCCATTCATTTTGGTTTGATTTGATTTTTTATTCTGCGCAAATACCTGTCCGATAAAAAGAAGGGACAAAGCCATCACTGTTGTTACTATTTTCATATCTGAATTTTGTTTAAAAATTACTGATACAAAATTAGAAACAGCGGAGTGCTAACAGTTAATGATAATCAAACCAAAAATTAAGAAATTCAAACTTCTGTCAAACGAAATGCTTTTGGATTGGTGCCTGTTTGTTTTTTAAAGAAATTATTAAAATACGTCGGATAATCGAATCCGAGAGCGAAAGCTATTTCTGAAATATTCCAGTCAGTGTGTTGCAGCAATGCTTTTGCTTCTGTAAGAATACGTTCTGTGATATGAGCTGTGGTCGATTTTCCGGTAATCTCTTTTACGGCACGATTGAGATAATTGACGTGAACATTTAGATTCTTTGCAAAATCCTGAGCTGATTTCAATTGCAGAGATTGGTCTGTAGTTTCAATAGGAAATTGTCTTTCCAACAGTTCCAGAAAAACAGATGATAGTCTTGATGCAGCATTCTTATTCTGATCAAAATCCTCTGCAGGTTCCAGCTTTAAAGATTCGTGAATGATAAGACTTATGTAATTACGTATCAGTTCATCCTTATAAACATAATCACTTTCCTGTTCTGCAATCATCTTTTGGAAAATGGTGTTAAGAAATTGTCTTTGTTCTTCGGTAATTTTCAAAACGGGAGTTCCGCCGATTTTAAAGAAAGAAGACTGCTGCAAACTTTCAGAGCGTTCAGAATTCTTAAAAAATTCCTCAGAAAAAAGAATGGTATATCCTTTATAAGTCGTTGAAATCGTTTCCCAGGAATATGGAATATGTGGGTTTCCGAAAAAAAGCACAGTTCCCTCTTGTTCGAAACTTTTATCAGAATAATGAATCTTACTTTTCCCGGTCGTAAGGCAGATTTTATAGAACTCTTTTCTGCTGTACACACGGGTTTCATTGCCGTCCTGCTCAATCTGAAAGGCACGGAAACCTTTTAGTTTTAATTCACTATTAAACTCCGAAACAACTCTTTTTACCTTTTCTTTCATTTTTCAAAGTTAAGAAAATCAAACCAGAAACATAAGTGCTAAAAATGTACTTTACTATGGATAATTATTCTTAACAATTTTCAGAATCATCTATATCTACTAATAAATATTCTAGATTAAATATTCAAAGCTAAAAGCAGAATATTTTAAAAACCTACTAAAGTGATATAATGGAGTTAAGATTTTCTCATCCTTAATTAGTGTGAATTTTGTAGATAAACGGGACATTTCAATAATTAACAAATTCAAAGGGAAATAACAAAATTAATTAGCTTATGAGTAATAGTTTTGTAAATATTCTCATTATTTATCATATATCTCTAATCCATTAATAGCTCTTAAAAGATCAATTCCTTTCCCCAAAATCGATTTGAAAAGATCTCCTTTTTCCTGCAATCGTTCTGCCATATTCAGGATCGTAAAATCTGTCGGATGGAGGCCTTTTTTTACTTCACTCCATTCTAATGGCGCGGAAACAGGAGCCCCGGGTTTTGGGCGTACGCTGTATACACTTGCCAATGTCTGTGCTCGTCGGTTCTGTAAATAATCCAGATAAATTTTATTCTTATCTCTTTTTTGAAGACTTCTTTCGAGCGTAGTTAGCTCCGGAAGCTCCTGATGAACCAGTTGCATAAGCACATGCCCAAAATCTTTCACCTGATCATAGGGATACTTGGCTCCCATTGGAATATATATATGCATCCCAGAACTTCCGGATGTTTTTGGATAGCCAATAATACCTGCTTTATCCAAAACTTCTTTAACAGCCAATGTTGTTTCTATAACATCTTCAAATGTATTTTTTTCAGAAGGATCAAGGTCAAGCACCAAATAATCGGGAAAATCAGCCTTCGGTATATGGCTTGTCCAGACATTCAGTTCAATACATCCTAAATTATTCAGATATGCCAAGGTTTCTTTATCATTACAAAGAATATAATTGATGTATTTGTCGTTACTTTCAGAAAATATTTTTTGAAGAGTCACCCAGTCCGGCGTATTTTCATCAGCATCTTTCTGATAGAAGCTCAGTCCTTCGATTCCATTGGGAAAACGGTTGAGTGATTGGGGGCGGTTTTTCAGATGGGGCAAAATAAATTTGGCAATGCTCTGATAATAATCTATAATCTCCCCTTTTGTAATGCCATCCGCCGGAAAGTATATTTTATTCTGATTGGTCAGCGTAATCTGCTGTTTTCCGATTTTTTTGACTTTATCTGTTGTTGTTTTCTTTGTGGGGGACTTGGCTTTCATCTTGGGCTGTTTTTGAGTTAAATCTGTATCAAATTTTACCTCTGTATCATCAATGTCTTCTCTTAGTCTTAAAAAAACCGGATGACGATAGATATGATCTTTCGTGAGTTCTGTATATTTTATTTCAGCTACCAATTCAGGTTTAAGCCATGTTGCTTTGGAATTGGTTTTAGGAGTTATTTTAAATGCTGATTGCTTTACTACCAGAGGTTGTAATTTTTGATGAATCTCTTTAAGACTTCGATCTGTAAATCCTGTTCCTGTATGTCCGCAAAATACGAGTTCTCCATTTAAGTATTTTCCTAAAATAAGAGATCCGAACTCCTTTCTTGAGCCTTTGGGAGCGGTGAAACCACAAATCAGGGCTTCGTCAGTTTTATGGATCTTTATTTTCAACCATTCGGAGCTTCTGGTGTTTTCTTTATATTCACTGTCTGCTTTTTTGGCTATAATTCCTTCCAATCCCATATTTTCGGCAGCTTGAAAGAAATCTTTTCCGTTTTGAAGAATATGATCATGATACTTGATAATGTCATTTTCAATTAAAGCTTCTTTCAGTAGTTCTTTTCGCTGTAAATAAGAAAGGTTTTCTGTGGAATGTCCATTCAGCCATAGTAAATCGAATACCTGATAAAGGAGGACCAATTCGGTATTTTGTTCCCCTATTCTCTGTAGCCATTGAAAATTAGGTTTTCCTTTTTCATCATAGGCTACTATTTCTCCATCCAGGACCATTTCGTGATTCTGAATTTTGAGTGCATCTGCAACTTTTTTGAATGATTTTGAAAAATCAAGACCGTTTCTGGAATACAACCTGCTTTCACCTTTTCGGGTATCGGCAATAGCTCTATATCCATCCCATTTTATTTCAAAAGCCCAATCTTTGTCATCAAACGGTTGTTTATTTGTTTTACAGAGCATAGGCTTTATAAAATCAGGAAGCTTTTTCTCACCAGAAAGTGCCGGAGTATAATTTTTATAATGTTTTAAGCTTTCCCCGGCATTATTTTTTTTTTACTGCTTTTCTCCTTCAGATAAGCTGTAACTTTAGAATCTTTTGTGGTATAATCTTCTGCATCATACTCTTCTTGAATGGCGTAACGATCTTTATGTTTGATAAGAAGCCAGGCATTTTCCTCTGTTGAATTTTTAATTTTGACCAAAGCAAATTCACCTTTCAATTTTTTACCGTGCAAAATAAACTTAAGGGATTGCTTATGTAGTTCCGAACGCATGATCAGATCATCACTTTTTCCTTCTATTTTTTCCAAAGGTTCATAGGTTCCTTCATCCCAGATTTCCACTTCACCGGCACCATAATTTCCTTTGGGAATGCTTCCTTCAAATGTGCGGTATTCATAAGGATGATCTTCCACCATCATTGCCAGTCTTTTATCAGAAGGATTAAGAGAAGGTCCTTTCGGAACTGCCCAGCTTTTAAGAACACCCTCCATTTCAAGTCGGAAATCATAATGCAAACGTGTTGCTGCGTGACGCTGAATCACAAATCTCAGTTTTGCAGTACTTTCCTTTTCTTTGCCTTCCGGTTCGGAAGTTACCTTAAAATCTCTCTTTTTATGATATTCTTCTAATGGCATCTTACAAAAATTTAAAGTTAAACGAAAAATGATTATCTGATTAAAATCTTATCCTGCTTTTCTTTTTCCTGACTCAAGGCTGGCCTTCAACATGGCCATAAGGTCAGTCGCTTTTCCCGCAGGCTCTTTTGTTTCCTTAACTTTTGCCCTTTTACCTTTTGCTTTCTGCTTTATAATTTTCAAAAGATCTTCATTATAAGTATCACTGTACTTCGAAGGATCGAAAGTCTCCGCTAAAGATTTAATTAATGTTTCCGCCATTTTGAGTTCCTCAGCTTTCGGTGCTTTTCCTGATGGTATTTTCAGATCTTCATATGTTCTCATTTCTTCCGGATACCTCATTCGGTTTACCATGAGAATTTCATCTTGATAAGGACGAATCATGCACAGAATTTCCCTTTCTCTTAAAATAAAAGAACCTATCCCTGCCATTTTTGTTTTCATTAGGGCTTTCAACAATAATTTATAGGCTGCCTCTCCATTTTTTTGAGGTTCTAAAAAATAAGGGGTTTCGAAAAGTGCAGGATCCACTTCTTCTTCTTTTACAAACTGTAAAATACTGAGAATTTTTGATTTTTCAGGACTTACCGCCTGAAAATCCTCATCTTCTAAAACAATGTATCTATCTTCTATTTTATAGCCTTTTACGATATTTTCCCACGCTACTTCTTTGTTAGTATTTTCATTTACTCTTTTGTATTTGATATTGCTGAGATCTTTTTTATCCAGCATATCCAGATCTAATGTACTCGATTCACTGGCCGAGTACAACTTGATCGGTATATTTACCAATCCAAAACCTATTGCTCCATTCCAGATTGCTCTCATATTTTTTTTTAACTGTTAGAGTACAAAACCTTTTCCAAATTGATGTAAATGCAATTTATTTAGAGGTATTTATAAGTTATTTAACACCTTTCTTTTCAAATCGTTGGAAATCCAGTAAACCATTTACCAGTGTTTTCCATTCAATTTTTGAAACACCGATCATTCCCCCTGCTGCAATCAAGAGGTTTCTGGTTTTGTCCAAAAACTCAGCGTCCATATTAGGTGTTTCATTTCGTCCATATATTCCTACTTGAATAAAGTCTCTTCCTTTAAAGATTCCAAATGTAGAGGTAGCTTGATCAGAATAAAAATGTAATATGTGTTCCGATGTTTTATCCTGAGGATTTTTTGAAGGCCTGCAAGTCATCATCACAAAATCAAGACAAATACCATGGGTCTGCTCTTCAAACAGATCCACAATTTGAACCCAGTCGAAACCATTGGCTTCTACAGTTCCCGGACCAGGAATATCTATCCTGATATAATCACCAATTAAAGGGTATCTATTAATCATTTTACCCTCTGAATCAAAAAGTTTAAAATCTGCAAACCCTTCGCCACAGTACCTTTTCCAATTGTTGATCAACATGAATCTTTCTCTAAGTGTGTTGAAAACTTCCTCAACATGCTCCGGGGCAACATAGCTTTTTTTAGATTCTGTATCGTGGTATCCCCCTTTCTTCTGAATGGGAACACCGAATATTTCTTTAGGTTTCATATGTATCGTTATTAATTTTCGTTGTGGGGCATATCAACAGGCTTCGATTCGGGAGAGCCTCTTTCACGTAGCCAAATAGATAAAACGACAAGGGAAGCTACTGCCAGAAATTCACTCTGCCAGTTCTGAAAAGATTCAAACCAGAATCTTGATTCTGAAATATACTGTAATGCTGTTAAAGCGGGTTTATTTTTCATCATCTGTTCATCATTAAAATCTTTAAGACTGCCATAGAAATGTAAAATAAAGCTGGTCAGAAACAGAGTTGCAAATGCAAGTGATAATGAATGTTGATAGAGCTTGAGCCAAATTCCTCCTTTTTTCACGGACCATGGTGCTTTGGGATGTGCTATAGGATCTCTGTCCACCTCTTCCTTTTCTGTCAAAGATTTTGATTCGCTGGAACCTTTTTGTCTGAGAGAAACCGTTAGTAAAACGTAGAGCATCATCTGAAGAAATTCACTTTCCCAGTTTTCAAAAGTAGCCTGTATAAAATGTCCGCTATGAATGTATTCACGCATTTTTAAAGCAGCCTGCCCGTTTTCAATCAATTCTTTGTTTTCCGTTTTCCAACCGGTGAAAAACTGTCCGGTAAGAAAGATAATCATGAGGGTAAACAGTACAATACTTAAGCTGTTGCGATAAAAGAAGCTGGGGCGTGACATATTTGCAAGTTTAAAGTTCAAGGTTTAAGAATCACGTTTTTGATAAGGAAAAACTTTTTGCAGGTTCTTTGTGGTTGGCCCGGTAAGGATTTTTCCATTGATATTGAATCTGGAGCCGTGGCATGGGCAGTCCCAGCTTAGTTCAGCACTATTCCACCGAACTTCACATCCCGCATGCGGACATGTACTCCGGAGCAAATGTAAAGTCCCGTCAATTTCTTTGTAAAGTGCGTAAGATTCGGACTCGTAGAGGATCACTTTTGCTTCCCCTTCTCCAACTTCTGAAAAGGATTCAATTTTATCTTTGAACATTTTATCTTTCACAAAATCAAAGGCCACATTTGATGCTTCTTTCACAAAATCCGAGAATCCAGCAATAGGCTTAATTCTTGAAGGATTAAATAAGTTTCCATATTTACTTTTTCCGGTAATAATCAAATCATGTATTATTTGTGATGAAAGCGTCCCGAATATCATTCCGTTTCCTCTGAAACCTGTCGCTACAAAAATTCTTTCTTTAGTTCCCGGGAGTTTTCCAATGTATGGAAGCCCATCCACCGGTTCATAGTATTGGCTGGACCAGCTGTAAAATACGGTTTCCACATCAAAGTATTTCCGCACATAATTTTCAAGCCTTGAGAAGCATGCTCCAGTATCGTCGGCGTGTCCTGTTTTGTGGTCTTCACCGCCTGCAATTAAAAGGTTTTCGCCATCGATATTCTGGATACGGTAATAATGATAAGGTTCACAGAGGTCATAGCCTAACTCCCATGGGTATTTATCATTTTTTAGGGTAAATGCCATCGCATAACTTCTGTAAGGAGCATTGGTAAAGTGTAGAAGATTTACTCCGGGAGGAATATGAGTGGCATAAACAAGATTTCGTGCCTTTATTTCTCCTTTTGAAGTTTTTAAAATAACATGATCTTCCTGCTCATCATGACTTTCACAAAAACAGTTTTCCTGAATAAAACCTCCAAGCCTTATAAATGCTTCACAAAGTCCTTTTATATATTTAATAGGATGAAAATGCCCCTGTCCGGGAATTAATACCGCCTCTTTGAAAGGAACCGGAAAAGGAATTTCGTTCACGTAGCTCATTTTGTGGCCAACGTTTTCAGCTCCTTCAACAATACTTTTCAACCGCTCTTCCTGATTTTCATCCAATGCAAAGAGGTATGCTGATTTTCTGGTAAAATCACAACTAATCTTGTATCTATCGATATTATCTTCAATAATTTCAATTGCATCATTTCCGGATTCTGCATAGAGTTTAGCATTATCCAAACCAAAATCGCGTATGGCCTGTGTAAAGGTTGTATCAAAGAAATCATTTAAATGAGCCGTGGTACCACCTGTTGTTCCAAAACCGATGTTGGCCGCTTCCAGAATAATACATTTTTTTCCGGATTCCTGAAGTTTCAAGGCTGTTGAAACTCCGGTAATTCCACCTCCTATTATGGCAACATCAAATAGCGAATGGAGATCAGTTTCTGTAGAAAATTTCCTGACCTCTTCCTGCCATATACTTTTTCTTGCACCGTCTCTGTACATAACCAAAATATTTTTTTGTTAAAATTATCTGATATTTAATGTATCGCTTTCAGGCAGACCTGTTTTGCCAGCACTGGGCGGGTTGTTCTTTTGGGCTCTTTTTCTGTTTTCATCTTCATCAATATTACATCTGCAAGAATTAAAAGCAAATACGCTGAGTACTCCTAAAATGAATGCTGTTGTTTTCATATGTTTAATATTTTGATGGGTTACTTTTTAACCATTTACAATCAATCCACCGTTGGGATGAAGCACTTGTCCCGTCATCTGTGAGGCATCTGGACTTGCCAGAAAAAGAAAGCTGAAGGCTATTTCTTCGGGCGTTGCATTTCTCTCCAAAGGAGGCTTATTGGGGTTTTCTTCTTTTTCGTCGAATGTTTCTTCAGTAAGTGGTGTTGCTACAGGTCCGGGAGCAACGGCATTGATGCGTATTCCTTTTGATTTGGACTGCAACGCTAGTGAGCGGGTGAAAGAAACAATAGCACCTTTGGTAGCGGAATAATCAAGGAGCTCAGCATGTCCCTGATAGGCAGAAACGGAAGTGGTATTGATGACACAGCTTCCTTCTTTCAGATAAGGAAATACAACTTTCGTTAATAAAATCATTCCTATAATATTGGAATCAAAAGTTTGCCTGATATTTTTCTCTTCAAGCTGCTCTATGCTGTCTGCAGGAAATTGAACTCCGGCATTATTGATGAGGATATCAATTTTTCCAAATGCTGAATTAACTTCTTTCACTGTTTTTTCACAAAATTCATAATCATTGATATCTCCTTGAAAGATGTAGCATTTTCTATTCAAATTTTCAATTTCTTTTTTTGTTTTTTCAGCATCATTATCGCTCGAATGATAAATAATGGCAATATGTGCTCCTTCCACTGCAAAAAGAAGAGCCACTGCTTTACCAATTCCGCTGTCGGCTCCGGTAATTAACGCTACCTTATTTTTTAATTTTCCCATTTCATCGTCATTTTATTCCTGCTCCCTAGGTTTCTGCAATTCTGCCATTCTATGGGCAGCCATACTATCACTTGAAAGATTAGCCATGGCTACGGAGAGTTTATTTTTCAAGCCTGAAACTATTTTATCTTCATTGTTCATCAGAGCGTTATAACCATCAATTGCTACTTGTTCCGGAGATGCCAGACTGTCTTTATCATCCAGGATTTTACTGCGGTTCATATCTGCTTTATTAAAGAAATCAGTATCTGTAGGCCCAGGTAAAAGTGCGGTAACTGTTATTCCTGAGTCTTTCAGCTCTTCACGAATGGCTTCGGACCACGACAAAACAAATGCTTTGGTAGCATGATATACCGAATGCCATGGACCGGGAGCTTTACTGGCCACAGATGCCAGATTCAGAATTTTTCCAGATCCTTTTGGAAGTCTGTCCTTAATAAAGAGTTTGGTAAGGATGAGAACTGAAATAATATTCAAATGAACAATATCTATTTCTCTGTGAATATCCGTATCCTGAAATTTCCCATACACTCCCTGTCCTGTGTCATTAACTAATATTTCAGGACTTATTGCATTCATTTTCAATTCAGAATAAAGAGAATAGGCTTCTTCTTCTAAAAACAAATTTTTAGAGATGCTGATCACGTTTACTCCGTAGTTTTTAAATTCTTCAGCTTTTCTCACCAGATCTTCATGATCTCTGGCCACAATAACAAGATCATAGCCGTTCATGGCAAACTGTTTCGCGAGTTCATAACCTATACCACTGGTAGCACCTGTAATGAGTACAAATTGATTCTTGCGTTCCATACAATTTATTTTAGGATTAAAAGCCGATTAAGTTCACTTTTAAAACACCCCAGAATAAATTCCGTATAATACAGTTGAGCATTCAGGGCCTGAGTTTTGGGATGCAGCTCCAGTTTTTTAGTCAGAATAATCTCACCTTTATAGGAAAATGAGAAATAAGCAAAAATTTTATAGCCGGAATTGCGGATGGGAGTACAGTAACCTGTGGTGGCAATAGACCAATCAGATTCATATAATTTGGCGACATTCAATGCCATAGTTTCTGCAATATTTTCGGAAACACAGTCGCATTCTTCTGCCTCCTGACTGTTGACTTTTAACAGCCTAACTTTTTCTGGCAGTGAATAAACTGTCATTCCACCTTTATAGAACATTGAAGCATTCCGCATCTGTGAAAAAGCCAGCTGTAGACAACCTGACGTAACACTTTCTGCAATGGAAATGCTCTCATCAATGGTCATGAGTGACTGGCTTATATATTCAAGGAGATTTTGTTGAAAATCCATAATAGTATAATTTTTAATGATGTTAAAAAAAGCTTAAAAAAAACTGCTGAATAAATAGACAGCAGCTTTGCTTCATATAAAAATATTTAAGTTGGTTGGTGTGGTTTGAAGGATGTTTATGATTTAAGCATTTCTCTCCATTTCAAGATCCCAGACTCTGTGCTTGGCTATGGCATTAATAAATTTATCAGTCTGCTTTCCATCTTCCCAGGTGATAATTCCAGGATCATCATGCTGTTTTGC
Source organism: Chryseobacterium sp. T20 (assembly GCF_047345655.1). Classification (NCBI taxonomy): domain Bacteria; kingdom Pseudomonadati; phylum Bacteroidota; class Flavobacteriia; order Flavobacteriales; family Weeksellaceae; genus Chryseobacterium; species Chryseobacterium sp. T20. The sequence goes on from NZ_JBLFDU010000001.1 coordinate 151,125, forward strand.
TGATACATTGGAATTATGGTAAAGGACCTGAGTATCTGTTCCAAAATATATGGCTTTACAATGTTTATAAGCTTCATTGATGAAATGCAAAACAAGGTTCTTATTTTCAGCAACCATCAGTTCGGTTACGGAATCTGCACCCGAACAGATACAAAGGGCATCGAAGCAAACACTTGAGGTATTGGTCAGCGTATGTTTCGGTGCGAGCTCCGCTCCGTCATTGGTTCTTACATGAGCAAGACTTGGGGCAATCAATTCTACCTTTGCCCCTTCTGCTTCAAGTTTTGTTTTAAGATCATTGATAGCTCCGCCATCAGCACCATTGGCCAGAATAAATCCTATTTTCCGGCTTTTAATAGTGTCTTTTACGGTATGCCTCATGCTTAATGCATCAGAAATTTTTGTTTTAGGCTCTCTTTCTTCACTTTGAAGTTCTACAATATTGCTGTCTGCAGGTAAGCTCTGATTAGGCCACTCAAGTTTTTTAACTTCTACGCCTACTTTTTCTGCGACTCTCCAAGCCAGGAATGTATCAATATATCCTAATTGTCCTACCATTCTTTCTCTGATATCCGGACGTGTCACTTTAGACAATTCAAAAATCAAAGCATTCTGCAGGTGTAATTTCTCCGGTGTTGACTGGCTATTATAAAATAGCTTAGCTTGTGAATAATGATCAACAAAGCTTTTACTTCTTTCTCTAACTTTCTCTCCGGAAACTCTTTCCTGCTGGGAAGCAAAACCTCCTTCAGACATCATGGCCTGAAAAGGACAGCCTCCTCCGATAGAATTAGGTTCATAGCTTGTTTTTCCTTTAACAATCTGCTGTCTCATATGACCATCCCTTTGATTATTATGAACCGTATTGATGGATCTGTTAATCGGTATTTCATGAAAATTGGGAGATCCCAGTCTTGAAAGCTGTGTATCTGTATATGAAAATAATCTTCCCTGCAGCAACGGATCATTAGTGAAATCAATTCCAGGGATGATATGGCCGGGGTGGAAGGCAACCTGTTCGGTTTCTGCAAAGAAATTATCCGGATTTCTGTTAAGGGTTAATGTTCCTACAATTTCCACAGGAACTTCCTCTTCGGGTACCAGTTTTGTAGGATCGAGAAGATCAAAATCAAATTTGTGTTCATCTTCTTCAGGAATCAGCTGCACTCCGAAATCCCATTCCGGATAATCACCGTTTTCAATGGCTTCCCAGAGATCTCTTTTATGAAAATCAGAATCTACTCCTGAAAGAATCTGAGCTTCATTCCAGGCTACGGAATGTACACCCAGTTTGGGTTTAAAATGGAATTTTACAAAATGAACTTTTCCTTCCTCATTAATGAATTTGAAAGAATGTACCCCAAAGCCCTCCATCATTCTGAGACTTCTCGGAATGGCTCTATCGCTCATTACCCACATAATCATGTGCATACTTTCGGGCATCAGTGAAATGAAGTCCCAAAATGTGTCGTGGGCAGATGCTGCTTGTGGAATTTCATTATCTGGTTCGGGTTTTACCGCATGTATCAGATCCGGAAATTTAATGGCATCCTGAATAAAAAACACAGGCATATTATTGGCAACAAGATCATAATTCCCTTCGTCAGTATAAAATTTTATAGCAAAACCTCTTACATCTCTTGCCAGATCTGTACTTCCTTTACTTCCTGCAACAGTGGAAAACCGTACAAAAACTGGTGTTTCTTTTCCCACTTCTGTTAAAAATCGGGCTTTGGTATATCCTGCAAGACTTTTGTTAAGTTTAAAAATCCCATGAGCACCTGAGCCTCGTGCGTGAACTACTCTTTCAGGAATTCTTTCATGATCAAAATGGGTAATCTTTTCTCTCAGAATAAAATCTTCCAGCAATGAAGGGCCACGTTCTCCCGCTTTTAAGGAATCCTGATTATTATTAATTTTGAGTCCCTGATTGGTAGTGAGTTTTTGATCTTCATTGGAAGTACTGTGTAGATCCAGCTGCTCTGCTTTTTTATTCGGTTCGTTGGTTTTCATATTCATAATCTTTTTGTGGTTGGTGTATTGTAAAGCAGTTAATAAGGTTTAGACTGCGAAACTAATCTGTTTTACTCTCTAGAATTTCAAGAAGCCTATTGATATACTCTTCCTCTTTCAGCACTTTATAATAGGCTGTTTTAGCATATAAAGTGAATGCCGGGGTTTCAAATCTTATTATTTCAGCATCCCTATCTGTAGTTTCTGTTGTGTGTTTAGTATGAAACTCGCGTATATTAAGGATATACTCTTTCAGATAAGTATCTATTACTTCTTTCAGAACTTCACAGGTAGCATTGTTTTTAATCTTTTCCAGAGACTTAATCAGAAAAGCCGTAACTCCGTAAGAATTGATAATAGGCAGAAATAAAGACTCACTCTCTATTACATTATTTTTATCATTCAGTCCGGAATCTTGCAAAGTATTATTTTCAAATATCATATTCAAAAATGGTATCAGTTATTGGAAGATCTCAGGTATTGTTCAAAATAATGGAGGTCATTTTTATCTTTAATGGATAAATAAAACATGATCTGTTCCGGTTCTTTTAATCCAATACTGCCGAAACAGTCGAAATGAGCAATTAAGGCTTGGATATTTTCAATATCAACATCCTTGAGAATGATAAATGGCAGGAAGATATTTTCTCTTATCTCTTTAGCATAAATTGCTGCTCCGTCCTTAAAACAATTTCCAGTATGGGAGACTTTTACAAAATCTTGGTGTTTCAGTGTTTCTATAATTTGTTGACTGTCCATATATTTTGATTTCAAGATTAAAATAAGCCATATAGAACAAGCTATATGGCTTATTGCATAGTTTAGTCTTCTTGTTCTGCGTCGAAATTAATGGATGTCTCAGCGATATCTGTAAGATACGAATCCGTATCTTCTTCTTCCTGTAATGTTCTTTCAAGAAGATCCGCAGCTTTATCATGTCCCATGGTTATGGCCAGCTGAGCCAACCCTCCGTAAGTAGCAATTTCGTAATGTTCAACTTTCTGTGCAGCAATAATTAATGCTACATCTCTTGTTGCAGAGCCATCTTCTGTTGATTTGATGACTTCTTCGCCTTCTTCGATGATTCCTTTAATAGCCTTACATTCCTTTTTTTCAGGCTTTTCGTCAATGAGCTGGAATACTTTTTCCAGTCTTTTAACGTGTTTTTGAGTCTGAAGATGATGATCTTCAAACGCATCCTTCAGTTCTTCTGTTGTCGCAGCTTCCTGCATCTTTTCAAGCGCTTCAAGAATTGCATTTTCTGCATAGTAAATATCTTTAAGAGCACTTACAAAAAACTTATGCAGAGGAGAACTTTTCATTTCATCCTTGTTGACTGTTTCTTTAGCTGCCGTACCTTTCTTGGTAGCAGGAACAGCACTGTCAGTTTCTAATATTTTATTGGGCATGGTGTGAATGGTGTTTGTTATTAAAGGATTACCTCTTTATATATGACTAAAGAGGCAATCCTGGAAAAAGAATTATGAATTACGTCTGCCACCGAATCCGGAACGACCTGAAGATCTTCCGCCTCCGTGGGATGCCTGTCCGCCCATTCTGGCAATTCTGGTGCGATCTGCCTTGCTCATCGCTGCAAAACCTCTTTTGGAACTGCCGGAACCTGAACTACGGCCCGAACTACTGTTATTATTATTTCCTGATCTTGAGTTTGAACCCTGTCTTCCTGAGTTAGATTCAGAAACGGAAGATCTTACTCCTGATCTCGAACGTGAACCAGAATTGGAGCGGTTATGGGAATTACCATTTGAATTTCTGCCATTTGCTTCTCCTCTACCGGAAGTAAATCTTCCCTGGCTGTCCCTCTGTTGGTTTCCGTTGCTACCTCTGTAAGTTCTGCTGTTATTTCCTCTTTGGCTATAATTATCATCGTCATCATCATCGTCGTAGTTATTATCATAATCATCATCTTCATCATAATCCTCATCATAGTCATCATTTTCATTATCAAAATAATTTTCATATTCTGAAAAATCATCATCGTAATCTTCTTCTCTGGTTGCATCGTTATAACCATGATCATATCCTAATTGATATACTTCTTCAAGATTTTCCGGTGAATGCGAACGTCTTCTTGAACTGCTGTTTCTTGAATTTCTAGTGTTCATAACTGAATTTTTATATTAATATTAGTGATGGGTATTGCAGTCCGTGACTAGTATTAGACGGCAACAGTTAAGTGTTGGTAATTTTAAATAAGAGATAAAAAGCAAATGCTTTTTTGCGTGCCTTTTACTAAGGGCTTTAGAATTGTGTTGAAGATTTATACCAAATATACGACACAATAACTCACTTTTTTATGACTTGGGTCATGTTATTAGACATTAAAATGCTGTTTAAAGAACATTCCTACTGTTGCATTTTTTAGCATAGTGGATGAAAACATTAATGATGGTCTTCAATATGACATTGTGTAATATAGTACTTTATATAGGGGGATTTCTGATGAGAAGTAGCTACTCAACTCCAGCGAATCGGTTTAAAATAAAGTTTCCTATTTTTGAGAAAGCTTTAATACATAATTTTACGATTTTCTATTTTCAACAACATGGCTCTTTCCATTGCCTTGATAGTTCTTATGGTGGTTTCTACGCAAAGTCCAGTCAATCCTGCCATTTGCTGTCTTGTAAGAGGAACCCTAAATGAATATTGCTGTTGATCTACTGCAAAACTTTTCAGATAATCCATTAGCGCAACAAGTTTCAAAATAGGACTTTGTGTTGAAAGATTTTGATTCATAATCAGTTTAAAATAAAGCCTTTGTGACAGGCATTTATTCATTTCATAAGAAATTTCTGAATCTTCTCTCAATAAATTAAGAAATGCCTTTCGAGGAAGTTTTACTATTTCACATTCAGTGATCGCTATCGCGTTCATAGGATAAGGCTTTTCCATAAACAATAAAGACTCTCCAATACTCTGACCATCTTCAATGATGATCTGTATGGTTTCCCTTCCATCTTCATTGTAATTATTCAGTTTTGCTTCTCCTTTTATAATCTGGTAATAAAATGCAGGCCAAGCTCCTTCTGAAAAGATAGTTTCTCCAGCAGAATACATTATACTATTTGCTCCCATGGAATACAACAGATTTTCTTTAATAACCATAATCATTTTTTTTAAATTTCTAGAATTCAGTAGAATATTACCGGGAACTTTAAATTATGAGAGCAAATATTAAACCTTCATCCTGTTAACTAAAGTTAAATCCTTATAAGAGAAAAATATAAAAAGTATAATATATTTAATCAATCATCCAATAAACCATATCAAAACACTAAAAATTTCCCAATCGGTATTAATAATAATTTTTATATAAAATTAAAGTCAGACTTTTCTAAAGCTCAAAATAATCCAGCAATATTTTATGAAGTATTTTTACTTTTTACGATCACAGAATCTTGTGTGGAAACTGTGGTATCTCGAGAAAGTATATCATGAACTACTAGAATGACTTTTTTATTGGAACTAAGAGTGATAATGGTATCTTGTATAGAGTTGCTCTTATATTGTGATTCTTTTTAACAACTCAGTAGCATACCCAAAAAGTATAGCAGAGAACAAAATTAACAATTTCATAATATTAAATTTTCTGGCGTTAATTACAAATTTAATTCATTATTTTTTATTTATCCTATGACTCAAATCACAAAAACACCCTTTAAAATAAATATTTCCAAATACACCAAGCGCTAATTGTGAAAATTTAATATTTGATTCGTATTAAAGTATCAATTTTTAGCTTAGTGAATAAAGCTAAAAAATTGATAATATCCTATCTGTAAATCATCTATACTAATTTAGCCATTTACAATTTCTCCACCATTTGGATGCAGAACCTGACCGCTGATAAAACGAGAATCATCACAGGCAAAAAACAAGAAACAAGGTGCAATTTCGTTAGGCATTCCTGCACGTTTCATAGGTGAATCACTTCCGAACTCAGAGTTTTTTTTAGGCTTAAATGAAGAAGCAATTAATGGCGTCCAAACCGGTCCCGGTGCCACAGCATTTACTCTGATTCCTTTTTCAATAAGGTTTGCTGATAAACTTCGAGTGAAGGAGATAATTGCTCCTTTGGTTGCGGAATAATCAATCAGTTTGGGACTTCCCCTGTAAGCAGTAACTGAAGAAGTATTGATGATACTTGTTCCCTTTTTAAGATATGGCATGGCATATTTTGTAATCCAGAAATAGGAGAAAAAATTATTTTGAAAAGTAGTTAATAACTGTTCAGTACTAATCTTTTCAATAGAGTCAGCTTCCCAATGAAGCCCAGCATTATTAACAATGATATCAATTTTTTTATGAATTTTAATACAGGTTTGAATTACTTTTTTACAATGGTTTTCTTTTCCTAAATCCCCTTTTATCAAAGTACATACTCTGGAAAACGCTTGAATTTCTTTTTGGGTCTGCTTGGCATCTTTTGTTTCACTTAGATAAGCAATAATGATATCAGCTCCTTATTTTGCAAATAACAAAGCTACCGCCTTTCCTATTCCACTGTCGCCTCCAGTAATTAACGCTACCTTATTTTTTAATTTACCTTCTTTCGGATATTTCAAAGGTGCTGTCTCCGGAATTGGATTCATGTTTGTTTCAGATCCCGGTCGGTTTTGTCTCTGTAAAGGACGAATTTTTTTTTTAGGTACTTTTTCCATTTTTTTATTTTTAAAAAAGCTGCAAATAATATGCTATTTTTCAATAAGAATATGGAACCTAACTTTAACATTATAAAATCAATATTTGTATAAATTGGGGAATCAAAACGGCTTATCAGTAGAATCAAGATATTCATATACATTTTCTATTCTCAATAAATCTTCTTTAAAAAAATTCGAGAAATCATCCGTTGTGGCTACCTTATTAACGCTTGCCTTCTTCAGGTCAGGACACCTCTTAAATATTCCAAATTTTATCTGTTAATGGATCCTTGAGCATAATAATTCTATTATTCTTCAATACTTTTGTAACACCAAAATTAGAAACATCATCAGTAGAAGTTAATGCCCATGTTCCTATATTGGTTGTTGTGCTAGCAGTAATAATCTTTGCCATTCAGCTCTTATAAGAATTCTATATATAATAATGACATTAGACGAAAATGAATGCCAATAAGTACAAAATATATTTCAACAAGTCAGGTATTTTATTCCTTTGATTTATAAATTTTAATCTAATGGAATTAATAACAAAAAATGATCTTAATGAATTAAGAGATGAGATTGTAAGGGAGATTAAATTAATCATCAATAAGGAACATTATCAAAATGAATTAGAGGATCCATTTGAATGGATACGCAGTAAAAAAATCAAAAGATTAATGGATATTTCCTCCGCAACATTACAAAATCTTAGAATATCAGGAAAAATAAGATATAAAAAAGTAATGGGATCATATTATTATAATAGAACAGATTTTTTTAATCTATTTGAAAATGAGAAGTAATGATAAAAATTGGCTGGACTATATGTTTCAAATAACAAAAGATCCACGCATAAGTGTTTGGCATATTTCTCTTATTTATGCTATCATACAACTGGCTTATTTGCAAGAAGAAGATGATGTCATCAGAGTTAGCCGGAGCAAACTTATGAAACTTTCACATATATCAACGTTTCCTACTTACCATAAATATTTTCATCAATTACAGACATTTGGATACATTATATATGAACCATCCTATCATCCAGGATATAGGAGTGTAGTTAAAATTATAAGTTCAAAAAAATGACAAACAAATAAGCTTCAATAATAATTATTGAAGCTTGTTTGATAAAATGCTACATCATTATAGCTTTAACCCTCTCAAAGATTGCTTCTATACGGGTACATCTGGTATTAAAAGATTCTGGAGTACAAACAATCCCAATCATTCTTAATGCGGTTAATTCTAACTCAAGATCTTTGAATATTTGATTAAGATTGCTATTTTTATACTTACTATCAAGTTGTAGCTTAGTCTCCAATTGTTTCATTTCTTTACCAATTGTTTCCTGTTCTGTGATAGCGTAATCTTCAGTTTGTTTTATTGAATAATGCCCTAACAATTCCTTTACCACATGCATGGGAACGCCATTATTCAATGTTACAGTACTTGCAAATGTTCTACGAGCTTTATGGGTATTGAGATTATTGGGTATTTCGCATATGTCTGCAATTTCTTTTAAATAAACATTCATTTTTTGGTTAGATCTGACTGGCAAAGCGCTTCTCCGTTCTAAACAGACAGGATGATCTTTATACTTGTTCAAAATTTCAATAGCCTTCGGTAATAGAGGAATATCCGTTTGTGAATTAGATTTCTGTCTGCTGCTCATAATCCATAGACCTCCGTCATTACCTTCCTTTATATCTTTCCACTTTAATTGATAAGCATCTATATATGCCAGCCCTGTATAACATTGGAAAATAAATATATCCCTAACTGTATCAAGTCTTGTGGAATCTAACTTCTGTTCTTCAAGACATTTAAGCTCACTCCTTGTCAATGGCTGCTTTTTAAGTCGGGTTTTCTTCCCTACAAAAAGCTTGAATGGGTCCTTGATAATCAAATCCTTGGCTACTGCTCTTAATATAATTTTTTTAAAATTACTGATATATTTCAGAGATGTATTATTTGAACAATTCCTAACGGTTGTAAGATAGAGATAATAATTTTTTGCAAACTCATAATTAAGTGAAGTAAACGGGATATCCTCTCGATCAAATTGATGCCTTATAAAATCTTTTACATGCGATCGTGCTGTAATATAACGGACAAGTGTACCTTTAGAATATTTTCCTTTTCTTAACAAAGCTTCAATTTCATCATTATGTTCCTGAAACTCTTCAAGAACCTTATTTCTTTTCAATGATCCCCCATTTACGAAATTTATTAAATCTACTGATGAAATAGGAAGTCCTTTAGTATATAGTTCAATTCTGTAGAGATTGATTTTAGTAGTGAGAGTATCTAGAAAAGCATTTAAAGATCTTGCATCTTCTTTTGTGCCTATGGCTTTTCCTTCCTTTTGGTCCCAGCGATTAGCATCCCATGTTCTTTTTGTGGACGCCTCCTTTGGTACCCCATCTATAGTTATCCTAACGTACACGGTACGAATTGTCTTGTTTTTTGCACTCTTTAAGAAATAAAAGAGACCATAACTTTGTTCTAACATAATTCAACATTTAAAGGTTAATAAAAGTCGAACTAAAAATCTTTGAAAACAAGTCGTTAAGACATTTTACATGTTGGTAATCAAATCATTGCAAATTATTTCAAAAAAAAAAAAAAAAAAAAAAAAAATAAGTTGCCACGATTTTGCCACAAAATTTATGAGTCTATTTGAAAACTATACCATTCTTTTTCACAAAAAAAATCCTACAAAAATCAATTTTTGCAGGATTTATCCATCTTTTTGTGCATTATAAACATTTTATCAATTGCACCAAGTGGAGAATACGGGATTCGAACCCGTGACCTTTTGACTGCCAGTCAAACGCGCTAGCCAACTGCGCCAATCCCCCGTTTTTTATTGTAAGGCGGTACAAAAGTAAGTATTTAAATGATATTTGCAACTATTTTATAATTTTTATTGAATTAAAATTAATGGAAATAGGCTCAGTGACCACGAAATCCATCATTCTCCATGGAATAACTTCCCAATTAATCCTATTTTTGTCTGAAATTATAATACAATCATGCAACTCTATACAGAAAGATTAGTTCTAAGGGATATTACTATTGATGACAAACAGGATATTTTCGATTACCGCTCAGATGCCGAAGCCAATAAATTTCAAGGCTGGATTCCTGAAACCCTGGAAGAAGTAGAAAGTTTTATCCAAAGAAATACTAAAGAATTCAACCAACCTGAAAGCTGGTAGCAGCTGTTGATTACTGATAAAGAGACAAAAGCAGTCATTGGAGATATTGGAGTTCATTTTATCGGAAATGAAAATGTACAGATAGAACTGGGAATTACCTTAAACACCTCATTTCAGGGTAAAGGATATGCTTCTGAGGCTTTAAAAGGTATTATTGATTTCCTTTTTAATGATTTGCATAAACACAGAATTACGGCTTCCGTAGATCCTGATAACACTGCTTCCCTTCAACTGATGGAAAGAATCGGGCTAAGAAAAGAAGGACACTTTGTGAAAAGTCTGTTCTGGAAAAATAAATGGGTTGATGATATTATTTATGCAGTTCTTCGTGAAGAATGGATTACTAAACAAAAATAAACACAGCTCATCAAAGCATTACCCTGAGAAATATCCTATACAAACTTACAGTACTGTATATTTTTCGTAAAATGGAGTGAATTTTGTTCTTACAATCGTTAAAGCAACCAAACCATTGCAGATCAAATAAGATACAATCATTGTATGGAACCACTTTTTTATCGTAACTGTAATCCAGTTATCATTTTCGATCAATGAATACATCTCTTTTTTTAAGTGCGTAATAACGTGATCCTTTTTCTTTCCGTTTAATGAAAATAAGTCTTTCATAATCTTTGGTAATCTTTAATAATTTTTAGTTTAGCAAGTTTTTATGTTGGCTTATTTCATGGGTTAGCTTTATTATTCCAAATATAGTGAAATACATAGTGTTTACTTTATGACACAAATCATAAAACAAGTGTTAAAATATCCTAAAAAAGGCGTGTTTCAGTTATCTTTTCTTAAATTTTCTATTTCCAAAGTGTATTTTCTTCGAGTACGTTCCGGAACAATCAGTCCTTGAAAATAGAAATTTATATTCCTACTCTATAGAGCAAAAGAGCCGAAATTGAATATTTCGGCTCTTTTGTTTCTTAAAAATAAAGATTTTTACTTTTTAAATAATGGATCAGTTCTTTCGGGCGGTCAGTCTGAATAATATTGACTCCTTTATTAATATACCAATCATACAGATCAGGATGATCCAGAATGAGGTCATCATTGTTTCCGGCGTTATGATGTGGCCATAATGAATTGACCCAGATTTTAACCTTGCTTTCTTTAAGCTTTTTAAAATCAATCAGGTTCTTTTCTGTTGTTCCTATTGTAAATTCAAAACCATAGACTTTATAGTTTTTAATGTATTCTGATATTTTTTTCAGATCTTCCTCTTTCCCCAGCTGGATAATCGGCATATAGTGAATTTTACTTTTTATATCACCATATTTCCGGTTGAACTCCGTGTAGGATTCATGACCTTTAAACAAAATCTGATCCAGCATATTCCGCTTTTTCACCAAAGGATAAACCTGTTTTATATAATCAAAACCTTTATCCAGATTTAAGAGGATTTTTCCATCAGAAACTTCTAAAATCTCCTGTAAAGTAGGAACACTCATTTGAGTTTCCACTCCTAAACCGTCTCTCAGATGGAGCTTTTTAATTTCGGCTAAAGTAAAATCAGAGGGTTTCCCTTTCCCTGTGGTCGTTCTGTCGATCGTATTGTCATGCATAAGGATCAAAACACTGTCTTTGGTCATGGCAAGATCTATTTCCGCCATATCAACGCCTTTTTCAATGGCTTTTTTTACTGCCCACACAGAATTTTCCGGAGCTTCTCTCCAATCCCCCCGATGAGCAACCACCATTACTTTGTTATCGGGAAAAGCGGAAAGTGAAATTTTCTTTTGCTGAGCAAAGTGCAGAGAAGAAATAATAAGAAGGGAAAGTTGTAATAATTTATTGTTGAGCATAATTTTAAAGTTTAAATTAATATCCTGGATTTTGTTTAATTGCCGGATCTGTATTGATTTGTCCCTGTGGCACAGGCATCAGAAGATGATAAGGTTTGATTTGTGCTGTGCTGTATCCGGGATTATTACTAAAGTGAGCGGTCATCACCGAAATAGCTTTTCCGGTTCTCAGAAGGTCAAACCAACGATGTCCCTCTCCTACGAACTCTAGTCTTCTTTCGCGGTCAATTTCATTAAGCAAAGCATCCTTTGTTGAGAGGTTCACAGAAGCAATTCCTGCTCTGGTTTTAATTTTATTCAGATATAAATTAGCATTGGTAAAATCATTCTGTTGAGTGAAACATTCCGCCATCATCAGGAAAACATCCGCTAATCTAAGCACCACAAAGTTGCTTCCTCCATCGGCAATGGTATTGGACGTTTTGACTAGCTTTTTACTGAAAGGAATTCCGTTTGAAGTAAGTCCGATATAGGCAGAACGTCTTGTATCTCCGGCTGAATAAAGGTTGTAAACTTCTTTGGTCGGAAGATTGTGCCCCTTCGCTCCTGAAACAGATCCTGATGGGCTGAACATCTGAAATGCCGAACTTCCTTCAGAATTTCCGTTCAATCCGGAGGTAAACTGTACATCAAAAATAATTTCAGCATTATTTTTATTGGTAACATCAAAAATTTTAGTGACATCGGGCAAAAGCTGATAGCCTAACGATTCAATCTGATTTAAATACGTCAGTGACTCTGCAAATTTATTCTGTGTCAGCAACACTTTCCCCAAAATTCCCAAAGCAGCACCTTTCGTTATTCTACCCTTTTGCATTGTTGCCGTTGGTAAAAGATCAATAGCATCTTTCAAATCTTTTTCTATAGCTGTATAAACTTCCGCAACAGGAGTTCTCGGCTGTCCAAAATAATCATTGACATTTGTAGTTTCTTTTAAAACCAAAGGAACATCCCCAAAAATTCTTACCAGATTAAAATACATCAGTGCTCTCAGAAACTTCATTTCTCCAATTCTTGTATTTTTCAGGGTATCAGTCATATCAGGAATTTTGCCAATCCTTGTGAGAATAATATTGGACTGTTGAATTCCTACATAATTATCTTTCCAGGCACTTGCAATAAGGCTGTTGTTGGGCTGAATGGTGAAAAAATCCAGTTCTCCATAGGTAAAAGCATCGTTGGCAGGAACCTCATCATAGGTATTATCTGAAGGCAGTTCACCCAAAGCCGGCATGGCAAGCTGATATTGTCCCGTGTATTGAAGGGCTCCGTATACAGAAATAATTCCCTGCTCAATTTCAGAAGAATTGGTATAAAATTGTGAAGAAACTTTCTGTGCTTCAGGATTTACGTCCAAAAGATCAGACGAACAGGAAAACATCACCGAAAGACTGAATATTGTAAAGAATATTTTTTTCATGATTTTAAAATTTAAAGTTAACGCCTACAGAATAAATTTTAGCTACCGGATAATAAGCCTGATCAAAGCCCTGGGTAAGAACATTGTCTGAAGTGGCATCGATATTCATTCCTTTATACTTTGAAATGGTAAAAAGATTGTTTCCAACCAGATAGATCTGTGCATTTTCCAAACCGATATTTTCAAGCATTGATTTTGGGAAATTGAAAGCCAGACGAAGTGATCTCAGTCTTACATAATCTGCATTTTTAAAGTAGAGATTTGAAGTTCTGGCCTCTTTTCTATTGTTGGAAAAGTTCATATTCGGCATTCCGAAAAACCCATTGGGATTGGTGACTGCATTGTAACGGTTGTCAAAATAATACTGTGAAGCCATTCCAAAACCTTCTCCTGATTCTAAAGTAGTCACAGCATCCGCATTATAGATCCTTTTTCCGATTTCGCTGTATAAGGAAAAGCTTAATTCAAAAAGTCCGTATCTGAAATTATTATTAAATCCAAGAATGTATTTGGGAACTCCGCTTCCGAAACTTCTTTTATCGTTGACATCAATTTTCCCGTCACCATTAAGGTCTTCCATAATATAATCCCCTACCATTGTTCCGGTAATGTGCGGTGAATTGTTGATCTCATCCTGAGTTTTATAGATCCCAAGAATATTGTAGCCATACATCTCCCCGATAGAACCTCCCACTTTGGTAACAGAGAAATTATTTTCTCCTGTGATGATCTGATTCTGCCCATTTGCCAGAGCTAAAACCTCATTTTTGTTGGTTGAAAAATTAAAGCTTCCTGAGTAGGTAAAGTCATTTGCAATGTTGAACGTTTTTGAAGCAATCTGTAATTCAAAACCGGAGTTTTTGATTTTCCCGATATTCTGAAGAGACGTACTGAAACCGGACTGCTGCGGAACAGGAACATCCAATAGCAAACCATCTCTGTTCAGGATATAATAATCTGCGGAAATATTCAGGATATTTTTACACAGAGAAAAATCAATCCCGAAGTTGTTTGATCTGGACTTTTCCCAGGAAATATTAGGATTGGGAGCGGTTGCCGTTATGTACCCCGGAACTAAAACTCCTCCGAAATTATAATTATCAGGATTCATCAACGAAAGTGCCCCGAAATTAGGAATCTGGTTATTTCCGTTGCTTCCCAAACTGTATCTTAGCTTTAAATCCGTTACGATAGTATTTTCAGGAAAGAAATTTTCATTACTGATCGTCCAGCCTGCAGAAAATGCATAGAAATCACCCCATTTCGAATTCTTACCGAAACGTGAAGAACCGTCTCTACGGTAAGAAGCCATCAGATTATACTTATTATCAAAGGTATAATTAACCCTTGTAAAATAAGACATCAACCTCCATTTGTACTGTGTCAGCGTATTTTTAAATGAAGTTCCGCCTGCAATATTCCTGATGCTGTTATCTGGAAAGGCCGTAGCTTCTGTTAAAAGCTGTGTATTATCTTCCTGCTGAAAAGACTGTCCCGCAATAGCATCTACTCTATGCTCACCCCATTTTTGATCAAATGAAAGCAGGTTTTCAATCAGATAATTTTTTCGGATATATTCTGTTCTGTTGGCAAAAGTCACATCCGGAGCAGCAGCTCTGTACACTCCAACAGTAGAAGGATCAAAGAAATTATACTCGTAGTTGGTATAATCTTCGCCTACCGACAGTCTGTATTTCAAGCCTTTCAACAACTCAAGCTCTGTGAAAATATTTCCGAATGTTTTAAATAAAGTATACTTCCTGTTGGTCATTTCCTGAACGGCACCCGGATTTTCTACCAAAGCACCATCCGTTGCTGTATTTCCCAATATTTGCTGGGAAATGGCAAGACTTCCGTCATTATTATAAGGCTTAAAGAAAGGATACATTGCAGTGGCCATCTGCAGAGGATTATAGCTTCTCGAATTTTCTGCAGCATTGATGGTTCCCGTTGCATAAGAAGGCGTCATCGTCACTCCTACTTTCCATTTATCGGTAAGTTCTGTGGAAAGGTTTACACTGGTAGAAAATTTTTCATAGTCTGTACCAATTACCAATCCTTTCTGGCTAAAATAGCTCATGGTAAAAGCATATTTACTCTTGTCACTTCCTCCGGTAATATTCAGGGAAGTCTGACTGATGGGTGCAGGTTTCATTACTGTATTCAACCAGTCGGTATCGGTTAATCCAGGCTGCTTGGCCAGATAAGGAGCTAAATAATCGGGAATTAATTCTCTCAAAGAAGCTCCTTTGCTGATTCTTGTTGCATTATCATCGGAAACACTTCTGTTACTGCCTTTGGAAAGATAATTATTGTCTCTGGCTTCTTTCAGAAACGTGGCCATATCATAAGCGTTGACCAATTTTACATTGTCACTTCTCATCTGCATTCCGTAATAGGAATCGAAAGAAACGGCCATTCTTCCCTTTTTCCCTTGTTTTGTTTCAATGATAATGACGCCATTCGCTCCTCTTGAACCGTAAATGGCTGCGGAAGCGGCATCTTTTAAGATATCAATTTTGGCAATGGAATTGGGATCAATCGCATTCAGATTGGAACCTTCGGTTAAAGGAAGTCCGTCTACAACGATTAACGGATTGGAACCAGCTGTTAACGTTCCGATACCTCTTACTCTGATAGACGGTGAACCTCCCGGCGTTGCATTAGCCTGAGTAATCTGAACTCCGGTTGCTTTTCCTGCAATAATATCACCGAAATTGCTGGAGGCGATCCCTTTCATCTGTTTCTCATCAATAGAAGAAATAGAGCCGGAATTGTTTTTCTTACTCTGCTTTCCATAACCCACCAGAACAACCTCATCAATATTTTTTTCTCTGGATTTTACCGTGTCTTTAATGGGATTGAAATACTCCGCAGACGGTTGACCATTCGTTCTCTGAATTCTGGCAATTGCTCTTGCATTGAGACGAACGGTGACTGTTTTTTGATCTACATTAAAATCCAGGCCGATGCTTTTCTTCAGATAATCTAAAGATGAAGACAATGACTGATAGTTCACCTGAGATTCATCTACCTGAATATCCTTCAGGTCTGAAACTGAATAGAAGAATTTTACACCATGTTCTCTGGACAGTTTTTCAAAAATTTTAATTAATGGTGTTTTCCGCTGTATGACGGACTGTTGAAAACATTTGTTAGCCTCTGCGAAGGTAAACTGTGGCGCGCACAAAAGACCCAACAACATCATGCTAATTGTTGTTTTTTTCATAGCTTTGCTGAAATTAGTTGTTATTTGACTGATTTATATTCAATGCATCGGTAACCCCAATTACTGGTGCATTATTTTTCTAATATAATATGGTGATCTGATTCTTTTCTTGTTTTTAGATTAAATGGAAATCCTATGGTTTTAATCACTTTATCCAGATCTCCGGTGATATCTCCATCAATAACATTCTCTCTATATTGTTGAGGATAGGTTATTGAGATATTGTACGTCTTCTCCAATTGTGAAATGGCCTGTCCGAATTTCATTTCATTAAAATCAAATGTTCTTACCACATCCTGATCGTAGAAATGTTTTTCTGCTCCGTCTTTATCTGCAAGCCATGTTTCTTTAGGTAAAAGATAGGTTGTATGACCGTTGTAATCAATTTTTACTTTTCCTTCTTTCAGATAGACTTTTTTATCTTCAGATCTCTGATCCAACAGGAATTTTGTTCCCAGCACTTTTACTTTAAATCCATTGGCATCAATGACAAAGGGCAACGCTTTATTTTTAGCAACACTGAAGAATGCTTTTCCCTTGAAAGAAACATTTCTGGCTTTTTCTCCGAAATTATCATTCAGGGTCAATTCGCTTTCAGGTTCTAATGTAATGATACTTCCATCTGGTAAAGTGAATTCCTTTTGCATCCTTTCAGATTTGAAAACCATTTGCTGATGGAATGAAGATTTCATATCATTATCAGTAAAGAAAAGAGTCATCACCGTAAACAAAGGCAGAAGAACAGCCGCGGCCCATAGAAAACGTTTTGTCTTGTTTCTGGATCTGATTTTATTTTCAAGTCCGTTCCAGATTCTCTGATCTGCCGAATCCTTTATTTTCCGGTTTTCATCTTTGACTGATTTCCATTGATTTTCGAAATCCATATGCTCCTGTTTGTTCTTTATTAAAGAATACGCAGGAAGTGTACAATCGTCAACCTGTATTTTTTTGATTTAACGATTTGTTCATACAAATTAATATTGAATTAAAGTAAATAATCACTTATTAAAAAAATATAATTAGGTACTACAATCAAATATTATTGTCCTACAAAATATTCTGTATCTTAATATTATATATATTTGTGATTATAAAAACTATATAAACCATGAATCAAAAAACAAAAGATTTTTTTGAAAAACATAAAATTCTAGAAAGAGAAATAATTGATGCAAAAGGACAAACTATGTATCAACTTAAAGATTTTATGAAGTCACAAAATAAACTATTTGCCTACAATACTACCGCCTGTAATCAAGGTCATACAATCAAAGATAGAAATGGACATTGTATTGTATGTAAAACAGCTTCAATTACATTTTTAAGAAGATCCTTAGCAACAGGTAATATTTATATTGCAGGAAGTATTGCAAAGGAATATATAAAAATAGGAATGTCAACCGTTCCTCTTGATCAAAGGTTTACTAGACTAAACTCTCGGAGAGTTGGTAATACTAATGATTGGGTCTTAATTAAAAGTATAAAATGTGATTTTGTAAATAAACATGAACTTGCAATACATAAATTATTAAAAAAATATAAAATTGACGGTGATAAATATGGTGATACAGAATCAACAGAAATTTTTAGATGTAGTTATGAAAAGGCAAATGCAACTTTAGAACAATATTTTGAAGAAAATAATATTGAAAAAATTGAAACAAAAACGTTTTTATATAATCCGGAAAAATATAGTTTTAGAAATCTAATTAATTCAAATAACATGTAACCTATTCTCTAATATTATAAAAGACCAATAGAAATATTATAAAGTTATTCAATCATAAAATAATTTGGAGTAGGGACTTAATATCAATATAAACTGAATCGTTAAAAGAAAAAATTCAAATTCGCTCTCAGAAACTTCAACACTTTATTGACATGTTTTTCCACGGCTGTTTTAGAAATATCATTTTCCTGAGCAATGGTAAAAAGACTGAGATTCTGGATTTTATTTTTGATGAAAAATTCACGGCTCTTTTCCGGAACCTGCTCCAGAAGGCTTTCTATCTTTTTAAGCTGATCTTCCTGTTGGATCTGTTTTTCGAGTTCTGAGCTTTCTTCATCCTGACTTTCCTGGGAATTTTCAAGAGGAACGAAAATCATTTTTCTTTTACGGTAGAAATTGGAGATTTCCTGTTTGGCAGATTTAAAGATGAGTGCTTCAATTTCTGAGGGAGAATGGGTTTTGGATAGATATTTCCAGACATGCATAAAAATATCCTGAACAATTTCTTCAATATCCTCCTCTTCCGAAAGGTATTTGGCCACAAAAAAATACACCCTGTGCTTGTAACCGGAATATATTTCTTTAAAATGATCCATTCTTTAATACGTCTTTGAACTCAAAACTGGTGGTACAAAAGTATCCAAAAGCTATGGCAATCATATTAAATATATATTAAGTTTAAATCCTTAGCGATAAGTCAGCACCGGATTTTCACAGAAAAATTTTCTGCTCAGAAAGAAAAGTCCAAATCATCAGCGAAAGGTCTGAAATTGGAATGCATAGCCGCTGTAAAATAGTCACAGAATACCTGATACACTGCAGAATTGGTATCCGTTGCCCGGATTCCCAGTTGTGTATAAATAGTAAGAATCTGATGGGACAATCTTTGAACCAGCTCTACTCCATATTGATGAATCTCGTGTTGTTGATCACCTGAAATCTCTTTATGATCACCCAGTATATTTTCTACTTCTCTGGCAATGTTTAGTACTTTTTCCAAATGTTTTTCAACAGACTCTGTGAAACTTTTGAAATGGATCTCAGGACGAATCAATTCTGCCTCTTCAATAAAATGAGAAGCCATTCCTAAATAATTGACCAAAAGCGTCAGATCTGCAAAAACCCGAAACGGAATAGTGTCCAGAATATCCTTGGTGAAAAAGGTATCATACACAAAGCTGTACTCTTCACTAACGAGAACATTTTCAACAGTGAATGAATAGGTGCCGCTGGCTTTCATTCCCATAGATTTCCAGTTAGGAATAATTTGAGCCCTTTCTTTCGGAATAATGAATGAGTGAATGATCTCATTACCGTCTTTATCCATTATAGGTTTCCCGTTTTCCGTAATCTTGGCATTCAATGTGAAATGGGTCAGATGAGGTGCTCCGGTTGCAAAATTCCATGAACCATTGATCAGATAAGTACTGTCATCTTGTTTTTCTGCTGTACCGCCAATCATTCCGCTGCCGCCAAAACAGGTTTCAGAATGGGTGAACAGTAATTGAGCAACTTCAGGTTTGATATTTCTGGAGAAGTAATTGGCTCCGGCACAAAGTGTCAGCATCCAGCCAAAGCTTCCATCGGTTTCTGCCCAACCAAATAAAGCTTTAAGTCCTTCTTCAAAACGATAGCCGAGTCCTCCATATTTTTTGGGAACCCAGATCTTCAGTAATCCTTCTTCGTGAATATATTGTATTACCTCATCAGAAATTCCAGAATCTCCATGAAGTTCCTGTCTGATCTCTTTAGTGCTCAGCATTAGCTTTGGATTTAATGATTTTCTGCCACTCTATATATCCGGAGATGGCTACTAAAAATAAGAATGATGTCAAAACAGCATAGAGATACAATTCTTTATGGATCATTAAAGGGATAGAAATAATATTACTTACGTTCAATATCACCCAGTTTTCAATTTTCCGTCTTGCCATCAGCCACATTCCCGCCCAGGCAAAAGCACTCACCAGAGAATCCCAGACCGGAACATCCGAATCAGTAAAATGGGTCAGAAAAGACCAGAATAAGATAAAAGTTCCCAAAACAATTCCTCCGGTAATCCACTTTTCTGTGGTGCTGGTAACGGAAATTTCCATTTCTGATTTTTGCTTCCCGAATTTCCAATACAGCCATCCATAGATACTCATGACCAGATAATAAAGATTTAAGGTAAATTCAGCGTACAGCTTGGAAGTAAGCATCACATACAACGTAAGAAGAATCCCTGCAATTCCGAAAAGATAGTTGTTGACGTTGTTTTTACGAGCCAGTAAAACCTGAATGACTGAAAATAAGACTCCGAACCATTCCGGTAAGGTAATTTGTTTTAAAATGTCCTGCATCATATTAATTATTGGAAATCAAATGATGAGATGATCAGTAAGCAATCCCTACGCCGGCATTATCCGGATCAGGTGTGGAAGTACATTCCTGGGTATCATCTCAGCCACTGTTCTGTAGCACCCCATTGTTGGGACAAAGGTGCAGCTTTTTTGTGGAAAAAGAAAGGACTTCAGGCTTTTAATTTTGGAAATATAATACTTCTATTTATCCTTTAAAAAAAATATCCTATGCTTCCTGAACTAACCGGAATGTAAGATTAATACGTTCCTTCATGGAGGATACAGACTTAGCAATTCTATGCTCCCAGTTTTCCTGAAGATCACCTTTCATAATCAATAATGAGCCATTAGGAAGTGGTAGGCTGTATTTACTCTGATGATGATCCTTTTTCCTGAAATCAAAGTTTCTGGTCTGTCCTAAACTTAAAGATGCAATCACAGGACGTTTTCCATATCTGCTTTCCTTATCCCGATGCCAGGCAACAGAATCGTTATGATCCCTGTAAAGGTTAAGCAATACAGAATTGAACTGATAGCCGAATGTTTCTTCGATCCTTTGCTTTAAAGAAAATAATTCGGGAGTCCAGAGGTTGTTATCCACTTCACCATTTCCTAATGGATAATCCGTTTTCGGATCACCATACCAGGCTGTTAGGCGTGGTGTCAGAACCGTTTTGTCATACATTTTCTGAGTACGTTGTTTCCAGGGAGATGTTTCAAGCAGATGATATTTAAGATTATCCGCTTCCTCCTGACTCAGGAAATGTTCTCTGTATTCCAATAGGTCTTTTGGAAATTCATATAAATCTTCTGAATCGAACAAGCTGAGCTGGGTCATATTTTTAGTTTTTAAAATAACAGAAAACCTTATGTTCTCTGAGGAAACGAATTTGATACAAATAATATCTACAAATATATCAATAATGATACAAAATAAATCAAACAATAAAGATCATTAGAACAAAATACATAATGGTAGATTTTTACAAAAGCTATATCATTATTTTTATTCGTTAAAAACAACCTTCTTTTTTATATAATTCACTTTTATAACAAATTGTAAATTAAATATCTGAAATAATTAATACATTCAAAAAAACGAGTAATAATGTATTATATGCACACAATAGGATGTCACTTCGGGAAGATTTAATACTTAATTCAAAAATAATTATTCATCTTTGCAGCCTTAAAATCAAACACGCTAGTTTATTTCATGAGCATTACTTTTAAAAAGCGACTAATTATAGCGCTTGTATTACCTACGGCCGCCATTTATTATGGGCAGAGTACGAAGGATTCTTTAGAGAAATCTAAATCTATTGATGAGGTTATGTTGGTAGGTAGAAACCTTTCCCAAACAGCCAAAGAGAGAAAAACACCTGTTGCAGTTTCCAACATTAAAGCTGCAGAAATTCAGGAAAAACTGGGAAACAGAGAATTCCCTGAAATTATGAAGTCTACTCCATCCGTTTATGTTACCAAAGTAGGTGGTGGTTTCGGAGACAGCAGAATCAACATGAGAGGTTTTGACGGGGCCAACATTGCAGTGATCATCAACGGACAGCCGGTGAATGATATGCAGGGAGGAACTGTGTACTGGTCTAACTGGACTGGGTTGGCTGACATTGCCAGCAATATTCAGATCCAAAGAGGTTTGGGAGCTTCTAAATTTGTAGTTCCATCTGTAGGAGGAACGATCAATATTGTAACCAAAGCTACCGATTCTGAACAAAAAGCAATGGTGAAAGGAGAAGTTGGAAATGACAACTACTCCAGAATATCTGCTATGTACTCTTCAGGATTAAAAAACAAATGGGGAACAACCGTATTGCTTTCCCGTTGGCAAGGTGACGGATACATCAATGGAACAAAAGGTGAAGGTTACTCGTGGTTTTTCTCTACAGGATTTAAGCCTAATGAAAAGCATGCGTTCAATTTTATCGCTACCGGAGCACCACAGGTACACGATACGAGAAGATCTTCTGCAACAGGAGCGAACGTAGCAACATTGCAACAGTTTGAAACTTATGGAAGAAGATACAATCCACAAACAGGAATGTTGAATGGTTCTCAGTTCAACCTGGCTCCTAACTTCTATCATAAGCCTATCGCATCATTGAACTGGGACTGGACAATGAATGACAATCTGAAATTATCCACAGTTCTTTATGGTTCATGGGGACGCGGTGGCGGTGGTACCGGACTTAACGGTTCTATCAAAAACGCAGCCGGACAAACTATGAACTTCATGAATTATGGTGCAGGTGGTGACGGTACAATCAACTGGGATATGATTTATCGTTATAACAGAGGCGGTATGGTAACGGATTATAATGGAAATAGCTTCCAGAAATCAACCTTTACTGCTCCTGCAGGTTCTCCTGGTGATTATAACGGGCAATATGTATCTACTCTGAACGGAACAACTGGTATCGTGAGAAAGCAGAGTATCAATGCTCATGACTGGTATGGTGTGATTGCTGACCTTAATTATAAGAAAAATAACTGGACTTTTAACGGAGGGATTGATCTTAAGACTTACAAAGGAGCTTTGTATGACATTGTAACGGATATGTTGGGATCAGATGCTTTATTTGTTCCTGGTACAGCAAATGCTCCAAAAGGATATTATATCAATCAAACGGTAAAACCGGAACCTCTTACGAAGCTTAAAGATGCTCAGAAAGTATCGATCCATAATGAAGGGCTGGTAAAATGGGCAGGTATTTATGGAATGGTTGAGTACAGTTCTGAGAAGCTAAGTGCATCTGTTCAGGGATCTGTTTCTGAGCAATATTATAAGAGAGTGGATTATATGCTGTATACGCCAGGAAACCAGGAGACAAAATGGTACCACAAAACAGGATATATTGTAAAAGGAGGTGCCAACTATAATATTGACGATCACCACAATGTATTTTTCAATACAGGGGTTATCTCAAGACAGCCTTTATTCAATGCATTATTCCCGTCCAACCAGAATATCTATAATGATGCTAAGAATGAAAGAATTTTCTCTGTGGAGTTAGGATATGGTTTCAAATCGCGTTATATAGATGTGAACATCAATGCTTACAGAACGCAGTGGGATGACAGATTTATTTCAAGAACATTCAATGCTACAGCGGCAGATGTTGCAAAATTCCCTCAACTTAATCTTGGAAGCGCTTATTTCTACAATGCCTTGAACGTAGGTCAGCTTCACCAGGGAATCGAATTGGAAGCAAAAGCCAGACCTTTTACCAACCTAAGATTAAGAGGAATGGTATCAATGGGTAACTGGAAATATAAAGGAAATGCTAACTTCAACATCCTTGATGTTCAGAACAACCAGGAAATAGCTGGGGCAACCGGAACCATCAATATCAAAGACCTGAAAGTTGGAGATGCTGCTCAAACAACTGCAAGCATCGGTGCAGATTACAATATCACCAAAGCATTCAGTATTGATGCTAACTGGGAATATTATGACAAGCTTTATGCTCAGTTCAACCCGATCAATTTCCTTACTGAAGCGGCAAGAGAAAAAGGAATTGTAAAATTGCCAAGCTATCATTTATTTGATGTTGGTGCTTCTTACAAGTTCACATTGGATGCGAAAAAATCTTTAACATTGAGAGCGAACGTGTACAACTTATTCAACAAATATTATATTTCTGAATTAAGCTCCAATATCTTCGCAGGTGATAAAATTGCGAATGGTCCGGATGCCGGAAAAACGTATCAGGAAGCTGGCAGAGTGTATCAAGGTGTTGCAGACGGTAATACAGGATTCCTTGGTTTTGGAAGAACCTGGTCTGTTGCAGCCACTTTGAGATTCTAAGATAATTTCATTTCAATAATGAATCAATTGAATAGGCTGTCCCAAAAATGGGACAGCCTATTTTCATCATAAGCATCAAAAATAAGATTCTATCTTTTTACAGCTTAAAAATTTTTAGGTTTTTTATGTTGAGCGGCCTGTCTGGCAATTTCATCAATACGATTTTTTCTGGTTTCGGGTCTTTTGGCAAGCACAATCCATTGCAGAAGCATTTTTTTCATGGATTTGCTCAAACTTAAAAAATAGGTTTCAGAACCTTCATGTAGTTTAAATGCTTCACTCAGGTCTTCAGGAATGGTAAGATCTTCTACACTATCCAGAATATTCCAGGAACCATTCTCTTTGGCAATTCGGATGGTTTCAAATCCTGCTTGCTTCATCAGATTATTTTCTATCAGCTTCTGAACCTTATCCTTATTAATTTTTGACCAGGTACTCCTCGGCTTCCTCCTGCTGAATAACTGCATAAACGAACCTTCGTCAATGGTCTTCCTTGTACTGTCGATCCAGCCAAAACAAAGGGCTTCATCTACCAGATCCGTCCAATGAACAATGGGTAAATTTGATTTTCTGGTGTTACAAATCAGCCATACGGACTGCTCTATATGATGATTCTCCTCCAGCCATTGCCGCCATTCTTCCTTTGTATTGACATAGAAAGTTTGTTTCTCCGCGATTTTCCCCATAGCTTTTCTTTTATTGATGTAAAATTAAAATACTTTAGTGACAATAGTGTGTCAGTATTAAAATTTCAAATAATTAATCATGACATCCCATAATACAAGCCTATTAAAGAAATACATGATAAATTAGGCAAAATAAATTATTAAAAAATATTCTACCTTTTCAATCGGATATGGACAGAGAAACTATAGATTATATTATCAGATATTTTAGCAAATTTTGATTGTTAGCACTATTTGTTTAATAGCTAATTATTTGCTATTTAAATCCATATCAATGAAATAAGCCAAATGTTCATGCATTTTTTCTACAAAATGAAGTTCCGCGTTCAGGATCTTAGCTGTTGATTTTTCAAAATTGTATTTGGTTTTGATACTGAATTCAAACTCGCCAATAGAAAAATCTTTCTCCTTCTCATAAAGCTTTTTGATATGGCTTTTCATAAGTTCATCCTGGTTGTTCAGTACCGAATGAAACTCTACAAAAAGGTTGTTGTTTTCTTCTTCAAGTTTTACCAGTTTCAACTGATAGTGATATTCTACGCCATCAATCAGCCTGGAATGAATATTTGACAGGCTGAATAGAAAACTGTAATATTCATTAGGAGGAAATATAAGGTTATAAACTTCCGGCAGTAAAAGAATGTATTGCAGATTCTTCTTCAATTCAACATCAAAGTTTTTCAATCCCTTTTCATAATTTGTAATCAAATTATTTTGATCCTTTTCCTCCGGGAAAGCACTCGCCAGCTTATTCTCTTTCCATTCTTCCCAACTTTTCCAAAGATCAGGTTTATTCTCAATAGAAAGAATTTTCCCGCTAAGATTTCTTTTCAACTGAATATTGCGGGAAATATCTGCAAGGGCAAGACTTTGCAACAAAAAAGGCTTCATCAAAGTATCATCAGTATCACCCGTAATTTCCTGTAGTTTTATGGTGTTATTTATATCATGATCTCTCTTTTCCTGTTCAATAATAATATCTGATGAGGTTTTTAATGAGATTGGTTTGTTCTCTGTACCCATAATAAAAGTATTCTCTACCTTCAGGGTGTATTCCTGCGAGAACTTTTCCAGTTGAAAAAGAGGAATATTTTCCCCAAATAAAAAATTTGAAATACTCATTTCATTACTATTGTATACTCTGAATGCCTTTATTGCTGAAAATGAATTTTATATATTTTATGATTCCAACTCCAGTTTCTGACTGATAGTCAGATTATCTTTTAAGCTGGTACTGATGGAAGCTGATTAAATAGATTCTGGTAATCTAATAAAACTTCATAGTCTAAATAATCTTTAGGAGTATCAAACCAATGTTTAGATAAATCTGCAGTTCCAAATTGTTCGATGAGTACTGTTTTTTCATTTTCTTTTACAAATTCCTTCAAAAAAACATTGTCTTTCTTCTTATTTGAATAGAATAATAGTGTTTTTCCAAGATCACCATACCAAGAAATTTGTTTTAAAAAAATTTTATTGTTACTATATCCCTTAAAATCTCCTTTAACGATGTCACCTTTTGAAAAGACTATCATTAAATTATACTTAAGTATATTGTTATCGTAAAAATTTAATATTAAATTCATAGAATCAATAGTAATCTGGCAATAAGGTTTTTCATCTTTATAATAGGTAATACTATATTCAAGTTCATTTTCAAAAGCATATCTAGCCCACTCATCAGGGGTATATTTTAGAAACTTCTTTGGAACATTCTGGCTAAACTCTGTAGATAAATGAACTTCTAATGTAGTTTGTTCATCCATTATCTTTTCCATAAGTCCATTATACTTCGAAAATTCTGTTTTATACATTTTTATAATAAATTTTTAATTAAATTAATCCAGAAATATTATCCACTATTTCTACTCCTTTTTTTCTTGCATGCTCAAGAACTTCTTTACTTAAGTTACCAACTTTTTCAACATGTAGTATTACTTTATCTCCAGCAGAATTTATTACTTGGCCTGTCTGTGTCATAGGTTTACCATTATATTTTGCTGCATCATCAATATAACTTTTGATTGTTTTATCTGAAATTTGAGTTAGATCACTGGCTTTACGTTCAATAATTTT
The DNA here is from genome assembly GCF_047345655.1 of Chryseobacterium sp. T20. NCBI lineage: Bacteria > Pseudomonadati > Bacteroidota > Flavobacteriia > Flavobacteriales > Weeksellaceae > Chryseobacterium > Chryseobacterium sp. T20. The sequence goes on from NZ_JBLFDU010000001.1 coordinate 178,148, forward strand.
AAAAGTTCCGTCAGCATTTTCTATTAATCCATCTATTTTTCCAACTTTCCCTTTCTTTAACAAGACTTCAACTTCATGAGAATATTTAAAGCCTTTTTCTAATGCTTGTTTTCTTAATTCGCTATTCCATACTAAATTAAAAAAATATCCACGTCTAACTTTCTGAAACCATTTCTGAGATTCCAAAATCATTTGGGACAAGCATCTGCCAGAATTATGAACCAATAAAGCCAGCAGGCCTACAAAATAGGTATGAAAATGAGCTACCGTAAAGTTATAAACTTTTTTAGGTTCATAGCTATATTCTATCCTTTCAATGATAACTTTCGTATCATTTTTCGTTAAAATTTTTTCACCTATTTCTAATTCTGAAGCATCTTTCCAGCCTTCCTCAGTATAAAAAGGATGTATCGCAGTTGTTTCAATTACTTCAGCTTCGGTATAAATACTAATGGTATGGTCACTTTCATTGAGGATAAGATCAATCACCGGCTGAAGGGCTACAGTATCCATATCTTCATCATAAGCCCACACCTGATCTCCGATTTGGATATCTTCAATATTTTTAATTCCGTGTTCGGTATGCACAGGTGTTCCGGCTGGAAAACAGGCAAAAACACAGGTCTTAAGCAATTTTTTGGCTACATCATCCACACTTTTCTTTAAAGCTTCTTTGCTCAGCTTTTTTAGTGCTGCTTTTCCCATCTGTTGCAGAGCTTCTTTAGATATGGCTTTTGCCCCTGCTTTTATAGCCCCTTTTACTCCTGCTTTTGCTCCCTGCATGGCTACCGTTCCGGCTCCGAAAGAAACTACACCTACGGCTATAGAAGCGACATCCCAGATTAAAAATCCGGCATTCATAAGGCCACCGCCTACATCTCCGGTTTGTATATCATTGATGAGGTCACGACCGCTTCCCCAAACCGGGATCATACCTTCTACAAAACCTGCCTCACCTACACTATCGCCATATCCACTGTCGTCAAGTTCACGCTGTGCCTGATCCTGCATATCTTTTACCTCCTTGGCCGCATCATCCGGAAGTGGAACCTGTCCACTGGTCATAAACTCTATCTTCCCGCCTATAGGACATTGACAGGTACTTTTCCCTATCAAAGAACGGATCCCGTTAATTTTCACCTGCCAGGTATCCTGCCAGGTCATAGGAACAGTAGTAGGTGTACAAGGTCCTCCACTGATCTTACACACTTTAAAGGAAGGGATATTAATAAGAGGAGTAGCATCCTGATTGGTCGCTACAAGACAGCCATGGATTTTCACCTTCGTATTGAACGTAGGTTTAAAGAAATCCGGAGCTGCTCCCTGGTCACACATCATCAGGGCATTGAGGGTTATGTATTCTAACTCATCCATAATTTCGGTTTTAGAATTACATAATATTGGTATCTCCTGAAGACATCACAGCGCTTGGTCCGCCGGTAATAGTAAGTGGCGAATCTGTGCTGATATCCATAGGGCCGCCTTTACTTGACAATCCCAGAGCTCCGGTAAGTGCAGTGATATCAATTATTCCTTTTCCTGCTGAAGCCATAATACCTGCTTCGGATATGGTGATAGAATTATCTCCTACCTGTAGGGTAATACTTGTTTTTCCGTCAAGGGTAATATTTCCGCCTGCATCCATTTTCAGCAATGATTGTGGCGGAGCATCTTTTTTCCCCCCAACATTGATGACATTGGAACTTCCTGCATTCACAGTATGGTTGCTATTTGCATTGGTAGTCGCGTTTCCGGTTCCGTCAAAATTCATATTGGCACCACCCTGATCTTTAAGATTCATAGATCCGGCTCCATTGTCATATTTTAATTCTGCGCCACTTCGTCCACTGAAACTCATAACATTATTTCCAGTACCGCCACCTGCTCCAATTCCGCCATGATACATTCCACCCATCACAAAAGGACGATCGGGATGAAGATGTACAAAATTGATAATGACCTGATCTCCCACTTCAGGAATAGACATAAATCCTCTGTTTTTACCTACCTTTTCACTGCTTCCGGCATCAGGTGACATTACACGGATAAATTCTGTGGTGTCCTGGCCGGTTTGCCAGTCAAGCTGAACCTGCACGCGGCCTTGATTTTCAGGATCGGTATTGGAAACTACTTTTCCAAACTGGGGTTCCGCCACCGGAACTGTAAATTCCGGTCTTGGAATAAATCCGGTATCAGAAGCTATGGCCTGGAAAGATCCATCATAGTATCCGCGGGCATCCACATGATGGGTTACCTCTATAAGCATTAATTTAGTGAAATAAGAGGTTTCGTTAGTGTCCGTTTTACGCATCTGGATATCCGCAATACATCCTGGATAAAGAAAAGGAACGGTTGTATTACCGGAAGTTACAAAAACTTCTGAAGCTTTACTTCCTGCAGTTCCCTTTTGAGAAGCATCAATATCCATAAAAGATGATGCTTTGATAGGAGCCACTCTTAAAGATGGGGTTTGAAAAGTTTTTTCTGAAATTTCATAAGCCCTCTTCGCAATATCTGAGGTATGCGTTATTTTTGAGCTTCCGCCTTTAAATTTTTCATTTTTACTACTGTTATATCCATAAAATGAAGGATTCACATGCTGAGCTTTCATTTTAATTTTAACATCTGTCAGATTACTGCCATAGGTTAGCAACACAGGCTTTTCCTGTGGTGGCAATTGTCCGAAATGTAAAACTTCTCCATCATAGAAAAATTGTTCTCCATAAGCTTCAGCAATTCTAGCCAGATAGTTATAATGGGTTTCTCCGTATTGAGAACTGTAAGATACATTGCCATGACGGGCATCTATTCTAAAGTCAAATTTCCCCTGCCCTAATCCTTCTTTAATCACTTCATTGGCGATACTGTTCAAGCTAATGGGTTGTGATCCACCGAAACTTTGAATATGTGGGGCAGCATCTAACAAAATTGTTGGACTGAAACCTGACAGCACAAGATTACCCAGGCTTCCCTGTTCCTGACTGAATCCAACCTCCGTGATAACTCCTATAAAATTCCGCTCAGCTCCGCCTTCCACATCTTTATATTTGAAAACCACCGTAATCCTTTTTCCCAGGAAATTCTGTATTTCTTCAAGATTATGGTTTTCTGCACTTCCTAACGTATCATGAGCAAGAATAAGCTCAAACTCGTGATGTTTAGTAGCACTTTGAGTAAGGCTAAAATGTTTGAAATACTTTATAGATTTACCTTCCACATGGATATCAAGCTTTACTACCCGGTTGATTCCTACGATGGCACTCTCCGGAATACTGTCAGCATTGAATATTTTAGAAGTAGGCTGTCTGGCCCAAAGCTTATCCTTACTTATGGATGGTTCATTGGGCAGTAAAGGCTGGTTCAGGAATTGTTTTCCTGTATTCGCCATATTGACTGCGTTATTCACTTTTGAAGCAGTTTTCTTTACTTCTTTAACTTTTTTATTGTCTTTGATTTTGCTTACAAAATCTGTCTTGTCTGAATCTATTTCCGGTTTGGGAAGATTATTCTGTTCCTTAAACATGACATCTTTTTTTAGTGTATGACTTAATTGAATAAGGTGAGACCCTTTGGTTCAAGGAATCAACCTACAAGCTTGTAACGGTCTCTTGAACAAGCTTTTCAATGATTGACCTGAGATGGGTACAGTGGGAATTTTCAGAAAAAAAATTCCGCTTTAGATACTTAGTAACACTTTAAAAAGTGGTTGATTTCGGTATTTTTTCATAAGTTTTTTTAGTGATTTTGGTATTGCAATATATAACCTTAAATACTCACTCCAAAATGAATTATCGATTATTTGGAAAATTGTCGTAGTTCTACGACAATGAGTTTTCAATAAAGCTTTTTCACATATTGAACTTATGATTAGATGATCAGTGAGAAGAAATTAATTTTTTTATTTTTTATACATTATTATTTACTACGTAAGTAGAAAAAAACGCTCCTATATTTACTTAGAATTTTTACGTTGCAACGCTCTCTGATAAAAAGACTGATTGGCAATTTTCTCTTCTGCTTCATCAATAGCAGTCAGCAGATTGTTTTTATTGTCGGAAATATCTCCTAAAATCTGAGCCATTAGATCCCATACGGGTTTCATTTTCTCAATAAGTTCATTCCCTTTTGAAGTCAGTTTAAAGAGCCTTTTCCGTTCATCCTGCTTATCTTTTTCCCACTGGATCAAGTCCAGTTTTTCAAGTTCTTTGAGCAAAGTTATCGTAGATGGATGGGTATACCCTATTTCATTGGCTATTTCAACAACGCTTGCTATTTCTTTTTTATAAATGGTGAAAATAACCGGAAACCATTTCAATTCAAAATCAATTCCGAAGGCTTTATAAATAAGCGCTCCATCTTTTCTCAATTGTTCACTGAGGCGGTGCAGTCTGGTGGATATGGCAAGAATTCCTGCTTCGTTGATTACATTCATATTCAGTCAATATTTAAATGGTAAAAAACATCATCAGCACTCATTAAAGGAAATTTCACAGGAATATCGCTTTTTTCAATCTTTACAAATTCATTCCTTTCGTAGAAACGCTGGGCTGCTTTCAGTACCGTTATGGTTCCCAAATATAAATCATCAATTCTGTTTTCGCGACAGAAAGAAATTAAAACTTCCAATAATTCTTGCGCAATATTCAGTTCTTTTCCTCTGAATTCTTTTTTCACAAACATTTTTCTGATTGCTCCTGCCCTTTCGTCAAATTTAACCAACGCTATAGAACCTACCAGTTCACCTTCCACAAAAGCACCCCAAAAGTTACCTCCGGCTTCCGTGTAAAAACTTTCTATCTGCAGAAGATCAGGTTGATCTTCAATGGTAATCGGAATATTAAACTCTTTCTGCTGAATCGTCAAAATCAGATCAATGGCCTGCTCTGAGTAGGAATTCCCTATGGATTGTATCTCTAATTTCATAGTGTTTATATTTTAAAGTACAAAACTACGTAGTTGAATACATATATGCAAATCAATTCTACTTTTTAAAAAATTTTAACACTGAATTTTCAAAAAACGGAATTTCTATATAATGATATTTATGTAATTTTCTTTACCCCAAAATTAATAACCCACGCCAAAATGAAAATAGAAAACCTGAAGCCTTTTAACGGACAGCATTGTGAAACTACTACCACAGGAACATTATTACAACATATTGGAATTGAACTTTCCGAACCCATGCTTTTCGGGTTGGGTGAAGGTCTCGGCTTTATCTATTGGAATATGAAAACGATGGACTTCCCTTTCATCGGAGGACGAATAAAACCAGATTTGCTCACTAAGAATTTAGCCAAAAATCTGAATCTTGAATTAACGGTAAAAGAAACCTCTTCACCGCAAAAGGCCTGGGAACAAGTAAAAGAACTTCTCAATAGTGGGCAGGCAGTAGGATTGAAAATGGATTGCTATCATCTTGAATATTTCTCAAATCCTTTCCATTTTGCCGGACATTATGCGGCTATTTATGGCTATGATGATGAAGAGGCTTTCCTGATTGATACCAGACAACAAGGTGGACAAGTACAAACATCTTTAAAAAGTCTGGCTATGGCCCGTTCTGAAAAAGGTCCGATGGCTTCTAAAAATCTGTATTATATCATCAGGAAAACAGACAGAAAATTCGATCTGCAAAAAGTTATCATCACTGCGATCAAAAATAATACGGCTGAATATCTGAATCCACCCATTACCAATATCTCCTACAAAGGGATTTTAAAAACCAGTACTGAAATTGTCAAATGGTTCAATACGAGTAAAGACGTTGAAGAAGAATTTAAACAAGCGGCTTTGCTAATGGAAAAAGCAGGAACCGGTGGTGCTTTGTTCAGAAATTTATACCGTGATTTTTTGAAAGAAAGTGATGAATTGCTCCAGCTAAATCCGTTAAAGGCAGGTTATGAAGCATTCACAGAAATTGCAAAACTCTGGACAAATGTGTCTCAGCTGTTTGAAAAAGTGAGCCAGACAAAGGAAATTCAATATATTCATCAGGCTTCGGATATTTTAAAAACAATATCTGAAAAAGAGAAAAAAGCGATGGAAATATTGATGACATTATAATCTGCTATTTACAACTCTTTCTTAAACTCATTTTTTTGAAATGGATCAGGAGATCTGTTCTTTTGTAATTTTTATATCAAAATGAAGAAAATAAGGAATGAAATCAACAATCCCAATCAAAAACGAATAAACAAAACAACAAACACATAAAAAAGGTTAAAATAATATGATATTCATAAATTTAATTATTATTTTATATAAATAATTTATAATTTTATAAGATTAATTTTAAATAATACATTTATGAAAAATCTTAAATTATTCGCCATCGCATTAGGAGTGTTATCTTTGTCTTCCTGTAACAGAAATGAAGAAGAGCAAAACACCCAGGAACCTAACCAGGAAAATAAAGCAATGCATTCATTAGGAGCAATATTGGTAGATGAGAAAACCTATGATTCGTTTGCTAAAGTTGATATTAATGCATTATCAATGAAATTTAAAGGCAAATCAACAGAAGCTTTAGTAACTTCTATTCCATCAAGTTATATCATACCCAACACCCCTCCAATAGTAAATCAGGGACACGAGGGTTCATGTGTTGCTTTCGCTACGGCTTATGCCGCTGCAAGTACCCTGGAATATAATTTCAAAGGAGTAACCAGTCCAAGAAGTCCGGAATATGTATATAATCAAATAAAAGTAAGCGACTGTAGTGGTGGAAGTTACCCATCCAGCGCATTAGATTTAATAAAAAACCAAGGAGTTTGCAGCTGGAGTGAAATGCCGTATACAGATGTTGGGTGCTCTACACAACCCAATGCTACTCAAAAAAGTGCTGCAAGTACGCATAAATTTACAACCTGGGCTACTGTAGATAAAACAAATATCAGCAATGTAAAAGCTCTTTTAAGCATGAATTTTCCAATAATCATTGCAGTTACGGTAGATGCAAGCTTTGATAATTTAAGCTCGGCAAGCAACTGGATATGGAAAAGCCATTCTGGAGCTAAAAGAGGAGGACATGCCATCTGTGTAGTGGGATATGATGATGCAAAACAAGCTTTTAAAGTACAAAATTCATGGGGCCCATCATGGGGTGATAATGGATTTTTCTGGATAGATTATGCATTCTTTGCCAAGACTACAAAGGGTGCTATTAATGAATCTTATGTAGCCTATGTTCAATAAGAAAAGAAGTTATAAAAATTAATAGTGGTCGGAATGAATTCCGGCCATTTTTTATGTCTTTTAAATCCGGATCATTTATTTTTGGGTAAATGAGAGTATACATTGATATAATCAGGTTGATATAACAATCCCTGTTTACAATAAATATCAGCCTTGATCTTCCTTAATAAAAAAACGCATGCCATTACTGACATACGTTTCTCTATTATTTGATAACAGAATATGGTTATTTCCAGCCTCCGCCTAAAGCCTGATAAAGCTCTACGGCTGCTTTCATTTTACTGTATCTTGCATTGGAAATGTTAAGCTCTGCATTTAATGAATTCACACTGGCATTCAACACTTCAAGATAGTTCGCCATACCATAGTTCACTAATTCCTGGGAATAGTCAACCGATTTTTTGTAGGCATCCAGCTCTTTTTGTTTCAATTCAATGAATGAATCCTGAACAGAGAAAACTCTGATGGCATCCGAAACTTCTTTTCCGGCAGTCAGAACTGTTTTTCTGAAGTTTAAATAAGCAGTTTCCTTATTGGCAAGACTTACGTCATAGTTGGTTTGGATCTGTCTCTTATTTAAAATCGGCTGAGCCAATCCAGCCACTACATTGGCAAACAATGAATTTACACTGAATAAATGGTCAATATCTACCGACTGTACTCCTCCGCTTCCTGTCAGTTTTAAAGTTGGATAAAACTGAGCTTTGGCAGCATTGGTCAACTCAAAAGCATTCATTAAGTTATACTCTGCTCTCATAACATCCGGACGGTTGGCCAGAAGTTGAGTAGGATAACCTAATTTCAAATCGATAGGCAGTTTTTGCCCTTCCAACGTAGATCTTTCGATAGCATGAGAAGGCTCTCCCATCAAAAGACTCATGGTATTTTCAAGCAACTGGATCTGTGTATCAATATCAATCAGTAATGATTTGGCATTGAAAACAAGAGCCTCACTTTGCTGTACTGCTACTTCAGTAACTGTTCCGGAAGTTTTTAAAGCCTTAGTAGCTTCAAGGTTTTTCTCTCTTACCGCAATGGTTTCCGTAATAATTCTCTTCTGTGCATCAAATGTCAACAATTGATAATATGCAGAAGCAATGGAAGACACCAAACTGCTTTTAACCGCTTTATGTGCTGCAACAGTTCCTAAATAAGTAGCCAGCTGTGCTTTCTCCTGTGCCTTTAATTTACCCCAGATATCAGCTTCCCATCCGATACTTGCCGTAATGTCAAACTGATTCACATAACGTCTTGATCCGATAATCTGTCCAAACTGTGTATTGATAGACTGAGTCTGAAATGTATAGTTGGGTCCTATGGAAACTGTTGGCTGATAAGCTGCTTTACTTTGTTTAAGGTATGCTTCTGCAGAATTAATACTTTCCAGAGCAATTCTGATATCAAGATTGTTCTCCAGTGCTTTAGAAATATGCCCTTGCAATATAGGATCAGTGAATATCTCTTTCCAGGAAATATCTGCAATATTGGTACTGTCCGAAGGAAGCATATCTGTACGGAACAGCTTTTCGTCTACAACATTCTTCGGTCTTTCATATTCTTTTCTTGCCATACAGGATGAAATGGCTCCGAGTATGAAAACTGAAAAAGTGATTCCTTTTATGATGTTTAATAAACTCTTCATTATTTTTAATTAGAAGTTAGAGTTTAGAAGTTAGAAGTTAGTGTTTAGACTCATCTCTAATTTCTAACTTCTAATTTCTTAAATCTTAATTTTATTCTGCTAAATTGATATCTTCTTTTTTGATAGGTTTAATTTTTTCCTGCAGTGTTTCAAAAATCACATACAGAACCGGAATTACAAATAATCCCAAAACAGTTCCTATCAATAGTCCGATTGCCGCACCCGTAGCGATAGATCTGTTACCTACTGCTCCAATTCCACTTGCCAGCACTAACGGCAATAAACCGAAAATAAAGGCAAATGATGTCATTAGAATAGGTCTCACTCTGGCTTTCGCTGCATTGATGGCCGACATTACAATGGTTTCTCCATGATGTCTTCTCTGAACAGCGAATTCAACAATAAGAATCGCATTTTTCGCCAGTAGTCCTACGAGCATGATCAGGGCAATCTGGAAGTAAATGTTATTTTCCAGTCCCATAATCTTCTGGCCGAAGTAAGCTCCCATTACCCCAAGAGGAAGAGAGATAATAACGATCAGCGGAAGGATATAACTTTCATACTGTGCAGAAAGAATAAAGTAAACGAAGATCAAACTTAGTCCGAAAATCAGAAGTGTCTGAGATCCTGAATTTAATTCTTCTCTGGTTAACCCTGTAAATTCTACGGCATAGTTTTGATTCAGAGTTTCATCTGCCACCTGTTGTACAGCTGCAATGGCATCCCCGGAACTGTATCCGTCAGAGTTTGCTCCTGTCACCTTCACGGAAGTAAACAGGTTATAACGGCTTACAGATTGTGGTCCATAGGCTTTTGTTAATGTTACAAACTGTGAGATCGGAGTCATGATCCCTGATCCTGTTCTGACATAGAGCTGATTCAGATTGTCAATATTCTTTCTGTTCTCAGGAAGAGCCTGAACCATCACCCTGAACTGCTTTCCATACTTGGTAAAATCGGCAGTATAAATACCTCCGATATACCCCTGCATAGTCGCCAGAATGTCGTTTACAGAAACACCAAGCTGCTTGCTCAGAGGAACATTAATTTCCATCTGATACTGAGGATATTTGGTATTGAATGAAGTCTGTGCAAACTGAATTTCCGGTCTCTGCATCAGCTTACCGATGAATTCATTGGTTTTAGCATCTAAATCAGCATATTCACCTCCTGATTTGTCCAGCAATACCATTTCAAAACCGGCACTGTTACCAAATCCCGGTACACTTGGCGGTTGGAAGAATACGACTTTAGCATCAGGAACAGATCCTACAATTCCAAATAATTTTTTGGTGATATCTTCAGAAGTCTGTCCGTCTTTTTTTCTTTCTTCGAATGGTTTCAGTTTCACAAAGGCAAGACCGTTGTTACTTCCGTTCCCGGATAAGAATCCTCTACCCGTAGAAATTGTTACATTCTGTACTCCCGGAACTTTTAATGCCTTTGCCTGAAGTGTTTTCAGAGCGTTATAGGTTCTTTCCATAGAAGCTCCCGGAGGAAGCTGAACATCTGTAAAGATAATCCCTCTGTCTTCTGTAGGTACAAAACCTTTCTTCATGCTGCTGCTTGCCCAGAATAAGATCCCTCCGGTAACAGCAAAAATAATTAAGGTAACCCACTTATGTCTTAACAAGAATACAAATCCTCTTCCGTAACGCTCAGTAGTTGTTTTAAAAGCAATATTAAACTTATAGAAAAACTTCTGTAGCAGATTCAGATTTTGATACTCTTTATGATGCTCTGCGTGAGGTTTCAGAAATAATGAACATAAAACCGGACTCAGCGTTAATGCGTTAATAGCAGAAATGATGATAGCAATGATCAGCGTAATACCAAACTGCTGGTAGAATACCCCTGTAGGCCCTGTAATGAACGTCACCGGAATAAATACTGCAGCCATTACCAACGTAATCGAAATAATAGCTCCTGTAATCTCATCCATTGCTTCTACTGTGGCTTTTTTAGCATCAGAAATACCATGTTCCATCTTGGCATGAACAGCCTCGACGACGACAATGGCATCATCCACTACAATACCAATGGCCAGTACCAATGCAAATAAGGTTAAGAGGTTCAATGAATATCCGAATAAATTCAGGAAGAAGAACGCCCCCACAATAGATACCGGAACCGCAATGGCCGGAATCAGCGTAGACCTGAAGTCCTGAAGGAAAATATATACTACAATAAATACCAGAATGAAGGCTTCGATCAGGGTATGTACTACCTTTTCAATAGAAGCTTCCAGGAATTCGTTGGTATCAAAGTTAAAAGTATACTTTACACCCTTTGGAAAAGTTCCTTCGGCTGATTTCAGATAGGCTTTGATGTTTTTAATAATCTCCTGTGCATTGGATCCCGGAGTCTGGAAGATCCCCATACTGATGGAAGGATTGTTTCCGTTCTCCCCGATTCCTGTATAAGACTGTCCTGCCAGTTCTACTTTGGCAACGTCTTTCAGCATCAGGTTTTGTCCGTTTGCAAGAGATTTGATGATGATATTATCGTACTGTTCTTTATCATTGAATTTACCTACGTATTTGATGATATATTCAAAAGAACTTCCGCTGTTTTGTCCGATAGAACCTGCAGCAGCTTCTCTACTCTGCTCGTTGATAGCATTGGTAACATCCGTAGGAGTTACACTGTAGGCAGCCATTTTTGCAGGATCCAACCAGATTCTCATCGAGTAGTTTTTACCACCGAATACGTTGGCATCCCCTACACCATTTACCCTTTTCAGGTTTGGAATAATATTGATATTCAAGAAGTTCTGAAGGTACACATCATCCAAATCTTTATTTTCAGAATAGAAAGACATATACATCAGGGCACTGGTTTGTTGCTTCTGGGTTACAACCCCTGAACGTGTTACTTCGGATGGTAAAAGAGGTGTTGCTCTGGCTACACGGTTCTGTACGTTTACCGCTGCAATATCGGGATCTATTCCTTGTTTGAAGAAAACCTGGATCTGAGCAGAACCGTCATTCCCGGCACTGGAAGTGATATAATCCATACCTTCCACCCCGTTGATCTGTTCTTCCAAAGGAACTACCACACTTTTCATCACCGTCTCAGCATTCGCTCCCGTATAGTTTGCGGAAACACTTACCGTAGGCGGTGCAATATCCGGATACTGTGTAACCGGTAACGAGATCAGCCCTAGCACACCGAGAATCACAATCAAGATTGAGATTACGGTAGATAAAACCGGTCTGTTAATAAAGTTTTTTATCATTAGAATTTCGGTTTTATAGATTGAACAAGACTATCCATTTTAATTGGCTTCGGCTTCACTGCTGTTCCCGGTTTCAGACCTCCGATACCGGCTGCAATAACCGTTTCTCCTTTATTAACTCCTGATTTAAGAAGAGCCATATTGTCAATTCTGTCGATAACATTTACCACAACGTTTCTGGCAGTATCTCCTTTTTCTACTTTGTATACGTAAACGATACCTTGTTGCTCATAAGTAGCACTTTCAGGTACAACAAGAACATTATCGTAATGCTGAGGGAATCTGATGGTTCCACTGTTCCCATTACTTAATAATTTCTGAGCATTCGAGAAAGCAACTCTGAACTGGATCGTTCCGGTTGTAGGATCAATCTGACCGGTAATGGCTTCAATTCTCCCTTTTTCAGGATAAAGACTTCCATTGGCCAACTGAAGTTCTACCATAGGTAAGTTTTTAATTTTCTCAGGCATAGATGCACCCGGAGACTTTTCAAGGAAATCAAAATATTCCTTTTCATTCATCGCAAAGTAAGCATAGATCTCAGACGTATCTGAAATTGTTGTCAGAGGTGTCTGATCAGACGGTCCTACCAAACTTCCTACTTTTAACGGCAGTCTTCCGATTATCCCAGAAATAGGAGCACGAATGATAGAATATTCAATATTGGCCTCTACTCCTTTGTAATTCGCTTCAGCCTGTCTTTTGGCAGCATTTGCCTGTTGAAGCTGAGCCTGAGCCTGGGCCAACTGAGCCTGGGCTGTCTGTAACTGTACGTTGCTGATGATATTTTTCTGAACCAGAGGTTTTAGTTTGTTTACTTCAACCTGAGCTGCATTTACAGAAGCCTGAGCTGCTGCAACACTAGATGCTGCTGCGCCTATTCCAGCTTTGGAAGCCGCTGCATTTTCGTTCAGGATATTGGTTTCCAAACGGAACAAAGGCTGCCCTTTGGTAACATATTGTCCTTCATCTACCAATACCTGGGTAATATACCCTTGTATTTTTGCACGTACATCATTGTTTACTCTACCCTGAATGGTAGCCGGAAACGTCTGATAACCCACTATATTTTTTGACTCCACGGAAACAACCGGATACGGCTTGGCACCATCCTGTTTCGGGGCTTCTTTTTTGCAGGCTGTCAGTGAAAACGCTGCAATGGAAAGTATAACTAGCTTATTATTCATTTTATAGTTTATTAAGAGATTCCTGAATATTTTCTATGTTTTTATTTAAGAGTGCTTTGTAAACTTCTATTCTTTCGTTGTATCCATCATCTTTACTTTTTTTAAAATTGTTTAAATCATCTAATAGTCTTAATTCGTCCTGCATCTTTTGGACAATTTTTTCGAATCGTATTTTCTTGTATTCATCATTGATGAAAAAATACCGTTTCCGCTCATCCATTTTGTTATGATCTACGATAAGCTGGGCATTGAGCAGTAATGAAATACTGGTAGAAACAGAGCTTTTGCTCGCAGAGAGCACTTCAACAAATTCGTCAAAAGTAATTCCTACTTTCTCATAGTCGAAAAGAAGGTAGGAATAAATTTTTGATGCTAAAGGGGGTAAGCTGAACACGGTGCCATAGAATTTTACGGCATCTTGAAAAATTTTTTCATCAATTTCTATACTTTGGTGCATAATATAAAAATTTGAACAAAAGTAGAAATTAGTTCAGAACCAAACGAACAAACCTGATAGAGTTTATAAATACAGGGCGTTTTAAAAATTCAATGAAAGTTGATTTAACTTTTTGATTAAATTATAATCTTCTCAAAAGCTTTTCTCATTCCGTCTTTCAAAAGGACCTCTCCGCAATACGAATAACCTCTGCCTTCAAGGATTTTCAACATGGCAATATTGTCATGGTTGGTATCTACCTTAATACTCTGAATTCCATGGGATTTGGTAAATTCTTCAATCTGATCAAAAAGTTTTTTAACCATACCCTGTCCTGCAAATTTTTCATCTACAGCCACTCTGTGAACCACAACAAATTCACCGTCACTTAACCATGCTCCTTCAATGGTGCTGTAAGCAGGTTCATCATTCAGAATAAGTGCTGCATATACTGCAATCTCGCCATCCACTGTCATAACGTGACCAAATCCTTTTGCAATATCGCTTTCCACTGTCCCGAGATTAGGGTATCCGTTCTGCCATTGGGTACTTCCATCCTGCCTTCTTCTTTCGATGGACTGCTGGATGATTTCCCAAATAATGTTTCTGTCTTCAATTTCCGCTTGTCTTAGTTTAATCTCCGGATTCATGTTGTAAAATTTGATTAAAAGATTGATTTAAGAATTAAAAAAGTTACTGCTTTTTTAATTCTTAAATCAATGGTTTATAATTAATTAAAAAACCGAAAATTAATTAAAATTAATTTTCGGTTCGAAGTAGTAAAATTTAAAATTATGAAATTGTTTATTGATTTTCACTTTGTTGAAGGTAAGCATCAATAATTTCAAATGCTCTTTTTTCTTCTTCCAGATCTACCATTACTTTCAGCGAAGTGGCCGTTGGCGTAGTGGTAAACGTAAGATAGTTATTTTCAACGGTATTTGCAATTTGTGCGTCATCCAATTTAGACTTAACCAACTGAATTTCTGCAGGGTTATCACTTACATAAACTGATACTCTCGTACTTCTTTCCATATTCTAATTGTTTGAGTATCTAAATATACGATGTTTTTTTCAAAATTACAAATCCCGGGTTTTAAATTTTATTAATATTGTTTTCAATTTTATCTAAAGCAAGTTGGATTTCTTCTTTAGTAACATTCAAGTGAGGTCTGAAACGAAGAGACTGATCTCCACAAGGAAGAATGATTAATCCGTCATTGAAAAGCTCATTCATCAGGTGGTTTCTCTGCTCTGCAGTAGGAAGATCAATAGCACACATCAAGCCTCTTCCTCTTGCATTGGAAATTTTTTCAGGATATTTTTCAGCAAGAGCTTTTAAGCTTTCCAGTAAGAAATCTCCAACTACTCTTGCATTCTCAACAAGATTTTCTTTTTCGATCACTTCCATGACCAACTGGAAACGAAGCATATCGATAAAGTTTCCTCCGAATGTAGAGTTGATTCTTGAACTTTCTCTGAAAACGTTGTTCGGAACCTGATCAAATTTTTCTCTATTAGCTAAAACCCCACAAACCTGAGCTTTTTTCCCGAAAGAAATGATATCCGGTTTTGCTGTGAAATGCTGGAAAGCCCACATTTTTCCTGTAATAGCAATTCCTGTCTGAACTTCATCAAAAATAAGTAAGATTTCGTTATCATCACAGATTCTTCTTAATCCTAATAAGAATTCGTCTCTGAAATGATTGTCACCTCCTTCAGCCTGAATAGGTTCAATGATGATACAAGCCACTTTATCAGGGTGCATCAAAATTGCCTCTTCGATCTGAAGTAAAGCAAGATTTTCGTTTTTGATGGTTTCTTCAAGGTTTTCTTCAGTAATCGGGAACTTTAATTTTGGATTTAAAATTCTCGGCCAGTTAAACATTGGGAAATATTGATACTTTCTTGGGTCAGAAGTATTAGTCAGGCTCAAAGTATAACCACTTCTTCCATGAAAAGCCTGTTTGAAGTGGATACAGATTCCAGCTTCAGTATCTAATCCTTTTTCAAAGTTTTTGCGGGTTTTCCAGTCGAAGCATGCCTTCATAGCATTTTCAACTCCCATCGTTCCGCCTTCGATAAAGAAAGCGTATTGTAATTCTTCAGGGATAACTACTCTCTCAAATACTTCAAGGAAATGAGCGTATTCTTCCGAGTAAACGTCAGCCAAAGTAGGTTTGTTAACAGCCATTCTTCCCAACCATTCTGATCTTTCTAGAAGATAAGGGTGATTGTATCCGATGGATGCTGATGCAAACATAGAGAACATATCCAAGTATTCTCTGTCTGTCAGTTTATCATAAAGCCAAGATCCATGTGATTTTTCAATATCCATCACAAAATCGAAACCGTCTGCCAACACATGTTTTCCTACTGTTTCTTTTACTTTATTTGCTTTTATATCTAATGTGTGTTCCATAATAAATTTGTAGTGTGATTTAATAAATGAATGATTAAATGATTCTAATAATACAACGTTTAACCATTCAGGTTATTAATTTTTTTTGTTTTTTGAATGCTTTAAGTAAAGCTTTTATAAATCAAATTTAATTCCTTGTGCTAAAGGAAGTTGTGCGGTGTAATTTATAGTATTGGTTTGTCTTCTCATATAATATTTCCAAGCGTCAGATCCTGACTCTCTTCCTCCTCCGGTTTCTTTTTCACCACCGAAAGCTCCACCAATTTCAGCACCGGAAGTTCCGATATTGACGTTGGCAATACCACAGTCTGAACCAGCATGAGAAAGGAATAATTCTGCCTCTCTTAAGTTTTGAGTCATGATTGCAGAAGACAATCCCTGAGGAACATCATTCTGAATAGCGATTGCTTCTTCTAATGTTTTGTATTTGATCAAATATAGGATCGGTGCAAAAGTTTCGTGCTGAACAATCTCATAAGAATTTTTCACTTCCGCTACGCAAGGCTTCACATAACATCCGGATTCATAATCTTTACCAGATAAAACTCCGCCTTCAACAACGAATTTTCCACCTTCTTTTTTACATTTTTTGATAGCTTCTTCGTATTGGTTTACAGCATCAGTATCAATAAGCGGTCCTACATGGTTTTTCTCATCCAATGGATTTCCTATTTTCAACTGACCATACGCTTTTGCCAATCTTGTTTTCACTTCATCATATACACTTTCGTGGATAATCAGTCTTCTTGTTGAAGTACATCTCTGACCAGCAGTTCCTACAGCTCCGAAAACAGCTCCGATAATCGACATGTCGATATCAGCTTCTTTAGTAATGATGATGGCATTGTTTCCACCTAATTCAAGGATAGACTTCCCGAATCTTTCTGCTACTTTAGAAGAAACCATTCTTCCTACTCTTGTAGATCCTGTGAAAGATACCAACGCTACTCTTTTATCATCTACCAGTTTCTGTCCGATTTCGTGGTCTGACACCAATACACTTGAAACTCCTTCAGGAAGATTATTTTCCTTCAGAACTTCCATCATGATATTCTGGCATGCAATAGCACAAAGCGGTGTTTTCTCAGATGGCTTCCAAATGGTAACGTTACCACAGATCCAAGCCAATGCAGTGTTCCAGGACCATACGGCTACCGGGAAGTTGAATGCAGTGATAATCCCAACAACTCCTAGCGGATGGTATTGCTCATACATTCTGTGTCCAGGTCTTTCCGAGTGCATAGTATACCCCTGAAGCTGTCTTGAAAGTCCAACTGCAAAGTCACAGATATCGATCATCTCCTGAACTTCACCAAGACCTTCCTGCAATGATTTACCCATTTCATAAGAAACAAGTTTACCAAGATCGTCTTTATATTCTCTTAATTTTAAGCCCAGCTGTCTTACCATCTCTCCTCTTTTGGGAGCCGGAATCAGCCTGAATTCCTGAAATGCCTTTTGAGCAGTTTCAATTACTTTGTCATAATCACTTTCTCCGGAAGTTTTTACTTTAGCGATCAATTTTCCGTCTACAGGAGAAATACTTTCTATCACCTTTCCTGAAGCGAAATATTTTCCGCCCACTGAAGTCCCTTTGTTCTCTTCTTTGATACCAAGATTTCTAAGTGTTTTTTCAATTCCGAAATCCTTTACTTTTTTTGACATAAAATCTTACTTTTCGTTCTCTCTAAAGATAAAAATATTATGTGAACCTCAAAACTTTAATTTTTAATACGCTTTTTATTTGGACTAATTATAAACATGCTTATCTTTGTAGGGTAATCTTTTTGATAATCACCAATGGAAAATTCACAAGAAAACAACTCAAAGCTTAAAAAGTGGTTCAAGCGTGTGGGATGGGCAGGATTAGCTTTCTTTACCATAAAAGGCTTAATTTGGCTCGTTATATTCTACGTTGGAGCAGATAGCCTTCAGAGTTGTATACAATAAAAAAGCAGAGAAAATTTCTCTGCTTTCTTTTTGATAGAAGGTTAACCGAATTGTTATTTCTTTATTGAAAGGCTAAAAAAGGAGGTCTTTTTTATATTTTCTCTAATTTAAAAAAAGGGAAAATAAAGGATTTTGATGAAGATATTTCCCAAAAAGATTATTTTTCTTCTGCCTTTCGTCCTATTAAACTACTCTTTCTTCTTTCTCCCTGCGTTCACCAGGCTCTGATGCAACAGGTATTCTATCTGTCCGTTCACACTTCTGAATTCATCATTGGCCCACTTTTCAAGAAGTTTATAAGTAGACTCATCTATCCTTATCACAAAGGATTTTTTACCTTTGCTTTCCGAAGAGTTCTGAGCTTTTTCTGATTTCATGTTCTAAATTCTCTAACATTATTTCTGACTATTTTAGTGTAAAAGCTATCTGCACTAAAATCTAATTATTAATTGTTCACTTCTTAATTGTAAAGTGTTCCCGCATTTAAGATAGGCGTTGCTGCTTTTTCACCGCAAAGAACCACCATTAAATTGCTTACCATTGCCGCTTTTCTTTCATCATCAAGATCTACGATATTTTCTTCAGAAAGCTTTTTCAATGCAAGGTCTACCATTCCTACCGCTCCTTCTACAATCTTGGTTCTTGCAGCAACAATAGCTGTTGCCTGCTGTCTCTGAAGCATTGCTCCTGCAATTTCTGAAGCATAAGCCAGATGCGAAATCCTTGCCTCCTGAATCACAATTCCAGCCTTTGAAAGACGGTCTGTGAGTTCCTGCTCCAAAATAGAATTAATTTTATCTCCTCCTTCTCTCAATGTAATCGGAGCATGATCATCTTCTAAATTATCATAAGGAAAGCTCATCGCCAAATGTCTTACCGCCGCTTCACTCTGCATTTTTACAAAGTCTGAATAACGCTCCACATCAAAGGCCGCTTTATAAGTATCTCCTACTTTCCATACGATCACAACTGCAATTTCAATAGGGTTACCCATTTTATCATTTACCTTCAAAGTCTGACCTTGCAGGTTTTCGGAACGTAAAGAAATTTTTTGTGATGAATATAAAGGATTGATAAAGAATAATCCGTTCTCTTTTACACTTCCCACATATTTTCCAAAGAAGTTTAATACTCTCGAATGGTTAGGCTGAATAATCATTAACCCTTTTAAGAAAAAGCACGAAAGAAGAAAGCAAAGCATAGAGATAACCACATAGGCTATACTTTGATCTACTCCACTCACAAAGAAGTATACTGCTGCAACAAACAAGGCCAGGCAAATGACCAATGTAAGATAACCCGACATGGGTTTTAATGTTTTTTCCATGATTGAATTTTAATTTGATATTATTTTGATATCATAAAGATAGTAATGAATTTTGAATTATGAATGATAAATTATGATTTTTTTGAGGTGCGGGTTTCCGGGTTCGGGGTTTCGAGTTTCGGGATATAGGATTCGGGTATTTTAGCTAACGCAAAGTTCGCGAGGTTAATTTACAATTAGGATGCATTATATTTTTGTTCGCAAAGCCACTTCATTTAGCTAAGACCTCTATTTTCTTTGCTGAGTAAAACGTCTTTGTGAACGATATCTTATCATTATCAAAATCATTGCGAACCTTAGCATTTAGAAAATATCAGCTCCTTATCCCTTACAAAACTTCTAACATAACTGAAATATCTTCTTGCTTAGTGAAACGTCTTAACGAACGATATTTTATCATCATAAAAATCATTGCGAACCTTAGCGTTTAGAAAAACACCAGTTCTTTACATTTTACAAAACTTCTAACTTAACTAAAACGTCTTCTTCTCTTGCTGAGTAAAACACTTTTGCGAACGATAACTCATCATAATATACATCATTGCGAACGCAGCGTTAAAACTACTCATCCTAAAACCAGCAACAATAGGAATAAAAAAATCCCGGAAAGTGAATTCCGGGATTTTAGTGTATGTATTCAAAAGTCTATTTCTTCGTTAAAGCTTTAAACTTGATATAAGAAACAGCTGATAGAAGGATCATTGTTCCTATTCCGATGTATACCCAAGCTGGTACTGGTACCGGATCTCCTGCTGCGTATGAGTGAAGTCCGCTTAGATAATAATTAACTCCAAAGTAAGTCATTACCATTGAGCAGAATGCAAACATTGTTGCTACGTGGAATGCCCATCTGCTTCTCAATCCAGGTACTAATCTCATGTGCAATACAAATGCATAGACCATGATAGAGATGAAAGCCCATGTTTCTTTCGGGTCCCAGCTCCAGTATCTTCCCCATGATTCGTTGGCCCAGATTCCCCCTAAGAAGTTTCCTACTGTTAATGCAAACAATCCGATTGTTAATGACATTTCAGAAACAATTACTAATTCTTTTAATGTAGTATCGTGGTGAATCTTATAGGTTTCTTTATTGGAGATAATATAGAATACCAATGAAATTACAGCAATGATCATCGACAATGCGAAGAATCCGTAACTTGAGGTAATAATGGCTACGTGAACAATCAGCCAGTAAGACTTCAATACCGGAACAAGTGGTGTAATCTGCGGATCAAGAGCAGAACCACCATGCGCAAATCCCATCATAATAACTGCCACCATGAATCCGGCTGCAGGAATTAATGCATTGGCATTTCTATACAGAATTAAACCAGCCGTAATACCTACCCAGGAGATAAAGATAATAGCTTCGTAACCGTTACTCCAAGGAGCATGCCCTGAAATATACCATCTTGCAACAAGTCCCAGGAAATGCAATAGATACCCAACTAAACCAACCGCAATAATTACTTTAATTACTTTGTTTAGTATTTTATTTGATTTGAATAATTCAACAAAACCTAGAATCAAAAGAAGACCACCAACAAGCGTGTAGAAAATCAACAGTTTGAAGTTGATATCTGCTTTATTCATGAATACTTCAAGATCCACTTTAGATTTAGCAGGAACAACCGCTTTACCCCATTTCTGCTGGTATTCTGAAAGCTTCGCCAGTTCTGCATCTGCTTTGCTCCAGTCCCCTGTTTTCTGTGCCGTAAGCGCTTCTGCAAAGTAAGGTCCCATTACCTGCTGAGATTCCATATCCGGTTCGAATTTCTGGTCTAACCATGAATGCCACGTGTGATTAGCATCATTCTTCACAGGAACAATTCTCATAAACTGACCACTGAAGAACTCATTGAAGATCTGTACTCTTTCGTTTACAGCAATTACTTCTTTATCATAGTTCGTTTGTTCAGCCGGTTTTTTACGGAATGCCGTGTTGTAATCATGCTCCAGAATATAATTTAGGTTTCCGTTAGCATCTGCCGGGAAAAGGTTCATCAGTGAAGTATAACCATCTTCATCTGCCTTTGTTTTATTTTTCAGTTCATCACCACCTTTAGGTCCTACTTTGATCATAGGAACCATTGTCCAGCTTGGTGTGTCTGTATTGATAGAAAGAAACCATTGGTTAGCCGTAAGAGACTTCCCGTCTGTTCCTTTGAATTCGTCTTTTTTGTATAATTTTCTTAAAACATCTAATGCTTCTGTGTTGATAGGAACAATTCTTCCTTCAAAACTTTGCACCAAAAGATATCCGAATTTATCAGCATGTTCTTTGCTGATTTTGTTTCTTGCAATGATTTCATCCGGAGAAATAGATCTCATTTTACCCATTGGAGTTGCCAGAGAGTTCTGCTTCGGAGCAGCACCATCAAGTGGCTGGGCAGACGGAGCCGGAGCGTGAGAATGGTTATCTCCTTCCACATGAATATGTTCTCTGCTTCCATCAGTAGTTCCGTGAGTTTCGATTTTTTGAGCATTTAACCCTAAACTTAAGAACAATAAAAGTATACCTGCTGCTTTCTTTTTATTAACGTCAGCCAGCATTTTATTTAATTTCCAGAAATGAGTTCCTTTCCAGAAGAAAATAACAAACATTCCAAGGAATAAAAGTCCGTATCCGATATAAGAAATCAAAGTTCCCCAGTAATCGTGGTTTACAGAAAGAACGGTTCCCATTCTGTCCGGATCAAAACTCGACTGGAAGAAACGGTATCCTTTATGATTAAGAACGTGGTTCATATAAATTTTATAAGGAGTTTCTTTACCTTCGTCAATGATTTTCACATGGCTTTCGTAAGCACTTGGAGATGAACTTCCAGGATACGTTTCCATCACGAAATCATCCAGTTTCAATGCGAAAGGTGTGTTGTATACTTTAGGTCCGAAACCTACCATGATGTTTAAACCATCCATCGTCACCTGCTTGTAAGCATTCGGATTTCCTTTTTCAACCGAAAGGTCTACAATTTGCTTTGTTTTTGGCCCTTGAAGCTCAATCTGAAGCATATCAGGAATATTAGCATCTTTCTTTCTATCGCCTTCAATAGCCATCAGTCTTCCTTTTTTAAGACCTTCAGGTACTACCAGCTTCAGTTCGTTAATGGTATATAAACTTCTTAATGCCAAAGGTTGGAATTCATCTTTCACTGTACTTCCTGTTGCCTGAGTAGCCATGGTCATATAGCTTGCATCTACAGGAGTTTTGATAAATAATTTTCCGCCTTCATTTTTAAATTCAACAGCTCCATCAATCGCTCTGTTGAATGTCACCAAAGTTCCGTTGATGGATTTTGTTTCTCCCGGTTTGATGTAAATGTTTTGTCTTCCGGTAGTTCCGGTAGAAACCAAATGAAGATACTCAGCACCGTTTGGCTCAGCTACAAGGCTGTCTTTTTTTCTTTGGATGTATTCCTTGGCAAACACTTTCACTTCTTTTCCGTGGAAGTCATAAGTTGCTTTTAGATCCTTGTGTAACGGAGACATCAGATAAGGAACATCCTGATAATTCAGTACATCACCCTTTTCTTCGATCTGAATTTTAAAGAAATTTTTATCGGTTACAATTTCGTTGGATGTTTCACCTTCTCTGATGTGCATTTGTCCTTCGAAACTGATGTATCTGGTGATAGCACCACCAATAAAAATAAAAACAAAGGCAAGGTGGAAAACAAGAACCGGCCACTTATCTTTCTTCCACAGTCTGTATCTTCCGATATTTCCTATGAAATTGAGAATCAGTAAGACCATGATCAGTTCGAACCATTTAGCCTCATAAATTAATGCTTTTGCTGTAGGAGTTCCGTAGTCGTTTTCTAAGAACGTTGCATAAGCCATCGCGAATGCGTACACCAGCAACAATACAGCCATTGTCCTGGTTGAGATAAGAATATCTTGGAGCTTCTTCATGATTTATTGTACTTGACATGCAAAAATAAGCATGATAAACCACAAAGAGCTTAAAAAAAGCTGTTTTTTATCACTTTGGCCTCGGTTTTGCTTATTTTGAAACATTCTTAATAAGCCCGAAAACATTAGGAAAAATTCAATTTTTAAAAATGTAAAAATTCGGATTTATATTACCTATCCGGATGATCGAGGCACTCTATTTCTCTCTTGCTATTTTTACCGCAATTAACTGATATAAAATTCATTATAATTCCAGCCTGTCACGCTCTTCCATTTTTAATTTTATTTCGGCTATTAATTCATCAATCCCGCGGAATGATTCATCCATTTTTTTCGCTTTTAAAAACATATTCAGTGCATCCCGGTACTCCATTTTTCTCATATGATAAATTCCCCAATTTTTATATGCATCGGCATTTTGAGCATCAAGCTTTAATGAATCTTCAATATCCCTGAGTCCTTCTTCATAGAGGTCTAAATTAATCTTTGCGAGTCCGCGGTTATTATAAGAATATGAAAATTTTTTATCCACTGAAATGGCTTTGTTTAATAAAGGGATAGAATCTCTATATTTTTCAAGAAGAATTAATGTGTAACCTTTATTATTTAAAGCAAATTTATTGTTAGGATCCATTTTCAAAGCTTTGTCATAATATTCAAGAGATTCTTCCAATGTTCCTGTTTCAGTAAACGTTAATGCAAAATTCGTCCAGTCATCCGTAGTCATAGAAGGATTATTTTCTTTGAATTGAATCGCAATTTCTTTTGCTTTTTCATAATTCTTACTGTTAATATGGGATACTATTGTCATCCGATAGATATTGAGATCTTTTGATTCCTGTAATAAACTATCAAAAATGGATGCAGCTTCAGAATACTTCTTCTCATGAAATTTATATATTCCTTCTGTATATTCTTCAGGGAGTTTCCTCTGCCGGATAAGATTGATGATAGCTCTTCCATCATTAGAAATCGATCTTCCATCACTCATATAAACAGTTTTCTGGCTTGGAAAAATATTGATCAAAAAATCAATTGCTGACGACACCATTAATACAATGAAAAAAAACGTAAGAAATTGAGTATTTGCAATGATAAAATAAGAGAGTAACGCTAATAATAAAGAGGCAGCCGGCCCTCCAAACACATATAAAATATGCTTATTAACCGAAAATCTTTTCTCTTCAGATTCACACAACCCTCTTCCCCATTTAAGAGGATTTTTAAATATATAAAAAGAAAAATCTTTGAAATTGATAGGAAAACTGTTATCCTTATCTCCATAAGAACCAATAAAGACATGTACTTTTTTTCTTGTAATCAGCCACACGGTAACAGCATGTCCCATTTCATGAAAAAAAACCGTTAACGGTCTGATCAATGCTAAAAAGACGAAAATAAAAATTGCGGGGACACCAAATAGTTCCATTAAAAAAAGTCTTCAGTCAGTTATTAATTATCTTTCTTAGTCATATCGAATACAATTCCAGAAATGACTAAGAAACCTGTGGCAATATACTTATTTTTCCAATGATATTTTCTTCCTGATTTTACTTAAAAACTCATGGGTGATACCCAGATAGGCCGCTACTTGCTGTTGGGTAATTTTCTGTTCCAATCCCGGATACTTTTCAAGAAATTCAAGATAACGTTTGTCTGCCGTTTTACCCGTTAAGGAAAGAATCCTCCTTTGCAGTGCTACCGAAGATTTCTGGTTCATGATTCTGAAAAGTTTTTCTATCTGCGGCATTGTTTCATACAGATGCTCCTTATCTTTTTTAGAAATCATCAATACTTCGCTGTCTTCAAGAGCTTCAATATTCAGAATACTGGGAACGGCATTGATAAGACTGTCAATATCTGTAATCCACCAGCCTTCCACAGCAAAATATAAGGTTTGTTCAAATCCGTTTTCATTGAGATAATAGACTTTAAAACAACCATTCAGAACAAACCCTTCGAAGAGACAACACTCTCCTTCTTTAAGAACAATTTCTTTCTTTTTAAACGCTTTGAATTCAAAAGGCTTTAGAAACTGTTGAAAATCCTCTTCTGAAAGGTTGATGTATTGACTGATATTTCTAAAAAGTAAATCGGACATGGGATTATTTAAGCAAAATAAAGGTATCAAAATTATTGACACCTTTATGAAATTAAGTTATGTTAAGTTATTTTTGTTCCTAAGCAATAGAACTTCAATTTTTGTTGGGTAAACGCTAAGGCGCAAAGTTTTATCATACATATTGTTTATTTTAAGACTCAAGAAAATCGAAGATTTTCAGCAAGATGACCTGTTTTAAATTTTATCGGAGATAAAATCTTTGCGACCTTAAAAACACCTGATATTCTAAAAATTCTTAGCGCCTTCGCGTTTTACAATAGCCTTTCATTTCCATTCTTTAGCAGATAGAAAAGACTTTTAGATGATTTCAAATAAAGTCTATCTTAAAAATCTTTGTGTCTGTAAGTCCAGAATAACATTATTTTAAAAATTCATTGGTACTTATTACACGGGCATAGAGATTCCCAAGAGCAGATATCCCGGCCAGAAAAGACTTTTGTACATCTGCCGCTTTTATGACTTCCCCGCTCAGCTCACGATTTCTGGTTGCTGTAGCATCTCCGATAATGGTATTGGTAAACCCAAAATCAAAAGCAGCTCTGGTTGTAGTATCTACGCAGACATCCGTCATCATTCCTGTAATCACCAGGTTTTTAATTTTTTGAGACTGCAGATAATTCAACAGATCTGTTTCCCTGAAGCTATTGGGAAAATGCTTAACGATAACTTTTTCATCTTCCTTCGGTAAAACCAGATGATTGATTTTAGCTCCCTCTGTATCCGGAAGGAAAAACGTTGCGCCATCGTTGGTAGAAATGTGCTGAATGTGAATGACAGGAAGATTGTTTTTCCTGAAATATTCTAAAATACTTCTGGTATTTTCGGCAGCCTGTTCACTTTTTTCCAGTGTCATTTTTCCTCCCGGGAAATAATCATTTTGTACATCGATAATGATTAATGCAGTGTTTTCCATTTTTTGTTTTTGTTGTGCGTTCATTGTAATCAGTGAAATGAATATCAGACCTAAGGTCAGAAAAGTTGTGAATGTATTTTTCATGTTGAAATTTTATAGGCCAAAATTACAGACGCTCCAGGTCCTGACCTTTGAACTAGTTCAAAAAACAGTATTGAGATAAAATAATTTCTAATATTGTTAATTTTTTTAATCTCCGACCGTTTAAATCGAAAATTTTATTATCTTTTTTAAAGAAAAATAAATATTAATCAGTTAATATAATTTAACGGTATCAGATTTGGATAAGCAAAAAAAATAACCTTATTTTATTCTACTGTAACAGAAAATATTTTTAAAGAAAAAAATTAAACAACCTCTATAAAAGCGGGATTTCCAAATTGTTTTTTGGATAAAAAAGATTCATTTAGTGTTGAATAAAACATTAAATTTGCGACATTGATATTATGGATAAAAAGACACAAAAAAAACCGACTGAATCGCCTGAGAAAGGCAGAATTTTATCTAAGCCACGTATTTTTTTCGGGCTTACTTTTATACTTTTATCGGCTGTTCTTGCATTCTCATTCGTCTCTTATCTGATGAACTGGAAAGCAGATCAAAGCCAGGCAGGAACCATGCTGGACAAAAGCATAAAATCTTCCAACATTTTTGGTAAGGTAGGTGACTGGCTTGGGAATATTTTCATTTTTGAAAGTATTGGTATTGCCTCATTTATCATTGCATTTTTACTGCTTGTAGTAGGAACACTGATTCTTAAGAAAAAAATCTTCAAACCCTGGAAAACTATTGGGCATTCTTTATTTTTTATCTGCTGGCTTCCTATTTTTATGGGAGCACTTACTAAAGGACAAGGTGTTTTAGGAGGTGTCTATGGATATCAGATCATGGATTACCTTAATTCCATTATCGGAGCAGTAGGTTTGTGGACCGTATTAGCAGCAAGTATTCTTCTCTATTTTATTCTTGAATTCAATCTTCGTCCAAGTTCTATCAAGGCAAAACTGGATAAAATCAATGAAAATACGATTGGAAAAGTAAAATCTATGATGCCTGACTCCAATGATGATTTCGAAGCTGATGAGGAATTGAGAGAAGAAGCAGAGGAAGCGGAAGAAGAAACCACCTCCAGAGTTACGGTAAGTGATGTTACGAATCATACTGTCAATACTCCGATTAATACAATGAAAGAACCAGAACCGGTAAGTGCTCCGAAAGGATTCCCTGAAGTTCCTGTTTCAAACGAGATAGAGACCATTACTACACCTAACCATACTTCTTTTGATGCGGAACCTAAGGAGGTTTCCCAACCGGTAAGTTTAAATCTTTCTACCAAACCAATTGTTCCGGTTTCCAGCCCGGAGGAAGCATTTGACATCAGACCTTCTGCTCCGTCTCCGGCAGTAACCACTGCTCCGGCACAGGAAAATATTAAATTCAATGTAGAGGTCGCTCAGGTAGTTGATGTTTTGGATGATTCTGATAAAAAGTCTCAGGAACTTGTAGAAAAGCATGGATTGTATGATCACAAGCTGGATCTTGCTAATTTCCAGATGCCACCTGTAGAATTACTGAAAGATTATGGAAATGAAGAAATTTCTATCAATAAGGAAGAATTAGAAGAAAATAAAAATAAGATTGTTGGACTGCTTAAGAATTTCAACGTTGGAATCGCAGAGATTAAAGCAACCATCGGGCCTACCGTTACGCTTTATGAAATTGTTCCTGAAGCAGGAATCCGAGTTGCAGCAATTAAAAAACTGCAGGATGATATCGCGCTGAACCTTTCTGCATTAGGAATCAGAATTATCGCTCCAATGCCAGGAAAAGGAACTATCGGGATTGAGGTACCAAGAAAAAATCCTACGATGGTTTCTATGCGTTCTGTTATTGCTTCTCAGAAATTCCAGAATACGGATATGGATCTTCCGGTAGTTTTCGGAAAGACTATTTCCAACGAAATCTTCATGGCCGACCTTTCGAAAATGCCTCACTTATTGATGGCAGGAGCAACAGGTCAGGGTAAATCTGTAGGGATCAATGCTATTCTTACTTCCCTTCTTTATAAAAAACACCCAAGCGAACTAAAGTTCGTCATGGTAGATCCTAAAAAAGTAGAACTTTCATTATACTCAAAAATTGAAAGACATTATCTGGCCAAACTTCCGGATGCAGAAGAAGCTATCATTACCGATACCAATAAAGTAATCAATACGCTGAACTCTCTTTGTATTGAAATGGATACCCGATATGATCTTCTTAAAAATGCTTTCTGTAAAAACTTAAAAGAATACAATAAGAAGTTTACGGAAAGAAAATTAAATCCTGAAAACGGACACCGTTATTTACCTTATATCGTATTGGTAGTAGATGAGTTCGCAGATTTGATTATGACGGCAGGAAAAGAGGTTGAATTACCAATTGCGAGACTTGCACAGCTTGCAAGAGCTGTAGGAATCCACCTTATTGTGGCTACACAGAGACCATCTGTAAATGTTATTACAGGTATGATCAAAGCCAACTTCCCTGCAAGAGCTGCCTTCAGAGTAATTTCCAGTGTAGACTCCAGAACAATCCTGGATTCTCCGGGAGCAGATCAGCTGATCGGTAAAGGAGATATGCTTTATTTCAATGGAAACGAGATCTTAAGACTTCAGTGTGCTTTCGTAGATACTCCGGAAGTGGAAAGACTGGCAGAGTTTATCGGGGAACAAAAAGGATATGCTTCAGCATTATTGCTTCCTGAATATGTTTCAGAAGATTCAACAAGTACTGTAGGTGCTTTTGACCCGAACGAAAAAGATGCTTTATTTGAAGAAGCAGCAAGAATTATTGTTTCTACACAACAGGGATCTACCTCAATGCTTCAGAGACAATTAAAACTGGGGTACAACAGAGCCGGAAGAATTATGGATCAGCTTGAAGCAAGTGGTATCGTTGGAGGCTTTAACGGAGCAAAAGCAAGAGAGGTTCTTATCAGTGACCTTCATTCTTTGGAACAGTTTTTGGAAGATCTGCGTAGTTAAAGGAAAAATGAATAGTTTTAACCTTAAGAGTTAAAGAAAATCTAACGATTATTAAATAAAAAAATGAAGAATATTATTTCAAAAGTTATATTAGGAAGTTTTGTTGTAGGTGCAGTAGGTATGGCCAACGCTCAGAAGATTGATGCTAAAGCTAAAAAGATATTGGATGATATTACAGCCAACTACAATTCTAAAAAGAATTCTTACTTCAAATTTTCTTTTGGAAGCGGTCTTAACGGACAGGTGACAAAAACAGAACCTGGTATTTATTATGTAGCAGGAGAGAAATACAAACTGAAGATCATGGATACAGAGCAGATCTTCGATGGTAATAAAATTTACAATATCAACGCTGATGATATGGAAGTAACCATTGCTAAACCGAACGGAAGCAGTACCATGTTCTCCCCTATCAACTATCTTACAAACTATAGAAATGATTATAATGTAACTTATAACGGTAAGAAAGTGGTCAATGGTGTGAATACAGACTTTATTAAACTGACTCCGGTAAAAGCGAACGGAATAAAATACGTATACCTTTTTGTAGATTCAGCGAAAAAGCAAATGGTAAAACTGGAACAGCATGGAAACAACAAAGATGTTGCTGTAATTGCTATTAAAGAGTACAAAGAAAACCAGGAGCTGGATCCTAATATGTTTGTTTTTGACAAAAATAAGTTTAAAAACTACATCGTTACAGAACTTTAAAAAGCTGAAAGTGAATTCGCAACTATGTAAATTTACTTTTAAAGTTAAAAAAATAACAAAATATAAAAAGCCACAAGTAAACTTTGTGGCTTTTTGATTAATTTTGGCGCATGTTAAAAATACTAGACCGATACATTATAAAAACCTTCTTTGGACCGTTTTTCTTTATATTCAGCGTATTGTTTTTCATTTTTATTGTAAACATTATCTGGGTACAGTTGGGACAGTTTATGGGAAAAGGATTAAGCTACTGGCAAATCCTTAAACTTCTTTTTTATCTTGGGGTAAACGTTATCAGTATGGTTCTCCCGCTTACGATCCTTCTGGCGAGTATTATGTCATTTGGTGAATTTGGAGAACGTTACGAGCTTGCAGCTATGAAAGCAGCAGGAATTCCTTTGACCCGGGTAATGACTCCTCTTCTTGGAATTTCAACGGCACTTGCCATCATGTTGTTTTTCTTTTCCAACAATATTATTCCTGATTTTCAGAAGAAAGCCAAGAACATGCTTTTCAATATTGCCCAGACTAAACCGGCTATCAACTTTACTCCGGGACAGTTTATTGATCAGATTCCAGGTTATATGGTAAAGTTTGACAAGATCTATGGGGAAAGCGGAGAAAATATTGAAGGCGTTTTTGTTCATAAAAAAGCCAATGCTTACGAAAACCAACAATCTGTAGTGGCTGAAAAAGGAAAATTTGTTCCGGCTGCCAATAAAAATTTTCTAAAGCTTGTTCTATATAACGGCTATGTATTTGAGGATGCTTTTGCCGGAAAAGGTGATAATGTAAGGCTAAAACAGCCTGACCAGGCGATTAAATTCGATACATTGGTATCTCACTTTGACATCAGTGAAATCATCAATAAAGCCATCGAAAAAGAACAGATTACCGATGACTACCGTTTCCAGACCTACAACCAGCTTGACGGAACAATTTCAAAAACCAAAAAAGACAATAAACAGTTCTTTGATAACATCGGATCCGAGGTTCTTAACCAGACCAATTCTGTGATTACCTACATGGATAAAGGCAACAAACATAAAGTAGCTCCGAAGACCCAGATCAAACTGGACACAGTAAAAGGGGATAAAAAACTGGAAATCATTTACAATTCCTACAACAGATTAGACAACCTGAAATCAACACTGGAATCTAAAAAGAATGAATACAGTTCTAACGTAAAATACTTCAGTAAAGTCGTTATTTACCAGCAGAGAATTGTCGCCTATTCGGTGACCTGTATCATCTTCTTCCTGATTGGATCAAGTTTAGGTTCCATCATCAGAAAAGGAGGAATGGGACTTCCGGTAATCATCGCTATCGTTATTTTCATTGTCTTTTATGTAATGAATGTTGGGGTAGAAAACATGTCGTGGAGCGGAAAAATGAACCCTTACCTTGCAGCATGGCTTCCTAACCTGATCCTTCTTCCTTTTGGAGTCTGGATGACTTATAAAGCGCTTACAGATTCACAATTATTTGATGCAGAAAAATACAAAGCATTGTTCAAACCCATCACCAAAAGGTTTACAAAAAGCAAAGAACATCAGAGATATCAATAATTCTGATATAGAAATAAAAAAGCTTCGGAGTTTCTCCGAAGCTTTTTTCATATAAGGACCTGAAAAGATCAATACAATGTCTATAAAACCAAAGAGGCTTCCTATCAGAAACCTCTTTATTATTTTTTAAAACTGATACACAAAAGCATTAATATTCATCCCTGCACCTACAGACGCAAATAAAACCACATCATTCTTCTCTATTTTATGATGTTCCAGTTCATCCTTTAAAATCATCGTCAGCAAAGAAGGAATTGTCGCTACACTGCTATTTCCCAATTTGTGAATAACCATAGGCATAATATTTTCCGGAACCGGTTTTCCATATAATTGATAAAACCTGTTCACGATGGCTTCATCCATTTTTTCGTTCGCCTGATGAATAATAATCTTATTCAACTGATCAATGGAATATCCACTGTTGTCAAGACATTTTTTCATGGCATCCGGAACATTCACCAGAGCAAATTCATATATTTTCCTGCCATCCATCTTGATGTATCGGGTATCCGGGCATCTTTCGTTATTGTAAGATTTTCCAAAGTACAGATAGTCTTTCTCGTCAAGTGTATAAGAAGCTGACAAATGAGATTTGATCCCGGAATCATCATTGGGGTTTACTTCCAGAACAGCCGCTCCCGCTCCATCCGCATAAATCATACTGTCTCTGTCGTGAATATCTACCACACGGGATAGTGTTTCTGCCCCAATCACCAAACATCGTTTAGCCAAACCGGATTTGATAAACGCATGAGCCTGTATGACACCTTCAATCCAGCCCGGACATCCAAAAAGAACATCATAGGCTACGCAGAAATTATTTCTGATCCCCAATAAATGTTTTACCCTGGCAGCAAGGCTGGGTACCGTATCAGACTGAACCGTTCCAAAACGAACATCCCCGAAGTTATGGGCAAATATAATATAGTCCAATGTTTCAGGATCAACTCCCGCATTTTCTATGGCTTCACGCGCCGCAATAAGCCCCAGATCCGAAGTAACCTGTGTACTATGCGCATATCTTCTCTCCTCAATACCCGTAATTTTTTTTAACTTATCCGTAATGGAGGCATTATTCTCTTTTAATAATATCCCTTCTTCATTAAGAAAAATATGTTTATCAAAAAATAAATTGGTTATGGTTTCCGATGGGATGTAGTTTCCTACCCCGATTATTTTTGTCATCATTTTTAGTATCTGTTTCCTGTTTTTTAATTAAACGTCAGGAATAATTCATTAAATATAATGAATGAACGTAAATACTTCACAATATAGTATGGAACAAGAATGTATTGCATTGCAAAAAGTGAAATGTAACGGTAAAAATCACAAAAAAAGAGGTCTCTCAAAAGAAACCTCTCTCATAATATTTTCAAAAACTGAAAATTATACTTTCATAATTTCAGCTTCTTTTGTTTTAAGATGCTCGTCGCAAAGTTTTACATATTTATCTGTATACGTCTGGATTTCTTCTTCCACTCCTTTTACAACATCTTCAGAAACTCCTTCCAGTTTTTTAAGTTCTTTCAAACCTTCCTGTCTTGCGTTTCTTACCGTTACTTTAGTGTTCTCAGATTCTACTTTAGCCTGCTTTGCAAGTTCCTTTCTTCTTTCCTCTGTTAAAGGTGGAACATTAAGAATAATATTTTCTCCGTTGTTAGAAGGTGCAAAACCTAAGTTAGAATTGATGATCGCTTTTTCAATCGCATTGATTGCCGTTCTGTCCCAAGGTTGAATAGAGATTGTCATTGCATCCGGAACAGAAACATTCGCAACCTGGTTGATAGGAGTCATTGCTCCATAGTATTCTACCATTACATCCTGAACCATTGCCGTAGAAGCACGTCCTGCTCTAATTCTTTGAAATGCGTGATCCAGGTGCTTTACAGCTGCATCCATGTCTTGTTTTACAGATTCTAATATAAGATCTAATTCTTCCATTATTATATTAAAGTTTGATAAATTACACATCTATTAATTCAACTGAATATCAATTAATTAAATCCAAAAACACTGTAAACATCAGGGTTTCCTTACTATTTTAAATTATTTTTTACTATTCAGTGCTGCAAAAATAATGATTGTTTTCGAATAATAGCTATTTCCAACATGGATTTTGTGTACTTGTCTTCTCTTTGAAAAAAAGAAAGTTATTTTTCGTCTAAAATTCAACTTCAAGCAAAAAACTTCGGGTACAAATACCTATAGAACATTTTGGTTATTTCTACTTAGTGTGATATCATTTTTAATAACGTCCTTTACTCTGTTCTTTTAAACAAAAATTTAGCAGGTATTTTAAATGAAATCCTTGCCATAAAAAACGGAAAGTCTTAGAGAAGACATTTCTTATCAATTAAAAATTTTAACCTTATTTTAAACCAATCACATCATGACAAATCCATCATTAGATGCCTATCAACAAGTTTTCGGTATGGCAGGTCTTGCCAACCGTGCCGGAGGCTACAACGGTTTTGGTATCCAACTACAGCAACAGCTTCAGTATGATTTATCCTATTATTTTAACAATGTTCCTCCGGTTAAAATAATGGATCAGAAAACACCTTCCATAGCTAACCCTTCAGCCGTATCGGAATTAGGAAACTGGGATTTGGTCTGGGGCCCTGCCCTGATCGAAGAAAAAAATGAAAAGGGAGTTCCTACCGGTGTTGCAGATAATGCATTGTATGTCGTTAAGTCTAATGCTGTCGCATTTCCGGGAGGTCCTACATTACCTACCTACGTTGTAGCTATTGCTGCTACTAATCCTTCATCACTTTACGATTGGGAAACAGAAGACTTCTCAGTTGCAGAAGTGGTAAACTGGACTACTTACAACCCTTCCAATTTTGCTCCATCGGCTTATAATGGCACTGATCCTTATATTTCAAAGGGAACTGCTACTGGTATCAGTATCCTTCTCGGGCTTGAAAGTCCTCCATCTGCAGCTTCACCGAATACTACATTGCAACAATTTTTGGCAGGTTTAAATCCGGATCCGGGTACCGCCATTATATTTTGTGGACACAGTCTTGCCGGAGCACTATCTCCTACCCTTGCTCTTTATCTGAAAGAAAATAAGGATCTGAATGCTTTCGGGGTAACGCTTGTATATCCAACTGCCGGACCAACGCCAGGTGAGGTAGCATTTGCCAATCTGTTCAATAGTAAATTCCCACCGTTGCCTCCAGGATGGCAGCAACAATCAGGCACTTACCAAAGCTGGAATACCATGCACTGGAATAATCTGGATGTAGTTCCTCATGCGTGGCCGGTATCAGAACTGGAGAAAATTGCAACTATATATGGTCAGGCCACTAACAATATGACTCCTTATATATTACAAACTTTACAAAAATTGGCTATTGATGATTCTTCAAAATCAGGAGCCAGTTATACAAGAATACAAAACCAATCGCTTCCAGGGCAACTCCAAACCACTATCAAAACACCTCCTGAAACTTTGCAGGATTATATGCTTCAGCTAGGCGTACAACATGTGGCCATGTATAATGGTATTCCTGCAACAGGACCTAATCCTCAGGTAAATGGACTTATTTTACCACAGCCATTACCAAAACCGGCCGTTTTAAATCTGGTACCGGGAGTAACTGCTGTTACAGAATCTGAGATGGTTATAAAAATAATGAATCAGATCCTTGAATGGATTTTGTCCCATTACACTTTGGTTGAAAAAGAAAATGCCAAACAAAATGCCAGTGTGAATAAATAATTAAGATTAGTGTTAAAATGAAAACACCTGTCACAATTACTGTAACAGGTGTTTTTATATTTTTTAGGACTTATATTGATTATAAATTAACCAAAGTACCTACATTTTCTCCGTCTACGATTTTTTCTAAATTTCCATCTTTGTTCATATCGAATACGATGATTGGCAATTTATTTTCGTGGCTCAAAGTAAAGGCAGTCATATCCATTACTTTAAGGTTCTTCTCAAATACTTCATCGAAAGATAATGAATTGTATTTTACAGCATTAGCGTTCTTCTCCGGATCGCTGTCGTAGATTCCGTCTACTCTTGTTCCTTTTAAGATTACATCAGCTCCGATTTCGATGGCTCTTAATGTTGCAGCTGTATCAGTCGTAAAATAAGGGTTTCCTGTACCTGCTCCAAAGATCACTACTCTTCCTTTTTCAAGGTGTCTTACTGCTCTTCTTTTGATGAAAGGTTCAGCCACTTTATCCATTTCGATAGCAGACTGAAGTCTTGTTTTGATTCCTGCATCTTCCAGTGCTCCCTGTAAAGCCATTCCATTGATAACAGTAGCAAGCATTCCCATATAATCACCCTGCACTCTATCCATCCCTTTTGCAGCTCCTGCAACACCACGGAAGATATTTCCTCCTCCAATCACGATCGCTACTTCACAGCCTTTTTCAACTACTTTTTTGATCTCAGCTGCATATTCCTGCAGTCTTTCAGTATCAATACCGTATTGTCTGTTTCCCATTAAGGCCTCACCGCTCAGTTTCAGAAGGATTCTTTTATATTTCATCTTTTATTTTTAAGTAACTTTTTATTAGTACGGGTTTCCCCAGAATTTGATTTTGCAAATATAATCATTAATGATATTGATAAAAGAAAAATATTTAAATAGAAATAATGTAAGAAATATTTTGAAAAGTACGAAAAAGGATTATTTTTGCATTAATTATAAATTGAGTTGAAGAAAATTATCATTTTTTCATTATTTCTATCAGGAATTGTTTCTTATGCGCAAACAGGAACAAATGTCTATCCGTTCTTAAATGTACCTGTATCTGCAAGACAGGCTGCTTTGGGTGGAGATGCAATTTCGGTGAGAGATTATGATGTTTCCTTTGCTATTGCAAACCCTGCCCTTTTAAATAAAGATTCTGACAAACAGCTTTCTGTAAACGCAACGGCTTACCTTGCCGACTCGAAATACGGAACTATCGCTTATGCCAAAGATTTTGAGAATGGCCACATGGCTACCATCAATGCAAGGTATATGAGCTATGGAAGTATTCCGAGGACGGATGAAAGCGGTTTCGAAAACGGAGAATTTAAAGCTTCAGATGTAGCGATTGGTGCAGGCTATGCCTACCAGTTTGAAGAAGACTGGACGATTGGTGGAGGACTTAATTTCATTACCTCAAAAATTGACAACTATACTTCTTCCGCCATCTCAGGAACAGCGGGAATTACCTATCATAATAAAAAGAATAAAGAAGTAGTTTCTCTTGTGATGAGAAATTTTGGGTTTCAGCTGAAATCCTTCAATGGAACAAGAGAAAATCTTCCGTTCAGAATCGATCTTGGATATACCAAAATCATCAAGAACTTCCCTCTTGCCATCACCATTACAGCCCATGATCTTCAGAAGTTTGATATTTCTTCAGAAGAAAATCTGGACGGACAAAAAGTAGGTGCCGGCAGAAAAATCGCAGACCACTTTTCATTGGGAGCAGAATTGTTTCCGGAAAAGAATTTCAATATCAGACTGGGATATAATGTAAAAAGAGGAAATGAACTGGCGGTTGCAGATCAAAGAAACTTCTCAGGACTTTCTGCAGGATTTGGAGTTAAAGTTTCCAGATTCCGTATTGATTATGCCCACGTAAGATATCACAACTCTTCGAACGTCAATCAGATAGGAATATCCATGGACCTTTCCAGCCACAGAGGAGAATAATCTTCCTGACCAAAAATTTCTTAATTATTCTGAAATTTTCTTACTTCTTCTTGATTTTCTAAAAAAAATCTTGAAATTTGCAGTATGAAAAAACCTGTAATTGCTATCGATGGGTACTCGTCTACCGGAAAAAGTTCTATCTCTAAAGTCATTGCTGATAAACTGGGACTTATTCATATGGATACAGGAGCGCTTTACAGAGGAGTTACCTGGTATGCTTTGCAGCATTGTCTGAATGAAAACGGTGAGATTGATCTGAATACACTGTTCTCTTCTTTTAATCAGATCAAACTTGAATTTAAAAATAACGACGGCACCCTTATTCTTTTCCTTAATGACACCGATATCTCTAAGGAAATCCGAACCAATATCGTTTCTGACAACGTAAGCCTTGTTGCCAAGCAGAAAGAAGTAAGAGACTTTTTGCTGCAGTCACAGCGCACTTTGGCAGAAAAAGGAGGTGTTATTATGGACGGACGTGACATTGGGACAGTAGTTCTGCCAAATGCGGACTATAAATTCTTTCTTACTGCCAGCATTGACGAAAGAACCAACAGAAGGTTTCTGGAACTGAAAGGCCTGGGAATAGAAGCAGATAAAGAGCAGGTAAAGCAAAACCTTATAGAACGTGACAAAATCGATAGTGAGCGTGAAATAGCCCCATTGAAGCAGGCTGACGATGCTATTGTAATTGATAATTCTGCACTCACCAAAAAGGAAACCATAGAAGTTATTTTATCTCACATCAAAAAGATTTAACAATTTTTAATAGGCTTCAGGCCTCCTTTGGTATACAAATTGTAAGTTTTATTACTGTAAAAACTAATTTATTATTAATTATTAAAAAACTTAAAATGTCTAGAAAAGGAAATAATACAGCAGGTATATTGGCAGGACTTCTTGCAGGTGCTGCGGCAGGTGTAATCTTAGGAATGTTATACGCACCGGAAGAAGGTAAAGAAACCAGAAAAAAAATCAAAACTAAAGCAAATGATCTTAAAGATCAGGCAAAAAATAAATACGGTGAGGTTTCTGAAAAAGTAAAAGACCAATATGGCAATATTTCTTCTACTTTCAAAGAAACGGCGAGTAGCGTAGCACATACTGTGAAAGACGGATATGATAAATACAAAGATCAGATTGTTTCTAAAACTGCAGATTTGGCAAAAGATGTAGAAGCGGAACTGAATGATCTGAAAAAATAAGTAATTTATCTTTTTTAAGTAAATTACGGAAAGGAACTTTTGTGCGAAAGTTCCTTTTTTTGTAACTTTAAAAAAAAACAATGATAGAAACTATTAAAGAATACGCCTCCAAGAGAATAGATCTTCTGAAAATTGAAGCGACTGAAAAGTCGTCACTTTCTGCCGGGCTCATTACTTACTTTGTAGTACTGCTTGTTGCTTTTGCTTTTTTTATTATCCTTTTCAATTTTGGAATTGCTTTCCTTATCGGCAAAGCACTGGATAATTACTCATATGGATTCTTAATTGTGGCTGCATTTTATGCACTGGTAATGGCGTTTGTAGTGGCCTTCAAAACTAAGATTGTCAATACTGTTGCAGATCAGGTTATTAAATTTTTAAATCATTAAACTATGGGCAGAAAATACGAGAGCATAGAAGAATTAAGAAGAAAGAAAAAACTGCTTCAGGGTGAAATCAGTGATCTGGAAAATCTTCTTACCTTCAAAAATACAAAAGAAAGCTTAAGTGCATTTACCAATGGTTTAAGTGATCAGTATCTTCAGGAAAAAATTGATGAAGACGGTGATGAAAAAGTAGTTTTAAGAAAGGATGTCATTGCCAAACAGCTTACTTCAGAGGTGAAAGATCTTCTGATCAGCAAAAATACAGCTGTAGGAATTGCCAGCTCCGCATTCAAAGGAGGAAACATTACCGATGGTCTTGTTAAACTGGGAGTTACTGCTATCGTTGGAAACTATGCCAAAAAGAATATGAAAAGCTCCAACTGGAAGAAAAAACTGATTGGTGCAGCATTGATTTACCTTGCTCCTATTGCTCTGAAATATGTCAGAAAAAAGATGGAGGTTTATCAGAAAAACAAAAGTGTTTCAAGTATGGAACAATTGATATAAAAATCAGATATCAGAAACCAGGCGCTGGATATTATTCAGTAATATTTTACAATAATTTTTAACCTCTGGTTTCTGATTTTCTATTTTGAAAATAACTGTCCTAAAATAATCCCTGCAGCCATTGATACATTCAGGCTTTCTGTAGACTGGGATTTTCCAAACCTCGGAATACTGATACTTTTCTGTAAAAGCTTTTCCGTTTCCGGTCTCATTCCATTTCCTTCGTTTCCTAAAATGAGATTAATCTTTTCCGGTTTTTCAAAGGTATAAATATTCTCACCTTCCATATCCGTTCCGATATTCACATTCTCTGTCTTAGAAAGATATTCCACAAGATCAGTATACACCACATTTACTCTGGTAAACGAGCCCATTGTCGCCTGAATCACTTTCGGATTGTAAACATCTACGGTATCTTCACTGCAGATGATCTGTTCAATTCCGAACCAGTCTGCCAATCGTATAATAGTTCCCAGATTTCCAGGATCCTGTATTCCATCCAAAACCAATTGTATATTCTTATCTTCCCATTTTTCTTCCTCGGCAAGATAACATACCGCAACGGAATCTTTTGGTGTTTTAAGAAAACTGATTTTTTTTAATTCATTTTCAGAGATATGGGTAACAGGGATATCACTACGGTCCAATTTTTGTGGATCGGTTGATAATATTTCTTTAACTTTAAAGTTAGAATTAAAAAGTTCACAAATGATTTTATTACCTTCAACCAAAAACAAATTGTATTTTTGTCTGAACTTCTTTTTATCTAAAGATTGTAAAACTTTTATTGTATGAGCTGTAAGCATTATAAGAATTCTCCTCAAAAATATTATAAAATTATCTCATTTGCAACATTTGTTGGTCTCCTTTATGCTTGTAGTACGACAAAAAAAGTTCCTGAGGGCGAATATCTGCTTACCAAGAACAGTTTAGAGTTCGAGGATAAGAGAGAATTTTTCGACGAAGAGCTGAAAGATTACATCCAGCAAAAGCCCAATAAAAAGCAGTTTCTTTTCATGCCGTTGAGTTTACTACTCTACAATATGGCGGATACGAAATATGACACAATACTTAATGAATATATGACCTATCCCGGTGAGATGAGAAATCAGAAACTGAGAGACTCTTTATTCCTTAAATATAATATGAAAAGCAGTGTCGGGAAAAGTCTGCTTTTTGACCGTTTACTGCACAATTGGGGGACAGCACCGGTAATTCTTGATCAGACCAGAAGCGAAAAAAGTGCTGAATCTATCAAGAAAAGACTTACTTACAGAGGATTTTGGGATGCTGATGTAAAGTTCAATCATACATTGGATTCTGCTTCCAAAAAAGCATCTGTCAATTACTCGATCAAGCATAACGAACCTACGCGCATTAAGGATTATTTCTATAATATTCCGGATCAGGGAATCAAAGGGTATTACAACTATAATCTGAACAGAAGCCTTGTGAGATCCGGACAGATTCTTGATCAGACTGTTTTAGAAAAAGAAGTAACGAGAATTACGGATCTGATGCGAGAATTTGGTTTCTATCGATTCAATGCCTCCAACGATGAGGTTTATTTTGTTGCGGATTCTCTTAAAAGCAGAAAGCAGATTCCTTTAACGCTGGAAATTCATAAAGATTCCCTGGATACTCCTTATAAGATTGCTACGTTTGGAAATATTGACGTGGCCATTGTGGATGAACCCGGAGATTATCCTAAAAATACCAAAAAAGACAGCTTAAGGAGAATAAGATTTCATACGGTGAATGATAAATACAAACTTTCATCCATATGGAGAGCTATTATTCCGGACAGTAAAAAGGTTTTTGACCAAACTAAACTGGATGTAACCAAGAGAAACCTTTTATCGATGAATAATTTCAGTATCGTTAAAGCAAGAGACTCTCTGAGACAAGGAGGAATGACTTCTCCTAATGACAGTATTGTGGATGTTTTATATGTACTGAAACCACTTCCGAAATATGAACTTAAAGTGGGAACAGATATTAATTATTCTCAGATTTTAAATCTGGGGATCTCTCCTTCTGTGGACCTTACTACCCGAAATGTTTTCAGAGGGGCGGAAAACCTTTCTACCAGCCTTTCAGGAACATTTGGTTCTATCAGAAGTACAAAGGATATCAGTAAAAGAGTGGCTGCGTACGAAATCTCAGCTCAGGCATCTTTGAATTTCCCGAGGCTTTTATTGCCTTTTAATTATTATAGATTTATTCCTAAACGATATACCCCTACATCATCTATTTTGCTGGGGGCATCTATACAGAATAATATCGGTTTGGGAAGATTAATTTTTAATACAGGATTGAATTATCAGGCCAGTGTTAATGATCAGGTATACCATAAGCTTACGTTATTCAATACTCAGGTCAGTCTGACGAAAAATAAAGATGCTTACTACGATTATTTTGTGAATGACGGAAGGGTAAAAGATGAAGTTTTCGGAAATTATTTTATGTTTAGCCCTGAAACTGCGCAAACCGGACAAGATTATAAAGACGGAAAACTCAGCGTAGATGAAGTTTCCAAGAAAATTATCGAGAACGATGCTTACCGTGCAAGTCTTAATCAACAGGGTACTGATCTTCTGACAGCATTCAGAGGGACATTGGTGAACAAAGACAGACAGACTCAGGATGTCCTTATTTCTTCCATGATCTACAACTTTGTATATAGTGAAATTGGAAAAAAAGAATATCCCAATGCATTTTATTTTAACGGAAAAGTAGAGCTTGCAGGTAACATCTTAAGCTTATTCAATAAAAAAGATAATGACGGAGGTATTGTTACCGGCCCACAGAGAACTATTTTTGGGTTGCCTTATGCACAATTTGTAAAATTTGATATTGACACTAGAAAGTATTTCAAGTTTAACGGAAATCAGACGTTAGTACTTCGTCAGTTTATCGGAGTTGGAATTCCCTTTGGAAACTCTCAGGATATGCCCATCATCAAGTCTTATTTCAATGGAGGTTCCAATGATATCAGAGCCTGGGTAGCCTTTGGAGGATTAGGTCCTGCAGATTCTCAGGTGGATGAAAGAGTTCGTACCTATATGACGGACAATGTAAAACTTACCACCAATATTGAATATCGAATTCCTTTCAATAAAACTTACGAAGGAGCTTTATTTACCGATATCGGGAATACATGGAGCCTTCGTAACTATAATGACGGCTATGGGGATGAATTTAAATTCGGTAAGTTCTGGAAACAAGTGGGTATCGGAAGTGGATTCGGATTAAGATTAAACATTGCTTACGTTACTGCGAGAATTGACCTTGCGTATAAGATCTATGACCCGAATAAACCTGAAGGCGACCGATGGAGATTCAAAAACATCCAGCCTTTCAAACCAACAGTTAATATCGCGTTCGGATATCCTTTCTAGTCCGGAGAAACGCCCAAAATAAAATAGACTACAGCAATCACACGGGCGAGGATTTCCCTCGTCTGGTTTCTGTAGAAACTCTCAGGTTTTGTGACATCCTGCGCATCAAAGCCCAAAGCATTCATATCATTATTTCTTGCAAAAAACAGCGCTCTGAGGTTATGATATCCCTGAGATACAATAATGACATTCTTCTTCTTATAAACATCCTTACAACGGAGAATACTTTTATAAGTATTAAAGCCTTTCGGATCTTCCACAATAATATCTTCAGGCACTCCTTCCTGATTGATCAGATAGTTTTTCATTGCTCCCGGCTCGTTATAGCCTTTGCTTTTTTCCCCGCTCACTATAATTTTCTTGATTTTCCCATGATGGTAAAGAAGTGCTGTGGCATCCATTCTTTTGGTGAAATAAGGATTGGATTTTCCGGATCTCATTTTTGGAGATGTTCCCAGAACCAAAGCAATTTCACGGGGTGGAATTTTTGAGATTTTGGTATAAGTTCTCCCATTGGTAAGCCCGAAAACCCACACATTACAGAAGCATATCATCAGAATTCCCAATTCCAGTGATATAAATCCAAGGTTAAATATGTTCCTAATAATTCTCAACTAAGATCAAAGTTAAGCTTTATTTTTTTACTTTTCACAATAGACATACAAGCTAAAATATGTCCCTGCTCTTCCTCTTTTTCGGTAAGATACTCATTCTCCAACAGTTCCACCTCTCCTTCTTCCAGAGAACATTCACAACTTCCGCAGATTCCGGACTTGCAGGAATAAGGGACAGGGAATTTCTGCATCAGAAGCTGTTGAAGGATTTTATCCTTATTATCAGGAAGCTGGGTCTTATATTTTTTCCCCAGCATGGTAAATTCAACCTCAATATTTTCAATCAGAGGAAATTCTTTTTCTACAGGATAAATATCATCATTAAATTCTTCAAAAAGTTCAAAATGAATGTTCTTTTTAGGAATTCCGTGGTGATAACATGCATTGGCCAATGTCTTGATCATTTCACCTTTTCCACATATCAATACTTCATCTACCGCATCCCAAATGGTAGATTCTTCATCTGTATCATCCAAATGAAGGATCTGATTGATGATCAGGTGTAATTTCTTCTCATCCAGTCTGCCATAGAAAAACTGATCTGCTGTTTTCTCCTGAGAAAAAAAATAAAATATCTGAAGCCTGTCCCCACATGTTCTGGCCAGATTATCCAGCTGTTCGCGATAGACTAAATCTTCTGAACTTTTATTTCCAAAAAATAAAAACAACCGCGTTCTGGGTTCATTGTGAAGAATATTTTTGAAATGACTTAAAATCGGGGTAATTCCAATGCCGGCT
The DNA here is from genome assembly GCF_047345655.1 of Chryseobacterium sp. T20. NCBI lineage: Bacteria > Pseudomonadati > Bacteroidota > Flavobacteriia > Flavobacteriales > Weeksellaceae > Chryseobacterium > Chryseobacterium sp. T20. The sequence goes on from NZ_JBLFDU010000001.1 coordinate 222,331, forward strand.
GCAAAAGCAACAATAGTTCTAAATTCACTGGGTTTGGATACAATTGTAAATCTCCCGGAAGGTTCACTTACCCAAAGTTCATCACCAACATTATAATTTTGAAATAACTGCGAAGTAGCTCCTTCAGAGGAATTCACCTTTATCCCCAGACATATTTTCCCTTCATAAGGAGCTGAAGTCATTGAATAATCATTAATAACCTCTTTCCCATGTGATTGAAATCTTATACTAACGAACTGCCCGGCCTCAAACCTGAAATTTTCTTTTAAATTCTCAGGAATATCAAACTCCAGAGAAAAAGTATTTTTGGTCAGCTCTTCCTTTTTCGCTATTTTTAACGGATGAAACTGTATCAGTTTCCCTTTATAGATTTGTTGTTCCATAACTTCAATTCAAAAATAGATAAAAAATAATTTATGAAGAAGATAATTTTTTCCATGTTACTTCTTACTGCACTGTACAGCTGTAAAAAAGAAGGTCAGAAATCTGAAAATACCGCAGCTGCAGATTCTCTTTCTGTATCTCAAACTACAGAAACAGAAGGAAGTACAGCTATCCCCAAAGAACTTTCTCCAGAAAACGTAAGTCAGCATTTAGCAAAAAATAATGATACGTTATATGTAACCAACTTTTTTGCAACCTGGTGTGGCCCATGTATCAGAGAAATTCCAAGTTTTAAAAGTAAAATGGATGAGTTGAAAGGAAAACCTGTAAAGTTCACTTTCGTCAACCTTGATGATAAGGCAGATTGGGCTGGTGCTGTTAAGAATTTTGCCACCGAAAATAAATTGGGAGGTAATATTATCTTACTGGATGGGCAAAAATTAGATCAAAACTTCTTTCACAACAACTTCAAACAATGGGACGGTGGTTCTATTCCTTTTACTTTCATGAGAAAAGGAGATAAAACCGATGAGTACCTTGGAATGATGACAGAAGATGTTTTGAATTCAAAAATTGATTCTTTTTTAAAATAAAATAGACTGAACTCTTTCTGAATCATGTCAAAAAGATTTAAAATCCTGTGTTTATTATTCGTGATCGCCATTATTATAAGCGCTGTCATTAATCTGAACACAGGATTTTTAGGTTTAAGCATCCAGGATTTCTTTCAGGATTCGGCACATAGCCAGATTGCTGAGATCCGTATCAACCGTGTTCTGGTAATGATGCTGGCAGGAATTTCCATTCCTACTTCTGGTTTTCTGATGCAGGAATATTTTCAAAACCCGCTGGCTGGGCCTGATATATTGGGAATTACTTCCGTTGCCAGTTTATCGGTCGCCTTTTATATTTTCTTTTCCCATAATATTTTATTACCTGAATTTTTACAGAACAGCTTTCTCAGTTTATCAGCTATTGGAGGCAGCTTGCTGCTAATGCTGATCCTGCTGTCGATGTCTAACAGGTTTCAGGATAAATCCTATCTTATTATTTTCGGTTTTTTGGTATCTGCTTTTGCTGGAGCTATTGTATCTCTTCTTCAGTTTTATGCGGAAAACCAAAGTCTGAAAAACTATATTTTATGGTCTTTCGGAGCGAATAATATGGTAACGAGAAACCAGATTTATGTACTGTTTATTTTAGTTTCAATTGGTATGTTTATCTGTTTCAGAGCAATAAAGCCGCTCATCGGGAACTCTCTGGGTAATTCCTATGCACAAAGTTTGGGCGTAAATTTGAAACAACTGAAACTTTTAATCATCGTTGCCTCCTCTCTCCTATCAGCATCTGTTACAGCATTTTTAGGACCTATTCTTTTTATTGGAATCATTGTCCCCCACTTCTGCAGGCTGGTCTATAATCCTTCAAAATTATGGCAGCAATGGATTCTTAATATGTTTCTGGGAATGCTGATTATGCTATTCTTCTCCGTTATTGCAGAGAAAACCCAGATTCCTCTGAATGTACTAAGCTCTGTATTTGGTATTCCTGTGATTCTGATGATGCTTTTGAAGCAGAATAAGGTGTAGTTTTTGTTGGAAAACGCAAAGGCGCAAGGTTATTTTTAATTATAATTTTTTAAGGCGCAAAGATTTTATCTACGATAAAATTGAACACTGCATATTCTAAAGAAAGAACATCCCCCGATCTCTTGCTGAAAATCTTCCTTTGAGCGAAATCGAAATGTTCTTGCCCCTTAAATAATCACAATCTATTTATAAGCCTTTGCTCCTTTATGTTTACCCAACAGACTTCCCAATAAACTTAACACTATAGTTTTTGAAATGTTGATAAGTATACACTCACATCTAATATACCTATCTAACAATTCATATATTTAAGCTCAAATATGGTAGCGATGGATTCATAATATATTTCTGGGGATGCTGATTATGTTATTTTTCTCTGTTATTGCTGAGAAAACCCAGATTCCTCTGAATGTAATAAGCTCTGTATTGGGGATTCCTGTGATTCTGATGATGCTTTTGAAGCAGAATAAAGTGTAAGATTTTTGTTGGAAAATGCAAAGGCGCAAGGTTATTTTTAATTATAACTTTTTAAGGCGCAAAGATTTTATCTACGATAAAATTGAGCACTGCATATTTTAATTCACAAAAAATCATCATATCCTTGCTGAAAATCTTTGATTTTCTTGCGCCTTAAAATATACAAATTGTATAAAAAACTTTGCGCCCTTGCGCTTACCCAACAATACACTTAAATAAAAAATTTTAAGACATAATATCGTTTCCCTAACAATTCTTACATTTAGGTTCAACAAGACACCACAAATGACAGAAAATGAAATTTCAAAAATTGTTTTTGAAACGGGATTAAAAATTCATAGAAAACTTGGAGCAGGACTGTTTGAACATGTATACGAAGAATGTATGTTTTATGAATTAACAAAATCAGGATTTTTAGTAGAAAAACAAAAATTACTTCCAATCATTTATGAAGATTTGAAAATAGAAAATGCTTTTAAACTTGATCTGATAATTAAAAACAAGGTGATTTTAGAAATAAAAACCGTTGATTACATTAGTCCTACTCATAAAGCACAACTACTCACCTACTTAAAAATGTCAAACTGTAAACTTGGTATGCTGCTCAATTTTCAATCAGATGTTTTCAAAAACGGAGTAACAAGAATTGTAAACAACTTATAAAATAAAACATGATAAAAATTTGACAAAGTCAAATTCCTTGCTTCTTAAAACATTATTTTTGTAAAACATTTTGCGTCTTCGCGTATAACCAACAAAAACATGCACCTACAGATCAAACAGGCTGATATCGGCTACAATACAACATTAATTTCCAATGCTCATGCAGATTTAAAGCTTGGTGATGTATGCCTGTTGATTGGTAATAACGGTGTAGGGAAAACAACATTGATCAAATCTATTCTGCATCAAATGCCTTTACTGAATGGAGAGATTGCTATTAATGGAAAAAATGTGAAAAATCTTTCCGTAAAAGAAATTGCGGAAAATATTGCTATTGTCTTTTCAAAGTCGGTTATTCCACAACATTATACGGTTGAAGATCTTATTTCTCTGGGAAAATACATCTACTACCCTTTTTATTTTGAGTTAAAAAAAGAAGACCGTGAAGAAGTGGCTCATATTATTGAAGAACTGGATCTGAATCAGTACAGATATACTCTTTTGAAAAACCTGTCAGATGGAAATCTTCAGAAGGCATTTATCGGGCGTGCTATTACTCAAAATTCGCTTATCATTATTCTGGATGAACCTACTACTCATCTGGATGAGAAAAATAAGATCATTATTCTAAAAACCTTGAGAAAGCTGGCTAAGGAACAGAACAAACTTATTCTGTTTTCTTCCCACGACTGGAGACTGGCCAAAGAGTTTGCAGACAAAATATGGTATGTAAAGGAAAATCATCTGTATTCAGGGATTGTGGAGGATATTTTACTTCAGCACGATGAACTTACTAATGCTTCATTGTTTCAAATCAACGAGACCTTTATTCCACCTTTCATTTCTGCGCCACAGTTTCACAAGGAAATGCTGTATTCTCTGCTTCAAAAAAACTTCCAAAAAGACCTGTCTGAGCTTAATTTTGAGTTTCAGAACACTTTTTGGGTAATTACTAAAGATTCCGCTACTTATCAATGTGAATCTTTTGAAGAAATTATCAATTTAGTTTCAAACATTCATTAATACTGAGTTTTCTTTAATTAATCCATATACTATGCATGCATAGTATTATGCTAATCATACAATTTAATCCGTTTATTTACAGCCTATTAACAAAATTTAACGTTAATAAATATTATGCATGCATAATATTTATTAAATTTGGGTAAAACCATTGGCGCAAAAATGATGGATAATAATAAGGAAAAAATAGAAAACGTAGATTTAATTTTAAAGCAGACCTGGTTGGCTGTTTCTAAAATGTACACAGAATTAGCCCAGGAACATGATTCCACAGCGGTACAGGCACTCACTCTTCTTAAAATTGATCCCAAAGAAGGAACCCGAAGTACCAATCTTGGTCCAAAGATGGCTATTGAACCCACTTCATTAACGAGAATCATCAAACTTCTTGAAGATAACGGATACATCTATAAGGAAAAAACCACCACTGATAAAAGAGAGGTGATCATTAAACTTACAGACAAAGGATTAAATTCCAGAAATATGTCTAAGGAAGTCGTTGTCAACTTTAATAAGAAGGTGATGGAGAAAATAGCTCCGGAAAAACTGGATGCTTTCAAAGACGTGATGACTGAGATCATGAAAATAGCAAACGAATTATTAAATAACAGAAAATAAATTATGATGAAGCCTTAGGGCTCATATAATCTTATACAAATAAAAATTTACATATGAAAAGAAGAATCAAACATGTAACGGTTCTTGGTTCAGGAATTATGGGAAGCGGAATCGCTGCTCACTTCGCCAACATCGGCGTTGAAGTATCACTTTTGGATATTGTTCCTTTTGAACTTACTGAAGCTGAACAAAAAAAAGGTTTGACCAAAGATGACAAGGTAGTAAGAAACAGAATTGCTTCCGAAAACTTTGAAAAACTTAAAAAAGCAAGTCCTGCACTTCTGTATTCACCAAAGTTTGCAGACAGAATTAAAATCGGAAATTTCGATGATGATTTGCCGAAAATAAAAAACACTGACTGGATCATTGAAGTAGTAGTAGAAAGACTTGACATCAAGAAGTCTGTATACGAAAAAATTGAACAGTTCAGAAAACCGGGTACTTTAATTTCTTCTAATACTTCCGGTATTCCTATCCATTTCCTTACAGAAGGAAGAAGCGAGGATTTCAAAAAATACTTCGCAGGAACACACTTCTTCAACCCTGTAAGATACCTTCCTCTTTTAGAGATTATCCCAACTAACGATACAGATCCTGAGATCATCGATTTCTATATGAATTATGGAGCAAAATTCTTGGGTAAAACGACTGTTTTAGCTAAAGATACTCCAGCTTTCATCGCCAACAGAATCGGTGTATTCTCAATGATGGATCTTCTTCACAATGTACAGAAATTAGGACTTACCGTTTCTGATGTTGATAAATTAACAGGTCCAGTAATCGGGCGTCCAAAATCTGCTACATTCAGAACAGCTGACGTTGTAGGTCTTGATACTTTGGTAATGGTAGCCAACGGAGTTCGTCAAAGCGGTGCGGAAGCGAACGACTTTAATGATGTATTTGCTCTTCCTCCTTATATCCAGAAAATGATGGATAATAAATGGTTAGGATCAAAAACAGAACAAGGTTTCTATAAAAAAGTGAAAAATGCAGAAGGAAAATCTGAAATTCACGGATTAAACCTTGATACTTTGGAGTATGAACTTCAAGGAAAATCATCCTTCCCTACTCTAGAATTAACAAAAGCTATAGATAAACCGATTGACAGATTCAAAGTATTAATCGGTGGTAAAGATAAAGCTGGCGAATTATACAGAAAGTCTTTAGGGGCATTATTCGCATACGTTTCTCATAAAGTTCCTGAAATCTCTGACGAAGTTTACAAAATTGACGACGCGATGAGAGCTGGTTTCGGATGGGAAAACGGTCCATTTGAAATCTGGGATGCTGTAGGTGTTCAGAAAGGTATTGAACTGGCAAAAGATGCCGGATACGAGGTTTCTGACTGGGTGAAAAATGTAGAAACTTTCTATAAAGTTAATGACGAAGGACAAAGCATTTACGTTGATAAAAATTCAGGAGAATACAACAAAATCCCTGGTCAGGATGCATTCATCATCTTAGATAATATCAGAAAAAATAAAACACTTTGGAGCAATTCAGGTGCTGCTATTGAAGATTTAGGAGATGGTATCATCAACTTCGAGATCCGTTCAAAAATGAACTCTCTTGGAGGCGAAGTTCTTGACGGATTAAACAGAGCCATTGATTTAGCTGAAAAAGAATATGACGGATTAGTAGTTGGTAACCAGGGAGCTAATTTCTCTGTAGGCGCTAACCTTGCCATGATCCTAATGATGGCTATCGAGCAGGATTGGGATGATTTGAACATGGCGATCGCTTACTTCCAGAAATCAATGATGAGAGTACGCTACTCTTCTATTCCTGTAGTAGTTGCTCCTCACGGAATGACTTTAGGTGGAGGATGCGAAATGACCATGCATGCAGACCGAGTGGTTGCAGCGGCAGAAACGTATATCGGACTTGTAGAAACCGGAGTTGGAGTAATTCCTGGTGGTGGTGGTACTAAAGAATTGACTTTAAGAACTTCCAGAGAATTCCACAACGATGATGTTAAAAATAACAGACTTCGTGATGCTTTCATGAACATCGCCATGGGTAAAGTAGCTACTTCTGCCTATGAAGCTTATGACATGGGAATCCTTGAAAAAGGGAAAGACATCGTTTCTGTAAGCAAAAACAGACAGATTGCTGAAGCTAAAAAAGTAGCGAAACTATTAGCAGAACAAGGATATACTCAGCCCATCGAGCAAAAAGTAAAAGTTCTTGGTAAAGATGCACTAGGAATGTTCTACGTAGGAACAGACCAGATGCTAACCGGAAACTTTATTTCTGCACACGATAAAAAAATTGCTGATAAACTGGCCAACGTAATGGTAGGTGGAAACTTATCTGAACCAACAGTGGTAACAGAACAATATCTATTGAACCTTGAAAGAGAAACTTTCCTTCAGCTTTGTGGAGAAAGAAAAACTCTGGAGAGAATCCAATATATGTTACAGAACGGAAAACCATTAAGAAACTAGATTTTTTTGTAAAATGTAAAAAGTATTAATGTATTCACGATGCATAATTTTAGAGATTTAGAAGTTTGGTCAAAATCAATGAAGCTTTGTAAAATATTTTATCTGGCTTCAAACAGTTTTCCAAAAGATGAAATGTTCGGATTGACTTCCCAGTCAAGAAGAAGTTTATATTCAATTCCTTCTAATATCGCTGAGGGTGCAGGCAGAGATACAGATGCTCAGTTTTCACATTTCTTAAATATAGCATTAGGCTCTTCATTTGAATTTGAAACCCAGATATTAATTGCAAATGATTTAGGTTTCTTTAAAAATGATGATTTTAATATTATTTTTAAAGAAATCAAGCATATACAAAATATGTTAGCAAAATTGAAGCAAAAATTCAATACTTAAACATTTTAATCATAAATACATTTTACATAAATACTTTAATACAAAAAAAAATGAAAACAGCATACATAGTAAAAGGTTTCAGAACTGCCGTTGGAAAAGCTCCAAAAGGAAGTTTAAGATTTACAAGACCTGATGTAATGGCAGCTACCGTTATTGAAAAATTAATGGCTGAGCTACCCCAATTAGATAAAAACAGAATTGATGACCTTATCGTAGGAAATGCAATGCCGGAAGCTGAACAAGGGCTGAATGTTGCACGTCTGATCTCTTTGATGGGATTAAATACCGATAAAGTTCCGGGAGTAACTGTAAACAGATACTGTGCTTCAGGAAGTGAGGCGATCGCTATTGCTTCTGCAAAAATTCAGGCTGGTATGGCGGATTGTATCATTGCGGGTGGTACAGAATCTATGTCATACATTCCGATGGGAGGTTACAAGCCGGTTCCTGAAACAGATATCGCAAAAACAAACCCTGATTACTACTGGGGAATGGGTTACACTGCCGAAGAAGTTGCAAAACAATACAATATTACAAGAGAAGAACAGGATCAGTTTGCTTTTGAATCTCATATGAAGGCTTTAAAAGCTAATCAGGAAGGTAAATTTGCCAACCAGATTGTCTCGATTCCTGTAGAATATAATTTCCTGGATGAAAATCAGAAAATGCAGACTAAAAAATTTGATTTTTCAGTAGATGAAGGGCCTAGAGCTGATACTTCTTTAGCGGGATTAGCAAAATTAAGACCGGTATTTGCCAACGGAGGAAGCGTAACTGCCGGAAACTCTTCTCAGATGAGTGACGGAGCGGCTTTCGTGATGGTAATGAGTGAGGAAATGGTAAAAGAATTAGGATTGGAGCCTGAAGCTAGATTAGTGGCTTATGCTGCTGCCGGATTAGAACCAAGAATTATGGGAATGGGGCCTATCTATGCTATTCCAAAAGCATTGAAACAGGCAGGTTTAGAATTAAAAGATATTGATTTGATCGAGCTTAACGAAGCTTTCGCCTCTCAATCTGTTGCGATTAAAAAAGAATTAGGACTAAATCCTGATATCTTAAACGTAAACGGAGGAGCTATCGCCCTTGGACACCCGCTTGGATGTACAGGAACAAAACTAACAGTACAACTTCTTGACGAAATGAGAAGACGTGGCAACAAGTACGGAATGGTTTCTATGTGCGTGGGAACAGGTCAAGGAGCGGCTTCTATTTTTGAACTACTTTAAAAAAATGTACTGATGTATTTACGTAAAATGTATTTATGAAATCCAAATTAAAATCATCAATACATTTTACATGAATACGCCTATACAAAATGATTAATCGTTATAAAAACAAAATAATATATGGCTACATTAAAAGGCGGGGAATTCCTAATCAAACAGATTCCTGCAAACGAAATTTTCAGTATTGAAGAACTGAATGAAGAACAAAAGATGCTTCGTGATTCTGCGAAGGAATTTATAGATAGAGAAGTAGTTCCTCAAAGAGAACGTTTTGAGAAGAAAGATTATGCATTTACTGAAGAAACAATGCGTAAACTGGGCGAAATGGGAATGTTGGGAATCGCTGTTCCTGAAGAATACGGAGGTCTTGGAATGGGCTTTGTGACTACAATGCTTGCTTGTGATTATCTATCAGGAACTACAGGTTCATTAGCTACAGCGTATGGTGCACACACCGGAATCGGAACATTGCCAATCGTTCTTTACGGAACTGAAGAGCAAAAGAAAAAATACCTTCCTGATTTAGCAACGGGAACAAAATTCGGAGCTTACTGTTTGACTGAGCCGGATGCGGGTTCTGATGCCAATTCAGGAAAAACAAAAGCAAAACTTTCCGAAGACGGAAAACATTATATCATCAACGGACAGAAAATGTGGATTTCTAATGCAGGATTTGCAGATACATTTACATTATTCGCTAAAATTGATGATGATAAAAATATCACAGGATTTGTTATCAACAGATCTGAACTTGAAAATCCTGGAAGCTTAACTTTCGGTGAGGAAGAGCACAAATTAGGTATCCGTGCTTCTTCTACCCGTCAGGTTTTCTTCAACGACATGAAGATTCCTGTGGAAAATCTTTTAGGAGAAAGAAACAATGGTTTCAAGATCGCTTTAAATGCATTGAACGTAGGCCGTATCAAATTGGCTGCAGCATGTCTTGATGCACAGAGAAGAATCTTAAACCACTCTATCCAGTATTCTAACGAAAGAAAACAGTTTGGGGTTTCTATTGCAACTTTCGGAGCGATCAGAAAGAAAATTGCTGAAATGGCAACCGGAGTTTTCGTAAGTGAAGCAGGTTCTTACAGAGCAGCTAAAAACGTTCAGGATAAAATTGACGAATTGGTAGCAGGTGGATTAAGCCATCAGGAAGCAGAATTGAAAGGTGTAGAAGAATTCGCGGTAGAATGTTCAATCCTTAAAGTATTCGTTTCTGACCTTGCTCAACACACCGCAGACGAAGGAATCCAGGTGTATGGAGGGATGGGATTCTCTGAAGATACTCCTATGGAAGCTGCATGGAGAGATTCAAGAATTTCAAGAATCTATGAAGGTACCAACGAAATCAACAGATTATTAGCGGTAGGAATGCTTATTAAGAGAGCCATGAAAGGTGAATTAGATCTTTTATCTCCTGCCATGGCCATCAGCAAAGAATTGATGGGTATTCCTTCATTTGAAGTTCCTGATTATTCAGAATTCATGAGTGAAGAAAAAGCAATTATCGCAAATCTTAAGAAAGTATTCTTAATGGTTTCCGGAGCTGCCCTTCAGAAATACATGATGGATATTGAAAAACAACAGCATTTATTATTGAATGCTTCTGAAATCCTTAACCAGATCTACATGGCAGAATCTGCAGTATTAAGAGCAGAGAAACACTTCTCTCCTGAATCTGTAGAAGCAGCTATGGCTCAATTAAACCTTTACAAAGCGGTTGAGAAAATCATCACTGCCGCTAAAGAAGGAATCGTTTCTTTCGCTGAAGGAGATGAGCAGAGAATGATGCTTTCAGGATTAAGAAGATTCACTAAATATACCAACCATCCGAATGTAGTAGCGCTTACTGAAAAAGTAGCCGCTCACTATATCGAGAAAGGAGCTTATTAGTCTTTAATAACATAAATTTGATTCAGCGTCTCAATTTTTGAGGCGCTTTTTTGATCTTTATTAATTATGACATCCATTGAAATTAACGGCATTTAGTAATGTTATTCAAAAAAAATCATTATTTTTATTTTAAATAACATAACACATGAAAATTTTATTATTTCCAATACTCCTTATTTCCGTTACTTTTTCAGCACAAAAAAAAGACAATTTACTTCCTGTTCCCAAGGTGGATACCACAAAAATGGTTACTAAAGGGAAATTCCTGGGATATTTTGCTCTGAAACCAGATCAACCTCAAAAAGAACTTTACAAAATATTAACGGTTAAGCCCAATGATACCACTCTATATCTGGCTTTAAAAGAACCTTCAAAGGATTATTCACAATATAAAATTTTAAATACGATTACTCCTGATAGGCTTCAGGTCAATCGGAAAAAAATACTACCATCCAAATAACATAACACAAACTAAAAACTATTACCATGGGAAAATTTATTATCTCTAAAAGAACAAACGGAGACTTTCAGTTCAACCTCAAAGCTGGAAACGGGCAGGTTATTTTAACCAGCCAGGGATACAGCACCAAACCATCCTGCGAAAGTGGAATCGGATCTGTAAAGACCAATGCACAGGAAGATGCAAAATTTGAAAGAAATACGGCCAATGACGGCAGATGCTATTTTAATCTCAAGGCAGGAAACGGACAAATCATAGGAACCAGCCAGATGTATGAATCTGACAATGGCATGGAAAACGGAATAGAATCCGTAAAAAACAATGCTCCACATGCTCATATAGAGGATGAAACAAACTTGTAAAATCATTTAAAATATTCTTCATAAAATGTCTTATTTTTTTAAGGCATTTTTTATTTTTGTACTCTATTTTTCATTAGAAATGACAAAAGAAGAATTACTGAATAAAGCCATCAAAATCGCCGATAAGGCACATAAAGGACAAACCGATAAATACCATGCTCCATACATTGCCCATGTAATGCGGGTGATGAATTATGGTAAAACACTGGATGAAAAGATTGTAGGGGTTCTGCACGATGTTGTGGAGGATCACCCACTGGAATTCAGCCTGGATTATTTAAGATCGGAAGGATTTCCTGAATATATTATTTTTGCCATCAGCTGCCTTACAAAGCTTGATCCGGAAGAAGATTATGATGAATTCATCAAAAGGACTGAACGATCTCTCCTTTCTGTAGCAGTGAAGCTGAATGATCTTCGAGATAATATGGACCTTAGAAGAGTAAACAGAGAACTTACTCCTAAGGATATTAAGAGATTTAATAAATATCTGAAAGCCTATCGTTATCTGATAGAGAAATATTAATCAAGAAAAATTAATAAAAACACACATGACTAATAACCTACCCAAAATTTCATCGGCTTATCAATCTAAGCTGGTCTCTGCTATTGTATCCATCTCAGTTTTTTTTCTGATCTATCTGATACTCATACTCGCTTCTCTGCTCATGATATTCTTATTAGGATATGGAGCCATAAAAATGCTGAGTGTTTCTGTTAATTATTTTACAGTTTTAGGAGCAGCAGGAATCTTGAGTGTAGGCATTTTTGTATTTATCTTTCTTGTTAAATTTATTTTCAGAAAAAGCCATTACAGCACACGTCATTTGCTGGAAATCAACAGATCTCATCAACCTGAACTGTTTGCTATTATTGATGAAATCGTAGCTGAAACAAAAGTGAAAGCTCCTCAGAAAGTTTTTCTTTCTCCGGATGTAAATGCCAGTGTGAGCTATAATTCTGTTTTCTGGAGCATGTTTTTGCCGGTAAAGAAAAATCTGACAATTGGTGTCGGGCTTATCAACTCAACAAGTGTAGGGGAATTGAGAACAATTCTGGCTCACGAATTTGGGCACTTCTCTCAAAAAAGTATGAAAGTAGGTGGTTATGTAAACCAGGCTGAAAAAATAATTTTTGAAACGGTTTATAATAATAAAGACTACGAAAATTTTATCATGGAATTTTCCGGAGGGAATGCTATTTTTAAAATTTTTGGACTGATTTCCGTTAGTTTCATCAATGCATTTCAGTCTGTTCTTAAAAGTATGTCCAATTTTCTTTTCAAAAACCATGCTTCGCTGCAAAGAGAAATGGAATACCATGCCGATGCTATTTCAACCTATATTACCAATCCTGAAGAGCAGGCTTCATCTCTATTAAGACTGGAATTAAGTGATGTGGCCTTTACCCGTTCTTTTCATTTTTATGTTGAAAGCAATCAAAAATATCTTCCAAAAGACCTGTACAAGAACCAGTTTTCTTTGATGAAAATTTTATCCGAAAGAAATAACCACCCTTACGTCAACGGGCTTCCTAAAATAGATACTGAAGATCTTACCCGCTATAATAAATCCAGAATAGAAATTGAAGATCAATGGACTTCACATCCCGATATTTTAAAAAGAATTGAAAGGATTACAACCAACAATACCAGAAATACCGCTGCAGACCACAGACTTGCAAAAGAGATTATATGTGGATTTGATAAGATCTGCGAAATCATGACCTCGAAATACCTTACTTTACATACCGTGAAAAACGTAGGTGAAGTAATAGAGGATGAAACTTTTCTCAAACTTTATCTGGATAATAATATCTATCAGACCTTCAGTTTAAATTTCAATGGATATTACGAAACACATAATCCTGTCATAGAAAATATTGAATCTTTAATTTCTGATACGACCTCTCATCATAACGGAGATCTTTTCAGTGACAAAAAGGTATCTTTAATCTACGAAAAATCAGGAATAGAAGGTGATATTCAGACCCTTCAATATCTGGTTTCCTATCCAAAAGAAATAAAAACATTCAGATTTGACGGTACTTTATACAAAGCAAAAGATGCCGCAGGCCTTATTCCTCAACTGGAAAGCGAACTGAAAAGAGTAAAAGAAGAACTTCAGGAAAATGACAAAGTCATTTTTCAGCATTACTACCATATTTCCAACGAAGATATGAAGAAAGATCTCCTTAGCAAGTACAGGAAGTTGGCAGTATTAGACAGAGAATTCGATGTATTCCAGAAAAGCCTTAATGACTTTACAGGATACCTACAGTTTATGGCCGTTACTCTACCTTTTGAAGAAATTCGTAAACACAGAGCCAAACTCTTGAAAGCAGAAGAACCTTTTAAACAAAAGACTAAAGAACTGATCGAAAACTCAGCTTATAAAGATGCTTTAAAAGCTGAAGATAAAAACCTTTTACAGGAATTTGTAAACTCTGAATACATTTATTTCAACAAAGATAAATACCTTGAGCATGAAGTAAATGCCATATCATTAGTGATTGAAAAATATCAGATGGTACTGAATGATCATTATCTTAGTTCTAAACTGGAACTGTTAAATTTTCAGGCAGAGTTACATAAAAATTAATCCGCACCCGGGAAATCGTAAGTTTTCGTGTGATGGTCTGTTCCGTCGATATTGATGTTTAACGCAAGGTAAACGAAATGTAAATTTTTATTTCCTTTTGCTTCAAATTCGCGCTGCCACAGATATCCGCTCACAATACCGAAATACTCATCAATCTGATAGCCGAAACCACCATAAACTCTGTTTCTGGCGAAAGTAGGCTTCATCGGAGAGACAAAGAACACCTCGTCATAAGCATTGGCAAAAACAGTTCCTTTCTTGATGGTCTTGGCGTTCAAAGGAACACTTACGTTCAGACGGTATCTGTAACGCATTCTCTGGGAAGTCTGATCTGTCTTAGGTTCATAGAACCAACTCTTTTCAGCACGGAAACGGTTTTCAAACTTTACGATACCTTTCTTGATGTCGATAACATCCTGAAGCCATACCCTGAACTCTTCTCTGCTCAGGCTGTGCTCTTTATAGTTAACATATCTTCCAAGCCCCACGAAAGGTTTGTGGTTTTTGGTAAGATTATACCCTAATCCCCCTTTTATTTCGTAATAATCGGGGTAGGTATAATCTTCGTTACCACGCATCTGCCCTTCAGCATAAAGGAAAAATTTCGGATGAAACTTATAGGTCAGAGTCACTGCATTGAAGCTGGAAATGTGTTCCTGTGCTTTAAAAAAAGATATTCCAAGTAATAAACCTAAGCCTATAAGACGTTTCATAAAAAATTTTTGCAAATGTATATTTTTTAACAATTTGTTAATATTAACTTTTATTCATGTTCAAATTAACAATTACTTAATATTGATTGTATAAGAAAAACCAATATGGAACCATCTTTGCGGCATTCCCACCCCAAATGCTTCGGTATATTTTGTGTTGGTCAAATTGTTAATCAACACATACACTGAGTAATCTTTTTTAGCAAAGCTTAGTTTCTCATCTACAAGGTTATACGTTCCCAGATTTACTCTTTCATTATAGCGGTAAACAAGCTCATTGGTAAAGTTTTTCAGGAATTTCACCTCTAACTTGGAAACAAACTGATGTTTCAGATTGTCCAGAATATATCTTGAAACCACACCAGCTTTTTCTTCATATTTGCTGTCAATATATGTGTAGCCAACTGTATATTTTAACCAGTCTGTCGGTCTATGACTCCACTCTGCTTCGATTCCTTTGGTTTTGATATCTCCTACATTCTGAGCATACCATACTTTATCACTCAGGTCTTTTTTTACCCAATCAATAGAGTTGCTGGAATTTCTTAAAAACCCACTGATTTTTGCCAAAATTCTGTTATTTTGATATTGATAACCTACCTCTGATGACAAAGCATTTTCAGGCCGTAAATCCGGGTTTCCCTGTTCCGTTTTACTTACATAATAAAGTTCGGTAAAAGTGGGTACACGGTGTACTTTTGCGATGTTTCCGTAGATTTTAGAATTAGCATTAAAGTTATAGCCTACATCAAGCCCCGGATAGAAGAAATTTCCTTCCTTAGAATAATTGGCCCATGAAATTCCCGGACTGATGTTCAGTTTTTTATCCAGTAATGAAAAATGATGCTCAAAGAAAACCTGAGACACAAAACGATTTCGGTCACCCAAATTACTGCTTACTAAAAATTCTTTTCTCAATTCAACCCCAATTCCGGTTGTTCCCAATCCCCACTGATAGCTGGAATTCACTTCTCCACCCACATTATTTCCGATGTGCATATTTCGGTAAAAATCCGGATTCCATCTGTCATAAAGGTACATATCCTGTCCTCTTCTCCAGTATACATTAGAGTTAAGCTTTAGTTTTCCAAAAGTCTGCTGATGAGCCACACTTACGATAGAAGCCTGTGTTTCCTCATACTGTTTGGTAGCAGCACTGGAAGCATAAAAACCATTGGCACCGAATTTCTTTTCCGAAAACCCGGCCTGTACTCTTACATCTCCGTTTTTGATATTCAGCTTTCCCTGATAAAATACATTTCTGATTTCATAATCTGTATTGAACATATACCCTTCTGAAGAAGCAGAATTTGCCTGAAGAGAGTTCGTGAACTTTTCATTTCCAATCTGGGCATTCAATCCAAGACCATAAGAACCATAATCACCTCCTTCCGCACTGATTTTCACTTTCTTCCCTGGGGTAGTTTTGGTAACGATATTGATAACACCGGCATAAGCATTCTGTCCGAAACGTCTTGCTGCCGGGCCTTTAATAATCTCTATCTTTTCTACTTCATCCAGATCTACCGGAATATTCATATTATTATGTCCGGTCTGGGAATCATTCATCCTGATTCCGTTCAACAACAGAAGAACCTGCTCAAAAGAACTTCCACGAAAACCGATATCACTCTGCACGCCATTAGCTCCTCTCCTTCTGATATCCATTCCTGGTACCTGTTGAAGGATTTCGTCTATACTTTTAGCCGGAGAATTTACAATGTCTTCTCTGGTGATAACACTGATGTTCTGGTTGGCACTTTTATAAGGTGTAGAGATAAATTTTCCCTGAAATTCGATGCTTTCAATATCTGTTGTCTTTTCCTGTGCGTTTACCCAAAGTAAAGATCCCAGAAAAAAAGCACTTCCTATCTTTTTGATCATAATCGTTTCCGTAGTTTTTTTAACAGAGTCCAAAAGTAAGGGAGTTCACCAAGACAGGCAAATGATAGTTGTCATAAAAAAAGATGCAACGTAATGCTGCATCTGTGTGAGGGAGTAATTCTATCTTTTTCTCATTAAATGTGTAACTAGATCTCTGAATAATTTTCTCATTTCTATATTACATATTTACGGCTACAATTTTAAATAATTTTACAACATAAAACAATAGTTAAATAAAAAAACACAATATATTTTTAAAAATTATATAAAACACTGTAAAATAAACCGTAAAACAACATTAAGTCCACAAAAAATATTCATTTCTATCATTCGTCAACAGATCTATTTCCATTTTTGACTTCTTATTTCATGTAGATAATAACAATTTTTAACAATAAGATAAGCGTAAATTTTTCGCTAAAATTTCGTAATTTTGTGGGTCTTAATTTTACGATGAAAGCATTCTTTTTTCAACAGTAATTCTGTCGGCAAACTAAAAAAATATAGCTGCAGAATATCAGATGAATCTTGGAATACAGGTAAAAGTTCAATTGATGACAGCCTAGGAAAATTCTAAGGCAAAACACCATTATACTGAAAGTTTTAATGCTTTACAGTTACTTTTATGAATAAACAAAATATGGCTAACACAACAGAAATAGACATAAAAAAACAGATTTTCGTTAAGAATGCACATCTTAACAATCTGAAACATATAGACGTCCTGATTCCGAAAAATAAACTGATTGTTATTACAGGAGTTTCAGGAAGTGGAAAATCCTCTTTGGCCTTTGATACTATTTATGCAGAAGGACAGAGAAGATATGTAGAAAGTTTAAGTTCTTATGCCCGTCAGTTTTTGGGAAAATTAGAAAAACCAAAAGTGGATGATATCAAAGGACTTGCACCTTCGATTGCCATCCAGCAGAAAGTCATTTCTTCCAATCCGCGTTCTACAGTGGGAACTTCTACGGAGATCTACGATTATATGAAGCTTTTATTTGCAAGGATCGGAAAAACCTTTTCACCGGTTTCCGGAGAAGAAGTGAAAAAAGATTCGGTTTCTGATGTGGTAGACTTCATTAAAGCGTCTAAAAAGGATACTTCTTTTCTATTGACTGCTCCTTTGGAATATGATGTTGACAATTTCAAAGAAACCTTAAATATTTTAAAACTGGCAGGTTTCACAAGGCTTGAAATCAATGGAAATGTTGCCGGAATTGAAGACCTGGAAAGCTTTGGATTTGCTCCTGAGAAAGGAATGACCATCAATCTTGTAATCGACCGTTTCTCGTACGAAGAAGACGAAAGTTTTTTACAAAGACTTGCGGACTCTATTCAAATGGCGTTCTATGAAGGACGCGGCTATTGTTCACTAAAGAACACAGAAACAGAAAAAGTAAAAGAATTCTCCAACAAATTTGAGCTGGACGGCATGGAGTTCCTTGAACCCAATGTTCATTTTTTCAGCTTTAATAACCCATACGGAGCATGTCCGGCATGTGAAGGATATGGAAAAGTAATCGGAATTGATGAGGATCTTGTCGTTCCTAATAAAACATTATCCATCTACGAAGATGCCGTTGTCTGCTGGAGAGGAGAAACGATGAGCGAATGGAAAAAAGATTTCATCAAAAAAGCAGGTGACTTCCCTATCCACAAACCTTACCACCAATTAACAAAAGAACAGAAAAACTTCCTTTGGAAAGGTGACGGAAAGAGTAATTTCCCATGCATCAATAATTTCTTCAAAATGCTTGAAGAAAACCTATACAAAATCCAGTACAGAGTAATGCTTTCCCGTTACAGAGGAAAAACCCTTTGTCCTACGTGTGAAGGCTTGAGACTTCGTGAAGAAACGAGCTGGGTAAAAGTAGACGGCCACAATATTCAATCGATGATTGAGCTTCCTTTGGATGAGCTGGCTCCGGTCATTAATGGATTAAAACTTTCAGATCACGACAAAGAAGTCGCCAAAAGACTGATTTACGAAATTACAACCCGCCTTGAGTTTTTATTAAAGGTAGGATTAGGATATTTGACATTAAACAGAACATCCAATACGCTGTCAGGAGGAGAAAGTCAGAGAATCAACCTGGCAACCAGTTTGGGAAGTTCTTTGGTAGGTTCTATTTATATTCTGGATGAACCTTCTATCGGACTGCACTCTAAAGACACCGAAAACCTGATCGAAGTATTGAAAAACCTTCGTGATCTTGGAAATACGGTCATTGTAGTAGAACACGATGAAGATGTGATGAGAGCCGCAGACTATATTATTGATATTGGTCCGGAAGCAGGTTATCTTGGTGGTGAACTGGTATTTGCAGGTGATTATAAAGACCTGAAAAAAGCAAATACCCTTACTTCAGAATATCTTACCGGAAGGCTTGAAATTGAAGTTCCAAAGAAAAGAAGAAAAGGAAAAGAATGGATTCACATTAAAGGAGCCCGCCAGAATAACCTTAAAAATATAGATGTAGATGTTCCTTTGGAAAGTCTGGTCGTGATTTCCGGAGTTTCAGGAAGCGGAAAATCTACTTTGATGAAAGAAATCCTTACCAATGACATCCAGATCCAGCTTGGAATGGGTGGTAAAAAAGGAGATTATGATTCTGTAGAATTCCCTAAGAAACTGATCAAAAATATTGAATTGATTGACCAAAACCCGATTGGAAAATCATCCCGTTCAAACCCTGTAACGTACTTAAAAGCTTACGATGATATCCGTGATCTTTTTGCCAAGCAGAAAGTGGCCAAAATGATGGGCTATAAACCTAAACATTTCTCTTTCAATGTGGATGGCGGAAGATGTGATGAATGTAAAGGAGAAGGTGTGATCAATGTTTCCATGCAGTTTATGGCAGACATTGAGCTTGAATGTGAGGTTTGTAAAGGAACACGATTCAAAAATGAGATCCTTGAAGTAAGATTTGACGAGAAAAACATCTCTGATATCCTTCATATGACGGTAGATGAAGCATTGGCGTTCTTTAAAGATAATAATGAAGAAAAGATTGTAACGAAGCTGAGACCTTTGCAGGAAGTAGGTTTAGGTTACCTGCAGCTGGGGCAAAGCTCTTCTACCCTTTCCGGTGGTGAGGCACAGCGTGTGAAACTGGCTTCATTCCTTGTAAAAGGCGTAACCACGGATAAAACATTATTCATCTTTGATGAACCTTCCACAGGGCTTCACTTCCATGATATTCAGAAATTACTGAAATCACTGCAGGCATTGATTGATCTTGGACATTCGGTAATTGTTATTGAACACCAGCCTGATATTATCAAATGTGCCGATTATATTATCGATATCGGTCCGGAAGCCGGAAAACATGGTGGCGAAGTTGTATTTGCAGGAACACCAGAAGATCTGACTAAAAATAAAAAGTCCTATACGGCAAAATACATCAAAGAAAAATTGGAACAATAAATACAATCGGCTGTTTTAAAACAGCCGATTTTTTATTTAGATTCTCTATCTTTATTCAACTTATTAACCCATTACAAAATTATTTTTTATGCCTTGGAATCCCGAATTATATGATCAATACAAAGATGTACGCTACAAGCCCTTTTATGATTTAGCGGCATTAATCAAGCCCGAAAATAATATAAAAGCTATTGATTTAGGCTGTGGAACCGGAGAACAAACCTCTATTCTTACGGAAAAACTCACAGGTTCTACATTCTTAGGAATAGATTCATCGGCAGAAATGCTTGAAAAATCTAAAAAATTTGAAAATCACAATCTTCATTTTAAGCTTCAGACTATTGAAGAGGTAGCACAATCTGACCAGAAATGGGATCTTGTCTTCAGTAATGCCGCTTTACAGTGGGCTGATGATCATGAAACTTTATTTCCTAAAATCATTGGACTGCTTTCGCAAAATGGACAATTAGACATACAAATGCCCGTTCAGAAAGAAAATATTCTGAACCAGATTCTAACGGAAATGGCAAATGAGGAGCCTTATTCATCCCAATTAAATCATTTTAATCGTGATTCTCCGGTACTTTCAATGGATGATTATGCCCAGATATTATTTGATAACGGAATTCAGGATATTGAAATATTTCAGAAGGTCTATCCTATCATTGCAGATGATCACGAAGCCCTATATGAGTTTATTTCAGGAACTGCATTATTACCTTATTTAGAGCGTCTTGAAGGAGAACAGAAAGAAAAATTCATCTCTGAATTTAAATCTCGTATTGCAAAAAGGTTTACAAAATATCCGGCTATCTATGCATTCAAGCGTATTCTGATGTATGGACGTAAGAAATAGAAAATCTTAATACTCAATAAAAAAATTGCCACAATTGTCATTCTGACGAAGGAAGAATCCCATTAATCACCAATGATATGAGATTCTTCATTACACTCGTTTCATTCAGAATGACAAAATTGTAGCAGCTTCTTCTTTATAGGTTCTTTACTCTTTCAGATTATACAGGAACGGACTTTCCTTGATATACTCTGAATCTTCAATCTGAGACACCAAAAACTCAGCCAGATCAGCAGCACTGATTCCTTTTCCTTTACAGTCTGTAAGGTTTGTTTCCGTTGGAAAATTGTCCTGTGTAAGATGAATCAGAGGTAGTCTTACCAATGTCCAATCCAGGTTGCTATCCAGAAGAAATTCATATTCTCTCTGTTTATCTGTTGTAGTCTCAGGATAGTTTTTATACATCCAGTCTGTAGCCATTTTTACCTTTTCATTTTTATAATCGAACGGTGTATTTACACTCAAACCTGTAGTTACAATATACCGCCTGATCCCATGATGATTCATTGCAGAGATGATATTTTTTGCAGCATCACTGAATATAGATTTCTCCCCTTTTGGCTGCCCTAAAGTACTCATAACAAGGTCAGTTCCTTTAATCAATTTATCGATCGCTGTTATATCCCTTGCCTCTCCTTTTATCAATTCAATTAATGGATTTTGAAGGGTAAAATTCTCGGGATGTCTTAGTAAAAGTTTAAGATGATATCCTTTTTCAAGAAGATTTTGTACCAGATATTGTCCGGATTTTCCTGTTCCGCCAATGATGGCAATTTTATAGGTTTTCATAATGATTTTTTTAATTATTAAACATCAATAATCAGAAGCAGATTAACCGCTAATGACCGTTGATACTACAAATGACGTATTGTCTTTGCTTTTAGATATGATATAATAAAGATATTGGGTTCAGAAAATTGAACCTAAGATGTTCAGGTTTAAAAGTATACCTGACTCATTGCAATATGTATTACGAGATTTTAATGAATTAAAGTTACTTATTTTCCCTCATTAAAAAATCAAAAAATTTATGATTTTGACAACATATATTAAAAGAGAAAGTTTTTAACTTTGATAACAGACTTACTATCAACACATTCCACCCAATCCACTTTACACCAATAAAATATAATAATATGGAACCCTTTACAGTAAACATCCCCGAATCAGTTATCACTGATCTTAAAAATCGTCTCCAAAATGCCCGCTGGCCGGGAGAACCCGAAGGCTCTGGCTGGAATTATGGCACTAGCGAAACTTACCTTAAAGAGCTTACCCACTATTGGATCAATAATTATGACTGGAGAATGCATGAACAGCAATTGAATCAGCATCCTCAGTATATCGCCCTGATCGATGGAATTCTGATCCATTTTCAATACATAAGAGGAAAAGGGCCTAACCCAAAACCATTAATTCTGACCCATGGCTGGCCGGACAGCTATTATCGTTTTCATAAAATTATTCCATTGCTTACAGAAGGTGAACAGAGCTTTGATCTGGTTATCCCTTCCATTCCTGGATTTGGCTTTTCTGATAAAACAGCAGTCAGCAGCGAAAAAGTGGCAGATCTCTGGAAAAAGCTAATGACTGAAGTACTTGGCTATGAAAAATTCTGTGCTGCCGGAGGAGATATAGGAATGAGCATCGTAAAAGCATTGACTTCAAAATATCCTGAAGTATTGGAAGCTGTTCACCTTACCGATGTAGGTTATCCTACCGGTCAGGAAGATTTCACAACAATGAGTAAAGAGGAGCAGGAATTCGCGCAGTTTGTTCAGCAATGGTGGTACAGAGAAGGAGCTTATGCTATGGTACAGTCTACCAAGCCTCAATCGCTGGCCTATGGTCTCAATGACTCTCCTGTCGGGCTGGCAGCCTGGATCATTAGCTTTACCAATGCAGGCGCTTCTCCGGAACTGATTGAAGCAGCATTCGGAGGAAAAGATGAACTGCTTACTAATATTATGATCTATTGGGTAACACAAACCATCGGTTCTTCTGCCAGAATGTACAAAGAAGATGCAGCGGCTTTATGGAGCGGTGGACAGGTTCATCAAAAAAGCAATGTTCCTGCAGGAATACTTGTATTTCCCCGTGAGGCTCAGTTTCCGAAAGAATGGGCTGAACGTTTTGTGAACGTAACCAGCTTTAAAAAGATGAATGAAGGAGGACACTTTGCCGCATTGGAATTACCTCATCTATTTGCAGATAAGCTTAGGTCATTCTTTTATTCTGTCCCATAAAAACAATGCATGAAATATAATCTATCTGCCTTTCTTACAGTTTCTCTTTTGATGATAAGCTGTACTATACAAAAGAAAAATACTGAAAGTAATGACTATGAAGTAAAACTGGATACTTTAACCTTCTTTGACCAGAACAGAAACCGAAAGATTCCTGTAGCCATTTATCACCCTAAAACAGATAAAAAGATTCCCCATCAACAGGTTATTATCTTTAATCATGGATATGGTTTTAATAAGGGCGGCGATTATTTTGTATACTCTTATTTAACAGAAAAACTGGCGTCAAAAGGTTACTTTACCGTAAGTATTCAGCATGAACTTAAAACAGACAGCCTTTTGCCGACAGAAGGAAATTTACAGATCGTCCGAAGACCTTTCTGGCAGAATGGTTCGGATAATATAATGCTTGTTCTGAATGAACTTAAAAAGATAAAACCAGAACTTGATTATCAACATCTGACCCTCCTAGGACACTCTAATGGAGGTGATATGAGTGCATTATTCACTCTTCAGCATCCTAATCTGGTGTATAAACTGATCACTATGGATAACCGGAGAATGTTTCTGCCAAGAACATCTATTCCAAAAGTGTATACTTTACGTTCCAATGATTATCCGGCTGACGAAGGAGTATTACTCAATGAAGAAGAGCAGAAGAAGTATCATATGAAGGTACAGCCAACTCTCATCAATCATGGACACATGGATAATAAAGGGACGGAAGAGGAGAAAAAAACTTTGAATGGTTTTGTTTTACAATACCTTTCTGAGCAGTAATTTCAGAGAACCTCACAAGTTATCCACAAAAAAATGTGGACAACTTGTGAATTTTAACATTAAATTCATATTTCGTATTAAAATTATTACTACATTTACTATGTAATAAACATCGAAGTGGAAACTTTATTTGCTTTTCTTACTACTCTTGAAATTGCAATTAAATTTGAAATAAAAATTTAAGCACAGCATTGTCGGCTGTGCTTTTTATTGTTGTCTAATTAAAAAAATGAGATGTATTTATCTACTGGATCTACCCCTAAAGGGTAGATTCTTTTATCCATACATCTCTTCAAATAAAGATTTTTAGCCTTTTTGAATCCCTGAACATCTATTCATTCTAACCTGTATTAATGAGCCGGTCAGAAAACCTTTCATCAATGCAAAATTCATTTTAATCAGTTTGTTCTTTATGATGTTATAATCTCCTCTGTTTTTTCCCCTGTACGGTATAACATTTGTATTTTACAGTTTAATTATCAACATTATGGACGAAACGAAAATAGAATCTTTAGACCTGATTAATGATAAGTATTTAATAGATGAATATTTTAAACTTAAGGTGAATAAGGAATTAAATATTGACATTGATCTTAGCTCTGAATATATCACTGCACACAATATAGTTTCAAAAAAATTAATTCTTGTGCAGACATTTTCTCATGTCATTATGGAAAATCCCCAGCTCTATCTTTTATTACGTTCTTTACTTCATAACATCAACAGTTATCACGTAACAAAAAGTCAAATGATTTCTGATCTGAATAATAAATAAAAAAATCTCTCAAACTTTGAGAGATTTTTTTATTTGGAAAATCGAAAGATTTACACCTGCTCTTTTATATGCTTTGCCACCATTTCTTCAAGATCATCCAGATTAAAAGGTTTTGAAACATAATCATCTGCCTGTGCTTCGGAAGCTAAAGCAGCAATATCATTGTTTGCCGTAACATAAATGACAGGAATGTGATTAAATTCTTCACTGTTTTTCAGAAGTTTTGTGGCTTCCACTCCACCAATTTTCGGAATCCAGTTATCCATCAGAATAACATCGGGATGATATTCGGCCACTTTCTCCAGAATATCATGTGAAGTTTCTGAGATTCTGACCTCGTAGCCATTCTCTTCAAATATGATGGTAATCACTTCCAAAATAGCAGCGTCATCATCAAAAATTAAAATTTTCTTTTTGTTCATATTATTTAGGTTATTCTATTACAACTGATTGATATAATCTGCCAGATTATCCGGTTTGATAATTTGGTCATAATCTATCTCTTCTACGGCATGTTTGGGCATATATTCCACTTCTGCCGTTTCAGGATCCTGAATCCATACCTGTCCGTTATTTTTTTTAATATAAGACAGCCCTTCTACTCCATCTGCATTAGCTCCGGATAGAAGAATTCCAACCATATTCTCTCCATAAATTTCCGCTGCAGACCTGAAGGTAACATCTATTGAAGGACGGGAATAATTCATTTTTTCTGAGCTGTCCAATGACATATTTTTCTTATTCTCAAACAGCAAATGATAATCTGCCGGAACAATATAAATGGCATTATTGTCCATTTCAGTTTTATCTTCTACTTCTATCACCGGTATTTTCGTAAACTGCTGCAATAAAGTTCTCAGAATATCTCCTGATTGGGCTTTACGGTGAACCACTACTACAATTGGGATTTTCAGGACATCATTCAGGTTTTTAATCATTTCAATAATGACCTGTAAACTGCCTGCCGATCCTCCTATAACAATTAATTCAATGTTTTTCTGTGATTCCATAGCATTGGTTATTAATGATGATCAAGCTTTTTCCAGATTTTCTGATCTTCAATCTGATGATAATTCTTTTCAATAGTGGAAAACCTGAGTGTTTCTTTTGCTCCCAAAGCCAGAAAACCTAAATTTTCCAGACTGTTATCGAAAAGTTTAAATACTTTTTCCTGCAGTTCTCTATCAAAATAAATCAGAACATTTCTGCATATAATCAGCTGAAAACTATTGAAAGAACTGTCTGAAACCAGGTTGTGGGTAGATAAAATAAGTTTTTCCTGTAAGCTTTTATCAAACTTTACACTATCATAATTGGCCGTATAGTAATCTGAAAAATCACGTTTCCCTCCTGAAAGCATATAGTTTTCAGAATATAATTTCATTTGGTATAACGGGAAAACACCAGCTCTGGCTGTCTCAAGAACTGCAGGATTCAAATCTGTACCATAAATCAGGGATTTATCATACAGCCCTGCTTCTTTCAATAAAATAGCGATAGAATAGGCTTCTTCTCCCGTAGAGCAACCAGCAATCCAGATCCTGATCAGCGGATAAGTGCCTAATTGGGGCAGAACTTTCTCCCGTAATGCTTTGAAAAAAGAAGGATCCCGAAACATTTCCGTGACGTTTACCGTAACTTCCTCTACAAAACGTTTTAGATATTCTGCATCATTCATGAGGGTATATCTAAGTTCCGCAAAGCTGGTAAATCTGTCCAAAAGGCATATCCTATTTACCCTTCTTTTAAACGAAGCCCTGCTATAACCAGAAAAGTCATAGCCATACATTTCATAGACATCGTTGATCAGATATTCTATTTCTTCATCTTTTACGATACTTGGTTCCAGCATCTATGAAAGTTTTTCTATTGCCATTAGTAAAAGGTCTACATCAATAGGCTTTGAAACATAATCATCAGCGCCTACCTCAATGCATTTCTGACGGTCTTCAGGCATCGCCTGTGCAGTTACTGCAATAACTGGAATATCTTTGATTTCAGATGTATTTCTTATGATTCTTACTGCTTCATAGCCGTCTATTCCCGGCATCATCATATCCATAAGCACCATTGAAAAATCAGGATCAGCTTTTAGCATATCCAGAGCTTCCTGAGCCATCGTACAGGTTTCTACTGCATATCCACGAGCCTTAAGGGTCAGTTTCAATGCGAATATATTGCGTGGATCATCATCCACAATTAAAATTTTCTTTTTCATCAGAATTTTATCTGTTTAACTTTCATACAACCAAACGCGAAGCAGCGACAACAACTGATCAATATCCACAGGTTTTGAGATATAATCCGAAGCACCTGCTGTAATGCATTTCTCACGGTCTCCAATCATTGATTTTGCGGTTACCGCTATAATAGGCAGCCTTTTAAATGCCGGCATTTTTCTGATCTGCTTTATGGTTTCATAGCCATCCATTTCCGGCATCATCATATCCATTAAGATCACGTCTATATCAGGATTGTGGTGAATTTGTTCCAGGGCATGCTTTCCGTCCATGGCTACAATAACCTCAACTTTATATTTTTCCAGTGCTTTGGTTAAAGAAAAAATATTGCGTACATCATCATCGGTAATCAGTACTTTTTTGCCACTCAGAACCTCAGTTAAAGATCCCAGCATTCTGCCTGCAGTACTTTCTGCGGAATTGTTTTTTTCTTCCACCAGATGCAGGAACAGTCCTACTTCATCCAAAATCCTTTGGTACGAATGTGCTGTTTTTACAACAATTGAATCTGCGTATTGCTTTATTTTAAGTTCTTCTTCTTTAGATAAATGGTGTTCTGTAAAGATAATGATGGGAAGGTTTTCCAGTCCTTCATGGCTTTTGATGGATTCTATGACGTGATAATCATTTCCTTTTGCGCTTCCAATATCCAGAATAACGCAATCCACAAGATCAGAAGTTAATGCTTTTACACTATCTTCCACCGTATGTTCTACGGATAAAGAGATATTAAAATTGCTCAGGAAATAAGACAATGCACTGGCATGTTTGGCATTTTCTTCTACTATAAGCACTTTTTGAGATCCTTTTTTCAAAGCTTCTTCAATTGTCTTGAATACGTCGGTCATTTTATCCAACGCTACCGGCTTGTTAATAAAATCAACGGCACCCTTCATCAGACTTTCTTTTTTAAGATGAAGAACAGACATCATATGAACCGGAATATGTTTGATATAAGGATCAGATTTCAGTTCATCCATCACTTCCCAGCCATCTTTTACAGGAAGCTGAACGTCCAGTAAAATGGCATGCGGATGATATTTCTGAGCCGCTGAAAGCCCATGATCTCCCCTTACTACAACCACTCCTTTATAACTCTGCAGGTGGGCATATTTTAATAAAGCTTTTGCAAAATTGATGTCATCTTCAATAATCAGAATTACTTTATCTCCTTCCTGAATATTTTCTCTATCGTCTGCAACATCTTCAGGAATTTCAAGGGTATTTACGGGAATTACTTTTGTTTCTCCTTCATCAAGAATATTCTGAATTTCTTCCACATCTTCACGGATCACCTCTACAAGATCCTGATCTGTTTCTGAATGGATAATCTCTGTTGCTACATGTACAGGAATGATAAAGCTGAATTCACTTCCTTTGTCTATCTCACTTTTCAGAACCAGTTCACCTCCAAGAAGTCTTGCAATTTCACGGCTTATGGACAGACCTAAACCTGTTCCTCCGAACTTTCTTTTGGTAGATCCGTCAGCCTGCTGGAATGCTTCAAAGATAATTTTTTGCTTATCTTCGGCTATTCCAACGCCTGTATCTTTCACTGAGAATATGATGAAATCAGGTTTTTCAGAATGTTTTTTGATGTGTAAACCGATGCTTCCTTTTGTGGTAAATTTTAAGGCATTCGACAATAAATTTCTCAATACCTGGTCAATTCTTAGACGGTCACTTTCGATCACTTTCTGCACATTTGCATCAATTTCGATATTAAACGGAAGCGCTTTCTCCTGAAATACCGGATTAAAAAGACTTTTCAGATCTTTTACCACTTCTTCAAGGTTTACGTCCTGATATTCAAGCGTCATTTTACCGGATTCTATTTTGGCAAGATCCAGAATTTCATCAATAAGGGTTAATAAGCTTGTACCTGAACTATGAATTACTTTGGCAGATTCCATCTGATCTTCGTTAAGATTTTCATCAGGATTTTCCGTCATTAATCGGGATAAAAGAAGAATTGAATTCAGCGGAGTCCGCAATTCGTGAGACATATTGGCTAAAAACTCAGATTTGTATTTGGTGCTTAATGCCAGTTCCTCTACTTTTTTCTGAATTTCATTATTACGTTCAGCAATCAAATGATTTTTTTCTTCCAGCAATCGGGAGCGCTCTTCCAGTTCTGCATTAGCCTGCATCAGCTCTTCCTGCTGTACTTTAAGCTCTTCTTCAGATGCCTGAAGCTTCTGGGTTTGTGCTTCCAGCTCTGTATTCAGATTTTCAAGCTCAGAGTGCTGAACCTGCAATTCTTCAGACTGTGCCTGAGTTTCTTCTAATAACTGCTGTTCTTTTTCTCTGCTTTTTGCAGCACTCAGGGCGATTCCTATATTGGTACAGCATTCTTCAAAATAGTGTATTCTGTCTTCCTCAAAATTAGAAGTGGAACCAAGCTCCAACACCCCTATTATATGGCCATCTGCAAAAAGCGGAAGCAAAATAATTCCGTAAATTTTAATCGTACTGCTGGCAAAAGTGACTACAAAGTCTTCTTCATGAAGGTTATTATAAACCTGTGTCTTAGTATTAACAAAAGCCTGTCCTACCATTCCTTCTCCAGGCTCAAAAGCTTTTTTCATATTGGATTCCAGTCCAAATGCTTTATTAAGTTTTAAAATGCCCTCATCATATAAATACAGGGAACCATTAATGCAGTTTCCATATTCAATCAGCTGCATTAAAGATTTATTGGAAACTTCCTGTACAGTCTTATTCCCTACCAGGGATTCATTCAATAAAGCAAGCCCTTTCTGGCGCCAGTCGCTCTTATTAATGGTATCAAAAGAGATTTTGAGAGATTCCGTCATGTGATTAAGAGATTCTACCAAATCTCCAAGATCATCCTGAGCATTATCCACAGCTTTCTCACTGTAATCCCCATTAGCAACTCTGTTGGCAATCTTTTGAATAGCACTTACACGGCGCGTCATTTCTTCATCTTTTGCCTTAAGCATTTTCTCAAGCTTATCTCTTCGGATAAGATCTGCACGCATTTTTATATAGAAAAATACAGTAACAACCACTGCGGCAATGGCAGAAAAAAGGATAAAAAGAACAGTTGTACCGGAGGAACGGTTGAGATCGTTATTTTTAATTTCAACCTGACTTTCTTCATATTGTACAAAATCATTGACAATTTTCCGACACTGATCCATATAGGTTTTACCCTCCGTAATCTCCTGTTGCGTCATGATAATACCTCTTCGTCTGTTCTCAACCAAATGTTTCAGGTTCTGCATTACCTGATCAACTGCTGCTTTTAAGCCTGCCAGTCTTTGAATTTGATTCTGATCATTGATATCCAGAGATTCAGCACGTACCAAAGCTTTAGGATATTCTCTTAAACCCCGTTTATAAGGTTCAAGAAAATCTTCCCTTCCGGTAAGCTGATACCCTCTGTTTCCTGTTTCTGCATCCAGTAAAGCAACCAGCACATCTTTCACCGCTGTTACGGAACGTCTGCTTTTGGAAAGACTCTCACGATGGTTCATTTGATTTTGGATACTCCAATAAGAGGCCAGTGAGCTGGCTATTAAAATCAAAAGGGAAAGACCTACTCCAAACTGAAGATTTCTTATTATTTTTTTCGGCATTAAAATTAGTTTAGTGGTAATGTGAAATAAAAAGTAGAGCCTTCATCTACTATACTGGAAACTCCAACGTGTCCATGGTGCTGTTTGATGATCTCGGAGCAGATAAACAATCCGATTCCCATTCCCTGAAACTGCAGTGAAGATTCTTCTACACGGTAGAATTTTTTGAATACAGCATCCTGTTTAAAATCAGGGATACCAATTCCAAAGTCGGTTACGTTCACTCTTACTTCTTCAGCTTCTTCATCTACAAAAGTGGTAACAATAACCTGATTATTATCTGGTGAATATTTTATAGCATTGGTCAGAAAGTTGATGAGCACCTGTTCTATACGGATTTCGTCTAAAGGAATTAAAATATCCGGTTTTGTTCCGTGACGCTCAATTTTCACTTCACGCTGATCATGAGTTTGTATGATTGTTTCAATGGCATTACTGATCAAATTTTCCAGATTCACCGGCTTTTTATTAATTTTTAGCTTACCATTTTCTATTTTAGAAACATCCAGCAGATCAGTGATCAATGTATTCAGCTTTTCAATCTGTCCCTGAACTTTCGTTACAAATCCTGCTTCAGAGCTTTCTTTGTCGAGTTTCAATTTTCTTTCTAACAACTGAACATAGGCTTTAATACTCGTTAAAGGAGTCTTCAGCTCATGGCTTGCAATGCTTAAAAATTCATCTTTTTCTTTTTCAACTTTCTTCTGATCATCAATATCGGTAAAAGTTCCCACCCAGTTTTTAATACGGCCTTCATCATATACCGGCGTTACTCTAAGCAAATGATAACGGTAATTACCTGAAACCACATTTTTAATTCTGACTTCCAGCTCAAGAGCTTTTCCTTTTTTTCTGCATCTCTCAAACTCCTCTGTGATATCAGGGTCATCGGGATATATTTCAGGAAAATTCTGCTCTGACGTTGAATATTCATACCATTTACCATTCACGAAATCTACCGTTCCGGCTTCATTAAGGGTAAATGCAATTTGTGGAAGTGACTCCAGCATTAAGTGAAAATGGTCAATCTGGGACTTCATTGTCACTTGTGATTCACGTCTTCCTTTAACCTCCAGCTCAAGATTCTGCTGGGTCTTCTTCATCGCTATATTCTGCTCCTGAAGATTATAGAATGTTTTTACTTTCAGTAAAAGAATTTCAGGATCTACAGGTTTGGTGACATAGTCTTTAGCACCAGAAGCATAGCCTTTCGTTATAAATTTCTTGTCTGTATTAACAGCAGATAAAAATATAATGGGAACTTCTTTTGTTTTACTGTAATCTGCCAGTGTTTCTGCTACTTCAAAGCCGTCCATATCAGGCATCTGAACATCCAGAATAATGAGGGCATAGTCATTTTTTAGGGCTTTCGCCAGAGCCTCTTCACCGGAATTGGCTGTTTCCACCTGAAAATCTTTGGACTCTAGTAATTTTTGCAGTGAATAAAGATTACTTTGATTGTCATCAACAATTAAAATCATAGAAGTTAAAATCAATAATTAGTTACAGATATTTAAACCTCAAAAATACTTACAATATTTCAAAACATAGCAATTTTTAAAGTATTATGAATAACTAATTCATACCACATTTTATGCTTTAAATAGGAATAAAATGAGGATTAAGGGAGCCCATCCCTTTCTATCATTTCAGAGAAAGCCGGATTATAAAAGTCCTAAAACCTACTTGAGCATTTGTTGTTAAAGTTTTCCTCTTGAATCAACATTCTGATCATTACGCTACTCCGGCAAATAATTTGTAATTTTATGATCTTAGCCAGACCTCATAGTTCAATGGATAGAATAAAAGTTTCCTAAACTTTAGATCCAGGTTCGATCCCTGGTGAGGTCACAAAACCTGAACTCTTTGCTGAAGAATCTAAGAAAACTAAATGCTCTTGATGATAAATTATCTAATTGGACAATTAAATTTTGAACCATTACAAGATAATATAAAAAGAGGCTATCTCTTTAAGATAGCCTCTTTTTTATAGATTGTGTAAAATCTTTTTTGTAAAAGTAATTCTAAGTAAAAAGGAACTCAGTAGAAGAAATCGAGCTCCATTTTTTTGTAAATTCTAAACACTGATATATTTTTTGAGCACTTCAAGAAGATCTGCCTTTCTTACAGGTTTGGGAAGGAAATCATTCATTCCGGCTTCAAGGCACTTTTCTTTTTCGCCCAGCACATTTCCCGCTGTAACGCCTATGATAGGTACATGTTCATATCCAGGCAGCATTCTAATATTTTGTGTTGCCTCAATACCGCTCATTATCGGCATCTGAACATCCATCAGGATAATGGAAAACTGCTTTTTCCTGCATTCCTCCACAGCCTGCAGCCCATTGACTGCTTCCGTTAGATGTATACCGGGAGCAAGAGACTTCATCATTCTATTATTCAGGACCATATTCACAACGTTATCATCCACCAAGAGCACTTCTAATTCCGGGGCAATTAAATGCAAAACATTTTCAGAATGATCCTTACTTATTTCTACTGTATAACTTTGATCTACCTTTTTTAAGGTTTTGTATAGTTCATGTGATTTGATAGGCTTCAACAGTAAATGTGCATTTTGTATTTTCCTAACCGAAGCAAATATGCCCAGTTCTTCAGAAGAGGAAGAAAGTATTATAAATGGAGAAGTCTCATTTCGTTGCTTGAACAACCCTGTCATTTTATCTATCGTTTCCAATCCGGACATAAGAGGCATATGATAATCCATCAGGATCACATCGAACCGCTCACCTTTCAACAGGATCTCTAATGCTTCCATCCCATTAGAAGCCAAGGTGGATTTTATATTTTTATAGCTAAGCATGTGCTCAAGAATGATCCTGTTGGTTCTATTATCATCAACCACCAGGGCTGTTTTAATAGTTATCTCCTCCTCTTCTCTCATTTGAGAGATTTCGTAAGGAATCTCAATGTCAAAGAAAAATACAGAACCTTTCTCCTTTGTACTGCTCAGTGACAAATGGCTTCCCATATATCCCAGGATATTGTTCGAAATAGTAAGCCCTAGACCCGTGCCACCATATTGTTTACTGATGGAACTGTTTTCCTGAGTAAAGGCATCAAAAATGTACTTCTGTTTTTCAACAGGGATGCCGATCCCCGTATCTCTAACCGAGAAACGCAAAGCAATAGTATGATCATCCATGCGTAATTTCTCTACTTTTAGCTCGATCTCTCCTTTTTCTGTGAATTTCACAGCATTCCCAAGAAGATTGATCAAGATTTGTTTTAACCTTGCTTCATCCATAAAAAGTATTTTTGGAAGACCCGGTTCAATATTGAGAAGAAGTTCGATGTTTTTTTTCTGGGATTGATAAATAATAACATTGATAACCTGGCTCAACATATCATAAACATCACATTTTTCAATCAAAAGCTCCATTTTTCCGGATTCTATTTTAGAAAAATCCAATATATCATTGATAATGCTAAGCAGGTTTTCTCCTGACTCATTGATGTAATTCAGATATTGCATCTGTGTTTCATTCAGTGGTGTCGTGAGGAGAAGGTCCGAAAAACCAATAACTCCGTTTAAAGGAGTCCTGATTTCATGACTCATATTGGCAAGAAATTCGGATTTTGCTTTGCTGGCTATGTCTGCTGTTTCCTTGGCATTTTTTAGTTCTTCATTTATCTTTGCAGCATTTGTAATATTCTGTATGGAAATAATTACCCCTCCTACTTCATCCTTTGTAAGATACCAAGGTCCGACTTTAAGGTCGTAATGCTGAATTTCTTCTTTTCCTTCTACCTTTAACGTATAGTCACTGTTGATATAAGTTTTTCCCAACAGCGCATTGTCATAAATCTCTTTTCTTTCTTTGGGAATATCAGGTGATATAGTGAAAAGATTATGACCAATAAGATCTACATTATTCATACTAAATTCCTCTTTCCACCTGTTACTTACAGCAACATAGTTAAGGTCCTTATCAAACATGGCCAAAGGAACAGGAACATCAGTGGCAAAAGACTGCATGATAGCCTCCTTCCGTGTAACCTCCAGAAACATCTTTTTGAAGGCATCAATGTCCTGAATGATTCCGAAAACCCTTTTACAGCTATCACCTTCAAATTCGGGAATCCCTTTTACTCTTACCCAGATCGTAACTCCATCACTACGCAAAAGCTGAAACTCCTCATCAAAAGTAATTCCTTGTTGTATTGCCCTGTTAAAAAGGTATTTTATTCTCTCCTTGCTTTTTCCTTTGTAAAATTCAAAAGCAGTTTCAAAAGTAGGCTGGAGATCATCTTTCAGTTTGTGAATTTCTCTTGTACTTTGAGACCAGAAGAGCTTTCCGGTCTTCATATTGGCTTCCCAACCTCCCAC
This sequence comes from Chryseobacterium sp. T20, assembly GCF_047345655.1. Lineage (NCBI taxonomy): Bacteria > Pseudomonadati > Bacteroidota > Flavobacteriia > Flavobacteriales > Weeksellaceae > Chryseobacterium > Chryseobacterium sp. T20. Next base: position 257,352 of record NZ_JBLFDU010000001.1, read on the forward strand.
TTGGGCTACTAAGCTTGTTTCCTCAAGCATCTCCTTAGTGTTAAACAGATCTTTTTCCAACTTCCCGCGTCGGATAAGGTCAGATTTTAGTTGTATATAAACAAAAATTGTTACCCCAATAGCGGCCATAGCAGAAAAGACGATGAATAAAACAGTCAACTCGGAAGACTTGTTCAGTTCTTCATTTTTTATGGCAAGTTGAACTTCCTCCTTTTTTACAAATTTCTGAGCGAGCATGCGGCATCTGTCCATAGCCTCCTTGTTTTGTACAAGTTCTTCCGGGCTCATTAATATCCCTTTTTTACGATTCTCAATAAGCAATACATATTCTTTCATCATCATCTCTGAAGTATGCAGCAATTCATTTAGGATATTAATCTGATCTTTATCTTTAAGATGAAGTCTACCTTTGTTAGAAACAAGCAAAGGATATTCACTCCTGCTTTTATTGAAAGGTTCAAGAAAATCTTCTCTTCCGGTAAGCTGGTATCCCCGATTTCCTGTTTCAGCATTTAAAAGAGTATTTAAGATATCTTTTGCTAAGCTTATAGATTCCTTATTTTTTAATAAGTCTTTCCTATTCTCCATCTGCTTATGTATGCTTATATAAGATGCTACAGAACTAGTAATCAGAAGTATCAAAGAAATCACTACTCCAATTTGAAGATTTCTTATAATTTTTTTTGGCATTAAATAGTATTTTGGTAATAAAATACTAAAATTAGATCATTTTATAATATTAACAAATTAATTTAGAAATTTGTCAGCAGATATTGGAATATGAGTACAATCTAAGTCGTTTAAAGATAGAGTTGCCTAATTTGGATGTTTATTTTAAATCATCCGTTGGGGCTACATGTATCCTGTAAATCAGTATTTTTAATTTTATATTGAAATTTTCCCACAAAAAAACCTCCCGAATCAACGAAAGGTTATACTGTAATTTGTCAGAAATATGAAATTTTCAATGCTCAAATATAATTAACTGCTTACTCCCTCGAATATGATCTGAATCATACCGTTTCAAAAAACCTTTTGACACCTATTTTAATATAATAATTTACAAGCAGACTACCAGGGAATTCTTCCCCTAATTTACTGACATATATTAGTTTAACATCAATTAAATCACTCGTTATTAAAGATCAATTTTCGTACATTTAAGGTATAAGTTTTAAAATATTAAGTTATGAAAGCAGTACGTTTTTTCGGGCACAAAGATGTCCGTGTTGTAAATGATATGGAAAAACCTACTCCTAAAGGAGATGAAGTCTTGTTAAAAATTGGAGGAGCAGGTGTATGCCACTCTGATCTTCATATTATTGACGAGGGAACTGTAGGAGGTTCAGTATTCACATTAGGTCATGAAAATGCAGGTTGGATCGAAGAAATAGGCCCTGATGTGAAAGGCTATAAAAAAGGAGATGCCGTTCTGGTCTATGGTCCTTGGGGATGTGGCCATTGTAAACCCTGTCAGCAATCTAAAGAAAATTATTGTGACCATCAATCTGAAATGGCTTATGGAGGTGGTTTGGGACTAGATGGAGGGATGGCTGAGTATATGCTTGTGCCTTCTTCAAGATTATTGGTTCCTATTTATGATCTGGATCCTGTGATTGCCGCTCCACTTACGGATGCAGCTTTGACTCCTTATTCCGCCATTAAAAGATCATTATCTAAACTAACACCCGATGAGTATGTTGTAGTGATTGGTGTGGGAGGACTTGGACACGTTGCTCTGCAGATCCTTAGAGAAGTGAGTGGCAGTACCATCATTGCCTGTGATGTAACAGATGAAAAGTTGGCCTTCGCCAAAGAACTGGGCGCAACATTCACTGTGAACTCAAAAGATGCAGATGCTGCGGAACAGATTCAGAAAATTACAGGAATCAAAAAAGCTAAAGTGGTTATTGATTTTGTAGGGGCAACATCAACCATTGAACTTGGAACTAAAATTGTGAGTCTGGATGGAGATCTTACCATTGTCGGATTAGGAGGCGGTCATTATCAGTACAGCATGTCTGGGCTTCCATTTGGAGTGAGCATGACGAATCCTTATTGGGGATCAAGAGTTGAGCTTATGGAAGTGGTAGGATTGGCAAGACAGAAAAAAATTCATATTGAAATTGAAAAATATAAACTGGATGAGGCCAATGAGGTTTATGACCGAATGAGAAACGGAAAGATCAAAGGCAGAGCTGTTCTGATACCATAATAAAATGAAAATAGAATATACAGCCGGAAGTAGTTTTGCTTTCGGCTTTTTTATTACCTATCCGCCATAAAATCAGCCATTTAAACTTGACAAAAATATAATCTCTCCAAAATCTGCATGAAACCCACTTAAAATGCATCTTTTTCCTTTCAAATAGCCATAATTTGATTAAATTTACGTCAATAACGTCTGCTGTTCAGACCTCATAAAAACGCTCAGAAAAAATCAGTATGAATAAGAAAAGTGCCACCATCTATGATATTTCCAATAAGCTCAACGTCAGTGTGGCAACTGTTTCAAGAGCATTGAATGACCACCCGAGAATAAGCGAGGCTACCAAAGAGCTGGTCCGTAAAACGGCCAAGGAAATGAACTACAAGCAAAATAACCTTGCCAAAGCTTTAAAAAGCGGTGAAACCAAAAACGTAGGGATCATTGTTCCGTATATCAATACCAATTTCTTTTCATCGGTGATCAGAGGAATTGAGGAAGAACTTTCTCCTCTAGGCTATCATGTTATTATCTGCCAGAGCCACGAAGATGTCAATATTGAAAAAAGACAGCTTAATACGTTGCTGAATGCGCAGGTAGATGGTATTTTTATGTCCGTTTCTAAAACGACAACAGATATCAGTCACATCCAAAGCATTATAGATACTTCCAATACGCCGGTTATCTTTTTTGACCGTAAAAAAGATATTTCAGGGATCAGCACGGTAACTATTGATGATTATCGCGGCGGCTATATGGCTACAGAACATCTTATCAAGGAAGGTTATAAGAATATATCTCATTTTGCAGGAGATCTTAACCTTGAAATTTATCAGAACCGTCTTAACGGATATAAACAGGCTTTAGCAGATCATCATCTTCCTGTAAAAGAGGATAATATTATTTTTACAGGCAGTTCTATTGAAGAAGGTACAGAAGCCATCAAAAAACTTTGGAGTAAAAAGTCTGTTCCCGATGCTATATTTTCGTCCAGTGATTTTGCCGCGTTAGGCGCCTGCCAGGAGTTGAAGAAACGAAATATCAAAATCCCTCAGGAAGTGGCTATCATCGGATTTTCCAATGAGCCTTTTACCCAATTTATGGAACTTCCGATCAGTTCTGTTGACCAGACGCCTGTATTGATGGGAAAAATGGCGGGACAGGTATTTTTAGAAAGTGTCAAAGAAAATGGTTCCGGAGTTTCTATTGAGAAAAAGGTAGTGCTTACGCCACAGCTTTATATCAGGAAGTCGTCTAAGAGAAAATAGTATTTCTCTCGAGATTAATATGTTACACAAGCCATCAACAGCCTGTTTGTCATTCTGACGAAGGAAGAATCTAAAATATATTCTATTTATAAGTTTTGGCTAAAGCCAATGATCATATTTCTTTTATTAAACGGGCTTCCTTCTACTACGCTCAGGATAGTGACTCATTCCTATTGAATTAATTTGTTGCAACTTTTTGTTGATAATTTTGCTAGTGAGAAATGTTCACTTCTCTAAATATTCCTCGTTCTGATAGTTCATTATTAAAAATCTTGTTTTTAGGAGTCAGGAAAATATCTCTAATCTCTTCTATTGATTCTGTTTTTGAGTGGAGCTTTACTTCATTAACAATTATTTTTTTTACTTCATTATTCTTTTTAAATACAATATAAATCTCACCTTTTTTTACCTTTAATTGATCAAGATGCTTGCCGTTCATACTCTCTACATCGTTTAAATTGTAGAAAAACAGACTATCCTTTGTTTCTCTGAATCTTTCAAAAACATACCTTTCTAGCCCTCTTGTATGTTCAGAATAACCTTTGTATTGATATATTCTGTTGGTTAGTTTAATATCATTAACCTTTGTCTGTTCAGTTTTCATTGGTTTAAAAATGGGAACACTATTATAATAAGGATCTCCACAAGTCCCATAGCAGTCATGTGCTATTCCTTCAATACCATTCCGATCAGGAATTTCTGATAGTTGATAGAATGGAAGAATATGTTGGTAATCCACTTCAAATGCTTCTACAGAATCTAAAATCATAAATCCACGTGCATTTGAATCTCTTCCTCCCCAAGCACTAAACTTATAAATCACTTTAGAAGTTCCTTCAATTTTTTGCATATACAATTCATCAATTTGCCATTCTGCTTTTCCAAAACTACATCCATAAAATATTAGAAAAATAGAGAATATGATGAATAATTTGAGTTTCATTTTTTAAGCAGTTTTAAGCGTTGTATAGAATGATCAAATATACAATGCTTTTCAGTTAAGATAAAAGAAAATGCCTCCTACCATGTAGAAAGCATTTTCAATCCTAATTAATATTTATAATTAAAAAAACATATTTACAAACTAACCCCTCTTCTCCAGGGAATAAAGTCGTTTTGATTTAAAATGGCAGCCTTTGTTTTTACTTCTCCACTGGCTACTTTGATGATATATTCCAGCAGCTCTTCTGCTTTTTCGTCAATTGTTTTTTCACCTGTAATCACATCTCCGGTGTTGAAGTCAATAATATCAGGCATTCTCTCAGAAAGTGAAGTATTGGATGATATTTTCACTACAGGAACAACAGGATTTCCAGTGGGAGTTCCAAGACCTGTTGTAAATAATACAATATTAGAGCCTGAGCCAACCAAAGCTGTTGTACATTCTACGTCGTTTCCAGGAGTGCACAATAAATTCAATCCCGGTTTCTTAATATATTCCGTGAAATCAAGAACATCATTGATAGGCGATGAACCTCCTTTTTTAGCCGCTCCTGCAGATTTCATGGCATCAGTGATCAATCCGTCTTTAATATTCCCCGGTGACGGATTCATATCAAAACCAGATCCTGCAGCAACGACTGATTCTTCAAAGTCTTTCATCAACTGTAAAAATCTTTCCGCATCTTTTTCGTTCACACAACGGTTCACCAGCTCCTGCTCTACTCCGCACAATTCCGGGAATTCTGAAAGAATGGTTGCACCACCAATTCCGGCCATTAAATCTGACAGCTGTCCTAAAACCGGATTGGCAGAAATTCCTGAAAAACCATCCGAACCACCACATTCCAACCCTAAGACCAGTTTTGAAATGGATGCCGGTTTTCTTTGAATCTCATTCGCTTTCTTAATCGCTTCATAAGAATCTTTGATGATCCCGCTCAGCATTTCATCTACTGTTCCGGATTTTTGCTGTTCGTAAACGATAATCGGTTTTTTATTTTCAGGACTGATTTTTTCCAAAGCATCTTTGAAAATCTGAACCTGAAGATTCTGACATCCCAGACTCAAAACGGTTGCTCCAGCTACATTCGGGTTATTGACATATCCAGCCAATAAACGTCCCAAAGCTTCTGCATCCTGACGAATTCCGCCACAGCCGCCCTGATGGGTGATGAATTTAACTTCAATATTTTTAAATATACGTTCATCCTGATCTTCTTCAGCAATGATTTCCGTATCTGAATTATTAACCAGAGATCTCAGCAAAAGCTGATGTTTTGTCACTTTTTCGAATAAGAGTTCTTTTTCAAAAACATCTTTTAAAATCTCCACATTTCTGTTTTCACAAAAAACCAAAGGAAAAAACAGCCACACATTTTCTGTTCCTACCTGCCCGTCTTCTCTGTGATATCCCATGAATGTTTTGTCTTTCCACTCCTCTACATCCGGCGCTGTCCAGACAGTTGTTTCTGTTTTACCTTGTACTTTTGCACTTTGATGTTTTACATTTTCAGTCGTGATAACTTCACCTTTGTGAATGGGCTGGCTGGCTTTTCCCACCAAAACACCGTACATGATAATGGCATCACCTTCTGAAAGATCTTCCGTGACAAACTTATGCTTGGCCTTCGTGTCTTTTATAATTTCATAGGTCAAATGATCCAAAGTAACCGTTTCGCCCTGATGAAGATCAACCAGAGCTACGGCAACATTATCTTTGGGATTTACCTTCAATACTTTCTTCTGCATGATTTTTAAGAATAGAATTGAACAAAATGGTGATACGCTGCTTCTACATCGTGATGATCAATTTCCGACAAAGCTTTTGCTACAGCGTCTTTCAAGCCTTCAACTTCTGTCAGATCTGTATCCCAGAAAGAAATTTCACTTAATGCAAGTTCTGCTACTTTTTCATACTCATTGTTTAACCAGATTTCTTTGAAACGATCAATAATCGTCTGTTCATCATTCAATGGAAGTGCTTTGTCTTCAAAATTTCCCTGATAGAATCTGATGAGAGCCGCTAAAGAGAAAGTTAAATTAAGCGGTAATTTTTGGTTAGTTTCCACATATTTCAATAAACTCGGCAGGACTCTCACTTTAAATTTAGATACGAAATATAAAGCGATACTTGCCAGATGATGTTTAATAAAAGGATTTCTAAATCTGTCGAAAACTTCTTCTGCAAAATCTTTCAACTCATTCTCATCCAATCCTAAAGTTGGATTAACTTCATTGAAAATGCTATCTTTTAAAAACTTCCCGATGAACGGATTATCAATGGATTCTTTTACCGTTTCTTTTCCTGATAAAATGGCTGGAGCCAGCATCAAAGTATGCCCACCATTCAGAATTCTTACTTTTCTGAGGCGATAAGGCTGAATATCATCTACCACCAGAATCTGCTCATTAATTTGATCAAAAGGAATTCTTTCTTTTAAATTTTTAACATCCTGAATATATGAGGGGTAAAGGAAAATGTAAAAGTATATAGTAAGATAAAAAAGCTTAAAAAAGCCCTAAAATAAAGGTGTTTCAGGGATCCAAGGCTGTTTTATTGGATGTACTTGAATGTAAAAAAAATAAGATTTACTACCATTAGCTACAGTATTGCTACCATTTTAAAAGCCCTTTTTAAACAATTTAAAACTATACAGGTAATAAGATACTACTAATACGCCTGAATCTACCAATTAAAGCCCTTAAACGCTGTTTTTGGGCTCTACTTTTATATAAATTTTTTATATTTTTCTTTGAAGTTTTTCACCGTTTTTTATATCCAGAAACCCAACCGTAAAAACATTTTTTTTGTTTGGATTACCAAATGGATTACCAAATGGATTACCAATTTACAGTAAAATAACACACGGAAAAGGTATATAATTATCAATAAAACCAATGAAACGACATAAAAACACGCTCAAACGCTCCTTAATTACATTCAATCAATTAAATATAAATGTCATAAATTATTGATTTTCATTTATTTAAATGTTGTATTGTTTAAATCATGAAATAAAAACCCATGTTTAAGTGTATTTTATGCCTGTACAAGTATTACAAAACACTTACATTACGCCTGCCTCATTATACCTTCTCAAGCTGTGTAATAAAAATAAAAAAAAACGGAACACTTAAGGTTACGGAAATACTTAATAAAACAATTTATGTACACTTAAATGTATACTAATTTTTAAAATTATTATACCAATCTTCCATGTATTTATTATAGAACTTCTGGAAGTTATCAAAAAATAGATATTCGAAAAAATCTTTATCGTGATACATCTTAATTAGATACTCTTTTCTTTCCTTATTATCTAAAACTCTTATATCTATGGAGTTCAAAGAGCTGTAGGCGGCTCCTAACCCCTTACTTTTTACGATATCATTAAAATATTGATTTTTTTTATCACTGAGCTTTTCAGTGAATTCGGTCAGATTATCTTCAATTTCTTTATCACTTAACTTATTAGTCATAAGTTTAATATCTATCAAACGCTGATAATACTTATTAATTTGTGCATGTGTACGGCTCATTTCATCTATCATGCTTTGCGAATTATTAATTATAAGGTCATAATTTACAAATTCATTTACTACATTATCGGATTTTAAACTTCCTTGCATTAATTCTATATTGTTTTCTTGAGAATCATCATTATAGAAAAAGTGTTTATTTAGATCAAATTCTTTGATTATTCTATTAATAAATGAATTTGTTACCGTTTTGTTACCAAGTTCCAACTGTGCTATATAACTTCTGCTAACCCCTGTCTTTTGGGCAAATTCAGCTTGTGATAACTTTTTTGATTTTCTAAATTCCTTTATTTTTTCCTTGTAAGTGTACATTTTTTGTCTTTTTTTATTTGTTTATATAAATATTAAGTGTACATTTGCTGAACATTAATACAACAAAAAGTAACAACATTATGCAAATTAACGAGAAAATTGCGGAATTGAAAAACAAATTACCCCTAGGTAGTAAAGATGAATTAGTAAAAAGGACAGAATTAGCTCCTGCTACTATAAAAAGAATTTTAGATGGAAAGAAAGCAAGGCTGAAAAATATTAAGCTAATCATTGAAGAGGGCGAAAAGATATTGAAAGAAGTTGCGGGTGATAATATTAATAATGAAAAAAAAGAAGCATGAAAACAATTTTTAAAAATATCACAGAAACATACTTCGATTTGTACAGTGACAAAATAGAAGAAAGATCAAAATGTTTATTGTTTTGGGGCTTATTTTCTTTTACTACAAAAAGAATATTCACAAATAAAACAGTATAGCAATGCCGAAATTTTGGAACAATACAAATAATGTTGCCGTATCGGTGGAGGAACTTGTTCCGGAATTTTGGAGCAGTCAAAATGTACTATCAAAGAATATTAGCAGAAACAGAAATTCGCAGTATGGTGTAAAAGCTTTACAACGAGGATGTAGAAACAGAAAACTGATAATTGATTTTGATTCTTTGCCTTTACATATTCAGGAATTTTTAGGAGATCCCCGTAAAATAGACCACATATTACAGAACTATTATAGAACGGATTCTGTAGCTGTAGATTTTTATAGCATGTTCAGGCGTTTTGATGGCAATTCATTACTTGCAACAGAACAACAAAGATATATTACTAATGCCAGTGTTTTAATTGCATTAATTCAATTGCGTGAATTCTACGTTTCGGAAAGGCTACAACAGGGAAAATCACTAAAAGGGATTACAAATATATTATGTGAGGATAGCAATAGTTTTAATGGTTATTTGCAAAGAAAAAAACTTCCAGTACATAATCTGCCAACACATCCGATACGTTTTAAAGAAGCTTTAAACGGATTTGAAACGGAATTTAATTACAACGGAAAAATATTCGATTACAATTATCTATCCATTATCAAAGATGTAGACGGGAAAAGAAAAATAAATTCCTTAAAAGTTGACGAAAGTGTTTTGAATATCTTAAGCGGTCTTTTTGCCAACCAATCGCATAAACCAACCGCTACAGAAATTTACAGGTATTATGATGCTTTTCTAAATGGTGATGTAGAAGTGTACAACGAAACCACAGGCGAAATATATCAGCCAAAGGATTTTCCGAGACTTTCGGAAAGTACTGTAAAAATATATATGGCAAAATGGGAAATAAAAGCAGCTACGTACAAACAGAGATCAGGAGACAGACAAAAATATATGGCACTTTTCAAACCACACCATCAATTAGACAGACCGAAATTTGCAGGTTCCATCATTTCTGTAGATGATAGAAACCCACCTTTTAAAGATCTTACAGGAAAAAGAGCATGGTTTTACAACGGAATCGATTTGGCAAGTGAGTGTTTTACGGTTTTTGTCTATGGAAAATCCAAAGAGGGAATCATTTTAGAGTTTTATCGTCAATTGGTAAGAAACTACACCGAATGGGGACTGAATCTGCCTTATGAACTGGAAGCCGAAAGTGCATTAAACAGCAGTTATGTAAGCAGTTTTTTACAGGACGGATATTTGTTTAAAAATGTAAGAATTGAAGCAAATAACGCTAGAGGAAAACGAATTGAAAGGTATTTTGGAGATCTACGATATGGAGCCGAAAAAAAACGTCCGGGATGGTTGGCAAGACCTACAGCAAAGGCTGAATCTAATCAGGCAGGCGCAAACGATGTTCCGGCGATTCCATACGATGAAATTATAGAAAACGGGATTGATGATCTTTTTGCATGGAACAACTCGCCACACTCGCAAGATCCTACGAAAACCCGTTGGGAATATTTCTTAGAAATGCAGAACCCCGAACTGAAAGAAACTAATTGGCAGATAATACTTCCATATTTAGGCTACAAAACAGAAACGTCCTGTAATGTTGGATATATTGCCTTACAAGGTAAAAAAAGGGCATTGGCGATTGATGGCGAAATATGTTTAGGTGAAAAGCTTATCAATCTAATGAAAGCAATTGAGGGTAAAAATATTGATGTTTTTTGGCTCGATGATAATCAGGGGAATGTTTTGAAAGCGTTGGCGTTTTATCAGGGGCGTTTTATCTGCGAGGTTCAGGAACTTCCAAAATACAACAGAGCAACTATTGAACGTACAGCAGAATGTGAAAAAGCAAGGGAACTGCAAAGTTCTTATGTTGCCAGTGTAGAAGCTTTCATACGAAAACAGGAACGATCACTGCAAAAAATAAATATTATACACCAACCAAAACCACATCCGCAAAACGGCTTTTATATTCCAGGAATGAACCGCAAAACATTTGTTCCGTCTAATACTGAAACTGTAGAAATTATAGACATTACAGATAATGAAGTTTATCCTATTATACCGCAAACGTCTACAAGCTGGAAAAACTCATTTTTTAAATAAAATTCTATGAAAAATAAAAATGTTAAAGAAAGGATATTGGTTTTTATAAAATATAAAGGTTTGAATAAAAGCCAATTCTATAAAAATACGGGTTTGTCTAACGGTTTTTTAGATAAAGTAAATGATATAGGAATATCAAAGGGAGCTAAAATATTACAAGCATATCCAAATATCAATCCAGAATGGCTATTTACCGGAAATGGCGAAATGCTTATTAATAAACAAGAAAGTAAGCAGGAATACGAAATATTAACAGATCAATACTGCATAGATTTTCTAAAGAAAACAGGCAAATACAAAATTCTAAAAATCGACTACACTGAAATATAATTTTCATTAACCCCCATTAAAAACCGCAATTATGATAACAGCAGAATACAGAGACAATGTAAGAACAGCACTTTTAGATCGTCGCCCAAACTTTGGCGGAACAAATGCACAGTTTGCAAAGATTTACGGGATTTCAGGTGCTATCTACAGCCGATTATCCAATGGAGAAACTGAAAAAATTCTTTCAGATAGTCAATGGATACAAATAGGGCGTGAATTAGAAATTAATACAAGGCATTCAAACTGGAAAGTAGTGAGAACGAAAGTTTACACTGAGATTGAAGACAGTATTAATTTTTGTAAGCGTTTAAGCAAATCTATGATATTGGTTGATGATTGCGGTATAGGTAAAACATTCAGCGCAAAGCACATTGTAAAAACGATTAAAAATGCCTTTTATGTGGATTGTTCACAAGCGAAAAGCAAACAACAGTTTGTAAAGCTTTTAGCCAAAACAATCGGTTTGGATGGAGCCGGAAAATATGTTGATCTCAAAGCTAATGTAAAATACTACCTGAATCAATTAGAATCACCTATTGTTATTTTGGATGAAGCCGGAGATTTGGAATATACTGCCTTTTTGGAATTAAAGGAGTTCTGTAACGCTACTACAGGTTTTTGCGGATGGTTTATGATGGGCGATGATAGTTTACAGGCTAAGATTGAAAAAGGAATCAATTCCAAAAAAGTAGGATTTGCCGGTATTTTTAGCCGTTTTTCTGATGAATATATAAAATTGACCCCTATAGGAATTGCAGATAAAAGAGCCTTTCGACACGAATTATTACTACAGGTTGCCCAGGCGAACCACTCCGGAAGTACTCCTGTAGAAACATTGGTGAAAATGTGTTTAGACAAAGGAACTACATTAAGATATTTAGACACCTTAATAAAGATCAGTGCTTAATGATAATCGAAAAATTAATTAATCAGGGATTTTGTTTTAGTGTGATGAAAAGTTACAGCTATTTCACGAAAGCAAAATTTTATAAGAATCCCGAATATGAAATACTTGCACTAACAGAAGACTTTGAGAGCCTACAGGATGATAATTTCCAATTAAATGATGATTGGGATTCTACACCAAAAGAATGGTTAAATCCATCCGGTATGATTAGCAGAATTATGAGAATGCAGGATATAAAAGAATTTAAAAAACTGAAAGATGAATACTTCACAGAGGTTTACAATAGTGAATTCGGTATTGTCTACGAATTAAAATCACAGTCTTTTAAAAGACTATTCGAAAATATAAATAATAATTAAAAAATTTTTAATACTTCCCAAATATGAAAAGTACAAACCCACGAACCAATGAACTAAAACAAAGTATCTAAAATTAACCGCTAAAGAATTTACTAGTTATATGAGAAATACAAAAAATAATAGTAATTCCGGATTTATGATGAATCCGGATACTACAGAAAAAAAAGAACAGGATTTAATGTTCTTATTAACACCGGAAGCGGTTGAGGAAATTAGAGAAATGCAGGAATTAGACAGTAACGGTTACCATGCCTACAGCAAAGCTATTGATAAAATTTTCTTCAATTATATAGGTATCTGTATGGCTGAACCAAACAGAATAGGAATAGACAATACAGATGTTTTCTGCATTAGTCAGGTAAAAAGAATCCTGGAACTATTGGAGCAAGGAAGACAGTTAAACAACAACTTAACAACATAAATCAATAATTAACATTTTAAAATTCATTACAATGAACAAAGCAACCGAAAAATTACAAAACGCTCAGGACATATTCCAGAGCTTAACAACAGAACAGCAACATCAAATTAAAACACAGGAACCAGAAACTTATCATGCATTATTTGGAGGTGATACTATTCCGAATACGTATTATTTGGATCTTTTTATTGAGAAGTATTCAGAAACACCGTTAGAGGATAAGGAAAAAATAGATCTATCAGTAGAAACAGAAGGAAATGACTTTAAAAACGCAAAATTTAATAATGTCCCTTCTGATATTGTAAAAGCAAGGGATATTTTTCATAATCTTTCTATACCAACACAAAAGATGATTAAAGATGAAAAACCAGAAATTTATCAGATGCTTTTTGATGTTAATGTATTTGTTGATAAATCATCATTATCTGCTTTTATTGATGTTTATAAACCTGTCTTCCTTAAAATAAAAACATTTTCAGATTTTGATAATATGCCATTAGATGATCAATTGGATTTTAAAAATAATCTTCCTGGAGAATATTATGAAATAATGGGAATTAATGATTAATAAACAGAACATAGTAAATAATATTAAGTACAAATAATACGCGAACCTGTAAAACTTGGTTCTTTAAAAAAGAAAAAATTTCATAAAATGGATAAAATACTAGCATATAAAAACACTGCAACAATTAACCAATGGATTGGACAGATTAAAGAAACTGCAAATCATTTCGGTCAGAAATTTATAGACCAATACAAAACAATTCCTGGATTACCTGAATTGGAAACAGCGGATATTGAAAATTTATTTATGAATCCCCGATCATTTTTTGTTTTAAAACTCACAAAAGGTGAAGTTTTAAAAGTTGGTGATTTAACATTGAGTTCTGAAAAAGTATTTGATTTACTTGATAGACCTGTAGGACTTGACGATTTAGTATCATCATTAGAAGCCTTAAAACATGACAGAGATTTTCGGGGAACTTACGCAGCAAATCTTAAATATCTTGATTTAATTGATAGTCAATTGGTTGTTAAGCAAAGCAGGGTTGATGAAATTACAGAAATGTTTTCATATTACATTGAGTCAGAAAACCAGCATAATGCTTTAGCATTGATAAATGATATGTTACCAAAAATAAATCAGCTTATGGCATTATGTAATACCTCAAACCTTCAAAGTATAGAAGGTATTTCCATACCGTTAGAAAGAATTTTTAAAGGTTCAGGCGGTGGAACTGCAAGAACTTACGAAAAAGATTTAAAAAGCATTGTTGACGCTTTTTAAATTTTATATGTGTTTTTTTTCATTGTAGTAACTCCGTTATGCGGAGTTACTTTTATTAGAAACCATAATGAATTATCACCTACCAAAAAAAATAGAATGGATAAATTACAACAATTAAAACGCAATTTAAAACAAATAGTAGATTCAGATCCTAATTATCCAATATTCGGGATTATAAAGTCAATAGAAAATGATACCTGTACAGTTGAATTATCAGAAGAATTTGAAATTTCTGATGTACGGTTGAAGAGTACTGCAAACGGTGAAGATAATTTGCTTATAGTTCCAAAGATGGGAAGTAAAGTAATAATGCTGAGCAGTGACGGAACTATAGATAATTTAACGGTTATTAAAATCGATGTAGCATCAAAGATAATTTTTAATGAAAATGGCTTAAAAGTCGAAATTGACAGCATAGAGGGAAAGGTTATTATTAAAAATAATACTTCCAGTCTTTTTGATCTGTTTAAAGATTTGACAACTATTTTAAAACAGTTTAAAGTATATACAAATACCGGCCCTTCTGGTCTTCCTTTACCGGATTCTATAGCTGCAATTGAAAAACTTGAAACTGACTTTAAAAGCCTTTTAAAATAAGTTTAAATCATAAAAATCGATCATGGATAGAATAAAAAAAAATGTAAAAAGGCATTATAGTACAATCGACAAAGAAAAATCCCGAAAATACTATTTATTAGGGCTAAGCCTTAATGAAGTTTCAAAATTAATGGACATACCCGAAAGAACACTGCAAAAATGGCAACAAAAGGAAGGCTGGGTAAAATATAAGGAAACTTACATTCTTAAGGCTAAAGCTATTGATTTAAAGCAATCGGGATTTTCCAATAAACAAATAGCCGGAATCTTAAAAATAAGCTGTACAACAGTGTGGAGATATTGCAAATAATTATTAAAAAAATAAATCAACAATCATGTTATTCCAAATGAACCATTTTGTAGAGATCACAGACTCTAAAGGACAATATATTGCTAATCCTCCGATAACGGAAATAAGCATTGAAAAAAGCATTAAAAATCTAGCAGATACATCAATCATTAAATGTGTTATATTTAATTTCAATAAGCATATTGAATTTTCAGACAGTTTTGATGATGAAGGAAGTTCTGAAAATAGTATCTATAAACTATATAAACGAGGTCAGAAAATTAAAATACACCTTGGATATAATAATAATCTATTATTGGAATTTGTCGGGTATATAAAAGAGGTTAAAACAGATGAAGGTCAAATGATACTAGAATGTGAAGACGAATTATTTCAATTTAGAAAAAAAGTGAAAAATAAAACGTTCAGCCCTGGAACTGTAAAAAACATTTTACAATATATTGTAAATGAGATTAATCCGAAAATTACCATTGTTTGCGATTATGATATGAGTTATGAAAAATTCACGATATATAAAGCTGATGGCATAGATGTACTAAAACAATTACAGGAAGATACCGGGGCTGACATATATTTTAAATCTTTTGATTCAGGTAAAATAGGTGAAAGAACAAATTTTACTGATTTATACGGGGGGGCATTGGTTGATACTATAAATTCTGCAACCGGATTACCGTCTTTGTATGCAGACCTGTACCAGAAAAAAACAGATTCCACTAAAACAGAACTTCATTTTAGAATGCCTTACATAAAAAAGAACACTGATAATTCTGATTGTGATTATTCAATGCAACATAATATAGAAGCCTCCCAATTGAGCTACAGGAACACAACAGATCTTAAAGTAAAAGTAAGAATCGTTACACACTCAAAAAATGGTGAAAGGCTTGAGGTAGAGTACGGACAGCCGGGGGGAGAAGAATTTGAATATAAAATAAATAGGATCAGTAAAAAAGAAATGGAAAAAAGGGCAAAATTAGAATTTGACAGAAAAATGGCACCCGGATATGATGGTTCTTTCGATGCATGGTTAATTCCTTATGTAGAGCCAAATTATAGTATTGGTATTTATGATTCTGATTTTCCGGAAAAAGATGGCATCTACAATGTTGATGGCGTTACTACAATTTTTAGTGAAGAGGGTGGGAAAAGAACAGTTACACCAGGTATAAAATTAAGTGATAATAAAAAATGATCTACCATGAAACAACAATAAAGGGAATCAGCATTAGTCGATCAGGTTCTGTTAAAAATACAGTCACAGATAAGGTTCTTAAAGTTACCAAAAGAGGATATTTTATCCATTATGGAAAAACGGTAAACCTGCCCAAATTAATGCTTGAAACATTCAGGGGATTTAATATTAAAACCGGGCAACTATATTTTATTGACGGAAATCGTCAAAATTTTAACATTGATAATTTAGAGTATAAAACAAAACTTGGAAAAATACAACCACCTGAAGAACCTAAAATTATTTCAATTATAAAATTTTATTTTGGAAAAAGCGAAATGATTAACGTAAAAGACGTTTTCAAATATAGGATGCAGTTAAAAATAATTTTAGAGCAAAGGAATTTTTTTGACAAAAATAAAAATATTTTAAATATTAATGTATTTAGAGATTATTTTTCGATTGATACCCCTGGGTATAAAAATTTATCAAAACGCAATAGTATAACAATAAATGACGCCAGAAGAACCGTTTATTTTTTTCTGGGTAAACTAATTGAAGATTGTGAAAATGATAAGATAGTAAAGCAGTGATTTAATCACTGCTTTTTTTGATAGTACTCAGAATAAATCCGAATAAATATCTTTATAAATATCTCTCAACTTATTTTGCAGCTCTTTTATTTTATAGTGTCCTGCAAATGTAACCAGTTCTAGTACTCTTAATTTTTCTTCTTCATATGCTTCTAAAGGTGATATTAATAGTGGTGCAAAGTCTGGATACTTTTTCTGTAGATCATATTGGGTAATTATTGAAAGATCTAATCCGTTAAAATAGACATCTTTTTTCATATTAATAAATATACTAAATTTAATAATACATAAATTTTTATAATTGCAATGGCAGGTACTTTTCAAAAAAACACTCTTATACGTTATAAAAACATTAGAGATATTTACCTAAAATATAAGACCGAAGACATCCCCGATAGTGTTATATTAAGGAAATACATATATCCTTCATATCCAATAAGCAGAACGACATTAAACACTATTTTAGGTACTCAAATTGATAAAGAATTACAAAAAATAACTCTACATGAAGGGTGAAGATTGTATATTGAATTGAATGAAATAGATCATATCAGAAGTGAATTTGATCTATGTAACCAATTGCAACCAAGTATATTTTTAAATTAATCGGGTAATAATGAAATAGAATTTTACGAATTATTCATTAAGGTGAAAATGAATAAATATTTTTCAACAGATTTATAGTATGAATAAAACAGCTATTAAATCAATGGATTTTATTTTTAATAAAGGCAGGAACCGTTTTGGGTTCCTGCCTTTGTAATTTTACATAATACTGATATGGGATTTTTTCAGATATTCCCGGCTAAACATGCTCTTATTTGATTTTCAATGTCAGTAAGATCGTTTTCGTTGATTTCAATAGACAATTCCGTAAGATCATTTTTGATGATTACATGCATAATGATAAATAATTTTAGATTGCCAATATATTAAAAACTATCTTTTTTTAGATCCGTATTTCTACGGAAATAAAAAATGTTCCAGCTTTTTAAAGTTTTGAATTCCTGTAACTGAACATTTTTTTGGTGATGTTTTAGTTTTCACCAAAAAAGTTGGTTATCACGTTGGAATGTATGATGGTGAAGATAAAATCTGCCATCATGTTGTAGGTTTTGTTTTTTCTGTTTTATCATCGAAATAACCTTCATTATATAATAGACAAGCAAGTTGAAACATACTTTTAGCATTGTAGATTTCTCTAATTGCTTTTAGCCGTTTTTCAATTATGCTTATTGAGTTAGGTGAAATGTTTAAATATTTTAGCTTATCAGATACTTCCTGTTGTGAATATCCTTCTTTAAGCCATGTTAATATTTTTCTTTCGTAATTCTCATACTTTAAAATTATTTTCCAAAGTAATTCTATAGAATAAAAAGTCCTACGGGTTTTCCTTAATTATATTTAAAACAATTTTTTATATTTATCTGGGATTGATCCTAATTCATAAAAATAAAATGGCTTTTATACGATGTAAATGTTTGAAATATGATTATATTCTGTTTTTGATTCTATAAATATTTCAACAGCCTATTTTATCTTAAAAACTCAAATATCTCATTTTATCATCTTTTAATTATATGGTTTAAAATTGGTAATTTGTAAAGAATAAAGTATGTTGTTTAAATAGAGTTTAAAAGCGTTTTAAATACACTTAAAATATGTTTTTAAAAATAAGCAAAACAGGAATGAAAACACATAATCTGTATCTTTGCCAGATAAAATTTAATAACTACATGAAAAAATATTTTAAGGATTACACGGAACATTTATCCGCTATTATTTTATTATTTTACATACTTGGTTTTAGTTATCAATTTTGGTATTACCAATACTTTGAAATAGAAATACAATACTATGTGACACTTACAGATATAATATTTGAATCTATTGGAAGTGTTCTTATGTCTGCTTTGATTTTTTGTGGTATCGAGCTGGGATTAGCAACGATTTCGGATTTTTTGTTTGCATTTTTCACCAATTGGAAAACGAAAGGAAAATATGATACATTGCCTGCAAAAGTGCGGGAACGGGCGGATAGATATATGGAATATTTAGCAAGTTCAAATAGAAAATATTACTCATTTACATTGATAATAATATCCGTTTTTGCAGGGCTTTTCATCTTTAATTCAAAGCTTTATTTTTTAGGTATAATAGTTCCTAATTTAACGTATCGTATGTATAGGATCATTCCTAAAATAGACAAGGAAACAAATAGTATTCTAAAAATATCTGCTATGGTTATGATATTTTTTATCTTGGTTTTTTCATACAGTTATTTTGGCTTTCATGATGCTTCACAGATTCATTATGACTACAGCTCTAAAATTATAAAAACTGAAAAAATATATACAGGTGATAATAATTATAAATATATTGGTGAAACGTCTTTATATATTTTTGTACTTAATGGAAAAACGAATACTGCAACAATTATCAATAAGAATAGTATTAACGAAATGAACGTAGAACCCAATAGATACAGAATTGAAGATATGAAAAAAACTGATAAACAGATCACTGATTTTATTGATCGAATAAGAATTAAAACTGAAAATAAATGACCTGTTTAAAGGGGATTTAAAAGCTAATAAAAAAGGCTTTCCATGGAAAGCCTTTTTTTAAGTATATGTTTTTTTTCTTTACAATTCGTTATAGCTATTTTTACGTTTAGTTCTACCGATTATAAATAACAAACAGTAAAAACACTTCAGAAACAACCATCATCCGGTCTTCATAATCCAACTGCTCTTCATATGTTTCTGCATCATCTTTTGGATAACCGGGAACAATCCTGTCTACCAATGTATTATGAAAACAGTTAGATTGTTCAATCCATTGCACAAAACCCTCTTCTAAATTCCAGAGTTGGGCATATTGAAGGATGATATTTTTTAAAGCCAAAGCATTGTCTTCAATCAGTTCACAAGGAATGATTCTCAAACCTTTTTCCTTTGCACCACTGAAATATTTAAACCTTTCATACAATAAAACCGTCAGTTTTGCGGGAAAGTTTTTATGTGGTCCGACATGATATTCTTCGGTTTCATCATAAGCAATCCCGGTTTCTGTGGTATTGGAAAAGATAAATTCAAGCTCTTCTTCTTTTGCTAAAGTGAGGAATTCGTCATATTGTGTATAAGGATTGATGGACTTCTGAATGGAAGAAATCACCTGTTTTTCATCAATAATTTCACCTCTCTTTATTCCTCTTGTAAAAAGAGTGTACAGATTATCCTGCTCTTCAAGCTTGTGAACAGAACCTCCCGGTGTAGGTTGAACATTTACAATTCCTGCATTGAAATCTGCCTTTTTATTTAACTGATCTATAATATAATCTGTAAATCCTCTCATGAAATTCCCGCCTCCAAACTGTACTATCTTAATGGGAAGTTTTTCCGGGGAATTATAGAATTCACGATTGAGTTTTTGTTTTATCTGATTTTCCATTTTTTCTAATCTTACTATATTTTTGAGTTGTAACGCAGTGTCTGCAAAGACCTGTAAAATTGCGCTTACTTTCGTTCTCAAAGGCGTTTACACAGCAAAGAAGCTTTTTGCCTTTTGTTCATCTTTATTGTATCACTTTATATTTCGGAACCAGTGTTTTCATCACACTCCATGCAATAAGATAAGCAACTGCGCACACTGAGAAAATGATCATATATCCTTTATCAATTCCATCAGAAATTATAGCTCCGGATTTTTCCAGATCGTGAAGAAAATTCTCCGGTAAACGTTCATTGATGTATTGTGGATATTTCTCCAGCAAAGGGGTACCGTCAATAGTAGTCCATGCTTTATGTGCATAATCGAAGAGCACTCCTGATGATTTATTGATTAAAAAGGAGCCGATTCCTCCTGCCATTCCACCAATTCCAGTGATGGTTGCAATAGCTTTTTTGGGAAACATATCGCCTACCGTTGAGAAGATATTCGCTGACCAAGCCTGATGAGCTGCTCCTGCCACTCCAATAATCAATACAGGAATCCAATATGAAACAGAACCCAATGGCTGCGCCAATAATGCCAGCAAAGGGAAAAAAGCAAAGATCAGCATCGCTTTCATCCTTCCGGAATACGCATCCATTCCTTTTTTCTCTACAAAATACTTAGGAAGCCATCCTCCAATAATGGAAAATAACGTAATCATATAGAGAACAAATAATGGTAAAGCACTTTGTGTAGAATCCATTTTATAAACAGAACTCAGATAAGCGGGTGTCCAGAACAGGAAAAACCACCAGATTCCGTCTGTCATAAACTTTCCAAAAGCAAAAGCCCAGGTCTGCCTGTAACTGAAACATTCTTTGAAGGAAAATTTCTTTTCTGATGCTGTTGAACCTTCTCCAATCCAATCATCCTGATCCTGCTGAATATAAGTAAGCTCATGTTCATTGACTTTATGATGCTCATGAGGTTTTTTGTAATAGAATACCCAAAGCCCCATCCACACAAAACCTAAAGCTCCGATAATGATAAACGCCCACTCCCAGCCCATCGATTTTGCAATAAAAGGAATCGTAACCGGTGCTGCCAAAGCTCCAACCGTTGCTCCGGCATTAAAAATACTGGTTGCCAGCGCTCTGTCTTTCTTTGGAAAATATTCTGCAGTAGTTTTTATCGCAGCAGGAAAGTTTCCAGCTTCCCCAACGGCCAGCACGAAACGGGCGAAAATAAACAAGGTAACACTGGTGCTGATAATAGCGCCCACATTATCTACTCTTCCGATAATGTCTTTAGATTCCTGAAAACCTACCAGCCAGTTTCCCGTAAGAACTCCTGAAGTGGCAATTCCGCAAAAAGCATGAATAACAGCTCCTACAGACCAGATTCCGATAGCCCAGAGAAAGCCTTTTTTAGTATCCATCCAGTCTACAAACTTTCCGGCAAAAAGCATACTTACGGCATAGAAAATAGAAAATAATGCAGTGATGTTCCCGTAATCATTATTGTTCCAGTGAAACTCCGGAGCGATAAAATCTTTCCAGGTGAGTGACAGCACCTGTCGATCCATATAATTGATGGTCGTTGCAATAAAAAGAAGCACGCAGATCGTCCATCTGAACTGAGTCGGTTTCGGGGATATTTCTTTATTCATATCAATCGTTAATAGTATTGATTTTTATTGATTTTAGCAACAAAATGGAGTAAAAAACTCCTTATCCGTACTATTTTAGCACAGAAATTATTAAATTTTTAAACCATTTGAATTTAATTAAGGGATTAAGAATAATTAGATTGAATACTATGATCCTGTTAGGTCTAATTAATCTGTCTGATTTCCCTTTATGGCTTCATTAAAATGATAAGAACAATTATCTTAGTTCTTTAATGATCTGTATTGAATGGGCTACAGCTTCTGTGATTTTTGCATAGTCATATTCCCCGGCTTCATTTTTCACAAACAGCTGAGATCCTAGTCCTACACAATAAGCGCCTGCAGAAATCCATTCACTGATGTTTTCTTTCGTGGGCACGACTCCGCCTGTAGGCATTATATTTGACCATGGCATCGGGCCTTTCACTGCTTTGATGAATTCCGGTCCACCTACTTGTGTTGCCGGGAAAATCTTTACAATCTCTGCTCCCAGTTCTTCAGCATAAGAAATATCGGAAACAGAGCCACAGCCTGGCATCCACGCAATTTTTCTTCGGTTGCAAACCTTTGCCACTTCAGGATTTAAAATGGGAGCTACGATAAAGTTCGTTCCATTCTGAATGTATAAAGAAGCGGTTGCCGGATCAAGAACAGATCCAATTCCCAGGATCATATCAGGTGTTTCTTTGGCTGCATATTTTACCAGTTCAGCAAAAACCTCATGGGCAAAATCTCCTCTGTTGGTAAACTCGAAGACACGGGCTCCTCCATCGAAACAGGCTTTTACAATTTTCTTACAAACATCAATATCTGCATGATAAAACACAGGAACAATCCCTGTCTGCTTTGCCATTAAGGCTACTTCTATTCTATTAAATCTGGCCATAGTTATCTTTTTATTCTTCCTCCTGAATTTCCGTTCATTACTTCCAGAATATCTTCTACACTTGCGTAGTTGATATCTCCGGGAATGGTATGTTTAACCGCGCAGGCTGCATTGGCGAAACTTAGCGCTTTTTTATGATCAAAATGCTTTAAACCATAGATTAGTCCTGCAGCAAAAGCATCTCCCGTTCCAATTCTGTCAACAACAGGATTAATTTCCAGAAGTTCCGTTTCAAAATAGGTTTCATCTACCCAAGCTCTTCCTTGTGTTTGCTGTGTACTTGCTGTAATTCCAATTCTTATTTTATCAAAAATTTTTTGAACAGAAGGAATTTGTTGTTTTAATTCTTTACAGGCTTCCATGAAACCTTCTTGGTCTGAGGAAAACTGAGTGCCGAGAATTTCATTGATCTCATTTACTCCTCCAATAAAAATGGTGGAATAAGAAACCAGTTCTTTCAGTACTTCATGTCCTTTTTTTCCATATTTCCAGAGATTGGAACGGTAAGCCGGATCTGTGGAAATTTCAATTCCTTTATTCTGAGCTGTTTTCAGACCTTCCTTCAATGCTTCGTAGGCAGATTCTGAAATACCGGGACTGATGCCTGTCCAGTGAAAATATTCACAATCTTCAAGCGCCTGTTCCCAGTTGATCTGTTCAGGATTGATATTGGCAAAAGAACCGTTCAGTCTGTTGTAAGCAATTCTGCTGGCACGAACAGATGAACCGACTTCAAGAAAATACAGCCCCAAAGGATGTTCATTTTTATGAATGAAAGTGGTATCAATCCCAAAGCTTTGAATGAAAGAAACTGCAGATTCTCCTACAAAATCATCCGAAACGCAG
The DNA here is from genome assembly GCF_047345655.1 of Chryseobacterium sp. T20. Lineage (NCBI taxonomy): Bacteria > Pseudomonadati > Bacteroidota > Flavobacteriia > Flavobacteriales > Weeksellaceae > Chryseobacterium > Chryseobacterium sp. T20. Next base: position 280,952 of record NZ_JBLFDU010000001.1, read on the forward strand.
CTGATATGTCTTACATCACCACCCATTGCTGCCAATGAAGACGCGACGTTCAGCTCTGTCCCTCCAAAAAAGAACTCCATTTCGTGGCTCTGCTTCATCATTCTGTTTCCAGGTGGGGAAAGTCTCATGATCACTTCACCGAATGTAATTATTTTGCCCATAGCTTTTCAATTAAAAATCAAAATAATTTTTTGCGTTATGATAGCAGATATCTGAAATGGTTTTGCCGATCAGTTCCATATCATCCGGCAACTCACCGTTTTTCATTTCTTCTCCGAAAAGATTACACAATACTCTTCTGAAATATTCATGTCTCGGGTAAGAAAGGAAACTTCTGGAGTCTGTAAGCATTCCCACAAAACAGCTTATTAATCCCATATTGGAAAGGGCATTCATCTGTTTGATCATTCCGTCTTTCTGATCAAGAAACCACCATCCGGAGCCAAACTGTACTTTTCCTTTGATGCTTCCATCATTGAAATTCCCGATCATTGTTGCGAAAATTTCGTTATCCGCGGGGTTTAAATTGTATAAAATCGTTTTTGTGAGTTTATCTTTTCCGTCCAAAGTGTTTAAAAATCTGGACAGCGTTTCAGCCTGCACAAAGTCTCCGATAGAATCCCAGCCTGTATCCGGACCCAAGATTCTGTGCATTCTTTCATTATTATTTCTCAAAGCTCCCAAATGGAACTGCTGAACCCATCCGTATTGATGATAAGCTTCCCCTAAGAATAATAAAATGGCTGTTTTGAATTGGTTCACCTGCTTTTCGGCAATCACTTTTCCTGCTAATTTATCATTGAAAATAGCATTCACTTCCGCTTCTGTAGCCTCTTCAAAAGAAATATTGTTTAAGCCGTGATCACACAGTCTGCATCCGTTTTCGTGGAAATATTCGATCCTTTTAAGCAAAGCATCACATAAAGTCTGATAAGAATTAATTTCAATACCTGCTGATGTTCCCAGTTTTGCAATATAATCTGCAAAGTTGTGGTTTTCAATCAGAATCGCTTTATCCGGACGGAATGCGGTGCTTACTTTGATACTGAAATCACTTTTCGCCAGATCCTGATGGTAATTCAAAGTGTCTGTAGGATCTTCTGTAGTACATAGAGACTCCACATTCATCATTTTCAAAAGACCTCTGGTAGATTTTTCAGGGGTTTGAAGCTGAGTGGTGATGTTTTCATAGATTTCTGAGGCATTGTCTCCATTCAACAGCTCATCAATTCCGAAATATCTTTTCAATTCCAGATGAGTCCAGTGATACAGAGGGTTTCTCAAAGTATACGGAACTGTTTTTGCCCAGGCTTCAAACTTTTCTTTGTCTGAGGCATCTCCCGTGATGAATTTTTCATTAACTCCCATCGTTCTCATGGCTCTCCATTTGTAGTGGTCGCCAGCAATCCAGACTTTAGAGATATTATCAAAAACAGTGTCTTCTGCGATATCTTTAGGAATCAAATGATTATGATAATCAATGATGGGTTGCTTTTCTGCGAATCTGAAGTAAAGTTCTTCAGCATATTTATTCTGTAATAAAAATTGATCTGTTATAAAAGGTTTCATTTTTTGTCTAATCTGTTGTTATTCATTAGCAGGTTTTCCAATGGTCGCCAGGATTCCTCCATCTACGTAAATAATCTGTCCGTTGATGAATCTGCTTGCATCAGAAGCAAGGAAAATAGCCGTTCCGGCCAAGTCTTCCGGATTTCCCCATCTTCCTTCCGGTGTTCTGCTGATGATAAAATCATTGAAAGGGTTTCCATCCACACGGATGGGTTCTGTCTGGGAGGTTGCAAAATATCCGGGACCGATTCCGTTCACCTGAATATTGTGTTTTGCCCATTCTGTTGCCAGATTTTTGGTAAGCATTTTAAGGCCGCCTTTGGCTGAAGCATAGGCTACTACATTGTCACGTCCCAGCTCACTCATCATCGAGCAGATGTTGATAATTTTCCCCGATTTCCTTTTAATCATATATTTTCCGATTAACTTCGACATGATAAAAGGTCCGGTAAGATCTACATCAATTACTTTTCTAAAGTCTTCTACTTCCATATCAAGAGCCGGAATACGTTTGATGATTCCTGCATTATTGACAAGGATGTCTATTTTTCCATGAGTGGCTTCCATTAAAGCTACTTTTTGGGCTGCTTCCAGTTCATCCGTCACATCAAAAATATAGCCCGTTGCTTTATACCCTTTTTCGAGGTAATAATTCAAAGCTTCTTCCAGCTTTGATGGCGTTGTACTGGTAATGGCCAGCTCAGCACCAGCTGCGGCAAGTCCTTCTGCCATTGCCATTCCTAATCCGTGAGTACCTCCGGTAACCACAGCTACCTTACCGGATAAATCAAATAAATTCATGGGAAAAATTACTTTAGTTCGTTTGTTTTAATACCGTCCATATCGCCGTAGTCCATATTTTCTCCGGCCATACCCCAGATAAAAGTATAATTGGCAGTTCCTACCCCAGAGTGAATAGACCATTCCGGAGACAATACTGCCTGTCTGTTCTTCATAAACAGATGACGGGTTTCGTGAGGCTGTCCCATAAAATGGCTTACCGTCTGCCCTTCCTCCAGGTCAAAATAGAAATACGCTTCCATTCTTCTGGTGTGGGTATGTGCTGGCATCGTGTTCCAGACACTTCCGGGGTGAAGCTCCGTCATACCCATTTGAAGCTGGCAGGTTTCTACCACAGAATTGACAATCAGTTTGTTGATGGTCCGTTTATTTGCATATTTTTCTTCACCCAGTTCCACAATTTCGGCTTCGTTTCTGGTGATTTTCTTTATAGGATATGCATGATGTGCCGGAGCTGAATTGATGTAGAAATAAGGCTGTTCTTCACCTGTTTTTTCAAAGATCACTTCCTGAGCTCCTTTTCCAATGTATAGAGCTTCTTTATTTCCCAGCTCATATACATTTCCATCTACGGTTACTTTTCCTGTTCCTCCTACATTGATGATTCCCAGCTCTCTTCTGTCCAGAAAGTTTTCTGCTTTCAGATCATCGGTAGGCTCCAGTTTCAAAGCTTTGGAAGAAGGCATTATGCCTCCTACAATAAGCCTGTCATACATAGAATAGACCAGTTTTATCTTATCCTCATTGAATAAATCATCGATTAGAAACTCCCTCCTGAGATCTTCTGTGGTATATTTTTTCACATCTTCAGGATGATGGGCGTAACGAAATTCTGATTGTGCCATACTACTATTTTTACTTTTTCTTTTTACGGTTTTCGCAAACCTGTTAAACTCAATGTAATCGATTGCATAAAATTACACTAAAATTGCAGAAATACTTGTGGGGTTAAATATATAATTATTCTTTAAGTAGTTAACAAAAAATTAATTTTATTTTAAAATAAACTGATTTTCAGATAAATAAAATTTAAAACAGATTTAAAAACAGATAAAAAAGGAAAGAAAAATCTAGAATAAATTTCCCAAAACAAGAAACCAACTGGACTTGAAATATAAAATCATGCCAAAATAACACAGAAAACAGTCAATGAAATATTGATTAAAATATAATCAAATTAATACACATATGATATAAAATAGCAAATATTAATAAAAAGTACAAAATATTAGAGTGCTAATAATTTCAAAAAGATGACAAAAATCAGAAATCGATGAAAATTTTTCTTCCTTGAGATGAATTTTGGGATTTTTCACCCTCAAAAAAAGACATCATTTTAAGCAAATTTTAAGTTTTATAATCATTAAACACTTAAGAATTTGATTTTTTTCGTTGTCTATTAAAGCTGTTCACAAATTAAAACATTCATTTGATAATCAATTATTTAAATACAAACAATCACTATTTATTTTGCAAGGATAACATTATTAAACAGATAAATTCATGAAAAAATAATATTTTTTTCTTTGCGTATTGAAAAATAATATTAGTTTAGGAGCCAGAATAATGTTTTATAAAAAATTACGCAATCGATTGCACTAAAGCGTAAGAAAATGATCAAAAAAACGTCATGGCCACTAAAATCCGCAGAATACTTCATAATCCTAATCAAAAACGATTGAAAAAACTTTCAACCAAGAATTAAAACTATAAGGATACATAATGGATAAAAGAGTACAATCAATAAAGTGGTTATATTTAACTGTTTTTCTGCTTCCTGTCCTTTCCATGGCTCAGGAAAAAGAAACGAAAAAAGATAAAGAAACCAAACTGGATGATGTGGTTTTGGTAGGCTATACAAAAGTTTCCAAAAAAGACGTTACCAACGCTGTTTCTTCCGTGAAAGGCGAAGCTCTTAAAGATATGCCTTCTACGAATGCTGCTGAAGCCATCCAGGGAAGACTGGCAGGTGTACAGGTTTCCCTGAGCGAAGGATCTCCCGGTGCAGATGTAGACATTGTAGTGCGCGGAGGGAACTCCATTACCCAGAGTAATGCCCCACTCTATATTGTAGATGGGATACAAATGGATAATGCCCTGACCATCTTATCTCCCAAAGAAATAGAATCTATTGAAGTATTAAAAGATGCCTCTTCCACTTCTATTTTCGGATCAAGAGGAGCCAACGGTGTAGTTCTGATTACCACAAAAGGTGGTCGAAAAAAAGGAAAAACAACAATCAACTATAATGGTTTTGTAGGGGTAAGAAGCATTCAGAATAAGATCAGTGTGCTTGATCCTTACCAGTATGTGCTTTATCAGTATGAACAATATTATAAGAATGGAGATGCAAAAGATATTGAAACTTTTAACACACGCTACGGAACTTTTGATCAGCTTGACAAATATAAGTCTGTCAAAAATGTAAACTGGCAGGATAAACTTTTCGGAAGAGAAGCATTCAATTTTACCCATAATGTGTCATTGTCCGGAGGATCTGAAAACTCTGCATTTTCATTGACCCTTAATAATGTGGAGGAAGACGGAGTGATGATTGGATCCGGATTCAAACGTAATATGGCCAACTTCAGGTATGATTATGATATTTCAAAAAAACTGAGTATCGGTCTGAACGCCCGTTACAGCCGTCAGATGATCTACGGAGCAGGAACTTCTGCCTCAGGTTCGCAAACCACCAACCGATTGAGAAATGCCATCAGGTATCAGCCTTTTGAAGGAGGTTCTACAGTAGATGTTGATGATTTTGATCCATTATTTGCAGATCAGACGAATCTTGTCAATCCAGTTTTACTGGCCAATGATGAAGTAAAAGAAAGCGGAAGAAATGATTTACTACTGAACGGAACCATTGAATATAAAATCAGTAAAGATTTTACCTTCCGAAGTGTCATTGGCTATGTACAGAGGGATCAGATCGTGAATCAGTTTTCCGGTCCGGTTACCAGCCTTGCCAGACAGAACAACGATCAGCCAGTGGTATTTATGAGTAATTCTCAAACCAGAAGAATTACCAATACCAACACATTGAATTATAGAAGAACATTTGGTAATCATAAATTTGATCTTTTAGCAGGTCAGGAAACCGTAAGAACAGATGGCGAATCTACCTCCATCAATATCAAATGGTTCCCGAAATCTTCTTCAGCACAGGAAGCTTTTGCCAATTCACAGCTGGCATCACCGCCTTCAGGAATGGTTCAGGATGCTCCTAAAACAGCAAGAGAGGTAGACCGTCTGGCGTCTTTCTTTGGAAGAGTAAATTATATCTACAACAACAAATATATTGCAACGGTTTCCATGAGAGCTGATGGTTCGAGTGTTTTCAAACCTGGCCCCAATCAGTGGGGATACTTTCCTGCAGCTTCTTTAGCCTGGAAAATCAAGGAAGAAAACTTCTTGAAGCAGAGTAACTTTGTGAATGAGCTGAAACTTCGTTTAGGATATGGAAAATCAGGGAATAACAGAATCGGAGCATTTTTATATGATACCTTCTTTACGTCTTCTTCAGATTACGGCTATGCTTTCGGAACCAGTGTTACCCCAGGGGCTACCACCGGAAATATTATGGCCAACCCTAATGTAAAATGGGAAACAGCTACTTCATACAATGCGGGAATTGATTTCGGATTGTTTAATGGAAGGCTTTATGGAACTCTGGATGTTTATAAAACAGATACCAAAGACCTTTTATTATTAGCCAAAATACCACAGACTTCCGGATACGAGTATCAATACCAAAACTCAGGAAGCAGCGAGAATAAAGGGATAGAACTATCAATGGGAAGTACCATCATCAGCAAAGAAAACTTTTCATGGAAAATTGATGCCAATATCTCCTCCAACAGAAATACCATCAAAAGTTTAGGAAATAATGCGTCTGCAAGTTCCAATTCCTATTACTACCCTTCCGGATGGCAGAATAACCTGTTTGATTTCCTTGTTCAGGTAGGAAAACCGGTAGGAACTTATTGGGGATATGTAACAGCCGGAAGGTATGAAGTGAGTGACTTTAATTATGATGCAGCGACTCAGATCTATACTTTAAAAAACGGAATAGCAAGCTCTGCCGCTGTAGCTAACGGAGCAAAAGCTGTACAGCCGGGAGATCTTAAACTTCAGGATTTAAATGGTGATGGTGTGATTGATAATAAAGACATGACCGATCTTGGAAGTGCACAGCCTAAATTCTACGGAGGTTTTACCCAAACATTCCGCTATAAAAACTGGGACATGAGCTTACTTTTCAATTTCTCCATAGGAAATAAAGTATACAATGCCAACAAAATAGAATACACGACTCAGTATCTGTATAAGGATAATAACATGCTTGCTGAAGTGGCAGACCGCTGGAGATGGTTTGACAATGCCGGAAATAAGGTGACAGATCCTACTGCTCTTGCGGCTCTTAATGCCAATACAACGATGTGGACTCCTCCTGCTGGAGCTTATTTCCTACATTCTTATGCTATTGAAGATGGTTCTTTCTTAAGACTGAATAACCTTACGATTGGATACAGCCTTCCAAAAGGATCTCTTGAAGCCATTGGAGTGAAGAATCTGAGACTGTATGCTACCGTGAATAATTTATTTACGATTACCGGCTACTCAGGATTTGATCCGGAAGCCAATACAAGAAGAAATCCATTAACTCCGGGAGTAGATTATTCTGCCTACCCAAGAAGCCGATTTATTTTATCAGGAGTAGATATTACTTTCTAAAACGAACGCTATGAACAAAAATAAATTTTCAAGTTTTTTCTTATCTCTTGCCTGCGTAGTTACTCTTAATTCCTGCAGTGACTATTTAGAGGTAGAAAACCTTTCCAATACCGCTGAGAAACAACAGTTCGACTCAGCACCGGACACTTTTGCCGCCCTTGTAGGGGTTTACAACAGTGCCATGGGTGACAATACTTACGGACAGAGAATGAATCTCATCCTTTCTCAATCCGGAGACGACCTCAGAACCTCCGGAGATTATAATGCCAATGACAGAAGAGGAGTCAGCTGTTTCGGAGCAGTTCCTACCAATACGGAATTATTAAGACCTTTCCTGGATACGTATACAGGGATTGAAAGAGCCAATCTTGTGATCAAAAATATTCCTCTTTCTCCTGTTTATCAAACCGGATCTGCAGCCGATAAGAAACTGATGGACCGCTACCTGGGAGAAGCATTGACACTAAGAGCATTGTTTTATTATGATCTTATTAAAAATTGGGGTGATGTTCCTTTTCAGGATGTCCCTTCTGCAGATCTGCCATCCGTTTATATTCCGAAAACAGACCGTGATGTCATCTATGAAAAACTTCTTGATGATTTGGCAAAAGCATCAGCACTGGTACCATGGAAATCAGAAGGAGGAACTACTGCACAAAGACTTTCCAAAGCAGCAGTAAAAGGATTAAGAGCCAGAATAGCATTGGCAAGAGCCGGATATTCTTTGAGAAGAAGTCCGCAACTCATGACGCAAGGAACAAATCCTCAGAAATATTATCAGATTGCTTATGATGAATGTAAAGACATCATCACTTCCGGGCAGCATAAGCTGAACCCAAGCTATGAAGGGCTTTTCAGATCTTTGCACACCAACACTCCGGATACGACGAACGAAATTATTTTTGCGGTCGGAGCTTTTGGCGGAAACTCTAGAACAGATTCAAAAATCGGATATTATAATGGCTTAAGGCATGATGATTCTGATTGGAAATCAGCCGGAGGGATCAGTGCTATTCCTACCTATTTCTATGAATTCAGCAAATATGATTTGAGAAGAGATGTTAATATTGCCATTTTCAGGGTAAGCACTTCAAAACAGGAAGATCTTCAGACTTCTATCAACTGGAATGACGGAAAATTCAGAAAGTCATGGACGAGCATTACCGGAACTTCTCAAAACTTAGGAATCGACTGGCCATTGCTAAGATATGCTGATATTTTATTAATGTTTGCTGAAGCGGACAATGAACTTCACAGCGCGCCTTCTCAGGAAGCCATTGATGCTGTAATGGCTGTAAGACAAAGAGCTTATACAGGTAATTTGGGTCAGATAGGAACCATTCCTACTTCCAAAACTGAATTCTTTAAATATATTGTTCAGGAAAGATTATTGGAATTCGGAGGTGAAGGGTTGAGAAAATATGATCTGATCCGCTGGAACCTTCTGGAAACAAAGATCAATGAAACCAGACAGAAACTCACAGATTTCATGAACGGTACCGGAGCTTATGCTAACGTTCCCGAGTATATTTTTTATAAAAAACCAGCTTCCACCGTTGTCAATTATGTTCCGACAAAAACGGCTCAGCAAAATGTACTGGATATGGACATTTATGTAAACGGAATCAACAAGGCTGATGTTTTTTATAATCCCAATCAAAGTGTGGCTACTCCTACAGGGTATACAAAAGTAAACTGGAGACTGGCTATGACACAACCTTACATTAGTGGAGATCCGGTGAAAAGTTATGCGTATTATTTCCAGCCTAACAAAAAGGAACTTCTTCCTATTGCACTGGATGTGATTAACTCAAATTATAACCTTACCCAGGATTACGGATACTAGATAGTTCAACATTCATATCAAAATACAGGCTGTCTTCCACCAGGATCAGTCTGTATTTTACCCAAAAACTGCTTTATGAAATATTCCATATTTTTTAAAAACACAGCTCTGTTTTCTATTGCTCTGATCGCTTTATTTTGCCTTCTTTCTTTCAAAACCAAGGATAAAACCATCGTGGTTTCGAAAGACGGAAAAGGTAATTTCACAACCGTCCAGCAGGCAATCAACGCTATTGAAAACAGTTCTTTAACGAGAACAAAAGTTTTTATTAAAAACGGAATTTATAAAGAAAAGATCACCATCCCGGAAACAAAAGGAGCCATATCGTTGGAAGGTGAAAATCCAGAAAAAACGATCATTACTTATGATGATTATGCCTCAAAAAAGAACGCTGAAGGAAAGGAAATCGGAACTACAGGTTCATCCACAATATTTATTTACTCAAATGATTTTACAGCGAAAAATATTTCATTTGAAAACAGTTCCGGAAGGGTCGGACAGGCAGTTGCCGTATTAACCTCCGGTGACAGAATTATGTTTGAAAACTGCAGATTCCTGGGAAATCAGGATACTTTATATTTAAAAGGAGCTCAGGATCTTGAAGACAAGACAAAACCGTCAAGAAATTATTTTAAAAACTGTTATATCGAAGGAACAACGGATTATATTTTTGGAGCGGGAACAGCTGTTTTTGAAAACTGCATCATTTACTCCAAAGAAACGGCAAGCTATGTGACAGCAGCTTCTACTCCACAGGGAAATGAATTTGGGTTCGTTTTTATCAATTCAAAAATTATTGGAAATGCGAAAGACCATTCCGTTTATCTGGGAAGACCATGGAGACCTTTTGCCAGGACGGTTTATATCGACTGTGAGCTTAACTCAACGATACAACCTGAAGGATGGCACAACTGGAACAAAACGGAAGCAGAAAAGACCACATTGTATGCAGAAAGCAACTCAAAAGGAGCCGGAGCTACTATTGCTCAAAGAGTTCCGTGGTCGCATCAATTAAATAAAGAAGAAAGAAAAAAATACACTCCGGAGAATATTCTTAAAGGAAATGATCACTGGAATATAAGAAAGAGCTTACAATAATTCGGACTCATTCACACGAAAACCTTCAATCATGACAAAAAACTTCATCAAACTATTCACCACAGGGCTTTTATGCAGTATTTCTACGCAAGTTAATGCGCAGGAAGTATTGAGTTTCCCCGGTGCTGAAGGTTTTGGAAGATTCACGACAGGCGGACGTGGCGGAAAGGTCTATTTTGTAACCCATCTGAAAGACGATAACTCTGAAGGAAGTTTAAGATTTGTTTTGAATCAAAAAGGTCCGAAGTATATTGTATTTAAAACCAGTGGAACCATTTACCTGCAGTCTCCATTAAAAATAAAAGAAGGCGACCTCACCATTGCCGGACAAACCGCTCCCGGAGATGGAATTACGATTGCCAATTATGAAACATTTGTAGCTGCGGACAATGTTATTATCCGTTTCCTAAGATTCAGAATGGGAGATCAGAAAAAATTTGAAGGCGATGCTTTGGGAGCAAGATTTATTAAAAATCTGATGGTAGATCATTGCTCGATGAGTTGGTCTACAGACGAAACGGTGTCCATTTATGCTAATGAAAAAACCACTCTTCAATGGTGTCTCATTGCGGAAAGTCTCAGAAATTCTTTTCATCAGAAAGGCGCACATGGCTATGGTGGAATTGCGGGAGGTAAATGGGCATCCTTCCATCATAATATCTATGCGCATCACGACAGCAGAAATCCAAGACTGGGAGAATACGCAGGAAGTCAATTCGCGCTGACAGACCTTACCGATTTCAGGAATAATCTGATCTACAACTGGGGACACAACAGCATCTATGGAGGTGAAGGAATGAACGTGAACATCATTAATAATTATTACAAACCCGGCCCTGCAACCCTAACCAGACAAAGAATTGTCGCCATCGATAAAAATGAAAACCCGAAAGCCGAAGTCTATCATATCTGGGGGAAATACTATATCAACGGAAATGTGATGGAAGGAAGTCCGGAAATCACCAAAGATAACTGGACAGAAGGTGTTTTTAGTCAGATGAAACCATCCTATAAATTAACAGAAAAGGATAAAAATTCCATTAAAATCAATCAACCTCATGATATTGAGAATAATATCAAAACCCATTCTGCGGAGGAAGCTTACAGGAAAGTACTCAAATCCAGTGGAGCAAGTCTGGTAAGAGATGCTGTTGATCGTCATGTGATAAAAGATATTGAAACCGGAAGCTTTACTTACACAGGCTCAAAAGGAAGTAAAAACGGAATCATTGATTCTCAAAATGACACAGGCGGATTCCCTCTTTTAAAACAGACACAACCTCTCCCCGATTCGGACAACGACGGAATGCCGGATGAATGGGAAGTCAAACATCATTTGAACCCAAAATCAGCCAATGCCAACGGCCGAGATCTGGATAAAAACTATGACAATATAGAAGTCTACATGAATGATATTGTCCGTACAATAACCGATGAACAAAACTAATAACCATGAAAACTCATCAACAGAAATCGGTAACCCAACAGGAAAAAGTATGAAACTCAGTTTATTTAAAATAGTCATAGCAGGCGCTTTTATCAGCACTCAACTTTCAGCGCAGACTTCTGTGATTGAAGCCATTAAGAAAAACCCGAAAGCACCATTTTCTTACGCTGAACTTTCTGTAAAAGAAGGCGGAAAATGGGAAGGCAATCAATACATAGGAGGAACTTTCAAAAACGTTCAGGAACTCACCCTTCCGGAAGCCCATACAGATCATTCTTCTTATATCAGATACGAAGGAATCGGTCTTGAAAACAATCAGGTTGGCTACAGACTTTATCTGGACTGGAGAAATGCCACCGATATTTTCGGTAAAAAAGTAACAGGAATTGTACTGCCGGAAGTAGGTCAAGACGGCTTTGAATCTTATCACCACGATGCCGCATGGGGTCAGGATATTCTGAAATCCGGACGTACTATTGGAATTGGTTCTTACGGAAGATATGATGAGCAGAATGATTACGTTGAAACCTTTAAAATAGTAAAAAGCACGAATGCAAAAGTAGTCAACGAAAAAGATCAGTCTTATGCCCTTATTACTTACAAAGGCTGGAAAACCTGGGGCAATGCTGTAGATTTGCAGTCAAAACTGACGATTTTCTCCAAAGACCGTTTCGTAAAAGTAGATTTGAATCTGAGCAATAGTCTTTCAGGTCTTTGCACCGGAATCGTTGCTTTCAAAGACGTCCCTATGAAACAGGGAATCAGTAAAAATAAAAAATGGGCTTATATTGCCACTTACGGACAACAAACTCTGGCCAAAAAAGAAGATAATCTGGGAATGGCAGTCTTCTATCCGCTTGAAAGCTTTGATAAATATGTGAAAACAAAATCTACCCATACCATCGTCTTCAAAAAAACTAAAAATGTATCCTATTACTTTATGGGCGCCTGGTCTCAGGAAACTAACGGCTTAACAACCAAAGAATCTTTTTACCAGGATCTGGATCAAAAACTGGATATTCTCGATCAAACTCATCAACTTTAAAGTTTAACATTATGAACTTTATCAACAACACTATTAAAATCTACACTGTGGCCGCTGCCTGTTCCGGATTCTTTTTTTCCTGTGCACAAAAGCCATTGCAAAATACTTCATCAGACATACAAACGGAAGCCAACGGAAAAATTTCGGCTAAGCTTCCATGGTCTCAAAGGATGCTCCTTTCTGAAATAAAAAGATTTCCGCAAGCCTGGATGCTGGATTATAACAAAGCCCCGAAATGGAGCTATCCAACAGCAATTGTTCTGGAAGGCGCAGAAAGATTATATGAAAAAACCGGGAACAAAGAATATTATCAGTATATCACAACCTTCGGTGATACCATGGTAAAAGAAGATGGAAGCATTGTTTCTTACGATCTTTCCAAATACAATATTGACATGCTGAATTGTGGAAATGTCCTTCTTTACCTTTACCAGCAAGAGAAGAAAGATAAATATTTAAGAGCTTTACAAACCCTGCGCTCTCAGATTGACGGTCAGCCAAGAACTTCAGAAGGCGGATTCTGGCACAAGAAAATTTATCCCAACCAGATGTGGCTGGACGGCTTATACATGGGCGAACCCTTTTATGTACACTACACTCACTATTTTTCAAAAGGAGAAGATGCTGAAAAAGCCTATAATGATATCATCAACCAGTTTGACCTGATTCAAAAGCATCTTTTAGACAAAAAAACAGGGTTACTCTATCATGCCTGGGACGAAAGCCGTCAACAGCAATGGGCCGACAAAGAAACAGGACTTTCACCCAATTTCTGGTCGAGAGCAATGGGCTGGTACGGAATGGCGATGGTAGATGTTTTGGACTATTTACCTCAGAATCACCCCGGAAGAGCAAAATTACTTTCCTATTTAAAATCGTACTGTGATGCTGTCATCAAAGTACAGGATTCCCAAACAGGACTTTGGTATCAGGTACTGGATAAAGGCGGAGAGAAAGGAAACTATCTGGAAGCTACTGGTTCTTCGATGTTTGTGTACACCATGATAAAATCTGTAAACAAAGGATATTTACCCCAATCCTATAAAGCTTACGCAAAAAAAGGCTATGAAGGAATTATCAAAAACCTAATCACAGTAGATGAAAATGGCATAGTAAGCTTAAATAAATGCTGTGCAGTAGCCGGACTAGGCGGAACACCTTACAGAAGCGGTTCTTATGAATATTACGTGAATGAAGAAGTCCGTTCCAATGATCCGAAAGGAACAGGTCCTTTTATCCTGGCAAGTTTAGAATTTGAAAAATAAAAAAAGATTGAGAACTCCTCATCCTTGTCAAGATAACTTTAATGTTTAATTGATTCTATGAAGACAAAAAGTATTGTAAATATCATTGCGATTACAGCGTGTTCAGTGGCTTCAACCTATCTTCAGGCACAGGAAAAAAATTATGTTTCCGAAGTCTGGACTGCTGATCAGGGAAAAAGCTACAGAAACCCTGTTTTATATGCAGACTACTCTGATCCGGACGTTATCCGCGTGGGCAGCGATTATTATATGACGGCATCCAGTTTCAATGAAACTCCGGGACTTCCTATCCTGCATTCTAAAGATATGATCAATTGGAAACTGGTTAATTACGCCATTCAGGATATCCTTCCTCTGGAACACTTCTCTACTCCAAAAAGAGGTGATGGAGTCTGGGCGCCAAGCATAAGATTTCACAAAGGAGAATTTTATATTTATTGGGGAGATCCGGATTTTGGAATTTACATGGTGAAAACCAAAGATCCGTTGGGAACCTGGGAAAAACCGGTCTTAGTAATGGAAGGAAAAGGATTAATAGATTCCTGTCCGTTCTGGGATGAAGACGGAAACGCCTATCTTATTCATGGTTGGGCGGGAAGCCGTGCAGGAGTAAAAAGTATTTTAACACTCAATAAAATGAATCCTGAAGGGACAAAAGTTCTGGATAAAGGCGTTCATGTTTTTGACGGCCATGATGCTCATCCTACTGTTGAAGGCCCTAAACTATATAAAAGAAACGGCTACTATTACATTTTTGCTCCTGCTGGCGGTGTAGCTACAGGATGGCAGTTGGTATTGAGATCAAAGAATATGTATGGCCCTTATGAAGAAAAAATAGTATTGGAACAAGGCTCAACAGCCATTAATGGACCTCATCAGGGAGCATGGGTAGATACTCCTTCCGGTGAAGATTGGTTTTATCATTTTCAGGATGTGGATGCCGGAGGAAGAATCATTCACCTGCAGCCGATGAAATGGGAAAAAGACTGGCCGGTAATGGGAATAGATTATAATAAAAACGGAATTGGTGAACCTGTTTCAACCTATAAAAAGCCTGATGTTGGACAGTACTACCCTGCTTCAACGCCTCCTGAAACCGATGAATTTGATGGTGAAAAATTAGGACTGCAATGGCAATGGAGTGCCAATGAAAATATTGTATGGTCATCCAAACTTCCCGGACAAAAATTTTTAAGGCTCTTCTCTATAAAAGTTCCGGAAGGTGAAAAAAATCTCTGGAATGTCCCCAATCTCTTAACCCAAAAATTTCCAGCTCCGAATTTTGCAGCCTCCACTAAGGTGAAGCTGACTCCGGAAGATGCCAAAGAAGGAAAAACTGCCGGATTATTAATCATGGGATTAGATCATGCATCATTAGTGATCACCAACAAACCTGACGGTTATTATCTCCAACTCAGAAAAGCCGAAAAAGCGGACAAAGGCGGGGAAGAAAAAATACTGTTTGAAGCCCCATTAAAAAGCAACGAAGTCTATTTAAAAGTCAATGTAAATGAACCTAATGGCTTATGTCAATTCAGCTACAGTGAAAATGGCAAAAATTTTATCAAAGCCGGTGAGATTTTTCAGGCAAAACCCGGAAAATGGATTGGAGCAAAAGTAGGTTTGTACAGCATCAGTATAACAAAAGCACCTCGTGGAGGATATGCAGATTTTGAATGGTTCAGGATTACTAAGAAATAAAATGGAAAACGCTCGCAGATAATACTGATAACGCAGATTTTAATGATAAATTGATACGCAATCATCTGCAAAATCAGCACAATCTGCGAGAGAGTAAAAATAAAATCATGTTGGAAATCCAATAAAAAAGTAATGAAAAAAAGCTTATACAAAACCGTTTCATTTTTATTCAGTGTAATATTGTTATCAGCATGCCAGTCGCAGGATAGTGCAAAAAAAACGATATCGAAACAGAATAAAAAAGTAACCCATATCTATCTTATCGGAGACTCTACGATGGCCGATTACACCGGAGATTATGATCCAGGGAAAGAGTATATGAAAGTACGCTATCCCATCACAGGTTGGGGGCAGGTATTTCAGCCTTTCTTTACAAAAGACAGCATTGAAACTCTGAAACCAGCTATCAACACAGATTCCGTAGTTGTTATTGACAGGGCTCATGGCGGAAGAAGTACACGAACTTTTTTTCAGGAAGGAAGATGGCGGTATGTGTATGAACATCTTCAGCCTAATGATTATGTGATCATGCAGTTTGGGCACAATGACGGTTCAGAAAAGCATCCTGAGCGTTATGTGAATATTCAGGGGTATAAAGAATTTTTAAGATTATTTGTCACCCAGACCAAACAAAAAGGCGGAAATCCAGTTATAGTAACTCCCGTAGCAAGAAATTATCCCTGGAAAGACGGAAAGCTTGAAAATGTACATGGTGAATACTGGCAGGCTCCCACTGATATCGCTAAAGAAATGAACGTTCCTTATATTGATTTAAACAAACTATCCATGGAGTATTTTACTAAAAAGGGACAGGATTTTACCACCAGTCATTATTTTATGAATCTTCCGGAAAATACTTACGAGGCTTATCCTAAAGGACAGAAAGACAATACCCATTTTCAGCCTGAGGGGGCAAAAATAGTCGCTTCACTGGTGTATCAGGAATTTAAGAATATAATTAAAACTCAAAAAAAATAACATGAAGAAGTCACTTACCATAATCAGCTTAGCAGTAGCAATGATGTTTTCCGGGCATGCCTATGCTCAGAATCTGGATATTTATAAAAACATTGAGTTTACAATGCCTCATGTTGTGGAAGCATCTTTTCCGGCCAATACCGTTTCCATCACTCAATTTGGTGGAGTTTCAGGGGGAAATGTAAAAAATACACAGGCATTCAAAAAAGCCATTGATGACCTTAGCAAAAAAGGAGGTGGAAAACTGGTTGTCCCTAGAGGAATGTGGCTCACTGGGCCTATTGAACTGAAAAGTAATATCAACCTTCATATAGAAGAAGGCGCTTTCATTATTTTCAGCAAAGATAAAAATGATTACCCATTGGTAGATGTAAGTTTTGAAGGATTAAATACTACGCGTTGCCAATCGCCTATTTCAGCAAAAAATGCAACCAATATTGCCATCACAGGCAAAGGAGTCATTGATGGAAGCGGAGATGCCTGGAGAGCCATCAAAAAAAGTAAAGTGGCAGAGTCGGAATGGAAAGAAATCATCAAATCCGGTGGAATATTATCTTCTGACGGCAAAACATGGTATCCTTCAGAAAGCTATAAAAAAGGTTTTGAAAGCAGCTCAAGCTTCAATGTTCCTGATAAAATATCCAAAGACGAACTGAACACGGTAAAAGACTTTCTGCGTCCGGTAATGGTGAGTCTGGTGGGTTGTGACAAAGTATTGTTAGATGGTCCTACCTTCCAGAATTCCCCGGCGTGGAATCTTCACCCTCTGATGTGTTCCAATCTGATTTTAAGAAACCTTACCGTAAGAAATCCATGGTTCTCTCAAAATGGGGATGGTGTAGATCTTGAATCCTGTAAAAATGTACTGATCTACGACAATACTTTTGACGTGGGCGACGATGCGATCTGTATTAAATCAGGGAAAAATGAAGACGGCAGAAAAAGAGGAATGCCTACAGAAAATGTCATTATCAAAAACAATATCGTCTATCACGGTCATGGAGGATTTGTTGTAGGAAGCGAAATGTCCGGAGGTGCCAGAAATATTCATGTTTCCGACTGTACTTTTATCGGAACAGATATCGGACTTCGTTTCAAAACGACCCGTGGAAGAGGTGGAATTGTTGAGAATATTTACATCAAAAATATTGATATGATTAATATTCCGACACAGACGATCGGTTTTAATATGTTTTACGAAGGTTCTTCCCCGGTTTTAGAAGACGGACAGAAACAGGAAGGAAACAAATCCCCTGAAAAAGTATATCCGGTAACGGAAGAAACTCCGGTTTTCAGAAATATATTCTTTAAAAACATCAATGCAGTCAACTCTTACGAAGCTATCACCCTATTTGGCCTTGCCGAAATGAACCTTAAAAATATTGTGATTGAAGATTCAAAATTCGATACCAAAAAGGCATTGACTATTGTAGATGCAGATGGAATCCAGTTAAAGAACGTAACCCTGAAATACACGGAAGGAACGGGAGCAACGGTTTATAACAGTAAAAACATCAACCTGTCTACCGTGAAATTTGAATCACCGGTAAAACCCTATATCAAAATCTTAGGAAACAAAACCGGAGCTGTAGCTGTACCAAAAGATATGCTATCTGATAAGAGTACTGTTTCCATAGGAACGGATGTAACTAAGAACTCAGTAAAATAGTTGATTATCGCAAAGATGCAAAAGATTAAATGAACAGTGCTTTTAAGACGCAAAGATTTTATCTTCGATAAAATTGGAAGCCTCTCATTTTGCTGAAAATCTTTGATTTTCTTGCGACTTATAAACAAAATAAAGGATAAAAACTTTGCGCCTTTGCGTATTCCAACGCTTCATGCATCTTAATGGCTTAAAAATTCTTAATGGTTTCAATGTAAAAATCTAACAAAATGATTTTTAATAAAAGACATACTTATATTTCTATTTTCTTCGTAGGGACGATGGCATTCGGGCAGGTAAGCAGACCGAATGCTTCTCCTTACACCAATGAAGGAACTTTTGAAAAGTTAAAGAAGAAATATCCTTTCATTACCTCTATTGATCGCCCGGTTCCTCCAAATATCAGCATAGACAGGGATATTGAATACAAAAATATAAATGGTACATCATTAAAAGCCGATGTATACTACCCTATTGATGATTCAAAAAAGCATGCAGGAATTGCAATGGTTCATGGTGGCGGATGGATTTCCGGAAGCAAGGAAAATGAGAAATATATGGCTATGGAATTAGCTTCAAAAGGATTTGTAGTGATTGCTGTAGGTTATCGTCTTGCGGATGCCGCAAAATATCCGGCCGGAATTGAAGACATAGAAAACGCTATTCAATGGTTGCAGACTCATCACAAAAAATATTTTTTAAATAAAAAGAAAATAGCCGTTTTGGGCGAATCTGCAGGAGCTCAGATGGCCACTCTGATTGGCGTACAAAAGAAAAATAATATCAAAGCGATCATCAATATTGATGGAATTGTATCCTTCATTCATCCTGATGCAGAGGAAAGTACTTACGCTTCCTATTGGCTGGATGGAGACAGGAATACCAACCTAAAAAACTGGACAGAAGCTTCACCGCTGGAATATGTGGACAAAAATACACCGCCTACTCTTTTTATCAACAGTTCTCAACCCAGATTTCATGCCGGAAGAGACGATATGATGAAAAAATTAAAGGCGTACAACATTCCTACTGCATTTCATGAAATAAAAGATTCTCCACATTCATTCTGGTCTGCAGAGCCATGGTTCACCGAAACATTGAACTATACTGTTGATTTTTTAAATAAAGTGTTGAAATAGTTTTTAACCGGAGCTTATGAAAAAATTATTTGTAATTCTGTTTTTGCCAATAGTTCAGTTTCTATGGGGACAGAGCAAACCTTACATCACCCTTACAGTGGCTCAGGACGGAAGTGGAGATTTTACCACCATTCAAAAAGCAATCAACTCTGTAAGAGATCTTGGTCCGGCAGAAGCTTTAATCAAAATCAAAACAGGAATCTATCATGAGAAAGTGATTATTCCCTCTTCAAAGCATAAAATCACGCTGGAAGGGGAAAATAAGAGCAATACGATAATTACCAACAATGATTTCTCAGGAAAACCAGATGCCTTTCATGAAAAGATGACGACTTTTAACTCGTATACTCTTCTGGTAATGGGTGATGATATTAAGATCAGCAATCTAACCATTCAAAACAGCTCATGCAACGAAGGCCAGGCGGTTTCGCTTCACGTAGAAGGAGATCGTTTCGTGATTAAGAATTCTGATATCCTTGGCTGTCAGGACACTCTTTATTCCGCTTCCAACCATAGCAGACAGTATTTTGAAAACTGTTATATAGAAGGAACGACCGATTTTATTTTCGGACAGGCCACTGCTGTTTTTAAAAATTGTACGATTAAAAGTCTAGCCGATTCTTACATCACTGCCGCTGCCACAGAAATGGACAGAAAATATGGATTTGTCTTTTTCGATTGCAAGCTTATTGCTAAAGATGAGGTGTCTAAAGTATATCTCGGAAGACCGTGGAGACCTTATGCTAAAACGGTTTTCATCAATACGGAAATGGGAAAACATATTCTTCCCGAAGGCTGGAATCCCTGGAAAGGAGACAAAATGTTTCCCGACAAAGAAAAAACAGCTTACTACGCAGAATACGGAAGTAAAAGCGAAGGGGGAAATCCTTCAAAACGGGTGAGCTGGTCACATCAACTGACAGCAAAGGACCTTAAAAATTACACCTTAGAGAAAATCTTTGACAACTGGAACCCTAATTAGATAACTGTTGGATAATCGCAAAGACGCAAGGTTTTGTTAGCATCATACTCTTTTAAGACGCAAGAAAATCTGAGATTTTCAGCAAGGTATGTTGCTACCAATTTTATCGGAGATAAAATCCTTGCGCCTTATAACATAAACTTTGAAAAAAACTTGCGCCTTTGCGCTTCCCCAACCTTTTTGCTCAACAATGTGAATCCTCGGTTTGAAAGACAAAAGAATTATAATAAGCAAAATAAAAATGAATAAAAAACTTACCCTTCTCATCATTTTCATCTCCATCCTCAGCTATGCACAGCAACCTACGTTATTCCTCATCGGTGATTCTACCATGGCCAATAAAGAAAATCCGGATAAGAATCCAGAGCATGGATGGGGACAGATGCTTCCATCCCTTTTGACAACAGGAATATCCGTTCAGAATCATGCCACCAACGGAAGAAGCTCCAAAAGTTTCAGAACGGAAGGCCGATGGAATAAAGTTTTGAACCAACTTAAGAAAGGAGATTTTGTCATCATTCAATTCGGACACAATGATCAGAAAGTGAATGACTCTGCCCGTTTTACCAATCCATACACCCAGTACAGAACCAATCTTGAAAGATATGTAAACGAAGCAAGAGCTAAAGGGGCTATTCCCATCCTTATGACGTCAATTGTGAGAAGGAATTTTAACGAAAAAGGTGTTTTGGTGGATACCCATAAAGAATATCCTCTGGTGGTAAGAATGGTTGCCAATGATCTTAAAGTACCTTTTGTTGACCTACAGCTTTTATCAGAACAGCTTGAAGTTTCTTACGGACCGGAAAACTCAAAGAAACTGCATCTGCATTATAAAAAGGGAGACGACCCTTTTTATCCGGAAGGAAAAGATGATGATACCCATTTATCAAAGCTGGGAGCAGAATCTATTGCAAAACTGGCAGCTACTTCTTTGAAAGGCTTGAAAACGGGTTTGGAGAAGTATATAAAATAAAACGGATTGCAGATCGTACAAAATTGTAATTAAAAAAAGATAAAATGGATTTCAGAAAAGAACCTTTCTTCGATGGGCATACTGCATGGGAAGATGTAGGAAATGGGATTTCCAGACAGTTTATTGGATATAATTCCCAGGTGATGATGGTTATTGTAAGGTTTGAGAAAGATGCTATAGGAGCTTTGCATCAACATTTTCATTCTCAGATCACGTATGTCGCTTCCGGAAAGTTTGAAGTTACCGTAGATGGTGAAACAAAAGTTTTAAAGGAGGGAGATGGATTTTTTGCACAGCCCAATATTTTTCATGGAGTAAAGTGTCTTGAAGAGGGAAAACTCATTGATTCATTTACACCTTTTCGGGAGGATTTTATCATTTAATTAAAAGAATGTTGGAAAAACGCAAAGGCGCTAAGTTTTTTTTTGAAATACCATCCGTTTTTAAGACGCAAAGATTTTATCTCCGATAAAATTGTAAACTACATCCTTTGCTGGAAATCTCATGTCGAGCAAAGTCAAATGTTCTTAGATCTTAAAGAGTATAATGCATACAAAACCTTGCGCCATTGCGATAATCCAACAAAGAACCAAGCATTAAAAATATAAAATACTACCATTTTTAGTGACCAATCTAAAACAACAAATAAATTTTTAAAAAAATATAAAATGCAACCGATTGATCAAACAAAATATTTAATATTATAATTATATAAATATTAATATATTAAAATATAAAATACTTTAATATTAATACTATAATTTTACACCAAGAACAAATCACAAAATATAAACTATGAAAACAACGTTCAAGGCGGCCTTATTAACAGCCGCTCTAAGCTCTGCTTTTGCCTTAACCGGATGTGGTCAGGAAGAAATCAACAATGATCTGGCACAAAGCGAACTCAATATTAAAAACTCTTTATCACAAAAGATTGTTCCTCTGGCCAATTGCGTAGCACCGGGATGGGCATCTCAAAACGGTGGAACTACCGGTGGCGGAACAGCAGCAGAAACAACAGTATCAACCTATGCTCAGTTAAAAGCAGCCATTGAAAATACTGCTGTAAAAGTGATCAAAGTAACCGGAACCATTACCATCACTACCCGTTTATCTCTTCAGGATCAAACAGGAAAAACAATCTACGGAACAGCCGGAGCGAAGCTGGTTTCTACAGATCAGACTAAAGACGGATCAGGTATTATCAATATTAAAAGATGTAACAATATCATTATCCGGAATCTGATTTTTGAAGGTCCGGGAGCTTATGACACCGATGGTTGGGATAATGCCATTCTGGATGACTGCCGAAACGTATGGATAGATCACTGTGAATTCAGAGATGGCGTTGACGGAAATTTTGACATCAAGAATAAATCCGACTATGTTACCGTTTCCTATACGAAATTCCATTATCTGAAAGCTCCCAAACCTGGAGGCTCAGGAGGAACGGATGATCACAGATTCTCCAACCTTATCGGATCCAGTGATGGTGCCACTGCTGATGCAGGAAAACTGAATGTAACTTTTGTCAGATGCTGGTGGGCACCTGGATGCAGAGAGCGTATGCCAAGAGTACGATTTGGTAAAATCCATATCCTGAACAGTTATTTCAACAGTTCTGTAAGCAATAAATGTATTGCAGCTGGAGTTCAGGCCAATATTCTGGTAGAAAGAAATGTTTTTGAAAATGTAAAAGAGCCTATCAACCTGATGAGTGGACTTACAGCGGTAACCCAATCCGGAAGCAGTTTCATCAATGTTACCGGAAATACAGCAGGAAGCGGAACAGCATTCACTCCGCCATACAGTATCACAAAACTTAATGTAGCAGATGTAAAGGCAGATGTAACAGCTAATGCAGGAGCTACTTTAGGAGGTAATGTTTGTGATCAGTTTTAACACAAGACTTCAGTATTAGTAGTCATAAAAGGAAGAGGGCGTCTCAGAAATGAGATGCTCTTTTTTTATTTGAAAAAAAATAAGCGGGCCGAAACCCGCTCCTGTTAAAGATCAATTATTCACTTAATTTATTTTTCTCAAGCCATTTCGGGTATTCCTTGGCTAAAAGCTTTTCTGCAAAATCACCAAACCAGCTGTAACCGTTTCTTCTTTCTTCTGAGACTTCATTGTAGTTATATTTTACACTTCCGTCACGGTCTCCAAACAAAGGTTTATTGGTATGAATATCATAAAACCTTGCCCAGATCACGGAATTTTTATCTTCAGCCAATACTCTTATCGCTTTTCCATTCTGTTTGGTCACATTGTAGCTATACCCTTCTATTTTATTCTGTCTGAACCATTGTATGGCAACTTTGATTGATTTCTCAATCTCAGGAGTCACCGGCTGCATCATTAAAAACCTTATAATTCCTACCGATTCTCCGGTGGCTAATGAAATGGGTTCGAAAGCTCTTGCCTTATCCGGCTGCAGTGTAATCTCATGATATTGATCTGCCCAAATGGATGGAATTCCTTTCTGCAGAACCTGCGTTTTTAAAATACACCTAATTCCTTTTTGTACGGCAACTTTTGATTTTTCTTTTAATGATGAGGAAACCACATCAAAATTATTCTTTCCTTCCGCTGCGTTATAAAGAACCGTCAAAGCGTTGATCATCGCATTATCATTATAGGTCACCTGCTTTCTGTAGAGCCCCGAATTAGGGTAATACTGAGGGAAACCTCCGTTTTCATACTGCATAAGAATGAGGTAACTGATTCCTTTTTCCGCTGCTTTTAAATAATCCGGATTTTTGGTTGTTGAATATGCTTTAATCAACGCATTGATTTCCCTTGAAGTAGCATTGTTATCAATCGTAGCGTGATCATCACCTGTTGATTTTATCTTTTTTAAAAGAGCTTTATCAATCGGCAGATTATAATTAACCACCGATTTATCCTGAAGCTGTTTTCCCCAGCCACCATTAGGAAGCTGATACATCAGCATTTTCTCCGCTAATGTATCTTTCACCTGGGATGAACAGTTAACCGCTAATATCCCTAATGCCAATGTGTATATTTTTAGATTCATTTTTATTATTTAAAATTAAATTGAGCATTTTACTCTAAAACACTTCCACCCTACAACTCTCAAACCCTCAAACCCTCTCACTTAATAACTTTCACCACCAAAGGTTTCGCAATGATTTCCGACTGTTTTTCAAGCAAATTCTCCCAATCTTTCTGTGTCTGAACCTGTCCGCTTTTCTGCCACGCAAATCCAGCATAATAGGTTAAGACTTTTGAAGGTTTGGTCACAACATACAGATTACTTTCATCTGGAATTTCAGAGGTGAAGGCAAGTGATTTTTCAACAATTCTGGGATTTATTACAATTCCTTCTCCTACAAATGCATCATCTATTTTTTCCCAGTGAAGATAGTATCCGCTTTTATCATTCAGTTGAGTTTTTCCTTCATTTTTATGCAGAGTAATTCCGACAGTAAAATTCGGAATGGGCTTTTTCGTTTCAAAAGTGGATTCAAATTTTGAGAAGTTGGAACCCAGATCTAAAGAAATTCTTTTGGTTTCTTTCACTCCATATTCGCTCCATGGTTGGTAAGTAAGTTCAAAAACAGTTCTTAAAGGACCTTCGGCGATTGTTTTGGATGATATAAAGTTTTGGGAGGTCTGAAGTTTTTCATTTTCCCATATTCCGATTCCGCCCGTTCCACGGCTGTTTCCTACATGATATGGATCGTATCCCTCACCTCTTGTATCTTTATGATAATACATAGGATCTGTAAGATAACCTTTATACCATTTGTTGATCACAGGCTGATCCGTTCTTTTCAGCCAGATGTCTACACCGCTTGAAAGGGTACTGCTTTTTATTCCCTGCAAAGCTTCCTGCTGGCCTTTCGGACCATACACTCTGAAGGCAATCTTGTCGTTTTCCCAGGCATAATCATCTACTCTTTCAGGAACCAATCTGGAATAAGTAGAAATCCTGCTTACCGGAATCTGAGCTTTTCCGTCTGCTACAATAGTATAAGTATTTGTTTTTCCTGCATCAATATTCGCCTGAAAAAGTAATTCTTCCCCCTTTCCACCCCCATCATAATCAATCCATTGAATGGGAATCCAGTTTCCTTTTGCATCTTTTATTCTAAGGTCTTTTTCAGTATGCTTCCTTAAAAATGATTTCAATAAAGTTTTGGGAACGGCTACCACTTCATTTCTGGCAAACTCCGAAGGATTTGTAACCTGAACAATATTTTGAGCAGATAAAAATCCGAAAGCAATGCAACCGATTGCACAACTTAAGCCCCGAAAGGCAGTTTTTGATATCAACATAAATTTAATCAATTAGTTAATCGATCAAAAATATAAATAATTTGCTAATATATCACTGAAGTTCATTTAAATTTTTAAGATTAAATCCATATGAACAACCATACTCCATATAACAAATTTCAATCTGTTGATTTCAAGTAAAAGCTAAAAATATCTGCTACTTTTTATTCATCATTCAATTTTTATCAAATTAAATTGTACATTTGTTTTTCTATTATGCAAAAATTTCTCAGAGTCTTTTTTGTTTTTTCTTTACTTCTGATATTTGTTTCAAATGTCAGCGGAGTAACGACATGTCTTGATCATGCCAGACACGCCAAAAGTAAAGTGATCTATAAAAAAGGTTCAAAAGAAGAGAAAATTCCTACTTTTTCTCAGGACGACGAATGTCAGTGTGCGCTTCATATGCATATGACCAATATTCTTCTCCCTGAACCTTTAAATTTGGATTTTGCTATCGACACTACTAATGATAACGAGATGCCACAACCGAAAGCCATTTCTTATCGTTGTCTTCTGGACTTTTTCAGTTCCAGAGCTCCCCCATCCCTATTTTCTGCGGTAGCGTAATTTATGCTGCCCTAATATTTCGTTTACAGATTTTTTAGTCTGTACTGTAATTCCGTGGATACCTGTGTCTTCACACCAGCAAGGATATCCTTTTATTAATGGGCACATTCACTGCCCGTACATCCCTGTTCATGACTACCAGTAATTTTAATTATTCGGGAATAATTCATTGTATTTCCCCAAATTCTATGAAACTTTTCAGCGTAAGTTTCATCACTGCATCATCATTTCTTTGTGCCCAATCCCGTTCTGAAGATTCATTATCTACAGTGGTTCAAACTGTTGAGGTCATCGGAAGAAAATCTAAAGATTACACTTCCGACTACTCCTTTGCCGCCACTAAGGTTGCGATGAAAAACAAAGATCTACCCTTAACACTCAACACCGTTACCAAGGAACTGATCACCGACCGTCAGGCTTTCCAGCTTGGAGATGTCATGAAAAATGTGAACGGAGTTTCTCCTTCCAGCTACTATAACCAATCCAACATCCGTGGGATCAGCCAGAATGAGGAAGGTCAGATCATCAATGGAATGCGGACAAGGCAATATTATTTTCTACAGCCGATGACTTCCAATATCGAACGTGTAGAGGTTTTCAAAGGTCCGGCAAGCATTACCATGTCCAGCGTAGATCCTGGAGGAACAATTAATATGGTCACGAAGAAACCATTGTCAAATCCACGTCACGAAATCAGTTTATCAGGAGGAAGTTTTGATACCTATCGTGTCACTACAGATCTTACAGGTCCTTTAAATAAGAGTAAAACTTTACTTTATCGTTTTAACGGAGCGTATCAGAATGCTCATTCATTCAGGGATCATGTTAAAAACAGTGGTATCCTGATCTCTCCTTCCATCACCTTTGTTCCGAATGAAAAAACATCCGTGAATGTGGAAATGATTTTTAATGATCTCTATGGAAACCTTGACAGAGGACAGCCGATTTTCGGGGCAGTGGCAGGAAAAACAGATTTATACAGTACTCCAAGAAGTCTGAATTTAGGGGCTCCGGATGATTTTTTTAAAACCAGAGAACTCATAATAATGGGAACGGTTGCCCATCATTTTAACCAATCCATCAGTTTCAATGCTTCCTATATGAAGCAATATTGGAGAGAAAACCTGCAGGAGCACAGAACAACCAACTCTTTTGTGCCTGATATGGATAACAAACCGGTTTCCAGCCTTGCCATGATGCAGTTTGTACAAAGAAAGCAAAACTGGGCCACGGACAACATTAATGCTTATTTTAATTTTAAATTCAAAACCGGGGCTGTGCAGCATCAGGCTTTGATAGGCTATGACAGTCAGATCTGGGAAAAACGTAAAGGCGGGCAACAGAATGCCGCAAGAGGTTTTCTTTTGAAGTACGGTTCTGTAGCTTCTTCTTACAATCCCACAAAAGCTTCGGAATATCAAACGGTTAATTATAACGGAACGATTATTCCTAAACCGAATGTTACTCCATTTGATCTGAATCCGGGAGCTGCAAATTATCAGGGTGTGGATTTTAATACGCTTAATGTGATCACGCCATTACCTTCTGCTCTTACCACAACGCATGCAGCTTATATCCAGCATCTTTTTACCTGGAAAAAGTTTAAAATCTTATCGGGAATCCGTCAGGAATGGTTTCAGGATATCACCAATTTTAAAGAAAACAATGCGACCTCTTTTACCAACAACAAACTTCTTTACAGATTCGGTATTACTTATAGTGTAACGGATCATATCAATGTGTATGGAACTTATTTAACAGGATATCAGCCTCAATCCAATACGGTAACGTTGATGCCCAATACCTCCGGTCTTACAGGATCTGCAGCAAGATTCAAACCTTTAACTTCTGATCTTAAAGAATTGGGAATCAAAGCACAGCTTTTTGGAAGAATTTCTCTTAATCTTGCGGTGTATGAGATTAACCAGAAAAATATTTTAATCAATGCCAATAATCCTTCAGAACCTGATGAGATTGTACAGCGTGGTGCAGACCGAAGCCGGGGATTTGAAGCTGAGTTTTCCGGACATATTC
The DNA here is from genome assembly GCF_047345655.1 of Chryseobacterium sp. T20. Classification (NCBI taxonomy): domain Bacteria; kingdom Pseudomonadati; phylum Bacteroidota; class Flavobacteriia; order Flavobacteriales; family Weeksellaceae; genus Chryseobacterium; species Chryseobacterium sp. T20. The sequence goes on from NZ_JBLFDU010000001.1 coordinate 309,111, forward strand.
TTCCTCAATGGCATATTTACGGAGGCTACAGCTATATTGATGCTAAAATACTGGATGACACCAACCGTGATCTTGTAGGAAAAAGGAAAGAAAACACTTCTAAAAATTCGGTGAATATCTGGACTCGTTACAATTTTTCAACTATTGAATTCCTAAAAGACTTTGGAATTGGTGCCGGAATGCTTTATCAGAGTTCTAAAGTTCCGTGGTTCACAAGGAGTTTTGAACTTCCTGCCTATACGACAATAGATGCTGCTTTATATTACACACCGGCAAAATCTGTTCAGCTTTCTTTTAATCTGAATAATATCACCAACAAAGTCTACTGGATCGGGGCTCAGAACTATTTAAGGTTATTTCCGGGAACTCCAAGAAATTATTTACTAACTGCTACTTATAAATTTTAAACTATGGCTATTTCAAACTTACAACTGATGGTAAGAAAAACCTGGCAGGATTTGTTTAAAGGAAAACAAAATCTGCTCACCACTATTGCCGTACTCCTGTTCTGTATGCTGAGTATTGGTATAGGATATACAAAATACACAGACTCTTTTTCGAAAATAAAAGAATACCGGAAAGAAGTCAGAGAAAGCTGGGAGCACAGACCAGATAAACATCCACACCGTATGGCTCATTATGGCTATCTGGTTTTCAGAATCGGGCATCCCTTAAATATTTTTGACAACGGACTGGATGATTATTTAGGAAATGTCATATTTCTGGAGGCCCATAAACAGAATACCGCCAACCTTTCGGAAGCAGGAAGTTCCGGAACTTTGGTCCGATTTGGAGCATTTAGCAGTGCCTTTATTCTGCAGAGTATTGTGCCATTGATTATTCTTTTTCTGGGATTTGGATTAATTGTTCAGGAACGTGAGAATGCCACTTTAAAGATCATCAGTGTGCAGGGAACTTCCGGAAGAGATATTATCTGGGGTAAAATACTGGGACTCTGGCTGTTTTCTTTATGTTTCCTGATTCCGGTTATTCCTATTGTTTTCATGGCTGCATTTATGTCTGAGACTACCAATACAGCGGATATTGTATTACGATTATCATTTCTGTTACCTGCTTATATGATCTATTACTTTTTTATCTGTACGTTGACCGTAGTAGTTTCTGCAAATAGTAAAAATACCTCATCAGCGTTGATCAGCCTTATTGGTTTCTGGCTTCTTTTTATTATTGTTTTGCCTAAAGGAATTCAGTTTGCAGCACAGAATTTATATCCTGCGCCATCCCGGATTGCTTTCGAAACTACTCTTGAAAAAGATATTTTAAAATCCGGTGACAGTCATAATCCTGATGATCCGCATTTTAAAAAAATTAAAGATTCATTACTGACAAAGTATCAAGTGAAAACAACCAATGAACTTCCTTTCAACTACGGTGGATTTGTCATGAAGGAAGGAGAGAAAATAAGTTCACAGATTTACATCAGACATCAAAAGGAATTGCAGACCATATACAACAAACAGCAAGATCTGACAGATTTTTCAGGGTTGATCAATCCTGCGATTGCTATTAAAAACTTTTCCATGATTGCTACAGGCACAGATTTCTTCTCCTATAACCAGTTTCAGAAGCAGGCAGAAGAATATCGCTATCAGATGGCTCAGCATTTAAATGATTTGCAGATTGAGCAGATCAGCAATATTAAACCGGAAAACGGCGGGCCGCCCGCTGTCATCGACAAACACAACTGGGAAAAGTTCCCGGATTTTCAGTACCGGTATACTTCCGTTCTGGATAACCTGAAACAACAGCCAATACCTGCTGCTGCATTAGTTCTATGGATGGTTATCTGCGTTATTGCGATCGAAATAAGTGGAAGAAAATTAAAATTAATCTAAATGAATCGTTATTTATATACCCAATTTTACCGTAACAAAGCCTATATCATTGCACTGCTGTTTTTATTGATAGCCGGACTGATGGCCATTTATACAGGAAAAAAATTTTTAGACAGGAACGAAGATATTATCTCCAAAAGCGGAGCATTTCAAAAAGAAAGTATAGAAAGGAATACAAAATTTCACAAAGATGATCTGGGGCTGGTTCTTTATTATATTAAATTCAATCTGGTGAATGAAACACCCAAACTGGCTGCTTTAAATATCGGAATGCGTGACCTGAATCCATCTATTCAGGGAGTAACCATCCGAAACCTGGAGGAACAACGCTACAATGCTGATTTTTATAATCCTGCCAATGCAGCGGTTGGAAATTTTGATTTCAGTTTTGTTATTGTTTTCCTTTTTCCACTGGTGATTGTAGCATTCTGTTATAATCTGATTTCAGAGGAAGAAGAAAGAGGAACGTGGAAACTACTTTCCGTACAGAGTGGTAATTTGCAAAAGCTTCTGGATCAAAAGATGTTCATCCGTCTTTTGGCGGTGACAGCTGTTTATCTTGCATTAATTATCATCGCTTCGATCTGGATAAAAATACCTTTAGACTCTTCCTATATTGCTTTTCTGATCAGTGGATGGCTGTATATTCTGTTCTGGTTTGCTTTGTGCAGATGGATTGTTTCTTTCCGTAAATCATCAGCTCAGAATGCATTAATCCTTTTGATTGTATGGGTGGGGATCAATTTTATTATTCCTATGAGCAGTAATATTCTGATACAAAAGATCTATCCGGTTCATGAATCTCTTAAAGCCGTAATGGAACAGAGAGAGGGCTATCACAACAAATGGGATGAGGCCAAACACCCCACTATGGAAAAGTTTTACAAAGCCTATCCACAATACAGCAATTTTAAAGTAGAAGAAAATGATACCTTCACATGGACCTGGTATTATGCCATGCAGCATATGGGAGATCTTGAATCTGCAAAATCTTCAGAACAATACACGGAAAAAATGCAGAAACGAAATCAGGCTGCAAACTATTTAGGATATCTCCTTCCGAATCTTCATACTCAGCTTGTAGAAAGTCATCTGGCAAAATCTGATATGCAGAATCATTTGCAGTATGCTTCCTCCCTCAAGAAATTCCATGAGAAAAAAAAACTGTTCTTCTACCCTCTTATTTTCTCGGGCAAGAATGCAGAATCTATCAACTGGGCGCAGCAAACCATACAGGCTTTTAAATTCTCCGAACATATACAATGGATAAAGATCCTTCTGCCATACCTCATCTTCATTGCTTTGTTCATCATCCTTTCACAATACAAATACAGAAAACTATGTTAAAAACAGTCAACCTACATAAAAAATACAACGATTTCACCGCCCTTCATTCTCTTAATCTGGAAGTAAAAAAAGGAGAAATTTTTGCGCTGCTCGGACAAAACGGAGCTGGAAAAAGTACAACGATTAATATTCTTCTGGGACTTATTAAAGCGACTTCCGGAGATGCTTTCATTAATGATATTTCGGTAAAAGAAGAACCACAAAAGATAAAAAAGCATCTGGCTTATATTCCTGAAACCGTTCTTTTATATCCTAACCTTACAGGAATAGAAAACCTCGATTTCTTCTCTAAAATTGCAGGGTTTGATTATCAGAAAGATGAACTGGCTGCATTACTCAAACGCACAGGATTACAGGAAATAGCGCATAACAAAGCTTTGGGAGGATATTCCAAAGGGATGCGACAAAAAGTAGGAATTGCCATTGCATTGGCTAAAGATGCGAAAGTACTTCTCCTGGATGAGCCTACCAGCGGGCTGGATCCCATAGCTACAGCAGAGTTTACAGAAATTGTACGTCAGCTGGGTAAAGAAGGAAGAACGGTTTTAATGGCGACTCATGACATCTTCAACGCGGTGAGTGTAGCCACCAATATTGGCATTATGAAACAGGGAGAACTGGTACAGAATTTACCTTCCAAAGCATTTACAGCACAGGAATTACAGGAGCTGTATCTGAAAACAATCTGATGATCCTGTTACTTTAGCAAGTAACTTTTCATATTAAATATCAATTGGTTGATGCCCGGTGACGTTTTCGTTACCGGGCATTTTTCATATCACATTATTTATGTCAATGCTTTTTTATACTCTGATAAAGCTCTTTCACGGGCAAAGGTATGTTCTACGATGGGAGAAGGATATGCTGGCGTATTCCATTCCGGAAGCCATTTTTTGATGTACAGTAAATCTTTATCAAATTTTTCTGTCTGAGCCGTTGGATTAAAAACTCTGAAATAAGGAGCCGCATCACAGCCGCTTCCTGCTGCCCACTGCCAGTTTCCATTGTTTGCAGACAGATCGTAGTCGTTGAGTTTTAAGGCAAAATAAGCTTCTCCCCAACGCCAGTCGATCAGCAGATGTTTACATAAGAAACTCGCCACAATCATTCTTACCCGATTATGCATACAACCCGTCTGATTCAGTTCTCTCATTCCGGCATCTACGATTGGATACCCTGTCGTTCCTTCGCACCAGTGTTTAAACTCCTCTTCATTATTCCGCCAGTGGATATTATCATATTGTTTTTTGAAAGACTGATGAACCACCTGAGGAAAATGATATAAAATCTGCATAAAAAACTCACGCCAGATCAGCTCCGAAAGCCATACCGCATTATGTTTCAATGCAAAAGCCACACATTTCCTGATGCTGATGGTTCCAAAGCGTAAAGCAATGCCGAGCTGTGTGGTATGTTGCAGCGCTGGATAATCACGAAACTGATCATAGTTATCTATAATAGAAGCCTTCAGAACCGGCTTTTTAAAATCAAAATCCGTTTTTTTGAAACCGATTTCCTTTAAAGTCAGAATCTCAGAATATTTCTGTGGAAAAAGGTTTTTAAAATTTAATTTAACAGATTGATAATGTTCGGGTGTTAACGCTTCCTGCCATTTCTTGGCAAAAGGGGTGTAAACGGTATAAGGAGAACCGTCTTTTTTAATAATCTGGTCTTTATCAAAAATCACCTGATCTTTATAAGCTTTAAAAGGAATATTCTTTTCCTTAAAAAAATAATAGACTTCCTTATCTCTCTCAATCGCCTGAGGTTCATAATCTCTGTTACAAAAAACACCTTCAATAGTATACTCTTCAGATAGTTTTCTGAATATTTCTATGGGCTTACCATAATAGGTATTGACTTTTGAGTGGTATTTTTTTAATGAAGCATTGATATCCCTCAAGGCCTGATAGATATAATCAACCCTGCGGTCTTCTTTATCTTCCAGCTTTCCCAGAATATCAGTATCAAATATAAAAATGGGGATTACCGGAGCATCAGACTGGAGTGCATAATGAAGTCCGATATTATCCTCCAACCTCAAATCACGTCTGAACCAGAAAAGGGTGATTGTATTTTTCATACTCAAAGATAATTTGTTTATCTTATTTTATACAAAAAATAACTGCATTATCACAAACAGTTTCAAAGATATTGTAACGTTGGATGGAGTAATGAAATGTCCTAAATGATTAAAGTATTCCTCAGCAAATTTCAAGAGCAACTCTTATGACAAGTTCTTCGTTTTCAAATCAAATATCTTCGTACTCAAAATCAAATTTTATAGATGCCTCAACCATCAACATTCCATCTTCAGCATTTAGAAAACTCAATCTGGTGAGATCTACAGGATTATGACTACTTCTTACATAGACAGAGCCATCTGCATACCCTTCTTCCGGATTTACAGGAAACACAACAGATTTTCCGATGTAAGCATATAGTGGTTCCGGCAGTGGAACAAAGTCAAGTTCTATAGCGGTGTCTACAATACTGTTATCAAGAACAAATTTCGAGACAGGAATGAAAATTTTATACAAAGATTCTTCCTGAAGACGGATTATTCCGGTTTGGAATTCAAATTTTTGCACAGAAAATTCATGGGTAAAATCCTTATAATCCTCTATATTACCTACATCATTTCTTTCTTTTGAATAAAATTGCTCTACTTCAATATAGCTTTCCCCTTTTTCAAACTTATTAATAATTTCCTCTGCCCAGGGTGTGGTAGGTTGACCACCATATTTCCATAATATATACATCATTTTATAGTCATCCGCGTAAGAACTCCATTCCATACCAGGCTTATCCTGTTCTAAAAGAGTGTTAGGGTCAAAGCCCTGTTGTAAAACAGTTTCTACTTCTTCATAATTCTGAAATAAGAGTAAACGTGAAAATTCTTCTGTATTCATGAGTGCAGTTGGTTATTTTTTAATTTTCATCCTGGTGAATGAGTTAAAACGGTTACTCGCTGATGTTAAACGGTACCCATTTTTCGTTTATTTTCTTTCTTTCTGCTCCGGTATTCAATGGCATTTTATACAAATCATTAATGGTAGCATCCAAAGTAACCGCCTGCAGTAAAGAAATAACTTTGATATTATCTTCGCTATGATGATCTTCACCACATAGAAACTGCCAGTATCCATCTGAATCATGGGTCACATATAAGATCGGTTTGGATTTATTAAAAACATGCATACATACAAAACATGCCGTGTTTTTAGGGTCTTTGAATTTAAATTCGATTTCCTTAGAACTGTTTTTACTTTGTCCCGATAGACTGGCTATGCCTAAGGGAAGTAGAATTGTGGTTATTAGTTTTTTCATTGTTTTTAATTGAAACTACAAGTATAATTAAATATATCAATGTAATAATGGGGAAAAACCACATATTTGATCATAATAAATTTCTACAAACAGTTCAATTCTTCAAATAATTCTAATAATTTTCCGACATTTGTCCCGATTTTTAAATGAATAGAACTCAGCAATGGAAGAATTTGAAGTACCGGTAATGTATAAGGGTCAAGAACTGCTTTTCAATGGAAAGCTGGCTACATTCTCTTATGGGTATAAACTGTATGTAGACGTAGATGGAACTGAAGTCGTTATTGAACGTGATGATCACGGTGATTTACGGGCTCTCCTTCCGGATGCTGCTGCGGAAAAAAATATAGACAAAGGACTTATTGAAGCCATTATAGAAGTATTTAAAGAACTTCAGGTTTTATAATTGGTTCTGAATAAAAAAAGAGACTTTTCAAAAGTCTCTTTTCATTCCAATATATTGAGTTTCGTTTATTCAAAAACTACATAATTTACCTTATCTACACCTGTATTTCCGGTTTTTTCATGATAAGCATACAGAACAAGTTCATAATTTCCTGGAGAATTGATTGTGTGATTTCCTTCAAAAAGATTGGTTGAAACTAAAGACATATCAATATTCTTCACCAATTTTCCATCTTTCTTCAAAATTCCCTTCACTTCTATTTCATCAGAATTCCATACGCCTCCTTTATCAATGACACATCCGCACATCATCACAATATTTGCCTGAAACAGGAAAGGTTTATCTTTAATACTTTTCAGGGCAATATACTGATGGGTCCTTGGTTTCAGAATATCAATAATATACCCAGGAATTTCAAGGATTATTCCTTCCCCCAGAATATGTTTCCCGGGAATCAGCCATAACTCTGTACTTACCACTGCCTGCGCCTGCTTGCTGTTCAAAGGAGAAACCACTTCTATATTCACAAATGTAGGTTCATCAATATCTATGGCAGCCATAAAACCTCCTGTCTGTTCGTCTGCAATGGAGTTTCCTCTGATTTTAGGTGTTTTCATGATCAGATCTGTATTTCCGGTGCTTCCGGTAGTATTTCCTTCTGCCAGAATCCTTTGATTAAGCTTGTTTCTGATGATAATATGAGCTCCACCCAATGAAGTTCCAATAAACTTCGCATCTCTTGCTTTGGCTCTGATCATGATTTTCGTTTCTGTTGCCGAAATCAGATTCGTAGAAAAAAGAAATGCTGTAATGAAAATTAATGCTTTCATGATTGAATTGATTTTAAATATTCCTGTTTAAACCTGTGGTGAAAAGATTCATTTTTTAATTCCTGATCAATATGATCCAGATACGTGAAAATCGACAGATCTTCTGATAATACCTTCAAAATTGCTTTTTCACAACTGTCCCAGATCTGCTCGAGCTGAGGAAGCATTTCAATAGCTTTGGGAGATAATGAAATGATCTGTTTCCGTTTATCCACATTATCTTTTTTGATGATGAGATAACCGCTTTCATTCATTTTTTTAACAATAACCACCACTGAAGGATGCGAATATCCCAACGGCTCCGCAATATCGGTAATAGAAACTTCACCCTTTTTTTGCAACAGCATAAAAACCAGATACCAATTAGGTTCCACATCAATTCCAAATTCTTTATAAAATTTCCTCACATCATGAGACATCCGGTCACTGATTCTCTTCAATCTGCTATCCAACGCTTTATATCCTAGTTCTTTAATAAAGTCAAAATCCATCTGAAATATATTTGCTGTAAATATATAAAAATACAAAGTCAACTATATAGTTGACTTTGTATTTTTTGGAATTAAATTTTAACTTAGTAAAAAGCCCTCTCCTAAAAAGATATTTATTTAAAACTTTTCCTGTATTCTCCGGGAGTTACTCCTCTGTATTTCTTAAAAAGTTTGGAAAGATGGCTTTCATCACTGAACTGGAGCTCATAAGCAATCTCACTTAGCCTGACACTGCTGTATTTTAAATAGGTTTCCACCAGTTTTAGTCTATAATCCAGCAGATAATCCTGATAAGAAATACCTGTCTGCTGTTTAAAATATTCTCCGAAATAATTCCCGGAAATCCCAAAATGATCGGCAATAGTCTGAATTCCGGTTTTCTCACGGTCTTTAATATGTTGTTGAATATAAGCGATGATTTTCATGATGGAGAAAGCTTTCCGATTTTCCTGCAGATCTGAAGTTTCACTCTGAATGATATTCCGGGCAATCAGATTCAGAAGGATCGACATGCAGTTGCGGATAATTAAATAATCATCAGCTTTATTTTTGAATTCATTGGCTATCTGCAGAATAATGGTTTCTGCAAAGTTCTCATCATTTTTATTCCTGAAAACACACCCTGCTCTTGCATGATAATTATGACTGATATATTGTAATTTATACAAATTTTCACAACTTTCAATACGGTCTGCTTCCAGACGAATTTTATCAATAAACTCCACCGGACATTGAATACTGATAAGCTGAGCAGACTCACTTTCAAAACGATAGACCTCATGTTGTGGAATAATAAAGAGCTTACCCTGAGAAAAATTAATATTTCGCCCACCATAAGTAAGCGTTCCTTTTCCTTTGACAATATAAACGAATGAGAGAAAAGTGTTTGTTTTAAATACAATCTCTTCTTTCAGTTCTAATTCTCTTACATCAATCTCTTCAAGAGGCAATCCTTTCATGACACACTGTATTTTCCTCCAAAAGTACAATTTTAGCAGAACACAAAGCGGGTAATTTTGCATAAAAAAATATGAACGTACATCCGAAACGGTGGCAGGCACTCAATTTTTTGATTGCAGGTGCTTTTCTTTCACCACTGGATTATTTTATTGTCAATATGGCTCTGCCTTCCATCAAAAAAGCATTGAATGCCAGTGATCACCAACTTCAGATGGTTATAGCCATTTATGGACTTACCTATGCGGCACTTGTTGTGTGTGGCGGGCGGTTGGGTGATATTTACGGTCGCAAAAAAATTTTCATATCAGGACTATACACTTTCCTGTTTTCATCTCTTGCCTGCGCTTTCTCTCCGGATGTTACCTGGTTGATTATTTTTAGATTGTTTCAGGGAGTGGGTGCATCATTGCTTGCTCCACAGGTATTGGCTTCGATAAAAGACCTTTTCAGCAGTCAGGAACAGCCTAAAGCTGTCAGTCTCTTCAGCTCGGTATTTGGTCTTGCTTCGGTAATCGGGCAATTGTTTGGCGGAATTCTTTTAAGCTTACATTGGGGGCATTTTTCATGGGAAATGGTATTTCTTGTGAATGTACCTATTACGGTGATCTGCATTCTCGGGATCCATTTTACGATGGATAACGGTAATAAGAAAGAGCAAACAGAGATAGATTTTGTGGGAGCATTGTTATTAATCCTCGCATTACTCATGCTCATCTGCCCTCTTATTTTCGGTCAGAAATTCGGATGGGCGTGGTGGATTTTCGGAATTCTTATACTTGGAATTGTAGTATTAATTTCATTTTTACAATATGAAACGAAACAGCTTCAAAATAATCACCCGATACTGATAGATCCGGCTTTATTACAGCAGAAACCTTTTGCATTAAGTCTGCTCATTATTTTCTTTTATAATTTCACAGCAGGTTTGTTTATTTGCTATCCTTATTATCTTCAGCAGTTTCTTCATCAAAATTCAATGCAGACAGGATTTGCCATCATTCCTTATGGGCTTGCTTTTTTTCTGGCCCCACTGGTTACTTCCAGAGTCCAAATAAAACCCTCCAAAATGATCTACTTAGGACTAGGTTTATTAATGACAGGTTTTCTGATGAGTTCGGTTACTTTTTATTTTCAGCAGAAGCCCTCGTTTGTCACTCATATTCCCTTATTTATTGCCGGATTTGGACATGGTACCATTATGCCTGTTATGATGCGGACGGCTATTTCTCTGGTTTCAAAAGATAAAGCTGGGCAGGCTTCAGGGCTGGTAAGCATAGGGATTCAAATTGGGAGTGTCACCGGAGGAGCTGTTATTGGTACGCTGTTTTTTAATCTAATCCCAATTTTAGGATTCACAGAAGCCTTTGCTGTCGCTGTAGGAATGATAGGTATTTTTCAGCTGGCTGGGCTTTGGGCAGGAAACAGATTAAGGAAAATTATTGACTGAAAGATAAGTTTAAAATCAAAAAATATATACATTTAATTATGAACAATACAGAAAAGATCATTTGGGAAATAGTAGAATTTCACCGGAATATCGAAAAATGGTTTCAGGGAAAAGCCGAAAATCAGGAAAGTCTTTATCAGGAGTTATTATCCGGATTTTCACAAGATTTTAAAATGATTAATGGAAACGGAGATACTGTTACCCTATCGATGCTTGGAGAATGGCTTCCCACCGTATTTGGGAAATTTCCGGAGCGAAACATTCAGGTGGAAAATATTGAAGTCAATCATTCTGACCATCACGGACTTGCGACCTATATTGAAACACAGGTCACTGGAGAAATCATAACTAAAAGAAAATCATCTGCAGTCTTTTTGCTCGATAAAGAAAAGGCGCTATGGCTTCATCTTATCGAAAAATGGATATAAACAATAACAGCCCTGATCATCTAAGAACGTCCAGGGCTGTCTATTTTTTGAAACAGCTATTTTCCTATTCGGACCAAGGAGAATGTAAAATACAGTCGCAGAAGTTTTTTCTTTCAAAATTCGGGATCATGAAGGCACAGACATCTGCTTTTATATTTCCGAAAGTAGTTTCTGTTTTATGCTCAAAACCACCGAAAAATGTAGGAATAATCTTCTTTTTGAAATCATTTCTCGGAAATGCTCTGATAATCTCTTCCCGATGTTCTGCACTCAGGTTTTCATATCCTTCTCCCATTACATCCAATCCTACTCCTGAATACATTAAAGCAACCTCATTTTCTTTATGTTCTGCAATTCCAATGGTGGTGTGAAGCGCAATAGTATCCCAAACCAACTGAAGTTTATCCTGAGCTATCCCATGGCCTTTCAAAAAATCTCTGGCTGCATTGGCTCCGTCTACCTCAAATCTCAGATCAGGGCTGCTGTAATGAGAAACAAGTCCCAGATCATGAAATACGGATGCCACGTACAATAATTCCGAGTCATGTGCTTTGTTTTCACGCTTAGCATTTAAGGAAGAAAATAAAAAAACACGCAGAGAGTGATTGTAGATAAATTCTGTTCCGTGTTCCAGGAGAAGTTCTGTGGCTTCGGTTGCAATTTTACTGTCCGGGATGATGATTCCCGCGACTTCTTTCATACGATGTACTGACATATCTTTATATAATTTTATCCAAAGATATCCTGATTACAAAGGCCTGGAAATAGCAATAAATACCGATGAGATGTCAAAATTTCCGTCGAAACTATACTCCGATATGAATGAACTTACTGCGATAATTTGCCGGAGATATTTCTGTATTTTTTTTAAAGAAATGACTAAACTGTTCCGATGTGCCGAAATGAAGCTGATAAGCAATCTCTTTTACAGAATGGGAACTGAACTGAAGAAGTCTTTTGGCTTCCGCGATAATCTGCCCGTTGATGATTTCTTTGGCACTTTTGTCAGAACACCTCTTACACAATTCGCTTAACCTTCTTGGCGTAATATTCAATCTCTCCGAATAATCATTCACTGCATGAAGGCTGTGATACTGACTGCTCAGTAATTCCATAAACTTGCGGTAAATGATATAATCCTGGCTGTCAAAAGTTTCTTCTTTTACCATTTTCACATTCGCCAGCTTGATCATTATAATTTTTAGGTAGGCAGCCAGAACATCCATCTGGTTGGTATAAGATTCCGTTTTATACTCCGTTAGTAAGCTTTTACATAAGCTTAAAAATTCATCTGTTTCGGTTTGATCCGGGATCAACTTTTGATTGGCCGCAGCATTATTAAACAGAACTGCCTTGCAATTGCTGGCACTGGAAGGAACTCTTTCCCAAAAACAGTCGCCAAAAGAAATATGATAGCCACAGACTTCAGAATCATTTTCAAATCTGCAGATCTGGCCTTTTGACAGTAAAAAAATTTCATGATCTGCAATATCAAAAGAATGCTCATCTATCGTCAGTACTCCTTTACCCTTTTCAATGATTACAATATGATGATAATTAAGCCTCACAAAATCCACTAAATACGGTAGATCATCTTCCAATCGTTTTACGGAAAAAGACTGGTCAATAACAGATTCTGATACAATTCCAGAGACTGGTTTCATAAAAGGAAATTTTTAATAAAGATAAAAAGTATTTTAAAATGCAAGATTAGGTAACAACCATGAGCCAGAACATGTCAAAAAACGCTTAAAAGATGTCAAAAATCCCTTAAAAAGAAATTAATTATGATTTCCTGAAGACTTTCATCTGACCCGCCATAATCGCCAGTAAAATCCCAAAACAGGCAAAAAGACCATATGAATATCTAAGATCAAAACTTTCCGCAATATATCCGATAAGAGGAGGGCCCATCAGAAATCCTAAAAACGATATGCTGGAAACAAATGATAAAGCAATACTTGGAGCCACTGTACTTACCTTTCCTACTGTGCTGTAAACGGACGGTACACTCAGGGAACTTCCAAGACCAATGATCATAAAAGCAATAATGCAGATCCACAGTTCTGGGAAGAAAACACTTAGAAAAAGTCCGCTGCTCATTAATATGCCACAACACTGCAGAACGATCTTTTTCCCATATTTTTCAATGATTTTATTCCCGATAAAACGACCTAAAGTCATCATTAAGATAAAACTTGTATATCCCAATATAACAAGGTTTTCAGGTGCTTTAACTATAGTCTGAAAATAAACCCCGCTCCAGTCGAACATCGCTCCTTCAATCGCCATACTCAGAAAACCTATAATCCCCAAACCAATTAGTGTAGGATTCACCGCTTTAAAAATTGAACGGGTCTGCGGTTCTGCTTTATGAATAATATTCGTCAGATTCTTTGTGCTGTACAACCAAAGTATACCCACCAGAATGAAAATGACAGCAAAATGGTAAAAAGTTCCTACATGGAGATTAATCATTAACAAACCTATGACTGCTCCTGTAAGCCCAGCAAAACACCAGGCGCCATGGTATGAAGAAAGAAGGGTTCTTTTCGTGATAGATTCTATTTCAATAGCCTGAGTATTGATAGCAATATTGCACATGTTTCCGGAAACTCCAAAGAAGAACAATACAACCCCTAACGTCCAGTATGAAGGAGATAAACCAATCAATAAGAGAAAAAAAGGATACAGCATAAAGCATCTTTTAATAATTCCGCTGCTTCCGTAGATACTGATCAGTTTTCCGGCCAGAACCATTGTTGAAAGCTGTCCTATCGGCATCAGAAGCAAAAGTGTTCCCAATTGGGCTTCATTAATGGAAAGGGCCGTTTTTATAATAGGAATCCGGCTCGCCCAGGAAGAAAAAACAAGCCCATGGGCAAAGAAAAGTAAAAAACAGGCTGTTGGCATTTTGGCATTAAAAGATTCTTTCTCGTTCATTATGACAGTTTGATAAAAATTCCGTTTGCAAATTTAGCCACGCTCATCCATTAAAATCTAGTTCATTTTTGTCATTTTTATGTTCCATTTTAACCAATAATGGAAATGCCAGCCTCATTATGGCGGAAAATCACTTTGTTTTTTGAATACAGATTTTTATTTTCAAGTCTGTTTAAACTTAACCACAAAAGTTTTATTTTCTAAACACCCTGGTACACTTTAGAAAGTTTAAGGAAATACCGTGTAATTAAGTTCACATAAGATGAAAATTTTTGATTTTCAACAAAACTTTAGGATACTTTTATACACAAAGCATCTAACTTTAAATAGTTTAAGTGTTTAAAAAGCTTTTGTGACTTTTGTGGTTTTATAACGTTTAAATAACTTTTTCATTAATTTCGTTGTATAAATAATGAGCCATGAAAGAAAAATGGATTGCTTATCCAACTATTTTGGAAGGAGAAACCGTTGAATTAATTCCTCTTGAAAAAGAACATTTTGAAGAATTATATGCTGCGGCTGCAGATAAAGAACTTTGGGAACTGATTCCTACCGATTGTTCAAAGGAAACCCAGTTTTATAAAACATATGAATTCGCTTTATCAGAAAGAGAAACAGGAAATCAATATCCTTTTGTCATCCGTCATAAAGAAACCCGAAAACTTATTGGCTCCACACGCTTTTTTGAAATTTACCCTGCAGACCGGAAACTGGAAATCGGATGGACCTGGATCACCAAAGAATTCTGGGGAACAGCCATCAACCTTGAGTGCAAACTACTGCTCCTCACCTTCTGTTTCGACATCCTGAAAACCAACAGAGTACAATTAAAAACAAAAGACAACAACTTCAGATCCAGAAAAGCCATCGAAAAAATCGGCGGTGTATTTGAAGGTATTTTACGTAAAGACAAAGTTCTCAACGATGGTACTACAAGAAATGCAGCTTATTACAGTATTTTGGATGATGAATGGACCACCGCAAAATGCAAAATTGAAGCTTTGATCAAAGAAAAGCAAAGTGTTGACTAAAAGTATACAATAAAAAAACACCCGATATTTGAACCGGGTGTTTTTTATCTAGTTGAAAGACTGTCTGTAACTCAGAGGTGTTTTATCGGTTTTCTTTTTAAACAGCTTATTGAAAGACTGCGGATGTTCAAATCCGAGAGCATAAGCTACTTCGGATACAGAAAAACCAGTGGTGGTAAGATATTCTTTAGCCTTCTCAATCAGCTTTTCATGAATATGCTGTTGAGCATTCAATCCTGTAAGATTCCGAAGCATATCACTCAGATAATGAGGCGACAGATTGAGTGTAGAGGCCAGGAATTCTACCGTAGGAAGCCCTTTATTTAAGGTTTCCTGCTGATTAAAATAGGTTTCCAGCACAACATCCATTTTGGTCAATAAATCATTATTAACGGCTTTTCTTGTGATAAACTGTCTTTTATAAAAACGGTTGCTGTAATTGAGAAGAACATCAATATAAGAAACAATAACGTCCTGGCTCACTTCATCAATAGCGGTATTCAGTTCATTTCCAATATTGTCCAGTAACCCTGTAATGGTTGTCTTTTCCTGATCCGATAAATGCAGTGCTTCATTCGTATCATAAGAAAAGAAGCCGAAGTTTTTGATATTCTTTGCCAAAGGATAACTTCTGATAAAATCCGGATGCACCAGCAAGGTATACCCACAGTATTCTACATTCTCATCAGTAGAAAGAACCTGTCCGGGAGCCGTGAACATCATTCCTCCTTCATTAAAATCATAATATCCCTGTCCATAGCCCATTTTTCCGTTGGTAGAATATTTATAAGAAATTTTATAAAAATTCAGGATAAAACTTCGCTTCAGCATATCCTTTTTGATACTCATTTTCGTGTTATCCACAAGGCTTACCAGGGGATGAAGCGGTTTAGGGAGCTGCAGCATGCTGTGCAGTTCTGATATGGATGAAATTTTCAAAGGAGCATTATCTTTCTTTTCCATGATATAAAATTATAAATTATTTGGTGGAAAAGGCAGCATAAAGAAGATTTACTTTATACTACCTTTAAAAAATCCGGATTAAAGGAACTGTTTTCCTAACTGGTCTCTGAATACTTCATCACCCAATTCTAGGCGCTGAGCATACAAAGCTTTGGCATCTTCTCCGGCTACATATCTCAGATTTCTTTTGCCATCAGTAGCTGCTTCATATACTACTTCTGCAATCTGTTCAGGAGTAGAAGCCACTTCCATCATTCCTCCCATTTTGGAAAATAACGATCCAATCATTTCTTCATAGGCAGGACTTGATGCAGAATCTAAGGAACGGCTTACAAAATCAGTCTTAATTCCTCCGGGAGAAACGGTTTTAATATCAATACCAAACTGATTCAGCTCAAAAGCCATACTTTCGCTCCAGCCTTCCAGTGCCCATTTTGTAGCATGGTAAATAGAGTTTAAAGGGAAAGCAATCAACCCACCAATGGAAGTAGTAGAAATAAACATTCCGTTGTTTTTCTCTCTGAAGTATGGGATGAAAGCCTGTGTTACACGGATAACGCCTAATAAATTGGTGTTTAGCTGTCTTGCAATCTGATCATCTTTTAACGCTTCCAATGGTCCCATAAGACCATACCCTGCATTATTAAAAACCACATCTACATCAGTCAGTTCCAAGGTTTGCTTTACTGTAGACTGTATTTGGTCAAAATTGGTTACATCAAGAGGAAGTACTGTTACGTTTTCCAAAGCCGCAAGATCAGCCGCTACTTCAGGGTTTCTCATGGTAGCGATTACTTTCCATCCTTTGTTTTGAAATAATTGGGCAGTTGCTTTTCCTAATCCTGTAGAAGCACCTGTTATAAAAATTGTTTTCATTTTTCTTGGTTTAAAATTACAGGACAAAGTTCTGCATTAGAAGAAACGCAGGAGTTGCCAAAATGGGGTAAGCTGTAGCCAAAACGGATGGAGGATAAAATAAAAAGTATTGAATCAAAAAAAATCCTTTAGCCGACAATGCAAACTAAAGGATTTCACTTCGGAAATATATATGGCGTATTTCCGGAATTAAAAATCAATATATAATAAACGTTTCTTTACATCGTCTCAGCTGTAACCTTCTTCATCTCATATCCTTCATAATCAAAAACCTCCTGCATAGACAATCCAAGTGCCCGGCTCACTCCTTCTCCGTAGAAAGGATCAGCCCTGTAACAGTTTCTGACATGGCGGATCTGTATAAACTTCTGAGCACCTCCCACTGCTTCTGCTGTGTTCTTAAATAAAACCGCTTTTTGCTGATCAGACATCAGCCTGAAAAGATTTCCCGGTTGAGAAAAATAATCATTATCTTCACGATGATCCCAATGTCCGGCATCACCATCAAGCTTTAAAGAAGGTTCGCTAAAATCATGCTGTTCCTGCCACTGACTAAAACTATTCGGTTCATATCCTAACGTACTTCCAAAATTTCCATCCGTTCTCATAGCACCATCGCGATGATAAGAATGATATGGACATTTAGGAGCATTAACAGGAATCTGATGATGATTAACCCCTAATCGGTACCGCTGAGTGTCTCCATACGAGAATAAACGCCCCTGAAGCATTTTGTCTGGTGAAAAACTGATACCCGGAACAATAGAAGCAGGATTAAAAGCAGCCTGTTCCACTTCTGCAAAATAATTAGCCGGATTTCTGTTCAGTTCAAGTTCTCCTACCGGAATAAGAGGATAATCTCCATGAGGCCATACTTTTGTTAAATCAAATGGATTGATAGGATAACTATTGGCGTCTTTTTCTTCCATGATCTGAACATACATTGTCCATTTAGGAAAATAACCTTCCTCAATGCTTTCGTACAAATCCTTCTGATGGCTTTCCCGGTCAGTTCCGATAATTGCCTTTGCCTCTTCGTTGCTCATATTCTGAATTCCCTGCTGTGTTTTAAAATGAAATTTAACCCAAAACCGGTTATTTTTATCATCAATAAAACTGAACGTATGGCTTCCAAAACCGTCCATATGGCGGTAAGATTTGGGAATACCACGGTCACTCATGGTAATGGTAACCTGATGAAGAGATTCCGGCAGTAAAGTCCAGAAATCCCAATTATTATCTGCACTTCTCATGTTGGTTCGGGGATCTCTTTTCACGGCATGATTTAAATCCGGAAACTTTAACGGATCACGAAGAAAGAAAACAGGCGTATTATTTCCGACAAGATCCCAATTGCCCTCTTCCGTATAGAATTTTATAGCAAAACCACGGATATCCCTTTCCGCATCGGCAGCTCCTCTTTCACCTGCTACTGTAGAAAAACGGACAAATAATGGTGTTTCCTTTCCAACAGAAGAAAAGAGATTTGCTTTTGTATATTGGGTAATATCATGGGTTACCCTGAAAGTACCATAAGCACCTGATCCTTTAGCATGCATTCTTCGTTCAGGAATGACTTCACGGTCAAAATGAGCCATTTTTTCTAAAAACCAGATATCCTGTAATAAAGCTGGACCACGAAGTCCTGCGGTTTGAATGTTCTGATTGTCTGATACCGGAGCTCCGGTTCGGTTTGTTAATTTATTTTCGTTCATGTTGTATAATTTATAATTCAAAATTATAGGATTCATACCATGGCAGAGTCATCCAGTTTATACAAAAGAAAGCAGTCCAAAAACTGATCAGCCCGAGCTATCGACCGCCTCTTCATTCATTTGTTTTTTGTAAGTTTGTCTCCATCTATTTTTATGGCAGAATATATTCTTGACAACATCAATATCAGTACACTTTCCGTATATGACCTGCTGAAACATACCTCAGACAGTACATTTATCGGAATCAGGGATTTTCGTGAGATTTATCCTGTGGCTATTGAAAACAATACAGGAATATTTACAAAACAATCTTCACTGCAGGATTTTCCGATGGTCAGTATCAGCAAAATCAACAGTTCATTACTCTGTTCCTGTACCTGTGACCACGAGAAAAACCAGCTTTGTACTCATCAGGCAGAGATTATTCACTGCATTATTGAAGATAAAAATTATCGATTGTTTTTTGATGAAACGCTACGCAAGAAAATATTTCTCCCTAAAGCCAGAGGATATGGTCTGGAAAACGAGCCGGATCTGGATCAGTATTTTGAATTGGAATACAAAGATGGCCAAATTGAAATATTGCCCAAAATCAAGGAAATGCTTCCTGTAGATGATGAAATGCTGACAAGAGATCTACTTCCTCAGCATCTTTCTAAACTGGATGAACTGGCAGTATTGGAATCGGGTAAAAAGCAAATATTGGTCATAGGTAAGCACCGTTATTACAATCATATGACCTTCTCTCTGATGGAGACAGAGATAACGCAGACAGGAAAAATCAAAAATCCGGTCACTCCCGTAGATGCCATGCAGCTGATATGGAAAGCAGAGAAACCGGCAGACATTAAATTTTATACTGCCATCACCTCTTTTCAGAATAATTACAATGAAGATTACAACCCGTCAGAACTGAAAGCTTTAAAGCTCATTGTACAGAATCCTCTGGAGCTGGAAGTCTATTATCATGGCCGGGAAATCGCAGAAACCATTTCTGCAAAGTCACTTTCTCATATTGAATTAAACACTTTAGATGCGGAGGTTCAATTATCTGTATTTAAGAAAGATCCATTTTTTGAAATCAGCGGAGAATTACTGTTTAATGATATTGCTCTTCCATTTAAAAATATTGTTCTAAGAAATGACTATTTTGTCTATAACCGTAACGTTTTCAGCTTTGTAGATGATCCGGACATGCTTAAAATCATCAGGCTTTTTAAGGCTAATAATGAAATTTTACTGGTTCATTCTTCGAAATATGAAGCATTTATGCAGAATACCCTCTCCTCTTTGGAAGAGCGTATTCATATTAATTACAGCTACATACAACCCGCAACAGAAGTACAACTTGAAGACAAGAATTATCAGACTGAAAAAGTCATTTATCTCCGTCAGCAGGAAAATTATATCGGAATTACTCCCGTCATGAAATACGGTGATGTAGAAGTTCCGGTGTATTCCAGAAAGCAGATTTTTGATACAGATCAGAATGGAAATCCGTTTAAAATAGAAAGAAATGAATCAGCCGAAGCCCGCTTTACTTCATTGGTGATGCAACAGCATCCTGATTTTGAAGAACAGATGGATGGCTATCAGTATTTTTACCTTCATAGGGATAAGTTCCTGGATAACAACTGGTTTCTTGAAGCATTTGAGACCTGGAGAAATGAAGGAATCATCATACTTGGTTTTAATGAATTAAAAAACAACAAATTAAATCCACATCGGGCTAAAATCAATATTCAAATCACCAGCGGACTGGATTGGTTTAATGCTCAATTAAAAGTAGGATTTGGGCCTAAAGAAGCTTCTTTAAAGCAGCTTCACCGTGCCATCCGGAACAAGAGCAAATTCGTCCAGCTGGATGATGGAAGCATGGGAATTCTCCCTGAAGAATGGATGGAAAAAATATCTGCTTATTTTCGGGCAGGAGAAATTGATGAGGAACTTTTAAAGATTCCAAAAATCAATTTCACAGAGGTTACCTCATTGTTTGAAAAAGAAATCCTGAGCCATGAGATTCAGGAAGAGCTTACTTCTTATTCTACGAAGTTTTCAAAAGTAAAAGACATTCCGGAAACAGCTATTCCTGCTGAACTGAATGCTGAGCTGAGAGATTACCAGCATGACGGACTGAACTGGCTTAATTTTCTTGACAACTTCAACTTCGGTGGATGTCTTGCAGATGATATGGGATTGGGAAAAACGATCCAGATCATTGCTTTTATTCTTTCACAGCGGGAAAAACGAGGCCATACCACCAATCTGATTGTGGTTCCTACTTCCCTGCTTTTCAACTGGCAGGAAGAGATGAGCAGATTTGCACCTTCTATAAAAGTTCTGCTTCATTATGGTGCAGACCGACCGAAAACAATAGCTCATATGCCTGACTATGAAGTGGTTCTTACTACGTATGGGATGCTTCTTTCAGACATTAAGTTTTTGAAAAATTTCAATTTCAATTATGTATTTCTGGATGAATCACAGGTGATTAAAAATCCTAATTCAGAAAGGTACAAAGCAGCACGTCTGCTTCAGTCTAGGAACAGGATTGTACTGACCGGAACTCCTGTTGAAAACAGCACTTTTGATCTTTACAGCCAGCTTTCTTTTGCCTGTCCCGGACTGTTGGGAAGCAAACAGTATTTTAAAGATATTTATGCCATTCCTATTGATAAATTTGAGTACAGCAAACGTGCTATAGAACTTCAGCAAAAGATAAAGCCATTTATCCTCAGAAGAACAAAGAAACAGGTTGCCAAAGAACTTCCGGATAAAACGGAAACAGTAATCTACTGTGAAATGAATACGGAACAGCGTAAGATCTACGATGCTTATGAAAAAGAACTTCGTGAATTTATTGCCGCCAATGACGATGATGATCTGAATAAAAACAGTATGCACGTTCTTACAGGCCTTACAAGGCTCAGACAGATCTGTAATTCCCCCATTCTGATGAAAGAGGGATATTCCGGTGAAAATGCTGTTAAAATCGAAATTCTGATGGAGCAAATCCTTGGAAAGTCAAAAGATCATAAAATTCTTGTTTTCTCACAATTTGTCGGAATGCTTGATTTGATCAAAACTGAGCTTGAACGCCATAACATTCAGTTTGAATATTTAACGGGTCAAACGAAAGACCGAGGTGAAAAAGTAGCTCATTTTCAGAACAATGATGAGATCCGTGTATTTCTGATTAGCTTAAAGGCCGGAGGCGTTGGGCTCAATCTTACCCAGGCAGATTATATTTACCTTGTAGATCCATGGTGGAATCCCGCCGCTGAAAACCAGGCTATTGACCGCAGTTACCGTATAGGACAGACCAAAAATGTAATTGCAGTAAGGATGATCTGCTCCAATACTGTGGAAGAAAAGATTCTTACCCTTCAGAAAAAGAAAAAAGAACTGGCTCAGAATCTGTTGACCACAGACGGAAAGAAGCTTCAGGGATTGTCTAAACAGGATTTGATGAATTTACTTGGATCTGATTCCTAATACAATAAATAAAAAACCGACAGGTAAAGGACCTGTCGATTAAAAAACAAAAATTGATATGGATATGATTTAGATATGATGTGTCTATTTTTTAATAATCTTTTCTGTAAAGAATTTCTGATTCTTAGTCTTAATTTTGATCATGTAAGTTCCCGGAACAAAATTGTCCATTGAAACTGTCATAGAATTCCCTTCCAGCATCTTTTGTCCGGACATATTGTAAATTTCGTATTTCTCCAATCCTTCTTTCATCTTGATTGTTACAGAATTTGCAGTAGGATTTGGATATATTGTAACAAGAGCTGATGCCTCTTTAGAAACTTCAATGGTTGAAAGACTCTCAGGCTGAATATTTAAAGTATAATCTTCTGCCTGACCGATAAACCAATCTGAAGGACATGGAAGATTCTTCAAAGCTCCCATCCATGAATTGGATTCATAGGCTTTTACCAGTCTGAAACGGGTTTCTCCCAACTGCGCTCCTGCCGGAATGGTGATATTACCTGTTGTAACCCCAGACTCATGACCGGAAACCGGATTGGAGTTATCCAGATAGCCAAGATTAAATTGCTCATCAGCATCAAACTGATTATTATGGTTAAAATCAATATAAGCATAAGCTGATACGGTAGTTTGACCATGTGTACCTCCTGTAACGCTTATAGGATAGCTATTTCCACGGTTCACATAGAACACTGTTGCTGTAAAGTTTTCAAGGACATCAGAATTCCCATCAAGAGCACTGTTTCTAACAACTCCGGCAAATTCTACTGTACTGATCTCACTCACGGTCAAACTTGTAATATTTTCAGTTCCACAGTAAGGAGACGGGAAACTCGCTGTATTTCCAATGATATTAACAGTATAATCTTCCGTCTGCCCTGCTCTTAAACTGCTGTCACAAGCTGAACTGATAGAATTCGGAGCAGCAGGATTTGAATAGGCCTGAACATTCGTATTTTTAAGAACTCTCATTCTTGTGCTTCCACTGGCTGCAGTAGCAGGAATCATGATGGTATTGCTAATGGTAAAAGCATTGGCAGGATTAGCCGCTTCAAGCCTTCCGATATAAAAAGTTTCTCCGGCATCATCAAAATTACCATTCTGATTAAAGTCTATAAAAACGACTACATCACTTGGAAATGTACTGGAAGGGCCTTTCACAGAGATTGGGTAAGAACTTCCCGACTGCAGATCTGTTGAGATTGCCGTAAAGTTCTCATAAATTTGAGCATTTGAGGACTGAACGGGTGATGAATTATTAATCGTTCCGAAAGTTACATTACTGATCATGTTGCTGTCAGCTCCATACTGAAAGGTTGGCATACAATATTGCAGCTGTGCATTCATCAGCGAGGCAAGTACAATACCAGAAAGAGTAGTTATTTTTTTCATTTTCTTTGTTAAATTTCTTGGGACAAATTTATATTTATTTAGAATGAATAAAAATAAGAATGTAATGATATTTATCAGTTTAATAAAAATAGAGTATTTACCTTTCGTCTGTACTCATTGAATATTCTGTTTGACCCATGGATAATCAATCTGTTACCAACGCAAAAGATCTTTCTCAAATTTAACTTTAAGAAAGATCTTTTTAATATAATAATAGAAATCTAAAGTATTTTATCCCTTTTAGCCTATATTTTCGATAAGAACTGCGGAGGCGCCTCCTCCTCCATTACAGATGGCGGCAATTCCATACTTCCCTTTTTCCTGACGTAAAACATTCACTAAAGTGGTCATAATTCTTGCACCTGAAGCACCAATTGGATGTCCTAATGCAACCGCTCCTCCATAAACATTTACTTTGCTGATATCATAATCCAGAATTTTTTGATTGGATAAGATAACTGAAGAGTACGCTTCATTAATCTCGAAAAAGTCGATATCAGACAGACTAAGACCGGTTTGTTTCAACAGTTTCTGAATAGCAATGGAAGGTGAAGTAGTAAACCATTCCGGTGCCTGAGCGGCATCTGCATAGGCAATTATTTTTGCCAGTGGTTTTAAATTGTGCAGTTCTACCGCCTCAGAGGATGCTAATAATAAAGCTGCAGCACCATCATTCAGATTACTGGAATTGGCTGCTGTAAGTGTTCCGTCTGCTTCAAATGCTGGTTTCAACAAAGAAATTTTTTCCGGGATCAGCTTATCAATATCTTCGTCTTTATCAACAATTGTAGTTCCTTTTTTGCTTTCAATCGATATTTGGATCAATTCATTACCGGACTTATCATTTTTAGCAGCTTCCTGCGCCCTCTGATAGGAAAACAAGGCATATTCATCAAGCTCCTGTCTGGTAAGACCGTATTTTTTTACGCCAAGTTCCGCCGCACTTCCCATATGAAAATCATTGTAAACATCCCATAGTCCATCTTTGATCAATCCATCAGTAAGATTCATATCTCCCAATTTTGTTCCCTGTCGGATTTTGACATAATGCGGAACATTGCTCATGCTTTCCATTCCTCCTGTCATAACAATATGATCTAATCCAAGCTGAATCTGCTGAGCCCCAATCATTGCCGCTTTCATTCCGGATGCACAGACTTTATTAACTGTTGTTGCATCCTTATCTACGGGAATTTTAGCAAAAATTGATGACTGCCTTGCAGGAGACTGTCCCAATCCGGCGCTTAGTACATTTCCCATATATACACTGTCTATATGCTCTGGTGAGAGATGGATACTTTCATAAGCGTTCTGAATGGCAATAGCTCCCAACTGTGACGCTGTAAATCCGGATAAGCTTCCCATAAAACCGCCCACCGGAGTTCGTTTTGCTGCTACTATAAATACTTCTTTCATAGATTTTATTTTTACAATATACCGATCAGTATATTTTTAATTAAAAAAAATCCCTTTTTATATTGACAAAGGAATCTAACAAAGATAATCAAAATATACCAATCGGTATATTCATAAACAAGAAAAAATCTTACTTTTTTGTAAGACTTTATTATTTATGCTCTGCTTAGCTGATCAAGTTTTTTCAGCAGTGTGGGCATTCTGTAATCGCCATGCATCTGCTCTACTTTTAATTGAATATCATCTACATCTATTCCTTTCGCTGTTACAAAAAGTGGTGTTTTACTTTCTCCACGGAAAACACTTCTTCGCTGGGAATCCGGAGTTGTAAATTCATTTTTTGCTATCCCAACAATAGGATATTTTTCTTCCAGCACTTCATAAAGATGGCCGCCTAAGCCAATTTTCCCATCATTGTCTAATGTGACATATCCATCTACAATGATAATATCTTCTGGTTTTAATGTTATTTTTTTCAGCAGGCTTACAATGCAGGGCAATTCTCTTTTGTAAAAGGCTCCGCTTTCATATTCTGAACTCACAGGAATCTGTTCTATAAAAACTTCCACTTCTTTTTCAGAAGTCCAGTCTTCAAATGCAATACACACTGTATTGGCATAATCCTCATAATAATAGGTATCAAATGCGTAAATCATATTTCTCTCTTCCTTAAAAAAACTCACCAAAATGCCACAATATCCCTGACGGATCGTGAACAAAACATTCTTTCCCCCAATCCATTGTTCTTACAGGAGTGAGTCTTACATTTTCATATTTGTCCGTAAGCCCCAGAGACAGAAGCTCTTTCCAGAATTCATCTGTATTGGCAACTTCCATAAAAATCATGGTATTATCCACCCAATCTTTTGCATAGTAATCCTGAAGGTAAAAACCAATTTCTTCACGTATAAAAAGTGATAATTTAGGTTCCAGAACCATTTCTTCAAAACCCAGATCTCTGTAAAAATTTCTGCTGATCTCAAAGTTTTGTGCTCCGATAAAAGGTCTGATGGATTTCAGTTTTGGGGTCATCGTAATTTTATTTTTCCAGTTTTCATAAGTCATTTCAAACCTGATTTCTCCGTTTCCATGGGTTCCAGCTTCCTTCCAGCCAGATTTTCTGTAGAAGATCTCAGCTCTTGTTCCTGGTGAGGTCCCAAGCCATACGGTATCTTCAGTTTGTTCAAAATACCAGTTGAGCATGATATCATGAAGTTTTCTACCCAATCCCCGGTTTTCAAAATCCGGATGTACAAAAAGTGCCCAGATATTATTCTCTTTCAGGTCTGTAATGGAAAAACCTACAATTTGATCTTCTACTTCACAAACCCATCCTTTTCCTCTTTGAAACAAAAATTCCTCACAATCTTTATCAGTAACCAATCCGGGATCTGACAGCGTGTTTTCTTTCACAGCATTTCTTACCCTCTGAATCTGTGGAATGTCTTTTAGTTTTGCCTCTCGGAGTAGGGTTTTCATGTTGATGGTTTTTTGGTAAACGCAAAGGCGCAAGATATTTTTATGATGAAGTTTTTAAGGCGCAGGGATTTTATCTCCGATAAAATTTGATCATGTTAAAAGCGCTATAAATAAAAGATACTTTATGCCTTTGGGCTTACCAATGTATTTCAGTGTACTCTAAAATTAATAATTATTTCTGTCAACAACAATTCTTTCTTCTCTGTTGGCAATATCCCAGGCTGTGGTAAAAATAAGCTGGGTTCTTTTCTCCAACAACTGATAATCAATTTTTTCAGGATCATCACCCGGTTTGTGATAATCCTCATGAATACCATCAAAGAAGAATGCTACAGGAATATTATGCTTGGCAAAATTATAGTGGTCTGAACGGTAATACAATTGTTCAGGATCATTCAGATCATCGTATTTGTAATTCAATTCCAGATTGTTGGTTCTTTTGTTAGCCGCTTCGTTGATTACTTTAAGCTGAGAACTTAACATTTCAGAACCGATCACATAGACATATTGTTTTCCTCTGTTGGCAGGATCATCGCGCCCAATCATATCAATATTAAGATCAACAACGGTATTGGCTAATGGGAAAACAGGGTTTTCGGAATAATATTCTGAACCAAACAGCCCATGTTCCTCTCCTGTAACATGAAGAAACAGAATAGATCTTTTAGGACCCTTTCCTGCTTTTTTAGCCTGCTGGAATGCCTTAGCAATTTCCATTACAGCAACAGTTCCACTTCCATCATCGTCTGCTCCGTTGTATACCACACCATTTTTTGTTCCTACGTGATCATAATGAGCAGAAACAACTACAATTTCCTCCGGTTTTTCACTTCCTTCAATAAAAGCTAAAATATTTTCAGAATCCGGAAGGTTGCCTCCTCCTCTTTTCTTCATGAATTCAGACGGTACTTTCTGATAGTAAGAGCCTAATGCTTTAGGAGCTGAAATACCTAGATTCTTATAGTAATTAATCATATACTCACCCGCCTTTTTCTGTCCTTTGCTTCCGGTGTCACGCCCTTCCATATCGTCTGCCGCAATAACATACAGGTTTTTCTTTAAATCCTCTGCATTAATCTCTTTATAGGCACTGTTAAATGCTTTGTTATGTTTTGTTGAAACAGGATGTGAAGCATTCCCGTCAGATATTTTTGCCGTTCCACAACTGGTTACTACAGCCATTGTCAATAACGGAATAAGTATTTTTCTCATAAAAGATAAATTTCTTAAAAATAATAATTTTTATTGAATCCCGGCATCAATAATCAATAGGACAAAATAATATGCAACCAATTACAAATTGAACAGTACGTTATTTTTAAATACAATTCGGTATTAAAATTTTGTTATATTTGATAAAAATACAAAATAAGTGAAAGAAATTTACGGATTTACTCATTATTCCTTTTTTACGGAAATGTCCGAGCTGGCAACCAGGCACGGAAGCTTTGATCTTTCTCTGGGACTTCCAGATTTTGATATTGATGAACGCCTGAAAGTATTTTTAAAAGAAGCTGTGGAACACAATACGCATCACTATGAACCTCTTGCCGGCAATCCCTTGTTAATTGAAAGTATTATCCGTTTCAATGCAAAACGAACTCATCAAATCACTATTGCCACAAAGGAAATCACGATTATCCCCTGTGCAACCTTTGCTTTATATACTTCCCTTAAATCTATTCTGAATCAAGGTGATGAAGTCATCATTATACAACCTTCATACTACACTTATGGACCAGCTGTTGTGATGAATGGCGGAATTCCTGTTTATTACGATCTTGATGGTGATTTTACCATCAATTGGAATCTGTTTAAAGATTGTATTACTGAAAAGACAAGAGCAGTCATTGTCAACTCTCCCCAGAATCCTACTGGAAAAGTATGGAAAAAAGAAGACTGGAATCAACTCTACGAACTGATTAAAGACCGTGATATTTATTTGATTTCAGAAGAAATATATGATACTTACTGTTATGATGAAACTGAACATTACAGTTCTTTCATCAATCCTGGACTCAGGGAAAAGACTTTCTGTATTTTTTCTTTTGGTAAAATGTTTCATACTTCGGGGTGGAAAGTAAGTTATATGCTTGCTTCAGAAGCTTTAACAGCAAGATTCCAGTGTCACCAGCAGTATATTTCTTACAGTGCGAATGCTCCGGCACAATTTGCTATCGCAAAATATCTTGATGTATTTGATCCGGCTATCAATAAAAAACTCATGCAGAAAAAAAGAGATATTTTTAATGAAATGATACAGGAAACTCCTTTTCAGATTGAACAAAAATCAGAAGGAAGTGTTTTTCAGGTTGTCAATTTCAGGACTATCTCTAAAAGCATGACAGATGTGGAATTTTCGAAGTGGCTTACCATTGAGAAGAATGTTTCCTGTCTTCCACTTTCTGCATTTTATAATTCGAGGGAGAATTCTGATTATATAAGGTTTAGTTTTGCTAAAAAAGATGAATTGATTATCCAGGCTTTGGAGCATTTGAAAAGGAATCTTTGATGTTTCTGCAGTTGGCTTTCCCACAGATCGCACAGGTGCTTTTTTTAACCACAGATTGCACAGATTTTCACAGATGATTGTAGATATTTATTTGTGTGAGTTTTCGTTTTATAATCTAAAAAAGCATCGCCATAGCGATGCTTTTCTACTATTTTTACATTGATTTTAAAGAGCTAATACTCTTACATCAATTCTTCTGTTTTTCGCTTTACATTCGTCAGTATCATTAGCTTCACATACCGGATGTTGAGATCCATATCCTTCGGCTTCTATTCTGTCTCCGGAAATACCTAACTCTAAAAGTTTAAGCTTCGCTGTCTGTGCTCTCAGATTGGATAATTTGATGTTACTATCTTCATTACCGCTGTTATCTGTATATCCGCCCAGTTTTATTTTCAGATCCGGATAAGCATTTAAAATTTCTGACAAAGTAATCAATTGAAGTGCGGATTCTGCTTTCAGATCACTTGAACCTGTTTCAAAATAAAGATTTTCAATGGTGTACCATTTATTAGGATCTAACGCTGATTTATCTTTTTGTTTCACCACATTATAAAGTTGATAAAGCTGACTTCCGTCACCAATAGCAATTGTTTTTCCTCCATCCAGTTTTATTTTCTGAATATTTCCTGTTTCATATACAAAGTCTCCACTTTCATTAAGGTGCCCTTTAATTTCTCCTGGAACTACAGCAATTATTTTGGTATCTGCCCCTACACCTGTTGCAGCTGTAGTAATCCCTGTAAGACTTTCAATTTTTGCTTTTCTGTTCGCTTCAATTTTATCCTTATGTAAAACAGCCAACGTAGGTGCAATCACCAAAGAAACGATTGACATTAATTTGATCAGGATGTTCATCGATGGTCCTGATGTATCTTTAAACGGATCTCCCACTGTATCACCTGTTACAGATGCTTTGTGCGGTTCTGAACCTTTATAATAGGTCTGTCCATTGATATCAACTCCTTTTTCAAATGATTTTTTGGCATTATCCCAGGCACCTCCTGCGTTGTTCTGAAACATTCCCATTAAGACACCACATACTGTAGCTCCAGCCAGAAATCCTCCTAATACTTCAGGTCCAAAAATAAAACCGATTAATAAAGGAGAGACAATGGCAATCGCACCAGGCAGCATCATTTTTCTGATGGATGCATCTGTAGAAATGGCTACACACTTTTCATATTCCGGCTGTGCTTTCCCTTCCAGAATTCCTGGAATTTCACGGAATTGTCTTCTTACTTCCTCTACCA
The DNA here is from genome assembly GCF_047345655.1 of Chryseobacterium sp. T20. NCBI lineage: Bacteria > Pseudomonadati > Bacteroidota > Flavobacteriia > Flavobacteriales > Weeksellaceae > Chryseobacterium > Chryseobacterium sp. T20. The sequence goes on from NZ_JBLFDU010000001.1 coordinate 339,284, forward strand.
TGGCCATGGCAGCCTGTCCTACTGCGGTAATCGCCAATGAGGAAAAGATAAACGGAATCATCCCACCTACGAAAAGTCCGGCAAGAACATCAGCTCTGTAAATATCAATACCGTCAATTCCTGCAATTCCTACAAAAGCTGCAAATAAAGCTAATGCCGTCAATGCTGCTGAAGCAATGGCAAATCCTTTTCCGGTAGCGGCAGTTGTATTTCCCACAGCATCCAGGATATCTGTTTTTTCACGTACCTCTTTGGGAAGTTCACTCATCTCAGCGATACCTCCTGCATTATCTGCGATAGGCCCGAAAGCATCGATAGCAAGCTGCATGGCTGTAGTGGCCATCATTCCCGCTGCGGCAATAGCCACTCCGTAAAGTCCGGCACAGAGATAAGAACCATAGATTCCTCCTGCCAGTACAATAATCGGAAGTAAAGTAGATTCCATGCCCACGGAAAGCCCGCCGATAATATTGGTTGCATGCCCTGTAGAAGACTGTCTCACAATACTGGAAACGGGTCTTTTCCCCATGGCAGTGTAATATTCTGTAATAATACTCATTAAAGTTCCTACGACCAGACCTACCATGATAGCTCCAAAAACGCCCATCTTAGTAAACTCATGACCTCTGAGAACCATTTTTTCAGGAAGGATATACGTTACCAGAAAATAGGAAGCAATAGCAGTAATTACAATACTTCCCCAATTTCCAAGGTTTAATGCATTCTGTACACTGGAAGTAGACGAACCTTCATTATCATTAATTTTTACGAATAAAGTTCCGATCATGGAAAATATAATTCCTGTCCCTGCAATCAGCATCGGCAAAAGAATCGGGGCAAAACCTCCGAAAGCATCATCAGAAACAGTTTCTCTACCTAATACCATCGTGGCAAGAACTGTCGCCACATACGATCCGAAAAGGTCTGCTCCCATTCCGGCAACGTCTCCTACGTTATCTCCTACGTTATCTGCAATAGTAGCTGGATTTCGGGGATCATCTTCAGGAATTCCGGCTTCTACTTTTCCTACAAGGTCAGCACCTACGTCTGCCGCTTTTGTGTAAATACCACCTCCTACTCTTGCAAAAAGGGCTATGGATTCAGCACCCAGAGAAAATCCGGTAAGAATTTCGATGGTTTTTTCCATTTCATGAGAGTCTACTGTAGCTTCAGGGGCAAAAATCTGTTTAATAATCAGAAATAAAGCTCCTAAACCTAAGACAGCAAGCCCGGCAACTCCCATTCCCATCACAGAACCTCCTGTAAAAGATACTTTAAGGGCTTTTGACAGTGAAGTTCTTGCAGCTTCTGCCGTTCTCACATTCGCTTTGGTAGCGATTTTCATTCCGATAAACCCTGCAGATGCAGAGAATACAGCGCCTACGGCAAAAGCAATTCCGATACTCCAGTGTGAGTTGGCATTACTTGACCCCATTACTGCCAATAGAATGGCTACAACAACAACGAAGTACGTTAAGATTTTGTATTCAGCCTTTAGAAAAGCCATTGCACCGTCTGCAATATGGCCGCTGATTGTTTTCATTTTTTCATTTCCCGCATTCTGTTTGTTTACCCAGTTGCTCTGAAGAAATGTATAAAGCAAAGCTATGACACCAAAAATTGGCACTAACACAAATAGATCCATAGTTTATTATTTTATATTAAAAAATTGAGATTAGTCTTATAAATATAATGAAATTATAAACACGCAGTAAAATTCACTAATAATTATCCATTATTTTGTAAATTTGTTTGTCACTATGATTTGAATTAATTATTTATGAAAAGGATATTGTACACTATTTTTTTATCTGCAAGCATAAGCAGCTGTCAAAATAAGATTCCACAAGAAAAAGCTGAAATACTTTATTTCGGAGGTCCGATTATAACAATGGAAGATTCTTCTCCACAAATTGAAGCTGTAGCAGTAAAAGACGGGAAAATACTTTTTGCGGGAACAAAATCGGATGCAGAACGTTATTCAGAGCCAGCGACCAAAATGATTAATCTTAATGGAAAAACTCTTCTTCCCGGGTTTATAGATGTTCATGGACATCTTACTTCAAGAGCCGGGATGATGGATGTTGTAGATTTATCTCCTGAACCTTATGGTACTGTAAACTCAATTAAAGATTTACAGATTACAATTAAAAACTATATCAAAGACAAAAAAATTACAGATCAACAGCCGATTATCGGAAATGGTTATGATGATGCAATTATGACAGAACACCGTCATCCTACAAAGGCTGAACTGGACGCCATCAGTAAGACCAATCCTATTATTGTTATTCATGCTTCCGGTCATGCCAGTGTAGTAAACAGTGCCATGCTACAACTTCTGGGAATAACAGAAGCATCAAAAGATCCTGAAGGCGGTCACCTTGGCAGGGATAAAAAAACAGGAAAGCTTAATGGAAAATTAGAAGAGAATGCAAGTTTCACTGCTTTATTGACCTTAACAGAAAAAATGGGTAAGGGTAAAAACACCGAAGCTCATGCTATGGAAAATCTGATGAAAGCCCAGGATGAATGGCTCAGCTATGGACAGACTACTATTTGTGACGGGAGAACAATGGGAGAAAGTGTTACGTTGTTAGAAAAAGCAGCATCTCAGCATCTTCTTAAAGCTGATGTTGTTTATTTTCCGGATTATGAATATTTCAAAAAGGATTTCAGCAGCTTCAAACCAAAGTATATGAAGTATGAAAATCATCTGAAATTAGCCGGATTCAAATTTTCTGATGACGGTTCTCCACAAGGAAAAACAGCCTGGCTTACCCAGCCTTATTTAGTTCCACCCGAAGGTCAGTCTAAAGATTATAAAGGGTTCCCTATTTTTACGGATGAAACCTTATATAACGACCTAAAAGTCCTTTTTCAAAATAATATCACTGCCCAGCTTCATGTAAATGGAGATGCAGCAATTGATCAGGCCATCCGTGTTATTAAAAGGTTAAAAGATGAAAACATTTACAAGCCGGAATTGCGGGCAACATTAATTCATGTACAGAACAGCAGACCTGATCATATTCAAAAAATAAAAGAATTAGGAGTAATCCCTTCTTACTTTTCTACTCATGTTTATTTATGGGGAGATTGGCATTATTCGAGTGTTTTTGGCCCTGAAAGAGCTTCTTTTATAAGTCCGGCAAATTCAGCATTAAAGGCAGGAATTACTTTTACCATTCATCATGATGCTCCGGCTACACCACCCGATCTGATTACAGCAGTGTACGCAGCAGTGAATAGAAAGACCCGATCTGGAATGATTTTAGGTCCTAATGAAAGAATCTCCACCCTTGAAGCTTTGAAAGCAATCACCATTAACGGAGCTTATCAATTGCAGGAAGAAAACAGAAAAGGTTCTATTAAAGCGGGTAAAATAGCTGATTTTGTTATTCTTGACCAGAATCCTTTAACCATAGCTCCTGAAAACCTCAGAAACATTAAGGTTCTGGAAACGATAAAAGAAGGAAATTCTGTATACAAAAGAAACTAGATCTTTTATACAACGATTGAATGAAAAGAGCAGATATTAAAAAAGCAGATGAAAATTCATCTGCTTTTTAGTATTTTAGGGAAGAAAATCTTATCCTCCGAATTTATCTGCATAGTCTGTTTGAGAAGCTTTGATCACTTTTCTTGCGTGTTCTGCTCCGTAAACTTCCTGGATTCTGCATTTTGCAGGCTCATCCGGTAAGTTTTTATACGTAAGGAAGTAGTGCATTAATCTTTTTACTTCTGCTTCCGGTAATTCAGTAATATCTCTGAAGTGTCCAAAAGCGTGGTCATTGATCATTACGGCAACAATTTTATCATCTGCTTCACCTCCGTCGATCATTTTGAAACCTCCGATTGGAATAGCTTCCATCAATAAACCTCCCGCATGGATGTTGTGAGAACTTAAAACACAAATATCAAGAGGGTCATGATCACCCATAGTAACGTCAGTAGCTCCTGATTCTACAGCCAGTCTCATCACTTCCTTATCACAGTATGTTCTTGGAACAAAACCATATAAAGCCGGAATAATGTTAGAGAATTTCTGTGGTCTGTCTACCTTTAAATATCCTGTTTCTTTATCTACTTCATATTTAATAGTATCTGAAGGAACAATTTCCACAAATACGTTGACAACATTTGGCGCATCTTCTCCTGCAGAAATTCCGTGCCATGGATGTGCTTTAAAATTTGGAATCATTATTTATCTGTTATTTTTTAAGTTATTATTAAAATTTCTTTTCTTAAATCTTCTATGGTTTCAGCAATATAATCGTTGCTTTCCATATAGTTCATGATGAAAATCGTTTTGAATTCATCCAACTGAACTTCTCCTTTTAGCCCGTCATAGGTTTTGTGAAGCAGTTCTATAATCGCATTCTTTGAGTCAACGATATTCTTCCATGAATTTTTTGTGATATACAACTGCTGGGAAGAGTTATACTCAAATTCTTCATTGATTGCTTTTTCTGTCAGGAAAATAAACTCGTGAACCGCCAGTCCCCTGTCGAACCTCTGTATAAGGTTGGATGGTTTCATTCTGTCCAGAAACAATGTCATTCTTTCATAGGAATGTGCTTTGTTCTCTGAATTTGATTTCACGGTGAGTAGTTTGATCTCCTGGTTTTTAAGCGTGATGTATGAGTGTACAAATTGTCTGAGCAAAACCAGAAAAGGAATTGCAATAATCAATGCAAATGCATAGGGTAGATATCCTGAGAGACTCGTCATAATTTTAGACTGCAAAATTACTAATTATTTTCCGTCTTCTAAAGAGTTTTTAAAGATATCCACTTTAGAAATTTGTATATAGACCAATGCAAGCATAATTATAAGATAAAAGCCAAGCATCATCCTGTTTACCAGAGACGGAAAAACCAAAAATCTTAATATAACAGCTCCGTAAATAATAACAAAAAACAAGAGCTGAGCCTGATTTTTTTTATTACTGAATGAAAAATGCTTAGCAAGAATAATTACAATAAAAATCAATAAAACCGGAAAATAGGAAGCATTGAACTGCAGCATTATATTACTTTTAATAAAGTGAAAATAATCTGCAAAGGAAAATGGATCAGGTTGTGACACAGGATAAATCTGAACTTTGGTAAACTGATTCATAAAAAGTGTAGACCAAGAAACCTGATTGAAAACCTGTATTAAAAAGAAAGAAACAAACAAATAGCCATATGAAATCAATAATGGACCTGTTTTAATCTGAAGAGTATTCCTGTAAAGATAAATAAAGGCATACAGGAATGAATACAATATAAAATATTCCGGTCTTGTGAGCACACATAGTATAGCCAGTATCCCTGCAAAAAAGAAATTTCTTCTTATTAAAAACACATAGAAACTCAGAAGAAGGAGCAGACATGATAAGGAATCTGCTGAAACATGTCGAGCTGCCTCCGGTAAAGGTTTGAACAGCGAAATTAAAACAGTAAGGATAAAGGCGAGAGGATAATTTTTCAGAATTTTTATCAAAAAGCTGAAAATCAGGATAAGAATCAATGCGTAAGAAATAACTGAAATCAAAGAAATAGATGTAGAAGCACTGAAACCAAGCTTAAACAATGACCAGCCGATAAAATTATAAAAAGGTTTTACCACAAAAAGCTGTAATTCTTCTTCGTAGGCTTTGGGGTTTTGTGAGATTATTTTATAGTAAGTACTCTCCCCTTTTGCCACTTCCTCAACCATTGGATTAACAGGCCCAAGTCCTGCAAAGTCAGGATTCTTTTCCCTCAGTTCGTCATATACCTTCTGATGAATTTCTTCAATTTTCATTTCAGGATATTCCGTTTTATAAATCAGCCCCATATAGGCCTCCATATCAGTGTTGTAATAATGATGGGTATACAGATAGTATGACATCATGCATACATAGATTGAAAATATAAAAACAAGAATATTCTTCTTTTTTTCCATACACTGATATTATAAGAATACAAATGTAAAAAAACTATCTTTTTAAATCCGAATTCCTATAAAAAGCTTTACGAATAGGATTTTTTTGTATTAAAGTTCAAACAGAGCCGGTCTCTGTGTCACTTCATGGTAACAAACACTATTTTCATCAAAGAAATGGTAGACAAGACTTTTTCTCGTTCTGTTTTTATCCATGTGAGGCTCTCCGCCGTGAAGAATATTGGCATGCCAGATTAATAAATCTCCTTTTTTTGCTTTAAAGATTTCTTTCTTTAAGCCTAATTCTTTTACTTTATCTTCAAGAAAGGTTTCATAGGCTCTGTAGCTTTTCTTCCCTATTTTCAAAGATGTCCCTTCATTATCGTAATCAGAATTCAGGAAGTAAGGAAGTTTGTGGCTTTTGGGAATATAATGCAATGCTCCGTTATTTTCATCCACATCCTCCAGTGCAATCCACACTCCCAGCAATCCTCCCAATGGATAAGTAGTCATGTGAATACTGTCAGAATGGGTTTTCTGCTGGCTGCCGTTAATGAAATTGATACTTTGGAAAAGTTTGGATTTTCCGTCAAGCAAAACAGATAAAAAGTCTAACAGTTCTTTATCACTTCCAATATTTTTAATGATTTCTGAATGATGGATTGCAAACATCAGTTTTCCTCCGTATATAAATTTCAAAGTCCCATCTTCCATCAATTTATCAATTTCCAGATTGATCTGATCGGCCGTTTCAGGAGTGAGGAAATTTCTCAGAATCATATACCCATTATCGTCATACTGAAGAGCACTTTCTTTATTTTCATCAGAAAGTTTCTTAAAAAAAGGAGTTTCCCTAAGTTTTGTATCATTAAGTGTTCTTTTGCTAGCCGGAAGGTGCGCAAAATCTTTACTCGAAATACTTGAAAAATAGTTCTTATTAATTCCGTATTTTTTATATAATGGAATATTATGCTTTAATTTATTCTTTTTAAACAAGTTATAAAGCATGTATGATAATTTGTACTGACGAATCTGTTGTAACATAACTGTTTTACTAAGGATTTTATAAAGTTACGGAATATTACTTAATTAGAACCGATCTAAACAATGCTTTTCATCATAAAAAAGACTTTCCTCTTATTACAAGATATCCTAATTTTTTAAAAAGGTTCTTTTTTGAATTCTCAATAATTCCGTAGGGTCTTAATTCGGGGCGAAATCCTCTGAAAAACTCTTCAATATTGGGCAGCTCTCCCCCTTCAAAATCAAAAATATGAGTTTCTATATTTTCTTTAATGAGATGATCAATCAATACAGATGCTCCTGATAATTTGACATAATCTTTATCATTAAAATTTCCTAAAAGCGCAACCATATTACCATCCGAATAAGTGGCAATTACGTTAACAATTTTGTGCTGATAGTAAAAAGCTGTAAATTTCAGATATCCGGACTTATAAAAGCTTTCGAAAATCCTCATGAATTCAAACAAATCATGGTCTTTATTCAATCCTATCGTATTGGCTTCAATAAAAGCTTTTGCTTTCTCATAAGGGATCGTTTTGATTTCTGATTCTTTTAAAACAGCTTCATCTAACCGAAGTTTTCTTTTTCTTTTGGGTGAATATTTCGAATAGACTTTCTCATAAACCTCAGGATATAATAAAAAGTTCTTTTTGATTCTGATCTTTGTGCGAAGCTGATTGACATCATTAAAAGGATACGCCCTTATCATGTAATTTTTTTCCAGATATTCTAAAAATGTCTCATTAAGATCCACATCATCTTTGCTGGAAAAAACCCCAAGCTGCTGACAAAGTTTAGGATTATGTACTATTTTCAACCCATATTTTCTTACAAAAGGTACGGGCATTACAGCTTCATAATCTTTATACACCAGGATTTCCCATGGCATTGTAGAAGTTGTATCTAAAAAATCTTTTGTTGCAGAATATTTTCTTTGTTCGGAATTTTCTAAACATTGAGCATATTTTACAAAATCAATTTCATGGTATTTCAATCTTCTAATCATAATAATCCAGCGTCTGAGAAGCTAAAATAAGAGTCCTGCGTGACAATAATATGGTCTAAAAGCTGAATACTTAATGTATTTCCCGCTTCTTTTATTTTCTGTGTGATATTGATATCTTCCCGGCTTGGTTTTAAACTTCCGGAAGGATGATTGTGGGCAATGATAATGCCTGTTGAAAAATGATCCAAAGCTGACTTATAAAGTGTTCTCACATCTACAATAGACTGACTGATCCCACCTTGGGTAAGCTGAGAAACATGAATCACTTTATTGCTATTATTAAGGAAAATTGTCCAAAACTCTTCTGTTCTCAGATCAGAAAGCTGATTTCTGAGAATCACATAAGCATCATGACTGTTTCCAATAATTGTCTTTTCAGGAATATCCTGTACAGCTCTCCTTCTGCCGATTTCTAAAGCTGAAATAATTGAAATGGCTTTTGATTCTCCAATACCTTTGAATTTCATCAGATCTTTGGCGGAAAGTAAGCTCAATTCATTCCAGCTGTTATTGACAGAAGCTAAGATTTTCCTTGCTAATTCCAAAGCATCTTCCTCTCTATTTCCACTTCCCATAATAATTGCCAGGAGTTCAGAATCAGAAAGTGAGCTTTTGCCTTTCTGCAAAAACTTTTCTCTGGGTCTGTCATCTTCGGCAAGGAGTTTTATGGCCATGGAAAAAAATTATAGATGAATATTATCAATTAATAGAAAGCATATAAAATAACAGGTTTTGTAGACCTATCAATATATTTTGCTGTTTCTTTAAGAGCATTTATGGAAAGCATAGGACATCCTAAGCTCAGACATGCAGGAGACTTTGATTCTGCGTCAGGAATACATCCGTAAGAATGAAGAACTATTGCTCTCTGCATGGCATTGCTATTGGTAGCATCCAGTCCTGCCAGACGATAAGCTTTACCAAACTTTCCTATATAGCTTTCTCCAATGGCATATTTTCCAAGAGATGACTGATAAGAGCCTTCAATATTACTGAATTTCAATGCATCTGACTTTGGAATGACAGAGCCTGAACCATGAGAAACTACAGCCTGCTGTAGAATCGTATTATTTTTCAGGTTATAGATAAAATAACGATACTTTCCGGAATGAATTTTAAAGTTGATAAAAACAGCCAGTTCCTGATTGTACTCTTTTCCTTTAATATAATTTTTAATTTCTGAAATTCTTGTCTGAGGAATACCCAATGGGTTCAACTGCTGGGATTCAGCTTTTGAACAGGAAATTACAATTAAAAAAAGAAAAATAAAGTGTTTCATCATCCGGTTTTGTATACTACTCTATGATCATTCCGTCTTTCATAACGAGCTTGCGGTCTGTAATTTCTGCCAGATTCGGGTTATGTGTTACAATGACAAAAGTTTGGTTGTATTTATCTCTAAGATCAAAAAACAATCTATGAAGATCATCCGCATTCTTGGAATCAAGGTTACCTGTAGGCTCATCTGCAAAAATAATTTTCGGAGAATTGATTAAAGCTCTGGCTACAGCCACCCTTTGCGCCTCTCCACCTGAAAGCTGGTTGGGTTTATGATTCAGTCTCTGTTCAATCTTCAGGTCTTCAAACAAAGCATAAGCCTTTTCAAGAGCTTCTCTTTCGTTAGCTCCTGCTATTTTTGTCGGAAGCAAGACATTTTCCAGCGCAGTAAACTCCGGAAGAAGCTGGTGAAACTGAAATACGAAACCGATATTCTGATTTCTGAATTTTGACAGCTGCTTATCATTCATATTAATAAATGATTCTCCTGCAATTTCAATTTCAGTATCATATTTATTAGATTGGCTAGGGTGATCCAAAGTTCCCAGAATCTGCAGCAATGTAGATTTACCAGCTCCTGATTCTCCTACAATAGAAACCACTTCTCCTGTTTTGATTTGAATATCAACTCCTTTCAGTACCTCTAAATTCCCATAAGATTTATGGATATTTCTTGCTTTAATCATGATTCAAAAGTAGTGAATTGCCTGCAAATAAAAAACCGCTTTTTGAAGCGGTTTATATTTTATTTTAGATTTATCAGAATTAGATTTCTCTGATCTATTTATATCCGTCTTTTCTATTAATTTTTTTAATTATTTCTAACTTATTTTTTTGTAAAAACTTTTTTAATAGAAGCTTTTTTCTAAACCTATAAGGTTTTTGAAACCTTATAGGTTTTGTTAGCCATCTCCATCTCCATTTCAATTTCAATTTACTAAAAACAAAAAAACCTCCCGATTTGGGAGGTTTTACTATTTTCAATTCAGAAAATTACAGTAACAATGTTAGTGGACTTTCTAAATAAGTTCTTAATGTTTGTAAGAATTGAGCCCCTGTAGCTCCATCTACCACTCTGTGGTCACATGCCAATGAAAGTTTCATAGTGTTTCCAACTACGATCTGACCATCTTTTACGATTGGTTTCTCAATAATTGCTCCTACTGAAAGGATTGCAGAGTTTGGTTGATTGATGATACTTGTAAATGTTTCGATTCCGAACATTCCTAAGTTTGAAATAGAGAATGTAGAGCCTTCCATTTCGTTAGCTTTAAGGCCTTTACTCTTAGCTCTTGAAGCCATATCTTTTACGGATGCAGAAATCTGAGTATACGTCATCTGATCTGTATTTTTCAATACCGGAACTACCAATCCGTCTGGGATAGCTACTGCTACACCGATGTTGATATTTCCTCTGTGAATGATCTTATCACCTGCCCAACTTGAATTTACCTGAGGGTGTTTTCTTAAAGCAATTGCAGTTGCTTTAATGATCATATCATTGAAAGAGATCTTAGTATCCGGAAGAGAATTGATTTCTTTTCTAGCCTCAATTGCTTTATCCATATTGATCTCAACCATCAGATAATAGTGAGGAGCAGAGAATTTACTTTCAGAAAGACGTTTTGCAATAATATTTCTTACCTGAGAGTTTGGAGTCTCTGTATCTTCACCCTGTACGAAGCTTACTGCAACAGGAGCAGCGCTTGCTGCAGGAGCTGAAGCAGCTGGTTTCGCAGCTGGCTGATAATTTTCAATATCTTTTTTAACGATTCTTCCGTTTTCACCAGAACCCTGAACACTGTTGATATCAACTCCCTTATCCTGAGCCATTTTCTTAGCCAGTGGAGAGATTGCTACTCTGTCAGAAGATGAAGAGTTCACAACCGGAGCAGCTTTTTCTTCTGTTTTAGCTTCTGCTTTCTGTTCAGCTGGTTTTTCAGTTGACTGACCGGCAGCTTTTGGAGCACCTACAGCGGAAACATCCGTTCCTGCAGGGCCAATGATTGCCAATACGGAATCAACCGGAGCAGCACCTCCTTCTTCTACACCTTGCTTCAATAATACTCCATTGAATTCAGATTCGAAATCCTGTACCGCTTTATCTGTTTCGATCTCAGCAAGAAGGTCTCCTTCTTTTACTGTATCTCCTACGTTTTTGTGCCATTTAGCTACTTTACCTTCTGTCATTGTATCAGAAAGTCTTGGCATTGTAATAATTTCTACTCCTGCCGGAACTTCTGCAGCAGGTGCAGCAGTTTCTGCTTTAGGCTGTTCTTCTGATTTTTTTTCTTCAGTTTCTGCAGCGGGAGCAGCAGCCCCACCTGTCAATCCTGAAATATCTTCTCCTTCATTCCCGATAATAGCTAAAACAGAGTCTACAGCAGCAGCACCTCCTTCTTCTACACCTACGTATAAAAGGGTACCTTCTATTTCAGATTCGAAATCCTGAACTGCTTTATCAGTTTCAATTTCAGCTAAAATATCTCCTTCTTTTACTTTATCTCCTACTTTTTTATGCCATTTTGCCACCTTACCTTCCGTCATTGTGTCGGACAGGCGGGGCATCGTAATTACTTCTGCCATAATTTATTTTAATTTGAAAATTTAGCAATCTGAAAATTTGAAAATTAAAAAAGGACATCATCTATCACATTTTTCAAATTCTCAAATTGTCAAATTAACTCATTATCTTTTAGTTTTCTAATTTGTCTAAGAATGGATAATCTTCCTGAGCATATACATACTCATAGACTTTTTCTGCATCCGGATACGGAGAGTTTTCCATAAATTCGATACACTCTTCAACAAAGTCTCTGGACTTGTTATCCATCACTTCCAATTCTGCTTCTGTAGCCCATCCGTTTTCTAAAATTCTGTGTTTTATCAATTCGATTGGGTCATCATTTTTATGAAGAGCTACTTCTTCTTTAGATCTATATGGCTCGGCATCAGACATAGAGTGTCCTCTGTAACGGTAAGTTCTTGCTTCAATGAAAGTAGGTCCGTCTCCTCTTCTTGCTCTTTCAATAGCTTCGTAAGCAACTTCTGCTACTTTTTCAGGATCCATTGCATCTACAGCAAGGCAAGGCATTTCGTATCCTAATCCTAATTTATAGATATCTTCGTGGTTGGCAGTTCTTTTTACAGAAGTTCCCATTGCATATTGGTTGTTTTCTACAACAAATACCACAGGAAGTTTCCAGTTCATTGCCATGTTGAAGGTCTCATGTAAAGAACCTTGTCTTGCAGCACCATCACCAAAGAAACAGATGTTCACTGCTTTTCTGTCGAAATATTTATCTGCGAAAGCAATACCTGCACCTAATGGAATTTGTCCTCCAACGATACCATGTCCTCCGTAAAAACGGTGTTCTTTACTGAAAATGTGCATAGATCCACCCATACCTCCGGATGTTCCGGTAGCTTTACCACAAAGTTCAGCCATGATTCTTTTAGGATCTACTCCCATCGCCATTGGATGGATGTGACATCTGTAAGCAGTAATCATACTATCTTTTGTAAGATCCATTGCATGTGTAAAACCGGCAGGGATAGCTTCCTGACCGTTATACAAATGTAAAAATCCTCTGATCTTTTGTTTTAGGTAAAGAGAACGGCATTTGTCTTCAAACCTTCTCCACATTGTCATATCTTCATACCACTTCAGGTATACCTCTTTAGAAAATTCTTTCATGTGTTAGCTCTTGCTTTTTTATGATGAAATAGTTGAGCAAAATTATGAAAAAAACTTTGTTTTTATTCTATACATAGATAACTTTTCGATTTTTCTGCAAAATCTATTTGCGGGCTGTATGGATTATTCTTAATTTCCGACCCCTTGAAAGCTTGATAAAGCTACGTTTTATCCGTTACATTCTTCCCGTCAGATTTCAGGAGTACCCCTATTCATAAGGCTTTCCCGAAACAACACATAATTCGGAGACATTATTATTCTTTATATTTTGTTCTCCTATTTCATTCCTCTTTAATTATTGTTAATATATATTTTGGTTATTTCAACAACTTCTTTTCCGGGGAAAAATCTGTAAGTTTCAGGGTTCTGTCTTCAATTTCATTGACGAAATTACCATATTGTTTTGCCGTTCTGGCTTTAATTTCCTTCCACTCTTTATCTGCCATAAATCCTTCCCACGCCATTTTCATTGTATGTTCATCTTTCCACTCGAGCAGGTAAACAAATTCTGTTTTTTCATTGAATTCCGATTCCCAGATTAACACAATGGTAAATCCATATTTCTTCATGATTCTCATTGCATGATCTCTGAAGCGATCCAGAAAAACCTGTTTATTTTCTTTTGGAATTTCATAGATTCTTAATTGATGGACAGGTTGTGGTGTAGAAATATTTTCCCCGGAAACCTTTTGACCAAAGGCTAAACAACCTGACAATATAAATAATATGAATAGATGCTTCATGATAATGATGATTAAAACTGATCAATTAAAATTAAGCATTTCCTGCAAAATTCAGTATTCATTTAAAGAAGCAAAAACATCTCACTTCATTAAAATCAACTGTTAATCAAATAACTTACCCATTAAATCACCTATTCCATCTCATGGTTTTCGTTTGATTTTTGAGGTTATAATAGTATATTTGGTTTTTAAACTTGATTATGGAAGAAAAACAATCTTCATTATTACACAAAATTTCAAAAGTCATCTCTGATTTTTTTAATCCTTTGGTTTCTCTGATCATTTTCTTTATCTACATGAGCATCAGAGAATATTCCCTTAAAGATTCTATGCTTTATTTTCTTCCTGTATTATTAATGATCATTATTCCGGTGGTGATATGGCTGGTGTGGAATGTAAAGACTGGAAGGTACACCAATATGGATGTTTCCAACCGTGTCCAAAGGAAAACCTTATATATATTTATTGCAGTCTGTGTAATCGCCTATCTTCTTTTTAATTATATCAGAAACGGATATATTGATCTTGTCATGCTATTTATTCTGGTGCTTCTTTTCGCTCTTCAGATCAGTAATCTTTTTATCAAAAGCTCGATGCATACGGCATTCAATGTATTTGTGGCAGCACTCTTTTTCTCACTGGACTGGAAAATGGGTCTTGCATGGCTGGGAATCGCTATTTTGGTCGGAATCACCCGTATTATTTTAAAAAGACATACCGTAAAAGAAGTATTTATGGGGGCTGGAATAGCTTTTCTGGTATCTTTTATCTATCTTTATTGCAATATTCAATTTCAACATTAGAATACTCTATGAAAATAAATCATCTTACTGCCGCAGAAGAAAACTTTATGAAGCTGTTTTGGAAAATGGAATCTTTCTATCTGAAGGACGTTATGGAGCAGCATCCGGAACCGAAACCACACCAGAACACGGTTTCCACTTATTTGAAAATATTAGTTGAAAAAGGCTATCTATCTACTGTAAAAGAAGGAAGAATCTTCAAATACAGCGTGCTTGTTCCTTTAGAAGGGTATAAAAAATTTCTGTTAAAAGAGCTTTCACACAACTTTTTTAATAATTCAGGGAAGGAAATTCTGGAGCTTTTATTAAGTGAAAAATTAATTTCCCAGGAAGATATGAAGGGCTATTTTGATCTAAAAATTGAAATAAAGCCAGCAAAAGTGGAAGAACCTAAGTTCGAAGTTGCTGAAGAAATCCTGAATCCTAAAAAAGAAAAGAAGACCAAAGGAAAAGAAAAAGACAAGGATAAGGACAAGGACAAGGACAAGGACAAAAAGAAAAAAAAGAAAAAAGAATAATCTAAACCTTAAAAACACCAAATCATGAAAACAAAATTCCAGGAAACTCTAAGCCGGGCCAATGAAGTCATTTTCCGATATCCAATGATTTTGGTAATGGCTTTATTAGCTGCTATTGGTACCATATGCATTGTGGAAACGGAACGTAGTGAAATTACTTCTTATATTAAATTCACCATTTGTTCATGTCTCGGAATTTCTTTGATGTTTGCATTAAAAATGTTGTCACAGAGAATCGGGAAAGAATTACTACTACACGTATCCGGTATAATTTTCCTTATAGGTTTTTATTACATTCTGCCTGATAAAAAAAACAGCTTTACAGAAGTCTATGCTTACATCATAGCTATTACAGCTCTTCTCTCCCACTTACTGGTATCATTTGTTCCGTTTCTGGAGAAAGACAGGGAGCTCAGATTCTGGCAGTACAACAAAAATCTTTTTATCAATATCTTTCTCACTGCCGTATTTACAGGAGTTCTGACAGGCGGTGTGGAATTAGCAATCTTAGCGGTTGATAAACTTTTTGACTTTAATTTCCATGACAGAATTTACAGAGATACATTCTTTGTTCTCGCTATTTTTGGAAGCAGTTTTATTTTCCTTTTATTTAATGATAAAGGATTAAATAACCTTGAAAAAGATGGCACCTACCCTGTTGTTTTGAAGTTTTTCACTCAGTTTATTTTAATTCCGTTACTGCTTATCTATGTAACAATTCTTTATTTTTATTCGGTTAAAATATTAATCAACTGGCAGCTTCCAAGAGGCTGGGTTTCTTACCTTGTTTTAGCCTATAGCATTGTTGGTATTCTTGCATTACTTCTGGTTCACCCATTGAAAGAAGAAAACGCAAAATCCTGGGTCAGAATATTTTCAAAAGCATTCTATTATACTATTGTTCCTTTGATCATTCTGCTTTTCACTGCTATTTTCACCAGAATTTTAGAATATGGTTATACAGAACCAAGGTATTTCGTTCTCCTGCTTGCTCTATGGCTGCTAAGCATTGTTGTCTACTTTATTTTCAACAAAAAAGCTACGATAAAATTCATTCCTGTCAGCTTATTTTTATTTGGCGCTTTTGCATTGGTTTTCCCTTACCTTAATGCATTCAGTGTGGCTAAGAGAAGTCAGAAAGCAGAATTGATGAATATTTTAAACCAGCATCAGCTAATGAGTGCCGGCAAGATTAATTTTCAGAAAAAAGTTACAGATACTGTTCGTAATGAAATTGCTGATAAATTTGAATTTCTGGCTGAAAGAAAGCAAAGTGAATTTCTATCAGCACTGCTGAACGAAAAAGACCAGGCTGAATTAGCCGATAATATTAAAAAAGGCACATTTTATAGTATCAATTACGATATTCAGAGTAAGTTCTCAGATGTGAATGTCACCGTAAAAAACAGAGCATACGAAATGAACAGACTCGTTCTTATTCGTAAAGGACAGGCTGTAGAAATCGGGAATTATCAATATTTAATTTCTTTCCATCGTTATAGCAGAGATCCCCAACAACTGAATAATGATCAGTTTGAGCTAACAGACCAACTGACAGAAAAATCCTCATTAAAACTCAGTTTAAATTATCAGGAAGAAATAGATTTCGGACCACAGATCATTAAATTATTTGAAGAAAATAAAAACAAGAAAGGAAATGTAGTAATCCCTGAAATTGCGATGGAATCTGATTTAGGAAAGTATCACGTTAAACTTATTTTCAGTGAAATTACAAGAGAAAAGTATTCTGACAATGACACTGCCAGTATTTATTACGAAAACGTCTACATCCTTATAAAATTAAAATAAGCATTAAAATAAAAAAAGAGACTACCTTGTGGATAGTCTCTTTTTATTTTATCTAAATAGTTTGTTATCTATTAGTACCTGAACTCCACAATGGAGTATAATCGTTATAAACTACTAAGTTTCCGTCATTTTGTACAGAAAGCTTGTTCGCTCCTCTGCGAGAAGTATTTGAGCTCCATACTGCTTTATTATAAGAATCATAAACAACAAGGTTTCCATCTGACTGGAACTCCGCTCTGCTTCCTTTATTATCTGTTCCGGATGCCCAGATAGAGTCTCCGTTATCATAGGATAAAACCAGATTTCCGTCATTTTGGAAAGTCAAATAATAGCTACCATTAGGAGAGAACACTTTTGTTCCTTTACGGAATTTGTACCCAGTACTTATATTCCCATTTCCACGGCCAAAACCATTGTCTCTTCCACTATTTTTCAAATCGCTTTTTGATGCCCACAGGGGATTGGAACCATTATAAATAACAAGATTCCCGTCATCCTGAACAGTTAATCTTTCAGCTCTTCTTCCATTAGTATTAGAACTAAAAGCCACTCCATTTCCGGAAGTATAAACGACTAAGTTCCCATCATCCTGAAAAACAGCTCTTGCTCCTCTGTTATTTGTACCTGTATCCCACATTGCAACTCCGGCTCTGTTATATAAAACCAGGTTACCATCATTCTGAAAGGTCAAATAGTATCGGTTGTTACTTGCCCAGTATTTTCTGTTCTGCTCTAAGTTCTGTCCGGTGTAAATGTTTTGTGCATTGATTAATAATCCACCAAACACCATCATTAATGCTAATAAATGTTTTTTCATTATAATTATTTTTTGATTGATTGATAATTTCTAAAATTATGCCAAAACATCATCATTTTCCAACCCAAGTTATAATTACATGATTTACTGGAAATTAAATTCCATAAAAAAAGCGGCTTAAAAGCCGCTTCATATTTTTACCAACGATTTCCGCCTCCGCCACGGTTGTTACCATAGCCTCCGCCTCTATTGTTGTTGTTACCATAACCTCCACCTCTGTTGTTATCGAAGCTTCTTCTTGGCTTCTCTTCTCTTGGCTTAGCTTCAGATACGTTTAGAGTTTTTCCGTTAAATTCTTTTTGGTTAAGAGCTTCAATAGCTTGCTTTCCTTCTTCATCACCCATTTCTACGAAACCGAAACCTCTGGAACGACCAGTTTCTCTGTCTGTAACGATTTTAGCTGATGATACATCACCAAATTCTGCGAATAGATCGTGCAACTCATACTCTTTAGTTGCGTAATTGATGTTTGAAACAAAAATGTTCATTTTAAATAAATTAAAAAATTAATAAAAATTTGGTATATAAAAGAAAAACAACATAAATTAATGAACAAATATTGATTCCAAATATAAACGTATGCAAGATACAATTAAAAATTTCAAATCAAAGCTTTTTTTAAATATTTCTCACATTATGTTGAATCTAAAAACAAAAAAAACATATAAAATAAGTTTAAATAATTGACTATCAAATAATTAATCAAAAATATATTTTATTATAAAATTAGTTAAAGATTTAAAACAAATGCCAACGCTGAGTCCTCAAAATCAAGTTAATATGACACGCAACATTCTATTGATCAACTTCCTTACCGCCCTATTCTTCATAAAATTTTAAATACTGAACCAAAATATGAAATCTTACACCACAAATTATACCAACACACTCATTGAAGCTGCCGAAGATTGTCCTGTTTTCCATGCACAGATTCCTCCGGAAAAAAAGGAAAAAACACTTGCCAATCTCCAATATGAGAAACTTATAAAAAGTCCTTATCAATATTCTTCCGATGATCTAATTTTTGAATGCTATGCCATTAAAAATGAAATTTCAGAAAACGAGAAAGAGGATGAAAGGAAAAAATTCTTTTCCAAAGGCCAGCCTTGTCTCCGGTGTTCTCCTTTAGCGAAAAAATATGGATTTGGGTTCCATCATAATATAGAAGGAAAAGTCGCCCTGATTGCCATAGAAAGTGAAGAATATCAAACATTGCTGAATGATCCTTCTGTAGCAAAAACGAAAGCCATGCGTTCCAAAAGAAAATGATTGAGAAAATGAATGATTCTTTTCAGATCAATAAATACTATTCTTTTGAAAAGATCAGCTTTTAACACTAAATTTGTACTGCAAATTATTAAAAGATATGAACTACCATACCAGAAAATGGGTGAAACCCGAAGACTTAAACCCCAATCATTCACTTTTCGGAGGAAGACTTCTTCAATGGATTGATGAAGAAGCTGCACTTTATGCTATCATTCAGTTGGAAAACACAAAAGTAGTCACAAAATTTATTTCTGAAATCAACTTTGTCAGTTCAGCTAAGCAAGGAGATATTATAGAAATAGGAATTGAAGCTACTCATTTCGGATCATCTTCTATTACTTTAAGATGTGATGTTAGAAATAAAATGACTCATCAAACCATCATTACTGTAGAAAGAATTGTCATGGTAAATCTTAACGAAGAAGGCAATCCTGCTCCTCATGGCAAAACCCAGATAGAATTCGTAAAAGACAGGTTAAACAACAGCCTATGAAGATTTTCATAAAGAATATGGTCTGCAACAGATGCATTGCGGCAGTAGAAAATATTTTCCGTAATACAGATGTAAAGACCACTAATATCTTACTGGGAGAAGTAGAAACGGAAGCTGATGTTTCTCCTGAAAAAATGCAGATCATAGAAAAAGAACTGCTCGATACAGGTTTTGAAAGGATTATGGATTCTGCTCATCAGACTGTAGAAAAAATCAAAAACCTGATCATTGTAAAAATAAGCGACCTTGATATCTCGGAAGACTTTCTGCTTTCCGAATTTTTAAGTTCAAAACTTCACAAGGATTACAGTGCTCTTTCCAAAACGTTTTCTCAAAACGAAAATATCACATTAGAGCAATTCTTCATTCTTCAGAAAATAGAAAAGGTAAAAGAACTTCTTTTATACAACGAATTCAACCTTACTGAAATTGCAGGAAAGCTTGGTTATAAAAGTGTCCAACACCTTTCTTCCCAGTTCAGGAATACAACCGGATTCACTCCTACTGAATTCAAAAAACTCAAAGAACACAATCGCAAGGCGCTTGATAATCTATAAGATTGAGGGTTTGAGCGTTTAGGGGTAAAGGAGTTAAATATTCCTATCACACTTACAAACGCTCAGACGCTCACACCCTCAAACTCTCAAACACTCTTACTCTCAAACTCTCCCACTCCACCTAATTTTATAACTATTATCCTTAAATTTATAACAACCTTAGGTTTCCATTTTGGAAATTTGTACTATAAATTTAAGAATCATGGAACAACAGTATAAAATACTCGGAATGACCTGTTCCGGCTGCCAGAAAAAAATTTCCAATCAACTTAATAGTGTTGATGGTGTTACAGCCGATGTAAATCTGGAAAACAATACCGCCACCATCACTTCTGATCATGGAGTGAAACTTTCGGTATTAAATGATGCACTGGCAGAAATAGGAAAATACAGACTTGAAGATCCCAGTCATCCTGAAATAGCCTTTGTAAAGCCTCAGGACCGCGTATCTCCGTCTTCGGTATACTATTGTCCAATGGAATGCGAAGGAGATAAAGTATATTTCAAGCAGGGCGAAAGATGTCCTGTCTGCAAAATGTATCTGGTTCCTATTGAAGAAAAGCTTGCTAAAGATCCTAATCATAAACCAACCTATTCATCAACCAACCTTCCTGAAAACTTTAAAGATAGTATCGGGAAGCATTATTGTCCGATGTTTTGCGAAGGGGACAAAGTATATGATGAAAAAGGCAGTTGCCCTGTTTGTCATATGGATTTAGAGCCAATTACTGAAGAACTCGCTCAAAAAGCAAACTCACATCAACATCACGCTCATTCCCATTCTCACCATCATCATGATCATGACCACCATGGCCATCATCATGAGGCCCCTAAAGTGACTGATGAAATGGCAGGCAGGTATTACTGTCCAATGTATTGTGAAGGTGACAAAACCTACGATTCCAATGTGGGATGTCCGGTTTGCGGAATGGATCTTGTAAAATACCCAGAAAAGAAAACCGCAAAATACACCTGTCCTATGCACCCGGAAATCATTCGTGACGAACCGGGAGACTGCCCGATTTGCGGAATGGATCTCGTAAGAATGCCTGACAGCGGTGATGATGATGAAGATGAAACCTATACTCTATTAAAAAGGAAATTCATTACTTCATTAGCATTTACCATTCCTGTTTTTATTCTTTCAATGGGTGGAATGTTTATCAACTTCCCTTTCTCTCATCAGATTCAGGGATTTATTGAGCTTGCTTTAACACTTCCCGTGATGTTTTATTCAGGATGGTTTCTCTTGAAAAGAGGCTGGGTTTCCTTCAAAACATGGAACCTCAACATGTTCAGTCTTATTGCTCTGGGGGTTGCTGCAGCATTTATTTTCAGTATTGTTGCCCTGATATTTCCAGACATTATTCCACATGAAATCCGTGGACATAATCATGAAATTCCGTTGTATTTTGAGGCAGTCTGTGTGATTTTGACCCTTGTTATTTTAGGTCAGCTGATGGAAGCAGCAGCTCATAAAAAAACAGGAAATGCCATCAAAGAATTAATGAACCTTTCACCAGATGAAGCCAACCTTATGGTAAACGGTGAAGAAAAGAAAGTCCTACTTTCTCAGGTAAAAATAGGAGATTTATTAAAAGTAAAACCTGGTGAAAAAATTCCCGTGGATGGAAAAATCACTGAAGGTAATTCTATTGTAGACGAAAGTATGATTACAGGAGAACCTGTTCCTGTTGAAAAAAATGTAGATGATAAGGTATCTTCCGGAACCATCAACGGTAATCAGGTATTTATTATGAAGGCGGAAAAAGTAGGTGACGAAACCTTGCTTTCCCAAATCATTAAAATGGTGAATGAAGCCAGCCGCAGCAAGGCTCCTATCCAGAAACTTACAGATAAGGTTTCAAAGGTATTTGTCCCTGTGGTAATTCTTATTGCAGTCCTCACTTTTGTATTGTGGCAGTTTTTCGGTCCGGAAGGAAAAAGAACCTTATTTGCTTTCGTAAATGCGGTTGCCGTTTTGATTGTGGCCTGTCCTTGTGCCCTTGGACTAGCAACTCCAATGTCCTTAATGGTAGGAATAGGGAAAGGTGCTAAAAACGGAATCCTCATCAAAAATGCAGAAGCTCTTGAGCAGATGAATAAAGTAAATGTTTTGATTACCGATAAAACAGGAACTTTAACAGAAGGAAAACCTTCCATAGAACATATTGAAACAGTAAACGGAGATCAGCATCAGATTTTAAAACTGGCTTTTTCTTTGAATCAAAATTCTGAACACCCACTTTCCAATGCCGTAATAAAAAGAGCAAAAGAAGAGAATCTGACGGCTGAAAAAGTAGACCAGTTTGAGAACATCTCCGGAAAAGGAGTGAAAGGAAATATCAACGGAAAAACAGCTTATCTTGGAAATGAAAGTCTCCTGACCTCGCATCAGATCATGATTCCTGACAGCTTACAACAGAAAGCAGTAGAAGTTCAGTCTAAAGCCCATACGATTTCCTATATCGCACAGGATCAGCAGGTGCTGGGATTTGTAAGTTTTACGGATAAAATCAAAGAGAGTTCCAAAAAAGCTGTTAAACAGCTAATGAGTGAAGGAATAGACGTCATCATGATGACAGGAGATAATGAACATACTGCCAAAGCTGTTGCTGATGAATTAGGAATCAAACATTTCAAAGCCAACTGCCTTCCTGAAGATAAGTTGAATGAGGTAAAAAAACTCCAGCAGCAGGGTAAAATCGTAGCAATGACCGGAGACGGGATCAATGACTCTCCTGCCCTTGCTCAATCTGATGTGGGCATTGCCATGGGAACAGGAACAGATGTTGCGATTGAAAGTGCTGAGATAACTTTATTGAAAGGAGATATCTTAGGCGTTGCAAAAGCAAAGTTACTGAGTGAAAAACTTCTCAAAAACATTAAAGAGAACCTGTTCTTTGCTTTCATTTATAATGTTTTAGGAGTTCCGGTAGCTGCAGGATTATTGTATCCGTTCTTTGGAATCCTACTTTCACCAATGATTGCAGCCGCAGCAATGAGCTTCAGTTCATTATCTGTAATTCTGAATTCATTAAGATTAAATTCCGTGGATCTGAATATTAAATAATAGAAATCTTTACAAATAAAGAATAAAAGCAGCCCGTTCATCAGGCTGCTTTTTTATATGTTTAAAGAAAGTAAAGTCTCAAATATCCCAAAAACACTCTTGTCAAAAAAAGATTGTATTAAAATAAAAATAATTCCCCGTAAAAGGAAATTACAATCATTTCAAAGAAAATAGAGAAAAACAATCGGTTTTACATTTATAAATGTTAAAATATAAAGAAAACAAAATCATAAATTAACAATCCTTCAGGTGATGGAAATAAGCTTTAAAATAAAGTTCTTAAAATAAACTTAAAAAGAAAAATAACTGTACAGCTTGGCATATAATTTGTTAATTTTCATCTGTTATTTTTAACGATTTTTAACAATTCAAATTCCATTATTTTTATGAGAAAAATTTTTGCGGGAAAGTCAAAAAATATGACTTTTCTCGGGATGGTTGTATTGATGAGTACAACTTCGGCTTTATTGAACAGCTGTAATTTCAAGAATGAAGTGAATAATGACCCCGTCGTCAGTTCACAGGAACATCCTTCCGCAGAAATAGTCTCCAATAATATGGATGATGAAAGCGTAGATCCGGATAAAAGAGTGATCTACCTTACCTTTGATGACGGCCCCAATCAGGGGACCGAAAATCTTTTAAAAATCCTGGACAAGAGAAATGTTTGCGCCACTGCCTTTCTGGTAGGGAAACATGCTTATGGAAGTAAAAAACAGAAGGATGATCTGCTGTTGCTTAAGCAAAACCCGTTGGTTGAGCTGGCCAATCACAGTTTCTCTCATGCCCACAACAAATACACAGATTTTTATAAAAATGCTGATGCTGTAGTTCACGATTTTGACATCGCCAAAGACAGCCTGAAGCTTACCGATAAAATAGCAAGAACTCCTGGAAGAAATATCTGGAGGCTCAACAATATTAATGTAACGGATATCAAAAGTTCTACTGTAGCAGCAGATGGCCTTAAAAAAGCCGGATATAAAGTAATTGGCTGGGATCTTGAATGGAGACCTTCTCAAAAAATGACTTTAAAAGGAAGTCATGAAGCCATGATCAAGAAAGTAGACAGTATTTTCCTGAACGACCTTGAGAAGACTTCAAGACACCTGGTATTCCTTACCCACGATCAGTATCTGAGAGATGCAGACTCTATCAATGAACTGGATATGTTTATTGAAAAATTGCAGAAGAGCAACAAGTTTGTCTTCAGAAAAATCTCTCAGTATCCAAAGATCAATGAGGTTCTGAATTAATTTTACAGTAAAAGTACCGTGTAAAATGCATTCATAACTGGCAACTGTCAGGGAATTTTCGGAAATTTGCATCTATGAGTATTAAAGAAAATTATAAAGCTATAAAAGACCAGCTGCCATCAAATGTTCAGCTGGTTGCTGTTTCAAAAACACACCCGGCTTCTGCAGTACAGGAAGTATATGATCTCGGGCAAAAGGTTTTTGGAGAAAATAAAGTACAGGAACTGATGGAAAAAGCTCCTCTTCTTCCTCAGGAGATCCAATGGCATTTGATTGGTCACTTACAGACCAACAAAGTGAAGTACATTGCTTCTTTCATAGATACCATACAAAGTGTGGATTCTGAAAAATTATTGACAGAAATCAATAAAGAAGCAGGAAAGCACAACAGGAAGATTAAAGTTCTTATGCAAGTAAAAATCGCGGCAGAAGAAAGTAAGTTCGGACTTGAAATTTCTGAAGCGAAAGATCTTTTTCAACAATCTATCGAAGGCAATTTTCCCAATGTGGAAATAACTGGTTTAATGGGAATGGCAACATTCACAGATGATGAGCAGCAGGTTAGAAATGAATTTTTAATCCTGGAAAAGCTTTTTGATGAATTAAATCAATTAAAAACATTAAATACCTTATCAATGGGGATGAGTGACGATTTCCCGATAGCGATCGAGTGTGGAGCTAACTCTGTGAGGGTTGGATCTGCCATTTTTGGGAAAAGAGACTATTCCAAATAGAATATTTAGGTACAGTTTTTGCTAATAATTGAAACAAAAAATTTAAATTTGCAACTATGCAAAAAATCCTTATAGTAGAAGACGAAAAAGCAATCTCGGGAGTACTTCACAGTATTCTTTCGGATGAACTAACCGATTATGAATTTGTTATCGCCGAAGACGGCCTTGAAGGTTACAAACAGGTAGAAAAAGAAGATTTCGCTCTAGTGATTTCTGATATTAAAATGCCTAAGCTTTCAGGAACTGAGCTTTTGAAACAAAGTCTTGCATTAAAACCAGAAACTACTTTTATCATGATCTCAGGACACGCAGACATTGATTCCGCTGTTTCCTGTTTGAAAGAGGGAGCATATGATTTTATCTCCAAACCCATTGATATCAACAGACTTATTACAAGTGTGAAAAATGCATTGGTGAAAGAAACCCTGAAAAAAGAAAACAAAAATCTCCAGACTGAAAATAAAACTTTAAAGAGAAAAGTAAGCAAAAAATACCAGATGATCGGTACCTCTCCTGCTCTTCAAAAGATCCAGGATATGATTGAAAAGGTAGCTGCTTCTGATGCCAGAGTTCTGATCACAGGACCTAACGGCGCAGGAAAAGAGCTGGTAGCTCATGCAATCCACAATCAGAGTGAGCGTGCAAGAGGCCCTATGATAGAGGTAAACTGTGCTGCTATTCCATCTGAACTTATTGAGTCTGAACTTTTCGGACACGTAAAAGGATCTTTTACAGGTGCTATTAAAGATAAGCAGGGAAAATTTGAGCAGGCCAATGGCGGTACGATCTTCCTTGACGAGATTGGAGATATGAGCCTTATTGCTCAGGCTAAAGTATTGAGAGCACTACAGGAAAGTAAAGTTTCTCCTGTAGGAAGTGATAAAGAAATCAAAGTTGACGTAAGAGTAATTGCGGCAACCAATAAAAATATGCAGAAAGAAATTGAGGAAGGAAAATTCAGAGAAGACCTTTACCACAGACTTTCTGTTATTGAAATCTATGTTCCACCGTTGGATGAAAGAAAAGAGGATATCAAATTATTGGTTGAGCATTTTTCTGGTATGATTGCTGATGAGCATGGTACTTCTGCGAAAAAGTTTGAGGATAAAGCTATTGACGCTTTAAAAGCACTTTCATGGACTGGGAATATCAGAGAATTAAGGAATGTTGTAGAGAGGTTGATTATTCTTGGTGGAAACACTGTTTCTGAAGGTGACGTTGCAAGTTTTGTAAGGAAATAATAACGCTATTATTTACAATATATAAAAATTTGCAGTGTTCCACTGCAAATTTTTTTTTTGACCCAATTTGAATTATAAACTATATGAATCTTAAAATATTATGAACTTTTTAAACAAAAATTACACAAAAGAATGCCTGACTTTGGCTCTGCCTGTAATGCTTACTCAGGTGGGGCAAGTTTCAGTCAACTTATTCGATAATATTATTGTCGGAAAACTTTTGGGTGCCGATGCACTGGCATCTGTTTCATTGGGAAATGCTGTATTTTTCTCCATATTTGTATTGGCATTAGGCTTTTCATTTGCTATCCCTCCGTTGGTTTCGGAAGCACATTCCAGAGAGGATCATGCTACGATCAATTCTGTATTCAGTCACGGTTTTATTATCAATATGTCTGTCGGAGTTATCCTGATGGTCATTCTCCTTTTGGGAATGCCACTCCTCTATCATTCCGGACAGCCCGCCAAGATTATTCCTGATACAGTAAGCTTCTTAAGCATAATGGTAGTCAGCATGATACCAATTATGGCATTTCAGACGCTTCGTGAAGTTTCTGAAGGTTTATCCTATACCATTGGAGTTACCAAAGCAACCATTATAGCCAATATCATCAATATTGCTTTAAACTATGTCTTTATCAAAGGACTTTGGGGAATTCCGGCAATGGGCGTACAGGGATCTGCATTAGCAACTTTGATTTCCAGAATTTTCATGGTGGTTTTCCTTTATTTTGTTTTGGTGAAAGAAGAAAGAACAAGACGTTATATCAAAGATTTCTCTTTAAAAATTCAGGATTTTTCAAAGCAGATGTTTGATAAAATGGTGAGACTTGGATTACCTACAGCTTTACAGATGTTTTTTGAAGTTACCGCTTTTGCCGGAGCTGCATTTATCTGTGGACTGATTTCTGCTCACGATATTGCTTCTCACCAGATTGCATTAAGCATGGCTTCATTTACCTTCAATTTATGTGTAGGCTTCAGTGTTGCCTCTACGGTAATGATTGGTAGAAAACTGGGTGAACAGAATTTTGTGGAACTGAGAAAGGTAGGAATCAACAACCTGAAAATTGCCTTCATTTTCATGTGTATCTGCGGATTGGTGTTTATTTTAGGAAGAAATATACTCCCGACTTTCTTCACCAAAAAAGAAGAAGTGGAAGTTATTACCCTGGCTGCAAAACTGATGATCATCGCCGCTTTATTCCAGCTTTCTGATGGAATTCAGGTGACCGCGTTAGGAATGCTGAGAGGGTTGCAGGATGTAAAAATCCCTTCTATTTATACCTTCATTGCCTATTGGGTAATTACTATTCCTTTAGGATATTTCTTCTGTGTCACTTTGGAAATGGGCGCATTCGGAATGTGGATCGCACTTGGACTAGGATTAACGGTCTCCGCTATTTTCCTGGTGAAACGATTCCTGAATATGTCTGCGAAAAGAATTAAGCAGAATTCATAAAAATAAAAAGGCTGTTTCAATATTTGAGACAGCCTTTTTTATATTCGTTAATTCACAACAGAACGGTGAGCTATGTTTTTTCTATATCTATATAATTGTGCATATTTTCTAAACACAAATAGCACAAATTACATTCACAAATAGACACAAGCTTATGCTTTTCTACTCAATTTAATCTATCTTCTTCCCTAAGATCTTCAGGCTTCTTTCAACACCATCCAGAATGGCTACATTAGGAAGACTTCCCCAATCTTCAAATCCAAAGTGTCTGAACAGCTTCAAACTTGGTTCATTATGAAGGAAAATAAGGGCTACAAGGTTTTTTACTCCAAATTTCCCAGCGTTATCAATGCAATACTGAAGAATGATTTTCCCATACCCTTTTCCTCTGGAAGTTTCGTCCAGATAAATGCTCACTTCTACCGTACCACTGTATGCAGCTCTTTCATGGAATGAGCTGAAACTTACCCAACCAACGGTTTGCTCCTGGTCATCTTCAACTACCCAAAGAGGTCTTGTCTGAGGATTGTGTTCTTCAAACCACTTTAGTTTGCTTTCTACAGAAACTTCTTCCATATCAGCAGTCACCATTCTTGAAGCAATGGTTGAGTTGTATATGGCTACGATTTTATTTAAATCTGCCAACTCAGCATTTCTGAATTTTAATTTTCCCATGAATATTGTAATTCAACTTATTCTAATACAAAAATACTAAATTTTAAAAATACCCCTATAAAAACATACTTAATTTATTATATTTTAATATTTAAAGCAAATGCACCCCTAAAAACATAATTATTTTTTTAGAATACGCAAAGGTGCAATAAGATTGAAGGTTAGAGTATTTTTAAGACGCAAGGATTTTATCTCCGATAAAATTAAATTCTGATGATTTTATTGCTAGCGGATTATGCTAATTAAGCAGATTGTTATGGAAAAATCTGCACAATCTCCTCAATCTGCAAGAAAACTAGCCGTAATTCCATGAACATATTCAACAAAATTATTTCAAATCTTTTAAAATTCTATTTAAACTTCTTACTGCAATTCCGAGGTACGCCGCCATATCTTCTTTTGATAGTTGAATTCCTTGTTTTGACTGCATATTCAGGAGTTGCATCACAGTATGTTCTACTGTATATAACTGTTGATAAGAGGCTCTGCTGGAAGTATTAATAATCCGTTCAGCAAATGAATCCAATAATAAATGATTCAGAGCAAGATCATTTTTGATTAAAGATCTAAAATAAGAAATCGTTGTTTCATAAACTGTTAGTTCTGATACAGCTTTTACTCCGCATAGACAGCTGATATTTTTAATCAGTTCTACCTCTCCCAGAATTTCACCGTTTCCCAGAAATTCTACAATATATTCTTTTCCGTTTTCTTCAGTGAGATAACATTTGGCAATACCTTCTTTGATCAACATAACCTTTGACAGCGGCTGATCCTGTATCAATACATTTTCATCCCGGGAATAAGACTTTAATACCACTTCTTCTCTTCCCTCCTGCTTATGGTAGAGCTTTTCAAAATAACTTAGAAATTCCTGATTTGTTCGTAACATATGAATCCGGGACAAATGTCCTTTGCTTATTGAGTTTTTATACTGAATTTTGACACCAGAAAATTACAAAACAAAAATGAATAATCATATTACTACGATTGCCTTTGATGCAGATGACACACTTTGGATCAACGAACCTTATTTTCAGGAAGCAGAAAAAGAATTCTGTATGCTCCTTGAAGATTACCTTCCACAACATTCGGTATCACAGGAATTGTTTACAACAGAAATGCAGAATCTCCATTTGTACGGTTATGGCGTAAAAGGATTTATGCTGTGTATGATTGAAACCATCACTAGAGTTTCTAATAATACAGCTTCATTGGAATTAGTCAACAAAGCTATTCATCTGGGTCAGGAGCTTCTTCAGAAACCTATAGAATTATTGGATGGTGTTACCGAAACCCTTGAAAGTTTAAAAGGAAAATACAGACTGGTTGTTGCCACAAAAGGCGATTTGCTGGATCAGGAACGTAAACTGAAAAATTCAGGGTTACAGGATTATTTCCATCATATTGAGATCATGAGTGATAAAAAAGACAATGATTACAAAAAACTGCTGAAACATCTGGACTGTCAGCCCGAAAACTTTCTGATGCTTGGAAATTCTATCAAATCTGATATTCTGCCGGTATTGGAAATTGGAGGTTCTGCCGCACATATTCCTTATCATGTCACCTGGAGTCATGAACAGCATGATGTTAATCTGGAACATCCAAATTTTATGGAGCTTAAAAGTATTAATGAAATTCTGAAGCATCTTTAATTTTTAAAACCATTAAGTTTTATTAAGAGGATAAGATCATTAAGATGAGCTTCGCTTTAAGTTTTAATACAACTTCCTTATTATATTTTTTAATCAAAAAAAGAGACTGTTTCCTATAAACAGTCTCTTTTATTATTTATTTCTTCAGGCACTTTTCAAGGAACTGATCCTGTTCCCATAAAAGGTGGAAGATATTTTCTTTGGCCTGGTATCCGTGGGCTTCTTTTGGAAGAAGAACCATTTTTACCGGAGCACCAAGGTTTTTCAGTGCCTGGAAGTATCTTTCCGTCTGCAATGTAAATGTTCCAGGGTTATTATCTGCATCCCCATGAATCAGAAGAAGCGGCGTCTTCATTTTGTCTGCATGCATAAACGGAGACATTGTGTTGTAGATTTCCGGAACATCCCAATAGTTTCTCTGCTCACTCTGGAACCCGAATGGTGTCAAAGTTCTGTTATAAGCACCACTTCTTGCAATTCCACATGCAAAAAGGTTAGAATGAGTCAGAAGGTTTGCCGTCATAAAAGCCCCGTAAGAATGCCCTCCTACAGCCACTTTCTTCTTGTCGATATATCCTAAATGATCCACTGCATCAATAGCAGCAGCAGCATTGGCTACCAACTGAGGAATAAAGGTATCATTAGGTTCTGTTTTTCCTTCGCCAACAATTGGGAAAGCAGCATTATCTAAGACAGCATATCCTTTGGCTGTCCAATATACAAAAGAACCATACGTTGGAAATGTAAAGTCATTATCATTTTGAGTACTCTGTCCTGCAGTATCCTTATCTTTATATTCTCTGGGATAAGCCCAGATTAATAAAGGTAGTTTTTCTTTCTTTGCCTTTCTATCATAGTTTGCAGGTAAATAAAGGGTTCCGGTCAGGGTAACACCATCATTTCTCTTGTAGGTAATCACTTCTTTATAAACGTCTTTGATACTTTCAAAAGGGTTGGCAAAGTTAGTTACAGCTTCTGCTTTATTAGATTTAATATTCTTTTTAAAATAATTCGGATATTGGCTTGGCGACTGCTGAGTTGTCAGAATTTCTCCTTTTGAAGGATTTAAAATATCCACAATCCCTTCTTTAGCATTTTTAAGATTAGAGGTATAAAGTCTTTTCTTTTTTAATGATTTAATATCCATTTCGTCGATAAATGGATGCTGGCCATCTTTGGTAAATCCATCCCCGATAAGATAGGCTTTTCCACCTTTCATATCGATTACATATCTTCCATATTGGTTTTTCGTTGTGTTAAAATGTCCAGGATCACTGTAAACATCCTGATAATTCCGGTCATCGAAAACTTTAGATTCTCCACTGTTAAGATCCAGCAGGTAAGATTTTGTATTTCTTGTGTCATACCAGCCTTCAGAAACAATAGCATAATGATCATTAGTCCAGACTACATCCTTATATCTCTGCTTGGTTTTGAAGAAAGATTTCGGAGCCACTGTAAACGGAGCTTCCCATGTAAATATCTCGTCTCTGAACTCAGCTGTTTTAGACTGATCTCCTCCATCCAGAGCTTCAGCATAGGTAAGGGTAGCAGGAGCATCACTTCTCCATGCCATTTCTCTTTTTCCGGTTCTTACGGAGGAGAATCCTTTTGGCATGATTTCATTCAAAGGAACGTCATTTACTGCTTTTACAGTATTTCCTTTCATATCATACACCTCCGTTGTTGATGGAAATCTGCTCAGTGGCACAATATATGAGAATGGTTTTTTAATAACTGTAGCCAATAGATAGTTTCCGTCCGGAGAAAAACTTAAGCCGGCATACATATCCTGATCTTTCAGTTTCTTAAGATTTCCTGTAAGATCTACATTATAGATTTCAGAAGCAGTAAGGGTCTCAAAGTTTTTTTCGTCCTGAGGGTTCTTCAAAAGGTCCTGATAAGTCCTGTTCTGGGAAACCTTACCATCTGCTGTTGAAACAATCGGGCCTGTCGGAAGATCTTGGTTTGCATCTATAAGAGCAGCTCTGTTTTGTGGAAGTGTTCTGATCAGGAAACTTTGAGAGTCATTATACCATATATAAGGCATTCCTAAATTGGCATTCAGATTATCTGCTGTAATTTTTTTGGCAGACGCTGTTTCCATATCCACTATCCAAAGTTCTACCCCTTTAGCGGTTGTATTGGTAAAAGCCAGTTTCTTTTCATCCGGTGAAAACGAAACATAGCCAATTTTTGAATTGGAAGGTAAATTTTTAACCTGAATCTCATTTTTATCATTAAGCTTTCTGATCTTCAGATTATTGGAGTAGATCATGCTGCTTGAAATATTGGTAACCGGATTGATTCTAAGTCCGCCAAGCTTCATTTCATTCTGACTTAGGTCTTCCAATGTTTTATATGTAGGGCGATATGTAAAGACTACCCAGTCTTTTTTGCTGTTCATCAGAACACTTGGAGGTCTTTCATAATCTGCGAGTTTTAAAATCTCAGCAGAAGGTTTCTGATAGGTAATATTTTCCTGTGCATCATAAAAATTGAGAAATGCCAGAAGGCAAATAGTCAGTTTTATCTTCATATAAATTCATTTTCTACGAATGTAGTGAATTTTAAAAGAATTTTAACATTAAAAAATAAGACTCCTTTTGGTGTCATATTTATTTTTTTGTTACATTTATCTTACAAATTAAAATAATATGAAAAATTTAAAAAAATTATCAAAAGGAAATTTAAAAATGATTAACGGAGGAAGTGCTCCATTATGTGATGCAGGTTTTATGGCTTGCAGAGTAAGAGATGAAAACGGAGCCCTGATCTGGGAATGCTTACCTAACTGTAATTATTAGTAACAGAAAAGGCACTTCATTTCCTGAAGTGCCTTCTTTATTTTGTATGGTTGTAAAATTACCAGTCTGAAGCTCTTTTTCTTCTTTCAATCATATGATCTACTGAAACTTTTCCAGCTCCTATTACCATCAATAAAAGATAAACTGAAAGATAAATAAGGCTCATTTCTCTTTTTTCAAATGGATCTGCTCCATGAACTACAAAACCTGCAATGATCATTGTAAAGATTAAAAATCCCAGAGCAACTCTTGTAAAAAGCCCTAATATCAGGAGTATTGAACATACAAATTCAGCAAAAACCGTAAGAATCAATGACACCTGCGGTCCCAATCCCATAAAATCAAAAAATTCGATTTTACCACCAGCCAATAGCATCTGAAGCTTTGGAAAACCATGAGAAAGCATGGCAAAACCAACAAACACTCTTACTACCAGTAAAACAATATCTTTAGGTATTGAGCTGAAATTTGAATTATTATAGTTCATGTACTAAAAAATTTATACTAAGGTAGTAAAAAATCTTTTAATACAACGGGATTACAAGCTATTTTAGTCTATCTGTAACCGAAATTTTTAAGATCTCTATCGTTCTTTCTCCAATCTTTTTTCACCTTTACAAAAAGGTTTAAATGAATTTTTTTGGTGAAAAACTTCTCAAGGTCTAATCTGGCTTCAGTTCCAACTTTTTTAATCGCTTCTCCTTTGTGCCCGATAATAATTCCTTTTTGGGTATCTCTTTCTACATAAATAATAGAGTCTATAAAGATAATCCCTTCTTTCTCCTTGAATTGTTCAGTCACAACTTCTACAGAATATGGAATTTCTTTATCATAGTTCAAAAGAATTTTCTCACGAATTGCCTCATTAACGAAAAATCTTTCAGGTTTATCCGTGTACTGATCTTTATCGTAGTAAGGCGGATTCTCAGGAAGCAAAGATTTTATTTTAGGTAAAATAACTTCTGTATTGAAAGCATTCAATGCAGAGATAGGTAAAATCTCAGCCTTTGGAATTCTGGCATGCCAATCTTCTACCAATTTTTCAAGACCTGCCTGATCTGTCTGGTCTACTTTATTTAATAAAAGAAGTACAGGAACAGGGATTTTATTCAATTTATCAATTAAAAATTCTGATGGTTCTGCTTTATCAGTAACATCTACAATAAACAGGAAAACGTCAGCATCCTGCAAAGAGTCCTTTACAAAATCCATCATTTTCTCCTGCAGTCCGTATTTTGGATCCAATACTCCCGGAGTATCAGAAAATACAATCTGAAGATCATCTTCATTATAAATACCAAAAATTCTGTGGCGGGTTGTCTGAGCTTTCTGCGTTACAATCGCCAATTTCTCTCCCATCAATTGGTTAAGCAAGGTCGATTTTCCCGCATTGGGCTTTCCAACTATATTTACAAATCCAGCTTTGTGCATAAAAATAATATTACGAACTGCAAAGTTAGTAAAACAAAATTGGTCTTTACAGTTAATCTTGATTTTTAAAGAAAAAAGAGAGTTATATTGTGAAATACAGGATTGTAAAAGCTCAAACCACCCCGTCAAAAATTCTTTGAATTTTCGCCACCCCTCCAGAGGAGGGGAATTTTGCTCTTTCTTTGGTAATTTTGACGATACACTAAGTTGAATTCGGAATAATTTTATTACAATATTTCTGATAAAAAATATCTGATAATTTTGTATTGCATTACTTAAAACTGATATTTTTGACTATTAGAATTCATCTTTATG
Organism: Chryseobacterium sp. T20; assembly: GCF_047345655.1. Taxonomy (NCBI): domain Bacteria; kingdom Pseudomonadati; phylum Bacteroidota; class Flavobacteriia; order Flavobacteriales; family Weeksellaceae; genus Chryseobacterium; species Chryseobacterium sp. T20. Next base: position 373,865 of record NZ_JBLFDU010000001.1, read on the forward strand.
AATATAGACCAGATTCTTGATAAGGTTTACCTTCTTCCTGAGACCTCAAAAAACAGTTTAAAAGAGCATATCACCGAAGTTTCCCATCCTAAAGGCTTTTGTCTGATGGAAGCTGATAAAGTGATTCCTTATCTGTATTTTATAAGAAAAGGGATCGCACGTGCTTATTCTTCAACAGCTGACAATGATATTACTTTCTGGTTCGGAAGCGAGGGACAATGCATTCTCTCGATGAAAAGCTATGTGGAGGACAAACCCGGCTATGAAAGCATCGAACTTCTGGAAGACTGTGATCTGTACAGAATGGAAACAGAAAATCTGAGAAAACTGTTCAATGAAGATATCCATATTGCCAACTGGGGACGAAAGCTGGCAGAAGCAGAGATGATAAAATCTGAAGAACTGATTATTTCCAGACAGTTCAAAACTTCTCTGGAACGTTATAAAGATATTATTAATTATCAGCCGGACTTGCTTAAAAGAGTTCAGCTGGGGTATATTGCGTCTTATCTTGGGATTACGCAGGTGAGTTTAAGTAGAATTCGGGCAGAGATTAAATAAATTTCAATATTTAAAGATTTAAGAATTGAAATATTTAAATATTCTTATGTTTTGGCTAAAGCCTGAGGTATGATTTTTTATATAGAACGAGCGGACTAAAGTCCGCCCCTATTGATATTGATACATCTGCTGTTTTTCATCCATCATCCAGCTCCCATCTTCCCTCCTTTAAAAACTATTCTCAATTTCATTTTTTAACAATTGTAAAATTTTTTCTCCTGTCAAATTCTGAAATTTGCAGTAGTAAAATTTTAAAAAATGAATTGGTTAATATTAGTTATCGCAGGATTATTTGAAGTTGCCTTCGCATCATGTCTGGGAAAGGCAAAAGAAACATCAGGAACTGAAATGTACCTGTGGTATGCGGGTTTCCTGGTAACAATGACAATCAGTATGCTTTTACTGATCAAAGCTACTCAAACCTTGCCTATCGGTACTGCTTATGCGGTATGGACGGGAATCGGAGCAGTAGGAACTGCCTTAATGGGAATTATATTCTTTAAAGATCCTGTAAGTTTCTGGAGAGTATTTTTTATTGTAACCCTTATCGGTTCTGTGGTAGGATTAAAGGCTGTATCTTCCTCACATTAAAAAGCGCATAAACTTCTATCTATATTTAAAAATGGGAACCGTCTTCGTATTGAAGGCGGTTTTTTTTATCATTTTCAGGTTTTGATTTCTTTGACAAGAAAAAGAAATTCTTTTATATCTTTATCGGAAACTTTTAACCTATGAAAAAAATTCTATTCCTTTTAGCAGGTGGTTTACTGACTGCCCAGCAAACCTCCGAATTACTTTCCAATAACTGGTATATTTCCAAAATGGTAACAAGCAGTGGGCAAACCACCAACACCCCTTTAATAGATAACGGAGTTCCTGCCACGACCTTCAACTCAGCGGGAGGAACAAGCTATGTTATGAATTCCAGATATTACAATACTTCTATGATGGGTTTCGGGGTTATGCCCGGAAGCAACAATCTTATCAAAACATCAAGCGCATGTACTCTTTTGTTTTATAACGGAGGAAATGCAGCGCCTGTTCGTGCTTATGATCAGAAAAACTGTGACATTTATGGATTAGGAGCTTATGCATCCATATACAGTTACCAGATTACAACCAACGGAATTGTAAAGACTTTGGTGATTACAGATCCTTCGGGAAATAAGGTCTACTATAACAATACTGACCAATTGAGCACTAAAGAAACTGCCGCAGTAACGAAAACCTTTAAAGCATATCCCAATCCTGTAAAAGAGGTTTTGCATCTTGAAAATATTAAGACAAACCTTCTCCTTAAGATCTATGATTTGTCAGGAAAACTGGTATTTGAAACAACAACCAACAGCAACAAAACATCAATTGATACAAGCGGTTTACAGAAAGGGCAATATATTGTAACGATAGAAAATTATAGGTCCTATCCTTTTGTCAAAGAATAAAAACAGAACATTTCATGTATATAAAAAAACCGTTTCAGCAAGTGAAACGGTTTTTATTTTATTTTTTATAAACTACAGGTAAGATTTCATTATGTCTTAACCCGAATTTTTTTATTTCTTCTTCGGAGAATTTCTGTGAATAGAAATTCTGTTCTACTTCGAAGCCTGCCTTTCTTAAACGGTCAAAATAATCCATTCCGTACCAACGAACATGATCGTACTGTCCGAAATGTTTCTGACGTTCTTTTGGGTCTTTAATCGTGAAGTCTTCGTAGGTTTTCTCCAATGAATTTTTCATCGGAACCTGAAGAATTCCCCATCCGCCAGGTTTCATTACCCTGTACAGCTCACTCATTGCTTTGGCATCGTCTTCAATATGTTCCAGAACGTGGTTACAGAAAACGATATCAAAACTGTCATTTTCAAAAGGTAAATCCAGAATATCAGCCTTAACATCTACAATGGGAGAATACAGGTCTGCTGAAATATAATTCAGATTACTCATTCTCTTGAATTTTCTTAAAAATTCCTGTTCGGGAGCAATATGGAGGACTTTATAATTCTTAATGAAAAAATCGGTTTCATTCTGAAGATACAGCCACATCTGGCGATGTCTTTCCAAACTTAACGTTCCTGGAGAAAGAGCATTTTCTCTTTGTTTTCCATATCCATATGGAAGGAATTTTCTATAAGATCTTCCATCAATAGGATCAAAGAACTGATCTCCTTTGAAAAACTGATAAATAAGCGGTCTTGCCCAAATGCTCATTTTAATAAGCATAGGACGTGGAATTTTATTCAGTAAAAGCTTAGTTACCTTTTTCATTAAAAATCCAGTTGGAACTGCTTTTCTTCATCACTTACAATCCCTAAAGCTTCGTATACATAATCAAATGTAGAAAGCAATACCGGCTTACCATTGATCACAGCTACATCATGCTCGAAGTGAGCAGATGGCATATTATCTAAAGTAGTTACTGTCCAACCGTCATTATGGAACTTCACTTTTTCAGTTCCCATGTTAACCATCGGCTCGATTGCAATTGCCAAACCGTCTTTAATTACTTTTCCGCTTCCTTGTCTTCCATAGTTAGGAACTTGTGGATCTTCATGCATTTTTCTACCCAATCCGTGTCCTACAAGCTCTCTTACTACTCCATACCCTTCTTTTTCACAATGTGTCTGGATGGCATGGGAGATATCTCCAATTCTTTTTCCTCGGACAACCTGCTCAATTCCTTTGTATAAAGATTCCTTGGTAACCTGCAGTAATTTTTTAACCTCAGGCTTCACTTCCCCGATTTCAAAAGTATAGGCATGATCTCCTACGAAACCGTTCAAAATAACTCCACAGTCTACAGAAAGAACATCTCCTTCTTTTACTACATCATTGTTTGGGAAACCATGAACTACCTGTTCATTCGGAGAAATACAAAGAGAGTTTGGAAATCCTCCATATCCTAAGAATGCAGGTTCAGCACCATGATCTTTAATAAAATCATGAGCCAGTTTATCTAAATATAAGGTAGTAATCCCCGGTTTAATTTCTTTTGCCAACATTCCCAATGTTTTAGAAACCAGTCGGGCACTCTCCTTCATCAGACGCAATTCGTCTATCGTTTTTAATTGAATCATTGTTGTATAGATGTTAGATATTAGATGTTAGAAGCTAGATTACAGCGTTATGTGTATTTCTATATTATAACAATCTATAAACTCTTTTTGATAAAAAACAGAAGCTTTGATTGGCCGTTAAAAACTAACGTCTAATATCTAGCTTCTAATTTCTATTTTACCAAAAAAGTCCTTTTTTCTTTTCTTTTTTAAGTTTTGAATAGGCAAGAACTTCTTTTCCTTCAACACGGAATTCTATTCTTTCCTGAATAATATTGTAGATCTCACCCCATCCCGGAAATCCTCCTAAGTTTCTGTCATCAATAAACCAATCTGCATCTAATTTCCTGGACTGATTTTCAGGGTCAAAAACTTCTCCTTCAAAGCTTGAGTTCACAGAATAAAATTCTATTCCGTTTTTTTTACAGAATTCTACCGCTTCATCTAATGTTTTTCCGTGTCTGTATGTCCAAAGTATAAGTCTGAATCCTTCAGACTGAAGTCTTTTCAAAGTTTCGAATGCAAAAGTTTTCGGTTTTCCAATTGCCGGGTAAGCGTCGTCAACAATAGTCCCGTCAAAGTCAACAGCAATCTTTTTATTATTTAACATTTTGTTCTTTTTTTAGCTTTGCAAAGATAAGAAATAAAAAGAGTGCCAAAAAGAAAGGCACTCAATACTTTTATATTTTAAATAATAATATAGATCTTATTAGCTTTTTACCCAGCTAAACTGGAACTGAAGATCCGGAGTAGAAACTCTGTCTGTGATCTTCTGTAGCCTTGCAGGAAGCTTCATCAGGTATTCCTGAGCTTTTTCTGCTTTTTCTGTAAGTCCTTTTACATGCTCAATTTTCCATTCATCTAAAAGGTCTTTCATAATATTGATATAATCCTGACCTGTGTAAACCATGCATCTTTGTGCAGCATCTGAGAAATGTCCCCAAAGTTCACCAGCTTTCTGTCCTGACTGTCTCATTAAGTGAGCAGGCATTACAATTTTCTTACGCATCATATCTTCGAATGCAAGAATCATTTCTGAAGGGTCCACTTCAAGAATTTTTGCTACGAAATGTTTGTATGCTTTAGCGTGTCTTGCTTCATCTGCAGCAATAACCCCACACATTTTTGCTAATTTTCCGTTTCCGGATTGTTTTGCCAATGTTCCTACTCTTCTGTGAGAGATATTGGTAGCGGTTTCCTGGAAGCTTGTATAAATGAAGTTTCTGTATGGGTCCATACTTGTTCCCAAATCGAATCCGTCATTGATAAGGTATTGAGTTGTGATTTCCACTTCTCTCATGTTTACTCTTCCGCACAGATAAAGATATTTGTTTAATAAATCTCCGTGTCTGTTTTCCTCGGCAGTCCATGCTCTTACCCAGTTGGCCCAGCCTACTTTTTCTTCCTGATTGATTCCGTCAACTCCCATCAACCAAGACTCATAGGAAGGAAGTGCTTCTTCTGTGATACAGTCACCGATCAATGTTACAAAAAGATCATAAGGCATTTCGCGGGCAAAAGTCTGAATTTCTTCTAAGTCATGTTTAAACTCATCGCTTGAAGGATCTGGTAAATAATCGGAAGGCTGCCAGATTTTTTCAATTGGCGTTAAAAATTTATCAAGAAAAGAACCTACTTCCTTTTCCAATAATCCCATTACTTCTTTCCTAACAAGCTTTTGATACATTTTACTATTCAGTTTTAATTTACAAAGATAAGATTTATTTATTATTTAACGCATAATAAAGTATGCAAGTCATACCTTATCTGACATAAATCATAAAAAAAATGCCGCTGCAAAAGCATAACGGCATTTTTTTAACAATATTATTGAATATTAATTAACCAAAACTTCTCCAGTCATTGCATCTGGTATTTCAACGCCCATTACTTTAAGAATGGTAGGCGCTACATCCCCCAGTTTTCCTGGTTTTAAATTCCACGTGTGGTCTTTATCCATAACGATAAAAGGAACAAGATTGGTAGAATGTTGAGTATTAGGAGTTCCGTCTGCATTGATCATAACATCGGAATTCCCGTGATCAGCAAGAATGAAAACAGCATATCCGTTTTCATAGGCAGCTGTAGCTACTTTTTCAATGCACTGATCTACCACCTCAGCGGCTTTTACAGCAGCCTCAAAAACACCTGTATGCCCAACCATATCTGTATTGGCGAAATTCAAACACACAAAATCAGCAGTTCCCTGCTCCAGTTCCGGCACGATAGCATTGGTGATATCATAGGCTGACATTTCAGGCTTCAGGTCGTAAGTAGGAACGTCTTTCGGACTTGGGCAAAGAAGTCTTTTCTCTCCTGCAAATTCCTCCTCTCTTCCTCCTGAGAAGAAAAAAGTAACGTGCGGATACTTCTCTGTTTCAGCTATTCTGATCTGGGTTTTTCCATTTTTTTCAAGAATTTCACCCATTGTTTCCGTCAGTACGTTTTCATCAAAAACTACCTGTACATTCTGGAAGGTTTTATCATAGTTCGTTAATGTGATATAATAAAGGTTAAGCTTTTTCATATCATATTCCGGGAAATCTTTCTGAGAAAGAACTTCTGTAATCTCTCTACCTCTGTCTGTACGGAAGTTGAAGCAGATTACTACGTCATTATCGATGATTTTTGCCACCGGCACTACATTTCCTGTAGCCGTAGTATTCATGAGAATAATTGGTTTCAGGAATTCATCAGTAACGTTGTTATCATAAGAAGCTTTGATAGAAGCCAATGCGTCTGTTGATGGCTCTCCTACTCCTTCTACTAAGGCATCATAAGCCAATTTTACACGCTCCCATCTTTTGTCTCTGTCCATCGCATAGTATCTTCCTACCACTGTTGCCAGTTTTCCTGTAGTAGCCTCCATATGCTTCTGAAGCTCATCAATAAATCCTAACCCTGAATGCGGATCACAGTCTCTACCGTCGGTAAATGCATGAACAAAAACGTTCTCATTCAATCCGGACTCTTTTGCAGCAGTCAGTAATCCTTTTAAGTGATTGATATGGGAGTGCACACCTCCATTGGAAACCAACCCTATGAAGTGTACTTTTTTATTTTCTCTTTTAGCATATTCAAAAGCATCCTGGATCACTTTTTCCTGCCCCAGTGTTCCGTTTTCAACGGCCATGTTCAGTTTTACCAGGTTCTGGTAAACTACTCTTCCGGCTCCCAGGTTCATGTGTCCTACTTCAGAATTTCCCATCTGCCCAGCTGGTAAACCTACAGCCAATCCACTTGCTTCAAGCGTTGTATGTGGAAATTTTTGGTAACAGCTGTCTATGAATGGTGTGTTTGCTTTATCTATTGCAGAAACGTTAGGGTTTGTTCCCAATCCCCATCCGTCAAGAATTGCCAGTATTGCTTTTTTCGACATTTTGTAAAACTTTTGTTAGACAAATTTACCTAATTTCCTATGAATAGAAGAATTTAAAGGCTCGAATTTTATGGATTGCTGATGATCAATTGATTGCCTTAAAAATTAACCGTGTCAAGGTTTAAAACCTTGACACGGTTAGAAAAATTGAAATTTCGTTGATTATTACTCTTCATTAATCCGTAAATCTTTTTAATTTTGCGGTATGGATTTACGAGATCAATTGAAGAATCTTTTTCCTGATCATGAAGAGCAGGATTTTGAGATGCCTGAAGAGCAATTCAAGCAGAAAGAGCCTTTGGTATGCAAATTTGAGAAAAAAGGGAGAAACGGTAAGCCTGTAACGATTGTTGAAGGCTGGGAAGGCAGCGAAGAAGACCTGAAAAAAATCTCAAAGAAAATAAAAACCACCCTGGGTATAGGCGGCTCTGAGAAGGATGGAACGATTATCATTCAAGGTGATAACCGTGATAAAATCATGAATATCCTTAAAGAAATGGGATATAAAACCAAACGTGTTGGCGGATAGTTCTAGAAATAGATCTGGGTCTCCGGCAGTAAGGTTTTTAAGTTTTCAATTATAGATTTTTCTATAGGATTTCCTGTAAGAATCAATGTTTTCAGATTTTTAAGCTGTTTGATTTCTACAGGAATATCTTTCAGATTATTGTTGGCCAGATTCATGCTGACGATATTTTTCAACCCTTTTACTTTGGGTGATAACACTGTGATATTATTTCCGCTTACATTCAAAAATTCCAGATTCTTTGATTTGAAAAGATTTTCCGGAAGTTTCGTAATAGCATTCTGCTGCAGTTCAAGATATTTTAAATTTTCAGGAAAGGATAAATTCCCAAGATCATTGATCTGATTGTCTGAAAGGTTCAGGAATTTCAGGTTTTTGATCTGATTAAGTCTATCTGCAATAAAGCTGATCTGGTTTCCCTGGAGGTTTATTTCTTCCAGAGCCGGAATTTCCATTAAGGCTTCGGGAAAAGTGTTCAGATTATTGGCATCAAAATGTACAACTTTTAGGTTCTGAAGTTTTGCAAGATTAGGATTAATGCTTGTCAGGCTGTTCAGATTCATTGAAAAAGTAGTCAGTTTCTTCAGATTGCTTACCTCATCCGGAATATATTTAATGCTGTTTTCATTCACATTTAATATTTCCAGTTCTTTTAAGGCAAAGAGTTCCTGATCCATTTTCTCAAGCTTATTGGCCATAATATTCAAAAAGAATAATGAATTCAGTCTTACGATCTGAGGAGGAAGATTAAAAAGTCCTTTCTCTCTGAAACTCATACTGTAAACTGTTTTTTCACTCTTTAGAGCCTCTTCGATATTGGTAAAAGTAGGATACTTCACCGAATCAATCTGTGCTTTGATCTGAGAAAGTGAGATGATGGAAATCAATAAGAAAAGCTTTTTCATAAAAATAAAAGGTCTGCCAGCAACCAAAGCTGCCGACAGACAAGAATTATAAATAATTTATTTCTTTACAAGTTTAACTGTTTTCTGGAATCCTCCTTCAGCTTCAATATTTAAAACTAAAACTCGTGATCCTTCCAACTGCTGTGTGAAATCAAGGTCCAATACTTTATTCGTTCCGTTGAATTTCTTAGTGTAAACGATTTTCCCGTCCATGCTGTAAGCTGTTACAGAAATATCTTTCAATCCTTTTACAGAATTGATTTTCACCATTCCTGAAGTTGGGTTAGGTGCTACCGTTACTGTATTTTCTGCAGTTTTGGTATCAATAGTTCCTAAAGTACCTTCAGTCCCAAGGTTATTTTTAAGTGCAATGACAATCGTTGCTGATTTTCCTCTGTAATCAATTGTGTTCCCTGTTGCATCTACGTCTGTTGAGATTGTTGAATCTGGGTGCTGAATAGAGAAGAAACCGAATTTATGATCTGGCGTGAAAGTAAGACCTGTAGGTTCTGAACCAGCCGGCATAGAAGCAAATAATCTTACTTTAGGGTTGGCCTGTGTATGATCCGGAGCAATTACCCAGATATAGTTTTTACCTCCATCCTGAAGCACCCAAAGGTTTCCAAGTTCATCAAAAGTAAGGTTGTCATTTCCATCTCCCCAAGCTTCAGATTTCATTCCCTGAGCTGTATTGAAAGAATATACAGAAGAACCACCTCCTACAAATGTTTCTACCTGAGAAGCCGTAGTTCCGTTATCCTGTAAACGGTATACTCTGTCTAATCCTTTTGCCGTAAAATAGATTTTACCATCCAGCGGACTGATATCCACATCTTCTACTCCGTTGAATTTCGTTCCACCTAATGACAGCGCATTGGTATTGGTATTATTCTGGTCAACTTTAGTTTTGTTCGGAACCTGAATCCATGTTGCTGTAGTTCCTGCCGGATCTCCTGCAGCAGTTAATCCCTGATCCAGTTTCAACACATAAAGGTTTCCTGAAGAAAGATCATTTGGAGTATCCATTACATATTTGTATACCATGTGAGTTCCGCCGTCTTCCCCGTAGTAAGCTATAGTTCCTGCATTATTGATCACTACGTTTTCATGGTTCATGATTCCCATCTGCCAAAGTTTTCCTTTGGAACCGTCAGTATTCTTAGAAATTACCTGTGCTGTTGCAGGATCAATTTCTACTAACCAACCGTAATCTTTGTACCCATCATTGTTCACATCATTGGACGTAACAGATTCTTCTGCTGTTACTACAGTTCCCCAAGGCGTAATTCCTCCTGAACAGTTTCTGATTGTTTGAACCAAACTTGGATCTGAAAAACTTACGGCTCTTGATTTTGTCAGCTGCCAAAGCTTTGAAGTAGCGTTATAGTTGATCTCTGCCATGGTAACTCCTCCTGGATTCGTCTCATGGTTTACAGAAAGATATCCGTTTGTACTGCTTCCTGTTTTTGGAACATAAGCGGTAAAGTCATTCTGACCTCCTACCAATCCTCCGCCTTCAGTATAGCTGTCCCCTTCTTTTAAAATAAGCTGGTATTTGTGTTCAGCCGGGATCATTAATTTATTGGTCTGTGCTGTAGGAACAATGGAAGTAAAACAGCTGATATGAGTTCCGTTACAAGCTACAGGGATAGTTGTATTGGTGGTTGTTTTCAGATAAGCATCAATTCTTAAATCTGAACTGGTTGTACTTCTGTTGTGTAATTCAATAGAAAATCTGTTAACACCATTTACAAACTTGGATTTTGGAATGGAGAAAATGTTATAAACACTCTCTGCTGCCCCGTCAATAGTAGTACTGGAGAAAGTATTGAATGTAACAGCACCTGCAGGCATATTGTCTCTTACAACTTCTTCTCCGTTAAGGTATACAATAATACCATCGTCTCTCATCACCCCAAGTTCCATTGTATCGGAAAGCGTTGAAAGATCTACTGTAAAATCTTTAGCAAAATAAGCGGTTGTAAGCCCTGAATTGATGGTAGTAGTTACAGGATCTCCGTATCCTAACGGACCATTTCCTACTGCCCATGTTGAAATGTCATACGTCTGAGCATTCCATCCGGCTGGCTGTGCCTGGTTGTTATCTTTGTAGCTCCATGACGCATTCTTATTGAATATCAGAGTCTGCGCCTGAAGACCAGAACTGGCCAGTATAGCCAAAGCTCCCACTGTTAGTAGTTTTTTCTTCATTTTTTATTTGATTTATTAGACCTTGCAAAACTATTTTTTTAGAGCTTTTTCTCTGTTAATAGGATTTTAAATCTAAATCACCCAATATTAACTTATCAAAAACCTAATGTTAAGGGGATTAATTTTTTGTTAAATGATGCAGGGATCGAGGGTTGGAGAGTTTGAGAGTTTGAGTGTGGGAGTGTTGAAGTTGCAGAGTACAAGGTGCGAGGTGCGGGATTCGAGATTCGGGATTCGGGATTCGTACGGAAAGGATAGGATAGGATAAAAAAATACTTTAAAATCATATGTATGAATAGAAGTAATCCATCTCCAACTCTCCATCATAAAGCTCAAATCACACACGCCCTAACCCGAAACCCGAATCTCTACCCTCTCACTCTCAAACTCTCCCACACTCGAACCCCGTAACCCGCCTATTTCGCTTTACTCACATCCGTAAGAGCATTCAGAAAGGCAATGATCTGTTTTATTTCTGTTTCGGTAAGGTTTAATTTATCGGGTGCCAAAGTTTGGTTTTTCATTTTCAGTCCTAATCCTTCTCCTCCACCTTCATTATAAAAATCCAGGACTTCTTCTAAGGTATTGAAAGCTCCGTTATGGAAATAAGGTTTGGTAAGGGCAATATTTCTAACGGTTACTGTTTTGAAAGAATAATCATAAATCCATGATTTTTCCTTTTTTACAGGGCTGTTTCCTCTTCCTAAATCCTGGTCAAGTTCTACAGGAAGCTGTTTAATCGGTCTGGTAGTTATTCCCAATACTTCAGATTCATTTTCATTAAAAAATGGAGGCACCAATCCGGAAAAAGTGGGTGCAAAATGACAGGTTGCGCAGTTGGCTTTTCCCATAAAGAGGTTGAATCCTTTTTTCACATCATCGGAAACATTTTTTTCATTCCTCATAAAACGGTCGAAATCACTGTCAAATGAGTACAGGGATGCCACATAAGAACTTAATGCTTTCGAGAAATTTTCTTTACTGATTTTCCCGTCCTTGAAGGCATTTCGGAACGCTTTTTTATATTCAGGCTTGGTTTTTAATTTCTCGATAATGCTTTCATAGCTCGTGTTAAACTCCTGCTCATTATAAATAACGTGTTCTGCCTGCTGTTCAAGATAGAATGCACGAAGATCATAGAAAAATCTTTTGGCAAAAACAGCATTATATAAAGACGGAGAATTTCTCAACACTGTTTTCCCTTCCACATTGCTTTGTGATTTTGCCTTCAAGTCTGTAAAGGCATTTTCCTGAAGGTGGCAAGTCGCACAGCTCATTTTCCCGTTACCACTTAAGTTCTGATCGTAGAAAATGGATTTTCCAAGATTTCGGAGTTCCGGATTATCTTCTGATGATTTTAATAAGGTATAAAAATAAGGATCTAAAAAATCGCTGCTGAAAAAATTTTTGTTGCCCACATTCCAGCCTGAGAATTCTTTAAGGTCATCCGGTCTGCCATCCCATTTCCCCAACTCTTCGTATAAAGGCTGTATGTATTTTTTATAAAACTCAATCCTGTCGAAAGTTTCAAAATCGGTATTTTTTGAAAGATAGCTGATAGCTTCTGTTAAAATCTGGTCTGCCTTTTCAGTATTATAATTTTTAAAATAAAGATCATCATTGATGTACTTCTGTATTCCTGCAAGAGCATGGCTTGTTTCCTCAGAAATATTCAGAGAACCCGGTGTATCAAAACCAGAAACCCCAAGTGAATAGATCCTGATCAGCTCTATACGCAAAGGCAATGTTTTGTTATTTCCTTTGCTCAGCCCATTTTTTAAAGCACTTAAATAAAACCCTGAATAGCTGTTGTACAAAAAGGTCGTAATCGTTTTGATCTTTTCTTTTTCCTTTTCTGCCTCATCTGAAAATATAAGTTCATCAAGCACCTGCAATCCTTCAGGAGGAAGTGTGTATGATGATGTACCTGCAGCTTCGATGTGAAACAAAGGTGCTGCGTTAAGATGGGTTTTGGTAAATTCAGGATAATGATAAGCGATATAGAATTCAACTTCTTTGAATGAATTTCTTGTACTGCTTAGTGATTTTTGCAGTTCTTCCAGGGAAATACGGTCTTCGGAGAAATTATCAACATCTGATTTCAGCTGTTCAAGCTTGGTTTTAAAGTCAGACAACCCTTTATTGACAAATGTATTTTCGCTTTCTTTTCCTTTATAAACAGGATTAAAAGACATTACTGCAAATCCTATCAGAAGGACGATTACAAGCAGTGGATAAGATCTCATGAATTTTTAGCGGCAAAAGTATTCATCTGATGTTATCTCAGTTTTAATAGCAGATTAAATAATGTTTATATTTCTGGTACAATATTTTTCACTAATTTTAAACCCCGAAATCAAATTCATTATTCTAAAGAGAACGGTTCTTCGAAATACCGGAAAAAATAATGGCGGGAGATTATTGGGAGAGGATTTTTTTAAATTAAATTCAACACATCAAAAAAACTAAATAGGAGTATGAAAACAAAACTATGGTTTGCTGTTATGGCAAGTTTCCTTTCTATGATGGCATTTTCTCAGAAAAAGAAGCAGCCGGAAAAGTCATACGGAAAGCCTCAGGAAATGGCTGTATATGCAGAGAAAAGAGGGTCTGATTATTATTTGGTCCGCCTGGAAAAAGATAAAAATATTCCCAATGTCTATGTACATTCCAATGGAGTAACCAAGCCTTATAAAAATTATTCTGATCTGAAAGATATTGTTACAGAGTTCCCCGGAATGATGACTTCCAACAATTCAACAAAGGAAGAACTGATTTCTATTCTTAAAAAAGATGATCACTTCTACGAAATCACTTCACAGAGGAAAGACCCTAAAAACATTGAAAAGACGGTTATTACTGTATATGAGGTAATGAACGGTCAGAAAAGGATTGTAGAAGAATACAATGACATCTACGAGGTTATGGCATCTCCTTATAAAGAAGCCATTATGATTAATTAAAAAACAAAAAATATACATATTATGCTAAACAAACTTGCAGCCTCAGAACTTGTTCTGAATGAAGACGGAAGTGTATACCACCTGAATCTTTTACCTGAAGATATTGCTGACAAAATCATCCTTGTAGGTGATCCTGACAGAGTGGCAAAAGTTTCAAAATACTTTGATACTGTAGAAATCAAAAAAAATAAAAGAGAATTCTATACCCATACAGGAACGCTTCGTGGAGAAAGAATTACCGTAATGTCTACCGGGATCGGAACTGAAAACATCGATATCGTGATGAACGAACTGGATGCTTTGGTAAACATTGATCTTCAAAACAAAGAATTCAAGACTGAGCACAAAGCCCTTGAGCTATTCCGTATGGGAACTTGCGGAAGTGTAAACCCTGATGTACAGGTAGACAATATGCTGGTAACGCAGAATGTAGTAGGTCTGGACGGACTGATGCACTTCTACCAGGATTACAACTTCGAAAATGAGTTTTCTAAGAGCTTCTTAGAAAAATTCCCTTACGAAAGAATCAAGCCAATGCTTTATTTCTCAGACTGGGCAGAAGAGATGGGCGACTATTATAAAGATGCCAAATACCACGGAAATACAGCAACATTCCCGGGATTCTATGCTCCACAGGGTAGACAGCTTCGTTTGAAAGCGGTAGATGATCAATTCTTAGAAACGCTGAATGATCTTGGAATTACCAATTTTGAGATGGAAACTTCTGCGATCTATGCTCTTTCAAAATTATTAGGACACAAAGCTATTACCGTAAATAACGTTATTGCCAACAGAAGACGTGGAGAATTCTCTGCAGACCACCATGCTTCTGAGAAAAACCTTATTGAATGGGTATTGGAAAGAATTATTAAGTAATTATTTTATTGATAATACAAATAAAACCTCCGGAAAATATTTCCGGAGGTTTTTTATTAGGTTTTGGCTAAAGCCAATGGAATCTGATTTATTTTGAAAACGGGCTAAAGCCCGTTCATATTGAATTTGTATTGTAGAATCCTGTTCATTTCATGACGAATAAAGCTTATTACTTACTCTGTCATTCCGTAGGAATCTAAATACTGATTTTTAAAAGCTACATAGAGATTCCTACGGAATGACAAAGGCGGTAAAGGAAATTCTGTAATTAAAATGAAACAAATACCATAGTTATAAATGAAACATCCTCGGATCCGGATATTGAAATACATAATCCAGTTCTGAAACCAATTTTGAAGACAGAACCTTCTTCCCTTTTACCTCAAACACTTCAACATCTTCAATATTTTTCTGGGCATTAATTACCTGGCTTTTTGCCGGATGAATCGGAGCTGTAACATTATATAGTTTTGATTGGGTTTTCTTTTCAATCATTTCCGAAATAATCCCACTGATATCAGCATAATGAATATGATTTACAGCGTGATCCAGATTGCTCACATTATAGTTTTTCAGCAGTCTGTTATCTCCCATCAGCCCGCCAAGTCTTAAAATATTAAGTTGAGGATACTTATTTCTCAACATTCTTTCGCCTGATATTTTTTCCAAAAGAATGTCTTCTTCTGTAAAATCCTGGGGCAGATCAGGATAAACTCCTGTAGAACTCATCAGGAACATCTGTCCTTTAAAGTCTCCTATAAAGGCTGACAAATTTTGAATTCTATTATATAAAGAACTTACACAACAGCTTTTTTCAGAAACAGGAATTGTGATAATCAAAACATCCATGTTTTTAACTTCTTCCCATTGGGAAAGAGGTTCTGCCAGCTGATAGTCTGGGAAAGAAGCCATTACAGCATGAATTCCTTTATTATTCAGTTGATTTACTTTGCTTTCTGTTGTGGTCGTAGTTGCCAGCGTATATTTTCCGGATAAGGAAGATGCGAGTCTTTCTCCCAGCCATCCATAGCCTATAATTCCTATTTTCTTCATTGTTTGGACACGGTTTGAATTGATAATATTTCGTCTAAAGAAGTCATCAATTGAGTTTTTACTTCATCACTCAAATTCATACAGCTCTGAACGGCTTTAGGAATATCTTTTGCTTTTTCTTTAAGCTTTACTCCCTGCTCTGTAAGGTTGATCAGTACTACTCTTTCATCTTCTGAGCTACGGGTTCTGATAATCAGTCCGTTTTTCTCCATACGTTTCAATAATGGGGTAAGTGTTCCGTTGTCAAGATGAAGATATTCACCAATCTTTCCGATATTCATTCCGCCATGTTCCCATAAAACAGTCATTACCAGATATTGGGGATAGGTCAGTAAAATTTCATCAAGATAGGGTTTATACAACCCTGTAATATACCGCGAAACCGCATACGTTTTAAAACATAAATGTTCTGATAAAGGGATCATTGTTTTCTTTTAAGAGACAAAGATAATCTATTTACTTTGTGCACAATATTTTTGTTTAAAATATTTTTTATTCAATTAAATAAAAGGAAACATCTTAGTTTCAGGCTGTGATTATTTTATTATTTTAGCAAAAACTAACCATTGATTGAACATGAAAAACTCACCTCAAACAGAAAACAATAAACTTTCAGAACTCTCCACTGAGGAACTGACAAAAGAAGAAAAAAAACGTTCTGCTGCTCATATTTCCTTTTGTATTATTATGGGAATGCTGATAGGTGCCTGCATCTATGTTACCATTAAAAAAGGATTCAATGGTATCACTCCGCTTCCTCTGGCTTTTTTCCCTTTATACCTTATTATTAGAAAAAGCTGGCAAAATGCCCGAAAGGAACTTCAGTCCCGAAAATTTAATTGAAATTGACAGTCAATAAAAAAAGGACTTCCACTCCGGAAGTCCTTCACACCATATCAACTATAATAAAAAATCTATTATTTAAAACTCATTGATCATCACATAAAAGTGTCCGGAGTACAAACTGTTAGCTGTTCCCGAAATATTAGTGAGATTAATTGTAATACTGGAAGCAGAAGTCAACCTTGGATTCGAGATGGAAAATGAGGAATTTCCTGAAAAATCTCCTGCCGGAGAAACTACGACTACAGCTCTTGTAGAACCAGGCTGATATTCTGCCGGAACAGAAATATCGATGGTTGTAGATTTTCCCGGAGGCAAATTATTGATCGAAATTCCAGGCCATGCTTCAAAACTGATCTGACTTTTCTGGACACTGCCCTTTTCTCCCAATTTAAACTGTCCGCTTACATCCAGTTTTGCAGAGACATGCGGAGTTCCAGTACCAATGCCTACATTTGCATTGTTATTTCCTAAAACAATGGCATTGGCCTGTGAAGTAGCAGCTCCATATCCTACTGCTGTCGAAAATTGTCCCAAAGCATTGGCTTCTGAACCTAAAGCTGTTGAATTCTGACTATTTGTTACCGCATTATATCCTAAGGCAGTTTCACTATTCGTATTCGTTTTTGCGTTGTATCCTAATGCAATGGACTGAAACCCATCTGCTGAGGAGTTGTTTCCTACTGCAACAGATTCATTGCTGCTGGTTTGGGCGTAAAAACCTATGGCTGTAGATCTGAATCCTGCTGCCGTCGTTTTATTTCCTACTGCTAAAGCTTCATTACCAGAAACTGCTGTTGCACTCCCAATAGCAATTCCCATAAATGCCGAACTGGCGCTTCCAAGGGCAATCCCATTCTGACCGGCCGCAGATCCTATTCCAAGGCTTACAGAATTGTCAACGCCCAGTTTTCCGGCTGTTAAAGCGTTGACTTTAAAGATCAGATCATCGTAGGTTTTTGTTCCTAAAGCCAGCGTTGTATTCGCTCCTCCATAATTTCCTACGTTCGTACCTGTAAGATTCCAGTTGGTTCCATCCTCTGTTTTAGTGGGGTTACCTCCATTTGCCAGAATTTTATTCCATTTAGATTCAAACCAATAATAAAATCCAATATCTGTAAGGGTGGAACTTCCGTTATTCCATACGATAAGTCCGTCTGCCGGTGAAGGCACTGTGACGTTATCCGTTGTAGCAGTTAAAGCAACACTTGGAAGAAGTACTCCTTTATTATTGGCGTTAATGTGGAGCATCGCTGACGAATCCGGATTCGGTAATCCAATCCCAACTTGTGCATATGTAAAAATACTTATTAGAAATAAGAGAAGTGTGTACTGAGGTTTATAGTCTTTTTGCATTACTTGCATTTTTTTGCAGGTGCAAATATACAAATTTTTAACAAAATCATAATTACATTAAAAATATCATAATTAAAAACACATTATAGTGATTAAAACAAATCTTAATCACAAAACAATGAAAAATGTTTAATATCAAGCAATTAACCAATGTAACATTCATTAGGCTTTTCAGATATCTCCCATTTTGCGTTTAATTTTTTAAATTATAAAATCAACAATAAACTTCACTAAATATTGAATAAAAATCAACAGCTATTTTCTAAGAAAACAACTTTTTAAGTGATCATTGACCATTCCGGTAGCTTGCATATGAGCATAAATGACTGTAGAACCTACGAATTTGAATCCTCTTTTTTTAAGTTCTTTGGAAATAAGATCAGAAATCTCTGTTGTGGCCGGAACGTCGGATAATGTTTCGGGACTGTTGTCGATTGGTTTTCCATCAATAAAATCCCAGATATAGTTGGAAAAGCTTCCAAATTCTTTTTGTACTTCCATAAATTTCTGAGCATTGGTGACAGCTGACAGAATTTTAAGCCTATTTCTGATAATTCCGGGGTTGTTCATCAATTCCTCAATCTTTTTTTCAGAATAAGCTGCCACTTTTTTATAATCAAAATGATCAAAAGCTCTTCTGAAATTTTCTCTTTTAGACAAAATGGTATACCAACTCAAGCCAGCCTGAAAACTCTCAAGAATCAGGAACTCAAATATTGTTTCATCATCATACACGGGTCTTCCCCACTCTTCATCATGATATTTTCTGTAGAGATCATCTTTTTCACACCAACCACAACGTATTTTTTCCATAATTATCAATTTTTCTACTTTAAAGTTACTACTGATTTAGAAAAATATAACAAAATATTATGAAAAGTTTAACAGAGAGGTTCTGTTTTAGGAATGGTTATTGTTTAATTACTGATACCAAACTAAAATTTATACTATTATGAACAATTCAGAGTACAACAAAGCGGAAAATGCAGTAAACAATGTAGAAAATTCTTTACAGAATGCAACGGACAAAGCCAAATGGAAAATCAATGAATTGGCAGACAAGGCTAAAGATTATATCAATGAGAAAAGGAATAATGATCAGGAAGCCAGCCAGGAAGACTGGCTAGACAGGGTAAAAGCTAATGTATCCGATGCCTGGGAGGATATCAAGGATAAAGCAGATGAAGCATGGGAAAAAACCAAAGATGCGGCAGAAGATGTAAAGGCAGAATGGAATAAGAAAACCAATTAGTATTTCAGTCATATAAATATTTTCAATAAAATGGAGTCTTAAATTGATAAGGCTCCATTTTTTATTATGCCATAAGCACAATTATTGTTACATTTGTATTATAATAAACATTAAAAAATTATGTCATACGGTTTACTTAAAGGCAAAAAGGGAATTATTTTTGGAGCCCTTAATGAACAATCTATCGCATGGAAAGTTGCTGAAAGATGCCATGAGGAAGGTGCTGAATTCATTTTATCTAACGCTCCTATTGCTTTGAGAATGGGAGAACTTAATGGTTTAGCAGAAAAAACAGGTTCTGAAGTAATAGGTGCTGATGCTACTTCTATAGAAGATCTTGAAAAACTTTTTGATGCCGCTGTTGCAAAATTTGGAAAAATCGACTTTATCCTTCACTCTATCGGAATGTCTATCAACGTAAGAAAAGGAAAACACTATACAGAAATGAATTACGACTGGTTGGAAAAAGGCTGGGATATTTCCGCTGTTTCTTTCCATAAAGTAATGCGTGTAGCTTGGGAAAAAGACTGTATGAACGAATGGGGAAGTATTTTGGCCCTTACTTATATTGCCGCTCAGAGAACATTCCCGGATTACAATGATATGTCTGATAACAAAGCGTATCTGGAAAGTATCGCAAGAACTTTCGGAAACTATTGGGGAGAAAGAAAAGTACGTGTAAATACAGTTTCTCAGTCTCCAACAATGACTACTGCCGGTAGCGGTGTGAAAGGTTTCGGAGGATTCCTTGGATATGCAGAAGATATGTCTCCACTAGGAAATGCTACAGCTCTTGAATGTGCAGATTATTGTGTAACTTTATTCTCTGATCTTACTAAAAAAGTAACTATGCAGAATCTTTTCCATGACGGAGGTTTCAGCAGCTCAGGGGTTACTCAGAAAGTAATCAGTAAATATGATGCTGAATAATCATTCATTAAAAAAATAGCGGACTAATAAAGTTCCGTTCAAAATAAATAAAAACCATGAAGAAACTTCATGGTTTTTTTGTTGTAATCACCGGAAATCTCCTTTATTTTATCATAATTAAAATAAATCCGGCGGCCTCTTCGAGGCCGCCGGATCTGTCAAAAATAATATTAAATTAATATGAAATTATAAAATTACGGTCTGTATAGAGTGTGCAGGAGCATTCAGCCTGGCAGCCATTCCTTCTATCCATAGATTGGTTTCAATATCATTGTCTGAATCGTTCATGATAACCGTTACCAGCTGTCCGTTTTCATTCATAAATGCAGAAGACGTCAGGGCAGCTCTGTTGGAAGAGCTTCCGATTCTCTGGGCATTCGGTTTGATATATTTTGAAACATGTCCTATATAATAGTATTCATAGGTATAGAACACCTCTCCTGTTTTGGTATCAGCAATAATTGGGGCAAAGCAGAAATTTCCTTTGTGATTAGGTCCTCCGGTTTCATCCAATAAAATATTCCAGTCAGTCCATAAAGCATTTCCTTTATTGAAGTCGTTCAGCATATTTTTGCTGTACAGTTCTCCCAGGCTTACATCATAGATTTTATCCATATTGAACTGTTCTTTACATCCTTCGGTAAAAGCCAGGAATTTATCAGGAAAAGCCCTGTGTGTTTCTGCTAAATTGTCAAAAAGCTGCGTTTTGTTATTCCATGTTTCATACCAGTGATAACCGATACCATGGGCATATTTTGAGGTTTCAGGATCACTTAAAGTAGTCGTTGCTCTCTGATAGATCAAGTCTCTGTTGTGATCCCAGATCATTACTTTTTTATCTTTATATCCGTTTTTCCAAAGGGTTGGTCCAAGGTTCTTTTTCAGGAACTCTCCTTCTTCTTCAGCAGTATAAATACATGATTCCCAGCTTTGGGTAGCCATTGGTTCGTTCTGCACCGTTAATCCCCAGATATTAATTCCTCTCTTTTCATATTCTTTGATGAATTTGATATAATAATCTGCCCAGGTCTGGTAATACTGATTTTCCAATCTTCCGCCTTTATACAAACTTTTATTTGATTTCATCCATGCTGGCGGGCTCCATGGAGAGAAATAAAATGTAAAATTATTACCAATGGCTTTCTGAGCTTCTTTAATCATCGGGATTTTATACTTTTCATCGTGAGCCACATTAAAGGTCTTTAACGAAGTATCATTATCCTCTACATACGTATAAGAATCACTGGAAAAGTCACAGGAATTCATATTGGTACGAACAACAGTGTATCCCAATCCGTTTTTTCCGAAATAAGCATCCAGAATTTCTTTCTGCTTATTCTTTGGCATTTTATAAAAAGTTTCTGCTGAGGCGTCTGTAATGGCACCTCCTATTCCTATCAGTTTCTGATATTTAAAATGGGGAGCTACAAAAATGCAGGCATCCGTTTCTTTAGGCTGTCCGAACTGTTCAAATGTAACTGCTCCTTTATCCACCATCTTCTCATTTGCTTTTGAGTTGGTAAGGACCACTTTAGCTGTTTTTCCTGCATTTTTTTTCCAATAATTCTGAGCATTGATATTGATGGCAATGCCTACTACAAAACAACTTACAATTAGTTTTCTCATGATTGTTTTTCTGTTTCCGGACCCATCCGGTCCTCATTTTCATTATTTATTTTGATAAACTCTTACGTAATCTATATAATACTTCTGTGGAAAAATCGCATCATCAATGCCTTCTTTTCCGCCCCAAAATCCTCCTACAGCAAGATTCAGAATGATAAAGTAAGGTCTGTCGAAAGGCCATGCTTCATTGTTTCTCTCTTTATTTTCGTAGGTGAAAAATTTCTTATCATCTATATAAACATCGATCTTTTCGGGAGTCCAGTCTGCTTTATAGACATGGAACTTTTCGCTTGCATCCTTCACAAACAATGTATCTGTTTTCTGTGTTCCCTGGATATGATTGTATTTTTTGGTATGAACGGAAGCATGGATATAGCCTTGGTGATAGCCCACATGTTCCATGATATCCAGTTCACCATCATCCGGCCATTTCTTCATATTTTCACTCATCATCCAGATGGCAGGCCACGTTCCACGTCCTTTGGGAAGTTTTGCCCTGACTTCTACTGTACCATACTGAAAAGCAAATTTCCCTTTGGTTAAAAGTCTTGCAGAAGTATACTTACTGTTTTCCCGATTTTCTTTTCTGGCTTCAATGATGAGATTTCCTTTTTCCATTCTGGCATTCTCAAGTCTGTTTTTGGTATAAAACTGAGCTTCTTCATTGCCAAAACCGCTTCCTCCGGTATCATAATTCCATTTTAATGAATCCGGAAGCCCTTTTCCGTTAAATTCATCACTCCAAATCAGCGTCCTATTGGAATCAGGTTTGTGTGAAGCACAGCTGAGAACAGAAAGGAAGAATGTTCCAGCTGCACAAATTCTGATGAGATTTTTAGCGTTGAGATTCATATGTATTAGGTTTTAAGTTTTGGCTAAAGCCATTTTTCTGACATTTTAATGAGCGGGTTAAAACCCGCTTCTATTGAATTCAATTTATTTCGTCCAGGTGATTCTTTTGGCCTGAACATGTTGAGAATCCGTCCCGACCATAATGTCAAATTCTCCGCTTTCCCAATCAAAATTCAAGTTATCATCAAAGAATTTCAAATCTTCCGGTGTCAATTTAAAATCGATCTTTTTACTTTCTCCTTTTTTGATGAATACTTTCTGGAAGCCTTTCAGTTCTTTTACGGGTCTTACTACTTTTCCAAAAAGATCTTTGATATAAAGCTGTACCACTTCTTCCCCATCATATTTTCCTGTATTGGAAACAGTAACGCTGATATTCAGTGTCTGATTTCCTGTAAGACTTGTGGAGCTTAGAACCATATCAGAATATTTAAAATCTGTATAGCTTAATCCATATCCAAACGGATATTTCGGATCATTATCAAGGTCTATATAAGCTGAAACATAGTTTCTGTCTGTATTATTTTTTGCCGGTCTTCCTGTATTATAATGATTGTAATACACAGGAATCTGACCTACAGTTCTTGGAAAAGTCATTGGAAGTTTCCCACCAGGATTCACTGTACCGAAAATAACATCTGCAATAGAGTTTCCTGCTTCTGTTCCCAGCCACCATGTGTACATAATGGCAGGAATATTGTCTGATGCCCAGTTGAAAATCAGAGGTCTTCCGGCATTGATCATCAGAATGATGGGTTTACCAGTTTTGGCAATTTCTTTTAACAAATCTTCCTGAACACCTGTAAATCCAATATTACTTCGGCTTTTGGCTTCTCCGCTCATCGCATGGCCTTCTCCCAATGTCATAATGACAACATCAGCTTTTTTTGCCGTTTCAATGGCTTCAGCAAACTGACTTTTATCCTGATCGTCAACATTGCACCCTTTTGCATATAATAAAGTGGAGTTTTTATCCAGCTGGTTTTTTATTCCGTCAAATTGTGAAACGATTCTTTGATTATCATCTTTGAACGCAACAGACCAGAAACCATGATTAGCTACTGTTTCTTTGCCGAAAGGGCCAATCAGAGCCACTGTTTTTGTAGTTTTTGAAAGCGGAAGAATATTTCCCTGGTTTTTAAGAAGAACGATACTTTTTGAACCGAATTCTCTTCCGAATTTTCTGTTTTCCTGATTATCGGTCTGCTCTTTCTGTCTTTTCTCATTACTGAACCTGTAAGGATCATCGAAAAGTCCCATTTCAAATTTCTTGGTTAAAATTCTTCCCGTTGCATCATCTACCAGCTTAGGATCTACTTTTCCTTCTTTAACCAATTTAGGAAGTTCTACCATGTAGACACGGCTTTCCATATCCATATCGCTTCCACCTTGTATTGCTTTTTCAGCGGCTTCAGCACCATCTTTAGCATAACCGTGGGGCACCATTTCTCCGATGCTTCCCCAGTCTGACACTACAAAACCTTTATAATTCCATTTTCCTTTTAAAAGGTTTCTCTGAATATACTGATTGGCTGTTGCAGGAATTCCGTTAATATCATTGAAGGAATTCATGAAAGTGGCCACTCCTGCTTCCGCTGCAGCTTTGAATGGTGGAAGATAAGTTTCATTCAATTGTCTGAGACTCATATCTACAGAATTGTAATCTCTTCCACCTACAGCAGCTCCGTAGGCTGCAAAGTGTTTTGCACAGGCCATTACAGCATCAAGACTTCCTAAACCTCGGCCCTGAAATCCTTTAATTCTTGCCAGTCCTATTTTTGTTCCAAGATAAGTATCTTCTCCTGAACCTTCCATTACTCTTCCCCATCTAGGATCTCTGGCAATATCCACCATTGGCGCAAACGTCCAGTGGATACCATAAGCCGCCGCTTCTGTTGCTGCAATCCTTTCTGATTTTTCTATCATGGCCAGATCCCAACTTGCTGCCTGTCCAAGATTGACAGGGAATGTGGTACGATAGCCATGGATAACATCCTGCCCAAACAATAAAGGAATTTTCAGTCTGGACTGCATCGCCAGCTTCTGAAAAGCTCTGGTTTCTTCAGAGCCTGCTACATTCAGCATGGAACCTACTTTTCCTTTTTTAATTTCTTCTAAAACAGCCGCTGAATTGGAGTGCTGCGGTCCTGTGGCATATTCAAAACCACTGTACTGAACCATCTGCCCTACCTTTTCTTCCAAAGTCATTTTAGACAATAGCTCTGCTACTTTCTGATCAATGGTCTTTTGTCCGTAAGCATTCAATCCAAAGGCGGAAAATGCCAGTAAGAAATAAACTCTTTTCATAGTATCAAATTAAAAAATATAGGTTGCTGTAGAACGTCCTGAAATTGTTACTGCAGCGGTTTTGCCGGCAAATTTAATATTAAAATTCTCATCTGCCTGATTATCGTTCTGTACAATTAAAACTATTTTCCCAAATTGAGTCTTAAAAGCAACTGTTGAGAGTTTATCCGTCTGCGTGGAAGCGATGCGCTGAGAACCTGCAGGAATAAATTTTGAAGCGTGTGCAATAATATAATAGGACACATTTCTGGTGAAATTCTCATTGTCAGAAACCGTTATCGCTCCTTTACATTCTGTACATCCGCCATCTGTATGAGGGGCAAATTTTGGATCGTTGGCAAGATTCCACTCCAAAGCTGTTTTGCTCCAGTTTCTCATAGAGCCTATGATTACATTTTTTGTATGCCAGTTCAGATCTTCGGTAAAAGTTCCTTTTGAACCTGTCCACTGCTCGGTAAAATATAAGTTTTTATCAGGGAAAGCATCATGTACTGTACTTAAAGCAGAAATATCTCCTTCGTACAAATGAAAAGCAGATCCATCTATATACTGATTGGCTTTGGCATCTTTTAAAATATCAATCGCATACTCAGGTTTGTTGCAATTGTGATCATACACCACAATTTTAGTAGAGATTCCGTTGGCTTTAAAAACCGGACCAAGATGGTTCTTAATAAAATCTCCCTGCTGCTCAGATGGCATATACAAACTTGGATTATTTCCCGGATGTAAAGGTTCATTCTGAGGAGTTACAGCATCAATGGTGATGCCTTCTTTTTTCATTCCCTGGATGTATTTTACAAAATATTGAGCGTACGTTCCATAGAATTCGGGTTTTAAACTTCCTCCTTTTGACTTTCCATTGTCCTTCATCCAAACCGGAGCAGACCATGGAGCAGCAATGATTTTAATAGAGGGATTGATCGCCAAAATCTCTTTCAGCATTCCAATCAAAGCTTTGTCTTTTGCCAGACTGAATTTTGAAAGAGAAGGATCAGTAAGCCCTTCAGGAAGATCATCATATGAAAACACTTCACCATCAAGATCAGATGCGCCTATGCTTAATCTTAAATAACTGATGGAGATCGAATTTTTATTTTTTCCAAAAAGTTCGTGAAGCAGTGCTTTTCTTTTGGAAGGTGACAACCGGTTGATTACCTCAACACTTCCTCCTGTTAATGTATATCCAAAGCCATCAACATATTGAAACTTTTGAGTATCGTCAATTTCAATATTCTGAAAGCTGTTGGTGTTATTTACAAATTTAACGGAAGTCTGCTGCTGTAATTTTACGCTTGCATCACCTTTTGTAAGCCAGTACTGCACTTCGTTTCCTTTATTGGACGCCACTGAAGTACATGATAAAGGAAAAAGGGCCACACCACTAAGTAGTGCGGCACCTCTAAAGAAACTATATAAGTTGTGAAACTTCATATTTTAGTAACCAGGATTTTGTTTTAAAGCTGTATTCGGCAATTCATTGAACGGAATGGGAAGAATTTCATTTTTATTGGCCTTAAATCCTTTGAATGCAAGTACTGATGGAGCATCTCCCCATCTCACAAGGTCAAACCATCTATGCCCTTCTCCTGCAAGCTCTCTTCTTCTTTCATCTTTAATAGCCTGTAAAGAAACAGGAACTGATGCTAATCCGACTCTTGCCCTTACTGCATCTAATAATGCCTGAGCTCTTGCTCCTGAAGCCCCTAAAGCTTCAGCTTCCATCAGATAAGTATCTGCTAATCTTATTGCAATATAATTCTGTCTGAAATTAAGCTCTGCCGGACCTGGAAGCGAGGTTTTTAAAGCATTTGTAGGCAAATATTTATTAAGGAAATATCCGGTATCTGCAAAAGCAGGGGCATAAGTAATCTTCCCATCAGTCACCAGTTTTTTCGCATTGAAAACAGTGACGTCCAGCCTTGGATCGCCCTGCATAAAATTGACATAATTCTCTGTCACAGTATTAAATGCCCAACCGGAATAAATATCCGGAGCATTATTATTTGGAATATTTTTTAATGAATAAGAACGAGGCCCTACCATAACATTGATAGAATTTCCTTCATCCTTTCCCTGTCCCCAAAATCCCCAATCGGAGCTTCCCTTGTTGGTATGCATTATCTCAAGAATAGATTCTGACAAAAATTTGTATTTATTTGGATCCGGATCAGTTTCCAAAGCAACTTTAAATAAATCTGCATAGTTTGCCACAAGCTTGTATCCATACTGACTGGTTCCTCCAGGTGTCCCATTTACTTGGGCAAATTGTGCAGCAGCTTCTGGCATTTTTTTATCATAAAGATAAATTTTACCTAATATAGCTCTGGCTGTTCCTTGTGTAATTCGTCCTTTATCACCGCTGGCAGGTGTCATCATCAGATCCGGAATAGCAACAACCACATCATTTTCTATTTGTGCATAAACATCACTTGGTTTTGCCTGTGGTATATGCCAATAATCATCTGAAACAGTGATGCTTTTAAGAATCAAAGGGATATTTCCAAACATTCTTACGAGCTCAAAATAATATAAAGAACGAAGAACTCTGGCTTCTGCAATATATCTCTTCTTAAGATCTTCATTCATTGAAGCACCCGGAACTTTTTCTATTACAAGATTGGCACGTGCAATTCCCTGATAGTAATCTTTCCAGTAGCTGGCTGGCATTGTATTCGGGTTGATCATATAATTATTCATTCCCTGAATACCTGCTCCATCATTAGAGCTTCCTCCACCGGAATAAAAGTCATCAGATCCTGCATTAAAGAAAGTAACGGTATTTTCAAATCCTGCAGAATATTTTCTTAAAACATCGTATACGGAAATCAGTGCACTAAAAGACTGCTGTTCATTTTTAAAATATGAATCAGTACTAAATGCCCCGGAATTCTCTACTTCATCCAGATAGGAATTACTACAACCTATATTGGTAAAACTCAGACCTGTCAGAAACGCAACGGCAAGTCCTTTATATATAAAATTCTTATTTTTCATTTTGTTGGTCATTAAAATTGAATATTAGCTCCTATAAGGAATGTTCTTGCTTGTGGATAATATGCTCTGTCTACACCGATAATATCCTGCTCAGAATTATTTCTTCCCGCAATTTCAGGGTCATATCCCGTATATTTTGTGAAAGTAAGCAGGTTTTCTCCTGTGATATAGAGTCTCACTTTACTCATTCCAAAACGTTTGGTAACATCCTGAGGAATGGTATACCCTAACTGAACAATTTTCAGACGTACATAATCTCCTTTCTGAAGGTAGTAATTGGACATCCATGAATAGTTGTGGTTAGGATCATTACGGGTAATTCTTGGGTTATCATTGGTAGATCCCTCACCGGTCCATCTGTCTAAGATTCTTGTCTGGTAATTGGCATCAGGCAAATCCAATCTTCTTAGCCCCTGGAAAATTTTGTTACCAGCCTGTCCTTGTGCAAACATCATCAGATCAAAATTCTTATAGCTCATATTCACAGTAAGTCCAAAAGTATATTTTGGTATAGAGCTTCCTAAGTTTACCTTATCATTGTCATCAATTTTACCATCTCCATTATTATCCTGCCAGATAAAGTCTCCTGGTTTTGCATCCGGTAATAATTTTACACCATTGGCATTTACATAATTATCAATTTGTGCCTGATTCTGGAAAACGCCACTATATGTTTGTCCGTAAAATGATCCATAAGGCTGCCCTACTGCTACTCTGGATACTGCTCCCATAGTCTGGAAAGAAGCCAAGTTGAAGTATTCAATATCATCTTCTAGTCTAAGAACTTTATTTTTTATGGTTGCGAAGTTACCATTCACCGAGATGCTGAAATCCTGCCAATTCTTTTTGTACCCCAATTCAAGCTCTATCCCGGTATTCTCCATATCCCCTACGTTTGACCAAGGTAAATTAGGAACTCCTACATAACCTGGGATATTGATTTGTCTAAGAATGTCTGTTGTTTTCTTTTTGTACCAGTCTGCTGTAAGGGTAAAATTGTTGAATAATTTCAAATCCGCAGCAATATTCAGCTGGCTGGTTTGCTCCCATTTCAGGTTTGGATTTTCAAGCGTACTTGGTGCATAACCAATGATGATATTATTACTGGAGTTGGTATAATTACTTCCGGAAACCATGAAACTTGCATATCTGAAGTTATCCATTTCATCATTTCCTAATACTCCGTAACCTCCTCTTAATTTTAAGTTATTTACTACTTTATTCTCCGGCCAGAAGTTTTCCTTATGTACATTCCATCCCAGGGACATCGATGGGAAAGTTCCCCAATGCTGATTGGTAGCAAATTTTGAAGAACCATCTCTACGAATCGTTCCTGTGAATAAATATTTGTCTGCGTAATCGTAAATAATTCTACCGAAATAAGATGCTTTACGGGTTTCAATTCCATCCCATCCTTTCGCAACAATATTATCCTGAGAAATATCGAAGTTGAAGGAAGCATCCTGCCAGTTATCAATAGGTAGGTTACTATAAGTCAAACTGGTCCCCCCTGCAATATTATATCGGTAAACTCCCTGACCCACCATAATGTTGATATTATGATCACCAAATTTATTCTGGTATGTCAGCGTATTTTCCATACTCCACTCGAATTTATTTTCCTCCACCTTATTCAAACTGTTGAAGTTGGTATTATTGAAGTTAGGACTTAAATAATATTTCGGTGTGAAAGTACGGCTTCCCCAATAGGATTTCTTACCATTTAAACTTGTTTTGAAAGTGAAGTGATCAAGAAACTTAAGTTCTGCAAAAACGTTCCCCACAAAATCATCAGACCAGTTATTATTCCCCTGCTGTATGTGACGGAAAGCCTGAGGATTGGTCATCTCGTTATTTACATATCGGGAAATTCCATAAGGACGTCCCTCAG
This sequence comes from Chryseobacterium sp. T20, assembly GCF_047345655.1. Taxonomy (NCBI): domain Bacteria; kingdom Pseudomonadati; phylum Bacteroidota; class Flavobacteriia; order Flavobacteriales; family Weeksellaceae; genus Chryseobacterium; species Chryseobacterium sp. T20. The sequence continues at coordinate 403,449 of NZ_JBLFDU010000001.1, forward strand.
AATCACGGATGATATAAGGATTGGTATAACCACTTGGGTCTACCATAGACCAATCTGTTACCACAACCGGAGTGGTAGGATCCAGGTTTACTGCTGAAGCCAAGGGTCCTCCGAATTCTTCGTTTGCACTTACTCCCTGAGATTTCACATGGGTATAGGCAAAGGTTTGTCCTATGGTCAGGTAGTCTGTGACTTTATGGGTTGAGTTGAATCTCGCATTGATTCTTTTGTAGTAAGAAATATCACTCAATACAATACCAGACTGATCAAAATATCCGAATGATGTATAGTAGGTTGATTTTTCATTACCACCCGTAATGCTTACTTCATGAGACGATTTTTCACCTGTTCCGAAAATCGCATCCTGCCAGTTGGTTCCTTTTCCAAATGATTCAGGATTAGTAAATCTAGGTGCTTGTCCATCATTAACAAAGCCTTCATTGATAATTTTAGCATATTGAGTGGCATCTAGAAGATCCAGCTTTTTTGAGGCGTTTGAAAAACCGTAAAAACCATTATAAGACAAAGTCAGTTTTCCTTTTTTTCCTTTTTTGGTTGTTACCAGGATTACCCCTTTTGCAGCAGAGACTCCGTAGATCGCGGATGAAGCACCATCTTTTAAGACTTCAATACTTTCTATATCCGACTGGTTAAGCCATCCGATATTGTCCACCACAATACCGTCTACTACCCACAAAGGACTGTTACTTCCCGCTCCAAAACTGGTAATTCCTCTTACACGTACTGTAGCAGCGGCACCAGGTTGTCCTGAATTGGTTACTACAGAAACCCCGGCAGCTCTTCCCTGTAAAACCTGTTCCGGTTTACCAGACGGAATGTTCTCTATATCGCTGGCTTTAATACTCGCTATAGCTCCTGTTACGTTACTTTTTTTCTGAGTACCATAACCGATAACTACCACTTCGTCTATTTTGTTTTCTTTCGCAAGTGTGTCCTTCGCCTTATTGGTTTGGGCACTGAAGTTGGCCGTAAAATAGAGGACGGCAACCACTCCTACGCTTCTTGATATTCTTACATTCATATACAGTTATTGTTTAATTCTCAAATTGAGACAATAAAAATATATTTTTTTTTAATTAATTAACATTCTATTCATAAATATTTTAATTTTTCTTTTATTTTTCAGGGTTAGAAGCCCTATCTTCGCATCAATATTTCATAAAATATCATAAAAAATTAATAAAGTTATCTCCCAAAATGATCGTCAAGCCATCCAAAATTTCCCTTCCATTAAAACTTACCTTTCTCATTTTTTCAATGGTTTTGAACTGTATGGGATTGGTGATTCTGCAGTTGTCAGAAGAGAAAATCACCTATGGAGAACTGGGGCTTTTAGAATCTTTTAAAGATCTGCCCATTGCTTTTATTTCCCTTTTTGCAGTAAGCTTTATCAATAAAACCGGTCCTAAAAAGGCATTGATTCTTGCCCTGGCCATTGTTGGATTCTGTTCCTGCCTTCTTCCTTTTGTAAAGGTTTTCTGGTTTTATAAACTGTGGTTTGCGATTATAGGAGCCTGTTTCGCTATTGGAAAAATCTGTGTTTTTGGGATTATAAGGAATAATATTTCGGATGAAAAATCCCTGGCTAAGACCATGAATAATGTAGAAGCCTCTTTTATGATCGGAATTTTCGTAGTGAATACCGGTTTTGGATGGGTAATCTCCAGCCAGTATTCGGAATTCTGGAAGTTTGGTTTCTTACTGATTGCTTTATTATCTGTGTTGACTATTTTTCTGCTTTCGAAGATAGAAATAGTAGAGTCCAAGCCTATGGAAAGCAAAAGTATTCTCTCAGAACTATCAGGGTTTACTACACCAGCAGTAGCTTTATTTTTAGGAGTGGTCTTTTTTATCGTCTTTGTAGAACAGGGATTCAATTCATGGCTTCCTTCTTTTTATAAAAACCACCTGAAAGTCAATTCTTTTTTTGCGCTTCAGGCCACTTCTTTTCTATCCATCTTTTCTTATGCCGGGCGAACGGTTACTGCCAATATTATCAAAAGATTTTCACTGCCCAGGTATTATATTACTTGTATGACTCTTATTATCACCTTACTGATCATTATACTGGGCATACAGTATTTTGATTCCGAAGATTCCAGATTCTTACTTTTTTTATTTCCGGTTATTGGCTTGTTTCTTTCACCCCTCTACCCTGTGATCAACTCAAGAATGATTGCGCAGGTGGATAAAGATAAAATCAATCTTTTCACCTCCCTTATTGTTATATTTTCCTCTCTGGGCAGCTCTGTAAGCTCTATTATTATGGCTGTTCTGTTTGAAAAGCAATTGTTGAATTATTATCCATTATACATCTTATCTTCTGTAATTCTGCTTTTTGTGATTAGTTTTATATATTTTACTGTCACAAATAGAAAATAGTTTTATTTTTACTGCCATGAAAATCAAAGACACAAAAAGTAAAGAAACGCTACAAGAACTCATTGACACGAAAGATTTCGTAGCGCATATTTCTGTTGACTGCACCATATTCGGCTTTCATAATAACATTCTGAAAGTTTTGCTTTTAAAATATCATGATCTGGATCTATGGTCACTTCCAGGTGGTTTTGTTTTCAATGACGAAGACCTTAGAGAAGCTGCTGAAAGGGTTTTGTTTGAAAGAACCCATCTTAAAGGATTATTTTTGAAACAGTTTCACACCTTTGGAAGGATAGACCGTACAGAGAACAATGTACATCAGATTCTCCTTAAAAATAAAGGAATAACCGTTCCTGAAGATCACTGGATCTTCCAGCGGTTCGTTACAGTGGGATACTGCAGCCTTATCGATTTTTCACTGACTGACACTTTCCCTGATGCTTTCAATGAAAGCTGCGAATGGTTTGAGGTAAACAACCTTCCTAAAATGGCATTCGACCATGACAGAATTATTGAGACAGGATTGGAATATCTGAGAATGAATATCAATACAGAGGTTGCAGCCAGTAACCTGCTTCCGGAAAAATTTACCATGAAAGACCTTCAGGCTCTTTATGAAACTATTTTAGGACAGAAATTCAGAAGAAATAATTTTCAGCGAAAAATTCTAAGTTTAAATATTCTGGACAGAATGGAAAAACTGTATGACGGCTCGGCCAATAAAGCGCCTTATCTGTATAAATTTAAAACTGAAGTTCATAACTCTACCAATCAGTATCCCATCTCTAATGATGAGGAGTCATAAAAATATAAATTTAACTAAAATTATAAACAAAGTAGCAGTAGCTCTCTGAAAATCAATAGTAAAACAAGTTTTTAAAAAAATTTTCCAGACACCACGAAAAATGTTACTTTTAACCAAATCAAAAAATCATGTCATATTATCCTCTTACAAGCATCCCTGATTATTATGGAATTGATGCTTTACTTACTGAAGAACATAAACTCATCCGCCAATCCGTAAGAGATTGGGTTGAAAGTTTTGTAATGCCGCAGATAGATCAGGCCGCTCAAAATCATACAGATATTCCTAATCTTATGAGAGAATTGGGGAAAATCGGAGCACTGGGACCTTATATTCCGGTTGAGTATGGCGGTTCAGGATTAGACCAGATTTCTTATGGTCTGATTATGCAGGAATTGGAAAGAGGAGATTCTGCAGTACGTTCTGCTGCTTCGGTACAGAGTTCATTGGTGATGTTCCCTATTAACGAATTCGGTTCTGAGGAACAGAAAAAGAAATATCTTCCAAAGCTTGCTGCCGGAGAAATGATCGGATCTTTTGGATTGACTGAGCCTAACCATGGTTCTGACCCGGGTTCAATGGAAACTTATTTTAAAGATATGGGTGATCATTATCTTTTAAATGGGGCTAAAATGTGGATCACCAACTCTCCTTTATGCGATATCGCTGTTGTATGGGCAAAAAATGAGGAAGGAAAAGTACAGGGATTAATCGTTGAAAGAGGAATGGAAGGCTTCACCACTCCGGAAACTCACAATAAATGGAGCTTAAGAGCTTCCAAAACCGGAGAACTGGTATTTAATGATGTAAAAGTTCCGAAAGAAAACCTTCTTCCTGGAGTAACAGGATTAAAAGGACCTCTATCTTGTCTGAACTCTGCAAGATATGGAATTTCATGGGGAGTAATCGGTGCGGCTATTGACTGCCACTGTACTGCTGTTCAGTATTCTAAAGAAAGAAAACAGTTTGGAAAACCAATTGGTTCTTACCAGCTTCAACAGAAAAAACTGGCTGAATTCCTGACAGAGATTACAAAAGCTCAGTTACTTTGTCTTCAGTTAGGAAATCTTAAAAATGCTCACAAAGCAACTCCTGCTCAGATCTCTATGGCTAAACGTAACAACGTACATATGGCCATTGAAATAGCAAGAGAATCCAGACAAATCCTTGGAGGTATGGGAATCATGGGTGAATTCCCGATGATGAGACATGCAGCAAACCTGGAATCTGTAATTACTTATGAAGGAACGCATGATGTTCATTTACTGATCACCGGATTGGATATTACAGGAATCAACGCTTTCTAAAAAAAGATAAAAATATAAATAGAGAGTCTGGCCCATGGTCAGACTCTTTATTTTACTCACTTTGCAGAGAATTGATATTCAATGAATAATTGTTGATATCATAAAGTTTTTGTGATTTTATTAAAATTATTACTTTAATACCACACAAAAACAAACAATATGAAAAAAATTACGATTTTTTTATTGAATCTTGCCGCACCATTTTACTTTGCACAGCAGGCTGGTGATGTTGTAAGTGCCGAACAGAAACTGGATTTAACACCACAGGGAGTCATCAATTTTATCGCCAGTAATCTTGGTGATCAGAATGCTCCGGAATTTGCCAACTATCTCAATGGCTTTAATGTAGGCTTAAAGGGTTACAAAATTACCTATTACACCAAAAACGAAAACAATGTTCTTGTAAAAGCTACAGGATTATTGATGTACCCTAACGTACCCTTCAAACTCTCAACAGTAGTATCCGATCACGGAACAACAGACAGCAGAAATAATGTTCCTTCTAATTTTAAAGGAGCTTTAACAGCAGGATTTGTTGTTGAACTTTCCTATGTACTCAACGGCTATATTTTGATGGCTCCCGACTACGTAGGGATGGGAACTGGAGATGGAGCTCACCCTTATGTAGATTATGCCACAGAGGCTGGTGCTACCATAGATTTTATAACCGCAGCGAATAAAGTATTGGCACAACTGAGCATTAAGCGTTATGATGAATATTTCTTAGCCGGATATTCTCAGGGCGCTCATGCTGCCATGTCTACATTAAAAAGATTAAGCATTTCAAATCCCAATAATATAAAATTCAAATATGCCTATATGGGAGACGGACCGTATGATTTCTCAGGAGTAACTTTAAATAAAGGAGTCCTTGAAAAAGATATCTACCCCTTCACCTCATTCCTGGCCAATGTACTTCATACCTGCAACAATACAGGTTATAAAACCTATAATAATGATATTTCAGAAGTTATTTCTGCAGAATATCTCGATAAATACAATTATCATGTTGTTCAGGATAACGGAGGACTTTTGTGGGGGCCTGTTATCTGGAGAAAGCTCTTTACAACCAACTTTGTAAATGATGTCACCAACAATCCCAATAACAAGCTAAGACTATGCATGAAACCTAAGGATGTGTATGACTGGTACAATAAAACTCCAATGACATTGGGACATTCTACTGTCGATTTAGCAATTCCGCCCGAAAATACTTCTAAAACTATTGATGTTCAGCGTGGCTATTATCCATGGTGGGATCTGAATAAGTATAAGCTGGATTCTTTTTACTGGGGACCACTGGGCCATGTGGGAGGAATTCTTCCCTTTACATTAGCTTCCAATGCTAAATTCAATACGCTGAGAAGCGGTGGACTTCTAAATGAATGGGCTATTGCAGGATCAATTTTCGGTAAACAATCAGCAGAGAAAACATCTGAAAAACCTTCCCTTCTGTCTTCACAGATCAAACCGGATCTGGGCAATATGCAGCTGGTAGAAATTACAGATTTTAATAAAGAAAAAGCACAGAGCAGAACGGCCAGCAATCAAAATTTATCAACTTTAAAAGACGGAGTTTATCTTTTGAAAGTATCGGAAAACAATGAAAATAAAATAATTCCATACATCAAAAATACCCCTCAGGAAGTTTCCGAAAACGAAATTGTACAATCTGTGAATGCATCGGTTTTGCAATTAAAAGTAGATCAGGAAGAACTTACTGCTGTACATATTTTTGATGAAAACAGAACCCTGATCAAAAGCATTTCCAAAAAGCAATATCGGGAAGACGGAGGAATCAACATTCAGGAACTGGAAAACAAAAACTATACGTTTGAAGTGGTTACTCCTTACTACAATCTTCAGTTCAGTAAAGCGGTGGGAGGAACAATATCATCAGAAAACAGTACTGATGTCTATACTCAGAGACAACAAATTGTAGCTAAATCCGGCAATGACATTAAAAACATCAGCATTTACAGCATTTCCGGAACTCTGATTATTCAGCAGGAAGTAAACAAACCATTGTTTGAATCCAGAAACTTAGAATCAGGAGTATATCTCGTACAAATCACTCTTTCTAATGGAAAAACCATTAATAAGAAAGTAAAACTGTAAAAACAATCACTCTTCATATCTCATTTCAAGTTAATTTTGGCACTTCAGCAATGAAGTGCTTTTTTATGGATGAGCAATTACAATAACTCCACTAAAAATAATTGGAGATAAATTTCATCTTAAAATACTAAAAATTACGTAATCCATTATTATTTATCATTTTACAACATCCATTTTTAACTTTTCACAAAAATTACATTAAAATAACATAAATGATTCTTGTCATTTATTTTGAATTATTCTAAATAAAATTAGCAAACTTACACTGAGGCTACTACTTTTGCCGAAAGAATAATGCCAGATGGTACATCATGACTCCCTATTCCGTTTGAGGATCCGATTTTTAAGTTTTCTTATTTTTATTATTACGATTACAACCGTCAAGTCACAAAACTTACAATTCACCATCACTTTTGAAATAAAAAGTCTTGATTCAAACTTAATCAATGGTTCTGAAATCAAGATCTACAACGACAAAAATTCCTATTCAGTTTCTACGAATGAAAAAGGAATAGCAGTAATTTCATTGATTCCCGGAAAATATAAAGCAGAAGCCTGGAAAAATGGGATCCTTGGATATTCCGGTAAGATATCTGTAACAAAAACAGAAACATTCATCTTACCGGTTCAGGAGAAACTCAACTCCATCGAAGAAGTGGTGATTACTGCCAAAGAAGGAAAAGGGCTTACCTCTTCTTCCATCATTAATCAGCGGGCTATGCAGCATTTGCAGCCGTCAAGTTTTTCCGATCTTCTAGAACTTCTCCCAGGTGGAAGATCCAATGATCCTGTTCTTAATCAGGCCAACAAAATCAGTCTCCGTGAAACCGGAAGGCCTGGTACTGATTACAATACTTCTTCCATGGGAACTACATTTTTGGTGGATGGTGCTCCTTTAAATTCTAATGCAAATCTTCAGTATTCCTATGATTTTTTAGACAAAACCAATAACGGACTGAAGCGAAGGCTTACAGTAAACAGTGGTGTTGATATGCGAACCATTTCTACAGATCAGATTGAAAGTGTAGAAGTTCTTCGTGGAATTCCTTCTGTGGTCTATGGAAATCTTACCTCAGGAATTGTAAAAATTACCAACAAATCCGGCTATACAAAATGGAAGGCAAGATTTAAAGCAGACGGTTACAGCAAACTCTTTGCCGTGAGCAAAGGTTTTGAAAATAAAGAAAAAGATCTGAAAATCAATACAGGACTGGATTATCTGAATGCAAAGACCGATCCAAGAGACCGATTGGAAAGCTATAAAAGAATCACCGCCCATCTTGGTATCATGAAAGAAAAAAAATATGATCATGGAACGGCAAAATGGCAAAGTAATCTCAGCTACACAGGCTCATTGGACGGTTCAAAATCTGATCCAGATATTGACTTGTCCGAACTGAACTCTTATGAAGTGAATAACCATTTTCTAAGCCTTTCCAATGTATTCAATTATACTAAAAACGAACCGTCCTTCTACCGTTCCACCGAAATTCAGGCAACGGTTAACCAAAGATTTGACAAAATAAAACAAACTAAGTTTATCCAGCTTGAAAATGCAACGGCCTTTCCCCTATCCAGGATCGAAGGAGAATATGATGGCTACTACCCTGAACCACGCTACATTTCAAATTATACAGTAGATGGAAAACCTCTTGATCTGTTTGTTAAAATGATCAATAATTTTCAATTTAATTCTCAATCGATGACGCATGAGTTCAATGCCGGATTCGACTGGCAAATGAGTAAAAACTGGGGCAAAGGACAATTATTTGACATCTACAGACCTATTGATCCCAAAGCTACCTTCAGGCCACGTGCGTATCGTGATATTCCTGCTTATATGACTTCAGCCCTGTTTCTGGAGTCTATCAACTCATTGAATGCAGGTAAGCATAAACTTACACTGGCCTTAGGATTAAGAGGAAACACCATGCTGAATTTACCCTCTTTCTTCAAAATGAACGGAAAGTGGTATGCAGATCCCAGAGCCAATTTTCAATGGGAACTTCCCTCTTTTGACTGGATGAACAAAAAAGCAACTTTAGCTTTAACATTAGGATATGGTAAGCAAAGTCTATTCCCGGATCTCAATCTTCTGTATCCGGAACTCATTTATAAAGACATCCAACAGCTTAATTATTTCCACAACAATCCAAACTACAGAAGAATCAATTATAAAACCCTGATTTACAATCCACAAAACCCAGATATAGAACCCGCTGTTAATGAAAAATTTGAAGCTAGAATAGATTTCAGTCTCGGCACACATCAGCTGTCTGTGACGGTTTTCAAAGAAAATATGCGTAATGCATTCCGTTCTATGAATGAATATGCTTTGTATCAGTATAAAAAATACGATACTTCAGGACTGAATCATGATGCCATCACTTCCCCGCCGGATGTGAATACACTTCCCTACCAGACAGTGAATGAAAACTTTCTCTATACCACTCAGCGAAATGGCAGCAAAGTAGATAAAGAAGGGATTGAATTTCAATATTCTTCCAACAGAATTCCCGTGATCAATACAAGATTTACTTTAAACGGAGCCTGGTTCCGAACAAAATATGGAAACAGTCTACCCGTATACAGAGGAAGAGATTTACTGATCAACGGAAGACCTTATCCTTATCTTGGATTATATGAAGGGATGGAACCCAATTCGGTGAATGAAGTATTGAATACCAATCTGATGCTGGACACTTATATCCCTCGTCTGGATCTTGTTTTTTCATCATCATTCCAGTTTTCTTGGTATTCTACGAGACAAATTCTTCCTATGAGCGGAATTCCAAGCCATTATGTGGATCAGAATGGTACTGTTCTCCCCTATAACCCGGATTCAGTAAAAGGAACTATTCTGGAAAGCCTGATCATTGCTCAGAATGAGGATGTATACAATACCACCAGAAGACCTATGGAAATGAATCTTAATCTGAAAGTGACCAAAAGCTTCAGAAATAAATCAGTGGTCGTTTCCATGTTTGCCAACCGATTATTCAGTTATTATACACCCTACAACATCAACGGATTTACCATCAACAGAAAAGGAGCTTATGATCCCTACTTCGGAATGGAAATCAATTTCAATTTATAAACAATTTCAATTCAATAAATTATGTTAAAACATGTATTAAGAACACTGTTCGTATTGTGTGCAGCATTTGCCATTACAGCCTGTTCTTCAGATTCCAATGAAGCTCCTGAAGCAAAAACCTCATTAAAGCTGGAGCTTAAAGTCGTTCCGGACAATATTCAGGTTAAAGAGTATAAAAATCTTACAATCAGCTTCAAAGAATTAAATTCAGGATTTACTATTACTCAGGAGCTTAAAAACAACAATATTTTGCAGGTTGTTCTACCTTCAGGAACGTATAACATTACTGCAGAAGGAAGCATTGTATATGGTGACAGCTCCGGATCGGTAGAAGCTAAAGTTGCCGGTGTACAGAACGGAATCGTTATCAATGGTAATGAAACCAGCAAAACGCTGGATCTCTCTTTGAAATCAGGTAACAGCAGTGATCTTATCCTTGAAGAAGTTTTCTTTACCGGAACAAAAACACCGCAGGGAGCAATGTATTTCGGTGATCAGTATTTTAAAATTACCAATAATACGGACAAGACTTTGTATGCAGATGGTATGCTGCTGATACAATCCAGTTTTATGACCAATGAAAAACAGGATTACAGCCCTAATATCATGGGAACTACTCTATCTGCAGGTGCTATCATCAGAATTCCGGGAAATGGAACCATGTATCCCGTAAAAGCCGGAGAATCTATTATTATTGCAGAAGATGCTATTAATCATAAAGATTTTAATCCTTCTTCTATTAATCTTTCCAATGCCAATTTCCAGATTTTCAAGGAAGACTCAGATGATATCGACAATCCGGCCGTTCCGAAAATGGTGAATGTTTTTGAAAAAATGGTGATTCATACCCAAGGATATTACGCTTATGCATTGGCACGTATGCCTCAGGGAATGACTAATGAAGCTTTGGTTGCTCAAAACTCTTATACTTACACGTATAACCTTACCATCAACGGTGATGTATATCCTATGGATGGAACAGCAGTTAAAATCCCCAATGAATGGATTACAGATGCCGTTAATTTAAGTGTACAGGATTCATTCCAATGGCTGGTAACGTCACCTTCTTTAGATATGGGATGGTCTTCCGTAACTACTTTTGACGGAGATAAAAACCGTTTCGGAAAAGCTGTCCGCAGAAAAGTGACAGGAAAAACAATGAATGGTAAAAATATCCTTAAAGACACCAACAACTCCACTACAGACTTTGAACATGGTGTAAAGCCATCTTTATTCAATTAAAATGAAATATTTTCTTTCCATATCGATCCTGCTCACCACCTTTTCGGGGATAAAAATGCATGCTCAGATCAATGACACTATCAAAGAGAAAGTGCGCGAAGAATATAGCTTTGAAAGGCTTATTAAAAACAGTCTCACCATTAATCCAGCCAGTTATGCAGGAGCAAGGAAGCACAGCATCACAACCTTTACTATATTGACAGAAAAAAGCAACACTCCCAATCAGCTGCAGCAAAAAGGAAAAGGAAAAAACTTATGGGGCGCAGAAGTGTACAGCTTACAGAAACTCGATGATAAAACATCAATTTGGGGAAATGCTTCTTACACACAAGGGAAAAATAAGCAGGTGATATGGAACGAAAATTCAGATTATGACCTCATCTACCCTTATGTAGCAGCGGACAGTGTGGGTGGTGATATGAAATTTGAAAACTATAGTTTTTCAGGAGGCTATTCTAAAAAAATCAATACCTATACTCTAGGGATTACAGGAAGTTACCAGGCAACATTGAGTTACCGAGATGCAGATCCACGACCGAAAAATACTGCCGCTCATTTTTCTCTGGCAATGGGAGCTGATAAACTGATCTTGGAGAAGTTCAGAGTCGGAGCTTATGTACATGCTGAAAAATATACTCAAAAACATTATCTGAGCTTTGTCAGCAATCAGGGATATCCTATGATTTATAATATGAGCGGACTGGGAAATTACAACGAGCTGCTTTCCGGAAAGCTTCGTCAGGCCTATTACGAAGGCTGGTCTTACGGAGGAGGTTTACAGATCTTTGAAGCAGACAACAGAAACTGGTATCTGAATATAGGTCTTAAAAAGTTTAATCTTGATAAATTATTGACAGAATACACAGACCTCAATGCCTCAAAAATTGATGAACAGCAGTTTACCTTTTCGGCTGGAAAATTCTTTGATTCAGGGAAAACAGTCTGGGGAATTTCTGCAGAAGGAAACAATACGGAAAGAAGAGGAACTGAAAACCTTTTCCTTAACGAGAACTCAAGAAATTATATACAGATTGGAAGTGTGGAAAAATACAACCATAAGATCAATACTATTATTTTCAAAGGACTTATACAGATGGGCAATGAAAAAACAAAATCGTCTCTGCTTCCCTTCTTTGGATGGATTCGGGAAAAAGAAAAGTACAGCAGTCCGGTATCAAGAATAGAATTAAGTAAGCTTATGTATGGAGCGGATTATCAATGGTTGAAAACATTCGAAAATCTACAGACCTTGTCTGTTGTAGCCGGACTTTCAGCAACCAATGTCTATCAAAAAGATTCGCTTTTCAACAATTCAGGAAAGCCTTCCATCAATACGATGCTTCAGGAAAACTATGCCTTCCAGTCTTCGGATTTCTGGCAGGCAAAACTTGATATTTATTTTCATTTTAACTTCCCTGTCGTGAAAAATGCTTTCGTAGGAGGCAAGATGATTTACAGTAATTTTAATAATGGCAGTAATACTTTGTTTGCCATCAGTATAGGAAGTATATTTTAAACACATGATGATAAAATTTTCAGATATTAAATTAGCCGTTGTTCTTGGAGGAATTTCCTTGTTTTTTATGCAGCACACCTTCCAAAAGTACAAGGTAGATTATGGAGAGGCTGTAGAACAATATAAAAAACCCGTAAAATACTGGCCCAAACCTACAGTGGATGCAGAAGTCAGCTGGAAAGAATTTGAAGCGATAGAATGGGATTCCAATTATTATGATACACAGGAGCTTCCCGAAGTAATGCTTGGAAAAAAACTGTTTTTTGATCCCAAACTGTCACAATCCAGTCAGGTATCCTGCAGCAGTTGTCACAACCCTGAACTGGGTTGGGCAGACGGTCAGGAAGTGGCGCTGGGAACCGATCATTTGCAGGGAAAAAGAAATACACCCTCTCTTTTCAATATTGCAGACCGCCAATCCTATTTCTGGGACGGAAGAGCCAAAACATTGGAAGAACAGCTCGTAGGACCTATTTCTGCTCATAACGAAATGAATATGAAGCCGGAAAAACTGGCCGGAAAACTTTCAAAATTTAAAGAATACAAGAAGCTTTTCAAAGAAGTCTATCAAACTGATAAGATTACATTTGATAAAATCGCTAAAGCTCTGGCTACTTTTCAAAGAACCATCAGAAGCCAGCCCAGCAAACTGGATAAATTCATCAAAGGTGATTATAAAGCCATGAGTGACAAAGAAATCTACGGAATGCACCTGTTCCGTACCAAGGCAAGGTGCATGAACTGCCACTACGGAAAAAACCTTACAGATGAATCTTTCCACAATATAGGACTCACCTATTACAAACGGGAATATGAGGATCTGGGTCTCTATCATATTACCAAGAATTCTGATGATACAGGCAAATTTAAAACTCCTTCATTGAGAGATCTTGACTATACCGCTCCATGGATGCATAACGGACTGATGGACGATATGCATGGTGTTGTCAGCTTATACAACAGCGGTATGCAGATGATTAACCCTACTCCGGAAGAAAAGAAAGCTGATCCTAATTTTCCGGTCACTGATCATCTGATAAAACCTTTACATCTGAATGAGCAGGAAATAGATGCTATTGTAGCATTTTTAAAAAGTATGTCCGGAAGCTATTACAAAATGCCAAGACCGGAAATCCCAAGAAAATAGATTAAATAATTGATTTTATAAACAGTAAATCCTTTTATCTAAATAAGCACTTTAGATAAAAGGATTTTTTAATATCTTCTAAATTGATAAAAGTTTTGTTTAAAATTTGAAGCCAATACTGAAATAGATCCTTGAAAAATCAAGCTGACTGTTTCTGGAAATATTCATGCTGATAGGACCGATCAGGGATTCGTAGCCCAGGTTCAATCCATACCCAAACATATCAAAACTGTCATTAAAAGGAGAAAACTCTTCACTCACCTTTCCATAGCTGAATGATGGAGTAAGATAGAGTTTTTTCATAATTCTGTACTGAAAGGATATTGCAGCCTTAGCCACAGAAGTCATCGGAAGTTCTTTCTGACGAAGACCGTTGAATTCAGGGCTTAGCAGATCATAATTATATTCACTCCCACCCAGGTTATATTTCTGATTCAGGAACAAATACGGAACTTTATCTTCTTTCTTGGAACCGAAACTCGTTCCCAAAAACACATTCGCTTTTACGGTCAGTCTTCTCGTGATGGGATAGAAAAAGTTCTCATTCAATGTGAATGAAACAAGGTTTTTAGGCTCAGAATAGTAAGATTCTTTCGGGTTAAGGATCAGATACAGGAGAGGCTGCACGGTATTCAGATCATAAAGCTCATACCGATCTCCGTAATAAAATCTCGTGCTCACCTGCAGATGATTCCCTTTTGTAGTAAAATATCTTTTATTAAGATTGTTCTGTTCAAATTTCAGGAAAGTATTGAAATTACTGTGATTATACAGCTTCTTGCTGTAATTATCTACTTTCGATTGATCTACCTTATCCAGTAAGCTGTACATTCTTTCGGTACTGAATTCTGTTCCCAATGATATATAGGCGTTGGGGTTGATATTATAATTCAGCGCAATCTTTCCGGTTATATTACGGTACATATGGTTAGGAAAACGATCACCTCCATCTTCATTTACATCATACAACCTGAAATTTAGGTCATTACTTTTAAGATGAACCATCTTAGCCTCCAGATCCAGCCATAGACGCTCTCCGCTATCCAGGAACTGCTGATAAGCAAGTTTCGCTTTGAAACGTTCGGAAATATCTACTGTTGCCAGAAATCTTGATCGGTTCAGAAGAATATTTCTGTAGGTATAATTGACAATGATTCCTACGGACTGCTCCGTATCATAGTGTAAGGCCAGTTTAAATGCCCCTTTTTTCGCTCTTTTCACAAATACATTCATCACAAGACCATCGTTTGCATTCGTGTAGGTATAATACACTTTAACGTACTGACGCATTCCAAACACACGGTCTATAGCTTCATTAACCGTTTTTGCATCGTAATACTTCCCTTCCGTAAGTCCCATCTGCTTTTTCAGTACTTCAATTTCTGCCGCGTCAGTAATAGGCGTTCCGTCTTCTTCGTTAAAAGTAAATTTTGTGGTAGGCAGTTTCACCTCTTCAATCATCGTATGCTCATATTGAATTCCGGCTTTTCGCTGCGCCTCTGCCAGAGCAACAAACTCGGGAAGATGTTTTCTCGCTTCAATCTCTCCTATTTTGATAATCTTTCTGTATCTGGCAAAATCCTTCGTGGTAATTTCCCCCAATGGATCTACAAAATCTACGAGAATATTAGAGAGTTCTTTTTGATGCTTAAAGTCTTCCACGGAACGGATGGCATGAGTCTGATAAATCATCTTCATCGGGTTTTCAATCTCCTTTTTCGTAAAAAGCCTGAAACCCGTGTATCCTCCAATCACAAAATCGGCACCCATCTCACGAACTTCATTGGCCGGATAATTACGGTCCAAACCACCATCCACCAAAAGTTTCCCATCAATATAAACAGGAGCAAAAGCAGCAGGAATGGCCAGTGTAGAACGAATGGCCAACGGTAATGATCCTTCTTTCTGCATCACCAGACCACCGTTTTCAATATCGGAGGAAGTAAGCTGAACAGGGATTCTCAGTTTGCTGAAATCGTTGATATGTTTGGCATTGAAAGTAAGCGTATTAAGAACCTCTCCCATGTACTGTCCTTCAATATAAGAACTCGGAAGAGTCGGAAATCCTTTCACTACAGGAAATTCAAGGATATACTTGTCATATTCGTCTTTCTCACTGATATTGACTTTATTGTAAGGAATTTTATTGCTCAGAATCCTGTTCCAGTCCATCTTATAGATCGTATGCTTCAGTTGGTCTGCATTATATCCCATTGCATACAATCCGCCCAGAATTCCTCCCATACTGGTTCCAGTGATATAATCTACTTTGATTCCCAAGGAATCAATCATCTTGAGAATTCCGATATGGGCAAACCCTTTTGCGCCACCACCACTGAGAGCAAGACCAAATTTGGTATCCTTAGTTACATTCTGAAGGGCAATATTCAGAGAATCATTCTTTTGCTGAGATTGGACAATAAGAGAAAAAGCAATAGCTAAAAATATCAGGATCTTTTTCATTGATGGTGTTTAATGTATCTGATGTAAACTTTAAAAGTTTTAACAAGCAGTAAAGATACACAAAAAAACGCCATATAATCTACATTATCAACAAAGTAAACAATTCTAATCCAGCCTATTCATCGAGAATAAACAAAGATTTGAACCCAATTAAAAGTAAAAATTTTTAATAAGTTTTTATAGTTTCTACGAAATTTATATCCGGATTAAGGATTTCCAGGATAAGGCTTTTAACAGATTTCATGGCATCATCAATATTTCCTTTATCAAACTGTAAGGAAACCATTCCCTTTTTGGCGTCTGCAAAACTCCATATTCCTGTTTCAATCGGGAATCCCCAAAACTCAGGAAGATGCTGAACAACGTAATGATAGATACAAAGCTGAAGCGCCTGTTTTCTGTCGCTGTTATGAAAATATTCATCTACATTATCCTGATCAATCTTTACATTGAGATTTTTAATCTTCGCTGTTTTGTAATCAATAATTCTTAGAGTACCATTCAACTTATCAATCCGGTCAATGAATCCGAAGAAAGAAATTTTATCATTTCCATCGAGAGGAAAATCTATATTTTCGAACCTCCTTTCAATGTCAATAATCTCCAGTTTATTGCCTTGCTTTATGAGTTCAAGATCATGATTCAACACATTTTCAATAACCTTTTTAGCAATGGCCTTATGGATGTAATTCATTCCTTTTTCATAGAATTCCGGCTGGTGCTTCAGTTTTTCAATAGCAATATTTATATATTCATCTACTGCTTTAACTGAATTCTTTAAATCACTTTCTTTTAAAACCTTACCCTTTAACACCTCATACACTTCTTGAAGTGAATAATGGACTAGATTTCCGTAATTTTTTATCGACAGCTCTTCTTCAATTTCATCTGTTTCCGAAGTATTTAAAATCTTGGAAAGGTAGAAATCAATCGGATTGTAAAGATAGCTCGTCAGGTGGGAAGCAGATACTTTTTCCTTCCATTTTTGAAGACGTTCCTGTACAATTTGTGTCTTGGAAATTTCTATCGGTTTGGTGGCAATAGGTTCAGAAGAATTTTCAATAATGAGATGTTCGATCTCATGAGAACTTTCCATTTCGATCTGGGTAATGAAACGGCTCTTCTCTCCGGTATTGACTCCGGAACTTAAGGCATTGTAAAGTAAATGTACATTCTTCGCATCCTGAATCAGTCTGTAAAAGTGATAGGCATAAATGCTGTCATTTTCAAGAAAAGTATGAAGATCAAAGAACCTTCGGATATCAAAAGGAATATAGGTATTCTGAGAGTTTCCAAGCGGAAGTTTTCCTTCGTTTACGGAAAGCAGAATAACGTTTTCAAAGTTCAGAAGACGCGTTTCCAGTAATCCCATGATCTGAAGTCCTCTCAGAGGTTCTCCCTGAAAGTCAATGCTCTCAGAATTGATATGCTGATTGATCAGAATTTCCAGCGTTTCCATTTTAATCTCAATATTATAGGGAGTCAGCTGGTTTTTGATGATTCTGAATGCATTTTCAAAGTGAGAGACATTCTCATACTGAATATCGTCTATATCAAGCCATTTTACCTGCTGGCAGAACTCAATAAGCATATCCAGATAGCCGTTGGTTCCTGTTGCTTTTTGAAGAAGGCCATAATAAGACAGCCCGCTCAGCAGTTCATGTAAAAGTTTCCTGGAAATATAGACAATATTCCTCTCTTCTACTTTGGCTTTAAAATCATTGATAATCTGTTCATCTTCTACAGATTTGGGCAGTTCTTCCAAAATGGGGAAAACATCTCTGTAATAATAAGACAGTTTGTTTTTTTCCAATTGTTTCTGCAGATAGAAAAGACGTTTCACCGCATTGGAGAAAGATAAGTTTTTCAACGGGAATCCCATTGTAATATTCAGATTATCAACACCATGCATCACATCAAGACTGGCAGGAAGAAGGTTTTCATCCAGCAGCACTACCGCAGTATTGGAGTAGGTTTTATTATTGATCTCTTTAAAGATCTCAGGCAGTACTTTGGTCTGGGTTACATTCCCGGACACTTCGTATACCTTAATTTTTTTAGGTTGGTTAAAATCATCTTCTATCCATTGAAAAGCTCTGTTATCATCAAATTCTTTCCATGTTTTATGATTTCTAAGGAATTTTCCGGCCTCCTGTCTCTCATCATCGAAATAATAGCGGTCTGCCTGAAAGAAGCACTGCGCTTTATTCCACTGCAAAAGGCTTCTTACAAGCTTTTCTTCTACCGGAGTAAAGGCATTGAAGCCACAAAAAACAAATTCTTCTTTGGTATTTTTTGCAAAGTCGGCAATCCTGGCTTTAGCCGCCTCGTGAATCATTCCGGAAGTTGCCCAGTTTCTCTCCTGCAGTCTCTCCTTGAGTACAGGGAGAAAAACGCTCATATTCTGCCAGAAATTAAGAAACTTTTTTCTTGGAACATCATCATCCTCTCCAAGGTCCTGAGCCCATTCTTTGATCCTTTCTTCATCAAACATATACTGCAGAACTGCCTGATCGCTATCTGAAAATTTGAGAATATCATCCCAATCCTTCTGTAAGGTGGGAAACCATTTCAGAAAATCGGAAAAATCATCTCTGGGGATAAGATTCAGACTTCGGTACACATCAAAAGAGAAAAGCCACAACGGAATCCCCTGAATAGTCTGATGATCCGCTATTTTATTGATAAGCTCCTCGATGGTAAAAAAGTTGGGAAGAAACCCTGAATAGTTATTTTCCTCCAGAATCTGTCTGATAAACACAATGGGACGTTTTCCGGGCAGAATAATATTAAACGCAGAAAGGTCAGTGTTTTGTGCTAGCAGTTCGTGAATGATCTTATTGAGGAATTTCAAAGGGTTTTATAGCTTTTTAAGTTATCTAGTTGTTCAGAAATCAACTGATTATATTCGTTCTGTTTTTCTTTATCAATTCCATGACGGGTTTCGCTGTCATAGGACATCTGAAAGTTTTTATAATCAATAGCGATTCCGTCATAAATGGCTTTGAAATATTTATTATAATCTCCAGAATTTTTAATTTTCTCAGCAACAGCTTTTCTGAATTTTCTCACAAATAATTCTGCAATATCAAAATGCTTTTGCTCATGAAGAAGAATATAATCATCCATTCTTTTGACATCTTTCCAGGATTTATCTTCATGAAACAGGGTTTTGATGGTAATCGTAACCGGCGCCTTTGGATCGGAAGATTTTTCAGAATAAAATTCCCAGCCACAATGGGTGTAAGCTGCTACATCAGGATTCTTTTTCTTGCTAACCGGGCTTTTAAAGTTATCCCATGTTAATTTTTTGCCTTCTTCCCAGATAATTTTCTGTCCGGATACAGCCTGCGCTGCCAATAAACATAATACAAAAGTCAATCTCATTATTCCACTACAATTGTTTTCGTGATCCAGTTATTTCCTCCATTCCAGAATTTAAAAGTATAAGTACCTTTTCTTTGAGGACTGAAGTTGATTTGATTCGCTCCCACGTAATTCCCTTGCGTACAAGGTCCGTTGGTAATATATTTATAGGAAGTAACTGTTCTTTCCAGATTGGTATTGTAAACATAATCATATCCGTAAAAACCCTCACAATGAGACGGATAAGTGGAATAAGTTTTAATGCTCTGTATTGCAAAAACATCCATGGTATCATTGACAATTTTTACGCTGTCTATTTTGATTTTACCAATAGATTCAATGGTATGATAATCATCATCATCACACGAAACCAGAAGCACGCCTAACACGAATACTGAAAATCCAATATTTAAAAGTTTTTTCATACCTTTTACTTTTCTGATTATTAACAAATATTAGCAAAAATTATTCCTTATTCACATAAAAATCAGGAATTAAAATTACCTTTTGATACATAAACTACTTTCTTCGTATCAAAAAATTCTTCATCAAAATAGTGTTTAAGATTGAAAATTTCACATTTAAGTCCGGCAAGCTCTTCAGCAAGATCACCGCCTTTCAAATATAAAATTCCGTTATGTTTAGGGTTAAACTGTTCTTTTTCAAATTTCCCTTTCAGCCATCTTAAAAATTCCGGCATTTGAGTTACCGCTCTGCTGACTACAAAATGGAATTTTTCTTTAAGCTTTTCTGCTCTTCCATGGATAGCCGTTACATTGGTCAGTCCTACTCCATCTGCCACAGCCTGTACCACGCTGATTTTCTTACCAATAGAATCAATCAGGGTAAATTCTGTTTCAGGAAACAGGATCGCCAGAGGAATACCTGGAAAACCACCTCCGGTTCCGATATCCAAAACTTTGGTTCCCGGTGCAAATTCCATCACTTTTGCAATTCCCAACGAGTGCAGAATGTGCTTTTCATACAGTGATTCCATATCTTTTCTGGAAATTACATTGATCTTTTCATTCCATTCATTGTACAGAGTTTCCAGTTTTGAGAACTGTTCTTTCTGTTTTTCAGTAAGATCCGGGAAATATTTTAATAGTAACGATGCAGACATGTGAATTATTATAAACCGCAAAAATAAGTTTTATTTCTCTTGTATTCAAATCTACTTTTCCTGATCCGGCAGTAAATTCTGGTTTTCAGCACAATCCATTACCTTGCAATTCCTGGTATAACAGGAACACTCAGGTTTCCTGACGGGCTCACACTCTGTACAGCAAAAATATAATTGTCTTTCGAAAGCGGAATCTTCATAGAAAGTTCAGTGGTGAATATTTTTTTCTGCCATACCGGACTGTCTGTTTCCCTTGCCAGCACATAATATCCTGCCGGAATTCCGGATTTTGGTTTTTCCCAATGTAAAGTTGTTGAATTTGTCAGTTCCTTCACATCCATTTCCACTTTCTCCGGTTTTGAAGTGGATTTTGCAAGGCTTGCCAATACGGCAACATTGGCTGCGACATTCTTTTTCAGATATTTGAAATCTATAAACTCAGGAAGATCACCATACTGCTTATTGTTTTCAATTCTTATGTCCTGATGCTGATGATCGTAATTTTCATAATATTCGGTCAGTCTTACAGAAGGGAATCCGTTATTCACAAAGCTGGTATGATCCCCTCCACGCAAAAACCTGTCATTTCTATAGATCAGCTTAATCTCCAATCCTTTGACATATTGCTCTGTAATTTCTTTGATATAACGAGCCAGCTGCCTGGATTCACTATCGTTTTCAAAACCAAGATTTCTGATTGTCATTGCCTTTTTATCAAGATCTTTGTAAGGCAGACCTTCGCTGAAAACACGAAGTATACGGGTGTTGATCTCTCCTGTTTCTCCTGCTTTGGGATTACCGATCATATCATTATTCAAAACAGCTTCCAGTTGCCCATTTTCTCTTTTAATTTTCTCGGCCAATTGCTTAGAGCCTAACAAAGATTGTTCTTCTCCCGAAAAGGCCACAAAAATGATAGATGCCGGAAACGAAGATTTGCTCAGTATTCTGGCAGATTCTATCACAGCACTTACTCCACTGCCGTCATCATTGGCACCAGGCGCTTTGGAAGTTCTGTTCATCACATCAGTAACTCTTGAATCCAGGTGCCCTCCGATCAGGAAAATTCTTTTATCATTCGGATCTATTCCTTTCAGAAACGCAACAGCATTTCCAAGATTTACCATTTTATCAATTCGTTTTCCATCCGGCTGAATATCTTCCTGTTGTAGATACACCTCCATTCTTCCTCCCGAATTTTTAGCATAATCTTTGAATTTCCTGATCACCCAGTTCCTTGCTGCCCCTATTCCGTGCTTAGAATCATCTATCGAACTCAAGGTATGTCGGGTTTCAAAGCTTACCAACTTGCCGATATATGATTTTAATGAATCTTCATTCACCTGTGAGACATATTTTTTCACTTCATCATCTTTTGAGTATTTCTGAGAAAAAACAGTACAGGAAATAAGTAATAAAAAAACGGAATATTTCATAGGACAGATCTTAGATGGTTAAAGATACAAAACCCTGTGCTGCAAAATCATTCCTTATGAGAATTTATTTTATTCTCTTTCAATAGGATTAGTGCCCAGTTTTAATATTTCTGCGATCACATCATCCATTTTTGCTCCATATTTTTTGAGCTTATTGATATCCAGCTGAGCAACATAACCATCCTTCAGCTGCATTTCCATTGTTCCGTTTTTGGAATCCACATTCATCGCTGCAATGTCTTCGGCCGGATTAAAAGTATAATTTTTAATAAGCTTTCTATATTCTTCACCACTCATCTGCTTATTATTTTTCGGTACAAAAGCTGTGATTGCATTAATTTTCTTAATCTGAACCAATTCGAAAACATGATCATTGTCCCCGTCCTTAATGGCAACAACAAGTCCCGGAAGACCACTGAATTTGTATGGGCCGTCACTTATGGGAAAATCCTTGCTAAACCAAGCTTCCCATGTTCTACCTTTATAATCTGCAACGGCCTTCTGACAGTTCAGATCATTGATCTTTTTAAACTCTTTTTCAATTTTCCATTTTGGGATTTCCTGATCTATAGTTACCAGACTTACGCTTTTGTATTTATCGAACAGGTTTATCGTCTTTTGGGAATAGTTTTTCTCGATAATATAGCCCAGGTTACGATCATAATTTTTGCCTTTCAACAACGCAGAGTAGTTTTTGTCTGCCCGATATACTGAATCTCTTTCATATTTAACAGCATTAGTGAAATAGGATTTCTTCCCATCCGTATCCAGATTCATATAATTGATCACTACAGAATCTTTTTTTTCAATAGCAGGTTTCATCTTATATTCATAGACAAAACGGTAATTCTGTGCATATAAAAGCGGCACGGATAACAAAAACAGTGCTTTGAATATCTTCTTCATGGAATTAAGTTTTTTGGCTAAAATAAGATTAAAATTAGTCCCATACATCAAAAGAAAAGATTTTTATAATCTAAAAGAAGATTTGACTAAAACCTGACAAAAATCTTTAAAGTACCCTTACTTTTATTACCTTCACAAGACGTTTTTATTATATATTTGTTAAAATTCAAAAAAATACAATGGACAAACTTTCAGATAGAGTAAAAAGATTAGGATACTCCCAGACATTTGTAATGTCTAACAAAGCCAGAGAAATGAAAGCCAGCGGAATAGATGTGATCAGCTTAACTCTTGGCGAACCGGATTTCGATGTTCCGGACAACATCAAACAGGCAGCATTCGATGCCATCAATCAAAATTACAGCCACTATTCTCCTGTTCCAGGATTTCTGGAACTGCGTGAGGCTATTGCATATAAATTAAAAAGAGATAATAATCTGGAATACAAACCTACCCAGATTTGTGTTTCCAATGGAGCTAAGCAGGCTATTATCAATGTTTTGGCAGCTATTATTAATGATGGTGATGAAGTTCTGCTTCCTGCACCTTACTGGGTAAGCTATGATGAAATGGTAAAAATGATGGGGGGAACTTCCGTAATGCTTCCTACGTCTTATGTTACCGATTTCAAAGTGACTGCAGAGCAGCTTGAAGAAGCTATCACTGAGAAAACCAAAGCTGTACTTTTCAGCTCGCCATGTAATCCGTCAGGTGGATATTATACTTATGATGAATTAAAATCCATCGCCAAAGTAATTGCCAAATACCCTCAGATAACAATAATTTCTGACGAGATTTACGAATATATCAATTACGAAACTAACACAACTTCCATTGCTCAGTTTCCGGAAGTTTATGAACAGACAGCCGTAATCAACGGTATGTCAAAAGCATTTGCGATGACCGGATGGAGAATCGGGTATTCTGCATGTCCGGAATGGCTGGCAAAAGCTTGTGAAAAAGTACAGGGACAGATGACCAGCGGCGCTAATACGGTAGCACAAAGAGCCTCTATTGTTGCCCTGAAAGCAGATCCTTCCGAATACAGATACATGATTGATGCTTTCAAAAAAAGAAGAGATCTTGTCTATGAACTGATCAAAGAAATCCCAGGATTCAAAGTAGTCCTTCCAAAGGCTGCCTTCTATTTCTTCCCGGATATTTCGTACTATATTGGAAAAACCCTGGATGGAACAGAAATTAAAAACTCTGACGACTTTGCCATGTTCCTTCTGGAAAATGCGCATGTCGGATGTGTAGGTGGATTCTCTTTTGGAAGTCCTGAATGTATCAGATTCTCTTATGCTGCTTCTGAGGAGGAATTAAGAGAAGCTATGAAAAGAATTAAAAATTTATTG
Source organism: Chryseobacterium sp. T20 (assembly GCF_047345655.1). Classification (NCBI taxonomy): domain Bacteria; kingdom Pseudomonadati; phylum Bacteroidota; class Flavobacteriia; order Flavobacteriales; family Weeksellaceae; genus Chryseobacterium; species Chryseobacterium sp. T20. The sequence goes on from NZ_JBLFDU010000001.1 coordinate 427,736, forward strand.
GAAAAATTCAATTAACAACTTAATAACCCAAAATAAAACACGACAGCAATGAATCTGTTAAAAAAACTAACCATCGCTACAAGTATTGCCGCTGCAAGTTTCGCAGGATATGCTTTTGGCCAGGACTTCCAATGGAAAGAAGCGACTTCCAATGGCTACAAGTACAAATACGTGACCAACGACCCTACTTCTGCAAGGTATTACACTTTGAAAAACGGATTAACGGTTATTCTGAGTCCTACCAATAAAGACCCGAGAATACAAACGTATATTGCAACAAAAGCCGGAAGCAAAACCGATCCTGCAGACCACACAGGTCTTGCCCACTATCTGGAGCACATGCTTTTCAAAGGAACAAACCAGTTTGGATCTAAAGACTGGGCAAAAGAAAAACCTCTTTTAGACCAGATTGACGCTCTTTACGAAAAGTACAACCAGACTAAGGATGAAGCCAAAAGAAAAGAAATCTACAAAGAAATCGACAGGGTTTCCGGAGAGGCAGCAAAATTTGCAATCGCAAATGAATACGATAAAATGATGGCTGGTATGGGAGCTGATGGCACCAATGCCTTCACTTCTTTTGAACAAACGGTGTACACCGAAGATGTGCCTGCCAATGTTCTTGACAAATTTCTTGCTGTACAGGCTGAAAGATTCAGAGAACCGGTCTTAAGACTTTTCCATACTGAGCTTGAAGCGGTATATGAAGAAAAAAACAGATCTCTTGATGATGACGGAGATAAAGTTTTCGATACCATGTTTGCCAACCTTTTCCCTAACAACAATTATGGAAAGCAAACCACAATCGGAACCATTGAACACCTGAAAAATCCTTCTCTACATGCAATCAGAGAATATTATAACAACTACTACGTTCCCAATAACATGGGAATCATTATGTCCGGAGATTTTAATCCGGATGAAGTGATTGCAAAAATTGATAAGGCTTTCTCTTATATGAAGCCTAAAGCAATTCCTGAATATAAAGTTGGACAGGAAAAACCTATCACCGCTCCGGTTGTAAAAGAAGTGGTAGGACCGAATCCTGAAAACGTAATGCTTGGTTTCAGATTTCCGGGAGCTTCTACCAAAGATGCCAGAATGCTGAACCTTGTTGGAAATATGCTTACCAATGGGCAGGCCGGGTTAATCGATCTTGATCTGGTAAAAAAACAAAAATTACTTGGAGCTTACGCAGGGTCTTATGCTTTGAAAGATTATTCTGTTTTACTTTTACAGGGTAAGCCCACTGAAGGACAGTCTCTGGATGAAGTAAAAAACCTTCTTCTTCAGGAAATTGATAAATTAAGAAAAGGAGATTTTTCTGATGACCTTATCCAATCTATCGTGAACAATGAAAAGAAAGGGATTATTCAGAAAGATGAAAAATATTCGTCAAGAGCAAGCATTCTGATGGATGAATTCACTTCGGAGGTTGATCACAAAGCATCGCTTGAGTATGTTGATGAGATTTCAAAACTGACGAAAAAAGATATCATGGATTTTGTATCCAAATATCTTCAGAATAATAACTATGTTGCAGTCTACAAAAGAAAAGGTGAAGACAAGAGTATTGTAAAAGTTGATAAACCAACCATTACACCGGTTTCCGTTAACAGAGAAGACCAGTCTCCTTTCCTTAAGAAGATTGACGAAATGCCTGAAAACCCTATCGCTCCGGTATGGTTGAATTATGACAAAGACATCGCTAAAAACAAATTAGCTGCTGTAGATGTACTTTCTGTAAAAAATACAGACAATGCTCTGTTCAGAATGTATTATCACTTTGATTCAGGAAAATGGAATAACAAAATTCTTCCATTGGCAGCAGAATATCTTCAGTATTTAGGAACGAAAGACAAATCTTCAGAAGTGATCAGTAAGGAATTCTATAAACTTGCTTCAAGCTTCAATGTAAGCGCAGGAAACGAGGAAACTTATGTGTCACTGGAAGGCTTAAATGAAAACTTTGATAAAACCATTTCTTTATTTGAAGATTTAATCAAAAACTGTCAGGCAGACCAGGCTGCTCTTGATGCTTACAAAGTTAGGTTGAAGAAAGCCAGAGCGAATGCAAAACAAAATAAGGGAGTAATTATGTCCGGATTGAGAAGTTATGCTCAATATGGTGCTCAGAATCCTTTCAACAACGTACTAAGCGATGCTGAACTTGATGCATTAAAAGCAGAAGACTTAATTAATGTTCTTCATGATTTATTCAATTTCAAGCACAAAGTACTGTATTACGGACCAAAATCAGGAAATGATGTGGTAGCAGCTTTGAAACCTATCCACAAACTTCCTGCTACCCTGAAAGATCTTCCTAAATCTAAAACTTTCGCTCAGATCCCAACTGATAAGAACAAGGTTTTATTTGCTCATTATGACATGGTACAGGCTGAAGTGTTCTGGGTAAGAAATTCTGATCCGTACAATGCATCCACTACTCCAACCGTAAGTTTATTCAACAACTATTTCGGGGGCGGAATGGGATCTATTGTATTCCAGACTATCAGAGAATCAAAAGCACTGGCTTATTCTACGTATTCTTATTTTGCCCTTCCAAGTAAGAAAACAGACAAAGACATGGTGATGGCTTATGTAGGAACACAGGCAGACAAATTCAATGAGTCTACAACGGCGATGAATGAGCTTTTGACTACCCTTCCAAAATCTGAGCAGTTATTCGAAACAGCGAAAAGCGGATTGAAAAAATCAATTGCTTCTGAAAGAATTACTCAGGATGGAATCATCTTCTCTTATCTGAAATCTCAAAAGCTTGGAAACAACTTTGATATGAGAAAAAATGTTTATGAACAGGCACCAAAACTGTCTTTCACAGACATCAACTCATTCCATGATAAGGAAATGAAAAACAAGAACTACACCTACTGCCTTGTCGCTTCTCAAGACAAAGTAAATGAGGCCGATATGCAGAAATTAGGCGAAGTAAAAAAACTTAATTTAACTGAAATATTTGGTTATTAAAATAAACAAAAAGCCCTGATATCAGGGCTTTTTTATTTAACAACACACTAAAAACAATTATAGATTTTATTTATCGATTTTAGTTTGTTCGATAGATGAATCTTTCATATATTTGCATAAGAAATTTAAATATAAAAACAGAAAAATTATGTCTTTAGTAGGAAAAAAATTCCCAAATTTAACAATTGACGCAATGTCTGAAATGGGTGACGATTTAAGAATCAACATCCTTGATGAAGCAGTAAACAACCAGCAAAAAGTTCTTTTATTCTGGTACCCTAAAGATTTCACTTTCGTATGCCCTACTGAGCTTCATGCTTTCCAGGAGGCTTTAGGTGAATTCGAAAAAAGAAACACTAAAGTAATCGGTGCATCTTGTGATACTAACGAAGTACACTTCGCTTGGTTGAACACACCAAAAGATAACGGAGGAATTGAAGGAGTAACTTACCCACTTTTAGCTGATACTCACAGACAGTTAGCTAACACATTGGGAATTGTTGATCAGGACTTCGAATATGACGAAGATGGAAATGAAGTTTTCACAGGTTCTAACGTAACTTACAGAGCAACTTACCTTATCGACGAAACTGGGAAAATCTTCCACGAAGCGGTAAACGATATGCCTCTAGGAAGAAACGTAAAAGAATTCTTAAGATTAATCGACGCTTACACACACGTACAAAAGCACGGTGAAGTATGTCCTGCAAACTGGGAAGAAGGAAAAGACGCTATGAAAGCTGACAGAACTTCTACAGCAGAATACTTAGCGAAGAACTAATATAATGTGTTAATTTGAAAATGAGATAATTGGAGAATTATCAAAAATTATCTCATTTTCTTTTTACAAAGCATTAGCACATTTTCAAATTAACAAATTTTCAAATTACAATCATGTACACAGAATTAACCGAAGATACATTACAAAATATAGTGAACGACAATGAAAAAGTAGTTGTTCAATATGGCGCAACATGGTGCGGAAACTGTAGAATCATGAAGCCGAAATTCAAAAAATTAGCATCTGAAAATGACTCTATTCCATTTTTATATGTAGATGCTGAAAAGCTTCCTGAAAGCAGAAAATTAGCAAAAGTAGACAACTTACCTACTTTCGCCATCTTTAAAAACGGACAACTAGTGAACCAGGTTCAATCTAACCAGGCAGAAAGTTTAATTAACCTTTTTAATGAATTAGCATAATGAAATTACCCGTAATCAGACAGTTTTATCAGAATCAGACTCCTGAAAATCTTGAAAAGACTTTAGAAGTACTGGAAAGTTTCTGCGAATTCAGAGGAACAAGCGAAGAAGATCTGAATGTTGCAGGAGAATTGATCACCAACATCTGCGGAGCTTTAGAAGTTCACGCGAATGTACAAAACGGAATGAGCGAGAAAGATGCTTTAAACTCTTTTGCTCAGAAGGTTTTAGGATCAATTGACAAATAACATCTTTCGATTATTTTTAATCAAAAGACTGTAAAAACACAAACTATACAATACCTGAGGTTTTCCTCATTACTATACTTTTTTCTATTCTTTAAGAATCTTTTCTTTCAACTTAAAATGTACTTCAAAGGACTTTAACCAGTCACATGAAGCTGGAAGTTGTATGAAAAATTGTAAAGAATAACCAATTAAAATCCCGGTGATCATTTCATCAGGATTTTTTGGGTTTTTGGTTTAAAACACTAATAACACAAATGTTTTTCACAAATTTCACAAATATTAATAGAACTGTTCAAAAATTATCTATCAAAAAAATATACTTAATCATCCGTGTCAATCTGTAGAATCTGTGGGATACTTATAAGTTTAGGCAAAAGCCGTTGGAAGGCATCCATAAAATATAAAACGGGCTAAAGCCCGTTCCCATTGATCCTATTAAAATGTTTTAATTAGTGTTATTCGTGAAAACATTAGTGAACTTTGTGTTTAATTTTTTTAAAACCACAAGTAACACAAATATTCCATCACAAATAACACAAATAAATTATACACAATCATCCGCATCAATCTGTGGAATCTGTGGTTAAAAACAAACTAAAACCATTCCTATTGAATTTGTGTTATTCGTGAAATCATTAGTGACATTTGTGTTTAAATTTTGTGTTCAAATAATAAAAAATCCCGATGAAGAATCACCGGGACTATATTTTTAAAGCTAAGACAACTTATCAATTAGCTTCTTCTATTCATCAAAATACTCAGAATGTACCAGAATAAAAGCATAATTGAAGCAAAAAGCTGCAATGCCGCTCCTACATACTGATTCGTTCCATAGGAATCTTTTAATTTACTTGTCTGATATAGAATGGTAGCTGACGCTAAAATCACCATTCCAACAGAGAACCACAACCCAAGGTTAAATCCGAAGATCATCCCTCCTACAATTAATCCAATGGAAATAAACCCACCGATTACAATGATATTTCTTAAGAAAGAAAAATCTCTTTTAGAAGTGAATGCTACTGCAGAAATACCTGCAAACATTGCAATCGTTAAAGTAGCAGCCTGGAAAATTATGTTAGCTCCACCTTCAATTCCGGTTGCAATAAAAAGAAGTGGTAAGAAGATAATCGCTTCCAGTAAAATGTAAAAACCTAATCCCATATATTGGGTAGATTTACTTTGTGAAAGTGACCACTTGGAAGCTAAAACAGAAGCCAACCAGAAAACTCCGATAATCAGCAGCCAGATGTATCTCTGACCGAACATCATGGCAATCAATTCTACCGGAACAGTTTTTAATAGTATCGTTTCAACTCCAATAAATGCAAGAATAGATAAAGCAACATGCAAATATGTCTTCTTGTAAAAATTCGCTTTCTCCACATCTGAAGAATGAGCGACTAAAACATCTGTCATCATAGTTAATATTTTTTTAGTTAATCGAAAATAATTTCATCTATTTCGCAGGCAAAACACCCAGGATTTTACCATCATCTTCAAATACGGCTGTAATTGCCTCTTTCGAAGATGATTCTCCTGCATATTTATATTTAATACTTGGATGATTAGTGCCGTCCATCGTTTTATAATACCCAGCTTTTAAGATTTCAAGCTTTTTATTGAGATCAATACCTTCTTTGACTTTTTTAAGTACATCATCCGTAACAATTTCCTTTACCTTATCGGAAAGCAATCCATTAATGGTTGTACGGTCAGAAGCCTGTAAAGCCTCAACAAACTTCAGGAAGTTATCATTATACAAACTAACCTTCTCCTTACTTATACTCGCCTGCTGCTCTTTTTTGGGACTGTTTTCAACCTTTGCACCCGTTACTTTCTGTGCAAAAATCAACTGTCCGCTCACGAGAGCAAGTCCCAGCAATAATTTTTTCATAGTATTCATTTTTGTTCTGGTGAAATAAGTGATGGAAGATACGAAAATCAGACCAGTTCTAAAAATTTCATTGTATCTACATTATCTGCATATGTATCAAGACCTGGATTTTGTGCTTCCCCAAACGGAATAGCATTCAGTTCCAGCTCTCCTTTCGCCACTACACACTGAATATTTTCTTCATTTTCTGCAATAAAGCTTTTCATTTCATCCAACGATTCATATCTGCTGAAATTGATTACAGAAAGCGGACTGAAGAGTTTATCATCCTCTTTCAGCATTACAAAATTATTATCCCAGAATTTATCCTGATTCAAAAGATAAACCGCTCTGTTATAATCATAATTGTTGGCATATTTATTATGATTGATAATATCCTGGAAGCCTAAGAAGTTTTCAAACAACCTGTCAATCACAAAATCCTGCGGAATGAAAATTCTCGTCACATTTCTGCATCCTAATCCAAAATACTGGAAAATATCTTTCGCCAGAAGCTGCAGTTCTTCATTCGTTTCATCACCTTTCAAAACCGCAACGGAAGTTCTGTTCTTACGGATAATATTTAAATGGTTTTTAAAATAATACTCCAGATATCTTGCCGTATTATTACTTCCAGTAGCAATAACGGCATCAAAATTCTCTAATTTTTCTACAAATTCAAAAGCTACATTCTCATTGGAAAACTCATTCCACTTCTTTAATAAAAACGGAATCATATACTTATCCTTTGAAGAAAGCTTAATGACCGGAATATGATTGCCTAAAACAACAGAAATCACATCATGAAACCCTACCAAAGGGATATTTCCGGCTAAAATGAGCCCAACTCTTTTAGAAATTTTAGAGATTGAATAATTTCCAAGCCAGTTTTTGATATTTTCTTCAGTCAGAAGATCTGTCCATTGCTGTAAAGCAAATTTCTGATTATCAATGGTAAACCACGGATTCTCTATTTCAGATCTTTTTAACAATAATTCGATATCAGCATCATCTTCATTGTGATTTTCTGGTTTCTTAGCTAAAAACGCTTTTATATAACCACTTAATTTAATAAGTCCTAAAACTTGATTTTCGGTATTCATAATTACTTTAAAATTGGGTAAAATTTTGTAATTTTGTGCAAATTTAAAAAAAATTAGCGATGGCTATTAAAATAACTGATGAATGCATTAACTGTGGGGCTTGCGAACCGGAATGCCCAAACAATGCAATATATGAAGGAGCTGTAGATTGGAAAGCTTCTGACGGTACGGCTCTTCAAGGTACGATTACGATGCCGTCGGGACTTACTGTAGATGCCAATTCACCACAGGAACCCGTAAGTGATGATGTATACTTCATTGTAACAGATAAATGTACAGAATGTAAAGGATTCCATGAAGAACCTCAGTGTGCAGCGGTATGCCCTGTAGACTGCTGTGTGCCTGATGAAGATCACGTAGAATCTGAAGAAGCTCTTCTTAATAAAAAAGCATTCTTACACGGCGAATAAAAAATTCCGTCTCATTATCTGTGAGGCGGTTTTTTTAACCCAAAATCCAATTAAATCAAAATAAAGCAGAAGGATATCCAAGTCCCGAAGCACCCAAAAAATAAAAATATGAACAAAAAGCACAATTTCAGCGCAGGACCATGTATTTTACCACAAGAAGTATTTGAAAAATCAGCACAGGCTATCCTTGACTTTAACGGTATTGGATTGTCTCTTCTTGAAATTTCTCACAGAAGCAAGGATTTCGTGGCGGTAATGGACGAAGCGCGTGCCATTGTAAAAAGATTGATGAATCTTGGTGATGATTATGAAGTGCTTTATTTAGGAGGTGGTGCCAGCCTGCAGTTTGCAATGGTTCCTTACAACCTGATGAAAGTAGGAGGAAAAGCAGCTTACCTGGATACAGGAACATGGGCAGCCGGAGCTATTAAAGAAGCAAAAAAAGTAGGAACAGTAGATGTAGTAGGTTCTTCAAAAGAAGAAAACTATTCTTTTATTCCTAAAGACTATACGGTAGGTGCAGAATACGATTATTTCCACTGTACTTCCAACAACACCATTTATGGAACTCAAATGAAATCTTTCCCTGAAGTAGATACACTGATGGTATGTGATATGAGTTCTGATATTTTCTCAAGACAACTGGATTTCTCTAAATTTGACCTGATCTATGCCGGAGCTCAGAAAAATATGGGACCTGCAGGAGTTACTTTAGTCGTTATCAAAAAAGAAATTCTTGGGAAAACAGGAAGAGAAAACATGTTCTCCATCCTGGATTATTCTCAGCACATTGCTAAAGAATCTATGTACAATACACCACCGGTATTCCCTGTATACGCTTCTTTACTTACCCTTCAGTACCTTGAAAGAAATGGAGGAATTGCTGCTGCAGAACAGAGAAACGAAGCTAAAGCCAAGCTTTTATACGATGAAATCGACAGCAACCCGTTATTCGAAACCTTCTGTGTAAAAGAAGACCGTTCACTCATGAATGTTTCTTTCAAAATTACAGACGAAAGCAAGAAAGAAGAATTTGACAATGCATGGAAAGCTGCAGGCATCAGTGGACTAAACGGACACAGAAGCTTAGGCGGCTACAGAGCGAGTTTATACAATGCCTTACCTATCGAAAGTGTACAGGTTTTGGTGGATGTAATGAAGTCAATAAAATAGCTTATATTAGGCGACCGAAAAATAAAAGGATATCAGACAAAAGATGTCAGATAACAGAACTCAAAATCTAACTTCTGACATCTTCAATCTAACATCAATAAAATAACTCATGAAAGTTTTAGCAAACGACGGAATTTCAAAAGCAGGAGAAAAGACTCTAAAAGAAGCCGGAATTGAAATTCTGGACAATAGAGTGGCTCAGGATCACGTTATTAATTTTATCAACGATAATAATGTGGACGTTCTTCTGGTAAGAAGTGCAACGAAAGTAAGACAGGATCTGATTGATGCATGCCCGGGCCTTAAGATTATCGGAAGAGGCGGTATCGGAATGGACAATATTGATGTAGAATATGCCAAAAGTAAAGGCATCAAAGTCATCAATACGCCTACAGCATCTTCAAAATCAGTGGCTGAACTGGTTTTTGGACACTTCATTTCATTGGCAAGATTCCTTCACGAATCGAACAGATTGATGCCTCTGGAAGGAGAAACTCATTTCAATGCTATGAAAAAGTCATTCAGCAATGCGTATGAACTTTCAGGAAAAACATTAGGAGTAATCGGCTTTGGAAGTATTGGTCAGGAAGTCATAAAGATAGGAATTGCTTTAGGAATGAAAGTAACCGTTCTGACAAGAAGCCCGAAAACAGAAGTTCTTACGCTGAACTTCTTCAACGGACAGTCTGTGAACTTTGAAATCACTTCCACCAATGATATGGATGCATTCCTTAAAGATGCAGATTTCATCAGTATCAATACGCCGAAAACGAATGAGTATATTATAGACACCCCTCAATTTGAAAAAATGAAAGATGGAGTCTATATTGTAAATACTGCAAGAGGAGGTGTCATCAATGAAGTGACCCTTATCGATTTTATCGAGTCAGGAAAAGTAGCCGGAGCTGCATTGGATGTTTTTGAAAACGAACCAAGCCCGGAACTGCCTTTACTAATGAACCCTGCATTATCACTTTCCCCTCACGTAGGTGGCAATACGGTGGATGCGCAAGAAAAAATCGGTATCGAACTTGCAGAACAAATTATTAAGCTACAAAAAGAAACTATAAGATAAATATGCCTGTTTTTAAACCTTTCCGTGGAATAAGACCTCATAGAGACTTTGAGAGTACTTTCCCTACCCATCCACTGGATAATTTCACCCAGGAAGAGATCGCAGAGAAGGCTCAAGTTGAAAATACTTACATCAATATGATTAAACCTTATGTTGTAAGTAAATCTAAAGATATTGACCGGAACCTTCGAAAGATCCGTTCCACATTTGAAGAGCTTCTGGAAGAAAAGAAATTGGTCCAGGACAATTCAGCCTACTATCTTTATGAGCAGATCTACCCCAACAAACAGATGTTCAGAGGACTTCTGGGATTGGCAAGTATTGAAGATTTCTGGAATGGAAAAATCAAAAGACATGAAAGTACCATCCCGCAGAAAAAGGAAAAACTGGCTCATTACCTTGAAAAAGTAAACCTGCAGGCAGAACCTGTGCTTCTTACCTACCCTGCCAATTCAAAAATTGAATTGCTGATGAATCATGAGGAAAAAAATGTTCCTATCTTCAATCATGTAGATTCTATGGGTATCAGACATAAAATCTGGAGAATAGATAACCGTCTGAAGCTACAGCAGTTTAAAGAAGTGATTGATCAGATTGATTCGTTTTATATTGCTGACGGACACCACAGAATTGGTTCCACAGCAATCAATGCAAAATATCATAAGGAGAAAAATAAGAAACATAATGGTACAGAGCATTACAACTTTGTATACAGTTTCATTGTTTCCAACCAGTCGATAAAGATTCATGATTACAACAGAATCTTACATGACCTGAATGGTATTTCTCCGGCAGATTTCCTGAAAGAACTTGAGAAATATTTCCTGATTCACGAAAAAGGAGAAGCATCATACTACCCTTCTCAAAAATTCCATATTTCAATGTATATGGATGGGAAGTTCTATTCTCTTCACGTGAAGCATGATCTTCGTTCCAAAGAAATGTCTCTGGATAATCTGGATCACCATCTTTTAGATAAGTATATTTTCAAAAACATTCTGAAAATTGAAGATCCTGACAGCTCTGAACTTATTTCTTATGTGAAAGGAACTTCCAATATCAATGGAATTAATCTTTTAAAAGAAAGAGTAGACAACGGTGAAGGTAAAGTTGGTTTTGGAATTTATCCTGTAAGTTTTAATGATATGATTAAAATTTCAGACTTAAAATTAAGCATGCCTCCGAAATGTACATTTATTGAGCCAAAATTAATTACTGCTTTATTAATGTACGACATGAAACCTTAATAAATTCCTATTTTTTCCCTACTTTTATCAACGGAAAAGATAAGTAAATAATAAATGAAAAAAATATTCATTATACTTCCACTCTTTTTGAGTGGATTTTTATTTTCTCAGAAAAAACCACTTAAAAACCCGGCAAAAAAAGGTACCGTTGCCAAGTTCAACTATCATGATGAATTCAGAAAAATTTCAGATGAAATTATGACCAACGGTACTGCTTATGATAATCTTGGAGAGCTCACCAAAAGAATTGGTCCACGTTTCAGTGCAACTCCCGGTTATACCAAAGCCGTAGAATGGGCAGAAAAAAAATTCAAGGAAATCGGGATTAATATGATCTGGAGACAGGAAGCCAAAGCACCAGTCTGGATCAGGGGAAAAGAATCTTTACAGATCAAATCCGGAAATGGAGACTGGAAAAACATCAGAATGCTTTCTTTCGGAAACTCTGAAGGAACAGGCGGAAAAGATCTGGTGGGCGAAATCGTTTTAATCAATTCCACATCAGAGCTGAATGCTATGTCAATCGGCCAGTTAAAAGATAAAATAGTTTTTGTGAATGTTCCTATGGATCCAAAAATTATTAATACAAGTGATTCCTATTTACAGACTGCAAAATCAAAATTAATTTCCGCTTCTGTGATTGCTAAGACAGGTGCAAAAGCATTAATTATAAGATCACTGACCACTGCTAGTGACGATACTCCTCATGCTAAAATGATTTATTACGAACCAGATGATAAAGTTAAAATTCCAGCTTTATCAATTGGAGTAAGATCTGCAGATGAATTGGAGAAAACCTTAAAAAAACAAAAAGTTACGGCTAAAATCAACATGACAGCCGAAGCGAAGGGCGATACTACAAATCCTAATATCATTGCTGAAATTGGGGGCAAAAAAGATTCTAAAGTAATTGTTTTAGGGGCTCAGCTTGACTCCTGGGATATTGGTGAAGGTGCAGTGGATGATGGAACAGGCGTTGTGCAATGCATCGAGGTGTTAAGAACTCTGAAAGCACTTGGATATGAAAACAACCACACCATCCGTGTAGTTTTGTATGCCAACAGTGAAAACGGAGGCCAAGGCCGTGAGATGTATGCTGCGTATGTAAAAAAGAAAGACGAAAAACATGTATTTGCCCTAGGAACCGATGCCGGAGGCTATTCTCCACGAGGGTTTTCACTGGATATGTCTCCCCAGAGAAGAAGACTGGTGTATCCTTGGAAAGAATATTTTCTTCCATATGGTGTTTATGATTTTGATCAAACAGAGGCAATTCAGGATATTTCTCCTTTAAAAAAACTCGATATTCCTTTAGCGGAGCTAGTTGTAGATACTCAAAGATATTTTGATTACCACCACTCCGAGCAGGATACTTTTGATAAAGTAAATAAAAGAGAGCTTCTTCTTGGAGCTGTCACCATAACACAGATGATTTTTATGGTTGATAAAAACTGGTAACAATGAAAAAGATAGCAGAAACAGCATTATTGCTTTTTGGAATGGTTGTTTTTGGTCAGACCAAAGATGATTCCATCCAATTCAAAAGAATTTCCACTGAAATTCTGAATAACGGTCAAGGATACAATGAACTGAGAGAACTAACCAAAACTATAGGCAACCGTTTAAGCGGTTCCGAAGCCTATGAGAAATCCGTACAGTGGGCAGCTCAGAAGCTTCGTGATGCCGGAGCCGATAAAGTATGGCTTCAGGAAGTCATGATTCCGGTTTGGATAAGAGGAAAAGAGTCATTGCACATCAAAACTTCTAATGGAAATTGGAAAAGTATGAAAATGCTTTCCCTTGGAAATTCCGAAGGAACGGGTGGAAAAGATGTTTCAGGAGATATCATCATGGTGAAATCCCTGGAAGAATATGATAAGCTTCCTGCTGAAAAAGTAAAAGATAAAATTGTATTTTTCAACTACCCTTTTAATCAGGGAAATGTACAGACATTCATCTCTTATCGTGATGCAGGGGCTTATAGACGAACTGCCGCTTCATTAACGGCTAAAAAAAGAGGAAAATTTGCCATCATCAGATCTCTTTCTTCCGCTTTCGATGATGTGCCTCACACAGGAAACATGCGCTATGACGAAAATATTTCCAAAGTACCAGCCATAACCATTGGAAATATATCTGCTGATGAACTGGAAGCTTTATTGAAAAGCCAGAAAGTAACAGCAAAACTCAATTCCAATTGCGGAATGAAAGGAGAAAAGCTTTCTCATTCTGTGATCGGAGAAATTACCGGTAAAAAAGACCAAAGTGTTATTGTTGTTGGTGGACACTTGGATTCCTGGGATGTTGGAGAAGGTGCTCATGATGACGGCTCTGGAATTGTTCAAAGTATTGAGGTTTTAAGAACCTTTAAAAAATTAGGTATTCAGAATAATCATACCATTCGCGCCGTTTGTTTTGCCAATGAAGAAAATGGTACAAAAGGCGGAAAACAATATGGCAAAGTTGTCAAAGAAAACAACGAAAAACATCTCTTTGCTATAGAATCGGATGCTGGAGGTTTTTCACCACGGGGAATTTCTCTGGAAATGAACGAACCTCAAAGGAACCAGATCAAAAGCTGGATAAATCTGTTTCTACCTTATGGGGTTTACAACTTTGAAGGCAAATATTCCGGATCGGATATCGCTCCACTTCATGAAATGGGAGTTCCCACTGCCGAACTGGTGCCGGATCCACAACGTTATTTCGATATTCATCACACAGAAGAAGATACTTTTGAAAAAGTCAACCGAAGAGAGCTGTTGCTCGGTTCTGCGGTGATGACACAACTTATTTATATGATTGATAAAAATTGGTAAACAATGAAAAAGATACTAGGAACTTCATTATTGCTTTTTGGAATGGTCGCTTTTGGTCAGTCTAAAGAAGATTCTATCCAGTTCAGAAAAATCTCAACAGAAATTCTGAACAACGGAAAAGGATATACAGAGCTGAGAGAGCTTACAAAAAACATAGGCCACCGTTTAAGCGGTTCTGAAGCCTATGAAAAGTCAGTAAAATGGGCAGAACAAAAGCTTCGTGATGCCGGCGCTGATAAAGTATGGCTTCAGGAAGTCATGATTCCGGTATGGGAAAGAGGAAAAGAATCTCTGAACATCCAAACTTCCAACGGAAAATGGAAAAGTCTTAAAATGCTTTCTCTTGGAAATTCTGAAGGAACCGGAGGAAAAGATGTTTCAGGAGAAATCATCATGGTAAAATCTATGGAAGAATACGATAAACTTCCCGCTGAAAAAGTGAAAGATAAAATTGTATTTTTCAACTACGCGTTCAGTCAATCATTCGTAGAAACCTTTAAAGCCTATGGTGATGCAGCAAAATACAGAACTACCGCCGCTTCTCTAACTGCTAAAAAAGGAGGGAAATTTGCCATCGTAAGATCTCTGTCTTCTGCTTTTGATGATGTGCCTCATACCGGAGCCATGCGTTATGAAGACAAAGTTTCCAAAATACCGGCAGTTGCTATCGGAAGCACGACTGCGGATGAACTGGAAGCTCTACTGAAAAGCCAGAAAGTTATTGCAAAACTCAATTCCAACTGTGGAATGAAAGGAGAAAAACTATCCCATTCTGTGATCGGGGAAATCACCGGTAAAAAAGATCAAAGTGTTATCGTTGTAGGTGGACACCTTGATTCCTGGGATGTAGGCGAAGGCGCCCATGATGACGGAGCCGGAATTGTACAAAGCATTGAAGTATTAAGGACTTTTAAAAAATTAGGAATTCCGAATAATCACACCATCAGAGTTGTTTGCTTCGCCAATGAAGAAAACGGAGTAAAAGGCGGAATTCAATATGGTAAAACCGTAAAAGAGAAAAACGAAAAACATCTTTTTGCCATTGAAACAGATGCCGGAGGTTTCGCCCCAAGAGGTATTGCGCTGGATATGGATGATGCGAAAAGAAATCAGATTAAAAGCTGGTCGAATTTATTCCTTCCTTACGGAGTTTATAATTTTGAAGAGCGGTTTTCAGGAACAGATCTTTATCCGCTTCACGACATGGGAATTCCAGCTGCTGAGCTGATGCCGGATTCTCAACGTTATTTCGATATCCATCACACAGAGGAAGATACTTTTGAAAAGGTGAACCGAAGAGAACTTTTATTGGGAGCAACCGCTTTAACCCAGATTATTTATATGATTGATAAAAACTGGTAATACATATGAAACCGTCTTATAAAGGCGGTTTTCTTATTTTAATAGGAATGACTCTTTAGTTCATCATGAATTTTACAGTATTCCATTAGTGGAATTTGTGAAAAGATATTGGTGGTATTTGTGGTTCTTAAAATTAAACACAAATTACACGAATGATTTCACCAATAACACAACTTCTATAGGAACGAACTTTAGCTATAGCTTATAAGAATCCCACTGATCTCAAAAATTGATACAGATGATTGTATACAATTTCATTAATAAATTTTCAGACTTCTTTAATTAGTGACATTTGTGAAAAAATATTGGTGGTATTTGTGGTTCTTAAAACTAAACACAAATTACACTAATGATTTCACGAATAACACAATTTCTATAGGAACGGACTATATCCTTAGCTTAGATAAAGGAAGCCCGATTATCTTTATAGAAATCTTCCACGGGTTTTACTATAAATGTTTTTAAATTACATAAAACGAAATGTTTCTGTAATATTTTCTTTACTTCAGGTTATTTAAGATTAAAAACAGAAAATTTTTCTTTGTTTAAGGAAATAACAGATAAAAACACGTTTCACACTGATCTCATCAATCCCGTGAAACAATGTGTTAATCGCTAAAACAGAACTTTGGCATGATATTAGCATGTAAAATATTGAGAAAAAATTAAAAAAACACTAAGGATGAGAAAAGAGGTTTTCTGTGGATTTTCAGTTTTTCCACCGATTCAAGTTCATATCTAGTATATGAATCCTTTTTTTTCTACGATGCCGTAAAAGATACGGGTCCGTGATTAACTAACCCCCGTTAGTTCTTCACAGCAGTTTTGCACCCCGTATCTAACTGGTATCACAATAAGCAAGAGTCTTTATTGATTCGAAAAAAACAAAAATATCCCGGACTTTCAGCCCGGTGTTATGATATAAATAAATGGCAAAGTCATCGTGAACCTTAGCCCAGTAAAGGAATTTATTCTTTTTACCGTGATGAGTGCGCCTTTATCCTATTAATTAATGTATAACCCTTAAAATGTTAGTAATGATGAGAGCCTTTTTTGAAATGATTTTTAAGAGAAATGAAGATGCTGCAAAATTGCATATATGGAGCCTATTGCTGGTATTAAGTTTTGCTGCATTTTCTGTGTTGGTATACGCCTTAGAACCAAGCTTTAACAGCTTAATTATATACCTGACGGCATTTACCGCTTATATCGGGTTTGGCCTTGTATTCATCAGTTCCTTAGCCGGAACGAGTATGAAGAAAAGATAACAGAACATATAACTTTCAATTTATTTTTACTGAAAAAACCGTCCTATTTGGGGCGGTTTTTTGTTTACAGTCCTACTCCATTATTATATCATCAGTATTTCCAGCAAAAAAGCCACTCCTTCCGGAGCAGCTCTGGTGATAACAAAGTTATCTTAACATCGTAAAAACTTATTCTTTAAACAGATCCTTCATCATTTCTTCAAGGATCTTTTTGGTTTCTTCTTCAATCATTTTCCCTGACTTTTCAACAAGCTCTTCTCTGAAAGGTTCACAGCAGGCTTTTATTCCGAAACCTTCATCTGTTTTTACAAATTCCGGATGCATGCCATGTTCTTCGCATACTTCAGATTCTATTTCTTTCTTTATCTGGTCATAATTCAGGTTAAACATATTCTTTTATTTTGTTCTTTTAAGGGCATGATAAAGATAGAAGGAATAAAGTCTTGGCGAAATCCGTATTTCTACGGTATTTACAAAATAAAAAAACGTCTTTTTCAAGACGGCATTATTTTAATATCCTGGAATGAAATGAATTTTGGATTCTAATTCATACAACATGAGATCACTTTCAATTTTTGGTAAAAATAATACCTCCAATTCATACACTAAAACGCACTTAAACATTAGATATAGAGCAAAAAACTACAACCCAACCAACGTAATCCCTTCTTAACTAACACACTAATAAATGGTGTACATTTGATGTATGTACGTTTTCTAAAAAAAACAAAAAATATAAGCAAATTTGCCGACTGAAAAAAACACCCATACCGGGTAAATAATAAACTTTAAAACATATATGATGATTTCTAAAAAATTATTAGTTGGTTTACTATTTGTGAACCTTTCACTCTATGCTCAGAAAGGTAATGTAGGTATTAATACATCCAACCCAGGAACAACACTGGATATTAATGGAGCTATCACCACCCGTGAAACAACCTTACCCGTGAGTGGTAATACAGCCACCATCCCAAGCAATGTGAGTCAGGTACAACTTACGGGAGCAGCTACTGCAACAATAACTATTGCAGCACCGGCAGCACCTAATCCAGGTCAGCGTCTGATTGTGTATAATAATACAACAGGCGGATTTGATGCTATATTAAACGGAACTACTGTTCCTAATGATAAAATACAGGAATTCGTTTTCACGAATTCATCATGGAGGGCTACGACAGGCAGCGGAGGCACAACTTCTCCTTTTAATATTTATACAGCAGATGGTAGTCTTACAAGAAATAGAACTGTAACACAGGGCTCAAATACTCTAGCATTCACAGGCAACAAGGTAAATGCTTTTTCTATAGATGGAAATACTGTTTCCGTAGACGCTGCCAATCACCTCCTTGGTGTAGGAACAACCAATCCTGACACCAGATTAACCGTTCAAACACCTGATAATAGTTTTGGAATCAGTCACAGCAACGGAACCACTCATTTAAAAACCTATATCGGAGGAGGAGCGGCCTATGTAGGAACTACTACCGCTAATGACCTTAACCTGACCACTAACAACACATCAAAAGTAACAGTAACTTCAAACGGAAATGTAGGGATAGCGACAAACACACCGGACACCAAACTGACCGTACAAACACCGGATAATAGCTTCGGGATCAACCACAGTAATGGGGCCATTAATCTGAAAACCTACATTGGTGGAGGAGCTGCTTTTATAGGAACAACAACCGCTAATGACCTTAACCTGACCACTAATAATACATCAAAAGTAACAGTAACTTCAAACGGAAATGTAGGGATAGCAACAAACAACCCGGACACCAAACTGACTGTACAAACACCGGATAATAGTTTCGGGATCAACCACAGTAATGGGACCATCAATCTGAAAACCTACATTGGGGGAGGAGCTGCTTTTGTAGGAACAACAACTGCCAATGACCTTAATCTGACAACCAACAACAAGCCTAAAGTAACAATAACTTCAAACGGAAATGTAGGTATTAATCATAGCAACCCTGATCGCATACTGGATGTGAATGGGAATGTAAGAATCCGCAAGATAGATTTTGTCAATACTGCTCTTAATTCAGGAATTGTACTGGCAGACAGTGGTGGTGCTATTTCGCAAATCAGCGCCAGCAACTTTATCAATTCCCTGAAAATACCTAATAATATTTTTAATGCCCAACAAACATCATCTATCCCGACTTATATGCCAGGAAATGGGGCGATGAATACTGTAAAATTCGGATCAGTCAACATTAATACATTAAGCTCAGGTACCTGGAATGCATCAAGCAACACATATACAGTGGCAAAAACGGGGGTGTATCAGATTGTAGCAGGAGTAAAGCTTGAAAATATAGATCCAAATGCTGCAGTCAGTTTATATATTAACGCAGGCCAGGATAGCTGGGCATTTTCCGGCACCAAACTACTAGGAAATAAAAGGTCTTTTGGGGGAACCTTTGTAAAATTACTGAATGCGGGAGAAGTAATAAGCTGTGTAACAAGTTCAGGAGGAACAGCCAGCTATACTCAGGGTGTTTCTTTTTTACACATTATTTATACATCGCTATAGAACTTCTAATCAAACAAATTATAATAAGTTAGTTATACACTTTATTATAAACACATGAATCGTCTTAAAATAGATTGACATAAAACAAGACAATAATTAATCCGGAGAAGTATTGAGTTTCTTCGGATTTTTTATGCACTTTATCTGGTCGTAATTCAGGTTAAATATATTCTTTTATTAAGTTATAAGACAGAAGTGATAAAGCCTTACTGAAATATGTATTTCTATGTTTTTTTAATATAAAATTTAATGCTTACCACTTTAAAACTTATCCAGAATTTTCTTCGGTAAGATTTTCACCAGTTCTTTTTTATATTCCTTTTCAAGCATCACAAATTTCCATGCCTTTTTATCTTTTGAAACTGCACAGGCTTTCATACTGGCATTGATGAGATATGAACCTTCGTTGGCCAGGTACTTCACATTATTTGCACCATACTTGGCGGTTAAAGCACTGGTCATTTTCTTTTTCATCTCATCGTTTAATGAACTGACATTACATTTCAGCTTCAAAAAATAATGGGTAATAGAAAAATATTCACCGGTAATGAGTTCAGGTTTCTCAATATTGCCAAAATTTAAATCCTGTACTTCAATTTTCATGAATGGACTATTGTAAGTCATATTCAAAATCTGCGTCATCTGCTCTTTTGAAACTATGGTGAAGAATTTTGGATATATACCGTTTACCGCCTGATCTATTTGTTTAGATTGAATACTATTGACAAAATAAGTAAGTGATTTTTTTATTGCTGCATCGTCAGAATTTACCTTTGTCTGTGAAAAAGTCATCAACGACAACAGAACGAACAGAAACAGAAGTGATTTGGTTTTCATGGTTGAATGGTTATTATAATTTTAAGATTACTTTTACTGGAAAAACGGTTAATCCTTCCAGATCGTAAAATGGGTCGTAGCCTATACACCAATCGTTACAGAATATATTTGAACCCAATAAAAAAAGCCATCCTTCCGGACGGCTTTTGATATTATTTTGAAGATTCAATTATTTTACTTTTACAAGCTCAACATCGAAAACTAACCAGGAATTTGGAGGAATCACTCCTCCTGCTCCTCTTTCTCCGTAAGCCATTGCTGGCGGGATCAATAATGTAGCAGTTTCACCTTCTTTCAATAACAGGATACCTTCATCCCATCCTTTGATTACTCTTCCCATTCCGATTGGAATTTCGATTGGTTCGTTTCTCTTGAATGAAGAATCGAATTCAGTTCCGTCTACCAATTTACCTGCATAGTGTACAGATACATTGTCACCCGCTTTTGGAGCTTTACCATCAGCTGTTTTTGTGATTTTATAGTAAAGACCTGATTCAGTTTTTTGCATACCAGCTTTTAGGTTTTCAACCAATTTTTCCTGATTAGCTTTGAACTCTTCTTCTCTTTTCTTTTTTTCAGCTTCTTCTTTAGCGATGAAAGCTTTGTTGTTTTCTGCAATTTTAGCTTTTCCTTCGTTAAAAGTTTTAGCTGCATCATAATGCTTGTACTCATCACCTTTGCTGAAAACAGAAACCTTTTCTAAAACGATATCCGTTTTAGGTTTATCCTGAGCTCCTTTTTCAACATTAGCAATAGCATCAATTACATCGTTTCCTTTTACCACTTTTCCGAAGATCGTATGTCTTCCATCTAACCAAGGTGTAGCTACTTCAGTAATGAAGAACTGAGAACCGTTGGTGTTAGGTCCTGAGTTTGCCATAGAAAGAACTCCTTTTCCTGTATGTTTAAGGTCGTTTCTTTCATCCTCGAATTTATATCCAGGATCTCCCATTCCAGTTCCCTGAGGATCTCCTCCCTGGATCATGAAATCTTTGATTACTCTGTGGAAAATAGTTCCGTCATAGTAAGGAACTCCTTTAGCCTTAGCTTTGTTGTCGATTTTCCCTTCTGCAAGACCGATAAAGTTGGCTACAGTTACTGGTGCTTTCTTGTCTTCAAATTTTACAATTAAGTTACCTTTTGTAGTTTGAAGATTGGCATAAAGTCCGTCATTAAGACCTTCGTAAGTTTCTTTGTCTACGTTCATTTTTTTATAAATTGGGGTACAACTCATCAGCGAAATACTTGCCGCTGCCAGAATTATATTCTTGTTAAACAATTTCATGTATTATAGAGCTTTTAATTTTATGATTAATGGAATGTCGTTATCTATTTTCTTTTCGTCTCCATAGGTTCCGTAAGCCAAAGAAGACGGTACCAAAAGCGTTACTTCCTCACCATCACGTATAAAACGTAAAGCATTCTCCACCGCTCTCAGTTCATCAAAATGCCCGAATCTGGCATCTCTTCTTTCAAAAGGCTGATCGTAGATTTTCGTCTGATCAAAATCATACAGATCATAAGAATAGGAAATTGTAGTTTCATCTTTCCTTCTTTCCCTTTGATCATAGCCTTCTACCGTTACCCAATAATTAAGCTGCGTTGGATAATACTTCACAGACTGACCGCTGATCCAATCCTGAATCTGCCCTCGTTCTATGACATTCAAATTTTTCATCCTGTTCTTAGAAACATCCAGATCTTTTTGGCTTAAAACCCCGCCTACAGGGGGATGTGCCGTCTGTGCATTTCTGTTGCAGCTCAACAGGCTTATGGCTGATATGAAGAGTATTTTTCTCATAAACTTTTGCGAAAATACACATTTCGGGAATCAATTACAAAACTTGACACAGAAATATGTGTATGGAGGAATGTATTCATCTTCTATAAAACTATTCTTCTATTTTATATCAATGCATAAATACAAAAAAGCCGGGGAAAACCCGGCTTTCATATAGCTATTTAATTACTATTAAACTGTTTCAAGAGCGTGATCTACCATAACTCTCCATCCGAACGGATCTTCAGAAAGGTTATTTTGAAGGTCTACCAAATCTTTCTTAAGAAGAGCCGCATAGCTTTCTTCATCAGATAATCTTGGAAGCTCAAGTTTTTCACCCTGGTAACCTAAAGCCTGGAACTGTGTAGTTACTACTGCCGTACCTACTCCCCAAACTTCTTTAAGCTCATTATTCTTTAAAGCTTCAATAACTGTTTTCACAGGAATTGGCTCTACTTTTACTTCAATACCTCTTTTTTTAGCTAACTGGATGAAGCTGTCTCTTGTTACTCCATCAAGGATTTTCTCAGAAGTCGGAGGTGTATAGATCGTATCGTTAATTCTTACAAATACGTTCATTGTACCACTTTCTTCAAAATATTCGTGAGTAGCATCATCAGTCCAGATGATTTGCTCATACCCTTCTTCGATTGCCAACTGAGTTGGATAGAAAGAAGCAGCATAGTTACCTGCAGCTTTTGCGGAACCTACTCCACCGTTTGCAGCTCTTGAATAGTGATCAGAGATTTTCACAGATACCGGCTCAGAATAGTAGCTCTTTGCAGGTGTTGCAACAATAGCAAACATATATTTATTAGATACTCTTGCTTTCAAAGCTTCCTCAGTAGCAAAAATCAATGGTCTGATATAAAGTGACATTCCTTCCCCCTGTGGAATCCACTCTCTGTCAATATCTACTAACGCCTTTAATCCGTCTAAAAACATTTCTTCAGTCACTTCCGGCATAGCAAGACGCTTCGCTGACTTGTTGATACGTTCAAAATTCTTTTCAGGCCTGAAAAGGAAAACCTGCCCGTCTTTATCTTTATAGGCTTTCATACCTTCAAAACAAGCTTGTCCATAGTTTACTCCCATCATGGCAGGTGTAAATGGAATCGGACCGTAAGGAACTAATTTTACATCACCCCATTTTCCATCTTCGTACTCGCAAATGATCATATGATCAATAAAAGTACCACCAAATGAAAAATTGTTAGGGTCAAATGTAGAAATTCTGGAGTTTTCAGTTTTTTGAATTATCATTTTTTAAAATTTTTACGATGTTCTACAAATTTAACATAATTTTCTAAATATAAAAATTTTAGAGTAAATTTGACAAAAAAATAGCTTGAAAAGAGAAATAAAGACCACGAACGACGGCAGTAAAACATTGTTTATCAACGATTTAAACGAAAACTACCATTCTCATCACGGGGCACTACAGGAAGCCGAACACGTGTTTATCAAAAATGGACTAAATTTAATAAATGATTACGAAATTAATATTTTAGAACTCGGTTTTGGAACAGGTTTGAATGTTTTAGTAACAATTAATGAATATTTAAAAACTGACAAAAATCATGTCATCAATTATTTTTCGCTAGAAAAATACCCCATAAATGAATCCGAAGTTAAGGATTTGGCTTACTTTGAACTTTTCGATAACCCAGAGTTTAAAAATATTTATCAGAAAATTCATCTGGCAGATTGGGAAAAGTCAGTAGAAATCATTAGTGGATTCAATTTAAAAAAGATAGAATGTGATTTTTTCGACCTGAAAGACATTGATCTGCCAAAAATCAACCTTGTTTATTTCGACTGTTTTGGAGCCAGAGTACAGCCAGACCTTTGGGAAAAGCCATTATTCGAACTGGTATCTGACAAAATGGCCATTAACGGATTATTAACCACCTACTCTTCTAAAGGAAGTGTAAGAAGAATCCTTCAGGAATTAAATTTCCAGGTGGAGAAAAAACAAGGACCTCCGGGAAAAAGAGAGATGATAAATGCCATTAAGTTGTAGAAGGAAGCTTGAGGATGGAAGCTGGATGTTTACAGCCGACCGCTTAATTAATTTTTATTTTTTAAATAATAATCAATATATATAAGATACGTTAACCCAACTTCATTAAGAATAAATAGTGTTAAAACTTCCAGCTTCGCGCTTCCAATTTCCGGCTTTTTCCAACAAAATTCCTTACATTAGCTATACAAATATTATACATTATATATATGATAGACAAGATCAACATTAGAGTGTATGCCTGTGCGGTAAAAGATAAACAAGTTCTGACTTTATTTGAAGAATATGCCGGCGAACCTTTAATGAAATTTCCGGGTGGTGGATTGGAATACGGTGAGGGAGTACTGGAATGTCTGCATCGTGAGTTTGATGAAGAATTGAATGTAAAAATCGATATTCTGGAACATTTCTATACTCAGGAAAACTTTCTGGTATCCCGTTTCAAAGAAAATGAGCAGCTTCTTACCATATATTATATAGTAGATATCGTTAACGAAGAAGACTTTATTATTCTGGATCCCTGCATCGAAAAAACAGAATGGATTGATATCGATAGACCAGACAATCCCTTTCCTCTGCCAATAGATAAGATTGTATTCGATAAATTAAAAGAAAAATTCCTGTAAGTATTCTTACAGGAATTTATATTATTTCTTTACTTTAAAATCATTTGCTCCGGGATAAGGCTGCAGATAACCAGAATTCCAATTAGACTGCAGTAATGACTCTATAAATTCGTCACTTCTGTTGGCGTGAGGATCATAACGCTCTTTCAGATCAATATCAGCCATTTTTCCTTTTACATTCCACCAGAAAGCACTCCATCCTCCTCTTAATTCTTTGATAATCTCAAATACATTTTTTCCGGTTGCTCTGTTCATCAGCTTTGCAAAAACCTGTCCTTCGGTAGTGGTAAGATCTCTCAGTTGTTTTTCGTACTGATCAGCAAGCATATTCTGTCTTTCTCTTACAAACTTTCTTTTGGCTTTGCTGTCCATATCATTCATATCTTTCTGGATATCTCTGTACTGCTGGAGTGCAGTCACAAACAACGGATATACTCTGTACAGCTTTTTATTCAGAAAATAATAGTAATTCTTATCCAGCTGGTTATTAAATCTAGGTTTATTCACCAAAACCAGCTCATCCAATACTACTACCGGTTCGCCATTGATCTCATACACTTTGATCTTTTGCTGTTCGTCGTAATAATACTTATTACCAAATTCATCCACTTTAAGGGATTCAGGCGGGTACTGATTGAGTGGTTTTGCCACTATACCATCTTTCTGACCAAAAACACTGACTCCAAAAAAGAGAATAAAAAGGCAGATAATCTTACTAAAATTCATTATTTTTACACTTATAAGAAGAAAAATTAAACGCAAAAATCATTCCTTTTTATGAAATTTGAAAAGAAATCTTTGAAATTTTTAGAGAAATATTTAAACACATCATCTCCAACAGGTTACGAACACAAAGGACAAGAAGTCTGGATGGACTATATCAAACCCTATGTGGACAAAATAGAAGTAGACCATTATGGAACCTGCTATGGGATCATTAATCCGGAAGCTGAATTTAAAGTAGTGATTGAAGCACATGCTGATGAAATCTCATGGTACGTCAATTATATTACGGATGATGGATTAATCTACGTCATCAGAAACGGAGGTTCTGATCAAACCATCGCTCCTTCAAAAGTAGTTCATATTCACGGTGAAAACGGAATTGTAAAAGGAGTATTCGGATGGCCGGCTATTCATACAAGAACCAATCAAAATGAGCCTACTCCAAAAATCGAAAACATCTTTATCGACTGTGGTGCTACTTCCAAAAAAGAGGTAGAAGAAATGGGAATCTTTGTAGGATGTATGATTACTTATCCGGATGAATTCTTTGAAATGAATGACAGATATTTTGTCTGCAGAGCCCTGGACAATAGAATCGGTGGTTTCATGATTGCTGAAGTAGCCCGACTTTTAAAAGAAAATAAGAAATCAATCCCATTCGGACTTTATATCACCAATTCAGTACAGGAAGAAGTAGGTTTATATGGAGCAGACATGATTGCTGACACCATCAAACCGAATATTGCCATTGTAACAGATGTTACCCACGACACTACCACTCCGATGATTGAAAAGAAAAAAGAAGGAGATCAGAAATGTGGCGCCGGGCCGGTAGTATTCTTCGCTCCAAGTGTTCATCATACCATCAGAGAACTAATTATTGATACTGCAAAAACCAAGAAAATTCCTTTCCAGAGAGCTGCAGCAAGCAGAGCTACAGGAACCGATACAGATGCCTTTGCCCATTCTAATGGCGGAGTACCAAGTGCTTTAATTTCCTTACCTTTGCGTTATATGCATACTACGGTAGAAATGGTATCCAAAGAAGATGTAGGTAATGTCATCAAACTTATATATGAAACGGTTCTTAAGATTAAACCGGAAATGAAACTGAAGTATCATTAATTACAATGAAAAACGTCTTTTATCATCTATTTAAAAAAACCACTTTCATTTCTATTATAACCATTATAATAGTTACGCTTGGAATTCCTTTAATTGTTTATCAATTATTTACATTCGATTCAAGTGAAAGTTTGGGAATCACAATAGAGATAATTTTCCTTGTGGTCTTATTTGTATTGCTTATAATTGACAGGTTTTTACTCTTAAGCATTAACAATAAAAAGTTATCTGTCATAGAAGCGGTTTTAATAACAGGATATCTAGCCAATTATTATTTCACCCATGACCACTCATTTTCAATAGGATAATAAAAGTAAAAGTATAAAAAGTAAAAATGAAAACGAAGCTTATTGCTCCATCCCTTTTATCAGCAGACTTTGGGAACCTGCAAAGAGACATTGAAATGCTGAACAATTCTCAAGCCGACTGGTTCCACATTGACGTAATGGACGGCAGATTTGTTCCCAATATTTCTTTCGGTTTTCCGGTGATGAAAACTGTTCAGCAGCATGCTAAGAAATTTGTAGATGTTCACCTGATGATCGTAGAGCCTGAGAAATATGTTGATGAATTCATCAATCATGGTGCTGATCTTGTTTCTGTACATTATGAGGCATGTACTCATCTTCACAGAACCATTCATCACATTCAGAGCAAAGGAGCAAAAGCAGGTGTTGTTTTAAATCCTTCTACTCCGGTATTAATGCTTGAAGATATCATTGCAGATGTGGATCTTGTATTATTAATGAGTGTGAATCCAGGATTTGGAGGTCAAAAATTCATTGAAAACACTTACAAAAAGATTGCTGAAACCAAGGATCTGATCTTAAGCAACAACTCTACAGCGCTTATCGAGGTAGACGGAGGAGTAAACCTTGACAACGCTTCTAAATTATTTGAAGCCGGAGCTGATGTTCTTGTTGCAGGAAATGCTGTTTTCTCAGCAGAAAGTCCTGAAAGAACAATTGAACTTTTAAAGATCTAAAAATTATCTTTATAAAACAAAAAAGGCAGCCATTGGCTGCCTTTTCTCTTGTTTGGAAATTTAAGTCGTCTTGGTTATAATCTTTTTTTCAACTTATTTGAAAATGTTTAAAACTATCTTGCTAACAACACAAAGATCTGAATAAAACCCTACGTACACATCCGTAGAAACACCTAATTTAACAGTAAGTATTTTTACTTAATTCCATTATATTTTTCAAACTTCTTTATTCCAGACACAGGCACAAACCACCAAAATGATCGAAATAACTGAAAAGACCGTTCTGATATTATTCAGAAAATTCCATCTGTTTTCAAAATTTTCCCGCATCTTTCTGACAACTTCTGCTGTAGATCCGGATATATCAAACTTATCCAAAGTATCATTCATAGGAACATTTCCGGCAACAGTAACTCCAAAAACACCAATCAGATAAGCCAGTGTGGCCAGCAAAAGAAAAATAAAAACAGGCTGCTGTCCGCGGAGTAAAAAGGTAGATAAAGGAAGAAAAATCACTGTTCCCATAAAGCTCATAAAGAAAACAGGATTCAGAATTTCCCGGTTAATGTTCTGCATAGCCTTCAGGTATTCTGTATCAGAAAGTTTTCCCAGCCCTAGAACAACTGAGCACGAATAAGCATAGAAAAGTCCTCCTATCAGAGCAGTGAGGACAGCAGTAATGATCAATACTAATGTTGTCATTTTCATATATTTTGATTTTGGTTATCAGAGAATAGAATTAATAAGGATTCCATTTTTTAATGATATTCTGAGCGGTAAGAATCATTTCAGCATCCCAGTTTTCAGTTTTAAAATAATGAAAATCCTGATCTTTAATGGTTTCAACATTTACATTATCATACAGAAGCTGGGTAAGCCTTGACTGCTCTTCATATAAAACCAGATCTTCTAAAGGTTTTTCCGAAAGTTCCACTTCCATCTTGCTCCAGCTACTTTTTTCTTTCCCATTAAAATCTGAAGTTTCAATAATGGTTTTAACTTTACTAAAATCATTCAGGAAATCATCTTTTTCTTCTTCTGTTTTCAAAGTATACCCCAACCTTTCAATGATCACATATTCCAGATTTTCACACTGTGTAAGTACAGATGGCAGAACAGAAAGAATATCCTGAGGAATAATATCATCATGAGTATCCCTTCTCACCTGTTTTTTTCCATATACACTATCCTGCCAGCTTCCTCCGGAAAGATGAATTTCTTTTACCTTATCCAAAGGATATAAATCAATGATCTTCTGCATCTCTAATTCGAAATTACAGGATTGACAATAAATATTATGAAGATCAAGAATCAGAAAACCATTGGTATCTTCCGTGAGCTTGTCAAGAAAAATGCCTTGTTCTTTAACATCTTCAATAGAAAATGAAAATGCCAGATTTTCTATCCCTACAGGAATATTTACAGCATCCTGAAGTCTGTATAATCTGTCTTTTCCTATTTGTAAAGTTTTGGAATGTAAAGATACCGGCAATGGTACTCCCTGATGAAAATTCTCGGTATTCATGAAACCAAAATGTTCCGTGATATGATTGTATTTCCGCAGACGGACTTCTTCTTTAAGTTTTTTCAGCCATTTTTCCTGTCTGTCTGTCCAACTCGCATCCAATAAAGAATAATACACTCCATGTCCTATCAAACGGTTATTTTCTGCATAAAAATCCAATAGATCCCGAAGCCAGTCCGGTTCATTGGTATGATAAAGGGTATCAAAAGACCATTCCATTACTTCGATGGAATTATTCTGCAACAATGGCAAAATAGCAGAAACAAAATCCGCTTCCGCCATCATGGATACACCTAACATTGGCTTTCTCATCTTCTACCCCATTCCGCAAGCTGGACAGCCGTGCCCACGAAGCACAAGTGTATCTTTTTTAACAACCGGTTTGGGTGTTCCTGGTTTTTTCTTTTCAACCGTATCTGTAGATGTGGCTTTCTTCACTTTTTTAACAGGCTTTTTTGTTTTAGCTTCCGGTTTAGTCGTCTGCGCAGATACACTTACCGCTAATAAACTCGCCATCAATATTGCTGGAATTTTCATAATTTCTTTTTTCAGATACATTTTACAATAAATGTTCCATTTATAAAAATACAATAATAAGAAACGTTTTAACAACAATTATCAGTAAATATTAGAAACTATGCTATACTATAATGTTTTCTTTATCTATATTTAATGTTAAAATAAATCTATATATGAAAATCAGTCTGATTAAAGCTGTTTTCCTTGGATTGATATTATCTGCACATAGTATCGATGCACAGGTTCAGACAGTTGATAACAGCAAAAAAATGGAATGGTTCAACCATGCAAAACTGGGTATTTTTATTCATTGGGGAATTTATTCTGTCAACGGAATCTCCGAATCCTGGTCATTCTTCAATAATTATATTAACCACGAAAATTATATGAAACAGCTGAATGGTTTTTCAGCTTCAAAATATCAGCCGGAGCAATGGGTAAATCTCATTAAGGAATCCGGAGCAAAATATGCTGTCATTACAACAAAACATCATGATGGGGTTTCATTATGGAACTCTATGGCAGAAAAGGCGACAAGCATTCCTCAAAACTCTTTGACTAAGAAAGATGTTTTAAGTCCTTTTGTTTCCGCTCTGAAAAAATCAGGATTAAAAACGGGACTTTATTTTTCGTTACCTGATTGGAGCCATCCGTATTATGATATCAATACCCGGACGAAAAAACGCTACGAACTCAAAAATGATCCAAAGCGTTGGCAGAATTTCATCAGCTATTACCAAGGTCAGCTCAATGAACTTTCTACCCAATATTCTCCGGATCTTCTTTGGTTCGATGGAGACTGGGAACATACTTCCGAAGAATGGAAAGCTGCTCAAACCCTGGATTTACTCAAAAAATACAATTCCAATATTATCATTAATTCAAGGCTTAATCATCACGGAGACTATGATACTCCTGAGCAGGGTATTCCTGTTGTTCCACCACAAAATCCATACTGGGAGCTTTGCTACACCATGAATGATTCCTGGGGATATCAGCCTTTTGATAAAAATTACAAAACCCCCAATATGATTGTCAGAACACTGGCAGATGTAATTAGCATGGGAGGAAATCTTCTGCTTGATATTGGTCCGAAGTCAGACGGTACAATTCCCGATGAACAGATTGAGATTCTTAAAAACCTTGGTCGATGGACTTCCAAAAATCAGCATGCCATCTATGAAACAACCCGCGGAATTCCGTTTGACAACTATAAAGGAAAATCTTCACTGTCTACATCAAAGAAATCGTTATTCCTCTATCTTGAAGAGGCCAAAAACCTGACAAAAATTTATGGACTGGCAATAAAACCTCTTTCAGTAAAGATTATTGGAGATCCATCCGCTGTTGTTACAATGGATTATAATGCTGAAAAAACACTGACACTGAATTTCTCCAGTGTAAAATTTGACAAAGATGTCACTGTGGCAGAAATTACTTTTGACAGCCCTCCTGCATTTTTGAACGATTTTAAGAAGGAAAAATATTCTCTTCCCGAAATATTGGAAAACAAAAATACTCAGGAAGCAGCCTATGATATCGCTAATGCTCTGAACTATGATCAGAATTTAGTTACACATGAAGGTCTTACCAATGATGGCCTTGACATGAAAATAAAAAAAACGTCTAAAACAAATCCGGAAACCATAGAATGGATAAGCAAACATGCTGAAGCTTTATTTAATACAGGAAAAGGTCTTCCGGCTGGTCATTACTCAGGAATGAGCGCACTATCAAAAGACAAACAGACTCTTTACCTTTTTGTGGAAGGAGCACCTACCGGCCCTATTGCTCTGAAAGGAATAAAAAATGAAATTGCCAGAATAAGAGTTGTGGGTGAAGGTACCATGCTGCCTCACACCATCTACAACAAGCTGTACTGGAGCGACAGACCGGGAATTATTTATATTGATGTTCCAAAGGAAAAACTTGATAAGCAAATGACCGTCATTGCTGTTTTACTGAATAAACCTCTGGAACTCTACAGAGAAAATGTGGGAGCTATTGAAAACAATCTTTAGTATACCTGAAAGATCCATTCATATAAAAACAAAATCCGGAGAAAATTCTCCGGATTTTTTATTTTGTAAGATGATTTTCTTAGAAAATCTCTCTTCCTGAAAAATGGAATTGAGCTTCGATTAATGCATTCTCGTCAGAATCTGAACCGTGAACAGCATTTTCTCCGATGCTTCTTGCAAACATTTTTCTGATAGTACCTTCTGCAGCTTCCGCAGGGTTAGTAGCACCAATTAATGTTCTGAAGTCTTCAACTGCATTGTCTTTTTCTAAAACTGCAGCAACGATAGGACCAGAGCTCATGAATTCTACTAATTCTCCATAAAATGGTCTTTCAGCGTGTACTTCATAGAATTTTTTTGCATCAGCAACTGTAAGCTGAGTTAATTTTAAAGCTTTGATTTTAAAACCTCCTTCAGCAATCTTACCCAATATAGCACCGATATGTCCGTCAGCAACTGCATCAGGCTTAATCATAGTGAATGTAATGTTAGACATAAATGTATATTTTTTTTAATGGCGCAAAATTACAAAAAATATCTTTGATTTTTATTTTAATTTTTTTTTAACATAAAAATAACTTTTATTAAGAAATCGTAAACTAAACTTTGGCACAGTAATTGTTTATTCTATTGCGATTCTCATGTTTAATTTGAGTTTTCATGGTTATTAGTTTTTACCCAGCTTCGGCTGGGTTTTTTATTTTCAAAAAACAACCTTTATTTTTATCAATTTAATAAATTTTTAATCTAAATAAACTCATTTACAACATTATTGGAACTTTTATTGAAATTAATACAATACCCAAAAATCGAGTACTATCATTTTTCAGATTGGTTAAAATGTGACAAAAGTGGAGTTATGTGCCAAAAAAAGAGTGTCAGAAAGTAGAGTTATCTAAAAAGAGATTTTTTTTCATCAAAAACTAAAAAAAATAAGCTAAAAAAACATACATCTCAAAATAGAACTAAATCCAATCTTTAAAGAAATGATTTTTTTAGAATATTATTCCGACCTACTAACACGCAGAATAGTACAGATTGTCCGAATTAATCTGTAAGTGTCATAAAAAGTGAATGTTTACTAATTATTTTTGCGAAGCTTCTTCTGCCTCATCCATCAATTTGATGTAAGTTGCATAGCGGGAATGCTGAATCTCGCCTGTTTCAAGAGCATCGATAACGGCACATTTCGGTTCATTGATATGAAGACAGTTGTGAAACTTGCACTCTTCTCTCTTCTTGAAAATCTCAGGGAAATAATGCTGTACTTCTTCTTTTTCAATATCAATCATTGCAAATTCACGAACTCCGGGCGTATCAATAACGTTTCCACCAAAATGCCAGAAATGCATCTGGGCAAAAGTTGTGGTGTGCTTTCCTTTCAGGTGAGTATCTGAAATTTCAGATGTCTTTAAATTTAATCCCGGCTGTAAAGCATTCACCAAAGTAGATTTTCCACACCCTGAGTGGCCGAAAAATACTGAAGTTTTATCTTTAAGAATCTCCTGAAGCTGATCCAGATTCAATTTCGAATAGGAAGAAATTTCCAAAGTATCATATCCAATTTCCTGGTATAGGAATTCAATGTCCTTTACAATTTCAATTTCTTCTTCGTGTAAAACATCGATCTTATTAAAAAGAATGAGTGGGGTAATATTATAGGCTTCGCAACATGCCAGAAACCTGTCCAGAAATCCTAAAGATGTTTCAGGATGCTTCAGAGTAAAGATAAAGCATGCCAGATCAATATTGGACGCAATAATATGGGCTTCTTTTGAAAGGTTAACTGATTTTCTGATCAGATAATTGGAGCGCGGTTCAATTTTTGTGATCCATGCGATATCATCCTGCTCCAGTTGAAACTCAACAAAATCTCCTACAGCAAGTGGATTGGTAAGTCTGGTTTTTATTAATTTGAATTTCCCCCGGATTCTGGCCTCGAAAATTTTATTTGTTTCCAATTCCAAAACCTGGTACCAACTGCCTGTAGATTTAATGATTTTTCCTTTCATAGATAATGCTGGTGCAAATATACGCAATTAGGGCTTAGCATTCAGGAAATAGGTTTAAAAACACATGTTTCAATTGCCCTAAATGCTGATGTCTAAGCCCTAATTTATTTTTTAGCTGAAAATTTAGTAAAAGTTTTAACCTCTCTTACCTTTCTCTTCAACTTATCTTTCAATCATAATATTGTTCTGTACTTCAATAGACTCTTCGTGAATCGCTTTGAATACTTTTTCAATAAATTCCTGAGACATTCCTGTTTCTTTTGCTTTTTGAGTAGCGTATTCAGTGATCACTTTCCAACGTTCAGGCTGGAAGATTGCAATATCATTTTCCTTTTTAAGTTTACCGATTTTCTCAGAAATTTTCATTCTTTGAGAAAGAAGTTCAATTAACTGGAAGTCAAGATCAGAAATCAAAGTTCTGTGTCTTCCCATCTCTCCTTCAAAACCAGCAAGATTAGAACTTCTCACTTTCAGATTTCCGATAAGATCTGCAAGAACTTCCGGAGTAATCTGCTGAGAAGCATCACTCCACGCCTCATCAGGATTGCAGTGTGATTCAATGATCGCTCCCTGGTATCCTACGTTAAGCGCTTCCTGCGTAATATCAGCAAGACCAGTTCTGTTTCCACAGATATGAGAAGGGTCGATTAACATTGGAATATTTGGAAACTGGCTCTTGAAATCAAGGGCAATCTGCCAGTTCGGGTTGTTTCTATATTTTGTTTTCTGGTATGTTGAAAATCCTCTGTGAATAACTCCAAGGTTTTTAATGTCCTGTCCTAAAAGTCTTTCCAAAGCTCCGATCCATAATGCAAGATCCGGATTAACAGGGTTTTTCACAAATACAGGTTTATCTGTTCCTCTTAAAGCCATCGCAATTTCCTGTACTGTAAACGGGTTCACTGTAGAACGTGCTCCAATCCAAAGAACATCAACGTCTGCTTCCAGAGCTGCAAACACATGGTGTGCGTTGGCTACCTCAGTCGCTGTTTTAAAACCGTACTCTTCTTTTACTTTTTTTAGCCAGTTCAAACCGATCACTCCTACTCCTTCAAAACCGTTTGGTTTGGTACGGGGCTTCCAGATTCCTGCACGGAAAACGGATACATTGGCATTGGATTCTTTAATTCTCCTGGCCGTTTCAAGCATTTGAGCTTCACTTTCCGCACTACATGGTCCCGCGATCATTAAAGGCTGTGTAAGCTCATTGATCCACTCGTTTTTTAAATCATTTAAATTCATTATTCTAAATTTTTTTGTTTTTGTATATAATTTTTTCGTTAACAGCAATAGCCCTTTGGATTATAAAATTTAATTTATAATTCTTTTCAAAAAATGCCGTTCAAAAATTGTTTAAAGGAATCAGGAAAATAATAGGGCTCTACTTCTCCTGTATTTTTTGGAAAGAAATTCAGTTAACAGTACCAATAAAATCGGTAATACGTTCTGAAATTTCTATAATAAGAAGCAGAAAAACTAAAATAACCGCTAAAAAAGTAATTAGCGGGTGCAAAAAAAGACTGATATGTGTTAGTCAAATTTTCCATTTTATTCTGGAAATGTCTTTATTTAGCGTTTCTGGTTGTAATTTGTTTTTGTCAAAAACTTATTTTCGACAGAAATATTTGACAAATATATAAAAATTATGTCAAATCAAACTTCATTAAATCATCAAGATCTTTCAAAAGTGGATTTTTTTCTATAAATTTTTCAAACATTTTTCTTTTCGTCACCACCTCAATCTTCAGATTTTCAACGTCTCTGACGTATTCTACCTCAATAATATGATTCTGAATTTTTCTTTTAAAATGATTAAAAAATTCTCCACTTATTTTATCAAATTCTACTTTTGCAGAATCTGAAGGGAATAAAACTTTGATTTTATGCTCTTCAGCTTTTACCAATTTAAAGGTTTTGACAGCATTAAATACAAAATTATTTTTTACCTGAAGCTGTTTAAGCATAATTTTCCATTCCACCTGCAGATCTGTATCTGTAAAATGGTTCTGAGGAAGATTATCAGCTTTTACCACAACATCTTCTGTTGTTTCTACTTTATCTTCTTTATTCAAAAAGGAATTGATGCTGAAACCGGAAGAGATTCCCGGTCTTGACAATGGCTTGGTGGTTTTTGTTACCGAAACTTCCTGAACTGTCTGAGAAGCTGCAGGTTGTTGTTCTGCTTTAACTTCTTTCTTTTCCGGGGTTTTTTCCGGCATCTTCACCTCCTGTTTCTCACTGAGAAACGGAGCCAGTATCAGGAACTTTTTTTTTTAGTATCGCCTAAATTAGCTGTCAGTGAAGCCAGCTGCATTAAAGCAATTTCAACCGTAAGTCTTGGGTTTTTGGAATTCTTATAATTAATATCTGCATGGTTACAGATCTCAATACCATCAATAAGCTGCTGGGCGGCCCATTTCTGTCCTTGCTCTACAAATTTAGCCTTGGTCTTCTCTCCTACTTCAATGAGTTCCATGGTGGAAGCATTCTGTGCCATCATCAGATCTCTGAAATGATTTCCTAATCCGGCAATGAAAATATGAGGATCAAAACCTTTCTTTACAATCTCATTGAAAGCGAAAAGCACTTCAGGAATTTTGTTTTCCTTGGCGAGATCCACAATATTCAGATATTGATCATAATCCAGAATGTTGAGTACTTCGGCGGCTTTTGCCAGGGTAATATTTTTCTGGGAGAAGGTAGAAAGTCTGTCGAAGATAGAAAGTGCATCTCTTAATGCACCATCCGCTTTCTGAGCAATCAGGTACAGGGCGTCATCTTCATACTGGATATTTTCTTTTTGGGCAATATTTTTCAGATGATTCTGGATGTCTTCAATGGTAATTCTCTTGAAGTCATAAATCTGACAACGGGATAAAATTGTTGGAATAATTTTATGTTTCTCCGTTGTAGCCAAAATAAAAATAGCATGAGCAGGCGGCTCTTCCAGCGTTTTAAGGAAAGCATTGAAAGCGGCAGAAGACAGCATATGAACCTCATCAATGATATATACTTTGTATTTACCAACCTGAGGTGCAAAACGTACCTGATCTATAAGTTCTCTGATATCATCTACAGAGTTATTGGATGCAGCATCCAATTCATAGATATTGTAAGCAAAGCCATCTTCTGAAACCGAGCCATCTTTCTCATTGATCTTTCTTGCGAGAATTCTGGCACAGGTAGTTTTACCCACACCACGAGGACCGCAAAAAAGTAATGCCTGAGCTAATTGACTTTCTTCAATTGCATGTTCTAAAGTATCCGTAATATGGGATTGCCCTACAACCGTATCAAACTCCTGAGGACGATATTTTCTTGCAGATACTATAAAATTTTCCATTGGCCAAAAGTAAGAAATATAGTTTTAATTTGAAAATTAAAAGTTTTCAAATTATTAACAAAAACGTATTTCTGCTCAAATCGGAAAACTTTTAATTTCTACTTCTTTTTGCTGTATGCAAAGTCGATCAACTCAACAATAGCGGCTTCGACCTCTTTTCTTCCTTCTTCAGTTTTCAGATCGATACCACAAAACTTGTTGGCATTGTATCCTGTATAAAGGTTGAGATAGTAAGCTCCAGACACAATCAAAGCCATAATTGCTCTGTGTCTTGTTGCTACTCCTTCACCGAAGTAAGGATCTGAGATGTTTCCAAATAAAACTTCTCCAACCTCTTCACGTTGTTCAACCAATTTCTTAAGGATAGGTTTACTTTCTGAAAGCTCCCAAAGGATGATCTTCTGAAGTTCTTTATTTTTCTTCAGGTTTTCGAACTGGTTCAATACAACCATTTTAGTAAGTTCGTGCCCACCGTCTGAGAAATCCATATCAACATCCTGGTTGACCTGGCTCCAGTAATCCTGAGATTTGATATATTCATCGATCAGTTTATCAGTACTTCCAAAGTACTCATAGATCAATTTTTTATCAAATCCGGCAACGGCAGCAATCTTGCTTACTTTTAATCCGGAATATCCTTTTACTCTTAAAATTTTACCAACTGCAGCAAGCAGTTTCTGCTTTGTTTTTTCTTTGTCCCTAATGGGGCCCTGCACTACTTTTCTAGGCATAATTATTATTTTTTCGCAATATGCAATTTTTTATTAATATCATCAAACGCATTAAGCGTTTTGTCGAGATGTTCTTTTTCGTGTCTTGCCGTTACACTCATCCTGATACGTGCGTCTTTTCTTGGTACAGCCGGATAAAGAATCGGGTTGGTATAGATTCCCATTTCTATTAGTAGTTTTCCAACATCTCCTGTTACATAAGGATCTCCAATTTTTACGGGAACGATCGCGGAGCAGGTAACTCCTGTATCTAATCCTAAATCGTCAAGTCCTTTTTTGAAATAATTGATGTTATCCCAGAGTTTTTCTCTCCAGATGGGTTCTTCGTCAATTAAATCAATGGCTTTAACAATTCCTGCGGATGATGGTGGCGCTGTAGCTGAGAAGATCTGCTGGCGTGAATGGAATCTGATGAATGCAGCTATTTTTTTATCTGCAATGACATAACCTCCCAGATTTCCAAATGTTTTGCTGAATGTACCTGTGATGATGTCTACTTTATCCAATAACCCAGCCTGTTCCAAAGTACCTCTTCCGGTTTCTCCAAGGATACCAACACCATGTACGTCGTCTACCATTAGAAAGGCATTGTACTTTTTCACAAGGTTATAGATCTCATTAATACGGGAGGTATCACCATCCTGGGAATACACTCCGTCCACAATAACGAGTTTCGTACGGTACAGATTTTCAGATACCTTCAAAATGTGTTCCAAAGATTCCAAATTATTGTGCGGAAATGTTTTTTTATTGGTAAAAGCACATCCTTCGTGTACACTGGCATGCACTGCCATGTCTAAAATAGCAAGATCTTCTTTCTGCATTAAGCACTGTAAACTAGCGCTGTTAGCAGTATATCCGGTAGTAAACACTACGGCTTCATCTTCTGTTCTTTTAAAAAAACTTGAAATTCTTTTTTCTAAAGCATTGTGATAATCAAAGTAGCCACCGATAAGAGGTGTAGCTCCTGTTCCTGTTCCATATTTCTCTATTCCTTCGATAGCGGCCTGCTTTACTTTCGGGTGTTGTGTGAATCCTAAATAATCACTTGATACAAAACTAACAAATTCTCTGTTTTGGTCTGCAATATTTACATTCAGTATCGCATTGGTTCCTGAAGTGTTCTTCAGTCTGTAATTCATGTGTCCGTTAGACTTTACAAAGTCTAAATATTCATAAAAAATTTCAGCTCTTTGAGCCATATCATTATCTGGTATATTCTCAAAGTCTTTAATAGTTGCTGTTGTGAAATTGATGCTCATCCTTAATCTTGTTTGTTGTGGTTTAAAAGAAACAAATATATAACTATTTAAAAGGCTTAAGCGCCTCTGCTAAGATTAAATATTATTAAAGACACAATATTTATCTCTTATTATCTGGAAACCAAAGTATTTAAATATACATCTATCTTTTTTAACGTTTTTCGCTTTTGAATTAATTAGTTTTTTCTTACCTAAATTTAATAAAAAAATCAAACAATAAAGAAATATTAATACATAAATAATAAAAAAATGTAATTATTTTTCACAAACAGCTCATTTATAAAAGATTATTTTTTTATTATTTTAACATTTTAATTCACTAAACAGCCTTAAAAATACAACAATTCGAGCGTTCAAATCCCTATCCTGAGACAAAAAACAGCGTAAATCTCTTGCAACAACAATATTAAACAAAAAAAGTAGTCAATTTAAACTTTTTTGGAATTTCTGAAATTTCCGGGAGTAAAGCCGGTCATTTTTTTGAAAAATTTTGAGAAATTGGAAGGGTCATAAGTAAAAATACGGGCAATTTCTGCCACAGATTGATCGGATCCCACGAGCATTTGCTTGATCTGATCAATAATTTTTTCATCATAAAAGGAACAAGGATGCTGTCCGGTTTCTTTTTTAACGGTATCAGTAAGGTGCTTATGGGATACAGCAAGCTCTCTGGCGATCTCATTCAGTTCCATAAATTCAGGAACAGCACCGGAAATAACGTCCTGAATATGCTTGTCTAAAAAAGTAAAATACTGGCGGGTAATTTCTTCGCTTCTTTTCATCGTGTATGTTTCTTGCTAACGTGTATTCAAGATATAAATTTAATCATTAAGATACAAAATAACACGGTAAGCTTTTCGGATATTTCAAGCTGGATATTTAAGAAAAACTATCTTTAAAAGCTTGTGTAGAATTTTTTACCTTCAGCTTTTCCAGGATATTCTGACGGTGTCTGTTGACCGTATTGACGCTTATAGAAAGAAGACCTGCAATTTCTTTGCTTGCATATCCCTCTCCTATCCATTTTAAAACTTCCAATTCTCTGGGGCTTAAAATATTTTTATAATCAAGCTTATCTTTTACAACCACTTCCCCTTTTATGATATTAACAATCATAAAATCGGGAGTACCAGATGAAGTCAATGCAATATTATAAAGACAAAGAGCGAGCCTAAGCCTGCCGTTATCGGGCGAATAAATATAAAACATACGGTGTTTCACCCACCTGTAGTCTTCATTTTTATCCTTCATTCTTATTTTTGAAACCACACTATATGCCGTACGTTCTTTTATTTCCATGGTATCCAGCAATTTGAAAAAACGGAGTTCATGGATGTATTTTTTCAGGCGGTCATCAGGATGTATCTTTTTCAGCATTTCTTCTTCCCAGATGGAGTCTATTTCTGCAGGATTTTCATCCATCTTTAGCCCAAGTTCATCTGCTGCCGCAGATTTATAAATAAAACTCTTATTCTCCTGCATATCACTCAGCACACATATTGCACCTTCCATCTGAGCGTATGCTAGCGCTCTCTGTTTATAGATCTCCAGATCGAGTTGACATTTTTTCGAGGCGTTATCCAGTAATTGATCACTAAGCTGTTCACGGATTTCCATAATGGTTATTTATCAGTATTGACGCAAATGAAGTTTAATAATACTTTTGCTAAAATAATAATTTACCCTTAGAACTTATCCCAAAGAGAATGAAGAAACTGATTTTCGGCTTTTGCGCCTTATTCCTGATTCAAAAGTTTTCCGCCCAGAATCTTGAGAAAATGACCTGGTTTAATGAACCTGAAAAATGGGAAATCAAAAACAATAGTCTTTCTATGTTTGTAACGCCACAGAGCGATTACTGGAGGGTTTCACATTATGGATTCACGGTAGATGACGCCCCTTTCTACTACGCCACGTATGGTGGTGAATTTGAGGCAAAAGTAAAAATAACCGGCAGTTATAAAGCAAGATTTGACCAGATGGGGCTTATGCTGAGAATAGATCAGGAACATTATATCAAGGCCGGAGTAGAATTCGTAGATGGCAAGTACAACCTCAGCACTGTGGTCACCCATAATAAAAGTGACTGGAGTGTCATTACATTAGAAAAAACGCCTCCTGCCATATGGATAAAAGCGGTAAGAAGACTGGATGCTGTTGAGATATTTTATTCTTTTGATGATAAAAATTATATCATGATGCGAAATGCACCTCTTCAGGATAACATTCCTGTAATGGTTGGATTAATGGCAGCCTGTCCGGACGGAGAAGGATTCAGCGCTGTTTTTGAAAACTTCAGAGTAAAACATCTGCCGGATCAGCGCAGACTCAAGTGGCTTGAAACCCATCAATAACGATTGAATTACACTTCAATATACAGTCAATTTTATTCACCTCCCATCATTTCCGGGAGGTTTTTTTGATTTAAAAAGGGATTCTGAATGTTTAAAAATAAAAAAGAGACTGCTTACTTTTAGTACAGCCTCTTTTGTTTTTGAGATAAAAACCGTTTGTGTTCTTAGAATCATTATTTTGACAATAAAGCTTCTTAATTGTTGTGAGAATATTTTTGCAAAAATATGAATATCCATAAGCCCTGACAAAGTTATCATGTAGAATAAACCATCTTTTTTTTGTCGAAGTTTTACTACAAAATCAATTAAACAAAACTTTAACCATTAATTTAAAAACCAATAAAATTATTCAGACATGATAATATTTCTCATTTATAAAATTCTAAAACAATTCAGAAATCCAGCACAATACAGAGATCTATAAAAGATGATTTAAAATGAATGTGATATAAATTTATCACTTATTATTGAAATATGATAATTTATCAAAAAAAATTGAATGGCTTATTGTCTGCAATACATGATAAAACTTATGGAAAACAAAATATGCAATACTAATTTATCGCCATAATTTCACTATTTTTACACGATCAAAAAATATAAAACACAAAAGACCAGAAAACTTCAATGATAAAAATTTATTCTCAATCGTTCCTGCCCTTTAAAAAAACTTTGACTTGTACAAATACTATTATTAACCGTCTATTGCATTAGCAGCAGATATAGATCAGTTTTGCACATATATGAGAGTTTGGGCATTAATTTTTGCTTGTATCTATCTAAACATTTCCGGGCAGCACTATACATCTACGTGGTATAACATAGATAACGGGCTTCCCCAAAGCAGTGCAAAGGCCATTGTCAAAGACAAATATGGCTTCATCTGGATTTCTACTGAAAACGGGCTGGTACGGTATGACGGGAGTTCTTTTATTACCTTTAATAATTTCAAGGTAAATAATCTTCATTTTGGCGAGTTTATAGGAGATCCGTGCCTTGACAGCATCACCGTTCTTAATAATTTCCAGGAAAATAAAATCATTATCAGAAACAGGTTTCCAAAGCTGGCAAGCCTTACTAAGGGTGATAAAATGACCTATTCTAACGGTACTGATATCCTGCACCGCATTGCCAATAATATCATTACATCGGATTTCTATAATGACATCCAATATTTTATTCAGCTAAGAAATTCTGTTTATCATTTTACAGAAAAGAATGCCATCATCTATAAGGAAGGAAAAAAGGAAATAAAAATTGCTTTCCCTTTTACCAATAAAGACCTGAACTACATTTTTGTGCTGAATAATCACCTGTTCGTTAATGATCTGAAAAAAAGAAAAACCTACTCCATTTACAAGGGGCATCTTTCTGTTTCTGATCAACCTACACTTTTTAATCATCCTGACACTAAAATCTATTGGCAACAGATTACCAATCAGACTTTTATTATCAATCATGACAATATTTACCTTTTAGAAGGAAATGAAAAGGATCTCCGTTTGAAATTTCTTGTCAATTTTGAAGAAATCGGTAATCACTCCTATTGCTCCATGTACTATGATGAGAGTTTCAACAAATTGTATCTGGGAACTCTCAATAATGGGTTGAATGTGCTGCAACTTTCCAATTTCTATGTTTCAAGGAAAGAGGCCGATTTTTCCAGTAATGTATATTTCGCC
This sequence comes from Chryseobacterium sp. T20, assembly GCF_047345655.1. Lineage (NCBI taxonomy): Bacteria > Pseudomonadati > Bacteroidota > Flavobacteriia > Flavobacteriales > Weeksellaceae > Chryseobacterium > Chryseobacterium sp. T20. The sequence continues at coordinate 470,607 of NZ_JBLFDU010000001.1, forward strand.
TCCCTTCCTTTCAGTCAAAATACGATTATTGCTGAGGACGGAACAGAATTCGGAAGAAATGGGATTGTAAAAAACCATCTATTCGGAAACAATGACGATTATCTGATGATGTATGACCATTCCGGAAATATTCTGATCAGAAAACGAAACAGCATTATCAGGTTTTATAAAAATTCCGGATATAAAAAGAAGGATTCTACTTTTGTTAAAAAAGGGCTTGAAACGTTTATGAAAAGCGGAAACCTTTATGGAACTACCTTTACAGATCTTTCCGGAACTCAGCTTCATCTTTACAGAAAAGATATATTTAAACAACCGGACTTCACCTATACTTTCAAAAGTTATGTCAATATTTTTCATCAATACAATGAGAATGAAATTCTGACAGGAAACAGTGACGGACTTTATTCCATAGCACTGGGCAGCAATACTATAACTCCGTTAATCAAAAACATCCATGTTAAAAGTATTATCAGAACAAAGGATCATCTGATATGGATTACAACAGAGAAAAACGGCTTCTATCTATTCAGAAATCATAAGCTTATCAAGATGCCAAATGACGTGAACGGTTATCTCCAGTCGGCTCATTATATTCTTGAAGATCAGAAAGGATATTATTGGATTTCTTCGAATAACGGAATGTTTAAGGTCGCTAAGAAACAATTACTGCAGTATGCGGAAGGCAAAAAAGCTCCGGTTTTTTATTATCGTTTCACCAAAAAAGACGGTTTCCTGACCAATGAATTTAATGGAAGTTCAGAACCTAACGCCTACGCTCTTCCGAACGGAGATTTTGTATTTCCTTCAATGGACGGCTTTGTATTTTTCAATCCGGAAAATATCCAGACTTATTATCCGGGAAGAAATAAAATTTACATTGAACGGGTCAAAATCGGAAATTCTGAGCCTCAGTATTTTCATCAGATCCTTGATTTGAAAAATGATTACAAAACAGCGGATGTCTTTATTGATATTCCTTATTTTTCCAATCCTGAAAACCTTTATATTGAAGCAAAAATATCAGGAAAAGAAAACACTGAATGGGAAAAAATTGCCACAGGAAAAGAGTTAAAATATACCATCAGCAACCTTTCTCCCGGAGATTACACCCTGAGTGTAAGAGTATTGATTTCTGCTGACGGGAAATATGAAGAAAAGGCAATACATTTTAAAATTCAGCCTCTTTTTTATCAGACCTTGCTTTTCAGGGTGTCTGCATCCATTATTATCCTTGTTATCATCATCATTATCGTTCAGTTAACCACTAATTTTCTAAGGATAAAAAATAAAGCTTTAAAACAGATTGTTCATAATAAAAACTCTGAACTGAAGGAAACCTCTCTTCACCTGGAAGTCGTAAAAAATAACCTGCAGAAAGAAACGGAATATCAGAAGAAACTGGTGGAAACTATCAGCCATGACATTACCACTCCGATCAGATTTATTGCCATGCTTTCTCAGAAACTGCATGAGTCTGATGATGTGGAACTTCAGAAAAAGTACTTTGACAGTATTTATAAATCTTCCGAACAACTGTATCAGTTTACCCTGAATTTGAAAGAGTACACCGAACTTTATAAGGCTGAAAATATTTTTGAAGAAAAGGAATATCCCATCAACAGAATTCTGGAAATCAAGAATAAATTATTCTGTGAAATTGCAAAAGAAAAAGGGACTACAATTACCAATCTTACTGAAGGTATTATATTTTCTAAGGTAAATGAAAGTATCTTAACCGCTATTATTCATAACATCCTTGATAATGCGGTGAAAAATACCTTTGAAGGAAATATAACCCTTACTGTTACCGAAAACCCACAACAATCCACCATACTCATTACTGATACAGGAACAGGAATGTCTGAAGAACAGATTTCCATTTATATGAACCTGTTCAGAAATCCAAAACTGGAAACTCCCAGCTTTAAAGGGAAAGGATTGGGTCTGCATATGGTTATCCATCTGGTAAAAAAGATCAATGCTGAAATGAACTTCAGACAAAACCATCCTAAAGGAACTGTTGTGGAAATAACACTCAAAAAAAACTAATCTTTATGAATGAAAGAATTTTAATCGCTGATGATCATTATGTGGTAAGAGCAGGAACTTCTCTGGTTCTTGAAACTGCTTATCCGGGACTGAATATAGATTTTGCGGAAAATTATGACCAGGTGAAAAAGAAACTGGAAGATCAGCGGTATGACCTTATTATTTTAGATATTGATATGCCGGGAACTCAGTATAAAAAAATGGTTCCTGAGCTTAAAGATATACAGAATGACCTTAAAATTCTCATATTCTCAGGATATGACAAAGATGTAGCCATCCAATATATCAGAGAAGGAGCTGAAGGCTATCTGAATAAACAAAGCAGTGAAGAGGAAATTAAAAATGCGGTGAAAACAGTAATTGAAAAAGGATATTTCTATCCTGCAGAGCTGATTGGTCTTATTATTCAAAACAAAAGAAATAATCCCGTAGAGAAGTTATCATCCAGAGAATACGAAATTTTCAAACTTCTGGCGGATGGCAATGGTAATCTGGAAATCGCCAACAGGCTCAATATTCAGATGTCTACAGTAAGCACTTATAAAAAAAGGATTTTTCAAAAGCTTAATGTTGGAAATATTGCAGAACTGATCAAAGTCTATGAAATGATGCATTAAAAAACGGGGCCGGAACTTCATAGTATTCCAGCCCCAGAAAAAACACAAATCTCATTAGATTTTTAAACAGCTAACCCATTGATTTTGTATAATTTTATAGAATCATTGTATTTTTAGAATCTTCAGGTGACTAATTAATACAGTCTCTGTACGGAGAGAAACAATTCTCTTGTGTTATCAGAAGTATTGGAATCTGTGGTTGTAGCATCACTGCTTCCTGTATTAGATTTGTTATCTACGCGGAATGCATAGTACACTCTGTACCACCTTGGTTCCGGTTCTTGTATGGTAATATCAAATGTTACGGTTTCATTATTGGTCTGAGTAAGATAAACACCATCATCAAACTGCCTGTAAGCTCCCGGTGATAATTTAATATTTCCGTTGTCAGAATCACCGGTATGGGTAGACATTTCTGAGACCCAGATTTTCACATCTGAAGTTCCTACATTATAAAGTCTCGGATTAAAAGTGGTAGCCGCTCCCGTACCTGCTGAACTGCTGTTAAATTGTGCATCCAGTCTTAAGAAACCACCCAAAACAGGAAGGTCAGTAAGATAGGTACTGGCTAATGTGGTAGCTCCGGAAGTGCCTGCAGGAATGCTTCCATGATAGTAGATTAAATCTCCGATCGTAATGTCATCATCTTTTCCTCCGAAAGCAAATTTCCAGGTGGTTCCGTTGAACATATAATAACCGGCTTTATCTACTTTTGCCGTTTTTACTGAAGGGGCAGTTACAGCCTGAGTGACATAGACCAACGCTCCGGTTTGAGCCGCTAAATAGACATCATCTTTAGCTCTTAACTGGTCTCCTGTCATTCTGGGAGCCATTACACCATCAGGCACGGTAGCCACGTCCGGTTTTCCTTCTACATGTAATGTTACTTTAGGGGAATCTGTATTAATACCAACCTGGGAATATGCAGCTATTGAAAAACACATCATTATGCTGGCAAGAGGTAATTTTATTTTTTTCATTTTAGTATATTTGTTTAAAAATTATTTGATTTATTTAAGAATTGAATAAATCATTTAGGGTCAATTGATAGATCATCAATCAGCCTTTGTTGAGCTAGCTGGTGCAAAGTTATCTGCATTCATAAATCAAACTCAGCAATAACCAATGAAAAACCGGAAACGGCTCAACAAAACACAAACATCTAATAATCAAAATATTAATCCAGTCATTTTCTGAAAATTGACTGTTATGGAAACCAATTGAAATGATTTAAAATTACCTCTTACCACAAATGACCACGGAAAAAGACATAAAAATTGAACAGTACAAAAGACAGCTCGTGTATTATTATAATATTCTGATGTCTGTCATACTTGCTGTATTTGGTTTGATATACACTTTTATCATTCCGGATAAAATAATGGCATGGTATCTTTTTGGGGGACTTTTTTTAATGGTCTATACGTATCTGATTGTACGCAAAACCTACTCGGTGAATGTCATGGTACATTCTTACATCATCATTGCTACTCTATATAACTTTTATATCATGCTGGCTTTCTGGAATAACTCTATAGCGAGTTTTGTCTGGCTTATCCCTATTCCCCTGGCAGCTTATGTTTTCTTTGAAAGAAAGTACGTATTTATTTACAGCATGTTTGTTTTGTTGAATATTATCGCAGGATACCTTATTTCCAAAACCTTCAGCTTTAAATTCCCGATACACAGACCTGAAGATGTGAGAATTACCGATACCATCCTGATGATTTCCAATGTAGCTGTAATATCACTCCTGCTCTATTTTAAGGATAAAATAAAACGTGTTGAAATTTACCATGAAATTGAGGAAAAGAGTTCAAATACTGTAATTCAGCCAGCTTCTGTGATAGAGAAAGCGCCTTTTGCAGATGAACTGTTCGAAAAAATTGAATCAGTGATGAGAGAAAAACAGCTGTATAAAGATGTTAATTTTAATATTTCAAAACTTTCTACAGAAATGGATATTAACAGCAGTTATATTTCAAAATCAATTCGTGCTAAAGGATATCCCAACTTCAATAATTACCTGAATATGCACAGAATTGAGTGTGTAAAAAGGTTACTTCATGAAAATGATATTGAAAAAGTAACCCTTATGTATATTTACACAGAGGCTGGCTTCTCTAATCAGTCTACTTTCAACAGGGTTTTCAAACAGATGGAGAATATAACGCCTTCAGAATACATCAACAGTCTGCAGCTTCACTGATTTGTTTCACCAATATATATCATTGAGATAATGATTTTTAAATTCGGAAAATAATCAGGAAATTTACAGAACTTAATTTTTCTGTCAAACCACTGCATTTTAATTGCAAAAAAATCATGAATTCATCTGAAAAAGCACTTCAGGGAAGCTCACGTTTCCGATATATAAAACTTTGTATTTTCTTTTCAGGACTCTCGGTTTTTGCACAACTTTATCTTTTCCAGCCGATGCTGCCAATGGCTGCTGAACAGTTCGGAGTGTCTGTAGGTGATACTTCCCTTCTGGTATCATCATCCACCATAGGTATGGCATTGGGATTACTGTTTTTTGCTTTTAAAGCAGACAGTTATTCCAGAAAAAATCTCATGGTTTTTTCGCTGATTTCATCTGCAATCTTAACTATTATTTCTACCTGGATTCCAAGTTTAAGTCTATTGATTGCTATCGGAGTATTGAAAGGATTTGTTGTTTCAGGCGTCTCAGCAGTTGCCCTTGCCTACCTTACAGAAGAAGTGGATGCTCTGGCAGTACCTGCAGCCATCAGTATGTATCTCAGCGGAAATACAATCGGTGGAATGAGCGGAAGGATAATGGCGACTCTTTTTGCAGGGGAATTCGGATGGCGTAACGCTGTTCTTCTGATTGGTGTAGAAAGTTTTATACTCGGTGCTGTATTCTGGAAACTGTTTCCGGAATCAAAATTTTTCAATCCTCTGAAAACAGATTATCATCTTAAGGTAAAACAGATGAAGTTCTTTCTTACCAATCCTTACATGCTTCGTTTATATTGTACTGCAGCTTTATTAATGGGTGTTTTCGTAAGTGTTTATAATTACCTGACATTCAGACTAGAGGCCAAACCATTTTCATTAAGCCACTTTATCATTGCCTTTATCTTTCTCATGTATATTTTTGGAGTTTTCGGGACGATGATCGTAGGGCGCCTTTCAAGGAGGTTTCCCATGAATACTATCCTTAAAGCATCCATCCTGTCTATGATTATCGGAGCGGCTTTATTGCTGTCTGAAAACATTTATATTCTTATTTTCGGACTTGGGCTTTTCACCCTTTCATTCTTCGCTGCCCATACTATGGCCAGCCAGATGACCGCTTTGTATGCCAAACGTGGGAAATCTTCAGCCACTTCTATTTACTGGCTCTTTTATTATTTTGGTTCAAGTATTCTGGGAAGTGGTACTGGTTATCTGCTTCATGCCTATTCCTGGAATGTTTTCATAGGGGTTCTTATGATATCCGTTATTATAGCTCTTCTTCTGACAACTTTTAATACCACTCCAAAATCAAGAATAAAAAACTAGTACCACATAGATACCACATCCTATTTTACAGGAATATGCGATAATTCGCGCATAGGTGTACTATTTTAACATATCATTAATTTTTTATAGCAAAAATTTAACCTAATCTTCACCAAAACAAGGCTTAACAATACAATGCCGGGCATACTATTTGCTGTTTATCTGAGACCATATCATCAACTAAAATTCAAAATATTATGAACGTAGCAGATCTAAAAATCAAGAACTTGGTAGAGTACAAAAATCAGATTTATACGATCACTGAGATCTTTCACAATGTTGAGCAGGCTTATTTTGTTAAAATTGAAAATGATATTCAGAGTATTTCAGTTCCGGCAGCCTCCATCAAACCTATTAAGATTACTGAAGAATGGCTTGAAAAGCTTGGATTCTCAAGAACATACAGTTCTGAACAGAGCATCCGATATGAAAGGCCGGAACCCTTTATAAAATACGATATAGACCTGAGTTCCAGAAAAATACTGGAAGGACTAAAAATATACGGGAACGCTATAAAATGTAAATACATCCATGAGTTTCAGAATATTTTCTCAAGCTTATTCGGAAAGGAAACTGTTTTACATTATGGTTATTTGAAAACAGAATCGTAGTTAAATAGTTCTTAGTTGAGGAAGACCACAATTTAGCCCGTAAATTGTGGTCTTCTTATGTATAGACACTTCATTCGGGTAAATCGGGATCATTTAATATTTACGTAAATTTGTACCTGTACACTATAGGTACTAAATTTCATGATGGATACAGATACAATACTTTCACAACTGATAGCACACTTTAAGGAAATCGTCTCTTTAGAAGAAAAAGACATTCAATGTATCATGTCCAAATTAGAAATTATACCGCTTAAAAAGAAAGACTATCTGCTTCGCGAAGGACAGGTTTCCAGACATATGCGCTTCATTGCACAGGGAAGTCTGTATGCCTATCATATTGATGAAAAAGGAAAAGAAAATACCACTCAGCTAGGCATTGAAAACTGGTGGGTAAATGACCTTTACAGCTATCTGAGCGAGCTGCCATCAAGAATGTTTATTCAGGCCAATGAAGATACCACCATCATCCAGATCAGTAAAAATAATCTGGAATCATTGTACAAAGAAGTTCCGGTTATCTCAGAATTCTGGCGTCTGAAAATGCAGTCTGCTTATGTTACTTTACAGGAAAGAACTTTTGAGCACTCTCGTGTTGATGCCTACACTAAATACAGAACATTTGTCACTACTTATCGTAATATCGAACAGCGTTTTCCTCAATACATGATCGCTTCCTACCTTGGAATAACGGTAGAATACCTCAGCTATCTGAGAAAAAAACACCTGTCTGACGTTTCTTAAGATTTCTTAAGTTTATTCCCCTCCGGCCTGAATAATTTTGCTCACAGAAATTTAATGAGTGAAATATGAAGGCAAAAATCATCGCTATAACAGCCCTTGCATCAGCTTCCCTGAACCTGAATGCACAGAAACTCTCCTATACCCCAGATCTTGTTTTAGGACATCGTTCCTATACTTATATGCACAATATCAATTATCAGCTGAATGAACGGTTGAAATTGAACAATCTTACCCTATTTGATACGGAATATACCAAGGACAAAGAAAACATATTCTTCATCAGAAATACCCTCTCCTATAATCTTACCAAAAGACTGAGTGCCAATGCTGCATTTGGAATGAAAAACCCGGGAGCATTTTTCAGTGCTTATCTGCAGTATAAAATTATCCAACCCTCTTATTCTCTCTCCTATTCTATAGGAACTACGTATCAGAAAGGATTTTCCCTGGAACAGTCTATATCATTTGAGTACACCCCTTATCTGACAGAAAATTTCAAAGGATATTTCAGTGTACTCGCTATTGGGAATCTCGATAACAGTGGATATCCCAGAGGGCTGCAGTTTGTCAGACTGGGAGTAAAACAGGATAAAATGATGTACGGACTAGCTTCCAATTTCGACCAGTTTAACAACGCAAAAAAGACCCTGGAAAATATCGGGGCATTTGTAAAATATAACTTTTAAATAATTATAAGAAATGAAAAAGAACATTGATTTAGGGCTACTTATCACCAGAATAGCAATTGCATTTCCCATGTCGGTTTATGGAATCAGTAAATTGATCCATGGAGTTGGGTTTATTGAAGATATGATGACTATGCACGGCCTGCCATCATTCTTTGCATATGGTGTATTTGCAGGAGAAATTATAGCTCCTGTACTGTTGATTATAGGATTCCGGGCTCGTCTGGCAGGGTTGATCTTTGCTGCCAATTGTTTCACGGCTACTATTCTGGCACAAACAGCCAATATTTTTAAGCTTAATGAATTCGGAGGCTGGGCTTTGGAACTTCTTGTAATTTATATGCTTGTAAGTTTAAGCTTTTTCTTTACCGGAGCAGGAAAATATGCAGTTTCTACCCAAAATAAATGGGATTAAAATACTCAGAAATTTTCTATTCACTATTGATAAATCAGAGTCTCAGGATTCTGGTTTATTTTTTTATTTTTACATTAAACTGAATTATTCTGATATTATTTTTTTGAGAATGTCCTCGTTATAAAAAGTCGGTCGTCATGTATATGAATCAAAAAATTAAAAACAATGAAAGAATTCTTATTAGTCTTCCGCGCAGATTACAAATCTATGCCTAAGACATCACCGGAACAGATGCAGGCCAATACCCAAAAATGGATGAACTGGATAGCAGGAATCGCTGCTCAGAATAAACTGGCAGACAGAGGAAACCATTTGGAAGCAACAGGACAGGTTTTAAAATCTGACGGAATCATTGCAGATGGTCCGTATACCGAAATTAAAGAGTCCATTATGGGCTATACAATCATCAACGCGGAATCTGTTGAAGAAGCCACAGCTTTGTGTAAGGAATGCCCTATTCTGCTATTGGGTGGAAGTGTAGAAGTGAGAGAGATTAGTAAACTGTAATATTAACATCAGAATTTGATACAGCCTTTTCATTAGTCATGGTCAATCCCAATGAAATAACCCCGCATTTATTCAGAACTGAGTACAGCAAAATAGTTGCAGTGCTTTGCAAAACCTTTGATATAAAACATATCGAAATTGCAGAAGATATTGCCAGCGACACCTTTCTGAAAGCTTCCGAGCATTGGCCTATCAATGGACTTCCGGATAATCCCACAGCGTGGCTTTACACAGTAGCAAAGAATAAAACGAAAGATTATTTCAAACATCTTTCCGTGATTGAAAAAAACAAACATGAAGATGTAAAAACAACTGAAAAGGAATTTCCGGCAATAGACTTTGAGACCAAAAACATCTCTGACAGTCAGTTGGAAATGATTTTTGCGATCTGTAACCCAATCAATTCCCAGGAAACCCAAATATCCCTGGCATTGCAGATTCTCTGTGGTTTCAGTATAGAAGAAATTGCCAATGCTTTTCTCTCCAAAACAGAAACCATAAAAAAACGGTTACAACGGGGACGACAAGCTCTCAGAACGCATCATTTTACAATAGATTCTTTGAGTGAAAAGGATATTCATCAGCGCTTGGAAACCGTACTGACTACTTTATATCTGCTGTTTAATGAAGGGTATTTTTCCAGAACCAATAATCTTTTAATCCGGAAAGACCTTTGTCTGGAAGCGATCAGACTTACCCTGATTCTTACTGATCACCCATTTACCAACACTCCTAAAACCAATGCTTTGCTCGCTTTGATGTGCTTTCAGAGTTCAAGGCTGGAAGCTAGAACCAATGATGAAGGAGAAGCTATTCTTTTTGATGAACAGGACGAAGCATTATGGGATCAGGCATTGATTGAAAAAGGTAACTATTATCTGATAGAAGCCTGCCAAACTCACAGCAATGAAGTTTCAAAATACCATCTTGAAGCAGGAATTGCTTATTGGCATACCACACCTGCCAGCCCAGATAAATGGCAGCATATTTTAAATCTGTACAATCAGCTTATCATTATTGAATATTCTCCTGTTACTGCTTTAAACAGAGCTTTTGCTTTTTCCAAAGTCTATGGAAATGAGAAAGCACTTGTTGAAGCAGAAAAACTCAACCTCATCAGCAACGGGTATTATCATGGTTTACTCGGATATTTATATTCTGAACTTCATATTGATAAGGCGATTCATCATTATGAAGAAGCCATTCGTCTGACAAAATCAAAACAGGAAAAGCAGACTTTGCAGAAACATATTCATCTTTTACAACAACCAAAGTAGAATATAAATAAAAAGCCTTCCGATCAATAACCGGAAGGCTTTTTTAATTATTGATCATCTGCCATATTGAGAAAAAAATCTTCTTTTCCCATAAGGTATATATTAATCAATGCATGCCTGTTGATCTCGATACGATCGCCGTTGGTAATTTTATATTTCTTCTGCATCGGTTTTTGATTAAAATAAACCGCACCTGAATCAAGCAGGAAGTTCAATTTAGATGATGAAAGGTCTAAACAGGTTCTGAGTACTGTTGAAACTCTCATATTAAAATTAAAAAGAGACTGTATTTGAAAAGAAACGATCTCGCTCTCCATATGGATCAGATTTTCTACCGGAAGATTGGGATATAGAATTTCATATTCTACACTTTCCCAGTCAGCCTCTACATTATTTTTTCGTATTAATTCCTGTGAAAAAGCATATTGCCAGGCAATTTCCGTATTGTTTTCTGAAAATTTGTTGAATATTTCTTTACTGATGGATTCTGTTCTGATCCTTGAAAACACCGTCATATTATAGGTGTTGTTGCATTTTACACATCGGTAAATCAGCCAAATATCAATATTCTTTTTTTGTGCATTTAATCTGAATTTATCGCTGCATTGAAATCTTTGGCTGTCACAATGATTGCATTTCTTTTTGAGTAAGGGAGTATTTTGCGCTTTTACCTCCCAGATATGTTGGATACTCATAACTTATAATCGTGCTTAGTATTCTTTGTTTGATTTTTTCCATAATATTCACGCATTACAAGGGGTTATATATCCGGATTATAGCTCGAAGAGTATTTCTTAAGCTATGCCTTGCTGTATATTTCAGTTTTGATCAATACTCAAAGCAAAAACAGCAGATAAAATCACCCTTTACAGGTAATACGATAAATAATATGATGAAACGAAAACCTGTTCGGGTAGAATTACCCAAACGAAAGAACGATCAGCCTGTGGTTACTGAGACTGATACTAAGCGATAATAAGTTTAAGAGTGGTTCTCAAAACGAGTTATTTACTTGGTTATGATAAAAGTAATCAATTTTATTGAAGAACAGAGCATTTTCACAGGTAAATTCAAAAAGTAAAAATTTAAAGCTTTTAAAATGAACCATACAACAAAGAAAAATTGAACTGTACAACAAACCTCTCCTTTCCATTTCTGCCGAACTTTGTGGTATTAAAATCATCAAAATGAGACAGATTAATAAAATTTACGTAAACGGAGAATTCGTTACTCCAAAAGGAACAGAAACTTTTGATCTTATCAGTCCTGTTACCAATCAAAAAACCGGAGAGGTAGTTTTGGGAAATGAAGAAGATACCCGAATGGCTATTGCAGCAGCAAAAAAAGCTTTTAAAACATTTTCAAAAACAACTAAAGAAGAGAGAATAAGCCTTCTTAAAAAACTGCATGCAGCGGTAAGCAAAAGAGAAGATGAACTGGTTTTGGCTATGGTGAATGAATATGGCGGAACATTACAGTTCTGCAGAATGAGTGTTCAAAATGCAATCTCTGCCTTTACAGCCACCATCAATACCTTGGAATCTTATGATTTTGAAAGAACAGTAGGACATTCTAAAGTACGTTTTGAATCTTTAGGTGTGGTTGGAATTATCACTCCTTGGAATGCCAGCAACAGCTTCATCTGTAATAAACTGGCTACTGCCATTGCTGCCGGATGTACAGCCGTCATCAAACCCAGTGAAATGAGTGCTGCACAAACCCAACTGCTTACCGAATGTTTTCATGAAGCAGGCTTACCGGAAGGAATTTTCAACATCGTTAACGGATTAGGAAATATAGTAGGAAATGAAATTACCCAGCATCCTGATATCGCTAAAATATCATTCACTGGCTCTACATTAACGGGAAAAGCAATTGCCAAAGGAGCGGTAGATACCATGAAAAGAGTAACCTTAGAACTTGGCGGAAAGTCTCCTAATATTATCCTGGAAGATGCCGATCTTGATGAAGCAATTCCTATGGCTGTTTTCGGAGCTTATATGAACAACGGACAGGCATGTATTGCTCCTACCCGACTTCTTGTTCCGAAAAACAGACTGAATGAAGTGAATGCACTGGCTAAAAAAGCTGCAGAACAGGTAAAAGTAGGAAATCCTAGCGAAGAAGATACTCTTGTAGGCCCAATGGTGAGCGCCAAACAATTTGAAAGAGTACAAAGTTATATCCGTTTGGGACAGGAAGAAGGCGCTGTTCTGCTTGCAGGTGGTGAAGGTAAACCGGAAGGTCTTGAAAACGGTAATTTTGTAAAGGCAACCATCTTTACCAATGTTCGTAATGATATGCGTATTGCTCAGGAGGAAATTTTCGGACCTGTACTGTCTATTATTCCTTATGCTAATGAAGAAGAAGCTATTGCTATTGCCAATGATACCACATATGGCCTGGCAGCTTATATCAGCTCTGCCAGTCAGGAACATGCCGAGCGTGTAGCTGCACAGATTGATGCCGGAAGAATCTGTATTAATGGGTTTGCCCATGATCCTTATGCTCCTTTCGGTGGATTCAAGCAAAGTGGTATCGGACGTGAGTTTGGTGTATTTGGATTGGAAGCCTACCTGGAACCCAAAGCAATCCTGGCATAATATGATATTCTTCGCAGCAAAATATCTCATGATTGTTTTGCTGCGAAGATTCTATCATCCTAAAAAAGTTTTGTAAGTTTGAATAAGAATCTATCAAAAAAATACCTGATTGAACCATGAGCGAAAATAATATTCCTTTTCCCATCAATTATTCCTGCCATTTTTCAGAATTCAGGGAAGGAGAACAGTTTGCGCGGATTCACAGTCTGGGTCTTGTTCTTTCCGGAGAAATGGAACTGAATGACGGAATCACAAAAACGATATTTAAAGAAGGAGAACTCTATTCTGCAAGGAAAAACAGTTTATTGAAATTCGCAAAATATCCTCCTAAAAATGGAGAAATCAGAACCATATCCATCTATTTTGATGATGCCATGCTTCATGATTTCAGCCGCGAGTATGGATATCAGGCCGAAAAGAAAGACAATGTTCCTGCTTATATAAAACCAGAGCAAAAGGCATTACATTCTTTTATGTATTCATTATTGCCTTATGAAGACCTTCCTGCTTCTGAGGAAATCCTTCGGCTTAAACAGAAAGAAGCCCTCCTCTTGCTATTGAATTATGATCCAGGTCTTAAGGATATTTTATTTGATTTTTCTGAACCGTATAAAATAGATATTGAGAGTTTTATGAATAAAAACTTTCATTTCAATGTCAATGTAGAGCGCTTTGCTTACTTAACCGGGAGAAGCCTGTCTGCGTTCAAAAGAGATTTTCAAAAAATATTCGGAGTCCCGCCAAGACAGTGGCTGCAACTTCGCAGATTAAAAGAAGCCCATTTTCTGCTCACTCAAAAAGGAAGATCTGTTTCTGATATTTATCTGGATCTTGGATTTGAAAATCTATCCCATTTCTCGTTTGCGTTTAAAAAACAGTTCGGCTATCCGCCAAGTGCATTACAGGCAAAATAACTTAAATCTCCTCTAAAAAGAAATACCTAAAAGCAAGAATCACCAGAATAACGACCGCTATTGTAATGATTTTCATTTTCATATCGCTCTTAAGATTTTCCGGAGCGTAACGCAGTGTTTTTTCATCAAGATAAAAGTCTTTGTATACTTCAGGATTGATTTTCAGATCCGGGCGAAACACATGGACCCCTTTCAAAAAATGACCGATAAGATCATATCGGTTTTTAAGCGGAAGCACATCCAGATTGATCAGTTTCTTTTGAGGGTCTCTGTTTTCATCTTTTTCATGAACATACAGATTCTTTCTGAAATCGCTGTACTTTCCAGAAGCACGGGATTCTGAAAATATATCTTTTGTATAAGGATTATCACTCTTTACCAAATCATAATATTTGATTGCTGACAGCACTTCATCATTCCTGTTGAGAAACAGAATTCCCTGATGATTGATGAGCAGACCATTGATTTTTTCATCCTGATTCCTCATCATTTCATATACCAGCCAACCCGCCAGTGAACCTGCAATAAGAAACAGTAATAAAAAGATCATATCAGAAGCGGTGTCTGTAGAAGGATCGGATAGGGCATCAATAAAAAACCTCAGTAAAACAACAGCAATAGCCGCAAAAAGAATGACAATACTCCATCTCACTCCGGCAATGTATTGAGGATTATAGGTTTCCGATCTCATTTCAGGAAATGCTTCTTTCATGGTTTTAATGTATAGTGTATTAGTTTGATCAGCTTTTAACATCTATTTAAAAGATCATATGTCAAAATTTGCCGAGCTGCAAAAATAGAATATAAAAATGAATAGAATATTATAGGATATCCATTATTTTAGCCTTTAAAAATAACAGATCGTGCTATGAAAATCATAACACGATCCGAAATATAGAATCTAATTATTTTAAATTTTTCTAAACAGCATATTCTACTGAAGCTTCTTTAGCAGCGGCAACCATTGCGATTAAAGCTTTTTCAGTTTCCTCCCAATGTCTAGTCTTCAGTCCGCAATCAGGATTTACCCAAAGCTGATTGGCAGGAATGACATTCTGAGCCTTTCTCAGCAGTTCAATCATTTCTTCTTTTGACGGAACTCTCGGTGAGTGAATATCGTATACTCCGGGACCAATTTCATTCGGATATTTGAAATCTGCAAAAGCATTCAGCAGCTCCATCTGAGAACGTGAGCATTCTATGGTAATCACGTCAGCATCCATATCGGCAATGTTTTCAATAATATCATTGAACTCAGAATAACACATATGCGTATGGATTTGGGTAGCATCTTCTACTCCACTTGCTGAAATTCTGAACGCTTCCACAGCCCATTTCAGATAATTCTGCCAGTCTGTTTTTCTTAACGGAAGTCCTTCTCTGATCGCAGGTTCATCAATCTGAATAATTCTGATCCCTGCTTTTTCCAGATCCACCACTTCATCACGAATCGCCAAAGCAATCTGCTTACACGTTTCTGAACGAGGCTGATCATCACGGACAAAAGACCACTGTAAAATCGTAACCGGACCTGTCAACATTCCTTTTACCCATTTTTCAGTCTGAGACTGTGCATATTCAGACCAATACACGGTCATCGGAGTTGGTCGGGAAACATCACCAAAGATCACAGGAGGTTTCACACAACGGCTTCCGTAGCTTTGTACCCAACCGTTTTTAGTGAATACAAATCCTTCCAGCTGTTCTCCGAAGTATTCCACCATGTCGTTACGTTCAAATTCTCCGTGAACCAGTACATCGATTCCGATGTCTTCCTGCCAGCGAATTGTTCTCTGCGTTTCTTCTTTCAATAAGGCATCATATTGCTCTGCAGTAAGCTCTCCTTTTTTAAATTTAGCTCTCCAGCTTCTTACTTCTGTGGTTTGCGGGAATGATCCTATGGTTGTAGTTGGAAATAAAGGAAGCTGCAATACTTCCTGCTGTTCTTCTTTACGGATCTTGAAGGTATTTATTCTTTGAGCATCTTTTTCAGTAACTGCATTCGCTCTTTGTTTTACCTGATCATTATGAATAAGAGAAGAAGTTCTTCTGCTTTCAATTGCTTTTTTATTTTCTTCGAATGCTTCAAGAATTTGTCCATTTTCCGTTCCGGATGCCAGCTCTTTAAGTGTTACGACTTCTTTTACTTTTTGTTTTGCAAAAGCCAACCAGTTTTTAATTTCAGGATTAAGATTGGTTTCAAAATCAAGGTCACAAGGAGAATGAAGCAATGAGCATGATGGTGCAATCAGAATTCTTTCAGATCCTAATTTCTCAACCGCTTTTCTGATGAATGACAATGATTTTTCATAATCATTTTTCCAGATATTTCTACCGTCAATTACCCCCAATGAAAGGCTTAAACTATCCGGAATAACATTCAGAATCTCATCAAGTTGTTCAGGATTCCTCACCAGATCAACATGCAATGTATTTACAGGAAGGGAAACAGCAAGTGATGCATTATCTTTTAATCCGTCAAAATATGTAGCTACAATAAATTTCAGTTTCGGGAAACGTTTTCTGATTTCAGCATATACGGAAAGATAAATTTCTTTGGCTTTATCTGTTAAATCCAAGGCCAGGAAAGGTTCATCAAACTGAATCCATTCTGCTCCCTGATCCTGAAGTTTAGTTAAAATCTCTGTATAAACAGGAAGAAGATTTCCCGCCAGCTCCAATTTATCGAAGCCTTCTTCTTTTTCTTTTCCTAATAACAGATAAGAAACCAACCCGATAATCACCGGTTTTGCATTAATTCCAGCTTGTTTTGCTCCGGCAAATTCATTGAAAATCTTATCTGAGCTCAGTTTAAACTGTTGATTTTTATAAAATTCCGGAACGATATAGTGATAGTTGGTATCGAACCATTTGGTCATTTCCATGGCAGTGATATCCAATCCGTCTTTCTGATATCCTCTTGCCATCGCAAAATAAAGATCCAACTCAGTATTGTTCTTTTTAAGCACCACTTCATGATAACGCGTTGGAATTGCTCCTACTACAAGGCTCATATCCAAAACCTGATCATAGTATGAAAAATCATTACATGGGATAAGGTCTATCCCTGCTTCTTTCTGGATATTCCAGTTTTGGTTACAGATCGTTCTTCCGGTATTCAGAAGTTCTTCCAAAAGGATTTTACCTGACCAATACTGTTCACAGGCTTTTTTAAGTTCTCTTTTGCTACCAATACGCGGATAGCCAAGGATGTGAGTTTGCATTTTTTTAAACTTTTTAATTAAACTTATTGGGAAAGTTCTTTAAAAGGCTTCGTAATGTTTTATCGGAAGAAGTTTCAGGAAAGTCATGACATAACAGACAGCGTAATTTCCTTAAAAAAAGAAAATACTCAAATCCGATATATCATCTGTATGACCCCAAAGCTTCAGACCGCGAAAGCATTGTCAATTCAGTAAAGGCAAGTCTCCTGACTTGTAACAGTTTCCGTCATCCTTCCCGCTTTTGGCAGTGGATCTACAAGGACAGAAACCTTTGGTGTGTTACTTACAGTTGCGCGACAGCTCGTGATTTGCACACGATTCCCTATTAATCTACCTTAAGTAAAACCTTTCCTGTTTGATGAAGTATCTGTAAAGAACTGTACTTTTACTCTTGACCATGGTCATCAGTAAAAGTTTTTAATTTTGTGTAAAATTAACAATACAGAATAAAAATACAATTAACATTAAATAATTAAGCAAATTAAACTTTTAAAAATAAAAATCAAAGCATATAATTCTGTACATTTGACTGTTTTAATCATTTAAAAGAATAATATTCTGTGGAACAACTCGATGATAAGGATTTACAGCTGCTCAGGCTGCTCCAGAAAAATGCTAAACTGACCGTTAAGGAACTTGCAAAAGAAGTAAACCTTTCTACCTCACCTGTTTTTGAAAGGGTAAAAAGACTGGAACAGGATGGTTTTGTTAAAAGATATGCAGCGGTTCTTGATGCTGAAAAACTGAACCGTGGATTTACAGTTTTCTGCCAGATCAAGCTCAAAATTCATGACAGATCCGTAGGTCATGATTTTGTAAAAGAGATTTTAGAAATTGAAGAAGTTGCCGAATGCTACAATATTTCCGGAGATTTTGATTTCCTTTTAAAAGTTCAGGTAAGAGATATGAAACACTATCAGGATTTTGTATTCAATAAGCTGGGATCTGTAGATTCCATAGGGAGCACCCACAGTACGTTTGTGATGGCTGAAGTGAAAAATAACCATGGGCTGACTATTTAATGGAATAAAACCGGAGAACCCATTTATTCTTCAATCCACTTTCTGAAAGCAGATGTATTGCTCTGGCTTGTGATAAGATGATCTTTCTGCCCTTTTATCTGAACGGAAAGTGTATTTTTATTGTATCGCTCTATTCTTTCAATATGATTTTTCTGAACAAGTTCACTCCGGTTGATCCTGAAAAAATCTGAAGAATTAAGCTGAATTTCGATTTCCTTTAATGTAGATTCATTCAAGAGATGCTTTTTTCCTGCTTTATCAAAGGCAAAAACAACTCCTTCTTCTGCTCCAAAGAAAGAGATCTCTTCCGTATTGATAAAATAAAGTCCCTGATGTGAACTGACCGTGAATCTTTTCTTATAGTTTTTCTGCGTATGGTTATTGCCCAGCATTTCCTGAAGTTTTGCCAAAACATTTTGCGGTTCTGAATGAGTTTTTCCTAATAAAAGAAATTTATCCCATGCTTTTTGGAAACGGTTCTGTGAAAAAGGTTTTAGTAAATATTCAATCCCATTGCTTTCAAAGGCATTCATCCAGAACTGATCATATGCTGTGGTAAAAATAACCGGACATGAAATATTCACCTGGTCATAGATTTCAAAGGCATTTCCATCCAATAGTTCAATATCGGAAAAGATCAGATCAACAGATGAGTTTTTTAAGAAAGCAATAGCCTGTTCTACGGTATCAATTTCCGCAACAATTTCAATAGGAGTTTCAAGTTCGCTGATGAAACGCTTTAATTTGTTTCTTGCAGGAATTTCGTCTTCGATGATTACAATTTTTATCATATTTTATGCTGGAATTATAGGAATGGTAACTGAAAATTGAGTTTCTGTTTTTAAAATATCTACCTGCTGATCAGTTGATAAAACGTATTGCTCTTTGAGATTATTCAGTGCCCTTCCTGAAGTTTTTTTACGGTTTCTTTTAGGGATTACATTATTCGAAACGGTTATTGTCTTGTCTATTTTTATTGTGATCCGGACAGGTTTATCAACAGTACCAAGGTTATGCTGAACCGCATTTTCAAGTAACAATTGTAATGAAAGCGGGATAATATAACCTAATGATTTAACAGAATTGATTGTTAATGAATAAGCATTTCCGTATTTGTATTGTATCAGGTTAAAATATTTCTGTGCAAAGGCCAGTTCTTCTTCCACAGACACTATTTTTTTATCGGAAACATCTAAAACATAACGGTATATTTCTGCAAATTCATTCAGAAAATCCGAGGCCTTATGTTTATCTTCTTCTATTAGCTGATCCAGAATATTGAGATTATTGAATAAAAAATGAGGATTAAGCTGGGTTTTCAGTTGATTAATTTTACTTTCAGACAGAGCATGATCATACACAGCCAGTTGTTTCTGATATTCAGCATTCTTTTTGTAATAACGGTAAGCCAGAAAAAAACTTCCATAGATAAAACCTCCGATCAAATCTGAAAAAGTAGAAAGAATAACAACCTCCTGATTAAAATTTTTCTCAATTTTTCCAAAAATAAGAGCAATCACAAAGCCTATTATTTTCATCACCAACAAGTAAGTCAACAATGAAAAACTGAATATTTTCAAGACTTCTGCAATACTGAACGTTGATGATTTCTGCCAGTTTTTAATAAAAAAATCGATTACATAAAACAAAATACACGCAGTGATGAGGGTAACAACCGCTGCTTCAGGTGTGAAAATATACCAATCCAGTGTTCTTCTTATACCAATACGGGTATGAATAGACTGTACGTAGGCAAACAAAAGGATAAACAGCAGGAAATATCTGTTTTGATTAATCTTTTTTAAAATGGTTTTCATCGGTTTTATGAAGGATCACTTTTTTACAAAAATAGCCCTATATTTTTACAGGGCTGTTTTTTACAATATTATTTTTTCTTTTCAGGAAATGATGCGGTAACGTTTCCGTTATCATCTAAAAAATCCAGTTTGGCTTCATTATTTTTATCTACACAGAATCTGGCTCTTGGCTTTCCTTTGCTGTCAAATAAAAACAGTCCGTTATGTTCATCTTTGGTTTTCCCAAGCATCATTCTTGGTGCTCCTCCGACAAGTCCCTGCTGTTCATATTCTTTATATTTTTTCTGTGCAGCTTCAGGATCTTTCATCTGATCCAGCTCCGCAAAGATTTCCCCTGTTTTGATTTGTGATTCTTTTGAAGGACGGTCATTAAAATAAAGCCCGCTGGACACTACTCTTTTGTCTCCTTTTTTATAATCCTGGGTCAAAAGCTGCATGACCTGATCACCATCATATTGATCGTAAGTTAGGGATAATCCAGAACTGTGCCCGTTTTGATTTTTCTGTCCGTCATAAATAAAACCTCCACATTCAATCCCTTCTTCATTAAAAAAGAGCATACCGGAACGTTTCTTTCTTGTTTTATTGGTAGGCCTACTGTTTATTTTTTCTTCTCCTGTAGGAAATTTTCCAACATTGGTAATAACCATCTTTACCGTACCGTCTTTTTCGACGATATTGATTCTTTCCACATCTATTTCAGTAAATTTCTGATTTCCGGATGTCTTAAAGGCTGAAGCGGTTAAAAATACAATTCCAATGACTGCTGTAAAGGCAAATGTTCTTAAAAAAATGAGTTCTCTGTTCATACTGTTATCTTGTTAATTGTTTTTGTTTTGACAGGTCAAAGCTATGATAACCCTGTCTGCCATTCAATCAGAAAACAATGAACTAAGGAAATAAAGAAATAAATGAAGGACTTTCACCATTGAGTATTTTTGTATTCTTCTTCTTTCGTACTTGATCCTGTAAATAAAAACACCCATCAAAAAATGACGGGTGTGATATAATGGTAATTTTCAGCAATTAATTGGCTGCCGGATCAATAAGCGTTGGTGTTAAACCTAATGATTTCAAGAGATTTTTACTGTCAAAAAACAATATTGCATAATGCTTACCTTTTTTAAAAATCAGTTTTGACCCACCTGGAAATTCACTGCCAGCTCCTAATTTTTGTGTTTTAGCATTGTATTTGGTGAACCTGGTTTTACTATCCTGCAATGTACTTTTATTCAGGACAAGGCCAAAAGGAAGCCCTTCCACCACTAAAAATTTATTGTCTGAAGTTGTGAAAAACATCTCATTGACAGCGTTATCTTTTCCAAGACCACAATAAAGCTCCAGCCCTGTTTTCATTGGCCATTTTGCATATTTTTCTTCATTGGCATCTTCATAAAAAACAGTTTTTACATTCAGTGCTTTTGATATTTTATCGGGTGTCTGTGGGAAGATAAATTCTGAATTTTTATCCAATAAAGAATTCAAAGCGGCTGTTTTTTGTGAAAATGCCGTTACACTTAATGCCAGAAAAAAGAGGGTTACAATGAAATGGAATGGTTTCGTCTGCATGAGAATATTTTAAAATTTTAATGATTTGATGATTAAAGGTATTAAAATTACACAATTTGTCTGATATAATTCTACGTGATTCCCGATTCTACTTCTTTTGCTGCAAATTGAACACCGTACCAGCAGGATCAGTAATCCAGTGCATGTTGTCAGGAAGTTCTTCAATTTCGTCACAGGTTTCCACACCATTTGACCGCAAGTATTCTGTTGCTGTTTCTACGTTAGGGACGGTGAGTTGTAACCAGGTTTCGGAATGCGTATAATTGTCGACACAATCCAGCCAAATAATATTATTTCCGAATTTTACTTCGTGAGTTCTGGAAACCGTAGGATTATTAATTGGCCTTTCTTCTACTTCTAATTTTAAAATTTCTCTGTAGAAGGCAACTGTTTTTTCATATTTATTTTTGGGAATTTTTATAGCGATATTAATTCCTGCTTCAAATTTTGGATTCATCCTCAAGCTATTTTAAAAAATTATTCAGATAGTTCAGAATCATTGCCGTCTGCATCATCAGACTTACGTGAGTTTGTCCCGGAGCAATAGCCAATTGAGATTTCGGCATAGCTCCCATGTCTGCAAAAACATCACCGCCTAATAGTTTATAGGTTTTTGAGAGTTCTGTTTTGTCCAGTCCATCATTATCACCAGCTATGATTAAAACCGGTACCGGAATTTTAGAAATATTACTATCGCCAAGATCAAAAGGTTGTCCGGCAGAAGCCATCATCTGCTCCAGAAATGGAGTCCATTTTGTTTTATCTGGTGCGACAGCATTATAGGCAGTATGCATAGGACTGTTTGTAAAGAGGTCGGGTTTCATTCCTTCCAATGCTTTATTGACTTCGGGCAGCCAGCCGTTAGTTTTATATGTTGACGAAATAATAACCAGTTTGTTCAGCCTTTCCGGACTTTGTATCGCTAATTGATAAGCCACTTCCCCACCAAAGCTGTATCCTGCAACATCAGCTTTATCAATTTTCAGATAATCCATAACCTTTGTAACATCACTGGCCAAAGTAGCGTGTGATAATTTCCTTTCCGAAAACGGAGTATGTCCATGTCCCTGTAATTCAAGTGCTATTACTTTTCTGTTTTTAGACAGTTCCGGGATCAGCTCGCCCCAATTCAGGTCAATCGTCATAAAGGCGCCATGTAACAGTACAATAGGCTTTCCTTTACCATAGACTTCATAATACACTTTGATTCCGTTGGCAGGCGCATAGCCGCTTTCAGAAGGTTTTATTTTCTGTCCATATACCTTAGATATCGTAAGAACAATAATTAAAACCAACAGTGCAGAGAATTTGAATAAATTTTTCATAATAGTATCAGATTTGGTGGATTAAACTTTTAATCAAAATTACCAAGTCAATCTGAAAACGGACTTGTCACAGGGCAAGATTTTATTGAGATGAAATGAATTTTAAAAAACTGAATCTCAAAACCTTTCCTATTAAATTATTTTACACAATTCCACAAAACAGATACAAAACATTATATAATTAATCAATTAAAAATAAATATTTTCACGATAATTCTACAATAGTTGATAAAATTTGATTAATTTCGAATAGAACTAAACTTAAAAATTATTATGAAAAATTTAAAGAAAATCGAAAGACAGGAATTGAAAACAATTAAGGGTGGAATTGACTGCAGAGGTGGTCAGCTATGTTTAATCGGTGGTAAGTGGCAATGTATGCCATACGACGGATGCGGTGGTGGAAACCAACCTTAATTTTACGTTTAACGCAATTACTTGACTATGAAAAATTCTAAAAAAATTTCAAGAGATCAGTTGAAAAGTATTAACGGCGGAGCAGTAAGTTGCTCTGAAGCGTGTTGCCCACCTCCGGGAATCAAAAGATGTCCGTGGGTGATTTGTATAGTACCATGTGAGATTTTAAGTTAAAAACTATATTCTCAAAAAATAAACCCTGTGATTCGTATGAATTACAGGGTTTATTTTTTGAGAATATCTTTCATTTTGTAATGCTCAATTGCCTTTTGTTTCAGGGGATTTATACTCCATTCTTCCCATTCACCAGTATAAGGATTATAACCACATTTCAAAGGTTTGGATATATCGAGGCCTTCATTGTTTATGTTTGTTTGTTCAGTATAGGCTCTACAGTCGGTACAAATATAACGGAATTCACAATCTTTGCAGACTTCAATACTGTCTTTAGTTAAGTTCCAATATTTCTTATATTCAGGATGATTGAGAGCATTTTCCAATGTTGTATCTTTTATGTTTCCGAAACTTTGAGGCATGGAGGGGCAGTTTTTAATGTTGCCTTCTATATCTATTGCTATTTTTTTGTGAAGGCAGGAATTATGTTGCTTTGCTTCAAGATAAAAGTTGCGATTAAGATTGATATTTTTTAAATCAACCAATCCACAACTTAGAGGGATATTAATTCTATTTTTAATGATACTTAGTTGAACATGTTCTAAAGTTTGAGAACCCTGTTCATCGGATGAATGCAATATAAAATGGAGAAATTTATTAGAAATGCTATAATGATTCTCTTTGATAAATATAACCAATTGTAAGTCATAATTTGCAACAAGTGACAGTTCATTAATACTAGAATCATTAAGCAAGCTTAATTTCCTAATTACTTTTATTATATCGTTTAATTCCAGTTCTGAAAATCTGATTTGTAGATATTTAATTCTCAAATCACAAATTTGTTGTAACAGCACATTATCTAGGATATCTGAATTGTTGATATCCAAAATTAAATAATCAACAAAAGAAGGGGTTTCTTTAAATTCTGATGTATTCTGAAAAGTTGACAATTCTTTCTTAGAATTTAGAATAACTCTCTAAGATGAAATTAAGGTACTCTTCTAATACTTGTGAGCTTTCATTATCTAATTGTTTTTTTAATACAGAATAGTTTTGATTTTCATTTGATAATAAATCAAAAAGAGCAATTGGAATAAATTGTAAAAATCCAGTACTAGCATCTAAAATAATAGAATTTTTAGCACCTCTAGTAATTTTAACTGAATCAAATAGTTTTAAGAACATGTTTAATACAAAAGGGAATAATGTTTTTGTGGACGAAAAATCTTTGTTTTTCTACTTTGTTTATATTTATTTTCGGAATATTTAACCTGAGACACACTGTTACTTTTCTCCCATTCTTGTAGAGAATATTCAATTCCTTTTAAGTATAGTTTTTCTTTCATAATAAATCTGCAATATATTTTTCTATTTGATAATTCCCGTAATGACTGACTTGGTGAAACTGTCCTAATGGATTCACTTCTAAAAAATAGTACTCTTCATCAGACTTTAATAAATCAACTGTTCCACACTTTAAGTCGAGTTTCTTTGCTAATTTTAAAATTCTCCTTTTCAGCTCTGGTGGAAGCACAAAAGGGAGGTACTTTTTGTCTTTCTCTTTTATGTTCCTAATATCAACACCACCCGAAAAATCAAATGTAGCAATTGCCCAAATTTGTTTTTCAAAAAAAAACACCCTTATTTCATAAAGACAATGAATTTTTCTTTGGATTAATGAAGGTATAATATTTTCTTCTTTATCATGAATATTATTTAGGTCTACTTCACGTGTATAATTCAGATACAGGTCATTTTCAACGATAATTGGTTTCATTTCAGAAACTGCCTTTGTAATATAAGCCTGAGACATGTTAATCTGTCCCAAGTCATCTAATCTTGATAAAATGTAAGTATCGGGGATTTTTAAGCCTAGAGATTTTGCCAAAAATAAAATTTCTAACTTATTAACTTCTTTAGTAAAAAGATTTCCAAAGATACGAACCCCATTTATCTTAAAATAATAGTAAATAAACTCCGATATAGATTTGAGTTCCGAATTATAAAAATCAACTAAATTACTATCTATTTCACCTGTTATTGTATCATAATAAACTCCCCCATTTCTATAGAATACTGATTTGAAGTCTTCCAATTTATACTCAATTTCTCCAATAAAAATTTTGAAAACATCATTTTTAAAGTCAAAAAAAACTTTGTTAATATGTTGATTCTCACTTAGACGAACAAATTCTTTATTTTGATAAGACAACCAAGTACAAATCTCATCGGTCATAGTATCATTATCTAAACTAATGAGCAGTATCATCCAATTTAATTAAGTTCTTTTTAAATTTCTCAACATCATTGCTATTGTTAAAATTCCATCCCTCAATAACATTATTTGAGAAAACATAATCTTTATTATTCAAATTGAAAATACTCTTACGAATTTCATCTTCCGTAGATGATAAGCCTATTAGCTTTCTTTTCTCATTAACCACTCTTATTTTTTTTAAAGATACTTCTGTTCTGTTTTCTGGTAAAAAATCTTTACTAATATAACAACAATCAATTTTCCCATCATTTGTAATAAATTGAGAGATTTTAAAGTACGAATAATTACTTGTGTTATTATTTAAATCAAGCAGAAAACCTGCAATATCAGGTCTTATTTTGCCTTCATTCACAGCTTTTATAATTTCATCAGAAAAGTTTACTCGTTGAGGACTATACAAATTACTTGCTAACTGATGCCAAATGATAAGATAGAAGTCATGAAAATAAACCCAACTTTTCATTTTCAAACCTATATTATATTCGTTAGGAAATCCTTTTTTTTTGATTAGTTTCAATAAGTTAATAGAAGCAATACTATCGTTTTTAGTAAGTCCTTTTTTGTATACCTGATAATTTCCTTTTGATAATTTCCTGTAATACTGATCTACATTAACTAAAGAATCTAAGCTCTTCTTATAGTTTAAGTCTATTGCATTTTTGCAAGATATTGCTTTGTACTTTTCAATACTTTTAAAGTTATCTGTTACAAAATCATCATCAAACTTTTTTCCTAAACATTTTAAAGATTGATAACGTGCATATGCCGCTTCTAAATCACTTGTTTTTAAAGCAACTGTCATACTATTTTGCAAATCTTTAGCATGGGGGTACTTAAATTCGTTAAATGCTTCTTTGTATAAGTTGTTTGCTTTAAGCAAGTCATTATTAATAATCCTATTTTCAGCCTCATTAGTTAATTCATAATATTTTATCAGAGTTTTATCTTTTAGCTCTAAAGCTTGAGACTTACATAATACAGCCAGAAATAAAAAAATGTATGATATTGATTGTTTCATATACTTAAATAAAAAAATGAAAAAGTCTTACCAGTCTTGTAATAGTCTTAAATCTGGTAGATTCTCTAAGAGGCCTACAAATTAGGCCGATAAACTAAAAAAAGCTGACCCTTTAGGACAGCCTTTTAAAAATGTTTTTTTAACACGATTTGTCAGGAACATCATTAACATTGACATACTTATAACTTCCATCAGGGTAAAAAGCATCACTTGAATAAGATAGACATTGTCCATTATAACACATTTCCCCAGCACCAGTTGTTTGAAAACCTAAGTCATAAGAATGCAAAGCAGGACCTCCTTGTCCTCCTAGAACAGTCGATAATTTCTCATTTTGAAGTTGAAAACTTCCTAATTTTTGTAATGATTTTGTTTTCATCAAATAAATTTTTAAAATATTAATATTTTGTTATTAGATTCATTGTAAATCACATTATTCCTCAATGAATCATATAGCAAACAAACACATTCCCCGAAACAAAATCAAATTTTATTAGATAAATTTTAAAATTTTAGTTTTTCAAATTATTTAATATATTAACACAAACATTCACAATAGTTTACATTTCATAAAAAAATAATATGACTGCCATCTCATTAACTAACTGATTGGTTTTTTGATTTAAATTTTAAACATTTATCATTTGTATTTACATACTAATCTGATTAAAAAAATACTACTTAATAATCAATATTAAGAACTCATTTCAGGATTGGTTCATATTTATATAGAAAAATAGTGTACTATTTTCAAGGTATAGGATCAATAATAGGATCCAAAATAGAAAATAATAAGAGCTTACTAAATATTTCTAGAAGATAACAGGATAAGAATTTGGTTTTAGTCAGAATATAAATCCTTATTTAAGTAAATACTTTTTAATAATTATGTTGATTATATAAAAGTTCAGAAAAATGGAAAGAATAAAAAATAAAAAACCTACTGATTTTATCAGTAGGTTTTGTTAATACTCGCGGAGAGTGAGGGATTCGAACCCCCGGACCTGTTACAGTCAACAGTTTTCAAGACTGCCGCAATCGACCACTCTGCCAACTCTCCTTTAACTCCGGTAGTACCGTTGTTTTCAGTGGTGCAAATATAGAAAGTTTTTTATTACTGACAAAATATTTTTTCAATAAAATTCGAATTTTCTGGAGTTTTACAGGGATAGCCGTGTTCTCAGCCTAAGAAAACATAGGCACTACAATCTCAACATCAGATATTTAAACTCAGAAATAAAATATTTCTACTTGGATCTTTTTTTTTCATATTTTTTATCCGTAATAATATTCGGTAGTAACATCTCCGCTGAAAGCTGGGTATGCATCCTGTTTCTCCATATGTAGCTCAAATAATCTTTCGCCGTTTTGACTTCCTCCCCGAATCTTTAAAGAATGCCATCCGTTTTCCAACGATAGCGTAATACTGTTTTCCTCATTAATGGTAGTAATATCTTTTAAATAGCCAATTCCTACAATTTTTACTTCATTATTAGCCGTCTGAAAAACCCAGCCTCTTGACTCTACCTCTACTTCACTATCATTCAGGATTTTTTCCTCATTTACAGAAACCCGGAATGCATAATAGTCTTCCTCTACCCCTATAATTGGAATAGCAATTCCTGATTTTGTTATTTCATCCCCATGTTCGTTTTCTACAAAATATTTTAAAATATTATTACCGGAAAGGTGATTTTCTTCCAGATATTTTGCTAAAAGTTGTGGACTAAACACCACAAAACCTTTAAGTTCTGAGAATATTTTTTTCATAATATATTTGAATTGGATTTGGATTAAATATTTAAATTCTATTGCTGTGCTTTTGGCTTACTGTCCATTTCACATCAATACAGCACTCAGGTTTTTCTTGAAATTTCAGATAAATAATTGTCTTGTTCTATGAGAAAATCATTAATTATGACAACAACTTCATCTATATTTTTTAAAAATATTTCCTGGTATTCTCTTGCCGGTTTATCCAAACTGTAAACAATTTGGGAATATTCATATTTTGATAATCCGATATAGATATAATAAGGTTTTTCGGAATTCCGATTGTAGGTAATGTCTATAAAAAGTTTTCCTCTTACTGCTGAAAAAATCAATTCTATATCATCATACAAACCTTCATCTCTTATCAGATTATTATAAACAATGGTCCAGCTTGAAATTTTTAAGGGGATAAGCTCTTTTTTTGATGGATTCAGATATTCTGATAATGCATTGTAGAATTTATCAATTTGGTGACCTGTCTCTATCGTTTTATAAATAGTTGCATCATCATGATGCCATTCCCCTAACCTTCTGGATAGCATGCAGAAATCAAAAGAATATCCTACAGTGCTATTTTCATAGGAAACTGAAATAGTTTTTCCTGTAATATGATTTACAGCACTAAACAATAAAGTATCATCAAAAGGGATATCCTCTATATTATAATTTTTGTCTATAAAAACGTTTGCATCAATACTCCATCCGCCTTCCACCTGAATTCCAGTATTTACGATTCCTTTATCTTTCATTGTTATGGATAATTTGCTTTTTTTATATAACTATTGGCATCTGCTTCTGATATCGGATGACTGTGTATAGTACCGGAAGCTATTTCCACTCTCATAAATCTTGTTTTTTCTCCCAAGTTATACCCTATATCGGTAGGATGTTCATAAATATAGTAAGTAACTCCTCCATTCGGCACCACATTTCCTTTTCTCATGGCGTCAAATGCAGCTTTTTTCTCAAAATTTTTAAAGTTATCTTTCACTACATCCGGAAAATATGAGCCTTCAGGTTTACCACCTACTCCTTTAATACTTCTGGCTTTAGCATCTTCCATAGAAGTTGCCTGAATATGTTTGGTAGCATGTATAGAGGGAGGTGTAGGTCTTTTTGCTTTTATAATTGATCCTCGTTCTGCTTTTCTTCGTGACCATCCTCCGTCAACCTCTATTAATCCCAGTGGATCAATTTCCGAATTACTATCATGAGTATAAGCATACAGGTTAGGATTATCTCCGAGCGGACCTATTGGATCCTGAGAAAGATAAGTCCCGCTTTTCCCATCATAATACCGGAATCTATTATAACAAAGTCCCGTCTCTTCATCTTCATACTGTCCTTGTTGTCGGAAAGGAATGAAGGATTCATCACCTTTTACATTTTCAATTCTTCCGAAAATATCATAGTCTGCACTCCAGACCAGATTTCCATCCTCATCATAAGCCTGCGCAGGTCTCCCTATATAATCTGAAATAATTGAGGTCTTTCTGTTTCCTTCAATCTTTGCAGACGGCACATGGCTCCCTGTTTCATAAACCCATGTTATTAAATTCTCTATGGGCTCTTGCCTATTTATAATATTTCCTTCATCATCAATTTCATTGGCAGGTCTTTCCTCAATATTATAATTCCATTCATGTAAAAGAACATTACCATCCCAAATATAACGAGTTATTTTCTGCCAGCCAATTTTAGAAATTCTTCTCCCCAATGCATCATACTCAAAGTTCACTTCCTTGCCATCCGGACGCTTTACTTTAGCCAGCATTCCATTAGCACTCCAGGAATAAGCCCAGTCACCGGATTCCCATTCAGTTTTTTGAATTTCTGCTGAGGAAGTATCGTTCACATTAGGAAGAATAACACCTTCAGGCATTTTCGGACGGCTAAGCCAATCTGAGGCAATGGCTTTGTAATAAGGATGAGCGCTGTTTGATTTTTCCTGATGTTCTGACCTGACATTATTGATCACCCTTTTACTCTTTAATAACAAATTTCCTTCTTCATCATAATGATAAAACCAGTTTTTGTCGCGCATCAGCTTTCCCCCTTTATCATAGATACGGTCGGTACGTTTTATACTTTCATATAAGCAGCCCGTTTCATCAGGGTTTTTATGCTGAACTTTTCCGTTGGAATATTCTGCTGCTGCAAGACTTCCGAATGCATCATAATCAAATCTTGTTCTACCACTTTTTACTTTGTCAAGTATAGTCAATAACCGATTTCCTTCTCCCCATATATAGTCTTTATGAAAAGTAGTATTTGCTTTATGAGTAATTACTTTCTGGCTTATAGGCATTCCGGTATGATCGAATTCAAAAGTACTTTCCACATTCCCGGTCATTTCACGGGAAAGGATTTGCTCATTTTTACGGGTTTCAACATTCATCTGCCATGGTAAAATTACCTCTGTAGTGCTGGCGGAAATATTTCTAAGCTGTCCCAGATCAGTATAGGAATAATCAATTTTCGCTCCTAAGCTGCTTTCCAGACCAATAAGATTAGCCTGCTGATCATATTTATATTGAACTAAATGTTCCCCTTGTTTTTCATGGATAATCTGACCCAACTGGTTTCTCTGAAAGCTAACACTGCTATCTTCGTTATCCGCTTTGATAAGCAGTCCTGAAGTATCATACTGATATGCCTCCCAGGTTCCGTCCGGATAATCCACCTGCGTTATTCTTCCTGCCAGATCATATTCATAAAAGATTGTATTTCCATGAGGGCTTCTTCTTTGGGTTATCAAGCCATCCTTATCACGGACAAAGACTGTTTTGCGTCCCTCAAAGCCGGTTTCACCAATAATTTTGTTATTATTATCTCTTTCAAAAATATAGACCTCTCCTTTTTCATTGGTCATACTTACTAAATTTTCGTAAGCATCATAGCCAAAGGCTAGTGTTTCTTCTTTTTTACTGGTGAGTGCATTCCGGCGGATCTGCCGCTTCAAGCTTCCCATTGGGGTATAGCTCATCAACCATTCTGCACGTCCATCTGTAGCATAA
This sequence comes from Chryseobacterium sp. T20, assembly GCF_047345655.1. Taxonomy (NCBI): domain Bacteria; kingdom Pseudomonadati; phylum Bacteroidota; class Flavobacteriia; order Flavobacteriales; family Weeksellaceae; genus Chryseobacterium; species Chryseobacterium sp. T20. The sequence goes on from NZ_JBLFDU010000001.1 coordinate 502,138, forward strand.
ACCGGAAGGTCATAAGCATCGTAGCGAAGTTTCAATGGCAATTGCCCCTGTTCATTCACTTCAACCACCCTTCCCATTTTATCTCTGTTCCAAAGAGTTCTGCTTAAAGGTTTCGGACTAAAGACCAACAACCTTCCATAGTCATCAAATTTCCAAAATTGCTCAGTTCCGATAGTATTGGTAAGCTGAATAAGCTGCCCTCTTTCATTATATTCGTAAGATGCCGTAACATTTTCCCTTATGCATCTTTCCGGAAGCCTTTTCCCATCAGCATACTCATAATAAACATTTTCTTCTGCTGCATCTGTATGACTGATTAATCTTCCATGCGCATCATAATTCCATGTTTCAGAAGCTCCCGAAGGTGAAAAACGGGCAATAACCTGTCCAAACTCATTATACTGATAATGATATTCTTCTCCATCAGGACTGTGAAAAGTCTTGATATTTCCCATTTCATCATACGTATACCCCTGAACACGTCCTTCCGGACTTCCTATCATTTTCAGTTCATTGTATGCTGTAAAGTCATACCAGGTTTCCCCACCTTCTCCATCTACTTTTTTATACACAAGAAAATGATCATCATAATAATAACGTTCTGTTTTATTATCTCGTTTAGGGTATATTACTTCTGTGAAGCCTTCTTCATCATTATAATGAAAACGTCCTTCCATATATCCATCCAAGCCTTTAGTATATACTACCCTACCTTTTTTATCATATTTCCAGATATAGCTCATCCCATTTCGGTTGACTCTTCTTACAATTTGATTTTTCCCATTATAGTCAAAGACGATTGCTTTTTTGTGAATATCCCAGATATGGGTAAGATTCCCACACTCATCATAACTGTAACGGACCTGCAGATCTTTTTGGTTTTTATAGCAATAATAAACATCTGTTATCTTTTTATGCTCAGGGTGAATAGTGGTTTCTATACTCGTTTCGGTACTAACATCTTTTATCCTTTTTAGAACAATGCTGTGACCTTCATACTCATATTCACGAATGGTTCCGTCACCATATTCGATCCTGGTTACTTTGTATATCACTCCTTCTGTAGCATGATGAAAGCGTTTATAGGTGTAGATATCAGTGCCTTTGCGAACAACCCAGATACTGCTATCAGGTCTGTACTGCCAGATTTTCTGATCTCTGAAATAGGTCATTTCTTCTCCGATTTCAGGTACAGAAATGAGCATGGCTATATTTTCTTCAGGATGCATCCATCCGGCAAATTTGTTATTCTCTTCAGGAAGGATAAACAGATCATGATTATTAAAAACACCGTTTCCTAAAGGCCCAAAATCATAAGGTCTATCGCTGTGCCATTTATTTTTCCAGGTTAAAGGGGTGTTCCCCAGAATTTCGAAATCCTCCCATTCAAAAAACATAGCACCCGTTGCAAAATTAACAGGTTCCAGTCCCCAATGACATAATTTTTTAGAAAGAGCATTTGAAAATTTAAACTTATTGAAAGGAGCTTTTTTAAGGACACTGTTATTAAGCTTTTTTAAACCATTCGCTCCCAGTTTTCCTATTTTCTTGGTTAAACTTCTCATTAAAAACATTCCGGCAAGACGCATCAGCATTTCTCCCGGTGTATAAGTATGAGGAATAAAGGCTCCTCCCACCAATACAGGTCCACCCGTATTGATCTGGATATACATGCTTGAAAAGTTATTGTAGAAAGCAAAATAAGCTAACGGATTTTTCTTTGGTTTATCCGGCATTGCAGGCAGCATGGTCATTCCGAAAGGAAATCCCATACAGGTTAATACCTGTTGAGGCTGATTTCCACTCATTTTACTTCCCTGCGCCAAAACAGTCTGTGAACCGTAATACACTTCTCCTTCATGGGGAGCTTCCTGAGGGAAAGGAATGATATATACCGGAATAAGTGACGTGATATGTCTGAATGGAATAACCACTCCCATCACACTGGTTGTGGTAGTTGCTTTATGTCTTCCATGAACATATATTGAACCTCCCATCGGAATACTTTCCGGAAGAGAAGGCATCAGGTTTCTTGCAAATTGCGGAACCGGAATCTTGATAGTAATATAATCCATAATATCAAAAACAATCCCGATAAACGGATGCGGCAATGGCAAAGGAATAAACATGAAAGAAGGTGGCGGTGGAATGAGCGTCCAGTGAATATCAATGGCCAGCACGATATCAAAATGCTTACTGGTATGCTGAATGGCTGTGGAAGGCATTGCAGGATTATTGACCTTAATCAGTTTCACTTTGCTTTCCGGAGCTGCTCGCTCTGCAGTAACAGCACTGTCTCCACCTCCACCTCCGCTACTTTTTGCAGGCTGATCTGCATCTCCGCCCGCAATGGACTTCACCATAGAAACAGGATTCAGGGAATCAAAATTATTTTTCATTCCGTTCTTCCAACCCTGTGTGGTTTTATCCCAACTTACCGAAGAAACATCTGTGTTTACCTTCAGGGAGCGGTCCGGGTTCATGTCCGGCTTTTCTACTTTGATGGGTTTTACTGTTTTTTTATTCAGATCTGCCATGATTCTTTAAATTTGAGATTACCCTGCTTTTGGTTTTTCCACACTCACCTTCCAGTCATCACCAAAATAAGTCTTCATTTCATTGTCCAGTATTGTTTTTTTATCGGTATCACCTTCATATTTGAGAATAAGCATTGAGGCTACAGACCTCAGGCTGCTCTGTTCTCTTGCTGAAGGATCCATCAATTTTGCTATATCCAGACATTTTTCAAAATATCTGATCATTTTATCTTTTGTCAGAACCGTATCATTCAATGTAGCGATGATTCTGTAACATTCAATAGCCATAGCATATTCTCCTGTTTTCTGAGCGGTTTCTGCAGCTTTTTCAAATATTTTTTCTGCTTTGGATTTTTTGGAGTTTCCTAACAGATAACTACCATAATTCATATACATCTGAACTGCCAAAGGGCTATCCGGTTCTACTTCTTCTAATATTGTGCGGTAAGTATCTTCTGCCCTATCTTTCTTTCTATCTGCTGTATAAGCCTGGGTAAGCATAAAGTAGGCAGAAATTTCACCCTGTTTATTCTTTTGTTCTTTGGCCAGCTTCACTGCTGTTTTCAATGCATGTTCTGCTTCTTTGAATCTTTCTTTGCTTAAATGATTACTGGCTATAAGAATCTGCTGTTGAAAATCCGTATCCGGGCTGTTCTTCTTGCGATTGGTATGAGCTGCCGTATTCTGCATTAACTGATGAATGTCTACCTCTATTCTGAACCTGTGAGCTGAAGAGATTTCCGGCAAAGTTCTGTAGGTGTGATGTTCTGCCCAGACCAGCTTAATATCTTTATTTTCTGACACTTCACAGATCCTGCACCATTCTTTCACCCACAAAGAAAGTTCTTCGGTATCACTGATCCTTAGCGGAGCAATGTAGATGTAAATTTTAGAATCCTGAATATTAGGGAAGTTTTTCTTTAATTCCATCAAAGGATAAAATGCCTTATACGCATCTGTTTTAAAGTTTTCTTCCGGTTTTTTCAGATCCCATGGAGGAATATTCTCTTCGCTTTTTTTCAACATCTCATAGAACTCAGTCCATTCATCCAATAAGGTTTGTCCGAAAGAGTTCATTCCATTAAATTCCTGATAGTGGAGTAAAAAAACATCGTCACTTTCTTCATCTTCAGAAAGTTTCGATTTGATAAATCCGTCAAAAAGATCCGTTTCATGTTTTTCTCCTATACAGATCAGCATAGGTTTTTCTTCATTTTTTGAAACGACTTTCTGCCATTGTCTTTTTAACTTCACCAACTCCAAATCTACTGGATTCATCTGCTTTAATTCAGTTTTACAGTTCCACTTACAATATTTGTTTCACTTCCGCCTCCAACATTGATTTTTCCTCCACTGCTAAGATTGGCTTCAGTATCCCCCCTCATAGAAAGTATATTGGTTCCGATATCCAGCGTATCAGATTTAATTCCGACGCCCGAAGTAGGTTCACCGTCTTCAGGTCCTACTCCAACTCCGATACTCGTTGTTCCGCCAACACCAATATTAACTCCCTGTACAAATATTTCTTTTCCTTTAATCTGAATATTGCCATCTTTATCCATATAGATCGAACTGCTTCCGCAATTCAGCGTAATGGAAATTTTGCTGTCTATCGTTATATTTCCGGCTCCATCCAGAAAAACAGAATTTTGATCTTTATCTTTTACGGTAATTCCACCAGCATCATCCAGGCTCATGGTGTGCCCGCTTTTACTGCTTAAGCTTTTAATATTATTTCCGGCTCCACCGCCTCCGCCAACGCCTCCATGGAACATTCCTCCCATCACAAACGGACGGTCAGGATGTTGATGGGCAAAATTGACCACTACCTGATCTCCTTCTTCCGGAATCGCCATGAAACCACGATTTTTACTCACTTTTTCGCTTCCTCCGCCATCTGGGGTCATTACCCTGATATATTCTGTTGTGGTAGAACCATTTTGCCAGTCGAACTGTACTTTAACTCTACCCTGATTCAAAGGATCTACATTGGAAATTACTTTGGCAAATTGCGCATCTGCTTTTGGGGTATGAAACTCCGGACGGGGAATAAATCCGGTATCAGAAGCTATTGCTTCAAAAGTTCCTGTATAATATCCTCTGGCATCTACCTCATGATACATATCTGTAATCATCAGTTTGGTAAAATAGGTCGTTTCACTGCTTTCCGCTTTTCTCATTTCTATATCCGCGATACAGCCAGGATAAAGAAATGGCACTGTGGTAATTCCTGAAATAACAAATACTTCAGCAGCCTTACTGCCGGCAGTTCCTTTCTGGGAATTTTCCACATCCATGAAAGACACCGCTTTTATGGGAGCTACTCTTAACGATGGAGTGGTAAAAGTTTTTTCTGAAATTTCATACGCTCTTTTGGCAATATCTGAAGTATGATTAATTTTTGAATTTCCTGCTGTCAATTTTTCATTTTTACTACTGTTATAGCCATAAAATGAAGGATTCACGTGCTGAGCTTTCATTTTTATCTTGACATCACTCACACTGCTTCCATAAGTAAGCTTCACAGGTTTTTCCTGAGGCGGAAGCTTTCCGAAATGCAATACTTCACCATCGTAATAGAACTGTTCACCATAGGCTTCTGCAATTCTGGCCAGATAGTTATAATGAGTCTCTTCATATTGTGAGCTGTAAGAAACATTTCCATGGGCTGCATCTACTCTGAAATCAAAACTGTTTTGTCCTAGCCCTTCCTTGATCACCTGATCTGCAATACTGTTAAGACTGATTTCCTGTGCTCCTCCAAAACTTTGAATATGAGGAGCTGCGTCCAAAAGAACCGTAGGGCTTGATCCTGTAAGAACAATATTTCCCAGGCTTCCTTTTTCCTGGCTGAAACCTACTTCTGTGATTACCCCTACAAAGTTTCTTTCAGGGCCATCTTCCACGTCTTTATATCTGAAAATTACGGTAATTCTTTTTCCGAGAAAGTTTTGAGCTTCTTCCAGATTGTGATTTTCTGAACTTCCTAACGTATCGTGAGCCAGCATCAGATCGAATTCATGATGCTTTACAGCACTTTGTTTTAATTGAAAATGCTTGAAATGTTTTATCACTTTTCCGTCAATTACGATTTCAAGTTTTACCACACGATTGATCCCAGCAACCTGGTTTCCCGGTATTGTACTGGCATTATAAATTCCTGAAGTTGGCTGTTTGGACCATACTTTATCTTCTACCAGTGTGGGAGGGTTCGGTTGTTTAATCTGATTCATAAACATTTGAGAACCGTTTTGAACCAGGCCTGTATACGCCTGAGCCTGAGCCATTTTTTCTGTAGCTTTCTTAACGGTTCCGCTCGATTTTTCCTGTACTTCCTGAGCTGCTTTGTTGACAGCCTGATCTGTCAATGTTTCTTTAATATTCTTTACAGCTGAAATTTTATCTTTGGAAACAGGCATTTTGGGTGAATGATCGTCCTGAAACATAATTGTAATATTTTGATTGATTGGGTGTCAGTTTTTTTAAGTCTGAAATTGATCTGGACAACAAAGTTCAGATACATTTTTCATTATCCGCACTCCATTGGTAATGGTGAAATCCGGATATTGGGATCAGAACAGGGTGTTAAAAAGGAAAAATATAAGAGTAAGCTTACTTTATAACCCTGTTGAATTTCAAGATTTCTCTTGATGTTATTCTTGTAATATGTGGGTTTTAATCATTATTAATTTTTTGTAATTGGATTGGTGGTATTACAAAGATAAAACGGTAATCGCTATTCAGAAAATTTTCATCAGGTAATCTGAAATTTTGTCGTAGTTCTACGACTTTTTATAAATAATTCTAAAGTAAATGATTAAAAAAAAAGAAATAAACACCTCTATATCAAACAAATATTTAACAATTTTTAATAAATGAAAACAATTAATTTATCACTTAAATTAGAAATAAACTAAAATATAAGATCTTTTAACAACAAAAACCAGCTGTACACTGGCAGCTGGTTTGTATTTTTAATAGTCTGAGACCTCTTATAATTTTACACTGATCTCCTGCACTTCCTCTGCAGAAAGTCCATAAATCTGAGGTGTTTTTACATCCAGAAGGTTCAGGTAGATGTATAATTCTGCCCTGTGGTGGATTTCATGTTCTATCATGGCACGAAGCCATTTCCATACGGAAATTTCACTATTGGCAGGTGTGAGACATTTTCTGGTAAGATCTTCGTCTGATAGTCCTTCAATAATTTGAAGAGTCTGTCTGTGCATTTCATTGAAAAACTTCACTGTATTTTCATAACCGTCGGCAAGATCTTTACCACATCCAGGATAAGCACTTCTCCTTCCTGTAATGGTTTCTCCATACATATACCGTTCAATGGCAGCAATGTGCCTTATCTGATCGCCAATGGTAAATTTCCCGGGTTTATAAGAAAAATCAATATGTTCAGGAGGAACAACTTCAATAATACGGTTGGTTCTTTCTCTTATTTTCCCATAATACTCAAGGAATGAGTGTACAGTTTTTATTTCCATATCTTTTGCTTTTTTCCGTAAAGTGAATATAAGAAATCTAATGATATTGGGTTTAGGGTTTTATTGTAAATCAGTCATAAGATTAAAAAAATCCCCAATAAGTGAGCCCAAAATTTGGAAGCTCAATAAATAACCAATATTTTAGTTAAAAAATAACCATGATGAAAAGAGGAATTTGCTTGTGTATTATTCTATTAAGTTTTAAAAATCTTACTGCCCAGTCTGCCAAAATTGATACTGAAAAACTTCTTGAATATTATGAAACACAACGTTATGCTGATGCAGCTACTTATCTTCAGAGCATATATCCCGGAGATACACAGGATATAAAAGCCCTTTCACAAATCGCTTACTGTAATATGATGGCAGGAAAACTTCCGGATGCAGAGAAAAGTTATTTGAAAATCAATACCATTCAACCCAACAACCTGCCTACTCTATTCAGCTTAGCAAGTATTAATTCCAGACGTGGAAATGTTTCTAATGCCAAAACCTATCTTCAACAGATCATTCAGCTTGACAGTCTTAATTTCAGTGCTTATAAACAACTTGCTGCTTATGCGGAAACACCTGAATCCAGACTTAATTATCTTAAAAAAGCCAATTCCCTGAATGCCACCGATCCTGATGTGGCATATGACCTTTCCACAACTTACAGCGGTCTCAAACAATATCAACCCGCTTATGATGTATTGAAAACAGCAATCGTTGCTGACACTGAAAACTTTACTTTACAACAGGCACTCCTGCCGGTTGCCAACCAGCTCACCAAATATCCGGAAGTGATTGAAATTGGTGAAAAGCTTCTGAAAAATCATGCTGATGTCAATGTAATGAACGATATGGGACAGGCTTATTTTTACGTAAAGGATTATCAGAAATGCATTATGCTTTACAAAACAATGGAAGATATGGGAGTACAAAATGAAGGCACATTATATTTTCTGGCATTGAGCTATCGTGAACTGAAAGATTATAAGAATGCGGCCATCTATGCCCAAAAGACTATTGATGAAGCTATTTCAGACCACACCAACCTTTACTATGCTGCGCTGGCGGGTATTTATGAAGCCCAAAACCAATATAACGAGGCGGTGACGGCTTACAAAAGAGGATTGACTTTTGGGACCAGCAATATTATTTATTACCGTTTGGGACTTCTTTATGATCTCAACCTGAAACAGCCTAAGAATGCAGCAACATACTATCAGATGTATCTTAAAAACAATCCTGATCAGAACAAAGAAAAAGAACAGATTGCCTATGCAAAAGGAAGAATTCCTGTATTAAAATAAATTCAAAAAGAGATAAAAGCATTTTGTGATTATAGTCACAAGTGGAATGTTCAATGAACCTTAATTTTGTATTCAACAATAAAACAATCTTTATGAGCAATACCATTCAAAACATTGCAGAACAGTTTATCCACTATTTAAATGAAGAAAATTTTGACAAGGCGGAAAGCTGTCTCGATCCTGACTTTAAATTTATTGGAGTATTGGGTAAGAGAGAAGGAGCTTCTGTTTATATGAAAGATATGAAACAGATGAAGTTTAAGTATGAAATTCTCAGGGCTTTTACTTCCGGTGAAGATGTATGTTTTTGGTATAATATTGACATGGGAGAAAAAACTATAGAATCTTCAGGATGGTATCACATCCAGAATGGAAAAATCCAAACCTTAAAAGTTCTGTTTGATCCGAGACCTTTATTGGATCAATAAATATACATTTAAAACGCTGTCCCTGTTCATCTATCTTAATCGTCATAAAAAAAAGAATATGATTATGAAAGAATTTGCATTGATCTTCAGACTGAAAGACATTTCTGATTTTAAACCTTCTCCTGAACAGATCCGGGAGCGCATGATCTGGCTTGGAAACATCGCTGCCCAAAACAAACTGGTAGATGAAGGAAATACTTTATTACCCGCTCCGGGAGCTGCCAAAACCGTAAAACCTGATAATATGGTAACGGATGGCCCTTATACCGAGATCAAAGAATTCATCAGTGGATATATTATTGTATGGGCAGAATCTATTGATGAAGCCGTTGAAATAGCGAAAGGAAACCCAATTTTTAAAATTGGAGGAAATATTGAAGTTCGTGAAATTTTGAAAACGAGTAAGTAAGATGGAGGTTAGAAGATGGAAGCTGGAAGGAATTGCAGTTTAAGTTGAAAATTTCTTCATGCATTCAGCATTGCTTTAAATCCAGCCTGCTTTTTTTCTCCAAACTGTATATTCAACGTCTTTGCTATCAATTTCCGGAATGACTTCAGGTTCCGGAATTTTGTTAATATCTGATTCAGGCAGGACCCGCAGATTTACCTTTTCACGCTCTGCATTTAAGTTTTCTTTGTTTTCTACAGGATAAATTGTTCCTTCAGAGGTCAACTGTGTCCCATACTTTTGGGGTTTACTCTGAAAAACCTGAATCCGGTCGTATAAATAAGCTTTATGCAAAGGATTAATATCATTACCATGTTCTTCCATCATAGCATAACATGTTTTCATAAATTCAGGTTCACCGATGGCATGCTGGATAATCAGCCAGGTTGCATCATTAGCTTTCTCGCCGACTTTTGAGATGGTAGGATACCCTATTTCTGTTATAATTTCCCGCAGTCGTTTCGCATTGGCTCTATGAATATTTTCCATTTCAGGATGATAGCCTCCGGATAATTCTCCGGCCAGCAATAGTTTTTCTCTGACGGAGAGATCCTGGTCAGCCATTTCGATCAGTTCTTTTTCAAAAGGAAGATTGTTCATATAATAGTTGATAAATGATGATTGATGAATGAGCGTCTTTCTCTATGTGATTTGATCAAGAATAAAGTGCGCTCTGTTTTCTACTGAAACTTTAGGAACTTCGATAACAGTATAACCATATTCCTGATAAATGTCTTTCATACACTCAAAGGTTTCTACTGCTTTTTCAAAGGTTTGTTTTCTTTCAGGATCGTTTTCATAAATCTCTTTCCATGGGGGAAGAATGAAAACATTATGATGATAAACCATTTCTCTTGCTTTTGCTACCATAGATACCGGAATTGAAATGTGTTCAAGTTTCATATAGCCCAACGTATCCAATATCCCACGGTCAAAGAAAACAGGTTTCTTATGGGGCATCTTGCTTATTTCCAGGTAGGTTTTTACAGATTCTTTAAACATCAGTTCTGCAAAAAGCTCTTTATCAAGCCACGGAAGCCCTTCACCACCGGAATCCATCTGTTCTTTAATGATTTTCCTTCCTTCTTCAGGCACAGTTATCAATTCATGCCGGTTTAATTCATCCAGCAACGTTGTTTTTCCTGCTCCGGGACCTCCTGTAATGATATATAATGTTGATATATTCTGTTTCATGGATTTGAATTATAGTATAAAAAACTCCATGCATAACAGAAATTTCATACTGTGGAGTTTATCTATTATTTTTAATGATACTTTTATAAGTGTTTATGCGATCTTCTTCCCGGTACATATTACACAAAATCAGAAGATCATCTGTACTGTACTTTTGAGAAATCTCATCTAATCTCTGACCAACAGATTGTGGTGTTTCTATAATAATTCTGTTTAAAGTAGTAAAGAATTCTTCTTCATCCTTTGTTCCCAAAATTTTCTGTTCCACCACTTCCGGAGAAAGAACCGCATTGGGACTTGCCAATTGTCTGGATTGTAAAAACTGATAGGCCATTCCATAAGCATTCCGTCTGGCATCTTCAATTTTGTCCGCTACTGATACAGCCACAGCAACCTGTAATGAAGGCTGAGGAAAATATTGCGTGCTATCAAATTCTTTGAGATAGGTATTGGTATTTTCCCTTCCATATTCACTATTCATAAAAGCAGCGAATGAATATCCTATCCCGTGTTTGGCTGCTTCTCTGGCAGAAGTCATTCCTGAACCCAGCCACATAATTTCCGGAATATGCTGTACATGGGTCGGCTGTGCAATAAGCCCATCATATATCCCTTCTTCATCTTTTATGAATTGAATGATCTCTTCCAATTTGGTTTCCATATTGGATAAAATGACTGGTTTATGATTGTTCAGTGCCATTACAGCATCCTTTAATCCTCCCGGTGCTTTTCCAAGTCCGAGAATAAAACGCTCAGGATACAAGGTTGACAACATTTTGGTCCATTCTGCAATTTTATAGGCAGAATAATTTCTCATCATGATTCCTGCTGTTCCTACTTTGATCAGGTTTGTTTTACTGAGAACAATAGCAGCTAAAAGTTCAGGGCTGGAGCTTGCATACGCTTCTACTCCATGATGTTCAGAATACATAATACTATGAAAACCTATCTCTTCCGCCAATACAGCAAGATGAAGACTATTTTTCAATGCAGATGCTGCATGATCTCCCATTATTGCAGGTGACTGATCTAATATCCCCAATTTCAGCTTCATACTATTGAATCAATTTTATGGTGAAGTTATGAAAAAACCTTCCGCTTATCGGAAGGTTTCTTTATAAAAAGTGATTATGCACATAAAAGGGTTCCACAGCCACCACCGCCGCCGTTTCCATTAAGATAATAACAGATCGGGGTTGGACAACCACATGCCATACATTCACTGGCTGCAGGTGGACGACCTCCTGTGATTGATTTTAAATTTTGTCTTGCGATTTTCTTTAGATTTTTCATAATAAATAAGTTATTAGTTTGAAATGACAAAGTAGTAAAAAAATGGCAAATCAACTTTAAAACAAGCTGTTAAATAGTATTAAATTTTATAATAAATAATTCATCCCCATTAAATAGTCTGAAAAGTATTAAAACAATAAACCCTCGCAGTTCAGCAAGGGTCTATTTTATTTTATAAATGCAGACTTTCTCTATTATTCCTGCATAATTTTTTTAACCTCATTAAATTCACTTTCAATAACAGCATCTGGTTTATATGTTGATAATGAAACAATCACGTTAGTCAACAGAGAAAGCATAAACCCAGGAATGATTTCGTACCAGTCCTTCAGGGGATGTTGTAGATAAACCCAAGCCAATACTGTGATTCCTCCTACCATCATCCCGGCAAAACCTCCCTGCCATGTTGCCTTTTTCCATAAAAGAGACAGCAGGATCAGCGGTCCGAATGCAGAACCAAAGCCAGCCCATGCATTTCCTACCAGATTAAGAATACTATCCTTAGGATCAAGGGATAAAAGTACCGCAATGACAGCTACGAGTAAAACAGAAAGTCTGCTCGCCATTAATAATTGCTTAGACGTTGCTTTTTTATTCAGAAAGGCTTTGTAAATATCTTCTGTTAATGAACTTGAAGTCACCAATAACTGAGAAGAAATCGTACTCATTACTGCTGCCAGAATGGCTGTAAGTAAAAATCCTGCAATAAACGGATGGAATAATATACGGGAGAAATAAATGAAAATAGTTTCTGCCTCCGTCTTTGATCCGTCAAACTTCATCATGGTATTCATATCAAACTTTTGCAGATAAGCGATTCCTACCAATCCTATGGCCAGGGCTCCGGCAACAGTAAAGATCATCCATGTAATCCCGATGCGTCTTGCTTTGATCAAATCTTTCGGTTTATCAATGGCCATAAAACGTACCAGAATATGAGGCTGACCGCAATACCCTAATCCCCACGCCAATAAAGACACAATACTTACGGTAGTTGTTCCTCTGAACAGATCCAGATATTTTGGATTTTTTGCTTCAATCAGAGAAAACGTCTCTCCCACACTTCCGATTTGGGTAATCGCTACAATCGGAACAATCACCAATGCCAATACCATAATAGTTCCTTGCACAAAATCAGTAAGACTTACTGCCAGAAAACCACCTAAAAAAGTATACAGCACTACCACCAGACTTGTCAGGAGCAAGCCTACAGTATAATCCATCCCGAAAGCTGATTCAAATAATTTACCTCCGGATACCATTCCTGCAGATGTGTACAGGGTAAAAAATACCAGAATGAAAATAGAGGATGTGATTTTCAGAAGCTGATTTTTATTTTTAAACCTGTTTTCAAAAAATACAGGCAGCGTAATGGCATTCTGTGCCACTTCTGTATAAATTCTGAGCCTTGGAGCTACAATAATATAATTAAGATAGGCTCCAATGGTTAAACCTATCGCAATCCAGGAACTTGAAATTCCGGACAGATACATTGCTCCCGGAACGCCCATCAAAAGCCATCCGCTCATATCGGCTGCTCCTGCAGACAATGCTGTTACGGCAGCTCCCATTTTTCGGCCGCCAATTAAAAATTCTTCTGAATTACTTGTTGATTTTCTATAAGAATATATGCCTATACCTATCATTAATAACAGATACAACCCCACAGAAATCCCTTCATATACTTGCATATCATTATTTTTACGAAGCCGAATATAACCTTTTTTTGAAAAAGGCAGAATTTCCTCCCATTCATAGAATCTTATGAAAAGGCTAAAAAAATCAGAAAATCAATGAAATTTTAACACACAACCAACAATATAATCAAGGATAAAAGAAATTCATTCTCAGATCCTTCTTATTAATTATCCATTTATAAAAATGTTATTTATTAGCCGTTTTAAACTTTATAAGAAGTTTCTCGTCTCTTAGAGGATGACCTTCTTTAGAAATAAAGCCTTTGTTGGTAAGCACAAACTCATACTCTTTATTCGGTTTAAGATCTACTAATATCAGCAAAGTTTTATTATTATTTTCCATCCCGGCTATTTTGGTCATCGGATTATATTCTTTTCCCTTATCAGATAAGTTGAAGGAATATTTTCCAGGAACCATTTCCTGCGAAAAAGTAATTCTGAGCTCTTTGGTATCGGCATTTACCTCTACGGAACCATTGGCTGGCTCTATTTTCACTACATACGGTAATTGATTTTGATATTCTTTAACAAGCGTACTGGCTTTTTCTTTGAAAAACTTTGATTTGTCCAGAAAGTCTTCAACCGCTTTATTATCGCTATAGTTCAGTTCAATAATATCTTTTATAGCCTGTTTTTTATCTTTGGTATTCTGGTAATACATTTTACTGATCACATACCCTACATAATATCCTAAATCCGCACCCTCTCCTTTTTGTCTTCCATTATAAAACCAGTCGGCAAGATTACCGGTAAACATTTCTTTTTTAAACCGGGCTTTAATTTCAGCTTCATGAGCCATTCCGTAGGAAATATATTTTCTTTGCGGAGATTCATTCATCACAAGTCCGGCAATCAGATCGCATGATCCTTCCTTTATAGCCTGATTTAAAACCCTATTTTGATATCCGGTCTGCTGGGTATGGATATATTCGTGAATATTCAGGGAAACGATATTATCCAGAGACTGATTGGCAAACATACCCTTCAACCATTCATCTTTAAATTCTGAAACATCAGTAGACCCAATTCCGGTGGCAAGTTCTGCACCTACCAATACCATATTTCCGCTCACAGTTCCTCCAGCGTTAAGCCCACCGATGGTAAAATACATTTCAGCATCTTTAAGTTCAGGATACAATTGCTTCAGCCTGACAACACCGGCTTCCAACTCTTTGGTTTTGGTTTTTATTGTTAAGGTATTCGGCCTTACTGAATTCCAGAATTTAGGATATTTTTCTATGACTTTTACATACACACTATCGTTATAATCTCTGGCATTCATAAAAGCTTTTAAGCCTTTTGTTGCTTTATCAGTATATAATCTTTTGATCAAATCCAGCTTTCCGGAGTAATCATTTGTTTTTTGAATGCTGTCATAAGCTACCCAAAAGTTATCAATATCTGAAGTAAAAATCCTGGTTGATTTCTGTGAAAAAGCAGTGGCAAATACAAGTGAAAAAATAATTGTAGTAAAACGTTTCATGGTTATTTTTAATACGACAATTATACATACAATTATTGTATTTCACAACCATCTTTTACCGTATAAACACTATAAATTTTAAAAGAACAGCAGGCAATATCATATTATAATAACTCAAAAAAAAGCAAAGCCAAAACAGGTGCTTTATTATTTATTTATATTAATTCCAAATAATTTTAATTCTTTCCATTTTATTGTCGCAAATATTTAATACTTTAGCTTAATAATTTGAACAAATGGGAATAATCCTTAAACCAATTGATATTGTAGATGACATTTCACAAGAAGATTTCCGTGAAAAATATCTAAAGCCATGTAAGCCAGTGGTAATCAGAAATATGGCAAGAAAGTGGCCCGCCTATCAAAAATGGACGATGGATTACATGAAGGAAGTAGTAGGCGACGTTGAAGTTCCCCTTTATGACAGTTCCAAAGCAGATCCTGCCGCTCCTATCAATACTCCGACTACGAAAATGCCTTTTCGTGATTATGTGGACCTTATTCAGAGAGAGCCTACAGATCTGAGAATTTTCTTCTTTGATCCTATAAAATTTGCACCCAAACTGTTGGACGACTATGTTCCGCCAAAGAATCTTATGGGTGGATTTTTAGATAAATATCCAAGTATGTTTTTCGGAGGTAAAGGTTCTGTGACTTTCCTTCATTATGATATCGACATGCCGCATATTTTCCATACTCACTTCAATGGAAGAAAACATGTCCTTCTGTTTGAATACAAATGGAAAACACGTTTGTATAAGCTTCCTTATGCCACCTATGCACTGGAAGATTATGATATTGCCAATCCTGATTTTGAAAAATTTCCGGCTTTGGATGGTATTGAAGGAATTGAGTGCTTCCTGGAACACGGAGATACATTATTCATGCCTACAGGTTGGTGGCACTGGATGAAATATCTGGATGGATCTTTCTCTATTTCACTGCGTGCATGGGATAAAAGCTGGGCTGTAAAAGCACATTCTCTTTGGAATCTTGCTGTACAGCGTAATTTTGATAATTTCATGAAAGGCCGATACAAAAAAAGGTATATGGACTGGAAAGAAAGAAAAGCTGTAGAAAGAGCTCATATTGCTTTGAAAAAAGGGCTTCCAAAAAAGTAATAAAGCTTTTTTAAATAATTAATGAGTGGATGATTTAACCTGAATCATCCACTTTTTTATTATCTTTTAAGATGCAATTCAAAAATTAGTTAAATTGCAAAACGTTCCCTTAATACAAATACACATCTATGTTTGAAAAATTGATCGATAGCTTTGAGAAGCTATGTCTACAAATTATTATTGAAATATTGTTGGTTCCGGTAACCATCTTCAAGCTATTTCAGGACCCCCACCGCTGCTATGACCTGTCTGCTCACGAGATGGAAAAAGAAGAGGCTGAACGTTTTCACGACTACCTCTCTCCTATCAAATTGTCTGTTTATACCTCTGTGATTGTCTCTGTGGTTTTAATGGATTATGGCGGTGAGCACAATATTATTTCAAAAATAAAGGGGCTAAGTATGGTAGAAAAAGCGTTGTTTATATTTTTGATGAATAATATTACCGCGGTAGCATTCAGTGTTGCTTTATTATGGTACAAAAAAGAGAAAATCAATACAGTAACCTTCCGGACGTTATTATTTTCTTTTATTTATACCACTGTGTATACCTCTACTCCTTTTTTTATATTAATCAGTTCGGCAATGTTTCTTGGGCAAACTATGAATGTAGATGCTTATATACAAAATCTGAGCAAGATAAATAACTATGGTACAAGAGAATACCTGTTCTTTTTGGTCTTTCTGGTTTTTATTATCATTGGAATTATCGGAATTTTCAAGCTTTTCAAAGCGTTGCATTATATTCTGAAAAATAACTTCAGCTATCATCCTTATATTGTATGGTTTTTTACTGTACTTTTCTTTGTTATTCAGCTATATTATACAAAAGGATTTATTTAAAAACCAACACCTACCAGTCTGTTCATATTTTATTTAAATTTGTAAAAATTTTACATCATGCCCAAACCTCGCGAAAGAATAATAAGCACTGCCATGGTTCTCTTCCATAGACAAGGTTATAACAATACGGGCATCAATCAAATTATTGATGAAGCTGATGTATCCAAAGCAAGTTTTTACCAGCATTTCAAATCTAAAGATGATCTTTGTATTGAATTTCTCAATAAAAGGTATGATTACTGGGTGTCTGAACTTGAAAAATTCACATCCGAGGCAGAAACATTGCAGGAAAAGTTTCAGAAATCCTTTGATTTTCTGATTTACATGAATAAAAGAGAAGATTTCAGGGGATGCAGCTTTCTGAATATTCTGTCGGAAATTCCTGCTGATAAAGAAGAAATTCACAAGGTAATCCGTAATCATAAAAATAAATTGAGAGCATGTTTCAATGAAGACATTCAAAACGATATGATTTCAGCACACATCTATCTTCTTTTTGAAAGCTCTATACTCACCAGCCAGCTTTACAGATCGAATGAACTGATAGAAAAATCTAAAATAATCGTACAGGATATATTAAGCACTTCACATTAATCCAGATCAAGTATGCACGTTCCCGATATTCATTCTTTTCTAAAAGCTGATCTTCATTTATTAAAAGAGGTTACTTATCCTGCTAAAACAATCCTGCTTGAGGAAGGAAAAATTTCGGATAAGATGTTTCTGGTAAAAAACGGAGCTTTAAGGGTATTTTTCTATCAGGACGGAAAAGAACTTACCTTGGATTTTATAACAGAAAATCAGGCTGTCTCATCTTTTGACAGTTTCCTTAATAGTATTCCTTCTGATTTTGTTATTGAAACACTGGAACCTGCTACAGTCTATGAACTTCATGCTGACCCATTTCACAAACTCATGAAAGATCAGGAATTTCAGCATACTTTTCATCCGCTTTTTTACAAACGTTTCAGTGAAATCAATAAACGGCTGATCTCTTTTATCAGAGACTCTCCTCAGGAAAGGTATCAACAGCTTCTCAAAAACAGACCCGAGCTTCTTCTGCGCTTTCCACAGCATTATATTGCTTCTTATCTTGGGATTACAAGTGTTTCATTAAGCAGAATACGCAACCGTAGGTAATTTCTTTACAATTGTTATCGTTCAGTCATGAGTCTGTAAGGTAATTTTGTTTCAAAATAATAAAGTTATGAAACATTTTATCCAACAGGTATTCCAGGAAGTATTAGAAAATCCGGTATTTGACGAAGTATTAATCGAAAAATATTTTTCAAAACAATACATTCAGTTTGTAGATCATGCTCAACTGAATTACGAGGAATTTGTTCTTCACATCAAAAAGCTCAAAGAAAAAATAGCTGAGCAAAAGATGGAAATCATCACGTATGCTGAAAACGGGAATATCATATTTACGAACCACATAGCGAAATCTACACTAAAAGATGGAAGTAAGGTTGTACACAAAGTATTGGCAGAATTTACCATTCAAAATCATCAGATTATACGATGTGACGAAATGACTTTACTCGTGGAAGGAGATGAAACTGAAAAAAATTTAGGATCCGAAAGGTAAACAATCACTGTGTATTTCCTTTCAACACACCGTTTCTATGTTAACAATTCTTAAGATAATCTTAATTTTCTCTTCAACTTCTTTTCCAAACAGACGTTTAATTTTGCTCTGATTTTTATCTAAAACTAAGAAAAGTGAGAAAAATTTTTACATCTGTTTTATTTTGTGCTTCTATTTTTTTCTATGCACAAACCGGTTCTTTGTCCGGAAACATCAATGACGATTCTAAAATTGCCCTGCCTGGAGCCAAAATCTCTCTAAGTCCGGGAAATATATATACTACCTCGGATGAACATGGAAACTTTGTATTTCTCAATGTTCCTCCGGGAAGTTATACCATGAAGATTGATTATATGGGTTATGGAGTTCATGAATATAATGTAACGGTAGAGCCAGAAAAAAACACCCGCCAGAATATTATTTTCGACAGGAAAGAAACATCCATTGCTGCTATTGTAGTTTCGGGAGCAACACTGAAAAATCAGGCGAGAGCTTTAAACAAGCAAAAAAACAACGCTAATATCACCAATGTGATTTCTTCCGATCAGATCGGACGTTTTCCTGATGCCAATATTGGAGATGCACTGAAGCGTGTTCCGGGAATTACGATACAGAATGATCAGGGGGAAGCCAGAAACCTTATCATCAGAGGACTTGCTCCCAATCTTAACTCCGTTACTTTGAATGGAGACCGAATTCCGTCTGCTGAAGGAGACAACCGTAATGTCCAGATGGACCTTATTCCTTCCGATATGATTTCTACCATTGAAGTTAATAAAACCCTGACTCCGGATATGGATGCCGACGCCATCGGAGGTTCTGTAAACCTTATTACCAGAGCTTCCCCGAATGGCCAAAGAATCTCTGCAACCGTTGCCGGAGGATACAACCCTATCCGTGAAAAAGGAAATTATACTGCCGGATTTGTCTATGGAAACAGGTTTTTAGATAAAAAGCTAGGCGCTGTATTCAGTTTCTCCTATAACAACAATAACTTCGGTTCTGATAATATAGAACCTGTATGGAGCCAGGCCAATGATCTTGCACAAACCGTTTATGTAAGCAAAATGGGAGTACGCTATTATAATGAACACCGTATCAGACATAGTTTTGATCTTAATATGGATTATGAATTCAATTCCAAAAACAAGATCTACGCTTCTGCGATGTACAACTTCCGGAATGATAAGGAAACCAGAATGGCATTGGGATATAAAATAAAACCTGTTTACAATGCCGATGAAACTGAGATTACAGACTGGAAAGGAAGTATCACCAGACAGAATAAAGGAGGTGATGCCAATAATGACAATACCCGTCTGGAAAAGCAGAAAGTTCAGAATTATGCCTTAAGAGGAGAACATTTATTAGGATCTAAAGTAGATCTTGACTGGTCCGTCAACTATGCCATCGCCAGTGAGGATAAGCCTCATCAGCGTTATATAGAGTTTGAAAACAGCAAGATGAACTTCTCTCCCGACCTTAGCAATCCTGAAAAGCCAATGTTCAATCTTCTGGCAGCAGATAATCTGGGCAGCTATAAACTGAGTGATCTTTCGGATGCCAATAACTTTACCCAGGAAAAAGAATTAGGTGCAAAAGTGAATGTACGTTTTCCTTTTTCCGTGATTGATGGTCAGAAAGGACGTCTTCGTACCGGTTTCCGTATGCGTTTGAAGAAAAAGGAAAGAGAGAATGATTTCTACGCTTTTACTCCGGTCAACAGTATGGGAAGTCTTTTATCTGTACCCACCATCAATCTTAATGGCGAGAACTTCCAGCCAGGAAATTATGTTCCGGGAGCTTTTGTTGATCCAGCTTTCCTGGGTGGACTGGATTTATTCAATCCAAATCTGTTTAACGGCAAGCTGAAACCTGAAAAATATCTTTCCAGCAATTACAATGCAAAGGAGCAGATTTATGCAGGTTATATCCGCTGGGATCAGGATTTCAATGATAAACTATCGATGATCGTGGGAGCCCGTATTGAAACTACCCAGATTGATTACACTGGAAACTATGTGATGAATGAAAAGGATCTGGTAGGACAAATCAATAATACCAATACCTACACCAACGTACTTCCGAATATATCTTTTAAATATGTTCCGATGCAGGATCTTGTCCTTCGTGCAGCATTTACTACGGCTCTTGCCCGCCCGAATTACTACTCACTGGTTCCTTATCTGAATGTTATTTCAGAAGATGAAATTGTTGCTGCCGGAAATCCGAATCTGAAAGCAACGTATGCCTACAATTTTGATTTCATGGCAGAGAAATACTTCAAGTCTGTCGGGATTCTTTCCGGAGGTATTTTCTATAAAAACCTGAACGATTTCATTTATACTTATTCGAAAAGAAATTATACTGCCAATGACTTTGCCAATGATTTTGCAGGACAAACCAACCCTATTCCTGCCGGGGAAAGCAATTGGAAATTTACCCAGCAGCGTAATGGTGACAATGTAGATATTTATGGTTTTGAAGTCGCTTTGCAAAGGCAGCTTGATTTCATTCCCGGAGCTTTCTGGAAGGGACTTGGAGTCTATGTGAACTATACGTACACCAAATCTAAAGCAAAAGGAATTACCAATGAAGATGGGGTGGAAAGAACGGATGTAGGACTTCCGGGAGCTGCTCCTCATATGTTCAACGGATCTCTTTCATGGGAAAATAAACGTTTTTCAGCAAGAGTTTCCATGAACTATGCTTCTCATTATATTGATGAGCTTGGCGGCAAAGCATTTGATGACCGTTATTACGACAAACAGTTCTTCCTTGATGCCAATGCTTCCTACAAGATTACCAGCCAGCTGAGAATTTTTGCGGAAGCCAATAATCTGACTAATCAACCGTTAAGATACTACCAGGGAATCCAGAGCAGAACCGCTCAGGCTGAATATTACAGACCGAGGTTTACGATGGGAGTGAAATTTGATTTTTAAAATACACATGAAAAACATACATTATCTACTGGCTCTTTCAGTTCTTCCTTTTGTGATCAACTGTACAGGGCAGAAAGAAGTTATAGAAAAATTAAAACCTACCGTTATTACAGAAACGGTGGTTCATGATACGGACGATCCTGCCATATGGATTAATCCTCAGGATGCTTCAAAAAGTATCATCATCGGAACAGATAAAGATACTGATGGCGGATTGTATGCCTTTGATCTTAACGGGAAAATTATCAATAAAGTGTTAGGATTGAAACGTCCCAACAATGTTGATCTTGAATATGGTTTTATTTTAAATGGACAAAAAACAGATATCGCAGCGGTAACTGAAAGGGAAACCAACAAAGTAAAATTATACTCGCTTCCTGAACTAAAAGAAGTGGGAGAAATCTCTGTATTTGAAGGAGAAACAGAACGTGGTCCGATGGGAGTTTCAATGTATAAAAATCCGGAAACCGGGGATATATTTGTGATTGCAGGAAGAAAATCCGGTCCGGCTGACGGCTACCTTTGGCAGTACAAGCTAACGGAGAAAAACGGATCTATTACAGGAGAAGTTGTCCGTAAATTTGGGAAATACAGCGGTTTGAAAGAGATTGAAAGCATCGCTGTAGATGACGAAATGGGCTATATCTATTATTCTGATGAGCAGTTTGGGGTTCATAAATATTATGCTGATCCTGGAAAAGGCAATGAAGAGTTATCGGTATTCGGGAAAGGAGATTTTAAATCTGATGTGGAAGGAATTTCGATCTATCCTACTGCTAAAGGGAAAGGATATATTCTGGTTTCCAATCAGCAGAATGATACTTTCAATGTCTATTTAAGAGAAGACCAATCAAAAGGAAGAATAGCAGAAATTCCGGTTTCTACACTGGAAAGTGATGGATCTGAAGTGACAAACGTTAACTTAGGTCCGAAATTCCCTAAAGGCGTTTTTGTTGCCATGAGTAATGGTAGGATATTCCACTTTTACGACTGGAGAATGGTTGAAAAAGCTATAAAATCTGCAATGAAAGCGGATAATAAAAAATAATCTTTAACCATTAAGGTTGATAAGGTTTTAAGAGTATTAAGTTGAGTGACATTAATGAGATTGCTTCACCTTTGGTTCGCAATGACAGGTTGCTCATCTTAATACTCTTCATTTTTTCATTCTTCTTAATGGTTTATGATCTTAAAGTTTTTCAACGCAAAGGTTATTTTAAATGATCTAATATTTTAAGGGTGCAAAGAAAGAGTCGATTTTCAATCGACTGATGAAGCAAAAGTTTTATTCTTAAGCGTCGTAAGCAGCTCTGCAGCTTTATTTTGCGTTTTTAACACTACTTTTCTATTCCACATGTTTTCTCAGAAACTCCGCGGTATATGATATTTTATTTTTCAATAGCTCCGGTGGAGTTCCTTCAAACAATACTTTACCACCAAGTTTCCCTGCACCAGGCCCCATATCAATAATCCAGTCTGCTTTCGAAATAATATCAAGATTGTGTTCTATAACAATCAATGTATTATTCTGGTCTACAAGCCCATTAAAAAACGTAAGCAACTTTTGGGTATCACTTGGATGCAGCCCGGTACTCGGTTCATCAAGAATAATGATCTGATTGGTATTTTTCAGTTCTCTTGTTAGTTTCAGACGTTGTCTTTCACCTCCGGAAAAGCTATCCAGCCTTTGTCCTAATGTCAGATAATCAAGACCTAATTGTATCAGCAGATCAAAATTTTTGAGAACAAATTCTTCCTTAAAAAAATCAGTGGCCTCAGAAACCGTCATATTCATCACTTCCACAATTGTTTTCCCGTTATAGGTATATTGCAATACATCCGGATCAAATCCAGATCCTCCACAAACTTCACAAGGCTGTTCAATATCATCCATAAAAGCAAGGTCAATTTTTTCTATTCCCAATCCTTTACAATTTTTGCAGCCTCCTTCACTATTCCTGCTGAAGAGTTTATCTGAAACATGATTGGATTGTGCAAAAAGCTTACGCACAATATCTGATATTCCGAGATAAGTAAGCAAATTGGAACGGGCGCTTACAGCAAACAGAGATTGGTCAATAATGGTCACCTCCGGGTAAATTTCTGGCAGAATTCGATTAATCAGAGTACTTTTCCCAGATCCTGCAACTCCCGTTACTACTGTCATTACGCCGGTTGGGATATTTACAGTCACGTTTTTAAGATTATACCTGTTGGCATTTTTAATTTCAAGATAACCGTCTGGCTTTCTGAATTTTTGTTTTACAGATGGTTTTACAGCAAAATAAGAACCTGTCTTACCTGCCGAGTTTTTTAGATTTTTAAATGTTCCGTTATACACCACTTCTCCTCCATTTCTTCCTGAACCTGGGCCTATATCAATCACCCGATCCGCCATTTTGATCAGATCCGGATCATGCTCTACGATTAAAACAGAGTTTCCTTTATCTCGGATCTGCTGTATAATGGTGGCAATATTTTGCAGATCCTTTGGATGAAGCCCAATACTAGGTTCATCAAAAATATACAAAAGGTCTATCAGGCTGTTTCCCAGACTCCGAACCATTTTTATACGCTGAGATTCTCCTCCGGAAAGCGTATTGGTGCTTCTCTCCAGAGTCAGATACTGCAATCCAATCGTGATGATATTCTGCAGCTTTACGGAAAGCTCTTTGATGACGACTTCATATGCTTTTGAATCTAGTGAGGTAATAAACTCAAGCAGTTCATCCACTGAAAGGGCCATACAATCTGCAATACTTTTACCTTCGATTTTACATGACAGTATTTTTTCATTCAATCGTTTTCCGTTGCATAACGGACATGCTTTGGTAATAACAACATGGTTCAGGGCGTCTTTTCTTGTAATGTTTTCTTTTGAATCTTTTTTCAGAAATGCTTTTTCAATCCTTGGAACAATTCCTTCATATTTTACCGTTTTTCCCCATTCTTTATCAGGATGTTTCGGTTTGTGTTCCTGTGCATACAGCAGGATTTCCCATTCTTTATCGGTGAAATCCTTTAATTTTTTATCGTTATCGAAATAACCGGACAAAGTATATCTTGTTAAACGCCATCCTCCAGGCTGAAAAGTCGGGAAACGGACTGCGCCTTCGTGTAAAGATTTTTCACGATCAATTAAAGCATTGACATTCAATGTCTGAACAAAACCTAATCCTTCACATTCAGGGCACATTCCCTGGGGATGATTGAATGAAAATACATTGGAATATCCTACAAAGGGCTCTCCCATTCTCGAAAACAGCAGCCTCAGCGAGGCAGACACATCTGCTGCTGTTCCCACAGTAGATCTGGCATTTCCACCCAACCGTTTTTGATTGATAATAATGGGAACATTCAAATTTTCAATTTTATCTACATCAGGCACCCCATAATGCTGCAGGCGGTTTCTGATAAAACTGTTCTGGGTTTCATTAATCTGTCTTTGTGCTTCAGCCCCAATGGTTTCAAAAACCAAAGATGATTTTCCGGATCCTGACACTCCTGTAAAAACCACAATCCTGTACTTTGGAATTTTTATGGAAATATTTTTGAGATTATTCTGCCGGGCATTAGTAATTTCTATATTTTCCATGATAAAAATGTTTAACTTTGTTAATAATTAACTAAGTTAAGTATAATTCTCATGAAACCCATTGAAAAAGAATTTTTTAACACATTTACTGATTTCCAATGTCTTATTCTGGCTCATATGAATCGGGGCGACATTAACGGAGTAACTGCTGCTCATTATAATATTATTGAATTTATTATGAGGAAAGGAACAGCAACAGGAAGGGAAATATCATTGGCTTTCAACATTAGCCAGGCAGCCATTTCAAAACAGCTGAAGTTTCTGATCGGTCAGGATTTGATTGTCCGGGAACAGGAGAAAGCAGACCACAGGAAATTCAATCTTTCAGTAACGGATAAAGGAAGGTTTATTGTAGATAATTCTGAAACGTTCCGTAAGGCTATCACTCATCAGACGGCTTCTATACTTACCTCTGAAGAATTAAAAAACTTTAATTATCTGCTGGACAAAGTACTGAATCATCTGAAACTTTAATACCAAGAGTTACTTATAGGTTCCGAATACCCTGTCCCAGATAGAAGTATAAAATCCAAAGTTTTTGCTTTCATCCAAATGGTGTTGGTTGTGAAATCTGGTTGTTCCTACAAAGAAGCGGTCAAAAGAAGCTGGAAAAAACTCTCTGTTCAGATGCCCTATGGTTCCCCAGATAAGATTAAGTAAAAGATAAACTGAAATGGAAATTACAGAAAAATCATAGCCTATAAGTAAAACCAGCATCATCAGTCCGAATCCTATGGTTTCAAAAGGATGCAGAACAAAAAGACTCAAAAAATTGGTACTGATATGTTCATGATGTTTTCCATGCAAAACTTTATAGATAAAAGGTAAATGGGCTGCACAATGAAATAAATACATCAGAAAATCCATTAAGAGAAGTAAAACAGCTATTTCTGATATTATTCCAATTACAGATTCTGTTTGTCCCAGCACTATCCATCCGTTTTTCCATAAAAAAGCTCCCAGAAGCATTACAAAGCTGTTACATACTATGGTAAGCAGACTAAGATAAAAGTCAGATCGGGTAACAGGATGATTTTTTTCCTGCAACTGACTTTTACGGCAAGTCTTTTCGATAAAAATATACAACCCTATAGAAAACAGATATAGGAAGATATTAGCAATCAGACTGAATATAATCCATTGTGGCCAGGAAAACTGCCAAAATATCTGTAAATAACCGGAAAGTTCTGTTTGATTAAAATTCATAAGCCCTTCATCCTTCAGCTTGATGTCATAAAGGTATGAATTTCAAAGTAAAATTAATCGATAAAGTATATTCCATACCTTATTTCTGTCTTGCTTTTCTTCTCAGTTCCCGCAGTCTTGATGTCAGTTTCTTTCTCAGATCATTATGATATTCGCGGTAGTTTTTGATGCTGTTTTCCAGATTCTTTTTATTCATCAAATACTCTTCATACAGATTCCTCAGTTCTGAAATCTGGGTAACCACATCCGAAGGCTGGCTTTCAGGATCTTCTGCAGCTTCTATCAGCAGACGGTAATATTCGATACGGCTGGTCAGGTTCATGTGAAGTTTTGGTTCTATTCCCTGCATGATTTTATCATTTTAGTTATTTTGTGAATTGGTGAAGGATAAAGATATTTTTTATATTATTTTTTGTTTTTGGATTCAGCTTACTTCTCCATCATAACCGGAGGCACGTCACTCTGAAATAAAATTTTGATATTTCCATTCTTTTCGTAAGCTGCCGATTTGAAATATCCTCCGTTAAGAGCAGAAGAAATAAGCGTTTCGTTAGGATCTCCCAAAGGTAATAATGGAAGTCCTGCAAATTCATTGACAATCACCTGTGGTGAAATTCCATTGCTGTATTCTCCGCCTCCGTTGGCATTAAATACTTTATAGATCACCGGATGAATCTGCCAGGAAATTTTTCTCGGTTTACGCTTGTCTTCCACGACAAATCCAGCCATATCTTTCCCCAGCGTAGTATCTCCCAGCTGAACGACCTGCATATAAGGTTTCAGGTTATTCACCACAATTTCGGCAGCAGAAGCTGTACTGTTGGATGTGAGGATAAAAACTTTCTGCAATCCCAAAGCATTCGCACGCAAAGTTGTAAAGTCCAAAGCTTTGGGATCGTAAGCAATCTGTTGGGCAAATGTTCTTTTTACTTCACCTCCGTTTTTATTTCCTTTAAAAATGATGAACGGTGAACCGGATGATAATCCTGAAGGAATCAGGGAACAAAGTGCTGCGGCAGATGATACCGAACCTCCATAATTATATCGAAGATCCAGAATTAATTCCTTCACTCCGGCGGCTTTCAATTCCCCAAACTTTTGATATAGCGTTTGAGTCATTCCGTCAGGGAAATCATAGATGTACAGATAACCTACTTTTTTACCATTTTTTTCAAAAACTTTGAATAAAACAGGCTGTTCAAAAGAGAAGCCATAGTACACGGTGATGTTTTTTTCATCCGTAACACCTCCGTTTTGCCACTTTCCAACGGTAAGTTCTACAACCGTCTGGTCTTTAATGGATGAAGCCATTGCTTCGGCATTCGCAGCAGTCATTACTTTTCCATTCACTTTGGTAATGATCATTCCTCTTTCCAGCCCTGCATTGAATGCCGGAGAATTTTGGAGCACCAGCTTAACTACCGCAACAACCTCATTATTGGCAAGCTGAACAACGGTATAATCAAAACCGTACATATTCCTTATTGAACGTGGATACGAAGAGGAATCTTCCGTATTCACCATGAAAGAAAACCGATCTTTGGAAGACAATAGGCTTTTGAAAAAATCTTTTACAGGAAGCTGATAATCCGGCTTTGCAGGCATCTCATCTGCCCAATAATAATACCGTTTCATACTGTCCTGAACCCATAGATTCACAGATTCTGTACTTCCCTCTGGAAAAACGGGTGCGCTTTCGTCATTATTATTGGTACACGAAATGAGAAAGACTACGATGGCAATATATTGAAGTTTTAAAAAGTTTTTCATATACAATTACAGATATTCTGCTACGTCAATATCTCCTTTTACCACCCATTCTCCATTTTCCATTTTTTCCTGAAGTACAATCATATTGGCGCCCGTGTGTTGTTTTAATTTCACCTGAATCATTTTAGATCCTGCGTAAGGCTCTGTAGTTCCCGGTTTGTATAATTCAAGATATATGGGAGCTGTCGAGCTGAAGAAGCTATAGATTTTCACTGCAGTAAAGTT
This sequence comes from Chryseobacterium sp. T20, assembly GCF_047345655.1. Taxonomy (NCBI): domain Bacteria; kingdom Pseudomonadati; phylum Bacteroidota; class Flavobacteriia; order Flavobacteriales; family Weeksellaceae; genus Chryseobacterium; species Chryseobacterium sp. T20. Next base: position 530,304 of record NZ_JBLFDU010000001.1, read on the forward strand.
GTCTTTTCCTATATTATCAAACTCGGCAAGCACTACTCCGTTTTCTCTTTTCAAAATGCCCTTTACATCTTTCAGAGAAGTTCCGGAAAATTCTCCCAGGTTAGGAAAAATAAACTCAAAACCTACTTTCCCGAGATTCACCTGAGGTTTTACCGCATAAGTCTGCAGGTAAATTCCCGGAAGATTAAAGAAATAGAGGTCTTTATAATCATTTATATTGTCATAGGTAATATTGTATTTTGCAATTTCGGTGCCTGTTTCATTGTTGTAGACAGACAGTTTATTGGTTTCTCCCTGATCCAGAACAAACTGAAGCTGGGTTTCAATTTTATTGGTGTAGGAGGTTTGCCCTGCAATGGATACAGGCTGTCCGTTCAACCTCAGCTGAAGGACATCAGGTTTGGAAAATCCTTTGATATTAACCTCTCCGGGTTTCTGTATTTTATCATACAGCTCCATCGTATTGCTGTCTGTACATGAAAAAAGTGCAGTGAAAAACAGTAGTAGTGCAAAGATTTTATTCATCTTTTTCAATTATTTCTTGTAAAACTTTAAAAATATTGCCCAGCCCATGAGCCGGGCAATATATAATTATAAAAAAACTAGTTGGATATATTCTGGATACTCTTCTTTCAAAGACTATCCATTATTTTATATAAAATTTCATGGTGTTTCTAAAAATCAGATTCTAAAGGGGCAGAATGATTATTTTTTAATAAACTTCAGTCTTTCCGTAGTTTTTCCATCCGTAATTTCAACGATATACGCTCCTGATACAATACCGGCCATATTAATCGCTTTAGCATATGGAGTGGTCAATACTTTTTGTCCTGCTGCATTGTAAATATTGACTACAGTTGTATTTTCTTTCAATGCCGGGTTAAGCTTCAGCTGTAAAGATTCTCTTACCGGATTTTCTGCTATTTGTGTAAGTGTTTTGTTTCCTTTTACATCCTTAGTTCCCAAAAATGAAGTAGCATAAATTCCTATTTCATCAATATTGATGTTCTGGACATTATTTCCGCTTGTTTTTCTGTTTGACCACATTCCGATATAGATCTTTTTTCCTGCAAAAGCAGAAAGATCAACAAGAGATTCTACAAACTGGGTAAGATCTGCCGGAAAAGGATTGGCTGAGTCACCTACCTGTATTTTATACATACTCTGAACATCATTTCCATCTGTATCTACTGTCATCGCCTGGAAGTCCGACAATGTAGGAACCTCTTTCTGCGGTGTGCTTACATAGATAAAAAGTTCTCTGGCAACAATCGTATGAGTAGACCTCTGTCTCCCGATATAAGCGGCCAGCGTAACAGTTCCTGCAGTATTGGTAAGATCAATCTGAGGAGAAATAATCCAGTCATTTTCTGTAGCAAATCCTGTAGCATTTCCGGTTGGAACCAAATTGATAGAGTGACGGAGAACTCCGGTGCTTCCATAAGTTAAGTTAGTTCCGTTGTGATAAATGTTCTCCCCCTGCACCCATCCGTTGCCATTGTTGTTCAGGTCATGAAAGGTCCATCCCTGAAGATCGGCAGGAGCGTCAAAAGAATTTCCCCATACCAGAGACTGTGCTGCAGCCAGGTGAGATAAAAACAGAACAGATGATAAAATTATTTTTTTCATAATGCTGATTATTAATGTTTTTGAAGTAAAAGCAAGGAAGCAGCATGTGCTGTTCCCTGCTTTTTAAAAGTTTTTATTATTCTACAATAGAGAAATTGTATTTTGTCCAAAGTCCCTGGAAGTTTCCACAGTTTCTTGGAGATACATTCCAACCACCTTCGTTGAAGAAAGGCTGGCTCATACCCCATAGAGATGCAGGAGTTCCAGTTAACAGATTAGCTGCAGGGATTCCTGCTGTTCCTGTACCTGTAACAGAAGTAGTAAATCCGTGAACCTGGATTGTGCTGTAAGCTGAAGCTGAAGAAAGTTCAGAACCTGTACCTTCTACTTTGATTCCTACAGGATATCCTGTAACGACAGCGTTATTTAATGTTAATCTTCCGTGTCTTCTGATGTGGATACCGTTTTCATATAAAGCACCTTTAGTAGAGTTCTTAGAACCAACGATAGTAAGGTTGTTGATTACGGGGTGAGTTAACAATGTTGTAGAAGAACCGTCTGCGTTGTTATCAAGCTCGATACCGTTAGAGTCAGGGCTTGATCCGCTAAGACTGTGTGTAGAGTTGTAATCTGCCAAAGCTAATGCACAAGTGATTGTTCCTGTATATCCGTTATCGAAGTCGAAGTTATCATCATCTGCAGCAAAAGAAACAAGGTTTGAAGCGTTTACAGTACCACCGAAGAATTCAAAAGAGTCATCTTTCCCGAAAGATACCTGAATATGATCCAAAGTAGTTCCGTTTCCAACACCTCCTAAAGTAAGACCGTTGATTTCGTTTCCTGAGTTTGGCGCTAAAAGATCGTATCCTGCAAACTCAATACGTACATACTTCAATGTTCCTCCGTTATGAGAAGCATTGGTACCTCCGTAATAGAAATCAGGACCAGATAATCCTTCAATTGTTTTTGTGAAAGGGGTGTTGGTAGGAGCATCTCCTAAGATGATAACTCCACCGAAGTCACCAGGAGCAGCAGTTGTATCTTCGTTTCCATCTAACAATTTGTAGCTTGTGAAAATGATAGGTTGAGTTTCTGTACCTGCTGCGTTGATTTTTCCTGTTTTAGAAATTACCAAAACTCCTGTAGCTGTATTGTTTGTGCTTGGCTTAGCTTTAATGAATGTACCCGGCTGGATTGTTAATGTAGCACCATTTTTTACAGTTACCACTCCATTAAGCTCAACCACCCCACTCCATGTAGTATTTGAAGTAATATCACCGCTTACGCTGGTTACCGGAAGCGCAGAAGCTGTAAGGTACTCAGCAGAAGTAGATTTCATTTCGAATGGAGAAGATGAATCTGCCAGTTGATCGTTTTGACAAGCTGTAAGAGATAATGCTGCCACTGCAATTAGAGTTAGTCTTTTCATTGTTATAATTTTTAGTACAATCCGGCTGTGTTATTTTTATACCAGATCAGTTTTTTAATATTCAGGAATATCTTCCTCTCTATTCCTTCGATTTGTTTTTTGGTGTTCATCCCATCGCTGCAGGAGGAACTGCATTGCGGGCGTTCCCATGAGAATCGCTAATGCCTGGGAAAAGCTGTTAACGTCCGGTTTTTTCAGAACTGTACTGCTGTGCGCATCATCAGTATTATTTCAGTTTTTGATCAGGTTCCCGAAAACCTGTACGCTTCTATAATTAAGATATCTTTCTATGCTGTAGTATCCGGTGTATTTATTATTAAAAAGTATAATTCACACTTAGGCTGAACATTCTTCCGCTGTAGGCCCGGAACATAATCTTATCAATATTTTTATCATACTTGTCTGTGGCTCCGGGAAGAAGCTCCCAGCCTTCTCTTTCTGTCCCTACATTACTTCCGCCACCATTTTTTGCAGCCAGATAAGAATTGAAGTTGTTATAATATTCCTTTACCCTGTTGAATAGGTTTCTTACATTAAATTTCACTTCAAAATTTCTGTTACGAAGGAATTTATATGAAATCTGAGCGTCTGCTACGGCATAAGGACGCTGAATTTCCTCTCCTTTATAAGCATATCCTACTGTAATGTACTGGTCTCCTTTAGCGTTATATAGGAAACTCATCCCAAAACGGTTTCCATCATAGACCAGTCCAAGATTGTAGGCATAAGGAGTCTGCCCGTACAGCGGCCGTTTTACTTCATAGGTTTCATCATTATCGCCCGTTTTATACAGGTCTTTAAAAGCCACTACTTTGGTATGGTTATAAGTGAAGTTTCCGCTTATGAATAGCTTTTCCAGAAAAGTTCCGTCAGCGATAAATCCTAAACTTTTTCTTACCTCAGCTTCCACTCCTATCAGTTTTGCATTTTTTGAATTTCCATTGTACAGGAAAAGATTTCCTTCACTTGAAATATGACCTTCACGTTCTATCGGCCTATCTATATTTTTATAATACAGTCCTGCAGAAAATATTTCTCCCAACCCTGGAAACCATTCAAATTTGAAATCATAATTATTAATGACTGAGGATGTCATTTCTGTATTATAAATTAAACCATTAGCTATCGGATCGAAATATGGAAGTCCTGTTCTTTCATTGAACTGAGGACGGATCACAGATCTGTTGTAAGCAAGCCTCAGATTGATTTTATTGGTAGGACTGTAGGTAAAATTCGCAGAGGGCATCCATTGCCATGGTTTATCATCTATTGCTGCTCTCACGATGTATTTGGAATCGGAAGGATCCAGCTGCTGAGAAATCAGATCATACTTAAAATATTCTGCACGAAGTCCCCATACTAATCTTAGTTTCTTCCAACGGTTATCAAACATCAAAAAAGCAGCATGTTGATTAACCTTTCCTTCATACTTATCATTTTTATAGAGTCCTCTGGTTTCCCAGCCAATACCACCCGGAACATAATGGGAACCATCAAACCAGTCAGCAAGCGAACCATACATCGTCAAATAATTCTTCTCGCTATTGGGAACGTCCCGGTTTTCGTCAACACGAAGAAAAAACTTCTGCTGTTGGTTGGTATTGTTTTTTATAGCTCCGGCATATCCGGCTTTAATGGTATTTTTAAAACTTCCTGCATCCATATCCCATTTTACAGAAGCACCATAGTTGTAATCTGTTTCTCTGTTTTCAATATAGCCTCTGTAGAAATCTGCGCCGGAATTGTAGATCTTATGAAACGCCAGAATTTCCCTTCCGATAAAGTCATATCTGGTAATATACTGAGTGTAATCTTTGGTATCTGAAGCTACTCCTGTGCGGGCTGCAAACCAACTTACCTCAGCATTTCCAATTTTATGGTTTCCTTCCAGTTTATTTTGTAAAAAGGTTTGAAAAATCGGGTAATTGGTATTATCAGTATAAGGCCTGTCTAAGTTTTTGATCTGAGCTGGATCATTATTGGGAATAATTCCGTTATAGAAATAATTATAGGCTAATTCAGCGTTGGCAGCCATTCCACTACCCGTTGAGTATTCGTTCCAGCCTGTTACTCTTGTCAGGGTATTATCAAAAATATGAGTGTATGAATTACGGAATGAAATTCTACTTTTCCCCAACTGCAAACCGAAATTTAGCATCCCTGCAAGCGTTGAATTGTAATTATAGGAAGCTCCACTGTTTTTGAAGTTATAAAACGGAATCTGTCCGTTCGCATCAGGCATTCCTGTAGTATCCAGCCAGTTTCCCCTTCCTGTATGGTCAATATCCAGTTTGTTTTGCTCATTTCTGATGACAAATGCTCCGGCAAATCCCCATTTATTATTATTTTTAAGAGAGTAGGTTCTTCCCACTGCCAGCTGTATATTAGATCCCATGTCACCTCTGGTTTTATAGGTGCTGAAATTGTCATTGGTAAACTGCCTGGACTGTTCAAAAAACCTTGGATCTGTCCAGTTCATCGGCTCCAGTCCTTTTGGAAAATCTCTTGTCCCGTCATCATATCCGAAATAATCATACTTTCCACGCTTACGGGTCAGAAATTCTTTGAAGGCCGACTGATCATTATACGAAGTTCCCAACGTTACGGTTGTAAAATTTTCATTGGGAATATCTTTCGTTCTCACTTCTACATAACCTCCTGCAAAACTGGCGTTCATATCCGGAGTTGCAGACTTGCTTACCACCACACTTTCTACCATTGCCGTAGGAATGATATCAAATGAAAAGTTCTGGTTATAAGCTTCGGTACTTGGCAGGTTGATTCCATCCATGGCAGCAGTGTTCCAGCGTTCTCCCATAGATCGTACTACTACATACTTATTATCAATAGTGGTAATTCCGGTTACCCTTTTCAAAGTTCCTCCTACATCGCTGTCCGGTGTTTTGGAAATCTGTTCCGCAGAAATACCATCACTCATCTGCGCTGCTTTCTTCTGCTGGGCAAGAAGTCCTGCCTGAGTATCTGCTTTGCGGGCAGCAGTAATCACAACTTCTTTGATGTCTGTAATTTTATCCGAAGCTTTATTTAAAGCAAATGAAACAGCATTGGTTTCTTTGTTCGTTACAGATAATTTTTCAACTCTCAGCGTATTATATTTAGGTGCTTTTATTGTCAGATTATAAGTTCCCGAGGGAAGATCTATGGTAAAGTCACCGTTATTATCAGTGACCACTGTTTTCTGAGCTACAGTAACTTCTGCTCCGGTAATGGGATTTCCTACTTCATCCACTATTTTACCGGAAATTCGTCCGTTTCCCAATGCAGAAATAGTAGAACTTTCATATTTTATCGAAATAAGATCACCATGCAGTCGGTACACAACAGGAAGTCCGTTGGTAATATCCTTCAGACAGTTGTTGACAGAAATATTTTCGCATTTCACTCCCTTTACCTTCAGCTCTTTAATATCAACCTTGGAATACGCCAGTCTCATTCCCGTTTTTCCGGCAAATTCTTCTAAAACTTCAATCAACGGTCTGTTGGCAGGTACAGAAAATGTCACTTTCTGCACCAGCTCCTGAGCTTCTGCGGCTACAGTAAAAAATAAGGCTGCTATGGTAATCCCACATTTCAAACTTTTCATACTTAATAGTGTTCTCTTGATTATGATTATTTAATTTTTTTTGAATAATGATTTATTTCTTAAGGATATAGGTGTTTTCTTTTTTCTGTACTTCCAACCCGAGGATAAAGGCCAGAGATTCAATATTTTCGCCAACGGTTCCCCCGGTAAAATCTGCCGTAATCTTTTTATTCTCAGCTTCTTTAGGATACAGTACTTTCGTATTATAACTGCTTTCCAAAACGGCAACTACTTCTTTTAAAGGAACATCGTTAAAACTCAAAGACAATACTTCAGAAACCTTTTTGACTGATTTTTTTACCGGTTTCAATGAAATAACTGCTGTAGTATGAGCAATTCCGAAATTGGTCCACTTCTGATTCGGTGCAAGGAAAGAAACCGCAACTCCAGGAGAGGATACCGCTACCTTGCCTTCATACAGATCCACCGCTTTATTCTTCCCTGATTGTGAGATTTTAAATACCGTTCCTAATACTTTGGTACTGAAGCCATCCGCACGAACGATAAAAGGATGTGTTTTAGATTTTGCGACAGAGAATATGGCATCTCCTTTTAAATCCACTACTCTGGTAGACGCAGGAAAAGATTTTTCTACAGTCAGTACAGCGCCTGGTAAAAGAGTAACTACAGATCCGTCTTCAAGATGAACAATACGGTTTCCGGATTTTGCAGTATATACATCAGGCTTAATGAACATGGTGAAGGTAAATATTCCACCCAATGATAAAAGCAGAATAATAACTGCAGCCATTTTATAGAGATGCGTTGTAAAGCTTTTTACAGATGAAATAGAAATACTATCTGTTTGAGGAAAGTAATACTCCAGTCCGGACAATACTCTTTCTTTGGATTCTTTCATATGAGTAGCATCCAGATTTTTTTCTGTCTGAGTTCTCCATTGCTTTAAAAGTTCATTTTCTTTTTCAGAGATTGAGTCTTCCGAAACTTCCCGTTCCCAAAGTCTGAAAACAAAGGCTTCAATATTTTTATATGGTAAACGTTTTTTCATAAGGTCTTTCATGTATTCACAGATACTTCTATCTATAAGACAGTGAAAATGAAAAACTTCCCCAGGGCATCCTTAACGTTATATTCACATTACAACCAAATTGTTAATAATTTTCATCCTTTTTCACATTTACTCAACATTAACGTCACATTTGAGTCCTGTTTTTCAGAAATATTTAATCTTATCACACCCAAAGTTCACAAAAAGTTAATTTTCCTTTAGGTAATTTTGTATCACAATATGAGCCCAACAGACTATACATTATTAAAGAAAATAAAATCAGGCGACCGTCCTGCATTTATGCTGCTGTATGACCGATACTGGGATAGTCTATATCGCTTTGTTTTTGTACGGACACGGGATAAAGAAGTCTCTGAAGAAATTCTTCAGAATCTATGGATGAAGATTCTTGAAAATACAGACGTGATACAAACCGATGAAACAGAAAGTGCCAAAGGCTACCTTCTCCGCCATCTTCATTACCGGATTATTGATTTTTATAACAGCTATAAAAAAGCTCCTCCTACTCTGAGTATTGATGAGTTTGATATTCCGAATGAAATTGAAATGGCAGATTCAGATTATTTTGAAATTCTTGAGGAAAATGAAATTTCTGCTTTGCTATCCATGATTGATGAGGTGGTTTCTCAGCTTCCCTCAACAGAGCAACAGGTCTACGATATGAGAATCAGAAAAAATATGTCTGTGAATGAAACAGCAGAAGCACTGGGAATCAGCAATAAGACCGTGAGCAATAAACTAAGCAAGGCTTTGGGAGAAATCCGTGAACAGCTGAATCCGGAGTATAAGTCTTCTAAAAAACTGGTTTCTATTCTATTGTTGATGGAGGTTTTGACGAGGTATTAATAGGGTTGCGGGATGCGGGATTCGAGGATATTTCAATGCTCAATTTGCTGCGCAGTCAATAGTCAATTTTTACAACATCATGTAAAATTCACAGCGAAGCGGATTCACTATTCACCTTTCACTTTTAAAGTCAATGGTCAATTTGCTACGCAGTCAATCGTCAATTTTTTACACCCATTATCAAAATTCACAGCGAAGCGGATTCACTATTCACCTTTCACTTTTAAAACCAATGGTCAATTTGCTACGCAGTCAATCGTCAATTTTTTACACCCATTATCAAAATTCACAGCGAAGCGGATTGACTATTCACCTTTCACTTTTAAAGTCAATGGTCAATTTGTTGCACAGTCAATCGTCAATTTTTACATCCACTATCAAAATTCACAGCGAAGCGGATTGACTATTCACCTTTCACTTTTAAAGCCAATGGTCAATTAGCTGCGCAGTCAATAGTCAATTTTTACAACATCATTTAAAATTCACAGCGAAGCGGATTGACTATTCACCTTTCACTTTTCTCTATTCACCAAACACCGGTAGAAAACCAGTATTAAAGTCCAGGATTTTAAAATCGGCAAGATTTGAATCTATACTTTCATCATTATTGGTAAAAATGATAGTCTGCATTCCTGCTTCTTTTGCTGCCTTAAGCCCTGACTGACTGTCTTCAATAGCAATACAGTGTTCCGGAGAAACTCCCAGATTTTTTGCAGAAGTAAGATACACGGCCGGATGAGGTTTTCCCTGTGTTTCAAACTCGGATGAGTGAATGGTATCAAACAAATCACGAACCTGAAGCTTTTCAAGAACCGCATGAGCTACACGCAAAGGAGCATTGGTAGCCAACCCTATTTTATATTCTTTACTCTTAAGATTTTTAATAAACTCCTGTACACCAGACATTGTACAGTCCTGACCTTGAATCATTTCGATTACTCTCGTCACTACTTTATTTTCGAGATCAGAGGAATCAAAATTTTCCCACGGAAATCTTTCATACCAGAATTCAGTAACTTCTTGTGTAGTCATATATTTGGTCTGTGCTGCCAGATCATCCGTAACCTGCACTCCATAGGATGAAAATACATCCAGTTCTGCCTGAGTCCAGAATTGTTCTGAGTCTATCAGAACTCCGTCCATGTCAAATATTACTGCTTTTAAAGCCATTTCTTGAATGATAAATGTGAGTTATGAATGATGAATTATTGGCTGATTTTATACACGCAGCGCTGTCCACCGGAAATGATGTGATCTACTCTTTCCACTTTGTACTCCTTTCCTATCAACGATTGGAAATTGGATAATTCAGCACGGCAGAAGCCCTGGCATTCGGTTGCAGCAGCACATATCGGACAATGGTTTTCAATCAGAAAATAATCTGTACCTTCTTTTTTCCATTCTGCCATATAGCCTTCATCACTACGGACTTTTGCAAGGGATTCAAGACGCTGTTCCAGAGATTTTGTCTTAGAAAGCACTTTCTCATACCGTTCATGGGTGTTTTTTTCCCTGTCACTGATCAATAATTCCAAAGCATTTTCACCCAAAAGATTTTTCACTGATTTCAAAATCTGAACGGTCACATCTGCGTGCGTATCAGGGAATTGAGACAATCCTTTCTCTGTAAGCGTATAGTAAGTAGAAGGACGGCCAACTCCTTCGCTCTTCACTGAAGACCGGATCAATCCTTCCTGAGCAAGGTTGAGCAACTGCTTTCTTGCCCCTTCTTTAGTGATCGACAATTCTTCAGCAATAAGAAGTGAGGTGGCTTCACCCCTCATCTTTAAAAACATCAGAATACGATCTGCTGCCGGCTTCTTCATTTGACAATATTTAGGTTGTTTTATTTTTCAACAACAAATATAGTCATTTTCTATAATTTCAAAAAAACAAAGCTAAAACAAAGATTTACAACATTTTAATTATCCAAATCACAAAACCAATAAAACAACCTAAAAGTTGTTTTATTGAAATATATTTCTACCTTTGTGACATAGTAATCAAAAAAATAAATACGATGAACCCATTTACATTACCACAGTTACCTTATGCGTATGATGCTTTGGCTCCTTTTATAGATAAAGAAACAATGACGATTCACCATCAAAAGCATCATCAGGCTTATGTAGATAATCTGAATAATGCTCTGGCACAAACCAACGAAACGAATCCTGATCTGGATTCCTTATTGCAAAGAATCAGCGAATACAGTCCTGCTATAAGAAATAATGGTGGTGGCCACTATAACCATTCTTTATTCTGGGAAACTCTTTCGTCTCAGCCTAAGCTTATTCCTGAAGGGATGCTTCATGATGATATTACAGCCACTTTCGGAAGTCTTGACAATCTTAAAGCAGAAATGAAAAAAACAGGTTTGTCACAGTTCGGTTCCGGATGGGTATGGCTTTTTGTAAAGTTCAACGGATCACTGGCCATCAGTTCTACTCCTAATCAGGACAATCCGATGATGGACATTCTTCCCACAAACAGAGGTTTTCCGATTCTTGGAATAGACGTTTGGGAACATGCCTATTACTTGAATTATCAGAATAAGCGCGCAGATTATCTGGATGCTTTCTGGTCTGTACTTGATTGGTCTGCTGTTGAAAGAAAATATGAAGAGGCTTTATCAAAAGTAAGATAAGTAACACTGAAAGTAAACAAACTATGACTGAGGAAAATTTTATCAATAAAGCAAAGGCTTCAGGCATTATTGCCCTTGACCTTTCAGAATACAAACCCACTACGGAAATTGTAGAACTGGATATCAAAGATCATCTTTTTATGGGAATGATTGTGAAGGAGAAAGAATTTAAGGAATCTATTGCTGCGGTGGATTTTTCTATATACAACGAAAAAGCAGTAGGAATTATCTGCTCTACGGATGCCATTATTCCACCCTGGGCTTACATGCTCATTATGGAAAAACTGTCTCCTTATGCTTCTTATGTAGATTTAAACAATGCAGAAACAATATTACTCGATCTCTGGAAACGACGTCTTATTTACGCTGACCTTAAACAGTATAAAAATCAGAAAGTGGTTGTCCGGGCAAGTACCAGTCATGATCCTGCCCTGTATTTATTAGCAGCAGGATTATTAAAACCTCTGGTAAAAACACTGATGTACGGCGAGATAGGATTACCTAAAGTAATTTTTAAACAATAAAAAAATGAAAGCAATCATATTCAACGGATCACTGGAAAGAAGAACTTTATCTACTTCCGGACTGATTTCAGATTATTTGTCGGAACGTCTGAAAACGCTGGGAATTCAGACTGATATTTTTACGCTTGCGGATTCCGGTATTCCTTTATTTGATGTTACCCTTACCAAGACTCCTTTGGCTGTAGAACGTATGACTCAAATGTTCACTGATGCTGATCTACATATCTGGCTGGCTCCTCTTTACCATGGAAGCATTCCGGGCGTGATGAAAAACTGTCTGGACTGGCTTGAAGTGACCGCCAACAGGTATGAGCCTTATCTTACGGATAAAACTGTGGGATTGGTATGCTGGGCAGATGGTCTGCAGGCTATGCAGGGAATCAACGCCATGGATTCTATTTCCAAATCATTGCGTGCCTGGCCATTGCCATTCAGTGTTCCCATTGTAAGATCCTCATTATTTGCAGCTGACCAATCCACTCAAATTTCGGAACTCTATTCCGGTAAGTTTGATAAGCTTATCAGCATTGCAACCTCTAAAAAAATAGAAAAAACGACTATAAACCATTCATAACATGATAGAAACAGATATACTGATCATTGGTGCCGGCCCTGCAGGGTTATTTACGGTATTTGAAGCCGGCCTTCTCAAAATGCGCTGCCATATTATTGATGTATTGCCACAGATGGGAGGCCAGTTATCAGAATTATATCCCAAGAAACCTATTTTTGACATTCCCGGATTTCCAAGTGTACTTGCCGGAGAACTTATTGATAACCTGTATGAACAGATCAAACAGTTTAAACCAGGCTTTACCTTTAACGAAACAGCCAGACATCTTCTCAAACTGGAAGAAAATCTTTTTGAAGTCATTACCGATAAAGGAACAAAACACCGAGCGAAAGCCGTTATTATTGCCGGAGGACTGGGAAGTTTTGAACCTAAAAAACCACCTATTGAAAATATTTCAGCTTTTGAAGAGCGTGGAGTTAATTATTTCATCAAAAATCCGGAAGACTATGCCGGAAAACATGTGGTAATTGCCGGAGGTGGAGATTCAGCGCTGGACTGGACGATTCATCTTGCTGAAATAGCTTCCTCTCTTACTCTTATTCACAGAAGAAATGAGTTCCGTGGCGCACTGGATTCTGTTGAAAAAGTAAAAAAATTAAAACAGGAAGGCAAAATCAACCTGATTACTCCTGCAGAAGTGGTAGGATTAAATGGTGAGGATTGTTTAAAGGAAATTCTGGTTGAAAAAGAAGGCACAATTCAATCCATTGAGACGGATTACTTTATTCCTCTATTCGGATTGGTTCCCAAGCTTGGACCTCTGGTAGAATGGGGACTGGAGCTGGAAAAGAATGCCATAAAAGTGGACAACAGCACCGATTTTCAAACCAATATTTCGGGAGTCTATGCTGTGGGTGATATTAATACGTATCCTTATAAAATGAAACTGATCCTGTGCGGATTCCATGAAGCAGCCATTGCCTGTCAAAGTATTTATCAGCGTCTTAATCCGAATAAGAAATTTGTTTTAAAATATACCACAGTAAGTGGAATCGAAGGTTTTGACGGAACAAAAAAACAGGCAGAAAAACAGGTAGTAGCCACTATTGACTAAGCATTATGGAGAATGAAATTACAATTACGGTTATCGACCAAAGTGGTATTTCCCATACTTTATTATGTCCTTTAGAAATGGGGCTTACCCTTAAAGATATCTGCAAAGCTTATGAATTACCTATGGAAGCAATGTGTGGAGGTATGGCCATGTGTGCTACCTGTCATTGCTTTATTCTAAGTGAACCCATTCCTCTTCCTGAAAAAAATGATATTGAAGAAGCCTTGTTATCAGAATTGTTTACCTCCAAAGCTACCAGCAGATTAGCCTGCCAGCTTTACCTTACAGCTCAAATGGATGGGTTGTCGGTGGAAATTGCTGCAGATTAATGAGTTAAAAATAAAAAATAGCACACTTTATGCTGCTATTTTCAAAGAACAGTGTTGAACTGCTGTAATTAAGTTTAGCGGGGATTTCCGAACCGTTCAGCGTTGAAGAAATCCCTTTTTTAAACCCTTTAAATTCAAACAATATGGCTATAAAAATAACAGATGCCTGTATCAACTGTGGAGCCTGCGAACCTGAATGCCCTAACTCAGCCATTTATGAAGGTGCTATCGACTGGCGCTGGAAAGACAAAACCAAGCTTTCAGGACATATTACATTCCCCGACGGCACAGAAGGTGATGCCGATGCTTACCATCCAGCTGTTTCGGATGAAGTGTATTATATTGTATCCGGAAAATGTACGGAATGTAAAGGCTTTCATGAAGAACCTCAATGTAAGGCTGTATGCCCTGTAGACTGTTGTGTAGATGATCCTGATCACAGGGAAACGGAAGAAGTATTATTAGACAGGCAAAAATTCATGCACAGTGCTTAAACTTCTATCTTTTATATTTAATTTCAACAAAGGCGGGTTTTAACCCGCCTTTTTATATTCTGTTCATTCGGCTTTAGCCTAAACTTATTTTGCTTTAATCTCAGTGTAAATCTTCTGAGTGAAAGGAGTTTCTACCCCTGTTTCAGCACCATATTTCAATACAGCACCTGCAAATAATTCCAACTCGTTCTCCTTCTTTCCGGAATTGATATCAAGCTGTAAGGAAGTTGGAGTTTCAAAGGGAAATGTAGAGGCTTTCTTAAAAGTAGCGTCAACAATATCTTCCTGAAGATCTATTCCTTTCTTAGCAGCAATCTGTTTGATTTCTTTCATAATTCCGGTGGCTTCATTCTTTTGCTGTTCGTCATTACATACGGCTCCCATAGACGAGTTATGCTTAGCTGTGACCAATCCAAAGCTTGCTATGAATATGAATTTTGTCCAGATATCTTTTAATGAATTATCTTTAAAATCAAATTCAATTTTACTTTCATTCAATACATCCGTTACCCATTCCACCGGGGTAGAAAAATGCTCAGGATCTCTTCCCACAATAATTTTCCCTGCATTACCTTTATGTTCTACAGTTCCTCTTTCCTTAATATGAGAAGCTACATACACACAGGTTGGAAGAACAGTATGATCAGGAATAATAGTGCGTATTCTGTCATAGATGTCCGCTCCGTTCATCATCGGAAGAAGGACAGTATCTTTATGAATGACTGACAGTAATTGCTTACAGACATTTTCAAGATCATATTCTTTTACACAGATCAACACCAGATCAGGATTTTTGATCTCACTGATGTTCTGCACAATATCATTAGGATGCGTCTGTGAATTGGAATGCTCCGGAGACAGCAACGTCAATCCGTTTTCTTTTACTTTATCATAAGTTTCTCCTCGGGCGACAAAAGAAACGGTATATTTTCCTGTAGTTTCATTGGTCTGATTGATTTTAAAACCAAAATAACCACCTACACCACCCAATCCTACTACTACAATATGTTTTTTGTTCATGAAATTATTTTTAAGCAAAGATCAGCGATGATTTCAAAAGTATCACTTGACAAATGAAAAGAAATTACAGTTTGTGAATATCTCTTCTGATCCTGCTCAGTGAACTGTCTTTAATTCCGAGGTAAGAAGCAATGATCTTCAAAGGAACATGCTGAAAAATATCCGGATCTTTCTTCATCAGGTTAAAATATCTTGTGGAAGCCTTCTGACTCGCCATTTCGATCAATCTGTCATGAATATTATAATAATTCAGAACAAAAAGAAGCCTGCTGAACTCTCTGAACTCGGGAATATTATGGAAATTATGCTGTACATTTTCCAATCCCGTTTCCCAGAAAACGCAATCGGTTACGGTCTGGTATATTTCTTTGGTAGGCTGCTGCCTGAAAAAGGACAGAAAATCATTAACAAAGCATGGAGCTGTATAAATATTCGTTGTGATCTCCTCATTATCTTCATTCAATATAAATGAACGGACATACCCTTTTTCCAGAAAATAGGTTTTGGTACTGATCGCATTTTTATCCAGTAAAACAGTATTCGCTTTTAAATTAAAATGACTGAATTTTTCAGTAATTTTTTCAACTACCTCAGCTTGGATACTGAATAAGGAATGAAAGTAGGTATTAAGTGATGATTTGTCCATTAAAATGTCCTCATAAATATACTTTGAGCCATCTAAAGTAACAATAATTCGTGGAAGTATAGTTAATTTGAAGCGGTAAAACCATCCCGTCAAAAATTCTTTGAATTTTCACCACCCCTCCAAAGGAGGGGAATTTTTCACATCATTAGAAATGATCCTCCTAAAAACCGTTAAGACTTACATGACCATTGGAATTATTTCAATTTCACTGCTTTTGTTGCTATGAAAGTAGGCAGATACTGATCAATTAAAAAGCGTGGATTGGGCTGCATTTCTTCTGTAAAATCTTCAATCATAAAACCAGCTTTCAACTGTCCTCCAATAAGATCGGAAAGGGTATGTCCGAAAACCAGAGCTTCATTATTTTCCAGTTTTCTGTTGATCTGATCCTGATTCAAATCTTTTATATCGGCATAAGGAAGCCTATATTTAGGTCTTATAATTCCATCTTTTATATCCTGAGGATTTCGATCTGCTACGAACACTACAGGATTAAAAAAACTTGCAAGTAGTACACCTCCTTTTTTCAATACTCTGTAAGCTTCTCTCCAAACCGGATTCACATCTTCCACATAATGATTGGATATGGGATGAAATACAATATCAAAAGTTTCGTCTTCAAATGAACTTAAATCTCTCATATCACCCTGAACCGTTTGCAACGATAATCCATCACGTTCTGCTACCTTTTCATCTTGTCTCAGCTGTTCTC
Organism: Chryseobacterium sp. T20; assembly: GCF_047345655.1. Taxonomy (NCBI): domain Bacteria; kingdom Pseudomonadati; phylum Bacteroidota; class Flavobacteriia; order Flavobacteriales; family Weeksellaceae; genus Chryseobacterium; species Chryseobacterium sp. T20. Next base: position 546,782 of record NZ_JBLFDU010000001.1, read on the forward strand.
CGGAAATATCAAAAACTACAACAGAAGCTCCTGCAGCAGCCAAAACCGGAGCCTGCTGTCCTCCTGCAGATGCCAGGCACAGGATCTTCTTTCCTTTTACCTCTCCCAGCCATTCTTTATTCAGTGGTTTTGGGGTCAGGTGAACCTCCCAATCTCCTTCTTTTGCGTTATTAATTATTTCGGTGCTTACCGCTTTTGACCACTCATTCTGTGCTAATGCCTGTTTGTTCCAGGCTGATTCATTGTGCTGTAAAAAATCTATTTCTTGCTCCTTCATATTTTTTATTTTCTGGTCATTTAATTGTCAATTTACAAAAATATTGTATTCGGAAGCCATTCAACTGGTACAGATTTTCTAAAATGTACTGGTCCAGTTGAACCCTTAAGAATCATAATGAATTTTATTGGGCTTTGCAGTTTATCACAAATTTTGTAATTTTCTTCTTCAAAAACAATCTGCGCAGATCATCATTATGGACAATGATTTCACTTACACCTTCATCGAACCTGACAAAGAGATCGCAGATTTTGTTGAAAATCTGGGTACTTTTCAGAATCTTTCGGATGAAGCTAAGGAAGTTGTGATCATTCCTGATGGAAGAATTGATTTATTTTTCTCACAATCGGCTTCAGAGCCTTTTCATATTACTCTTCTCGGACTGGAAACCTATCCTGAACAAAGATATATCGCTCCTCATACAACAGCTTTTATCGTTAGTTTTAAACCTCTTGCTGTGGAATATATTTTAAATACTTCCATCGCTGATTTATTGAATATCGGAAAAGAGCTTTCTCCTGATTTCTGGAATTTTAAAGCTGACGATATAAAGGATTTTAATCATTGCTGTACGAAAGCCACTCAAAAAATAAAAGAACTGCTTCCTCAGAAAATAGATGAAAGAAAAATCAAACTTTTTGAATTGGTGTATGCTTCAAAAGGGGAAATGACCGTACAGGAACTTTCTGAAAAAACAGGCTGGAGCAGCAGACAGATCAACCGGTACTTTACCAAACAACTTGGTTTATCATTAAAAGCCTACTCTACTATTTTGCGTTTCAGAGCATCATTGGAACATATTGCGCAGGGGAGGCTTTTCCCGGAACTGAATTATACTGATCAGAATCATTTCATCAAAGAAGTAAAGAAATTTTCAGGAGTTGCTCCTAAAGAATTATCCAAAAATAAAAACGACCGATTTGTACTATTATCAGTATTGAAAGGAAAATAAATTTGCATTGTAAAATTTAAATAAACAATGCTGATAGACAATAAATCAATAGCAATCGTTGGTGGTGGTCCTGCAGGACTTACACTGGCAAGACTTTTACAACTGAAAGGTGCAGATGTAAAAGTATATGAAAGAGATTTTAATAAAAATGCCCGTGTACAGGGCTCTCCTCTTGACATGCATGAAGATTCTGGGCTGGCAGCCATTCGCAAAGCAGAATTATTGGAGGAATTTAAAAAGACTTTTCGTCCCGGAGCAGACAGAACACTGATCATGAATGAAAAAGCCGAAATATTTTTTAACGATCATGAAACAAAGCCTGAAGAAGATTTCGGCCATGAACATTTTCGCCCTGAAATAGATCGCGGTCCATTAAGAAATATGCTGCTGGAATCTCTATTTCCTGAAATGGTAGTCTGGGACAGTCATTTTCTGTCTATGGAGCGTCATAATGAAGGCTGGCTGCTGCATTTTAAAAATGGAAATTCTGTGTACGCTGATCTTGTCATTGCTTCAGATGGCGCCAATTCTAAAATCCGACCTTATCTCACTGATAATAAACCTGTTTATTCAGGAATCATTATGCTGGAAGGAAATATTTCAAAAGAAAATGCTCCTCAGATTGACGCTTTAATCAAAGGGGGGAAAATAATGGCATTCGGAAATTCTCAAAATATCTTACTGGGACAAAAAGGCAATGGAGATCTCGGATTTTATGCAAGTTTTAAAGCCGATGAAAACTGGCCTACCACTAGCGGTCTTGATTTTTCTGATAATACACAGATGCTAAAATGGTTCAAAACAGAATACTCGGAATGGGCTTCTATCTGGGAGGAACTTTTTAAAAATGCAAAAACTCCATTTATTCCACGTTTGATTTACTCTATGCCTTTAGATCAAACATGGGAAGCTCAATCCAACCTCACATTGATTGGGGATGCAGCCCACGTAATGCCACCATTTGCTGGAGAAGGCGCTAATATGGCTATGCTGGATGCCCTTGAACTGAGTGAATATTTAACGGATAACCATTATCATACTTTACAGGAAGCCATTTCCGGTTACGAACAGGCAATGCGGACAAGAGCTGCGATTGCCACGGAAGAATCCCTTGAAAATGGAGAACGAATGCATTCTGAAAAGTCATTAACCACTATGCTTGATTTTTTTAATAGCCATTTGGATTAATTATCCTCAAAAATCAAAAGGCTGCCTTCTGTTGAAGACAGCCTTTTTTCCCTCTTGAAATAATTCTTTTTCTCTCCGCTTTTAGATCCTGATACGGAGATTCATTCGTGCTGTTTATTTTTTGATTAATTTGGTGTTGTAAGTGTTTTTCTCATCTTTTATAGTGATCACATACATTCCTTTTACAAGAGAAGCTACATTGATTTTTCCATCAATCTTACCTTCCTGAACAAGTCTTCCATCTGCGCTATAAATTTTGTAATCCCCTTTACCTTTAAGGTTTTTCACTTCTACAAATGTATCTGCAGGGTTAGGATAAATAGATACCTCTGATGATTTTGTATCTACCGTTTCTCTCACAGCAAGGGTGCTCGCAGTAATTTTCACAGGAAGATCCATAATACCTCCGGCCTGGCTTGCCAGCTCACCACATACGCTACTCAAGGCACTTGTTGCAAATTTACCAACCACTCTCATTCTTAACACTTTATCTCCAGAGTAAGTGGTAGCAGGAACGATGAAGTTAAAGCTTGGTAGCCCTATATTACCTGCATTTGTTGTCGCAGAAGTCTGTCCTACCCTTTCTGTAGATTCAAATACTCCGTTTCTATTGTAATCAATCCAGGCAGATACATTTACCGGCATTCCGTTTTGCAACAGATTCCCTATTCTAGGCGTAAGCGTATAGGTACTGCCTTGTGTCAAATTAACAACCTTAGTAAGATCTTCGCTTAAATCTTTGTAGGATCTTGCTGTAAGATCACTATAATCAAGATTTGCAACGGTAACTTTTAAGATGGATCCTACATAAGGCGAACCTGAATTTAAAAGGCAGTAATCAACTCCTGTCTTTAATCCTTTTGTTTTGAATGTATAATTATTTGAGAAAGTCCCGGAAACAGAATTAACTACAGCCGCTACCTGTACTTCATAATTGGTTTCATCTTCTAAATTATTCAGAACTACAGAATTTGCCTGGCTCACAGCATTAGACCAGTTTCCTGTTCCTGTTTTTCTGTAATTAACAGAGTAAGTCGCTCCCGGAACACTATTCCAGGATACTCTTGCTGTTGTTTTGAAAATCTCAGTATCTATTGTAGAAATGCCTGTAGGTGCTGATGTAGGAGATGTAGGTGCACTGCCCACGTTTATAGCAGGAGAAACAGCATAGAAGATATTTCCTACAGCTGAAACTCTTAGTTTTATAGCTCCATTTATATTTCCTGGCATTTGTGCGCTATAACTTCCTGTGTTTGGTGTTGCAGCAACCAGATTTGTCCAGGTTGTTCCATTATCTGTAGTGTAATCAATTTTCACACTCGCTGTATTATAAGGTGCAGCATTTGTATTGGCAACATCCCAATAGATTGTATTTACAGCATCATTATACAATACTGAAGATGCAGTAAGCCCATTGAATTTGAACGGTCCATCATTCCCTACAGTCACTGTAGTTGTTGAACTTGAAACCATAGGACGCTGCGCGTTTTGGTCTCTTACTGTTACAGCATAATTTAATGTTCGGGGGATATAAGATACCGTTTCCCATGATTGCTTGTCTGTTAGAGTTCCATTCATAACACTCGCTAACTTTGGAAAATATCTTCTTCCGTTTGCCGTACCAGGAACTGATCTTGTTAAAGCTCCTTTTGGATTGTATCCCCATCCGCTATCTCCTGAAATTGTAGAAAACTCATCTGTACTGTCATTCTGTTCCCAGGTATAGTTTACAAGATCATTTTCTGCATCAATGGCTAAAGCTTCAAGATAATAAGCGGTTCCTTTAGGAATACTATAAGCCACCAAAGGATTAATAGCAGGTGCCGTATTATTGTTTATATTTTGAGAGGCTCCACAATTAAGCTTATTTTCCAGATTCGTTAGCACCTGATCAATGGATTTATAATGGAAATATCCATCTGCATTAGCCTGCACATTATCATAGGTAATCCCGGCATAGCCCATAATAGTAGTACCTCCTCCAGGCTCTACATTGGCTCCCTGATTGGCATCTGTGACAGAAGTATTTGAAAATGTGTGATTAGCTCCCAATTGATGTCCCATTTCATGCGCTGCAGTAAAGTCAAAAACTTCACCTACAGGAACAGGTCCCTGGGTGTAAGCAGAACCTTTTTTTATTTCAGTATTAGTGGCAGGATCTACACAGACAATTCCGATTCCTCCTGCATTTCCGCTTCTTTCTGCGTTTTGATTAAGAACATGCCCGATATCATAGTTAGCATTTCCTACTACAGAGGTAAGGGTCTGTTGCAGTTGGAGATTTAAATTATTAGAGTAAGGATCTGTAGCCGGATCAAGATAGATGATATCCGGAAGATTCTGAACGGTTAAATGAGCCCCGAAATCACGTTCAAAAACTCCGTTTATGCGGGTCATCGTATTATTCATGGCAGCCAGCACTACTCCTTTCTTTACGTCGTCGGTTGCATTGGCCGGAGTTCCTGCTGCAGTTAACTGATATTGGCTGTATTCTCCTGTAACGGACAATGCCATTCTAAAATCTCTGTATTTTGTATTGGTAGGTCTGCTGGCGATTCCAACTCCGGAAAGCATTTTTTTACCATTCTCTATCAATTTATTAATATTCTTAAAATCACGTTCTCCTGTATCACATTTAAAGCCGTGCTCTCCCTCATTCTTTGTTTTATAGAATACTCCATAAGTTTGTTTATCAGCACTTATTGGCTCTATAAACTGGAATATACCATCTTTAATGATCATCGACTGCATATCATTGGGAGATGTACTGAATCTTACATACTTAGACGGATCATCTACGCCCACTCCTACATATGATCCAAGCTGATATCTTTCTGCCAGCGACACATCCATTACAGGATTGCTGTAAACAGCAAATTTTTCAATCTTCCCTTCTACAGTAGGTAAAGAAATAATTACCGGTCTTGCACTTTTCCCGGTTTCTTCAGCATTTCTTAGCATTTCTCGAAGAGATTTCAGATCCACTCTATAAGAATGTTGTACTTCTACTCCTTCTCTTATCTGTGAGGTTTTCTGAGAGACAGACTCCCATCTCTGAGCATTGAAAACCGTAAAACAAGATGCTAATGCACAAACGAATAAAATTCTTTTTTTCATAGATTTATTTATAATTACTTTGGTTGTATGATTGTAGGTTGATCATTTTTTATCAAAAGATCATTTTGGATTCTAATTAATACACTTAAGCATTATCATAAGTTCAACAAAATTAAATCAATGATGAAAAATTCACAACAAATCACTCCACAAAACTTGTATATTCTAAATAAAAAACAAAAATAAATGATACTACACACATACAGCAGCAATGACAAATATTTAATTATCAACCACTTACATTTAATACCCAATTTTGTCTTAAATAGTTCTGTTTTTATGAGTACCTATTATTAAAAATTTCCATCTAAAGACGGATGAAAAAAACAATGCTGAAAATCAGATGAAAAAACGATGAATTAAAAAAAGAGTAATCAAAAACGCAGTGTAAAAAAGGGAGAGATTCCAAGAACTCTGGCTCTTTTTCAAAAATAAGTCAACAAATCGACAATAAATTACAATCATTTAAATATCAGCAATTTAAACAACCAAATACACCATGTAGTACCCATGTAGTATAGTCTTTTTTCTTGTTTTCATTAAAAATTTTCATATTTGACCATTGAGACCACTAAAAAAACCGAGTGGTGAAAAGAGAATATTTTCGAGTACTGTCTGACCTGATAAATCAGACAGTTTTTTTTTGGATTATTTTAAGGTATCAAAGAAATGATAAATATCTGTTTCTCCCGGAATATTCAATTTTTTTCTGATCCTGTATTTTTTCTGCTGAATACTCCTATGCTGAACCATCGTATAGTTTGCTATTTCTTTAGAGGTAAAATGAAGTTTAAGCATTGCACAAAAAATCAATTCAGAATTTTCAAGATTGGGATTAATCGTTAAAAGCTGAGCAATAAACTCGGGGTAAGTTTCTTTAAAACGATCCAGAAATTCAGGGTCATTTTTTTTACCCAGTTCTATAATTTCTTCCTGTTTATTGTCATTCATTCTTATTTTCAGGTTTTCAGCTTCTTTAGCAAGAACTTTTTTCCGTTTTCTTAAAGTAAGAATAATTCTCCAGGCATATAATCCCAGCAGGCAAAGACCAATAAACGACAGAGAAACAATCCAATAGATTTTACTTGTATGATGATGAGCATCCTGTTGGGCAACTGTAATAAAAGACTCCATATCCTGATTGATGGTAGCCAGCAAAGAGCTATTGGTCCGGTAAAAAGCATCTGTATAGGCTTCCAAATAAAAATAAGCCTTTTCTTTATCACCGGTACGTTCATATAACATTCTGAGATCGTTATAGATATACTTACCATAATAAGCATAGACACGTTTTGTTTTATCATTGATTTTCAATGCTTTATTCAGAGCCTGTTCTGCCTTATCATATTGTTTATAATAAAGAAAATATTCCCCCAGAATGGTATTGGCATAAAGAGCTATTCCGTCCTCTTTACCTCTCATATTGGCTTTGTTGTAAGCCGTCATTATATATTTATAGGCAGAATCTTTGTTTCTCCGTATATAAACATAATCACTGATAGCACAATCTGTAAGACCTGTATTATCCAGTTTTTTCGCTTTATGGAAATATTCAAGGGCCTTTCCATAGTCTTTTTTTTGAACAAGATAAATAGCCTGTCTGAAATAAATACTGAAAAGCAGATCATTTTTAAGTTCTGACGGATCACTTTTCTTTATAAAGTTCATGGCTTCATTATTATATTGAAAAGCTTTATCAAGCCTTCGAAGCTCTATATTGAAACGGCCATAGACGTTATAAAATCTGGCTTTGTGGATGTTGTCCTCCGAATCATCCAGAATCTCTTTTGCATTATCAAAGAGAATTTGTGATTTCTGAAAATTTTCCAGGGATATATTGAGTTCTGCCAGATTGATATAGCAGAGCGCCTTCCCATCCGCATAATTCATTTCATCGGCCTTTTTGTAATATCTCTTATTAAGATTAATCAATGAATCATACGCTCCGGCAATTCTGAACTTTTCATTCTGTTTCAGCAAGGCAACGTCAAATTTCTTTTCAGCCTCTTTCTTTGAATGAGAATGGCACGAAACTAAAACAAACAGTAAAACAGAAAGAAAAATACGCATCATAGGTTTCTCTAATTAAGCTAAAATTCCTGTATAAATCATGATTAATAATGATCTTTTTAGAATAACAATCCTGTTTAATTTTAAAGTTCTCAATGGTTATTTCTGATAAGATCAACAATAAAATCTTTTCATAAAACAGAATCCTGCTGCTTTTATTGTGATATATTTCTTTATTCTGCTAAGTTTTCAAAAAAGTCATAAATATCTGTTTCTCCGGGAATATTCAGTCTTTTTCTGATCCTGTATTTCTTCTGTTGAACAGATTTATGTTGTACAAAAGTATAATCTGCAATCTCTTTGGATGAAAAACGTAATTTCAGCATGGCACAGAAAGCCAGCTCTGAATTTTCAAGATCCGGATTGATCTCCAGCAGCGACTTAATAAATTCAGGATAGAATTCTTTAAATTTCAACAAGAAAGAAGAATCATTCCTTTTAGCCAATTCAATCACTTCCTGTCGCTGCTTTGTCTGAACATGGTTTTTCAACGTATCGGTTTGCTCTTTTAAAGTATTCTTCTTCTTTTGTAACCTGTTAATTATTTTCCTCACATATACCCCTGAAACGGTTAGTACTGTGATAGACAATGCAATAAATAACGGAAGATCATTTTTATGCCAGTCTGATTCCTGCTTCATTTCTGAAATAAAATCTTCGGTAGCTTTATTCATAACGACAAATCGTTCTGCATCAAACCTTCCTTCCTCTTCCATATATTTCTTCAGATAAAAATAGGCCTTACCTCCGTCATTCTTTTTCTTGTATAATTCTGCAAGTGCTTTGTAAACTTCTTTTATATGGGAAGAATAGGTTCGTCTTGTCTTAATGTTGATCTCCAGGGCTTTTTTAAGGGCTTTTTCAGCCTCTTCACTATTATCAATTTCATTATAATAATATCCCATTGTATAATACACCCAAAGAGATTCCACATCCGTTGTTTTCTGGCTGATCATTTTTTCATCTGCTCTGGCAATGTATATACCCGCAGAATCAGGTTTATGGGTAAATAAATAATATTGTGCCACCATACAATTGGTATACGCCGAATTTTCCAGCATATTTGCTTTGGTAAAACATTTTAAAGAAGTTCCATACCATCCTTTCCATGCATAGTAAATTCCTTTGTTTACATAAAGTCTTGGCAGAAGTTTCTGGGTAAGTTTCGTTTTTTTTGCCTGTTTTAAATAATAAAATGCTTTGCTATTACATTCTATAGCCTTATCATTGAGTTTAAGGTGAGAATAATACAGGCTGTAATCATCATAGAAGACTGCTTTATGGTAAGTATTTTCAGAATTGAACAGATCTTTTTCTGCTTTATTGAAAAAGAACCGGGCTTTTTCATAATTCCCTGCAGAAACATTTACACTTGCCATATTCAGATAGCAGAGTCCTTTTCCTCCTGTATACCGCATTTTGGCGGCTTTCTTCAGATATTCTTTATTAAGCCGGACAAAAGCTTCATATTCACCGGACAGTTGAAGTTCTGAACTTTCAGTCAATAGAGATACATCAAAGTTTTCTCTCTCTGCATTTTGAGGTTCACTATGACATGAAAATATAGCCAAAAATATTCCCATGCAGATTGTAAAGGCTATTATTTTCTTTATACCTTCTGAGTTTATCTTTATATTTTTAAAAATGATTAAGTCAATTTTTCCCATCACCACTTTTCCCTATATATCTACATATCTACCTATTCACTTATTTACAAATAAGTTGATAATTTTCTACCGTTATTTAAATATTATTCCCCAATGAGTGTTATAAATATACATAATTTATCATGTTCCTTATGAAATAAACGAGTTATTTCGCAAAAATGTAACATTCAAATAAAATAATGTAATATTCCTCCTTAAACAAGCACTTTTTTAAATTTGAAAGACTGCATTTACATGCTTTTCTGATCAAAAAGTGTATATTTTGTTTATAATAAGACTATCTGAAATGAAAATTGTTACAAATAGATGAGATGGTTTTAAAATTTTAATCAATTATTTAAAATTCTGTTGCTAAATAAAATTATCTCCATCTTTGTATATATATAAATGAAAACCTGATCAGCATGAATATTATTAGCTATCGAAAACTTCTTCCCGAAGAAAGCAAAACATACCGTACCATCCGTCTGGAAAGTCTGGAACAGTTCCCGGCATCATTTGGAGCCAACTACCATGAAGCCTTGAAAATTGAAAAATTTCAAATAGAAAAAGATATTGAAGAACAGACTTTTGGAAGATTTGTATTGGGTGCCTACGCAGATGGTCTGCTTATAGGCATATGTACTTTTGTTAAAAATGAGGAAAACTCTGGCATGATTTACCAAATGTATGTAAAAAAGGAGTTCCAAGGAAAGAATATAGGTCAGGGATTGATTGAAGCTGTTATTCATGAAGCAGGAAAACAATTTAATGATATTGAAATTTTTTTAGAAGTTGCCCCTGGAAATGACAGGGCTTACAATTTATACAGAAAGACAGGATTTTTGGAAGTAGAAAAAACTTCTGCCCAACATATCAGCAATTGTCTCATGATGAAATATATGCCTGAATAAAAATTGAATACCCCTCAAAATCCTGATGCAGAAACCTAGTACTGCATAGTTAAATATTATAATGGAATCAGGCTATTTACTAAATTTAACAACGAAAAAAGGATACAGCTCTATACCATACAATGTATCATTAATTTTTAAGTTAAATTAAAACATGAAAACGGAAAATTTTGAAACAATATGTGATGATGGTGTAAAGCTTAAAGGTATTCTTCTTATTCCGGATCATCCAAAAGCAGTGGTTCAATTTAACTGTGGCACCGGAACAAAAAAAGAATTCTATTTGTCTTTCCTCACCTATCTTGCTGAAAATGATTTTCTGTGCTGTCTTTGGGATTACAGAGGAAGCGGAGATTCTTTTTCCAGAAATCTGAAAACCTGTGAGTTCACCTTTTCAGATTATGGAGTAAAAGATATGCCCGCCATCAAAGATTTTTTAAATAAAAAGTTTCCCGATCTTCCTTTTATGATTGTAGGGCACAGTGCCGGAGGCCAGCAAATCGGATTTATGAAAAATCTGGATAATGTAAAGGGAATGATCAATTTTGCCGTATCTGCAGGCTATTATATGAATATGCCGTTCTCATACAGAATGAAGGCTTATTTTTATTTTTATATGTTTGCTCCCATAAGTGTTCTGATGACAGGATATGTAAAAGCCAAAACCTTTGGATTAATGGAAAACCTGCCCAAAAATGTAGTGTATGAGTGGCGAAACTGGCTTGAAAAGAAAGATTACTTTTTCGATGCTCAATTTTATGGTACCACTGTTCCTATAGGGCATTTCAAGAATTATACATTCCCCATTCATCTATTCTGGACCACAGATGATACGATATCCAGCCAGAAAAACACTGAAACATATTGGCAGCACATTGACAGTAAAGAAGATATTACTTTCACAAAACTGATTCCTTCGGAATTAGGATTAAAAAAAATTGACCACTTTGGTTTTTTCAAAAAAAATATGAAAGACAGGCTTTGGATACATGTCGTAGATAAATTGAATCATTTTATTTAAACATGTAATTCTGAATGCATTCATTTTAACTTGTATTGATCTCACAAAATTAAAATCTCAGTATAAAGAAAAACGGACAAACCATTATAAAATAGTTTGTCCGTTTGTTGTGACCCGGCTGGGATTCGAACCCAGGACCCATACATTAAAAGTGTATTGCTCTACCAGCTGAGCTACCGAGTCGGCCATTTACTTTTTCAAGCAAATCCCTTTATTTAAGGGACTGCAAAGATAGAAACTTTTTCTTTATTTACAATACTTCCCCGAAATTTAAAGACCTGAATCTCGTTAACTTTTACAGAATCAGAGACAAAAATTTTACTACTTCTGCCACAGATATAAATTTTAAATTTCAAATCTTGTAAAACGGATAAAAAAAAAGACTTTCAATAAAAAAGGATTATTCTATTGAACAATCCTTTTTATGATAGAAACCAGAGTTTCTGTTAAAGCTACTTTCTTTCCTAAAATTTTTTATAAATTTTCTTTGAAAAAAGGAACAACTTTTTCTAATGCCTGTCTTACCGGCTCAGGCTGGTCATAAAGATCATAATGGGAAAAACCTTTTATAACTAATAATTCTTTTTTCTCTGATGCAGCACGACGAGTAATTTCGTATCCGTCCCTATATGCTCCGAATCCTCCTGGTTTATCTCCTACCACTACCAGAATGGGTTGGGTCAATAAGGTTTCTGCAAGATAAAACGCATCCCAGCCCATTCCTATGCCTAAACGTGAATATACAGCACTTGTGGCTCCTCCAACAGTCTGCCCTCTTGAAGTTTTATAATAATCCGTAGCCTCCAGTACATCTATATCTTCAATCCCAGCAGCTTTACCTACTTCCACACTTTCAGGCAACATATTGATAGTCAACAAATCACCACCCTTGGCTTCAGAACTTCTTTGTGCAGCTATCTGGCCCAGGACTTCCATAGGGCTTCCGCCTGCAAAACCGTCACGTAAAAGACGTCCAAAGTTGACTCCGGTAATGGAAACCACTGCTTTAATACGGCGTTCAGTCATCGCAATATTCAAAGAATATGCACCTCCTCCACAAACTCCCATTATCCCGATTTTTTCAGCATCTACATAAGGCAGAGTTTCCAGATAGTCGATGGCATAACGTACATCGTCTGTACGCTGGTATGGATTTTCAATATATCTGGGTGTTCCTCCACTTTCTCCCTGAAAAGAAGCATCAAATACCAACACAACAAACCCTGCTTCTGCTAATGCTTTACCATAAACATTTCCTGCTGTCTGTTCTTTGCAGCTTCCAATAGGATGCATGGAAATAATGGTTGGATATTTTTTATTCTGATTAAAGCCGGATGGAAAATGCAAAATTCCAGCATTGTCCCAAGCTATGTTTTTAAATGTTATTTTTTGTGTATTCATTGTGATTAAATTGGGTAATGTTTATAATTTTTCAGAAAAGAAAGTTACCAGCTGATCAACAGCCTCATTCACATTATTTTCTCTGTCGTACAATGACATATGGTTTGCTCCTTCTATGATATATTTTTTCTTATCTGCAGTTGCTGCAATATTTAGAAGATCATCACTCATCCAAGCGCTTCCTGCCACACTTCCTACAATTGCCAGCAGAGGTTGTGTGAAGAATGATTCTGCTTTATTGTAAGCATCATAGGTAATAATCTGGGTAAGGCTTCGTAATGTTGCCCATCCCGGAGCTGTAGGATATTGGCAGCGGTCTGTATGATAATATTCCCATGCTTCCCGCAATTCTTCGTTAGGAGCATCTTCTTCTTTCATAGGGGCTAAAGGCATAGTCTGCAGTCCTTCTTTTGCGTCATTGGTTCTTGCACCGGCTCCTGCCATAAGATATGGCATTGCATCAGCATCTTTTATATTATTTTCCCAGCCATTACGAAACATGGAACCAATATTTACAGCGCTTACCATTCCTACCGCTTTAATTCTGTGATCGTTAATGGCTGCATTTGCGGTATAGCCAGCACCGGCACAGATACCCATCGCTCCTATCCTTTCTGCATCTACATAAGAAATAGTGGTCAGATAATCTATTACCGCACTTATATCCTCCGTTCTGATATAAGGATTTTCCAGCTGACGTGGTTCACCTGTACTTTCACCCGGATAAGAAGCATCATAAGCAATAGTGAGCCAGCCTTTTTCTGCCAGTTTCTTTGCATATAATCCGGATGCCTGTTCTTTTACGCCACCACCGGGATGCGAAACGACTATCACCGGATACTTTTTATTTTCATCAAATCCTTCGGGGAAATTGACAATTGCTGATAAGGTAATATCCTGTCCGTTTCCATTTTTAATACTGATTTTCTTTTGTAACATGATCTTATTTTTTAAATTAAAATATTTGTTATTTTGATAGAACAAAGTTACCATGAGTACCTGCTCAGATATGTAGACAGATTACTCTAAAACGGAGACTTTTTACAGTTTGTAATTTTTCTCCAATAAAAAAAGCAACCTCAAAGGCTGCTTAATATGCAATAGTTCAGATGTTTTATGGCTACATTCCTCGGAACACTTTCGGAGACATACCGGTTTTTTTACGGAAAAATCTCGCAAAATAATTAGGATAATCAAACCCCAGACTATAAGAAATTTCACTGATGGAAAGTGACGTATTTTTAAGCTTGTCTTTTGCCTGTTTTAATACAAAATTATGAATATGCTCTATAGGCGATTCGCCGGTAAAATGCTTGATCAGATCTCCAAAATAATTAGCAGACAGGTTGGCCTTCTGTGCAAAAAATGCAACAGACGGAAGACCTGAAACTTCTTCTTTCTGACTGAAATACTGTTTCAGATTTTCATAAAAATTTTCAATTACTGAATCATAAATACTGCTTCTTGAATCAAACTGTCTGTCGTAAAACACTTGTGTATAAGACAAGATCAAGGTAATATAAGACAGGATAATATCTCTGGAATAGTTTTCTTTTTGGAATTCATTATATGCCTTTTTATAAAGATCCCACAGGATTTCCTCCTCTTCTTTTGTAAGAAATAAAGCCTCATGGTTATTGTAGTGAGGGAAATTATATTCTTTTGCCAGTTTATTGATATATTTGGCGCTTACCAGAATATTATAGCCTGACTTAGGAGTATTAATATCCCAATCCAGATTGTTCTGCGGACAATCAACATACATAAAGGACTTTGCCTGATCTTCCAAAAAATCGGTCTTCTTAAAGTTCTTTTCCAAAGGTGGTTTTATAGCCAGCAAATAGAAATCTATGGTAACGAGATCAGATTTCAACCTTATATTTTGCTCGTTTTCAAAATTGATGATAAGCAAATCTTCATTTTTAGGTTGAGCAACGTTCAGATATGATGCAAATTCTTTTATATTAAATATTTTATTAGCCATTGCTTCAGAAATAATGTGTATACAAAAGTAGTTTCTTTATCAACTAACATAAGGATACATTTTAAGGTAAAAAAGAAATATTTTACTGATTTTCAAAAACGGGTGCTTTTATCATCTTCATCTCATGTATTGATGGTATAAAATAATAAGGTTATCAGAATGACGAAAATTAAAAATATTAAATAAAACAGAATACAAAAAAAGCTTCAACGTATGTTGAAGCTTTTTTCAAGTGACCCGGCTGGGATTCGAACCCAGGACCCATACATTAAAAGTGTATTGCTCTACCAGCTGAGCTACCGAGTCGGCCACTTACTTTTTTAAGTAAAACCCTTTGTTTAAGGGACTGCAAAGATAGAAACTTTTTCTTTATTTACAATACTTTCCGAACATTTTATGCCTGTGATTCTGCTAACTTTTACAATATCAGATATAAAAATTTTACACACCTCAGAAGGTTCTTAATGTAAATTTCAAAAATGAACCAAAAAGGCTTCCGATGAAAAATTGAAAACTGCAAATCCCTTTGCTACTCGCGGACGATCAGTAAATCAATTTTATTTTCTTAAAATTTGAAACAACCTTAATATCAATAATTTGCTTTTTTCAAATAAATTTACTATATTGATGGATGAAAAAAAATGAACGTCAGGATAATATAACACACGCTGGCAAAATTAACGAACGAACAAAAGCATTGGAAGTCCTTGAAAAAGCGAAAAAAGTACAAGGAAAAATTACATTTCTCCGCCAGGGAGTCGGGAGAAACTTTAAGCCCAAGAATGAGGAATAAAGATATAGCTGAATTTCAATTGCAAAAAGTACGAGTACAATCAACTGGTCCGTTAATTTAAATAATCGGCCATTTTGAAACATTATAGCAAACACTATAAATAAAAAACCTGCAAAAATAATTTGCAGGTTTTTTAATGCTTTTGAAAATTTTCATTTTCACATTGTGACCCGGCTGGGATTCGAACCCAGGACCCATACATTAAAAGTGTATTGCTCTACCAGCTGAGCTACCGAGTCGGCCACTTACTTTTTCAAGTAAATCCCTTTGTTTAAGGGACTGCAAAGATAGGAAAACACTGTTTAAATCCAAATTTTTCTATGCTTTTTTGTGATAAATCTCACCACTTTAAATTTAAACACCTGTTTATAAATTAATTACGCTTACTATTTTTTTCAATAAAATTACAGAATGAGCAATCGTTTAATTAAAAATAAAATTTCCGCCAATTTTTACGGTTGACGAAAATTTTAAAACCCATCTATTTTTCTGTTACACTCAACTTTCAGATTTTCTATTCTGATATTCAAAAATCTCGATAATATTATCCATTGTCTCCTTACCCAGATGTTTTCCAATCAGATAAAGAGCAGCGTCAATTCCAGCGGTAATTCCAGCTGTAGTTATCAACTGTCCCTGATCCACATAACGAATATTCCTGATCACATTTGCCTCCGGATTATACTGTTCTAAAGTATCTAACAACATGCTATGGGTAGTAATATCATGGTTTTCAAGGATGCCTGTTCCGGAAAGCAGCATACTTCCTGTACATACTGTAAACACTACAGTTCCGGTATTGTAATAAGTTTTAATCCATTTTAAAACGGTTTCCTGAAAATCCATATCCTGGATATATTTCATAATGTGTTCCGGATTTGCTCCGGGAACCACAATCATATCCGGCTTAGGACAGGTATGAATATCGTAAGTAGGAATAGCAGCCATCGTATTGGCTTCCATATACACGGGTTCTTTTGTTTTTCCGACTGTAAAGCAATGATAAGAGTTGGGATGTACAACATTCGCCTTAACGAAAACATCCAAAGGACCATTTAAGTCAAGAGCTTCTACCTGATCATAAATTAAAAATGCGACATTCATTGTTTTAGTGTCTTTTTTCATAATTCTTTTATTTTTAAGATGATTATTTTTTTGAGTAAAGGCATAGTTCTTCCCTACCGATCATTGAGAATGGTCAGTTTCATTTTAAATCAGAACAGAAAAAAATTATTCTGTAGTTTTAAACGCTTTCCGATATTGAGCCGGAGAAAGGGAAATATTTTTAAGGAATACCCGGCGAAGCGAAATGGCATTGCTAAATCCACATTTAACGGCAATCATATCAATGCTCATCTCAGTATATTCCAGCATATTTTTAGCCTGATCCAGTCTCATTTTTTCAAGAAACCGGCCGGGAGTCATTCCTGATTCTTTTAGAAAGACTCTGGAAAAATTACGGGGACTCATATTCAGTGACTCAGCAATATATTCTACTGTTATAGCTTCATTCAGCTTATCTTTCAACAGGTCACGGACTTCTTTTGTAAAAGGAGACATTATTTCATATTCCGGCAGTGCATCTCCAAACTGCGACTGCATTCCGGCTCTTTTTAAAGGCAGAACAAGATGACGGGCAACTTCTATGGCCAATGGTTTTCCAAAGTCTTCTTCCAAAAGTGCCAGCGCAAGATCCATCCCGGAAGAAACACCTCCCGATGTATAGATAGGTTTATCACGAATAAAAAAAGGATTGACATTCACCTCTAGTTTGGGATAAGACTTCTGCAATGTATCTGCAAATTTCCAGTGGGTAGTTACCTGCTTACCATCCAACAGCCCTGCTTTGGCAAGAACAAATGCCCCAACGCAGACAGATCCCAACCGTCTTACGTCTGATTTTATATTCTGAAGATAATGATAGAGATCGTGGCTGATTTCCTCCAGTACACTCAACGCTGTCCCAGCTACCAGTAAAGTATCTACAGGAAAATCAATATCATAAATGGTATGGCTGCATGATAACGGCATTCCTGAACCAGAATAGATAATCTTCTCTGATGTTCCGGAAACGAGATATACATGATAGCCAATATCCTCTTTATCAATGTTCAGAAAACGGTTGGCCGCTGTAAAAACATCCCATGGTCCGGCGATATCAAGCAGCTGTACCTGTGGTAATGCCAGAAGTACTATATTTTTCATTCCTGTATGTTGTCCTTCTTTCTTCATATCTCGTTCTGTATGAGTACAAATGTAGAGAGAAAGGATCTTGTCTGCAATGACAAAAAACATACAATTCCGGCCAGAAGCGTTCATCCTTTTTCTAACAAAATAAAAGAGACTGCCTTATCAGACAGTCTCAGCACTCTACTATAAAATTAGCTAACAAGCTATACTTTTAAACTATGATTATCTCACTTATGCAGGTGACAGTCTGCGGGATTTCAGATAAAGAGCAGTACGATTGAGATAGGGAAAAAGAAAAATCAATAACAGCGAGGCAGCAAGAAGCCACACCATCATTTCATAATAATCCATCGCAAAGCGAACATGATCCTGAACATTCATCCTGGCTACCAACAGTTTATCGGCAGCTTTTACCGCTTTATCATCAGGCATTCCTCTTGCAATAAGTTTAGCCGTCTGCTGATGAAGAAAATTTTTAACTTCAGGATCAACAGCTGTTAAATGATCCTGAAAAGCGTTATAATGACGACTTTTTTCAAAGAGTTCAAAAAAATTGATAAGAGCAATACTGATACAAAATCCGAGATATCGTATGGCTAACGCTGTTGCAGCAGCGGAAGGTCCAATAACAGAGGGAACGGAAGAAATAATATAAATAATGGTCGGAACCATTATCAATCCTACCCCTAATCCCTGAAGAAATAGCGGAACGTAATAATTAAACTCATCAGCCTGAACATCAAAAGAATAATACATTAATCCATGAAAGATCAATAGCATTAAAAAACCTGGTCCCCAGATATACCGAATATTTTTCTTTTGCAAAACCATACAACAGGCAATAATGACCCCGATAATCAACCCTGCAAGATTGAACATATTAATATAGGATATATGGAATGGATCTAAATGCAGTTCTGATGCAAAGTAAGTGTTGACAATCCCCGAAGCAAATCTGCAGATATACATGACAAAAAGAATCAGTAAACCTACTTTAAAGTTCCTGTATCTGAAAACCTGCAGATCAATATAAGGTCTTTTAATAGCCTGCTGACGGAATATGGAGATTCCTGCTAAAACAATAATTCCGATTATACTTCCTAAAATCCGGCTATCTTCCAGCCAATAATATTCCTGACCAAAAATGGTAATATATCCTACCAAAACCAATATCGTACTGAAAAGTCCAAAACTCTGCCAGTCCAGTTTATACAGGTGAAATCTTGCATGGGTTCTGTAATTACTCATAGCCAGAGTCAGGAAAATAAGTCCCGGAAGATAAGAGAAGATGGCTGTTTTATAAACGATATTAAAATTATAGGAATCTATGAGGTCTGCGGTAATCAGATTATTGAATGGCAAAGCACAAATTAAGATTCCAAAAAATACTGAAAAACTGATCTCCCGCCCTCTTTCACTGCTCAATCTTGTAAAAATAAGAGTCAGGGAAAGGTTTACATTTCCGGCAAATAACATTCCCTGCATAAAACGAACCGGAAACAAAATATAGACTTCACGGGTGAAATAGCATATCAGGCAAGCCAGAATCTGCAATGTGGTGAACAGAAGAAAATATTCTTTTGCGGCCAGAAAACTGAAAAATCGTCTTTCCAGACTGTAAAAACCTACATATCCTGCATAAAACAAAGCTACTGAAAACTGGATGTCTGCTGGTTCACATCCATAATATCCGGCTGCTGCATTCACATTAGACAATGGCAGAAAAAAGATAATGATTCCCGGAAGTGTCATTGAAAAAAGGATGATCTTCACCAACCATTCCGGAGCCCATTTTTTGAAATAGGGCATTTGTCTTTTAGCCATTGGAATGCTTTTTATTGGCGTAAACATTCACATTCATTCCTACTTTCAGAACATCAATCTGGCTTCTTTGTCCATCCACTCTGATTCTTACAGGAATACGCTGTACAATTTTCACGTAATTTCCGGTAGAGTTATCCGGTGGAAGCAATGAAAAACTTGAACCTGTTGCCGGAGAAAGGGAAATAATCGTTCCCTGGAATTCTTTGTCCGGATAAGAATCCGCCACAATTTTCACATGATCTCCGATATGCATATCCTTGATCTGAGTTTCTTTATAATTGGCTACCACCCATTTATCAGTTTCATTATTGACTATAAAGGCCAGCGTTTCTCCGGCATCAATCATCTGCCCCACTTCTACAGTTCTACGTCCCATTCTTCCATCATATGCTGCGGTCACTGCGGTATAACTTACATCCAGTTTATGACGGTCTAGCAGTGCTTCCAGTCTTGCAATTTCTGCTAAAACAACTGTTTTTTCTGCCCGTATATCATTAATTTTAGATACTGAAGCAGCATAATTATCCTGAGAAGACTGATAATCGCTTTCATTGACATCCAGCGTTGCTTTCACATCTTCAAGACGTTGTTTGGTAGCAGATTCTTCATCATAAAGCTTTTTATATCGGTTATAATCAAGCTGCTGTTTCCAGACTTTTGCTTTGCTTGCATCTACCTGAGCCATTGCTGCTGCAGCTTCCTTTTCTGTAGTTCCTGTCGTGCTTTCCAATACTCTCAGTTGGGCACGCGCTTTCTGAATGGCAGCCTGAGTCTGTTTTTCCTGAAGAATATATTCGCGGTTATCAATAATCAAAAGAGTATCTCCTTTTTTAACTTCCTGGTTTTCCTCAAACTTTACTTCAACAATGAAACCTCCGGCTCTTGAAATAATAGGATTGACATATTCCTGAACCTGTGCATCATTGGTCTGCTCATATGCATAATAATTTTTTAAGGTAAAACCGCCCCAGACAGCAAGTGCGGCAACGATTACAACTGAAATCCATCCTGTGATCTTGGTGATCATTCTATCGGTGGGAGTATATTTTTTTTTCATTGTATTATAAAACGCCTGTAATGTTTTGTAGTAAATAATAATTGTTCTGTGCCATAATTTTGGCCGCTTCCAGTTCAAATTTTGTCTGAAGCAGCTGTATATCTGCATCCAGCAATTCTGTAATAAGAGAAGTCTGGCTGAAGTAAGTATTTTTGATAATACGTGCATTTTCCTTTGCCTGAGCGACATTGGCTTCTGCCACTTTTATCTGTTCCAAAGCTTCCTGGTAACGCAGATAAGCTTCTTTCACCTGTTGTCTTACTTTATCTTCCGTATCCTTGTGTACTTCCTCTTCTTTCTCAAACTCCAGCTGGGCAGCTTTTACTTTATGGGTGTTATGGTAAAGGGATGAGATGGAAAACGATGCTTTAATTCCAACGATTCCCAGAGAATACCAATAAGGATTGTAGGGATAAAGGAAAATCTGCGGATTGGCGTAATAAAACTCACCATACATCCCTACTTTAGGTCTTACATTGGCTTTTACCTGCTTCAGTTTGATTATACTAAGCGCTGTCTGCTGTTCAGAAACATGATAGTCAAAAGAATGATCCAGAGCCAGCTTCAGATACTCATTATAAGTTGTATTCTCATTCCACTGATTAAACGGTGCTTCTGGGATAACAATCTGCTCATCCGGAATTCCAAGAATAATATTCAGTTTCTGCATGGCAATGAGGATATCATTTTCTATAGTCACCAGAGCCATTTTTCTTTTGGAAAGTTCGAGTTCAATTCTTAAAACATCACTTTTTAAAACCACTCCATTTTTATAAAGAGTCTGTATCTCTTTAAGCTGTGTTTTCTGATCAGTGATGTCCTGTTTGATAAGATCTCTGAAGATTAATGTTTTCTGTAATTCAAGATAAAGCGCTGCAGTTTTGTAATGAATATCTGAAACGGACTTCTCTTTCTGAATATCCTTAATTTTCTGAAGGGTCTGATTTTCCTTAATCTTAAGATTCAGCTTATTTCCGTTATAAATGTTCAGGTAAAAATCTGCTCCGGCTCTGTAAAGTGTATGAATCACTTCATGCTGTGTTGGTTTGGAAAAAATTCCATTCTCATAGATGGGAATGTTGGACGCTTTTTCTGCAGAACCTTTGACTTCTATTTCCGGGAGACGCTCTCTTTTGGCATCTTTTACTTCGGCTTCGGCAATGTCTACGTTGATGGTATTGATTCTGATATGACGGCTGTTTTCTTCCGCTTTTTGCCATGCGTCTTTTAGGGAGAGTCGTATGGTATCCTTTGTTGGACTGCCGGTCTGAGCTGATATAGTGGAGGAAATTCCAAGCATCAGCAATCCGGCGACATAAATTTTCATTTGAATTTTTGAATTATTACACTGCAAATTTATTGGCAATCCGGAAATTTTATTTATCTAAAATAGTCAACTTTTACATGATTCCGGCCAAATGATTATATTTGTATTTTCTTTGGGATTTTAAACTTTTTTATGGGATTAATTGCTGCGCTTCCGGACATTGATAAAGACGATAAAAGTGTATTTGTTATGCACGAAAAATCAGAAAAACTGATTCCTTTTCACAAACATACCAAAGGACAACTGAGCTATGTGGAAGGTGGAATCGCCTATATTACGATTGACAACAGGACCTATGTGGTTCCGGCAAGACATTTCTTCTGGATTCCGCAGGGAATGGAACATATTTTAGAGATCGGACATACAGCAACGGTTCTGCGTTCTCTTTATTTCTATGCCCATGATGATGTCTCAGATCCTTTCTACAGCAGACTGGGCATTTATCCGGCATCAGAACTCCTGATCCAGATGATCAAATATTCTGAAATCTGGGATGAAAAACACGTAACGGCAAAAGATGAAAATTTTGAATTTTTAGTTGCTTTAAAAAAAATTCTTCCCAAAACTCACAAACAGCCATTGCCCATTATTCTCCCCGCCACCCACAACAAACAGATGATGAAAATTGTATCTTATCTGGAATGGAATATCGGGGAAAAATTGACACTGTCCAATGTCAGCAGCAGATTTGGGTTGAGTGAGCGTTCGCTATCACGGCTTTTCAAAGCGGATATGGATATTTCTTTCCTCCAGTATTTAAAAACATTAAGAATCATCAAAGCCATTGAGCTGCTTTTAAATACAGACAAACCCATCAATGAAATTGCTGATGATGTGGGCTACAGCTCTATCAGTGCCTTTAGTGATACTTTTCATGAGTTTACCCAATCACGACCATCAGATCTTAGAAAGAGTAATAAAGCGACTCAAAACATGATGGGCTAAACACTCCACGTATGATCTTCATCAGATTGAGAAAAAAATAAAAGACTAATTTATCTTTTATTAAAAATATCTTTCTATATTTGTCCCATAAAACTCAGTAAAATGTTTTCAAAAACGTGCGAATATGCTTTAAGAGCCTTGATCTATATTGCCCAGCAGTCTAAAAATGGCAGCAGGGTCGGGATTAAGGACATTTCAAAAAGCATCCATTCGCCAGAGCATTTTATTGCTAAAATTTTGCAGGATCTGAGCAGAAAAGGATTTGTACAATCTGCCAAAGGTCCGAACGGAGGTTTCTATATGGATCAGAAAAACCTGAATACTTCCATTGCCGATATTGTCAGAGAAATTGACGGAGACAAACTTTTTACCGGTTGCGGTCTTGGGCTTGATCAGTGTTCGGAAACGCATCCGTGCCCACTTCATGACCAGTTCAAAAGTATCCGACAGGATCTCCGAATCATGCTTGAAACCTCAAAAATTCAAATGTTTGTCGATAATCTGGATTTACAGCTTACTCATTTGAGAGCGTAAAAAAATTTAAACAAATAAAAGATAAAAAGATCTTTTAATATTAAATAAATCAAAATGAAATTAGAACTTAAAAATCCTTTCGTATTGATGTTACTCTGTCTGATTACCGGAATGTTTCTGACTATAAGTTTTCTGGAGACACCGTTGAAGTTTCAGGTTCCCGGAATTACCCTTCAGATTGCATTAGGATTAGGAAAGCTCATGTTTGGACTTTCTTCAAAAATACAATGGGGATTTCTTATTGTAATACTGCTATTGATGTCTGTCAGTTGGAAAAATCATACGAAAATTGATTTTATAATCCTGATTATTCTATTTTCCATACTTGCTATAGAACAATTCTGGCTGCTGCCAATACTTGATTCCCGGGTTGATTTACTTTCATCAGGAAAAGCATTACCTCCTACTCCATTACACGACTATTTTATTTATGCTGAAACCGCGAAAGCATTAATGCTCACCACAGCAATCATTTTACAATTCAAAAGAAATACAGTTCAATAATAACACTATGCATTATGAAAACACTCGTTCAAAATACCATTATTGTATTGACTTTAACCACATTATTATTTTCCTGTTCCAAACCGGAAACTACTCCCATTCCACAGGCTGAGCCTTATTCTGAACAACAAGTTGTCCAACCACAGCCAGTCGAAACAGTCCCTGAAGCTACAGCTTCCTCAGATGCTACAAAACATGGAGGATTGAAATTAATTGAAGGAACAGATTGCCTAACCTGTCATAAAATAGACTCAAAATTAATAGGGCCTTCTTATCAGGAAGTTGCTGCAAAATATTCGGATGCAGATCTCGATATGCTGGCACAGAAAATCATTGACGGTGGCAAAGGCAATTGGGGCGAAATTCCCATGACTCCTCATACAGGATTGAGTAAAGAGAATGCCAGACAGATGGTAAAATATATTTTATCTCTTAAAAAGTAATTAAAAAATTTTAAAATAATAAAAGACAAAAAAGTATTATATTATGAATACAAGAACAGACTTTATAGGAAATATGGTGGCTGAAGATTTCAGAACAGCCGCAATTTTTAAAAGACATGGTATCGATTTCTGTTGTAAAGGCGGAAGAACCATTGAAGAGGCATGCAGTAATAAGAAACTTGCTCCTGAAAAAATTTATGAAGAACTGGAAGCACTTCCAAAAAATGAAGGTTCTGCAATAGATTTCAACAGCTTGCCTCTGGATCTTCTGACAGATTATATTGAGAAAACCCATCACCGCTATGTAGAAGAAAAAACTTCTGTTTTGCAGGCATTTCTTGATAAACTGTGCAAAGTACACGGAGGAAGACATCCTGAACTGTTTGAAATCAATTCTTTATTTAATGAATCGGCACACGATCTGGCTGCCCATATGAAAAAAGAAGAACTCATTCTGTTCCCGTTTGTAAAAAATATGGTGAAGGCTAAAATATCCGGAAGTCCTCTTCCAAAGCCTCATTTTGGAACCGTAGAAAATCCGGTTCATATGATGGAACATGATCACACCATAGAAGGTGACCGCTTTAGAAGGATTGCGGAAATTACCAACGAATATCTTCCGCCCGCAGATGCCTGTAACACTTATAAAGTAGCTTTTGCTATGCTTCAGGATTTCGAAAATGATCTGCATAAACACATTCACCTTGAGAACAATATCCTTTTCCCAAAAGCCATCCGACTGGAAAAAGAATTTGCCGTTGAATCTTAAAAATTAATACAGAATGACACCTAAAAAACTTTGGATATGGCTTGCTGTAGTAATGGTTGCTTCGTTTGCTGTTCTTATCTTCTACGGAACTGAAATTTACAGAAAAATCCCACCCATTCCGGACAAAATAGTCAGTACAGATGGAACGGTGATTGCAACCGCGCAGGATATTAAAGACGGACAGAATGTCTGGCAGTCTATTGGTGGACAAACAGTGGGAAGTATCTGGGGACATGGTGCCTATATTGCTCCGGACTGGACGGCCGATTACCTTCACCGGGAATCTGTTCTGCTGCTTGATGAACTGGCAAAAAAGGATGGTAAAGTTTACAAAGAACTTCCGGATGAAGAACAGGCCAAATATCAGGTTTTGCTGAAAAAAGAACTTCGCACCAATACTTTTAATGAAAGTAAAAATGAAATTGTATTCTCCCCGGAGCGGGCTGAAGTGCAAAAACAGCTTTCACAGTATTATTCAAAATTATTCATGAATGATGCTTCCATGGCAACACTTCGGGATCAGTACGCCATTCCTGAGAATACCATCAAAGACACCGGAAGAATTGCCAAAATGAATGCCTTCTTTGCATGGAGCACATGGGTTTGCATCACGGAAAGACCTGGAGATGATGTGACCTATACCAATAACTGGCCGCATGATGAATCGGTTGGAAACGTTCCTCCTCCTTCACTGCATTTATGGTCAGGGTTCAGTATATTACTTTTATTAGGTTCAGTAGGCCTTTTGGTATTTTACCATGCCAGAAACAAGGAGGAAGAAATCAGTGAAGCTCTGCCGCTGGAAGATCCTCTTCGAAATATGAAACCGACCCCTTCTATGAAAGCCACGTTGAAATATATTTGGGTCGTTGCTCTGTTGATCCTTGTTCAAATGCTTGCTGGTGTAGTTACAGCCCATTATGGTGTGGAAGGAAGCGGATTTTACGGGATTCCTTTGGACCAGTTTTTACCACAGTCGGTTTCCAGAAGCTGGCACGTACAACTTGCGATATTCTGGATTGCCACTTCATGGCTGGCCACAGGACTTTATATTGCTCCAGCAGTTTCAGGGCATGAACCGAAATATCAGAAACTGGGAGTGAATATATTATTCGGAGCCTTACTGATTGTTGTCCTGGGGTCATTAACCGGGCAATGGCTTGGGGTGATGCAAAAGCTTGGTCTGGTAGATAATTTCCTTTGGGGACATCAGGGATATGAATATGTAGAACTGGGAAGAGTGTGGCAGATCCTACTACTCATCGGGCTTATTCTCTGGCTGGTTTTAATGGTCAGAGCATTGCTTCCCGCTTTAAAACGCAAAGATGGAGACCGTCACTTGCTGACCTTATTTACCCTTTCATCCGTAGCCATTGCCTTATTTTATGGAGCAGGATTAATGTATGGAAGACAAACTCATATGGCGATTGCAGAATACTGGAGATGGTGGGTTGTTCATCTTTGGGTAGAAGGATTTTTTGAAGTTTTTGCAACGGTAGTGGCTGCCTTTTTATTTACAAGACTGGGATTATTAAGGCTGAAATCTGCCACCAATGCTGTTTTATTTTCTACCATTATTTTTCTTGGCGGAGGAATTCTGGGGACATTCCACCATCTGTATTTCAGTGCTACTCCTACTGCTGTACTCGCTTTAGGAGCTACTTTCAGTGCGCTGGAAATAGTACCGCTTGTTCTGATAGGGTATGAAGCCTACCAGAATTATCAACTGAGTAAATCAACCCAATGGATTCAGGCTTACAAATGGCCTATCTACTGCTTCATTGCCATGTGCTTCTGGAATTTCCTTGGTGCTGGAATCTTTGGATTTGCCATCAACCCTCCTATCGCATTGTACTATATCCAGGGACTGAATACCACTGCAGTACATGGTCATGCCGCTTTGTTCGGAGTTTATGGAATTTTGGGAATCGGATTAATGATGTTTGTTTTGCGAGGACTTTATCCTGACCGTCAGTGGAATGATAAATTAATTGGCTGGGCTTTCTGGATGATTAATATCGGATTATTGGTGATGGTAACCATCAGTCTTCTTCCAATAGGCATCATGCAGTCTGTAGCCTCTATAAAAGAAGGTTACTGGTATGCACGTTCTGCAGAGTTCATGCAGACGGACATTATGCATTTTCTGAGATGGATGCGTGTGCCGGGAGATATTTTGCTGGCTGCCGGTGAACTGCTTTTAGTTATTTTCATTATCGGACTGAAATTTGGCTGGTCGTTGAAAGAAAAACGATAGTATGAATGATTCAAATCTCATAGGATTTTAATCTGTGATGTTTAATGATTTTTACATTACTTTAATTTTTAACGCAAAGGAATATTATCATTATGTTTATTTTAAGGAAGCTAAGAAGAGCGACTTTGTCGCGGATGAAGCGTTATGGTAATACATCCGCTTAAAAATGATCAATGAAATTGATCAAACCTCTTTGCTCTCTTACAATCATAAGAATTACAGATAAAGCTTTACGTTGATCAAATGAGATACTATTAACTCATCCTGATTTATATTAAAAAAGCCTTTAAATATTGAATTTAAAGGCTTTTATTTAAGTTTTACTGTGTCACTTTCATCATCGCGTTTGTAATTTCAATTTCTTTTTTTCTGGAATATGTGGAATCAAAAGGTTCCATAACATTGAATAAATACTGATAAAAAGGAGCAATCTGGCGTACATTTTCAGCTTCCTTCCCTGCTTTTTCTTTACCCATCTGCTGAAGCCCTTTTATAAAAACACTGAATTTCTTATCAATAGGTTCCATTGATTTTAAAAGGTAAGCATGCGCTTTTTCATTCTGTCCCAAAGTTTTGTAGGCATCTGTAACGGCTGCCACAACGAGTGCATATTCCATCGGTTTAGACCTCATCTGTCTTTTTGCCATTGCTTTAAATGAAGGAGAAAGATTCTGGTAATAATCATATTCTTCAAATATTCCTTTTTTGAGCATTTCTGCCAGCTGAAGACCTTTTTGCTCCTTTCCTGCAACAATATATCCGGTAACCATCGCACTTAATGAACGTGGATCATTGTATTTCTCCACAGGAATTTCTTTTGCGGCAAGATCCAGTAACTCCAATGCTTTAGCTTTCTGCCCATTGACAACCAATGCAGACACTGCCCTGCTCACAGACATTCTGTAGCCCAAGATATTTGACGTAGCCGTTTCATCATAATAAATACTCTGATCTTTAAAATTTCCCCATCTGAAGTTTTTCACCACCTGATAAAGAGAATTGGCATCTACCCTTCCTTTGTCTCCATCCGGACTCTGTGGAGTATGAACAGGAACCAGTCTGTAGCTGAAACCATCAAACTGAAGATATTCATCCAGATAAAAAATATTTTCACTGTCATACATTCCGCCTGAAGAGAAATTGATCGGACGTTTCCAATCGAAATTGGCAAGCATATCCAACATCATCAGATTACTTTTATAAAGTGTGTTGGCTTCATAATTAATCGTGATCTGATCTACTGCTTTTGGAAGATCAGCCTGTGTAATGATCCCAGCTTTCACAGCATTTTCTTTATTTACAGGAAGAATAAATTTACTCACCGGAAGAATATTGTATTTTTCATATTGTTTTTCTCCGAAGTACATTTTCAGCAATTCATCTTTTTCGGATGACTGTAATTTCAGAAATTTCATAGCATCTTTCAATGTCAAAGAATCCTGGGTCAGATATTTTCTGAATTCCTGGAAAGCAGTATCCGGAGCACCTTGTTCTTTCAGCATTTGGAAAAGTTCTTCCCAGTTTTCTTTTTTCATCAGATATACCTGATCATTTACCCCATCTCTATATTCTTCATGCGTTAATTCACCCGGAATCCCCTTCGCATTGTAAGTTCTTCTTTTCACCTGATCAATATTCCATGGAGTGGCCAAAAGGGTAAAATTGACCGTTTTCACATCATCTCTGAATCTTTCTGTTTCCTGAATGGCCCATACCGGAAAGGTATCATTATCACCATAAATGAAAATAATATCATCTTTCGGCAACGACCTTAAAAATGAATAGGCATAATCACGAGCTGCTGTTTTCTTGCTTCTGTCATGCGAAGTGTAATTCTGAAACCCCATCATCAAAGGAATTCCTAATAAAATAGTTCCCAGAACAATGTTAGCGGCATTGGATTTAACCTTAGACTGAATCAGCCAAAGTATAGCTCCTGCTCCCAGACCTATCCAAATGGCAAAGGCATAGAATGAACCTACCATGGCATAATCTCTTTCCCTTACTTCAAATGGCTTTACGCCAGTGTAAAAAACAATTCCCATACTTGTCAGAACAAACAGCGAAAGCGTCGCATAAAATCTTCCAAAATCTCTGTTAAGCTGGAAAAAGAAACCTATCAAACCTAAAATCAACGGTAAAAAGAAAAACTTTACGGTACTTTCATTTTTAAATTTGGCAGGCATATGATCCTGATCTCCCCATAAGGCATTATCAATAAAAGAAAATCCCGAAATCCAGTTTCCATTGGTATTTTCCATATGTCCCTGAAGATCATTCTGTCTTCCTACAAAGTTCCACATCAGATATCTTACAAAGTAATATCCGTTCTGAAATGATATAAAATAATCCATATTCTGAGCGAAGGATGGACGTTGCACCTTGATAAGATCATAAGGCTTCACTTTCAGATAATCTTCTGCTGTGATAGAATCTCCTTCATATTTTGCTCTCAGTTCTTCGAAAATCCTTTTCGCTTCCGGATTGTCTGCAACATCTTCATTGTCATAATTAAAAGTAAAATCAGGAGCTCCATATAAAGAAATGTAATTGGCAGTCACCTCTTTATCTTCATTGAACATCCTTGGCATGAAGCTGATGTGAGATTTATTAAAAACATAGTTGAATCTCTCCCCCGTTTTTCTGTAAGTTCCGGTTTTTTCATCTTTTTCGTAAATATCTCCGGTGATGTCTCTTTTGTAACTTCCGTCTTCATCTTTTTCCATTCCGTTTTTATCAAGAAATGCAGTGTAATTCTGTCCGTAAATGGTAGGCCAGTCACCGTATTGCACTCTGTTATAATAATCTCTCATTCCGATGGCGGTATCGGGATCATTAAGGTTCATCGGAGGATTGGCGTTGGCTCTTATCGGAATCACCAGCCAGCATGAAAATCCGATGATCATATAGACCAGAGATAAAACAACAGTCTGATAGAGTTTTCTTTTTGTTTTTCTCGCATATTTAATCAGAAGATAGCTTATGACGGTCATGAGAACAAATGCCACAATGGTCCCTGAATGGAAAGGAAGTCCCAGTCCGTTCACGAAGAAGATTTCAAGCTTTCCAAACATTGTCATGATCAAAGGGAAGATCATCTTGAATACGAAGGCAAGAATTCCAAGTGTAACCAAATTGGCCACTATAAAACTCTTCCACGAAAAAGTATAATTTCTGGCATAATACACCAGGCATATCGCCGGAATAGCCAACATACACATCATATGCACTCCTACGGAAAGCCCAATAATAAAGAAAATAAGAATAATCCATCTCTCGCTGTCTACTGCTTTATATTCGTTTTCCCATTTGGTGATAAGCCAAACCAGCAAAGCAATAAACATGGAAGCCATCGAATACACCTCTCCTTCTACTGCTGAAAACCAGAATGTATCTGAAAATGTAAAACATAAAGCCCCTATCACTCCGGCAAAAAGAATCGATATTTCCTGATGCTTTGTAATTTCTTCAACATCTTTATATAAAAGTCTTCTTAAAAAGTGGGTAATTGTCCAGAACAGAAACAAAATAGTAAAAGCACTGAATAACGCTGACATCGCATTGATTACAATAGAATAATGTTCTGCATTCCCTAATGCAAAAATACTTGCTACAGCTCCCATAATCTGGAATAAAGCAGCTCCCGGAGCATGGGTTACCTCCAGTTTCACGGCTGAAGAGATATACTCTCCGCAATCCCAAAAACTCAGGGAATGTTCTATCGTTGAAAGATAAGTAATAAGCGCAATAGCGAAAAGGAACCATCCCAGTACGGTGTTCCATTTTTTAAAAGACCAGTTTTTCATATCATATTTTCCAATATGTATATGACAACTGGCGGAAAAGGTTTATTACATGGATATTCGTAAAAATTCTTTATTTTCTCAATTTTATTTTGGGAAAACCTTTTTCTATAGGCTCAAAATACTTTTTAATGTTATTATATTTGTATTTTGAAGTCAGTAGTTCTTCAGTTTTTTCTGAAATCCTTTCATCATGTAAAATCAGTAGATTATTTTCAAACTCATATTTTCCAAAATAATGCCGGCTTTCACCATGCCAGTATTCATTGATCCTGTAAGTTTTGTCTTTGTATAATTTAATTTCATATCCATTAGATTTCAACTGGGGGCCAGGAGAAATATAACCTGAATATTTTACTTCCTTTTCAGATTGAACACTATTCAAATAAAGGTTTATTCCAAAAAAAGCAACTAAAAAAATCAATAATAAATTTGTGACTTTATGCTTCTCTTTATTTTTTGATTCATAAATATAAATCAGAATAAAATTGACAAATATGAGTCCTGTTACTAAAGGAATAATAATAATGTTAGAATTTGACGCCGTAAAATCATAATAAGTATGAGTATAATGAATAAGAAGTAAGAAAAGTAAAATTACAGTTCCATATTTAATTAACACTTTCATATCACATTCTCATCAGTCGGATTAATACGTATTATTCAATCCTCCATCCAAAGGAATACTTGTTCCGGTAAGGTAATTTGAATATTCCGAAGCCAGAAAAGCCACCAGATGACCATATTCCTCAGGCTGTCCGAATCTTTTCATAGGAATTTTATTTTCCCTCGCCTTTTTTATTTCCTCTGCTGCTGCACCACTTTGCTGAGCTTCATGAGCCACCAGTTTTTGAATTCTTTCAGTATCGAAATACCCTGTTAACACATTATTTACCGTGATATTATGCTGTGCAATCTCATTAGAAAGGGTTTTTGCCCAAGCAATTACTGCAGAACGGATAGAATTGGACAAGGCCAGATTTCCAATCGGTTCTTTTACTGAAAGAGAAGAAACATTAATGATACGCCCTTTTTTCTGTTGAATCATATGAGGCAAAGCCAGTAATGTTGTTTCGCAAACAGTTTTAAAGAGAAGGTCAAATGCTTTCTGATAGTCATCGGTATTTTTATCCACTGCCAACCCCGGTTCCGGACCATTGGTATTATTCACCAGAATATCTATCGAATGATCATTAAAAAATCTTCCTATAATTTTCTTATAACTTTCAAAATCTGAAAAGTCTGCTACGAGATAGCTATGTTTCTGATCAGGATTGATGACTGGCAGTGCAGCAACGAAATCTTTAAGTTTTGTTTCATTGCGGGACATAACGGTAACATTGGCTCCGCATTTTGCCAGTTCAATGGCAATTCCGGCACCGATTCCCTGCGTAGCTCCGCCTACTAAGGCATTTTTTGAAAAAAGTTGAATATTCATAAGATCTTTGGATATCGTAATTGGTATAGGATAAATGTAAGAAAAAACCTCCAAATTATATTTTGAAGGTTTAATTTTTTAAGGACTGTTTCTCATTTATTTTACCACTGTAGCCTCAAGTTCCACCTTTAAAGTCTCAAACAAGCCTTTTACTTCAAGCATCGTTACTGACTGTTGAATCTGATGTCTGCCAATCCATTCCTGAAGAATAGGAAAATAAGGCCAGAGTTCTTCAGTAGAAGTTGTGTAGATATTGAGTCTTACAATACCATCACATTCATATCCTGCTGAGCGGATCACTTCTTCCAGATTGGCAATAGCCTGTTCCAGCTGGGATTTCATATCCTAGTACTGGATGTTCCATCAGGATCGATAGCTGCCTGTCCCGAGCAGTATAAAGTACTTTCAACATTTTTTACTTCTACAGCCTGAGAGTAGCTTCTCTCATCCTGCCATTTCCATGGATTAATAGTTCTTTTTTCCATTGTATTGAATTTAGAATTACCATGCAAAATTGCAGAACAGAGGCTTCAAATCTATGTGATCCGAATCACAATTATTCTGTGAGCGTCCTCACAATTCTACAGAGGCAGGCGGCTCAACGTTTCTCTGGATACGCCTAAATAAGCAGCCAGAAGAGATTTTGGAACCCGTTGAACCAGCGAAGGATATTTTTTCAAAAGCTGGTCATACCTTTCCTTTATTCCGGTGGTCATCATGGAAACGGTACGCTGCTGAGCGGTAATAAAACCCATATAGGCTTTTTCAAGGAAGAAATGTTCCAGTTTCGGAAGCTGTGCACAGAGTTTTTTATAATCATCCAACTTAATGCATAATACTTCTGTATCTTCAATGCATTCCAAAGACATGGTTGCTGTGGTTTGCTGATAATAAGCCGGAAAATCGGTTTCCCACCAGTCTTCCATGGCAAATCCTACAATATGTTCTTTTCCTGTTTCATCTGTATAAACGAGCTTCAAAAGACCTTTCAATACAAAATAGTTGTAAGGGACTGCTTCTCCTTCCTGTATTAAAAACTGATGCTTTTTAAATTTTTTATAAGTAAAACAGGATGATATGAACTCAAATTCATCATCGTTAAGAGGAACTATTTTTTCGATGTGAGTTCTTAGCAGATGCAGCATATTCTGTTTCTTATGATATAAAAATATGATTTAAACCGTTAAGGCTTTTGTTTCAAAAGCTCATCAATCTGTTTATAAAATGAATCTTTACTGTAGTCTGCCAATCCTTTATGATGAAGGCGTATTTCTCCTTTTTTATCCAGTACAACAGTGGTTGGTAGAGATCCACTATACAGTACATCAGGGATATTTCCAGCCGGTGAAAGAAAAGGAACGGTAAAGCCTTTTTCTTTTAAATAAGATTTTCCAAGAGCTGCATTATCGTCCAGATTTACCGTAAGAAATACCATATCCGGATTGTTTTTGTACTGATCATACAGTTTCTGAACAGACGGAAACTCGGCACGGCACGGAGGACACCATGATGCCCAAAAATTAATGAATATCACTTTATTCTGTAATGCAGAAGCATCTATAATCTTTCCTTCTTCATTTTTCAGCATCAATCCGGCATAGGAAACCTTAGCTGCATTATTCCGGGTTTCTTTTGGTTCTGATATACTGGAATTGAGAATTCCTGTGGAAGCCACCTGTCTCATCAGCCATGCCTTTGCATCTTTATTCACCAAAATGATAATAAACAATACTGCAAGTACTGCTGTAGAGCCATTTTTTCTTAACCAGATCTTCAGATTTTCCATATTCTCCCGCTTAATTCCCAGCCAATATAGGATTAATATTTTGATCAAAAGACAGGAAAGATTGTTTTTAAAACAAAAAAGCCTTCAAATACTAAGATTTAAAGGCCTTTCTCTGTGTTTTATTTCAAGTTATCATCATGGTAAGATTCTTTAAAACTATATTTTATTCAACAGTTTCTTTCTGAAAAAGAAAAACAGAGAACTGAAAAATGTCAGGTACGCAATATTGAATATCGCTCCTCCTACCCATCCTGAAAAAGGAAGCGGCAAAAGATTTTTTATAGGAATGATAAACAAAGTAAGCGCAAATGGAGTCAGCAGAGCCATCCATCTCGGCAGCAGGGTTTTATTGAAAAGAATACAGATAGCAAAGGAAATCCATCCGACTGCCAGTACACCAATAGCTGCTCCCCAGGCGATGTTCAGCATTTTCATAAAACCTCTTCCCGTCTCCAGAAGATAAGGGTGAGAAGCAGAATCTGTATGGTAAACCGCTTTATAAATCTCTCCCACATAGAAGAATCCTGCATGTCCTAAAGGTGATAAAACAGCTCCTGCCAGTAAGATCCAATACACAAATACTGCATACCATTTTTGAGTGTCTTTAAAAAACTGATACACCAGCCACGTGGCAGGAAGCAGTAAAGGTCCTGTAAGAGCACCAATCAAAGCCCCAAACATCAACCTCGGAGTGGAACCTTCCAGCATTAAAGTTGCAAATTCTACATTTACCTGATCTGCATAGGTCTTTGAAAATAATGGATAATCCGAAGGGTTCGGATCAAATCCCGCAACATAAATATCACCAATGATCCAACATATTGACACTGCTATCGCTGCAGCAAAAGACCAGTTTATTTTACCTGAATATTTCATAATTTTTCAACAATTAATTTTATATAAGATGTACATCGTTTCATTATTTCTTTCTCTTATTTAAAAGCAAATTTCAATTATTAAGAATCATTCTAAATAATTATTACCTTTGTGCAAACTTAGTCTAAACATTCAACAGAAAAGGTCTGTAAAACGGAATAAAAAGTCCGTAAAAAGGAAATTCTAACAAAAGAAAAGGAAATGACAGTACGACTATATGATGAAAACTTTGGGAATATGCTTATGCAGCGAGATTATCCATCCTCTTATTTCTTACATGATGGTGGCATTCAGGAATGCATTACCCAGCTCATTCCTCCTTATGGGAATGGTTTTTATCACGAAATAAGTTTTGCCAATGTTCACATCAGTTTTGGAAATATTTCATTAAACAAACGGCTTCAATTCTACTTTGAGAGTGATCTTGATTCGGTAGAAATGCATTTTACCCTGAAAGGAAAAAGCAAAGCAGTTTCGGGTAACTTCCAGAAAACAGTAGTTTTTGACAGCTACCAGCACAACATTATTTATGCCCATCATATGGAAGGCAGAATGGAATTCGAAGGTCCTGAAATGTATGTATTTGAAATCAACCTTGCTCCTGAGTTCTTTAAAAAATTTCTGCCAGAAGATTCAGGATTGTTTGAAATATTCAGAAGTTCGATTGAAAAGAAAAATTCATCCCTTATTCAGACTGAGCATAACCTTATCACCCATGAAATGTACCAGATTCTGAACGACATCATTCATTGCAACAGGAAAGGGACATTCAAACGAATTTATCTTGAGGCTAAAGTAAGTGAACTTCTTCTGTTGCAGCTTGAACAGTTTTTTGACAGTGAATCCTTACCTTCTTCTCTTCAGAAAAAAGAGATAGAAAAAATGTATGCAGTGAGAGATTATATTGTAAAGAACCTGAATGCAGAAAGCTCTCTGAATGATCTTGCACATCTGGTAGGAACTAATGAATTTACTTTAAAGAAAGGGTTCAAAGAGCTTTTCGGCACTACCGTTTTTGGATTCTGGAATGATCTCAAAATGGAACAGGCCAAAAGAATGCTTCTCGACAGTGATCTGAATATCAGTGAAATTTCTGATCATATCGGCTATAAAAATCCGAGACATTTTTCATCAGCATTTAAAAGAAAATTCAATATCCTGCCAAGCCAGCTCAGAAGCAGATAGCATCGTACAGTCTTTTAAAAGCTCATTTGTATTTTTTTGGTACCGGATAATAATAAAAACTAAAGAACAGCCGTTAATAATTTGTTTTTCAACAAAACCAACAGAAAAACAACAATAAATCAATATACAATGCATAATATTATTGTTTATGTAACCATCTTATTTTATCCTTGCTTTTACCATTTCCGGAAAGCTGTTTTTTCACCGGATTTATTTCATAATTAAATTGTTACGTGTAACAAATCCCCTATTCATCCAACTAATCATACATCAATTAAACATTAATTCCTATACAAGAGATCTACTACTTTAAAATAAACTAATGCAAACATCCTTTTTAAAAATCACCGCAGCCACTGCTGCGCTCTGTTTCAGTACCGTGGCAATAGCCCAACAAACGTATTCCGTAAGTGGAACCGTGAAAGACAAAAAAAACGGTGAATTGCTCATCGGAGTATCTGTAAAAGTAAGTGAAGATCCTACCATCAATGTTGTAGCTAATGAGTATGGATTTTACTCACTTTCCTTACCTGAGGGAAATTACACCCTGATTATTTCCTATCCCGGATACCAGGATTTTGAACAGCAGATCAAAGTAGATCAGAATATAAAAGTTGATCTTCCCCTACTCCCGTCAGAAACTGTAGCAAAAGCAATTGATGAGGTGGTGATAACCGGCATTAAAAAGGATAAAAACCTGACTTCGGCTCAAATGGGAGCAGAAACGTTAAGCATTAAAAATATAGAAAAACTTCCTGTTCTGTTTGGTGAAAAAGATGTGATGAAAACCATACAGCTTTTACCAGGTATTAAAAGTAGTGGTGAAGGAAGCAGCGGGTTCAGTGTAAGAGGAGGTGCTACCGACCAGAACCTGATTTTACTGGATGAAGCTCCGGTTTATAATGCCTCTCACCTTCTTGGCTTTTTCAGTACATTCAACAGTGATGCCCTGAAAGATGCCAGCATCATTAAAGGAAACAGCCCCGCACAATACGGAGGCCGCCTTTCTTCTGTATTAGATGTTAAAATGAAAGACGGAAACAATAAAGATTATAACATCAACGGAGGAATCGGACTTATCAGTAGCAGATTGAGTGTGGAAGGTCCTATTCAGAAGGAAAAGTCTTCATTCATTGTTTCAGGAAGAAGAACGTATGCCGATTTGTTTCTTAAAACCAATAAAGATTATAAAGACAACAAGTTATATTTCTATGATCTGAACCTTAAAGCCAATTATCAGATCAATGAAAACAACCGTATTTACCTGTCGGGATATTTTGGAAGAGATGTTCTGGGATTGGGAGATACTTTCAATACAGACTGGGGAAATACTACGGCAACCTTGAGATGGAACAGTATTATCAGCAGTAAACTATTCTCCAATACGTCATTCATTTACAGTAATTATGATTATAAGATCAGTCTGAAAAATGATGATACTGTATTTGATTTAAATTCAAAAATCCGTGACTGGAATCTTAAGCAGGACTTTACCTGGTTTGCAGGAAACAAACATTCTGTACGTTTTGGTCTGCAGTCTATTTATCATACCCTTACTCCGAGCAGTGCTTCCGGTACTACTGTGAGCAGCTTTACAAGAAATCCGAGATATTCATGGGAGAATGCTGTTTACATCAATGATGATTATAAAGCAACGGAAAAGCTAACGATTAATTATGGAGCAAGACTTTCCATGTTCAGTGTATTGGGAGGTGATACATTCAATACTTACGAGAATGGTGTGCTCACCGACAGTAAATTCTTAGAAAAAGGAAAATTCGGGAAAACCTATGTGAATATTGAGCCACGTATTAGTGCCAACTATCGTATCAACGAAGTCAGCAGTGTAAAAGGAGGTTATTCCAGAAATACCCAGAATCTTCACCTTCTGAGCAACAGCAACAGTGGAAATCCTACCGACCAGTGGATAGGAAGCAGTTACACGGTAAAACCAGAAATTGCAGATCAGATCAGTCTTGGTTACAGCAGAAATTTCAACAATAACAATTATGAATTAAATGCTGAGATTTATTATAAAGACATGAAAAACCAAATCGACTTCAAAAACGGGGCTCAAATTGGTTTTGACACTGGAGCGGATGTAGAAAGTGAATTGCTATTCGGAAAAGGAAGAGCTTACGGATTGGAGCTTATTGCCAAAAAGAAAAGCGGAAAACTGACAGGATGGATTTCCTATACTCTTTCCAAAACAGAAAGAAAGATTGACGGAATCAATAATAACGAATGGTACAACGCCAGAATGGATAAAACCCATGACCTTTCTATCGTTGCCACCTATCAGCTTAATCCAAAGTGGAGTTTTTCAGGACTTTTTGTATATAGTACAGGAAATGCTGTTACCTTCCCTACCGGAAAATATGAACTGAACGGACAAACCATATTCCAGTACAGTAATAGAAATGCAGACAGAATGCTGGCGTATCACAGAATGGATCTGAGTGCGACTTATGAACCAAGTACGAACAAACGATTCCGTGGTTCATGGACATTCGGTATTTACAACCTATATGGTAGAGAAAATGCCTACACCATCAACTTTGAAGACAATCCTGACCGTCCCGGAACAACACGTGCGATGCAGACCTCTTTATTCCGTTGGGTACCCAATATCACTTATAATTTCAAATTCTAAATCATGAAAAATACATTATATATCATAGTATCTCTCCTTGCATTAACTTCTTGTGAAAAAGAGATCGACCTGGATCTGAATGATCAAAGCGGAAACATTGTCATTGAAGGAAATGTAACCAATCAATCAGGACCTTATACTGTAAAAATCACCAAGTCAGTAAGTTTTTCATCACCTAATCAATATCCGGCAGTCACTGGCGCTCAGGTTATTTTAAGTGACGATATGGGACAAACAGAAACCCTTCATTATGTAGGAAACGGAATCTATCAAACGACTACGTTCGCCGGAGAGCCTGGCAGAACTTATACTTTAAAAGTTCAGGCCGAAGGAAAACAATATACGGCTCAGAGTAGAATGCCTGAAGTAGTTTATTTTGACGGATTACAGCAGAGTTCTTTCAAATTTGGAGATAAAACCACGTATACTCTTCTACCATTATTTACAGATCCATTACCATTAGGAAACCGTTACCTTTTTAGCTTTACCATCAATGATCTTACTAAAAAGTACATGAATACTTTTTCAGATAATGTGAATAACGGATTACCCAATCAACAGCCTTTAATTCTTCCTAATGATGATAATAAAGGCAGAGATCATGAAGTGGTAGTGGGAGATAAAATTCATGTAGAAATGCAATGTATTGATAACAATATATTCACGTATTATAGTTCTTTACTTCAGATTTCAGGGGGCAATGGCGGAACTGCTACTCCTACCAATCCTCCAAGTAATATCAGTAATGGAGCATTGGGATATTTTTCAGCCCATACGACAGATACACAAACTTTTGTCATCGAGCAGATGACTACTCCATAAATTTAAAAAAGGATATTCCAATGATGGGAATATCCTTTTTTTATTCTCTGTTCTATCTTAATCTCCTTTTTAAAGCATAATATCTGTACAGAAGCTTATCATACCGGATCACACAAAACAGAAACCCTGCTGTAACCATCAGTGTTTTGAGACGGATCATGCTATACCCGAAACCGCCAATAATGCATCCTGAAAAAAAGCAGGCAATAATCACCAGTTTAAGAGTAATGTTCTTTGTAAGCTGTCTTTTTTCATTTTCCCGTTCTTTAAAGAAAAGTTTGGA
Source organism: Chryseobacterium sp. T20 (assembly GCF_047345655.1). NCBI lineage: Bacteria > Pseudomonadati > Bacteroidota > Flavobacteriia > Flavobacteriales > Weeksellaceae > Chryseobacterium > Chryseobacterium sp. T20. Next base: position 586,841 of record NZ_JBLFDU010000001.1, read on the forward strand.
AAGTTCTATTCCCAGATCAGTAAATAATCCCGTAAGATGAGTCGTTCTCACCACAGACTGCGATACTCTTGTTACCAATGAATTCTGAACTCCCATTGCAAAAAGCAAAAGGCCGGCAGTGGTATAAGGAGATATTGATAGTTTCAGTGTTTCATCATCTGATATTCCTACGAAACCTAATATCAGAATTTCAGTAATCAAAGGAATAAGATGTGGACGGAACATGCTATGTCCGGAAGAAAATTCGACCATAAAGCTTGAACAGAATGCTCCTCCCAGAAAACAGATAATGAAGACAAGATAAGTGAGAGCTTCACTGTAATGACTGAGTAGAATTTCTTCCGAAAAGAAGGCAAAGTGCCCCGTTATGTTGGTGGTAAGTACTTTAACAGACAATACTCCTACAATATTCACTATTCCGGCAACAAACGAAAGTGCTGATGCCAGCTTAAGATTATGAAAATAGGTTCTGTTTCTCCCTCTGTGCCTGAACATTCTAAATTTCTATAAGGGTTGTGTATTGTGCTTTTTTTATTTTACTCAAAAAAAACAGCTGGATAAAATAAATAAGCAAAAAAAATAAATTAGAAATGTCAGCATAAAGCCGTGAAAAACATGTCTACTTAAATATTTATCCAGTGTTCTTTATAGACTTACGAAATCCCTTTAACGTAAAATTCTACTTTTTCCATCACAAATAACAGATCGGACGATGAAGTGAAAATATCTTTCAAAAACCTCTCTGAAATGTTCTGTTTCTTATTTCAGTACCAATTTTATTACTTTTGTAAAAGTAATTCGTTCAGAAAAAAAACCTTGTGACCTACATGGGTTTAAAATGTGATTTAAGTTAAAAACTGAACGCTGATTCAAGAGCCTGTATAGAAAAATTATGATCTCAAAATTTATTTTTAATAATCAATATCTTTTTGATGAACTCCCGGAGTATGATAAAAATCTGCTTACAGGAGCTATGAAAACCAAAAACTACCGTAAAAATGAACCCATATTTACTGACGGGACAAAACCTAATGGCATTTACTATCTGAATGAAGGTAAAATAAAGAAATATAAGGTTGATAATGACGGAAGGGAACAGATTATTTACATCTACAGTTCCGGCGAATTTTTCGGGTATTCTGCGATCCTGAGCAATGAATCTTATGGAGATACAACCTCAACACTGGAAAATTCGGTCATTTCCTTTATTTCGAAAGACAGCTTTCTGGATATTCTTGGCCAGTCATCAGTACTTTCAAGGCTGTTACTGAAATCTTTGAGTCATGAATTCAGTGTGATGGCCAACCTTATTGCTGTTTTATCTCATCGCACCGTAAGAGAAAGAGCAGCTCTCAGCTTGCTGATTCTTCATGACAAGTATAAATCAAATGATGCTCCTGATGACGAAGTATTTATTACTCTTTCCCGTGTGGATCTTGCCAATATGGTAGGAACTGCCAGAGAAACTTTAGCCCGTATCATCAATGACTTTAAGCAGGAAAAACTCATCAGATCCGAAGGACGGAAAATACAGATCACGGACTTTAAGCGCTTAATTCATATTGCTAATTTTTACTAATAAAGGCATTCTTGTTAAAAATCTTTCATTTCTACTGACAGTCTGTTGTCATAAGCACCTGTTACCTTTGTTGAAAATTAGTTTAAAAAGTATCCTTATGAAACTTACCTCATTAAGAATGATCAGCAAAGACATTAAAGCAGCCGTAGCATTTTATGAACAGATCGTGGGTATAACTGCCACATGGTATACGGAAGATTTTGCAGAACTTTCTACAGATTCTATCACTATCGCTATCGGAAGTACACGAACAATGAAAATGTTCTCGGAAGGTCTGACAGACTTCGCAGGAACAAAATCAACCATCATCGAATTTTTGGTTAAAAATGTAGATGAAGAATATGAAAGAATCAAAAGTATAGCTTCCGAAATTATTCAGGAGCCCACAACAATGCCATGGGGAAACAGATCTCTCCTGTTCTGTGATCCGGATGGCAATATGATCAACTTTTTTACTCCTGTGAGTGAAGAGGCTGTGAAAAAATTCAGTTAGATTTTTCATCCATCAACACAAAACTCGCTGAAGTCTTCAGCGAGTTTTTTATAAATATATTGATTTTGTTTTAATTTATTTCCCAAGGAATTCAATGGCTTTTCCTACAAATGCATCATGGTATTGATAGAAAGAAGCATGCCCTGAATCCGGGAAAATCACCAGTTCTGCATGGTCTAGATGCTGAGCCATATTTTTCGCATTCTGAACAGATACCGGAAGATCGTTTTCACCATGAACAATCAGTACCGGATTTTTAATCTTTTGAATTTCCGTAAGGGCATCAGCATTAGGTTGAGCCCAACTCAATACAGCGGTAAACTGCGAGTTTGAAGTGGCATCACTTAAAGGAAGATCCCTATCTGTAGTTCTAAGCTGAACCCTTGCGAAAGATGCTTTTCCTTCTGCAATGCTTTGAGCAGATTCTGTAAAACCGAATTTCAGGAAGGAAGCTTCCGGGCTTAATCCCGCTGTTCCGGCAATAATATTAGGTAGATTAGATAACCCGATTGCTCCCTGTGGACCAGTACCTGTCAAAATCACTTTATTGATCAGGGATGGATGGGTCAGTACAATTCTCTGTGCAATAAATCCTCCCATAGAAAATCCCATGATATTCACTTTGGTATAATGTAAAGCTTTAATAAAATCTACTGCATCATCGGCCATCGCCTGAACAGTATTGGGCGTTGTCCCTTTTGAGGAAGCGACACCTTTATTGTCAAAGATAATTACCTTATACTTCCTGGCCAATCCATCAGTCACTGCAGGATCCCAGTCATCCATTGAACCTCCCAATCCCGGAAGAAGAACCAAAGGAACTCCGTCTTCTTTTCCTAAAACACGGTAGGCAATGGCATTTCCATTAACGGTTACGAATTGGGTTTTGACAGTTTGGTGGCTGTTGTTTTGTATCTCCTGTGTCGTGGGAGGCTCATTTTCTTCAGTGCAGGATACAGTCACTACTGTAAAAAGAGTTAAACATAATAAGCTTACAGCTGAGATTTTTCTGATTGTTTTCATTGTCTTTTATTTTTGTATGATTATGGTGCAAACATAAAACACAAAAACAGGCAGAGCACTCACAAGCTTTATCAACAGGACATTTTAGCAGCTCAGTTAGACATTTTACAAGGTGAAAATAAAAAGTAAAAAAACAAAACAATTTTTAAAGTTCCTGAGCTGATCTCAATGCATAAAGGGCATCCATCGCTTTTTCAGCATCTTTTTCAGCTACAAAAATATGATCATGAAAATAAGCAGCAACTACGTTACAACTGACATTCTCATTTTTCAAAGCATTGGCAAAAGCTGCAGTAAGCCCTACCGCTTCCAGAGAAGAATGAATATTCAAGGTAATCCAGGAAGAAATATAACTATAGTCTAAAGACCATTCATCTGCAATATTTTTTTCTAAAACAATAGTAACCGCTTCAGCTTCCCGAAAGAAGAACAGAATTCTTCCGATATCCGGTATTCCACCTAAAGTTTCAACAGTACAAAATACATATTCTCCGGTATTCAATACTGGTTCCATATTCTGAATCAGTACCGCTAAGTCTTTTTCTCCTGACATCTTTTTTTGATACAAAACTAAGGCATCGATGGCAGCATTTGTTTATCATTTGATAAAAAACACAAAAAGGAGGCTGTATGCCTCCTTTTGTGTTTGTAATGTAACCTATCACTGAACCTCACTATATGTGTTTGTGTTTTTTTCTGATCATTTGGCTTTTTTAAGAAGTCCGGTTAAGGTTATTCATACACTTCTTTAATTTCATCAGTGTTTATTAATTTTTCATCATTTGTGTTTCTATAACTACCGTTTTACTATTTGTATAGTTATAATCATTTGTTGTTTTGTGTATGAAACTTAAAAAGTTTAAAAGCATTTCTCAGTTGCTTTTTCATTACTTAAATTTCACATTACAAAGGAACAACATTCCCAAATAAAATCCCCTATAAACCCCATCGATACATATCGACCGACTTATAGATATTTATCGATGAAATATAATATTCTGACTCTTTGAAGTGATGATTACCTTGAAACACTATAGTTTATGATGGGTTTTGACAAGTTCTACAAGCTCAACCATATTTTCGATCTTTAGTTTTTCAAAAATATTCTTTTTGATTGTGCTTACTGTATTTTGTTTGATATTCAGACTGTTTGAAATTTCCAGGTTTCCATATCCATCAGCATAAAGTTCTGCAATTTCCATTTCTCTTTTGGTTAAAATGTTGAGTGGACTTATCAGATCCGGGTTGTAAACAAACTGTACCAATAGATTTCGTAAAAGAGCAGAGAAATATTCTCCCTTCTCGATAAAGGTTGTGATCGCTTCCCTTACCTCTTCCTCTTCACTCAGTTTACTCAGATAACCATCAGCACCGGCTTTGATGAATTTAAGACCATGCAGCTCTTCTTCAAGTCCTGTAAAAATCAAAATTTTAAGATCAGGATTTACACTTTTCATCTGCGGTAAAATATGAAGACTGTTTCCGTCCGGGAAATGGGCATCAATGATAGCCATCTCTATTCCTTTTGATTCTATAAGCTCCAATACCTGATGTAGAGATGAAGTCTGATACACTTTAGCGTTAGGAACAATATCACTGATCACAATTTCCATTCCCTGGCGTACAATACTGTGGTCGTCTGCCAGAAGGAATATAATCTCTTTATTTTGAATTGGTGTTTCCATTATTATTACTATTTAAATTGATCCTGAATGTCACTTTAGTTCCTTTATGCAATTTGCTTTCCACGGATATATCGCCATCGAAAAGTTCTACAATTTCTTTTACCAGATTAAGCCCAAGTCCCGCTCCCAGATTATCTACTTCATCAGAAACCATTCCCTGATAATAAGGATCAAAAATTTTACCAAGATCTGATTCTGATATTCCTACTCCGGTATCTCCTACCGTTGTGATCAGGGTAATTTTATTGTCTCCTAGAGACTCTGTTGACATTACGAGGTCAATCTGCCCGTTTTCTGTAAACTTGTTGGCATTTCCAAGAATATTCATGAAAATCTGATTGATTCTGATATTATCCGAATACACCACTACATTTTCAGGGATTCTGTCTGTAACCGCAAACCTGTTGTTTCTCGTTTCCAGATAAGGGGTAATGACCTTTACAATAGAACTTATTTCATCTTTAAGATTAAAAACTGACTGTATAAGCTCTTTTTCAGCATTTTCGTTTTTGGTATATTCCAGAATCTGGTTAGATTGAAGAAGCAAAGTGCTGTTGGTAAACTTGATGGATTTAAGATAATCCTTTATCGTTTCATCTTCAGTAGTTCTGTGGATTTTATCAATGAAAATATTGATGATTTTCAAAGGAGACCTCAGATCATGGCTTAACATTCCCAGAATCCTGTTTTTGAAATTAAGATTCTTTTTAATCTCTTTATTAGCAGCATCCAGTTTTTGTTCATAAACAAACGCCATTCTTGTAAAATACATGATCAGAATAGAAACAATAAACATCAGAATCATCAGTCCCAATACCAGATAAGTCCTTATCTTGTTATTATTCGAACTCTGTTCGTTGTATTCTCTTTCCAGTTCGGATTTGAAATCCTTAATGGCATTTTCGTATACTTCTATTAAGTTATTACTATACACCAAAAGCTTACTGAAATTGCTGTAAAATTGTAAATTATTTTTCTGACTAAGAGCTGCAAGGAGCTGAACCTTCTTTACTTCGGCTGCATAATGCTTGTCAATAGACTTTATCGTATTGTCCATTTTGGATTTTACCTGAGAAAGATCTATAGTTTTATTATTGGTCATCGTAATCACCGTACTCTCCTTCTGAACATCTACTTTCCCTGTTACGGCATCTTTCAAGCGTCCAAAAAAACCTTTCTTTTTAACTGTATCAGCATACGTACGGGTTTGAATCTTGAAATCCTCAAAATCATTTTTATACTTGGCAGGCTCATACTGTTTATCTTCAATTTTTGCCGGTGGATTCAGGGAAGTCTGGTAAACAGAATCTATTAAGTTCTTTAGTTTGGCCGTCTTCAAAGTATCCTGGCTGTGAAGTGCCAGATTTTTTTTCAATCTTGGGCTTGTATTTTCGTATTCACCAATTTTATCAAAATTAGTCTTAAGTTTTCTCAACGACTGGAAATATAGCTGCAGATCATTATTATCCTGGGTAGCCATATATTTTTGAAGATGATCCTGTGCATCCATGAAATCTTTCCTGGAATTATCAGTCAATCCTCCCAATGCACGGCTTTCCTCAAGCTGATCTTTAATAAACTTCAGCTTCTTCCCGTTGACAAATTCATTGTAGAAAAATATGGCAATAATGACCTGTATCAATAAAATACAAAGGATCAAAGAGTAATGAACAAGTTTTCTCAATTTAAAATTTAAGAATTTATTTTTCATATTTGTTTATCAGTTAAATTAATTTCCTGATGACATAAGTCCATTAGATATTAGCCTTTAACAATATAGCATTATTTTCAATAATTTCATAATATGCATATATCATTCAATTGGCAAAGTTAAAGTAATTTTTGTCTTCTTATAATAATGAATATTTGATTAAACTCACAGAATTTATTTTTTTTTACTATTAAAACGCTTTCTAAACACTCAGTTTTATGTATGTAAATCTATTTTTTTAGATCAATTGCAAAAAGTTGAGGCTCAGCAAAATATTATTTTTCTGTTCATTTTATTACAAATAGTAAACAATAAGTCAAAAACAATGATCAGATAATTCATATACCACTTATTCTATACCCGCTTTATAATTGCTGAAACAGCCTTCCGGACATGGATTTCCTGGCATTCCGTATTTCTACTCAATGCAATATTTGGTTATTTACACTCTAAGAACTTATTCCCTCTTCTTTGTTACTTTGAAATGCTTATTAACAGTGACCATATTCAATGGAAAACCAGAATATTCACATGTACCGGAAGATTCGTCTCTACACTTAATCTATCGTAGCAAATAAGGTTCGGAGAGTATTAATAATCAGTAATGATGGTACATTCCTTCATATTGATGTCTTTACTTTTCTGTACCCCTTCTTACGATTATAAAACATAAAACAAATAACCTATGATTACAGAAAACTATGACGTAATCGTCATTGGCGGAGGAGCAATAGGACTTGCTACGGCTTATCATCTCGGCCAGCGTCAGGCTAAGACTTTAGTATTGGAACAATATACTTTTGTGAATCAGTTGGGCAGCTCTGCTGGAGTATCACGTCAGTTCCGGATTCCTTATCCGGATGAATATATGGTACAAATGGCTTTAGATGCACAGCCTTATTGGGATGAACTGCAGAAAAAGACAGATACCCAATTGCTTGATAAGGTAGGAACCCTCTGGTTTGGAGATCCTGAAGTACACTCCACCGAAGGAAATATTGCTGAAGCAGAAAAAGCCTTACAAGCTTTAGGAGTTCCTTATACTACTTTAACATCAAAGGAGATTGAAGAGCAGTATCATTTCAAAAACCTGCCGGATAATTATACAGGACTGTTTCAACCCGATGGTGCCAGTATCAATTTTAAAGCAACTATTGAAACACTTTTAGATCTTTGTCAGAAGGAAGAAACCGTAGAACTAAGAGAAGATTCTCCGGTATTTGAGATCAAACAAAACGGTGATCTTTTCGAGCTTACCACTCCTAATGGTATTTATATCGCCAAAAAGCTGGCCATCATTCCCGGACCTTATATCAACAGTGTGATCAATCTGCTTGATTTCAAAATAGAAGCCACTTACTGGAATATGTCTTCTGCTTATTTTAAAAAGACCGACCCTACGATACAATATCCAACATGGTTTGTATTTCAGAATGCAAGCGGAGAAAACGGGAATCAATTCTACGGATTTCCTTCCGTGGAATGGGATCATCCTGAGTACATCCGTGTAGCACCGGATTTTGTGATCAAACCTTTGGAAGAACCAAGCGACAGAACATTAATTCCAAATCCCCAGGAACTGGCTTACACTTCCGAATGGATAAAAAACCATATGACTGGCCTCAGCATTGTTCCGGAGTATACTTCAACATGCCTTATCGCTTTGAGTACCATCCCCAATAAAGAACTGCTGATTGATTTTGCTCCATCTTATGTTCCCAACCACAAAAACATTGTGGTGTACGCTACCGGATGGGCAGCCAAATTCACTCCTTTCTTAGGAAAAATCATGTCGGATCTTGCATTGGACGGACATACGGATTTCGATATTACACCCTTCCGATTAGGATATAAATATTTCTTAGCACTTTAAAATTATAAAACCATGAATCAAGAAAACGTAAATAAAAATACACCACTGTATCCGGGAATGCAACCCGATCTGAAAATAGAAGTAGCCATCATCGGTGCAGGAACTTCAGGATTATATACCGCTTTCCGTTTGGTAACAGATAATAAGTACAAAGCTCATGAAGTACAGATCTTCGATATGAGTGACAAATTAGGAGGAAGACTTGAATCCGTAATTATGCCGGGAATGAATTTCTGGGGTGAACTTGGAGGAATGCGTTATCTGACTTCTCAGGAAATCGTAACAACACTGATAGAAGGTTATCCATTGAAAGAAACAGATCTGAACAAAAGAACCCCTGTTCTGAAAGATAAAATGACTCCTATTCCCTTCCATATGGGAGATCCTGAGAAACTGTTGATGTACATCAGAAAAGAACGTTTCAAACAAAATGCATGGACAGAGGAACAAGCGCATAACAACAAACTGATTACCCGCTATTTTCTGAATGAAAATGATGAAGGTTTCAGTTCTGATCAGCTATTCAACAAAATTATCTATAATGTTTTAATGGCAGATCCATGGGTAGCTGAAACCTATAAAGATCTGATTATTGCTGACCCTAACGGTTATGACTATACATTCAAACTAACCAGCCGCGACTGGGATGCTATAAAACCAAGAATGGTTTATAACTTCCCTGGCTCTCCTTATGACAAACGCCTGGTAAACGATATCGGTTTCTGGAACTTAATCAAAGACCAGGTTTCTCAGGAAGGATATGAATTCTTAGCTAATGCCGGCGGATATTATTCCAATACCATCAACTGGAATTCTGCAGAAGCGTTTCCCTATATGGTAGGAGATTTCTCTGCTGGTACTACCTACAAAACCATTGAGGAAGGCTATGACAGTATTGCTTATGCAGTAGCCAACACGTATATGGAATATGAAGGAGCACGTATCTGGTCTGAAAACAAACTGATTACTTTCACCAAAGATCATCATTTGACCGCTACTCATAAATACGAGTTAACTTTCCTGAATATACAAAGCAACGAAACATGGAAAGTCTACGCCAATTCAATCGTATTGGGTATGCCAAGAAAATCACTTGAACTTCTGGATCAGAACAATTTCTTTTTTGATGCCAACAGACACCAGAAACTGAACGAAAATATCCGCTCTATCATTATGGAGCCCGCATTTAAAATCCTCATGGGCTTTGAAGGTCCGTGGTGGCGAGAAGATCTGGGAATCGATTCCGGACATTCTATTACAGACTTACCGATGAGACAGTGCTATTATTTCGGTACCGATACTGAAACCAAAAACTCAATGTTATTGGGAAGCTATGGAGATATGGAAACAGAAACATTCTGGAAAGCTCTTTCGGACGACAAAGTTCTGTTTAAAGTAAGAGCTGCCAGATCTGCCTCCTTAGAAGAATTGCATAAGTTCGATGATGTTCAGGCTACAGAATTCATGGTGAATGAATTGATGAATCAGCTGAAAGAATTACACGGGATAGATATTCCACAACCCTATGTAACGTATTTCAGAGACTGGACAGATGATCCTTACGGTGCAGGATACCATGCATGGAAAGCAGGTTTTTCCGTAAAAGATGTGATGCCTTATATGAGAAAACCGTTAATGGATGAACAGATTCATATTATCGGAGAAGCGTATTCTGATCAGCAAGGCTGGGTGGAAGGTGCTTTCTGTGAAGCAGAAAAAATGCTTCAGACCCATTTTAAATTAGACTGGCCCTACTGGTTAGATCCTGAATATTATTTAGGATGGTAACCATGGATCAATAGTAAGATGATGTATATAGTAAGCTCCGGATAATTCCGGAGCTTTTATTTTTCCCCTGCAAAATAGAGCCTCAACAAATTATTAAAGAAGAATCATTTTAATAACCTTTGAGGTTTTAATAGAGACATCCATTGTATTAAAAATTAATTTATTACATTTGTATAACTAGTTATATAATTAATTATACTTATGGATTTATTTGAAAAAACAGGAAAGATTGCATTAGGTAGCAGATTACGGTTTATGGCTTCCAATATTACAGAAGAAGCATCAAAGATCTATGAACTGTATGATGTAGACTTTTCTCCAAAATGGTTTCCGGTATTCTTTGTACTTTCCGAAGAAGGTTCAAAAACGATTACTGAAATTGCTGAAGAAATAGGACATTCTCAACCTTCCGTGACAAAAATCATCAAAGAAATGATTTCTGCAGGACTGGTAAAGGATAATCAGAAATCTGATGATAAAAGAAGAAATATTGCAGGACTTACGGAAAAAGGAATAGAACTTTCTGCCAAAATAAAAGTTCAGTGTACAGATATTGATCATGCTATTGATGAGATGATCAGTGAAGCAACACACAATCTTTGGGAAGCTCTTGCAGAATGGGAACATTTGTTTGAACAAAAATCTTTGCTTGCAAGGGTAAAAGATCAGAAAAAAGCCCGTGAAAGTAAAAACGTAAAGGTCGTTGAGTATGAACCGAAATACCAATCAGCATTCAGAGCACTTAATGAAGAGTGGATCTCAAAGTATTTTGAGATGGAAGAAGCAGATTATAAAGCGCTGGACAATCCTGAAGAATATATTTTAAATAAAGGAGGAAAAATCCTTGTAGCCTTATACAATGAAGAGCCTTTAGGGGTCTGTGCTCTTATCAAAATGGAAGATCCCGATTATGATTTTGAGCTGGCAAAAATGGCTGTTTCTCCAAAAGCACAGGGAAAAAATATAGGCTGGCTGCTGGGACAGGCCATCATCAAAACTGCCAAAGAATCCGGTGCCTCAAAAATATATCTCGAAAGCAACACTATGCTGAAGCCCGCCATTAATCTGTATTATAAACTGGGATTCCAAAAAGTATCCGGTCGCTCAACCCCTTATCAGCGCTGTAACATTCAAATGGAATTATCTCTAAAAAATTAAGATATGTACGATAAAAAAGTAGCCATTGTCATTAAAGATGATCTCTTGCCATGGCAAAAACTGAATGTTGTTTCTTTTCTGGCGGGAAGCATTGCTATTGAATTTCCGGAAACTCATGGTGAAAAATTTGTCACCGCTGATCATGAGGAATTTTTAGCTTTTATAAAACATCCTACCCTCATCTATAAAGCAGACAATACAGAAAAACTTCAGCGGGCATTCCGTCGTTCAAGAGACCGTGAACTGTCCATTGGAGTTTATACCCAACAGCTTTTTGCCACCCGCTCCGGTGAGGAAAATGTTCTTGAGATTGCAAAACATCCTGCGGATCATCTGGATCTTGTTGGTATTATCGTGTATGGAGAAAACAAAAAAGTAGATAAAGCGCTGGATGGATTAAAATTTCATGAATAAAAACCAATCATTATGTACGATAGAATAAAACAAAGCTTTGACAAACAGGGAATCATGAAAACGATTGGTGCCCAATTAGAAGAAGTTCAGCAGGGACAGGTGAAAATTACCTGCAAATTTTCTGAAAACCTGACCCAACACAACGGCTTTTTTCATGCAGGCGTTCTGACAACTATTGTAGACAGCGCCTGCGGATATGCAGCTCTAACCACAATGCCTGAAAATGCCAATGTATTGACTGTTGAGTTCAAAGTTAATTTTATGAAACCAGCCACTACGGATAAGCTTGTTGCCATTGGAAAAGTTCTCCAGGCAGGTAGAACGCTTACCATCTGTGAAGGATATGTCTATGATCAAAAAGAGGAAAAGCTCATTGCAAAAATGACCGCAACCATGATTGCTATTCATTCATAAAACAAATTTTCTCCCATAACATTTAAAATGCACAAATAAAGATTTGTGCATTTTTCAGTATAAATAAATGATATAGAATGTTTTTTAACCCTATCAAAACAGCAGACTATTATATTCTTATTCCATATCACCATCATTAGTATTTTCTATTTTTCTAAGGAAATCTTGCCATGATATTTTCCTAACTTTTCAGTTTGAAACGAAATAAAGAATACTTCAGACAATTCATTACATTTTCTGAAATATTCAATAGCAAATAACTGCAAAACCTCTTTATCATCTTATGACAGATAAAAATTTTAATCCCGGAAAAGGATTTATATTCAGTAAACATGTGCCGGAGGAATTATCACATTTTGACCGCGTCTTTGATGTTTTCAAAGATTTGCTTACCCACACCTCCGGAGATATTGAAGAAGCTTTCGAGTGGCTGGACATGCTTGATCAGGAATATGATATTTTCAGTGATGAATACACCCTTCAGGATTTTGAAGAAGATCTGAAAAAACGAGGCTACATCAGGGAAGAAGATCCTGAAGAAGGCAACACAGGAAGTGGAAAAGGTAAAAATATATTAACTCCGAAGCTTGAAGCTGCGCTTCGTGAATACGCACTGGATCAGATTTTTGGAAAACTGAAGAAAAACGGAGCAGGAAATCACCGGACCAACAAAACAGGAATCGGCGATGAAAGAGATGGAGAAAACCGTTCCTTCCAATACGGAGATGATCTTGCTGCCGTGAATATGACGGAAAGCTTGAAAAATGCACAGATCAACAACGGAATCTCAGACCTTCGCCTGACAGAAGAAGACCTCATCGTAGAAGAAACCAAACATAAGGCCCAAATGAGTACCGTTCTGATGATCGACATCAGCCACTCGATGATCCTGTACGGTGAAGACCGGATTACGCCAGCCAAAAAAGTTGCCATGGCACTCGTGGAATTGATCAAACGTAAATATCCGAAAGATTCCATTGATATCATTGTTTTTGGAAACGAAGCCTGGCCCATTAAGATCAAAGACCTTCCCTATCTGAAAGTAGGCCCTTATCATACCAATACCGTAGCCGGACTTGAGCTGGCCATGGATATTCTCCGCAGAAAAAGAAATACCAACAAACAGATTTTTATGATCACCGATGGAAAACCCAGCTGCATTCAGCTTCCTAGCGGTGAGTTCTATATGAATAGCTTTGGCCTGGATGAAAAAATTGTTAACCAATGTTTCAACAGAGCAGCACAGGCAAGAAAACTGAAAATTCCTATCACCACCTTCATGATTGCTCAGGATCCTTATCTACGTCAGTTTGTGGAAGAATTCACAGCTCAAAACAAAGGAAAAGCATTCCTGACTGGATTATCAGGCTTAGGACAGATGATTTTTGAAGATTACGAGAAAAACAGAATAAGAAGAATATAAAGATCAGATTTTAAATCATTTAACATAAAAACCTGATCCGACAAATAGTATTACAAGACAATGAAAAACGATATTACATTCAAAGAATTAAAAAAATCCGGCTATACTCATAAAACAATTAATGAGGAAATCCAAGCCAATTTAATTGCAAGAATTAAAGCTAAAGAACCTGTATTTGAAGGACTTTGGGGCTATGAAGACACGGTAGTTCCTCAATTGAAAAAAGCCATTCTTGCCGGTCACCACATCAATTTATTGGGACTGCGCGGCCAGGCAAAAACCAGGATTGCAAGAAGCATGGTTAATCTGCTTGATGAATATATGCCCATTGTAAAAGGATCCGAAATTAATGACAGTCCTTTTCACCCGATCTCAAAATTTGCCAAAGATCTGCTTGCTGAATTAGGAGATGAAACTCCAATTTCGTGGGTACACCGCTCTCATCGTTTCTATGAAAAACTGGCTACTCCAGACGTAAATGTTGCAGATTTAATTGGTGATATAGACCCTATCAAAGCGGCTACGTTGAAACTACCCTATTCTGATGAACGTGTTTTACATTACGGAATGATTCCACGTGCCAACCGTTCTATTTTTGTTTTAAACGAATTGCCGGATCTTCAGGCCAGAATCCAGGTTTCCCTGTTTAATATTTTGCAGGAAGGAGATATTCAGATCCGGGGATTCCAGCTGAGAATGCCGCTTGACATTCAGTTTGTTTTCACAGCCAATCCTGAAGATTATACCAACAGAGGAAGTATTGTAACCCCGCTGAAAGACAGAATCGGATCTCAGATCTTCACCCATTATCCAAAAACTATTGCTCTTGCAAGACAGATTACGGAGCAGGAAGCATTGATTTCGGCTGAAGATAAAGCTCAGATTCAGATTCCTGATCTTGCGAAAGATCTTTTGGAAGAGGTTGCTTTTGCAGCACGTATCAGCGAATATGTGGATGCAAAAAGCGGTGTCAGTGCACGTCTTACCATCAGCGCGATGGAAAACTTAATCGCAGCAGCCAAACTGCGCCTGATTGAATCCGGTGCAGAAAGAACCACTGTACGTCTGCTTGATTTTATGTCGATCATTCCATCGATCACAGGGAAAATTGAACTGGTCTATGAAGGAGAGCAGGAAGGAGCAGATTATGTAGCCAAAATCTTAATTGATAAAGCCGTCATCACCCAATTTGAAAGTCTGTTCCCTCGTATTTCAAAACTGGAAAAAGAAGGAATCAAAACACCATACACAGAACTGATCAGATGGTTCAACAAAAATCATTTAGAACTGAACTACAATGATACGGATGAAGAATTTTATGCTAAACTTGATAAGATAGAACCTCTGACAACTGTAGTGGAAGAAAATGCTTCCAAATTGAGCAAAGAAGACCAGAATTTCTGCAAAGAACTGGTGCTTTGGGCATTAACCATCAGCAATAAAATTGACAAATCTGAAAATCAGAATGCATTCACTTTTGATTCTCCCGGGATTGGCCAATTCTTACGTAACTAAAAATCAGTAAAATAATATAAAAGTAAAACCTTCAGTTCAGCTGAAGGTTTTTTATTTGTTTCTGAAAGACTTTATCCCCACCCTTGTCAAGGTTTAGAAATCAGAAATCAAAAGTCTTATAAATTTGATTATGAATACGATTATTTTAGATTTTATACCAGATTGTCATTTTTAAGTACAGCAGAACCGAAAGGATTGTCCACCAACCATAACCACTCTCCTTCTTCATTTCTTTTCATGATACAGGATGTATTGCCTGTCATATGAATAGAATGTCCATCCGGAGCAGTTCCCGTTATTTCCCACTGATCCTGCCACATCGCCAGATCATTTACAACAGTGATATGCGGAGTTTCACCTTGAATATCCAGTTGTAAGCGGCAAATCTCATTCATTGCCCTTTCTATCTGCTCGAGTCCCCTCCACTCTCTTCCATCACGGTCTATGTAGACTGCTTCAGGATGAAAACAGCTTAATGCTCCTTTTACATCTCCGCTTCTGATGCAATACCGAAAATAGGCTACCGCACCAGTTTCTGTTTTTCTGTTAAACTCCTGCATTACTTCACATTTCTGGCGTCCATTTCTCTTTTCAAACCTTTCTTACCTTTATTCCAGCTATTGGCTACAAAAAAAGCAAGAAGTATCGGTAAGAAAGTAGTGAAACTGATCCCTTTGGTTATAGTACTGTAAATAGCAATTCCAGCCAATACTCCCAGGATGATAGCATTCACAACATTTCTGGCTTCAATAGTTCTTTTTTTCTCTATCAGCTCCTGATCGGTTAATTCTGACAAATCTTTTTCCATATTTAATAGTAATTTCTTGGTTTTTTGTTTTAAAACGGTAAAATTCATTTTTTTTAAATCTATTTTTACCGAAAGCTAAAATACAATATTGTCAAGATATTTTTTTATTTCTTTTATTTGTAATTTATTTCATACCACCAGTTTCGGAAAAATTTCAATGCTTATGGAAGACAACCTGAATTGTATTTACAGAGTTATCAATTTCATGGAAAAGAATTACGATCAGCCTGTTTCTGTAAAGGAACTGGAAGACATTTCTCATTATTCTTACCGGAATATCCAGCGCATTTTCAAGTACAGCTGCGGAGAGACAATAGGTGCTTTCCAGCAAAGATTAAAAGTAGAAAATGCTTATAAACGGATTCTTTATACTCAGGAAAATCTTACCTCCATTGCCATTGAAGTAGGTTTTGCCAATATCGCTTCTTTTTCCAAAGCCTTTAAACAACATTTTGGGATTTCTCCTAAAGCTGCAAGACAAAGTAAAGAACAGCTCCTTTGTGGAGATGCAATCATTCCTGTTACCTCAGAGGTCTTGCTGGAGCCCGAAATTGTATATCTAAAGCCTGTACAGGTATATTATCAGAGCATTAACACCTATTATAACAATGAAGAAATTGAAGTGCTGTGGGAAAAGTTCATGGAAAATGATTTCCCTGACTCCGGAATAGAATATTTTGGAGTTATAGCCGATGAACCATTAATAAAAACTGAAATCAACTGCCGCTATGATGCATGCTCATCTGTTCAATCCGGAAATAAAAAGCTTCCTTCAAAAATGATATTCGGGGGAAAATATGCCCGTTTTACCCATCATGGAAGCTATGAAACAATAGACGACACCTATACAAAGATCTATTCCCGCTGGATTTTTAATTCAGGTCTTGAGTTTTCACACACTCCAATCATTGAAAAGTATGAAAATCATGCTGAAAATGAAGACGACCAGGAAAAACAGCTGACCTATATTTTATTGCCATTGAAGTAAGTTGTCAATTTGGGACAACTTTCAAAACTTTTGCTGATCTAATTTTGCCCTGTTAAAAATAGATCAATTATGCAAAAAAAGAAAATCATGTTCCTGTTATTACCCGCTCTTCTACTTTCCTGTTCTCAAACAGATCCTATAGAGAATCCGGATACAGTGAACCCTGCAACAGCTCTTTATAAAATGCCGGAAGAGTCTGCAACCCATGAAGGAACCTGGCTTCAGTGGCCACACCAGTATCAATACGGAACGACCTACCGAAACCGTCTGGATGCCACCTGGGTAGCCATGACCAAAGAACTTGTACAGAGTGAAAAAGTTCACATTATTGCTTATGACGGTGCAGAAAAGAATCGTATTGTAGGGTTACTCAACACTGCAGGAGTTCCTCTTACCAATATTAACTTCAAAATTTATCCGACAGACGATTTCTGGGTAAGAGATAATGGTCCTATTTATGTAAAAGACCAGAACGGACAGTTGTTTATTCAGGATTGGGGATTTAACGGTTGGGGAAATAAGGCAGATTACAGCAAATGTAACGCAATTCCATCTAAAATATCAGCAGATACGAATATTCCAAAAATCAATCTTAATTCAGTCATGATCAATGAAGGAGGAAGTGTGGAAATTGACGGAAACGGAGTGTTGATGGCTTGTAAAAGTTCTATCCTGAATAATAACAGAAATCCGGGAATGACACAACAACAGGCAGAAGCCATATTTACTAAAAACCTCGGAGTAACCAAATTTATATGGCTGAATGGAAAAGCCGGTCTGGATATAACCGACATGCACATCGATGGGTTTGCCCGATTTGCCAATTCATCTACCATTATCACAATGAATCCTGACGATCTTGCCTACTGGCAGGTTCCCAATGGAGATATTGATAAACTGTATGATGCAACCACAAAAACCGGAGCTGCCTATCAGTTTGTAAAAGTGCCTTTAACAAGAAATGATGTGATCACTACTTACGGGAAAAATGTAGGTCGTGCTTCATACATCAATTATTATATTGCCAATAACCGTGTATTGGTTCCTAATTATAATGACCCGAATGATGCAGTTGCCAACAATATTATCCAACAGCTCTATCCTGGCAAACAGGTAGTTGGAATTGATTGTCGTAACTTATTCGCTAATGGAGGAATGGTGCATTGCGTCACCCAGCAACAACCTCAATAAAATAATAGTCAAAATAAAGCCTGCTCATTTTCAGCAGGCTTTACTGATTCAGAGATTCTGTCATCAAAAAATAGCGTAAATTTGCTCTGTCCATCCCGAAAAAGATGGTTTTCTATTATACGTATTATGAAAAAAACAGCACTTTCTTTATTGGTTCTTCTGAATATTGTTTGCCAGGCACAGAATTTTGATGTAATTCCCTTAGGAATCTATGGTGGTGAGCAGGAAGACAATTTATCAGCCTATCTGGTAGGCGCTCCAAAAGACAATGCATTTCTCTGCCTTGATGCCGGTACCGTAAATGCCGGAATCCGAAAAGCGATTGAGCTGAAAAGTCTTGAAGGATCAGCAGAAACGGTTTTAAAGGATCAGATCAAAGGATATTTTGTATCCCATGGCCATCTCGATCATTTATCAGGCCTTATCATCAATTCTCCGGCTGATTCTAAGAAAGATATTTTCGCCATAGCTCCTGTGATTCAAATTTTACAGAATCATTACTTTATTACAGATACCTGGATCAATTTTGCAGATCAGGGACAGAAACCTATCCTTGGAAAATACCATTATAATGAGTTGCAGGCAGGAACTGAAATTCCCGCACCTAAAACACCATTTTTTATAACAGGTTACGAATTGAGCCACGTAAATCCTTACAAAAGTAGTGCTGCATTGGTAAGAAGAGATGATCACTACCTGCTTTATCTGGGAGATACAGGTGCTGACCGTATAGAAAAATCTGACCGTCTGGATCAACTTTGGAATATGGCAGCTCCTCTTGTTAAAAAAAGACAGCTCAATACGATATTAATTGAAGTTTCTTTCCCCAACAGTCAGCCAGAACATCTTCTGTTCGGACACCTTACTCCTAATCTGCTGAATGAGGAATTGAGCAAGCTCAAAGAAAAGACGGGACAAAGCAGCCTTGAGGGTCTCAATATCGTGGTTACTCACAGAAAGCCTACAGGCGATAATCCTGAGCTTATCAAAAAGGAATTATTGAAAAACAATCCTTTAAAAGTAAATTACATTTTCCCTGAACAAGGCAAAAAAATTAGTTTACCCTAACAATAACTTAAAAGATGAAGCCTGTTTCTGCTTCATCTTTTTTATTTCAGATATCACCAACGATCTAATTAAACTTTAAATAAATGAAAATCAATAATTTAAATATTAAAAATTAAAATTATGAAGTTTTTTTATTGTTTAATTAATTTATCATCGTAATATTGCAATATAAAATAATATCATGGGCGTTACTAAAACAGAAATCTATACTGACGAGCAGAATAAGCTGGCTTCTCTGCTTAAAGTTTTGGGACATCCGGCAAGAATCGCTATTTTACAGTATATCATTAATCAAAAAGCATGTATCTGTAATGATCTTGTTGAAGAACTTGGATTGGCTCAGGCAACGATCTCTCAACATTTAAAAGAGCTGAAGAATATAGGAATCATCAAAGGTTCCATTGAAGGAAAATCTGTATGCTACTGCATTAATGAAAACAACTGGAAACAGTTTCAAAATGAATTCAACCTGTTTTTTAATCAGGATGTTAGTATAAAACAATGCTGTTAAGGCATTTTTTTTGAATCAATATATCGTAATATTGCAATATAACACTATTAATTATAACACTAAATTTTAATCTACTATGAGACTATCAGAAATTAAAGAAATTCTCCCTACTCTGGAAAATGTTGAATTTCAATTGGAAAACGGACATTTTGTTCCTGAACATTTCCATGTAACAGAAGTGGGACAGATTATAAAAAACTTCATCGATTGCGGCGGAGTCATCAGAAATGAAAAAGTGGTCAACTTCCAGCTTTGGGATGCCGATGATTACGAACACCGTCTGAAACCTGGGAAACTGCTTCATATCATTCAGCTTTCTGAAGAAAAGCTCGAGATAGGAGATACCGAAATTGAAGTTGAATACCAGGGAGAAACCATTGGAAAATATGATCTGGAATTTAACGGAAAAAACTTCGTACTGAAAAATAAAACAACAGCCTGCCTTGCCCGGGAAGCCTGCGGAATTCCTTCCGAAAAACAAAAGAAAAATCTGTCTGAACTATCTGTAAACCCAACATCAGCCTGCACTCCGGGATCAGGATGCTGCTAATTAATTTTATTAAAATATTATGTATCAAGAATTATTAAATACGGTTCAATCACTGAAATGGGACACTATAGATACCGATAGAAAAGAGGTTTTGAAACCGTTGATCTGCTTTATCCAGCAAAAAGTGGATGATAGCCAAGAAATCAACCTGAATTTTATCTGTACCCACAATTCCCGACGAAGCCATCTGGCACAGGTTTGGGCACAGGCAGCAGCTTCTTTCTTTACCATTCCGCAAGTCCATTGCTATTCCGGAGGAACGGAAACAACGGCATTATTTCCTAAAATCGCGGAAGTTTTAGCAGAACAAGGCTTTTCAATTTTCAGCATTGCAGATACGACCAATCCTGTCTATGCTGTAAAATATGATGATAACAGCCTTCCGATAATTGGCTTTTCAAAAAAATATGACAGTCCGTTCAATCCTGTATCCGGCTTTGCAGCAATTATGACCTGTTCGCAGGCAGATGGCGGATGTCCTTTTATTGCCGGTGCAGAAAAAAGAATCCCGATTACGTTTGAAGATCCCAAGATTTCAGATAATACTCCGGAACAGACAGCTGTTTATGCTGAAAGAAGCTTACAAATTGCAGCAGAAATGTTCTATGTTTTTTCTAAAATCAAAAAATAATCATGCAACCCAAATTAAAATTTCTTGACCGCTATCTTACCTTATGGATCTTTCTGGCTATGGGGATAGGGATTGCTTTGGGACATTTTTTCCCTGCTATTCCTGGTTTCATCAATTCGCAGTCTGTAGGGACCACCAATATTCCTCTGGCTATTGGGCTCATTCTGATGATGTATCCGCCATTGGCTAAGGTTGACTATACCCTTCTGCCGTTGGTTTTTAAAGATAAAAAAGTAATCGGCATTTCTTTATTGCTCAACTGGATTATTGGCCCGGTTCTGATGTTTGCTCTTGCCATCCTTTTTTTAAGACATGAACCGGATTATATGTCAGGCTTAATCCTCATTGGACTGGCCAGATGTATTGCCATGGTTATTGTCTGGAATGATCTCGCCAAAGGTAACAGAGAATATGCAGCATTATTGGTGGCTTTAAACAGCATCTTTCAGGTGTTCACTTACAGTTTTCTGGTTTGGCTGTTTATCAATGTACTGCCTACTCAACTTGGCCTGGCAAGCTTTAATGTGAATGTTTCTATGAGGGATATCACAGAAAGCGTATTGATTTATCTGGGAATTCCTTTTCTGGCAGGTTTTCTTACCCGCTATTTTCTGATTAAATCAAAAGGCGCAGACTGGTACAACAGAAAATTCGTGCCTAAGATATCTCCTGTGACATTGTATGCCTTGTTATTTACCATCGTACTGATGTTTAGCTTAAAAGGTTCCAAAATACTGGAATTACCTATGGATGTCATTAAGGTAGCCATCCCATTGGTGATCTATTTTATTTTGATGTTTTTTGTAAGTTTTATCATCAACAAAGCATTAAAAATCCCTTATGATAAAAATGCATCTATAGCCTTTACGGCTACCGGAAATAATTTTGAACTGGCAATTGCTGTGGCCATCTCAGTCTTTGGTATTCATTCATCACAGGCATTTGTAGGAGTTATTGGTCCATTGGTAGAGGTTCCGGTGTTGATACTTCTCGTAAAAGCAAGTTTATTTATGAAAAAGAAATGGTATCATTAATAAGCTGAATATATTTCAATTTATAAAATACAAAAGCCTGCAGATAGCAGGCTTTTGCGACGTATAGGAAAATAAAAAATTTGGAAATTTTAAACCCTAAATCCCGGAATATTTTAATAAAAACCGAGGGAATGCTTTATTAAAATAGTTTTCCAACAGGATAAGATATTCTTTTTAGTGTGTGTTCTTAGAATCGGAAATGCAATACCTTTAAGTCCAAAATATTGTACCTGTGTATTACAATCCTAATTTCTTTTTGATGGCTTCCATTTCTGCTTCCATCTTTTTGATTTTGGTTTTCTGTCTTTCTATCTCAGCCTGCTGATCCTGAATGGCTTTTGTAAGGGCAGGTACAAGTGAAGCATAATCGACAGCCCAGGCTTCTTTGGTATCATCTTTTGGTTTATAGACGGCTTCAGGAATTACTTTATAAAGGTCCTGTGCGAGAAATCCTATTTTATGCTGAGTCTTCTGTGCAGGATTCACAGCTGGTTTACCTTCCTTAATCTGATTATTGGCAGACAGCTCGTATTGTTTCGGCTGCAATGCCATAATGGAAGTAAGACCATACCCTATTTCTTTAACCTGAGTTTTTAAACGCATGTCCGAAGTATTGACAAAACCACCTGCAGCACTCACCAGTCCGTTACCATCAATTGTCACTTTTGTGCTTCCGTTATAACTATATTTGAACCCTTCCGCCCCAAGATAAATCTGGGTTACAGAGCCATTCAACGTGTTGTAGCCGCTTAAATCAAGATGTCCTTTGGTGGCCGCCACTTTATTTCCGCCAATACCGCTAACTTCCGGTCTGTTCATATTGATATCTCCATTACCATCAATGTCAAGCATACTGCTAACGCTGTTGCTATAATAGTATCTAAGACCTGTAGTACCCACCGTTACCTGAGCAAATGCAGGATTATTACTATTTCCTTTTAAAGTAAGAAGACCATTGAAAGCGTTCACTGAATTACCTGCAGCCCCAAACGCAGTAATATCACCGTCTCCATTGAAGTTAAGCTTTCTGTCTCCATTAAAAAGATAATCTCCTCCATTGGCCTGGCTGAGCTTCAACTGGGCAACATTATTATTTCCCGCTATCGTTAGCGCTCCTCCTATATTGTTTATGATTCCCGCATTAGCTCCACCTTCTGTTGTTTTGGTAGAAGAGTTCAGGAACATATCCATAGAACTTCCAACATCATTAGTGAGCCTTAAAAGAGCGGAAGCATTAGTCCCGGAATTCGTATTGCTGATGGATGTCAGTCCCACACCATCTACATTGCTTCTGAAATACAAAGCTTTGTCCAAATAATCAATTGCTGTATTCTGTAAAAGTGTACCGCCAAGTCTCACATCCTGTCCTACAGCTGTAAGTCCGTTGCTTGCCGTTACATTGGCACTTCCTGAGATATCCCATGTAGAAGCAGCTCCCGTAAGACCAGTACTGATCAGCTGAAGGCTCTGATTAGGACCTACTGCCATACTTGCATTACCATTAATTGTTTCTGAAGCTGCAGGAGTTATTATAATGGTAAAAGCCGTATTATTCCTGATCGTATACATACGGCCTTTGAAGTTACCTGCACCGGATATCCCTGCTGGCAAAGTAAAAACAGCATTCGTAGTTCCGTTATACGAGATATGAAAATCCGCAGAAGTCATTGTATAAGCTGCGGAAGTAACAGCGCTGTATTTTGCAGCTAAAGATCCGTTAATATCCAGTGTTGAACCTGGTTGAGCAGTATTGATTCCAACACTTTGAGCAGACACAATACCATAAGAGAGCAAAGCCACTGCTACTGATAATGTAGTAAAGTTTTTAAACATTATTATTTGATTATGAGTTATTAATGAAGTGAAGAAATCTTAGGAAAAACAATTGCAGATTCAGAGCCTTTTCAAGACATTGAAGACTTCAGTCATGGGTCTTCCCGAAAGACTTGAATGAAGAAAATCATGATTATATTTTTTCATTGTTTCCCGTTTTTATTTAGTACAAAGCTAAATTTTCACAACTCCTTTTTGAAAAAATAGATGTAAAGAAATTTCCATTTGAATGTGGAAAAATTATTACAAAACAGGACCGTAAAAAGTCATTATTTATTTGTATAAAAATAGAATCCGAAATAATTTTTTCAGGAATATCAGGGAGCTTCATGATGAAAATGAATTATCTTTATATTTCACAAAATTTTTACAACCTATGAAGTTAGAATTATATCAGATAGATGCTTTTACAGAATCTATTTTCCATGGAAATCCGGCTTGTGTTGTTCCATTAAAAAATTGGTTACCCGATGAAATCCTTTTAAAAATAGCCCGTGAAAATGCTGTAGCAGAAACCGCTTTCTTTATTGACAATGGAAATCGTGTTCATCTGAGATGGTTTACCCCGGAAATAGAGATGGATTTATGTGGGCATGCGACTCTTGCTACTGTTCATTGTCTTATGTCCATCTTACACTATCCGGGTGATAGAATTATTTTTGAAACAAAAAGTGGTGAATTAACGGTAGATGTTAAAGATGGGATGTATTATATGGATTTTCCGTCAAGAATGCCCGAAGCCTCTACTCTTCCGGATATTATATCCAGATCGCTCAATATACAGCCTAAGGAAGTCTTAAAAGCAAGAGACTATGTGCTGGTATACGATTCTGAAGACGATGTAAAAAATATCCGCATTGAAAGGTCCATTTTTGATCTTATCAATCTGGATCCGGGCGGTGTTATCGTGACAGCAACAGGCACTGATTGTGATTTTGTTTCAAGATATTTTACCTCGCAGTCTTCTATTCTTGAAGATCCGGTAACCGGCTCTGCGCACTGCTCACTCATCCCGTTCTGGGCATCAAGATTAGGAAAAGAGAAGCTTTTCGCCCGCCAGATCTCTGAAAGAGGTGGACAGCTCTATTGTGAGAACAAAAATGAGAGGGTAATTGTGGCAGGGAAAGCCAAAACATACTCTGTGGGATATTTCTGGGTAGAGTAAGAGAATACAATATAAAAAAATAGTACCATGATAAAATCTGTCAATATCAAATTGTTATTAGTCCTTCTTGCCATTATTTTTGCATTTGATTTAGTATTTATAGCTATCGATCATAGTTCCTGGCGGTTTTTTACCAAGCCACTGTTGTTGCCTATTATTATCTGGTTGTATTTTACTTATTCTAAACAAAATGTATTTCGGATCAACCAATGGTTTTTGTCTGGATTAATTTTGAGTTTTTTGGGTGATGTGTTTTTGTTATTTGAATGGGGATTTATGCCCGGTTTGGGCAGCTTTTTGTTGGCTCATATTTGTTACATCATTTATTTTTTTAAGATTAAAAAGAAAAATGTATGGAGTTGGCTTCCCTTTGTTTTTCTATATTTAGGCTCATTTATTTACTATATATATCCTTATTTAAACGAAATGAAGATACCCGTGGTGATTTACGGAATTACCATTGCTACGATGCTGTATTTTAGTATCCGTACTTATTCTTCATTGTTAATCCTGGGAGCTATTTTGTTTGTAATATCAGATTCTGTATTGGCCATTAATATGTTTGTACAGCATAGTATTGGGAAAGAACTTGTTGTGATGATTACTTATGTTTTAGCCCAATTGATGTTGATGTTGGGAGTGATTGATATTGAAAAAAAGAACAGAATTATTCGATAAAGTAGAAGACTTATGAAAAGAAAAGATAACCGATTTTTTTCATAGTATTGGGCTATTCTGTCCATTGGATTTTACTGATCCTGTTACTTATTTTATTCCTGTGTTTATCTTGTTGATAATTAGATTAGCATTTGATTACTGTTATAGTTTTTACAATAGCATTCGCTGATGTTCATGGAAATACAAACTATCTACTTTTAGAAACATTGCTTATATTTGAATCGTCTCGATAGCCATCGATTTATTTTAAAAATGACAGTTATTCAAAATAGAAAAATGAAAATCATCATTACTCTTTTCCTTTTTATCTCCGGAATTTTATTTTCTCAAAATCAAAGATTTGTCTATGAATATTCATTTAAGATGGATACATTAAACAAGGATAAGGTGGAAAAGGAGATTATGAATCTTGATATCACTAAAAAAGGATCTTATTTTTACAGCGCTTTGCTGATTGTGAGGGATTCTCTTTTCAATGCAGAGATGGAAAAAGGGAAAATTTCAAATACTTTCACTATTGATTTCAGGAGTATCAAACAACCGAAAGTCAATTTCAGAATTACCAAAACATATCCAGGCCTGGAAACGGTATACCACACCTCGCTTAATGCCAGTAATGTTGCAGTGAAAGAGTTGAATACAATCAGCTGGACCGTTTTTCCTGAAACAAAAAATATCGAAGGTTTTAAAGCTCAGAAAGCCGCCACTCATTTCGGAGGAAGAAACTGGATTGCATGGTTTACCAATGATGTTCAGATTCAGGATGGACCTTATAAATTCTGTGGCCTGCCCGGCTTGATTTTAAACATTCAGGATGAAGATGAAACACACATTTTCAATTTAGTCGGAAGCCAGAAGCTTAAGGATGGTTTTTCGCTTATTGATGCTAAAACGGCAGAAGTTTTCTTAACAAAGGAAAGGTTTAATCAACTTTGGAATGAATATGTGCAAGATCCTGCTAAAAATATCAGGCTAATGCATGCATCTTCCGAAATGTCTGAAACCATCATGTTCGATTCTAATACCAAAAGTCCCTTGACGAAACAAGAGCTGATCAGAAACAAAGAAACACGGGCAAAAGAATTTTTGAAACGATTCAATAATTTTATAGAAAAGGACCTTTACAAATAAAGATCTATTCTTCCATATTGATTATTTTATCCAATACCTGCTTTTTTCTATTCTCTAAAGTTCCCGTTACTTCCAGAATCTCATTGCTAAAATCTCCCATCCAATCCTGCAAAATATCGTTTACTTTATATCTTAGATCAGGTAAATCCGATTCCTGACAGACGATTACATCAATTGGTTCTATGGGTACAAAAACCAAAAGATCAATCTCAGCAATTGATGCGGCCATTTCTTCGTAGAAAGCAGAAATATTCTCCTTTTTATTGATCGCATACATGTATGCCAACAGATCTAATGGGCAGCGGTCAAAAATCACGTTGTCATCACTATTCTCTATTTGTTCTAAAGAGAAATTGAATTGCTCAAGATAATCGTCAAATGTTGGTATTTCTGAAAACAAATATCCCTCCTCTTCAAGCTGTAAGTAAGGTTCATTTATAAACTCATAGTGAGTTAAACTTTCAGCTATTTCCTCCGCCAACGTTGTTTTTCCGACTCTATGAGAACCTGTAAAAGCTATCCGCATACTTTTAAGTTTTTAAAAAATTAAATTAGTTATTTTATTTCACTTAAAAATATAGTCTTGCTCCAATGATTTCTCTGGTAGTTTACAAAATAAAAAATCCTGTACGAATATCGTACAGGATTTACTTTTTTGCGGAGAGTGAGGGATTCGAACCCCCGGACCTGTTACAGTCAACAGTTTTCAAGACTGCCGCAATCGACCACTCTGCCAACTCTCCCTAAACTCCGGCTATACCGTTGTTTTCAGTGGTGCAAATATAGAACGATTTTTAATTTCTGCAAAACTTTTCTAACACAAATTTTAACAAAACTTAATAATAGACTAGAAATCAAGGGAATTATTTTCGATTAGTTTAATAATTTATTACTAGTATAATAATCGTTAAGGTTTGCAACATATATAAATATCTGTATTAACCTCATAACAACTCGAAATTAACGAAGAAACAAACCAAAGAATTTGAATAACTTCATTTTTCTCTTTAAAATCTTCTCCTCGTTTTAGCTTTTGTAACCTATCTTCAAGTTCTGATTTTGAAATAAAATTAATAACAATGTAAACTCTTTTATTAATATTTGGGTAAGTCTGTATAGTTTTAAAATATGCTATTGCATCAGAAGAAGTCTGTCCAGTTCTAATTCGTTGAATTTGAGTTTCAACTTTATTATTTACATATTTCATATTCCAAAAAGTTTCTTTTACTCCCCATTGATCAATAGAAGGACTTAAATTTCCTAAATTCTTTAACGCTTGACCAATAATATCCTGGAAATCAGATGCAGAAAAATTAGAATCTTTATATTTAGAATGAAAAAATGCTATTGAATCCTCATTCAATCCAATATGGTCTGCCCATTCTTTATAAAGGTCATCACAAATAAAATATGTATACTGACTTTGAAATTTGTTTTCAACAAATCCTAAAATGGAGTTACTATCAAAATTACTAGAAGTATCCATAAAGGTTCCTTTTTCACTGACCACATCATTAAGTTCTGAAAAAGGTATAAATATTTTAAGAAGAGAATCAATATTTCCAAGTAACCTATTATCTTTAAATAGTTTTCGATTACAATAAATTAATTCTGGCTTGTTAAAAGTAATTATATAACTTTTAGACCAGTTTAAAACGGAAAGAATAGGAAAACACAAATCATTTTCATATTCAATATATACTTTTGATAATTTTTTTGAACGAAGTCTAATTGATTTTGGATATAATACTAAAAATAAATCATTAATAACATTAGTTTTTACTCTATAACCATCTGCTAAGTTTTCAACTTCTAATAAATATTCAAATTTTTTTAAAATATTTAATAAATCAAACTCTATTATTAGATCTTCTTTTCCTTTTTTTTGTTTAATTTTTATATAAGCTCTTTGTATTTTATTTTCTTCATAATCTTTGTACAATTTGCTTAAAACAATTAAAACAGATGTTGGTATTAAGGATTCTTGGAATTTTGAATAATCAACAGCTTTTGCAAATGAAGATAAAAAACTAACCTTGGGTGTATAATCTTTAATCTTTTCAATTACAAAACCTGCCCAATTTAAAAAGCCTTCAAAATCATTTTTAGGTCCTAGCTGATTTATTCTTGATGAATTAAGAGAGAGTGCTACTTTTTGTTCTTCATTTCTAAGTCGTACATTATTTAAGGTATAATTCTGTAAACCAAAACTCGAAACATTCTCTTGTAAATTCGTTGATTCTAGGCTTTTTTGCCTTATTGCCCTATCAGATATATTCATGTTATCCATACTTACTTTTTCAAATGATGTATTTTCATCTGAAAATATAGAAGTCATCATTTCATAATCTAATGGCTCAAATAAATCAAGAAAATCATTAATTTTTGAAATGTTTCTTCTAGCAACAACAACATGACTCTCAAAATCAAATATACATATATAAGCTAATTTTGTTTCTTCCCAATTATCAACAGGTTTATCTATGAATGATGGCTTTTTAAGATATTTAAAAACTATAACAGAATAAAAAAGTTTTGTATTCCCATCTAAAGTCTTTTGCTGTTTCTCAATATTGATTAAAGGATTTCCTTTTTTTTCTTTAGCAGCATTACTAAGAGTTTCTTTTATTAATTTTTTTGACAAAAATCTAGCATCTTCTTTAATAAAAAAATAGGCATTCTCATGTAGTATAATATTCGCTAGTAATTCTGAATTTGTCATTTAATGTTATTTAGTTTAAAGAAAGCTAATATAAAAACATTAGAAATCAAACAAATACGGTTTCCCGTAATACAAAAATTTACAGCTGTAGTCACAAACACTCACATTTTTCACTACATTTGTAAAAACACAGGTATCCTATGACAATGGAAAAACTAAGAACTCTAAGAAAGCAGAAAGGCTATACTCAGCAACAGATTGCTGATCTTCTTGCCACCGATGTCTCCAACTACAGTAGAAAAGAAAATGGAGATGTCAGAATATTTGATGACGAATGGGAGAAACTGGCTAAAGCTTTAGATGTTCCTGTAGAAGATATCAAAGAAGAGAAAACATCTCAAATACAACACAATGACAAGCCTACACTTAATGATAATTCAAGTATTAATTACAATCAATACTGTAATATTCCAGAATATTTATTAGAAAACCAGCAGGAATACATTAATCTTC
The DNA here is from genome assembly GCF_047345655.1 of Chryseobacterium sp. T20. NCBI lineage: Bacteria > Pseudomonadati > Bacteroidota > Flavobacteriia > Flavobacteriales > Weeksellaceae > Chryseobacterium > Chryseobacterium sp. T20. Next base: position 616,680 of record NZ_JBLFDU010000001.1, read on the forward strand.
TGAAAGAGCAGATTAAAGCTTTAAAAGAAGAAAATGAAAAACTAAAAAAGGGATAATCACCTCCACATAAAGAACAAAAACGGCTTCCAATGGAAGTCGTTTTTATTTTATACCTGTAAAAAGCTACCTATTCCCGATCAACAATGGCAATAAAGCTGTTTTTTAAAAAATCAGACGGATATACAAACTGATCTCCATCTTCTCCCTTTACTACAATAGCACCCTGTTCATCATTGAGGCATTTGTCCAATTGGGTTTTCATGTCATTAAGTGCTCCATTAGGAACTTCGATGATATAAGTTCCGGTAACGTGGGTAACCTTTATGATTTTTGTTTCCATTTTATTTTTGATTTGAGGCTAAATTTAGGAATTTTACTTTAGGTATAAAGCCGTTTCAGGAAGAGATACGAACGGATGTACCGAAATACAACTTTCAGAGGGTAAAATACCATAAGTTTCTTGCCTAAAAGGGATACCCGTCAGTAATCAGAATAGAGTATATTTGTAGACATTAAAAACTAATAATACTATTTTCAGATGTTTACTCAATCCTTTATTAAAAACGCGGTTGTTACCGCCTCATTAGCCTTCTCTTCTATAGCTTTTGCCCAAAAAATGCCTATGTCTGTGCTTCCTTCCGGTCACCTCGTAGTGGGCGCTGAAGTGGATGGCAAAAAAGGAAATTTTATTTTTGATACCGGAGGAGGAATCAATCTTTTCCTGGGTAATTTTTCCAAAAACCTGGAGCCCAAAGAAACGTATAACTACCTGACCGCTTTCAGGGCAACCGGAGAAAAGATGACTATTCCTTTGTTCAAATCAAAAGAGATTATTTTTAACGGTAAAAAATTTAAAGATACCTGGTATTCCACTCATGATATGGAAATCAAAGGAATTGACGGTTTGATTTCCCTGCCCATGCTCTATGACACAGAATTCATCATTGATTATACCACGAAAGAACTGATCTTTCCTAAAGAAAAGCTGAACGGTAAGAAGGTGATGGACATTCAGCTGTCTACCAATGCAGACCAGTCTCTGGATATTACCACCTATGTTCTCTTGAACAACAAGTACAGGATCAATATTCTCTTGGATTCCGGATCAGGAAAAGATTCTTTCTGGCTGAATGAAAGCCTGATGAAAACGTTGGATATCAAAAAAGAAGGTCTGAATGTAGTTGAAAAGAAAAGCGAATTTAATCCCGATGTAACCACCAGGTTTTACAAAAGCGATATTGGCTCTATTTCTACCCCTTTTGCTACCGTAGAAAAACCTGCTGTGTTTTTTGTAGAAGGCCTTATTTATGAAGGCAAAACAAGTATCAACTGGCTGGGTAAAAAACTGGGATTCAATCTTAAGGAGAAGAAGATTTATATTTTGGATTAAAAATTACATCAATACAGTAAAACTGTCCTTCTGACGAAGGAAGAATCTCAGACATGAGTAAGATTCTTCCTTCGTCAGAAGGACAATGTGGAAAAGTGTGCTGAGAAAACAACCCCGTCAAAAATTCTTTGAATTTTCGCCACCCCTCCGGAGGATGGGAATCATTACGTCTTCACTTGTGATATATGTCGTAATATGGGTTCTCAGCAGTTTTTCAGGGAAATAATGCTGGCTACTCTCCTGCCGGTTCGAATAATTCAATTTTATTTCCTTCCGGATCCAGGATGTGTACAAACTTTCCGTATTCATACGTAGCAATTTCATCCAGAACGGTTACGCCTTCTTTCTTTAACTCTTCTACTAATGCTTCGATATTCTCTACATGATAATTGATCATAAATTCTTTAGCAGAAGGCTCAAAATACTGGGTAGATTCTTTAAAAGGGCTCCACAGCGTATATCCTTTCTTATCGGATTCTTCATCTTTCCAGTCGAATTTGGCGCCATATGGGCTCGTTGGTAATCCCAGATGGGTTTTATACCATTCATTTACCTGTTCCGGGTCTTTACACTTGAAGAAGATTCCTCCAATAGCGGTTACTCTTTTCATTTTTTATTCGTTTTTTATTCAGTTGATCGTTTCTTTAATGCAAATACAATACGTTTTGCAATTTCACAAATATATCAATGTTTTGGCGAGTTGTTAACTGATTTTTTTTAATTTTTGATGAAGATTGTTGGGAAACGCTAAGACGCTAAGAACATAAAAAAACCATTGCTTTAAGGCGCAAAGATTTTATCTCCGATAAAATTGATAAATGCACATTTTAAGTCTCTCGCTGATTTTGCAAATGAAGCAGATAAATTATTATGAAAAAAATCTGCGCAATCTGCATGATCTGCGAGAACATTATATAATATTAAACCATTAAGATGAATTAAATAATTAAGAATATTAAGATGAGGCACAACACTTTCTAAAACATCTTGGATGTTTCCTTAACTTCCCTTCACGACTTCAATATCCTTAATGGTTTAAAATGATTTCAAAAAACTCTGTGCTTTGAGCTAATCTTTGAAAATTTGGGATAAATTATTGTTGGAAACGCTAAGACGCTAGGAAAATAAAAAACACATTGCTTTAAAGCGCAAGGATTTTATCTCCGATAAAATTGATAAATGCAAATTTTTAAGACTCTCGCTGATTTTGCAAATGAAGCAGATAAATTATTATGAAAAAAATCTGCGTAATCTGCATGATCTGCGAGAACATTGTATAATATTAAACCATTAAGATGAATAAATAATTAAGAATATTAAGATGAGGCACAACACTTTCTAAAACATCTTGGATGTTTCCTTAACTTTCCTTCACAGCTTCAAGTTTCTTAATGGTTTAAAATAATTTAAAGATCTCTTCTCCTTTGTGTTTTCCAATAAAAAAAGCGCACCCATCGGGTACGCTTTGTATTGTATAAACTGAATAGTATTAGTGTAATTCAGCTAAATATTTTTCTGCATCCATTGCAGCCATACATCCGCTTCCTGCAGCTGTAATAGCCTGTCTGTAGATATGATCCTGAACGTCTCCGGCAGCAAATACACCTGGAAGATTCGTTCTTGAAGAACCTTTTTCAGTCACGATATATCCGTTCTCATCAAGATCTACCTGACCTACAAAGATATCCGTATTCGGCTTGTGACCGATGGCGATAAAGATCCCTTCAACATCCACTGTAGATTTCTCCTGAGTTTGGTTATTGATGATTACAGCTCTTTCTACAAGGCTGTTTTCTCCTTCAATCCCGATTAATTCATGATGGAATTTCACTTCGATATTCGGAGTACTTTCCACTCTGTGAACCATTGCTTTTGAAGCTCTGAAAACGTCTTTTCTCACCAACAGCGTTACTTTCTTACATAGTTTTGCAAGGTAAGTAGCTTCTTCAGCAGCTGTATCTCCCGCTCCTACTACTACAACGTCTTTTCCTCTGTAGAAGAATCCGTCACACGTAGCACAAGCAGAAACTCCACCTCCTGCATATTTTTTCTCATCATCAAGACCTAAATACTTTGCTGTAGCTCCTGTAGAGATGATTACTGTCTTAGCAAGGATTTCTTTGTTCCCTGCATATAATTTGTGAACACCGCCTACTTCCTTAGAGAATTCAGCTTTAGTGATCATTTCGTAATGAACTTTGGTATCAAATCTTTCTGCCTGTTTTTGCAGATCCATCATCATTTCAGGACCTGTAATCCCGGCTGGATACCCTGGGAAGTTGTCAACTTCTGTAGTGGTTGTTAATTGTCCGCCCGGCTCCAAACCTGTGTATAATTCAGGTTTTAAGTCTGCTCTTGCTGCGTAGATAGCAGCGGTGAAGCCAGAAGGCCCAGATCCAACGATCACACAATCTAAAATGTTTTGCTCCATAATTTACTTTGTTCGAAAAGATTTAATTTGAATTAAGACCGCTAATTTCGGAATTTTTAATTTCTTTTTAAAGTTATTTTAATGATACTTGTCAATATCTGATATGTTGAATTTCGATGGCAATTGTTGTGGGTGAGTTTCGCGGTTCGGGTTCCGGGATTCGGGGTGCCAGTTATTGTGCTGCGGGTGTTAGGTTGGTAAGAAAATTTAAAACTTTTTTCTACTAAACCTCAAACCTCGAATCACATATCCCGTTACCTCGCAACACGTATCACGCAACTCGTTACCTCGTATCTCGCAATTCGCCTCACACCTTCATCTTAATCTTATCTACATTAATGATCTTGTACACCAATTCTCTGATCAGTTCAGCTTCCCCCATATTTACCGCTCCAAGTCCTTTTCCTTTCATATCAAACTCGCGCAAAATGGAAATTACTCTTGTGGCATGTTTCAGAGGGTAAAGTCTTGCACTTTCTGCATAGTCTTTGATAAAATACGGATTTACTCCCATCTGTGAAGCAATGGTCTGAGGAGACTGCCCCGCCATAGTCTGGTAAATAATAACGTTTGAAAAATAATTGTAAAGGCTTGCCAGCATCATAACAAAAGGATTATTCTTCGGGTTTTTACCCATAAAATGAGCAATTTTAAAAGCCGTATTGGCATTTTTAGTTCCCAAAGCCTTCTGAAGCTCAAAAATATTGTATTCTTTACTGATTCCGATATGATTTTCAACAATGGTTCCGTCAAGGATTTCTCCTTCTTTAAGGATCATCTTCAGTTTGTTCAGCTCGTTGGAAATTCTTGAAAGGTCATTTCCAAGATATTCTGCCAGAAGATGAGAAATATTAGGAGCTGTATTGATTTTCAGCTTTGCACATTCATCCGAAATCCATTTCGGTAAGTTGCTTTCCTTTACAGATTCACTCAGGAAAAGCGCTTTGGCTTTATCTAAGGCTTTGGCTGCTTTTTTTCTGCTATCCAGTTTCTTGTGCTTATGAGCAAAAACCAAAACAGTAGAAGGAACAGGGTTGTCTACGTAAGATTCCAGAATTCTGTTTTCCTCTTCATTGAATCGTAAATCCTGAGCTTCTTTCACAATAATCACCTGCTTATCTCCCATCATCGGAAACTGTCTTGCCAGAGAAAGAACTTCCTGATAAGAAGTATCTTTTCCGTAGGTAACGGTTTGGTTGAAGGCTTTTTCATCTTCTTCCAAAAAGTTATGTTCAAGGGCTTTTACAGCAACATCAATGAAGTAAGCTTCTTCTCCGTGGAAAAAATAAATAGGTAAAACTTCTTTATTTTTAATATTTTTGAGGATTAAATCTAATTCTTTCATCTTATTAATGGAACTTCCAAAACTGAATTTTCAGGAAACTTTTGATTTTAAATTCAAGAAAGACAAAGATAAGTTTTTTATTTATGATTTGGTTCGCAAAACTTATCTTCTGCTCACTCCTGAGGAATGGGTCAGACAGCACTGGATACATTATTATCTCACTGTAAAATCCTACTCCACATCTGCCCTGATAACCGAAAAAAAGATTGTTCTGAATGGCCTTACCAAAAGAATTGACCTTTTGGTTACTGAAAAAACAGAACCCGTAATTCTGATTGAATGTAAAGCTCCGCAGATCAAATTAACGGAAAAAACATTTGAACAGACTGCCCGATACAATTCCATTATCGGAGCAAGAGAAATTATTCTGACCAATGGACTTCAGCATATCAATGCTTATTATGAAGACGGACAGTATCAGTTTTACAGACCGGAATAAAAATAGCAGTAAATCACAACAATATTAATTATTATGAAAATAAAAAACATCATATTCGATTTCGGAGGAGTACTCATGGACTGGAATCCAAGATATTACTTCAAAGATTATTTTAATGATAACGAGAAAATGGAATATTTCCTCGAAAATATCGCCCAGGATGAATGGAATATTGAACAGGACAGAGGAAGAAGCCTTGCCGAAGGAACGGAAATTCAGGTAAAAAAATTCCCGGAATGGGAAAAAGAAATCCGTGCTTTCTACGACAACTGGACGGTCATGCTGAAAAGCGATATTCCACAGAATGTAGAAGTTCTCAGAAAACTTAAAAACACGGAGTATAACCTTTTCGGGTTAACCAACTGGTCTGAAGAAACCTTCCCTTACGCCCTGGAAAACTATGATTTTTTTCAGATTTTCGAAGGTAAGATTGTCGTTTCCGGAACTGAGAAACTGATCAAACCTGATCCTAAAATCTGGCACGTTTTATTAGAAAGATATAATATCAAGGCTGAAGAATCGGTTTTTATAGATGATAATACAAAGAATATCGAGATGGCAAAATCTCTAGGCTTTACGACAATTCAGGTTTTCCCAGCTACAGACTTAGCCCAAGAATTGAATAAATTGGGTGTTGAAGTGTAATCTTTTTAAATATTTCCTTATTTTTAATCTGTTTTACAACCTATTCATTCACAAATAATTAATTATGATACGTTCCATCTTATTAACATCGATGATCATAGCTTCAGGAAGTCTTTTCAGCCAGAAGCTTAAACCTGTTTCCTATCAGGACGGTTCCCAGAAACTGAATGGCCTCATCACGTCCAATGCAGGAAAAAAACTTCCGGGAGTACTGATTCTTCCAGCCTGGAAAGGTATTGATGAAGAAGCTAAAACAGCCGCTATTGAACTTGAAAAGCAAGGTTATATTGCTTTTATTGCTGATATCTACGGTGAAGGAAAAATTCCTGCGGATAATGAATCTGCTGCTAAAACTTCAGGATATTACAAGCAAAACTATCAGGAGTATCAGAAAAGAATTTCACTGGCCTTGGAACAACTGAAGAAAAACGGAGCGATTTCTGATAAAGTAGCGGTTATCGGCTACTGTTTCGGAGGTACGGGAGCATTGGAATCTGCAAGAGGACATCTTCCTGTAGCAGGTGTGGTTTCCATCCACGGAAGTCTGGGCAGAGATCAGAGCAGAAAAAATGAGACTTTGAGTGCTAAAATCCTGGTTGAAAATCCGGCAGATGATAAAAGTGTAACTCCTGAGGATTACAATAACCTCATCAAAGAAATGAATGAAGGAAATGCCGACTGGCAGATCATCACATATGCCCATTCCAAACATACATTTACCGATCCGAAATCACCGGATTACAATGCAACAATGGCCAAAAGAGCTTGGAATCATACGCTGCTCTTCCTGAAAGAAATTTTGAAATAAACATAAAAAAAGGCAAATTCATCAGTTTATGAATTTGCCTTTTAATTTTTATATTTTAGCCTTATTGTGGCTTAGCTTGTAGCTCAACGTCATATTTCTTTGGAGAATATTTGGTCAGAGAACCTGTTGCAGCATCAATTCCTACTCCTATTGCTCCTCCTAGAATAATATTCAGTAAAGTCACGGCATTAAAAGTTTTTGTTAACTTTATTTCCTGCTTCTCAAATCCTTCTTTTTCAAATGTAACCATCTGCTTCCCTAAAGCTCTTGGGATTTTAGTGGTACAAGGGGTTGTACACTTTTCTATTCCTTTGTGAAATACTTTTGCTCCTTCAGGACTTGAAGAAAAAGCGATTGAATCCTGAGTTCCTGTAAAAATGGTTGCACATGAAGTGGTAGAAAGAGCGATTGCCAGCATGAATACAATCGATAATTTGTTTTTCATAGATTTTAGTTCATTTTTTTAAGTCCGCGAACTTACAAAATAATTCAAAAACAACCGCTATTAACTGGAGTAAATATTTCTTTAGAAACAGTATTCATCATGGTTTCAGTATTATAAATCACAAAAGCGCACAAAAGTGCGCCTTCTCATCAATATTAGTTTTTACCGGTACAAATTTATTTCTTTATCAATTGTAATGAACCAGAGTTTCCGTTGCTGGAACTCCAGTTCACATAATAAGTTCCTGATACTGAAGTTTGAATATCTATAGGCAGTTTAACAGCTCCGGCTTCAATATCCGTCTTATATCCATATACTGTTCTGCCTGCGATATCTGCAACGATGACAGTAATGGTTTCTCTTCCTGAAGCAGTGTATGAAAGTTCTGATAACCCGTTGCTTGGGTTTGGATAAAGTTTCGCTTTATTCTGCCCGGATGTACTTGATTTACTAGCTGTCAGAGTCGGAGGATTACACGGGTTAATATCACATATGTGGCAGAGAAATTTAGTACACTGAAGAAGGTAATTAGTAGTAGACTTACGGGTAAGTGTTACCCCATACCCGTAGCTTCTATTAGGATTATTAACGGTATTAGGTCCCCCATAATGAAATAATCCTGGGTCCATCTCAGGCGACCAGCACCCGGGAATAATGGTTGTAGCTCCATCAATTGCCATTGGAATGGGATAATATCTGCTTGTTAATCCAGGATTAGAAAATGAAACTTTAAAAGTACGTATTACAGGAGGACTTCCTATAGTTGTAAAGACATCTGGAAGTAAAAAATTCTGACTAGTAATCTGACCTGCAGGGAAATCTTTTTTTTCTACTATTGTACCTGTCTTAAACTCCAATGATACGGGAGAAGGAACATATCCAGGAGCATTGGGTAATGGGACTGGGGATTGGTCTTCTCTCTTTACACTTACTGTTGTGCCTGAAGGATTAACGGGAACAAACTGTGCACTTAAAGCCGTACTGCAAAATAAAGCAGCAAAAATAAGAAGGTTTGTTTTTCTTCTTTTTAAAAATGAATCTGATGATCGAAAGATCTTAGTTAAAGTTTTTTTCATAAGATAATATTTTTGTGATGGCGTTCTTTCTTATCACGGGACGCCGTTACCGATAAACAGGTACAAGTTGTCTCTTTTTTAAGGAAATAAAAAGAACTAATGAGCAAGTGAGCAGGAAAAAATCCCAGACGAGTATTTTGATCCTTTTACTGAGACAAAGAGCTGTAAATATGATACATGAAGGTATCTCTCATTGTGGAGAAATTTCTATATTAGCCTGAAAACTATGTATCATTACCTCCTCATATTATTCCTGTTATTTCAAAGTCTGCTGATGTACAGCCAGAAGCCGCAGCTTCGTCATTATAGTTTAAGTGACGGATTACCAAGCAATACCGTATACTCTGTATATCAGGATAGCAAAGGATTCATCTGGTTTTGTACAAGCTGGGGAATTTCCAGATTTGACGGACATCATTTTGAGACGATCACCAGTAATCACGGACTTCCTGATAATGAAACTTTTCAGGCATGGGAAGACTCCTGGCAGAGATTATGGGTAAGTACCTACAACGGAAGCCCTACTTATATTTATAATGGAAAAGTATATTCGGTACAGAATGATAAACTATGCCGTCTCATGGAAAAAAGAGGAATCAGCTTTTATGATATTGTTCCAAGATGGGACCTGTATTCTGATCGGTACAAAAAATATATCATAGGTAAAAACAGCATTTCCAATCCTAAAGACAGCACATCACAGTCTCCTTACTTACATTTTTCTGATCAAGGAAAAGATTACTATGTGTCAACAAAGAGAATCATAAGAAAGAATTATCCGGGATCAACAATCATTCATACCTTTAAAGAAAAAGCGGTTAGAACATGTTTCTATTTCAAAGGTCATCTTTATACAAGACATCTTAATATCTTATATGATGTTGTATTTAAAGGAAACAAACCAGTGGCAAAAAAAATTGAAATGCCCAGCAATATCCTTGATCTTACAATAAGCAAAAATGGTAAAATATGGAGTTGTACGACAAGCGGAATTCTGGAGTATGATCCTGATCAGACAACAGGTCAAAACCCCAGATACATTGCAATGAAAGACATTGTAAGTTACAGCAGTTTTATAGACAAGCAGGGTAATAGCTGGTATCCTACCAATGAAGGTGTTTATATGCAGCCTGCCAACAAAACACTGATTTATACTACAACTGACGGGCTTATAGATAATAATGTTTTAATAGTAAAATATCTGCCACAGGGAAAACTTTTGGCAGGATATAGCAACAGTGCTATTATGATAAGAGACAAAAACAGTTTCAAACCATTATATACACTGGGCGACGGACAATGGAACAGACTCAGATATATTTCACCTCTTGATAATAACACGTTTTTAGCAGGAACAGACAGAGGTTTATACCAATGCAGCCTGACCGGAAATCCAAACACAAAAATTCTGGAATTTTCTCAAAAATCAGCTTCTATCAGAAATAACACCGTACTCATAAGCCAAACCAGCAGCGAAAAAAAGAATCAGCTTATTTATGATCTTAAAGAAAAGAAATTCACCAAATTACCCGAATTGAGTACTACCACTATAGCTGCCCCGGCAACCGCTATTGATGAAAAAGGAATCTATTGGCTAGGAACCGTGCAGGGTTTATTTTATTATAATTCCTTTTTAAAAAAATTCATTCACGATCCATCTTTAGGCAAGAATCGCATCACCTCTTTGAATTTCCTGAAAGGCAGACTTATCATCAGTACTCATTCCGATGGCGTTTTCATTCGGGATAAGCAAAGGGTAATCAAGTTGAATACAACGAATGGACTCATCAGTAATATTTGTGAAAAAGCCTATGTAGATGAGAAAGAGAGATTATGGGTCAATACAGACAAAGGATTATCCAGAATCACTTTTGATAACCGTATGCACTACTCTATTTATCACTTCTCGGCTGCAGACGGAGTACCCAGTCATATGATCAATAGTATTACATTCGGTGAAGGAAAAGCTTTTCTTGCTACATCAAATGGGATTATTGTGATCAATCAGGACCAGATCAGCAAAAGCCAGCCTTACAATGTATATTTCCTGAAAGCTTCTTTCAAAGACAGTATTGTTTATTATCCAAAAAAGATCAGTCTCAAATACAATCAGAATAATGCTCAGATCTCTTATACTGCTATTTCTTATCTGGATGAGAAGGATATTAAATATAAATACCTTCTGTCCGGAGCAGAGAATGATACCGTAATTACAGAAGAAAGCACCTTAAATCTGGGGGCTTTAAAACCAGGTAACTATCAGCTCAACGTTTGGGCTTCTGGAAAAAATAATATCTGGAATACAAGACCCGCAGTACTTGCTATTATTGTAAAACCTCCCTTTTGGGAAGAACTTTGGTTTATGGGAGGAATATTTCTTCTACTGCTGATCTTACTAATTGTCATTTACAGACACCGTGTCAATATTATCCGCAAAAAAGAAGCTGAGAAAACCGAGAGAAAAAAGATGATTGCTGAGCTGGAAATGCAGGCGCTCCGTGCACAGATCAACCCTCATTTTATCTTCAATGTATTGAATGCCATCCAGAATTATTATGGTAAAGAAGATGAATTAAACGCCAATTATTATATGGCCGCTTTTTCAGACCTGATACGCAAAACACTTACCCACTCCAAAGAACACTGGAATACCATTGAGAAAGAAATGGCTATGCTGAAAACGTATATTGAACTGGAACAGATGCGTTTTAAAAACCATTTTACTTATGAAATTTCTGTAGAACCTGCATTGGAGCAAATAAAAATTCCTACGATGTTACTTCAGATCTATACTGAAAACTCTATCAGTCATGGATTGAGACATTTGAAAACAGGGGGAATTCTCAGGATATCCTGCAGCAGAAGTGAAGATTCCATCATTTGTATTGTGGAAGATAATGGCGTGGGATTCGAAAAAGCCCGTGAGTTTGACAGCAGACCAGACGATTATAAATCTATGGGATTGAAAATTACCGCCGGAAGAATTTCTGCCATCAATGAACTTTACGGAACATCTATTTCTACAGAAATTACTGATAAAAAAACGACAGACCCAGCAATACAGGGAACCATTGTCAGAATAACCATTAAAAACACACCTTTCCTATGAGTAAAATAAAATCCATTGTTGTAGACGATGAACAGGAATCCCGTGAAACTCTTCTTCGTTTCTTATCCAAATACTGCACGGATGTTGAAATAATCGGGCAAGCCGATTCTGTAAATGAAGCCGTGGAAGTCATTAGAGAAAAGTCTCCGGAACTGGTATTTCTGGATGTCAATATGCCTGTGGAAAATGGTTTTAAACTATTTGAAAAAATATCTGATATTAATTTTTATACAGTATTTGTTACAGCTTATGACCAGTACGCCGTACAGGCATTTAAACATCATGCGGTCGATTATCTTCTGAAACCGATTGTAATTCACGAATTGATTATTACAGTGAACAGGGTTGCCAGACTTTTGGAAGATCGAAATAAAATACAGCAATTATCCGCTCTGTTACAGCATATTAAAACCCCTGTAGAACAGAGCAAGATTGCGTTGCCAACGATGGAAGGACTTGTCTATGTACATACCATGGATATTGTACGCCTTCAGGCTGATGATAATTATACGTCCATCTTTTTCAAAGGAGGAAAAAAAATGATGATCTCCCATACATTGGCTTATTTTGAAGAAACACTGAAGGATCAGGGTTTTGTCCGTATTCATCATCAGCATCTCATCAATCTTCAGCATGTTGAAAAATACATCCGTGGGCGAGGCGGTTATATCATCATGAGTGATGAAACTTCTTTACAGGTATCTCAGAGAAAAAAGGATGAGTTTCTACGGATTATTAAAAGAATGAAATAATAGAAAAAGGCAAATTCGCTGAAATTCGCCAATTTGCCTTTTTATGTTTTGATTTTATTAATTCATTTCTTATTCTTCCCTATTTACCAACTCCATAGAGAAAGCAGGCAGGCAGATTGCAAGGTATTCACAAGGTTCTGAAAATGGGTTGCTGTAACGGATTCTCGCTCCTTTTTCAATAAGAATACTTTGTCCTTTTTCCAATGTAACAATTTCACCGTCTATTTCAAATTGCTTTTTCCCTGAAATAATGTAGGTAAATTCATCAAATTCAGGAGTCTGGTGAGGCTCACTCCAATCCGGTGGGGCTACCATGTGAGCAATTGAAACATTAGAATTCCCTGTAGAGTTTCCCCAGTGTTCTTCGATCAGTTTTCCGTCTGTAGTAGGGACTACAAATGGGGACTGCTGGATTTTATATTTTTTCATGCCCAATCTTCTTTTTTAATTTCATACACGAAATTGGTTCTTGTAGGCTCTGCAAAATAAGCCACTTCTTCTTCAGCAATTTTTTGCCCTCCCAATCTTTCCAACGCTGTCTGCGAACGGAAATTCTCTTTTCCAATGTGGAAATGAACTTTGTCTACAAACTGGAAGATATAATCCAGCATCAGCTTTTTCACCTTAGGATTAATGCCTTTTCCCCACGATTTTGTTCCATAGAAAGTATACCCGATGAAAATATGATTGTCCCCTTCATCAAAATCATAATAACGGCTGCTTCCCAATACATCTCCGGTTGCTTTCTCCATAATTTTGAAAGCTCCTTTACTCTCCATAGCTCCTTTGAAAAAGTTTTCAAAAACTTCTCTCTTGTAACGGTCTTTGTTGGGATGTTGTTCCCAAACTTTAGGATCGGAAGCTACTTCATATAAAGATTCAAAATCCCCTTGCTGTAAGGGGATTAATTGAAATTCTTCATTCTCTAAAACAGGCTGAACAGAAAAATTCATTAATTAGCTCTTTTTAGTAGAATCTGATTCTATTTTCTTGATTTCTTTCAGTTTGTCAGAAATCTTGATTACGGTGTCTAATTTGGATGGCTTCAATGGAACTTCTGCCTGAGCCATATCCCATTTGATGACCAGGTTTCCTGTATTTTCATCAGTAGGATTTAAAGTGATTTCAAACCACTCCTGCTTGTCAGTCAACTTGTTAACCGGTACCGTAACATCTACTACATCCTGTTTTGGATCGTAAGTATAAGCTCCCCACTGTTGGAAATCTTTATTAAGGATCACTTTCCATTCTTTTTCTGTAGGAACGATGAATAATCCGTATGTTCCTGCAGGCACTGTTTTCCCTCCAAAATTAACGGCCTGTCCGAAAGTAATTTTTGTAGAAGAGTTCGCTCCCGCTCTCCAAACCTGACCATAAGGAACCAATTCTCCAAAAATCTTACGTCCTTTCACTCCTGGTCTTCCATAGTCGATAGAGATCTTGGACATAGAAAACTGCTGCTCAACCTTCTGGCGCGGACTTGCTGCCGGCACAGAATAATCCTGAGCAAAACTGAATGCTGAAACTGAAATGCAAACTGCTATTATTAACTTTTTCACGTGTAAATTTTTGCTTAAAATTACAAAAATCAAAACGAAATAGCTTTCCCAAACTTCGTTAAATTTTGTTTTACCGATATTTTTCTATGAAGGTATTTTTTAACCAAATCCTTTTTAAAAGTAAATAATCAACTATTGAACAATTTATTTTTCTTAATCGTTTTCCCTTTTCTCAATTGGATGGAATGAAAAACAGAAGGAACATCATTGGTCCAGGTTTTCAATATCAGAAGAATAGCAATAATCTCTGCTCGGGTAAGCAACCCAACCCAAAAACAAAGGTTGAACAGAATGACAGACTGACATTGTAAAATAACCTGAATCAATGTTCCAAAAAGTAATAAAGTCCAGATTTTGGCTCCAATAGAGTGTGTCGCCACTTCCTTTCGGAATTTTAAAAAGCTTACCAGATAAATAAGGGCTTCAGATCCTGCAAGAATAATTATTTTGGAAGCGTTTGTTTTGAAAAATTCAGGACATTGTATATACGCTGCAACTCCTACCGAGATAAAGAAAATCTGATCAACAGTAGAATCCATACGTCTGAGTTTCTGAGTTGAAACCTGAAGATGCCTTGCAATAATTCCATCAAAAATATCAGTCAATAATCCGATAGATAACAGAATAACAGTAATGATCTGATAGTTTTCGATTTTAAATACACTTAAAGAAATGATGATAAACCCAATAATCAGCCTGGAAAAAATTAAGATACCTGGAATTTTCGATTTCATAAAAAGATAGAAAAACTTATTGTAAATGGCGAAAGATAAGGATAAAATTCTTTTTATATTTCTAAAACAAAATAGCCTTTTCCAATTCCAGTAATTTTTGCTTTCTCCAGATTCCTCCTCCATAGCCTGTTAATTGTCCGTTGCTGCCAATTACGCGGTGACAAGGGATTATAATGGATATCTTATTCAGACCATTGGCATTGGCTACGGCTCTTACGGATTTAGGATTTCCCAGAATATCTGCCTGCTCCTGATAGCTTCTTGTTGCACCGTAAGGAATTTCCTGAAGAATAGTCCAGACTTCTTTTTGGAAAGCTGTTCCTACAGGAGAAAGAGGAACTGTAAATACGGTTCTTTTCCCTTCAAAATACTCTTTCAATTCTTTTTCCAGCGTAACAAAATGAGGATTTTCTCCTTGTATAATATTTGCTTTAAAATAGCTCGCAACATTTTTCAGTTCTGTGGGAAGCGCTTTTCTGTCGGAAAATTCTAAAAGACAGATTCCATGTTCATCGGCACAGGCTATCATTGTTCCCAGCATGGTTTCTATTCTCTTGAGATCAATGATCTTTTCCATGGTATTATTCTTAGGTGATACGCCAAAAATATTTTTAAAACTCTCATTAAAACCGCTCAGACTTTCATATCCTGTGTCAAATGCGACCTCTGTAACGGATCCTCCCTGTTGAAGTTTTTTAAAGGCAGTATTGAGCTTTGACATTCTCTGAAAAGCATGAAACGTGATCCCATGGTGTTTCAGAAACCATCTGCGGACTGTTGCGGGTTCCAGACCTCTCTTTACAAGATCATAATCTTTAAGCTTTAATGTAGGATCGTCGGCAATTTCTTTCAATAAATCTTTGATATCCGGAGGTGTAGCGTTGAGATTTTCCAAGGGTCTGCACACTTTACAAGGACGGTACCCTTTGAGCATCGCATCTTTGGTATTGGAAAAAAACTCTACATTTTCAAATTTCGGTTTCCTTGCGGTACAAGTCGGTCTGCAGAATATTCCTGTGGTTTTTACACCCATCCAGAATATCCCTTCAAATGAAACATCTTTGGTATAAGATGCCTCGTACATTATTTTTCCTGTGAGTTCCATCATTCAATAAAAAGAGGTGAAAAACTTTTTCCGTTTGTAATTTTCTGACTTGCTTTTTCAAGCTCTCTGTAGATATGTCTGTACATGAACGCACCTGAGGTAACTCTTTTTACACCTAATTCTTTAAGCGTATCAAAATCGGGTAAATCCGGCAGCGCCATAACATTCACAGGAAGAAAGGTTGCTTCTGTGATCATTCTGATGTCGTTTTCAGAAGTCATTCCCGGAATGAAGACACCATCAGCATCAAGTTCTTCAAACAGTTTAATTCTTTCTAAAGTTTCTTCCAATGCATTTTCAATATTTAATAAAAAAGGGTCTGTACGTACATTGATAAATACCTTACCTCTGTTTTCTCCTAATTTGATGAAAATATCTTTTAATCTTTTATAGAAAACATCTCTGTGTAGCAGTTTTCGTGTTCCTTCAATAACATTGGTATCTTCAATATTAATCCCCAATACTCCAATTTCCATAAGTTTCATGATATTCGAAACAACGGTATCATTTCCAAGACCATATCCTGATTCCAGATCGACCGACAGAGGAATTAAAACGGAAGCTTTGATCCTCTTAATGATATAAAAATATTCTTCAAAGGTCATCTGTTCTCCATCTTCATATCCTAAACTCAGTGCGACTGCCGAACTTGAGGTTGCTAATGCTTTATAGCCCAGCTTTTCGTATGCCTTTGCGCTTTCTACATTCCATACATTACCCAATAGTAACGGTTCTTCAGTATGATGTAACTGTTTAAAACTGATCATAATTTTTTTATTCAAAAGTAGAAAGATTACTCTCTGCTCTACAACCGAAAAATGAACACCTATTTTTTATAATTCTCTGAATCCGAACTTTTATTTTAAAATAGAATCGCTTTTTCAAGCTCCAGCAGCTTTTGTTTTCTCCAGATACCACCAGCATACCCAACCAACTCGCCGTTTGAGCCTATCACCCGATGACAGGGAATTAAAATCGCAATTTTATTGATCCCGTTGGCTGTTCCTACGGCACGTATCGCCTTGGGGTTTCCCAGTATTTCTGACTGTTGTTTATAAGTCCTTATTTCTCCCATCGGGATTTCGCGAAGAAGCTGCCATACTTTTTCCTGAAACTCAGTTCCTGTAGTGAACAATGGAACTTCAAAATGGTTTCTTTGTCCGTCAAAATATTCTTTCAGTTCGTTTTCAAGCTGAACAAAATGAGGATGTTCTTTTTCTACAATTTCTACCTTTAAAATCTTTGATAAAGCCTTCAGTTGTTTTTCAATATTTTTCCGATCTGTAAATTCCAGCAGACAAATCCCCTGATCTACGGCACAGGCAATCATTTCGCCCAACGGGGTTGATATATTTTTTTGGTGTATAATTTCCATTAGCTTAAAATTAAGCTTTTTGGAAATCATAATTTCTTTTTAATGCGTTAAAATTCTTTTTATCTGTTCAACATGCCTTGCATTATGATAAATAACAAAACGAAAGGTATCTCCCAACTTCAATTTGATCAACTTTGAAATACTGATACTTGTTTTTGTCTTTTCTAAATCAATATATTGCGCTTTCTCCAATAACTCAAGTAATTTTCCTTGATGGTTAATGAAGGTATCCACTACACCTTTATCCAGATTGCTGTGGATAGGATTCATGGCTTTAAGTGTTTTCATTGTATTCAGTTTCTCTTTGGGAAGCATACTTTTAGCAAAATAATTACCAAGAATTCCGGGTTTAAAATAGAGTTGAGAAGATTTTCCGGCAGAAGAAATATTGCGGCTGATTTCAGGAAGATAAAAATCTCCGTAGCGGTTGAGATGCTCCAGACATTCTAATGTACTCCAGCTTTCTGCGGAAGTTCTGAAATTCAGATCATGTTCCGTCTCTAAAGACAACATTTCAGCAAAGTGTAAATGTTCTTCAGTTCTATTTCTTAATTCATTCAGTAATTCTGAGGTTGAAATTTTCATTACGTTTTTTATGCAAATATGCTGATCTGGCTGTTCTTAAATCTTGATTGAACTCAAGATTTTTTAAGCCTGGATAAAGTTTCCGGTGACATTCTCAGATAATTGGCGATGTATTTATTGGGAACTTCCTGAAACAGTTTCGGACTTCGTTTTAAAACCCTTTCAAAACGTTCTCCGGGAGCATTGATCAGCAAATCTTTTTCTCTTTCGAGCTGCTGTAATACGAGATCCTCCAGAATACTCATCCAGAATTTCATATGTTCTTCATTTGATTGTATAAATGCATAAAAATCCTTTTTTGAAGCTACTTTTACCACTGTTTTCTTAATTGCCTGAATGTAAAGATCCGAAGGTTTTCCCGATAAAAAAGAATCCAGGCTGACAATAATATTTCCTGTGTATCCGAAACGAATAATCCTTTCTTCATTTTCATCCATCATAAAAATCCGGACACTTCCGTTTTCTATAAAATAAATAGAGGTATCTGTACTGCCTGAAATCTTCAGAAACTCATTCCGTTTGAATGCTTTCTTTTCCCAATGGATTCCGCTTTGAAGCAATTTTTCAACCATTTCATTTTATTATTTGCTTTTCCAAAGATAATAGGTAATTTTAAAGTTTTAAAACACTAATCACTGATAATGCTCAAAAGAACAGTACTTTTTATACTGCTTTCTATCGGATTTTATGGTATGAAAGCGCAGCAGACCATCCCCTTCCGGATCACCAGGCACAATAATATCATTGTCAAAACCCTTGTCAATAAAAAGGATTCACTGAATCTGATGTTCCAGATTGCGATGAAAGATTATGCTATTTCCCCTGATGGCAAGCAGAAAGCAGATCATATTATTTTCAACAAAGAAGAACTCAGCGACCACAATACCGTACAAATCGGAAAAATCACTCAGAAAAATGTACGTTTTTTTGACAATCAGTTAACAGGTCATGAGGCAGACGGAAAAATCGGGACCGGAATTTTTGAAGGGAAAGCCTTTAAAATTGATTACGACAACAACCAGTTTGTGATGTATGACAAAATGCCGGATCTGAAAGGCTACCAACCCATCAACATCATTCTGGATCATGAAGGGTTTTACCTAGCCGCAGATAATATCCTTGACGGTGATCAGCAGCAGGAAGCCTATTTTGTTTTACAATCCGGATTTTCCGGAGCTATTCTTTATAGCAACGAATTTGCTGAAGAAAAACATCTGGAGAAAAAACTGAAGGTAACAGGAGAAAAAACACTAAAGAATTCTGAAGGTAAAACTTTAACGACCAAACAAGCTGTTCTACCCTATTTCAAGTTGGGAAACAGCGTATTTAAAGATGTTTCCGTAGGATATTTCTCCGGTGAACTGAAAACCCAAAATGTAAGTTATATCGGTGCTGATATGCTCCGCAGGTTTATCTGGATCTTTGATGCGGAAAGGAAAATGGCTTATATCAAACCCAGCAAATATTTTTCAGAACCTTATTACAAAATGAATTAGCATAGTATAAACACTTTAATCTTAAAAAAGATGATGAAGATCAAAACTGTCGCAGCACTTATCTGTTTTCAACTGGTTATTGTGAGCTGTCAGAAAGAAGAGAAGAAAACAGTTACCACAGAAAAAAAAATCACGAATGATACTCTAAAAACAGTAAAAACTGAAGAAAAAATAGATTACACCCATTTTAATATATTCAGCCTGTCTGTTATTTCATCTGCAGAAAAGGATTCTGATATGGATATTTTCATTTCTGTTTCAGATGTCTATAAAGGAGAGCAACCATTGCCTGCAGAGATTGCTAAAAATTATAAGCAGATGACTTATGAAGAACGCCAGCATTTTGAACTGGATGCTTCCAGTAGAAAAAAATTGCTCAACGGAATTCGCCTTACAGAAAATGATTCCCTGTACATCTATGAGTATGGTTCTAATAAACTTCAAAGAATGCCAGTCTCCCAATTAAAAGCTGTGGCCTATTTAAGTCCTTATTCCGATGATCAGGATTTAGATCCGGATTCTTATATGATGGGATTCCAGGTGGCTACTCATCAAAAAACAACAGAATACGACCGTTATAATAATGCCATTGCCTATTTTGGAAATCAAAATCCTTTCGTAGACAATAAAATGAAAGCTGTGAAATGGCAAAAAGCGGGTACAGATATTTCAAAAAAATACTTTTCTCACTCAAAGCTGGCTCTGGGAAAAACGTATCAGTCACACTATGAAAACCTGACCTATTATCTGCAGGATTATCTTGAAGAAGGAAATATTGTTGAGCGTAAACTTGCGGTCATCAATGATCGCAAAGAAAAAATCGCGGAGAAGACCTTCAGTCTTGCAGGAAGTGATGGTGGAGAATTCATGCCTCTTTATGGAATAGATACCGATGAAGCCAATATTTCCCAATGGACAGGTCATCTTTTTAAAGGGAAACCACCTGTTATTTTTGGGTTCATGGCGCAGTCTTTTGGGTGTCCCTCTATTAGTTTTTTAGATCAAAAGGAGAAGGATTTCCCGATTAATTGTGATAACAGACATTAACCTGAAAAGAATCTGCATGGATTCAAACTGGGTGAATAATTATTGAGAATAAATCTGCCCAATCAGCAAAATCTGCGAGAAAAACATTCAATAGGAATGGGCTTTAGCCCGTTTTTACTTTTTAGAAATATTCCATTGGCTTTAGCCAAAACTTATTTTCAGGATTATAATACATATAAAAAGCCAATCTGTTGATGAACGGATTGGCTTTTTTATTTTCTGTATCAGTCGTGTATTATTTCTTAGGATAATACTTGTCTTTCAGATTCATAAAATAGGTTTCTGAGTCTTTGAAAGCATTGCTCTTCATAAATTTGATCACTACATTCAGATAAGTTTCCGAAGGAGTAAAATCTGCTCCCATTTTTTCGGAAAACTTTTTATACTCTTCTTCAAGCAGTTTGGGATTTTTGGCCAACTGTTTTATATCGGTTCTATACCCTTTGAATATAAATTTCAAGGCTTCATAATTTCCGGGATAAGAAACGGTTCCGTGGGTTTCTCCTTCAAAAAAGCGATGTTTATAGTTCAAAGATCCGTTCTTTTCAATGATTCCTTTAAACTCTTCAATAGCCTGCGTCATATCAGAATTCCAGTTTTTCTGCTGTTCTTCATTATCTGCCTGGGAAACATACAAAGATTTTTTTGCAGGAAAGTTCTTATTCTTTTCGAGATAGTCTTTTGTTCTGGAAATCGTCACTTTATGATCCCACCACAAACTCGGGTCGTTGGCAACATAAGCATTAAAATAATCCGGATGCAAAAGGAAGGTATTGATAGCAAATAATCCTCCGAAGGAATGCCCTACCAATACGGAATAATCCTGAGTTCTGTAGTTTTTATTAATAAAAGGTTTCAGCTCTTCCTGCATGAATTTTACAAAATTTTCACCTCCTCCGCTGTCGGCAAAAAGCGTAAGAGCAGGATTTACGGGGCTTTTCTTTTCAGACTTTGTCGGGGTAAGATCTCTTGTTCTTTCTGTATTTTTAATTCCGACAACAATACATTCCGGGATATCAGCATAGGGTGTTCTGGCGATGAAATCCGTTAGTCCAGTGTAATATTCAAAATTGATTTCTCCGTCTAAGAGATAGATCACCGGATATTTTGCAGGATTAATGGTATTGTCGTTATACGTTTTGGGCAGATGAACCCAGAGTTCTCTGTTTTCGTTCAAAATTTTTGAAAATATGTTCTGCTTCTCTCCTATCGTCAATTTTTCCTGAGCTTCTCCCAATGTAAAAAATAAAAATAAGGGAAGGTATATAATTTTAAACCAGTTGTTCATGGTGTGAATCTTTTCTGTGTTGATGAATATTTTTAATTTCTTTATTCTTTTTGGGTGATTTGTTTCTTCGGCCCCACCAGATGAGGAATCCGGTAATCGGGAGACTTGTACAGATAATTCCGATGATGAAGGTGAATATTTTACCGAACATTCCACCCCAATAGCCTACATGAAGATCAAAATTCATGTGCTCTATTACTTCATGCATCTGAACTTCTTTAGGATAATCAATCTCTTTTCCGGTGTATTTATTCGTTTCCATACTTTTCCCGGTGATAAGGCTTTTCAACCCGATAAACTGAGCGACTCCAACATGGTACACCGTTGCTGAATCATTTCTCGGAATACTCATTCTGAACTGTTTTGCTTCAGGAAACTCTTTAAACTTGCTGTCTACAAAATCAGTATAGGACAATGCTTTTTTCTCCGGATCAAACTTAGGTTCATATTTTTCTGCAATAGTATGGGCATCTACAGCTCCTCCGAAAGCCTGCTGGGTAAGATTGGTTAAAACCTCATAGGCCATAATCAATCCTGTAATGGTAATAAACACGGCCGGAAGCAATGAATAAAACCCAAAAACATTATGAAAGTCGTAGTTTTTCCTGCGCCATTTTGTTCCGGATTTAATTTTAAAAGCGGTTGTTCTTGTTGTTTTGTTCCATTTTTTGGGCCACCAGAGAATCAGTCCGCCGATAAGCTGAACAAAAAAGATAATGGAAGCAATTCCAACCACCGTTTTCCCGAACTTTCCTGCCAGCAACTGTGCATGAATATGGGCTACCACATAGAAAAACTCATAGCTTTTTGTAGAGCCTATTACTTTTCCGGTGTAAGGGTTGAGATAATGATAAGCAAATACACCTCGCGGGCCACGGCCTTTTTTCTTCGGTTTTTCTGCTTTGTCCGCACTTTTATCTTTAGGTGGCTTCGTTGCTGAAGCTACTCTGAAACTTCTGTCTGATTCTTTATAAGTATCAAAATAGAACGCTTTTCTGTCCGGAACCTGTTGATGAAACTGAGCAAGTAACGCTTCAGGGGTCATCTTTTTAGTGTGAGCCGGAACATTAACGTATTTAGCACTTCCACCACACCAATCAATGATTTCGTCACAAAAGACAAATACAGTTCCCGAAAGAGTCACTGTCAACACAATGATTCCTGAAACCAGGCCGAGCCACAGATGCAGCCAGCCGGTGATCCTTTTGGTAAGGGATTTCCCCTGCTTTTTTTTAGGATTAGTTTTTTTATTTTCCATATCTTTTTTATCCACTCAAAAATATAATAGTAGAAAATGCAAAGGCGCAATTGTATTTATAATGGCGTGTTTGTAAAGTGAAAAGAGTTATTCCTGCTGCCGTTTACTTTAGCATATTTGAAGGCGTCAGAAATAGGGTGTATTATAAATCAAATCGTTGCACCTTTGCGGTTTTCATCCTTATATTTTTTGAGATTATTTTTGTTTTCAGGTATTAAAATTTGAATGCAAAATTGGCAAGGATTTCTCTTGGCTTCTGTGGCTGTCCGTAGAAGTTCCAATAGTTTTCATTCAATGCATTATTCATTTTCAGACCGATTCTGTATTTTTTCTTGTCATAGAAAATAGTAGCTCCAACGGTGGTATAAGAAGGAGCAAGAAAATGATTCACAATATTGATATAGGTTTGATCTACGAAATTAAATCCGGCTCCGAAACCAAGACCTTCATAAGCTCCATCCATAATTTTATAGCTTGTCCATAGATTGGCTACATGTTTTGGAGTCCAGGCGATTCTTTTCCCGCTGTCTTTGCTTCGGTCATCATATTTGTTGTCGTTATACCCATATCCTGCAACGATATTCCATCCTTTGAAAGGGTTGGCAATGATGCCTATTTCCAGTCCCTGACTTTTGATATTCCCATCCTGAATACTTCCTATTCCGCCCGGATCTGCAACCAGCCTGTTTTTAACATTAATATTATAATAACTCACGGTTGTCAGTAATTTTTTATGGAAAAGATCTACTTTGAAACCTGTTTCAATCTGATTTCCCTGCTCAGGATCCCATTTTGTCAAAACACCGACTTCATTCAGTGATGGAGCATAGTTTTTAAATCCATTCACATAATTGGCAAAGAATGAAATCTGTTCTTTTACAATTTCATAGACCAATCCGAATTTTGGTGAAAATTGGGTCTGGCTGTACCCTGTAACTTTATTTTCAGGATATCCGTTTTTCGTAGAAATTTCAACACCGTTTACCACCGTGTCGTCATTTTTATAGCTGTCTACTCTTAAACTAGCCATCACCAGTAAATTATCTGTAATATTTAAAACATTGGAGATATAACCACTGATCGTTCTGAATGTTGTGATATCAGATTCTGTGGATTTTCTCTCCTTATTCATGAATTTATTTCTTGAGATAGGATCCCATGCTGAAGAGCTGTCCAAGGTTACTTTGTCATAAGGCATGAAAACATTGCTGTATCCATTGGCTTCATAGTAAGGGAACTGATATTTTGTTCTTTGCTGGAAGTAATCTATTCCTACTACCAATCGGTTTCTTAAGCCGCCTATTTTAAAATCTCCTGTAAAATTCTGTTGAATATTGTCTGTGGTTACTTTAAAACTGTCGAAAGGACGGATCATTCTTTCTACCTGATTATTATTCAGATATCTCAGCACTAAAAAGATCGACTCATTTTCATTAGCTTCCCCTCTTTGATAAGATGTTCTTGAAGTCCAATGATCATTGAATTTATGAGTTACCTCAGCCATTGTTACAAAATTGGTTCTTTTGGAACCGATATCATTACTTGTGAATGCTCTTTTGTAAGCCACTTCCAGGTCTTTCATCGAGTGTAAAGTCAGTTTTTCTGAGTTTCTTACATAAGCATTCAATGTTTTTTCAGGAGCATGAAATTCTGTATCAAGTGTTACAGTTGTTTTGTCACTTACTTTATACAAAACACTTCCGGAGAAAAATAATCCTTTGTTGTAGCCCGCATCCTGAAAAGAATCCTGAGAATAGGCAGCGACATTGAATCTTGCCAATGCAGTTTTTTCTTTATTTAAAGGAGTATTCACATCTGCTGTTATTCTGTTCATTCCCCAGCTTCCGGTGGTATAATTGATAATTCCTCCGAAGTTTTCCTGTGGTTTTTTCGTAACGATATTCACCACACCACCATAGTTGGCTAATGTTCCTCCGAATAAAGTTCCTGATGGACCTTTTATTACCTCTACTCTCTCGATATTAGCAATCTCGGACTGAACTCTTGGATTTTGAATCAATCCGTTTCTGAAACTGGCATTGGAACTGAATCCTCTCATGAAGATATCATTCCCGCTGTCGTTAACACTGTTGCTTACCACCACTCCAGGAGCAGAAGCCATGGCTGTGTTAAAGTCCATTGCCCCCATTTCACTGATGATTTCTTTGGGTACAAAGTTGTAAACAGTTGGATTTTCAAGATTTTCAAGAGGAAGTCTTGCGATGGATTCAGATTTTTTGGTTCTGTAATTGTGAGTTCCCTGAAGTGATACGGACTGGATTTCAGCCACTTTAATGGTATCCGTTTCCTGGGCACTCAGCATCGTTACGGCTAATAGAGCTGCAGAAATAATAGTTTTTTTCATGTTTATAATTAAGTTAGTTTTGCAAAATTATCTTATTTTTATTAATTCTAAATAAAAACATGACACAAATCATAAAACTTTCTTCATGAAATACCCCATAAACAAAGGATTTACTGAAAATAAACAACAATTAGAATGTAAATTTTTCTTATCTTCATCACTCTATACAAAGTCAATTATTGATTATAACTTTCAAGAAATGAACAGCAACACCCAAGAAACCATTCAGCAATTTCTACAGTGTATGTCGGAAAGAAATCTGACAGAATTAACCAACCTTTTTTCTGATACTGTGGACTGGTATATACCTGGTGATGAACGAAAAGCACCGTGGTTGGGAGTAAGAAACAATAAACAGGAAGTCGTCGAATTTTTTGAACTGCTATGGAAAAATACGGAACCTGTTTCTTCAAAAATTGATCATATTTTTTCTGATGAGGAAAATGCAGTGATTACAGGAGAATTTGTGACAAAGATGCTTGAAACAGGCAAAATTGTAGAGTCTTTATTCTGTATCCAGATGCGTATTCAAAATCATAAAATTACACGCTACAGACTACTGGAAGATAGTTTGGCTGTTTCAAAGGCGTTGGATAAGTAGTTAACGACTATTTATCTTATTGATAACAAGAGACATTGGAGTTGTTTAAACTTATAAAAATATTGAATATTTCTTAAAAACCATTAAGAAGGACTTAAGCAGTAAAGCATAATTAAGTTAAGATAAATCATTCTGATTTTTAAGCTTAAAGCAAAGCTTATCTTAATACTCTAAACACCTTAATACAATCTTAATGTTTCAAAAAAGTTTAAACAAGTTCATTATAAATGAGATTCTTTGAACAATGTTCGCAGAATTTCATTCTGTGTCAGAATGACATCGCTATTAAAATCTAAAATTATTTTTTATATAACGGCAGCGGCCATCATCGACATATAATAATTGGCACAATGCAGGGCATTAATTAAAACGATTTCTTTTTCGGGGAAGGTTTCAAAGGCATCAGAGGTGGTAATCTGGTATTCGTAATTCATGGAAGTCCATTTCAGATGCGGTTTTATGATCATCAGCTCAACGCCGTCCTGATCTGTAAGGACAAATGATTCTTTAAAAATCCCTCTGTGTTTAAAAAGATAGCCATTTTTAATCCCATCAAAATAGGTCTGCACCACAATTTCCCCGTTCCAGTTCATTCTGAATTTAAGAAGCACTCTTTCATGATCTTTCAGTTCAATTGTAGTTCCCCAAAAACCCTTTGGCTCCACCTGATAGGTCTGACCCTCAGCAATTTCAATGACAGCATTAAATTTAAACCAGCTTGTATAAGTAAGTTTTCCAATTAATTTTTCTTCTCTTGTAACTTCAAAAGATAAAGAATTGCTTGATTTTGCGTAATATTCTGCCATGGTTATATTTTGATTTGGTGGAATTTTTATTAGTTTTTAAATAATAATAACAGCTTGAATTTTAACGCTCTAATTTATAAATAATTCGGTAAACATCATGTATTTTTAAGCTAATCCGATAAAAACGCTCCTGAATTCATTTTAACCCTGTTTTTTGTATTGAAAAATTGCTTTTAAACGTCGAATAATATGACAAAAAATCACTTAATTGCTTCCAAACCAATACTCCCACTTCTTATCATCAATTCCAAATTTTCCTTGCCACCATCTTGCGGGATAACCAACCTCATCATTCCTGATAGGTCTATGCTCTCTTTCGGGATAAGTAATATATTGATCAGCATATGTCAAATGGATATCGTCATGTAAAATTCCGATGACCCCAAGAATCTCCAGGAGTCCTACCCGTTCTCCATCATTTGATTTTACTGTTTTTGAGATTCTCTTTTTAAGTTGAGAAATTCTGTCGATGGGTTCTGATGTTTCAATGATTTCTTTCAGTTCATTGAGAATCCTGTAGTCATTTTCGTTGGGTTTAACGGCTGGTAGTTTTGGAAATTGTTCCAGATCAAATAAAACCTGGATTAAACTATCAAAACAGCATCCATCTTTATATTTGAAATAATTGATGGTATTGAATTCGATAGGATCTTCAAACTCATAAGTATGAAGTCCACATATCGCACAGATGCCTTCATTAGGTTCCGGACTTGGAGTAAAGCTATGTTCTTCCAGACTTTCTGCAATGCAATAGCTGGATAAAAATGAGCGGTATTCTAGTTGTCTTGTGCTTAAACTGTACACAAAAGCATCAACAACGTTCTGTTTTTCAATACCAGCCACAGCACTTTTAATTCTTCTGCAAATTTCATCATGACTTATCTCTTCCTGATCATACATTACAGACTGCTTCTTTGCATACTCAAAGTCATCTTCAGAGATATACTGCATATAGGTTTCCCAATAAAACCAATCCCTTACACTTTCGTTCTGGGAAGTTTTTATGGTGTTAAGTAAGATTTTAATTGCTTTTTTATCCATTCTTCATGGGTTGTTAATTTCTATAAGGACAAATTTATCAAATAAAAATAATGAAAGACTCCTGTTTAAAAGCAAAAAACCTCATAGATTTCAAAAATCTATGAGGTTTAACATATTTATTCTAGTTCGAAATTACATCGTCTCCATTTTGAAGCTCATGCTTTCGATTACTTTTAGGATTGCTTCTACTGTATCCATTGAAGTTAAACAAGGAACACCGTTTTCCACACTCATTCTTCTGATCTGGAATCCGTCTCTTTCTGCCTGCTTACCTTTTGTAGTAGTGTTTACAACATACTGAACTTTTCCTTTCTGAATCAGGTCGATAAGATTTACACTTTCTTCTCCGATTTTGTATCCTATTTTGCAAGGGATTCCTTTTTCTTCAAAGAACTTCGCAGTACCTTCTGTAGCCCAGATTCTGAATCCTACTTCATGGAATCTTGCGGCAAGGGCTGCTGCCTCATCTTTATGCTTATCTGCTACCGTGAACAGGATAGATCCGTGCATAGGAACTTTTCTTCCCGCTGCTACTAACCCTTTGTAAAGTGCTTTTTCAAGGGTTGTATCTTTCCCCATAACTTCTCCTGTAGACTTCATTTCCGGGCCTAAAGAGATATCCACTTTCGTTAGTTTAGAGAAAGAGAATACCGGTACTTTTACAAATACTCCTTCTTTGTTTGGAACCAATCCGTTTTCGTAACCTAAATCTTTCAGTTTTTGTCCTAAGATTGCCTTTGTTGCAAGGTTAGCCATTGGAACTTCTGTGATTTTAGATAAGAAAGGAACTGTTCTTGAAGAACGAGGGTTTACTTCGATTACATATACATTTCCTTCGAAAAGAACGTACTGGATGTTCATTAATCCGATAACGTTTAATCCTTTTGCCAGTCTCTTCGTATAGTCTACTAAAGTATCAATCTCGCTCTGAGAGATATTTTGTGGCGGATATACTGCGATTGAGTCTCCGGAGTGAACTCCTGCTCTTTCGATGTGCTCCATAATTCCTGGAATCACTACGGTTTCACCGTCACAGATGGCATCTACTTCAATCTCCTTTCCTACCATGTATTTGTCTACCAATACTGGGTGCTCAGGGCTTGCTTCTACTGCATTTTCCATGTAGTGAGCCAATTCTGCTTCTGCGTATACAATTTCCATCGCTCTACCTCCAAGAACGTAGCTTGGACGTACCAATACCGGATATCCGATTTCGTTAGCGATTTCTATAGCTTCTTCTTTCGAAGTTGAAGTTCTTCCTTTTGGCTGAGGAATACCAAGCTCCTGAAGTGCTTTTTCGAATTTATCTCTGTTTTCAGCTCTGTCTAGATCTTCTAATGAAGTTCCTAAGATCTGTACTCCGTGAGCGGCTAATTTATCAGCAAGGTTAATCGCAGTCTGTCCTCCGAACTGTACCACTACTCCTTTTGGTTTTTCAAGCTCGATGATGTTCATTACATCTTCTTCTGTAAGCGGCTCGAAGTATAGTTTATCAGAGATAGAGAAGTCTGTAGAAACTGTTTCAGGGTTGTTGTTGATGATAATCGCTTCGTAACCCATTTCTTTGATCGCCCATACGGAGTGAACGGTTGCGTAGTCAAACTCAACACCTTGTCCGATTCTGATAGGTCCTGAACCTAGTACGATGATTTTTTCTTTGTCCGAAACAACACTTTCGTTTTCTTCTTCGTAAGTTCCGTAGAAATAAGGCGTTTCGCTTTCAAATTCAGCAGCACAAGTGTCTACCATTTTGTAAACCGGCATGATTCTGTTTTCTTTTCTGAAGTTGAAAACCTCACGCTCTTTTACATCCCAAAGAACAGCGATATTGATGTCTGCAAAACCTAATCTCTTAGCTTCAATTAGTGTTTCTTTATCAAATTTGTTGTCAGCGATTACTTTTTCGAAGTCAACTAATTTTTTCAGTTTCCAGATAAAGAACTTGTCGATTTTACTCCATTCTACAATCTGCTCCCAGTCGTAACCTCTTCTTAAAGCATCTCCGATGATGAATAATCTCTCGTCATCACACACTCTGATTCTTCTTTCGATTTCTTCAGCAGTAAGTGCCTGAGCCTGCTTTGTTTTTAATCCTAAATGCTTGATTCCTGTTTCTAATGAACGGATTGCTTTCTGTAAAGATTCTTCAAGGTTTCTTCCGATCGCCATTACTTCACCAGTTGCTTTCATCTGAGTAGAAAGTCTTCTGTCTGCCGTTTCGAATTTATCGAATGGGAATCTTGGGAATTTCGTTACCACATAGTCAAGAGCCGGCTCGAAACATGCGTATGTTTTTCCTGTTACCGGGTTCATGATTTCATCCAGCGTTAATCCTACAGCAATTTTTGCAGCAATTTTTGCAATCGGATATCCTGTTGCCTTACTTGCTAACGCTGATGAACGGGAAACTCTAGGGTTTACCTCGATGATATAATATTCGAATGAATGCGGATCTAAAGCTAACTGTACGTTACATCCACCTTCAATTCCTAATGCTCTGATGATTTTCAGGGAAGCATTTCTCAGTAACTGATACTCTCTGTCTGAAAGGGTCTGAGAAGGGGCTACTACGATAGAGTCTCCTGTGTGAACTCCTACCGGGTCAATATTTTCCATGTTACAAACCACAATGGCGTTGTCGTTTGCATCACGCATTACTTCGTATTCAATTTCTTTGAAACCTGCAATTGATTTTTCAATAAGACACTGAGTAACCGGGCTGTGTTTCAGTCCCAATTCAGCAATCTCTTTCAATTCAACTTCTGTAGAGGCGATACCACCTCCGGTACCACCCATTGTAAAGGCAGGACGAACAATTACAGGATACCCGATTTCATTTGCGAAAGCAAGTGCTCCTTCTACCGTATTAACAATATCAGATTCCGGTACCGGCTCGTTCAACTCTCTCATCAACTCACGGAAAAGATCTCTGTCTTCTGCTCTGTTGATGGCAGAAAGTTTTGTTCCCAATACTTCCACTTTGCACTCTTCAAGAATTCCCGACTTCTCCAATTCTACCGCCATATTAAGACCTGTCTGACCTCCTAATGTTGGTAATAATGCATCCGGACGTTCTTTTCTGATGATGTGGCTTACAAACTGTAATGAAATCGGCTCGATATATACTTTATCAGCGATTTCCACATCTGTCATGATCGTTGCAGGGTTTGAGTTGATCAAAATTACTTTGTAGCCTTCTTCTTTCAAAGACAGACAAGCCTGCGTTCCTGCGTAATCAAATTCAGCTGCCTGACCGATGATGATAGGTCCTGAACCGATTACTAAAATTGTTTTTATATCTGTACGTTTTGCCATTTTTCTTTTTTTAGATACTAAAAGTTTGAACTTAAACTTCCAGCATTATGCTTTATTTAAATTGAATTAACACACTTTGTCATTCCGTAGGAATCTAACTTATTATTGTTGAGATTCTTCATTCCGCTTCCGCTTCTTTCAGAATGACAATTGGAGTGTCTTACTTTTTAAAGTCCTCCATCATTTGAATGAACTCGTCAAACAGGTAGTTTGCATCTTCAGGACCAGGGCTCGCTTCAGGGTGATACTGAACTGAGAAACAAGGGTGGATTTTGTGTTTTAATCCTTCGTTTGTTCTGTCGTTCAAGGCAATATGTGTTTCGATAAGGTCTGTTCCTTTTAAACTTTCCTGATCAACTGCATATCCATGGTTCTGAGAAGTAATGGCTACTGTATTTTTCTCCAGATCCAATACCGGGTGGTTTCCTCCTCTGTGTCCGAATTTCAGTTTGAAAGTTTTCGCTCCACAAGCAAGACCGATCAATTGGTGTCCTAGACAGATTCCGAAGATTGGAACTTTTCCTAATAGTCCTCTGATCATATCCAACGCGTGCGGTACATCTTCCGGGTCACCAGGACCGTTTGACAACATAATTCCATCCGGATTCATTAGTAGAATTTCTTCTGCTGTAGTATCCTGAGAAACCACAATGATGTCACAGTTTCTTTGAGATAGCTCTCTGATAATTCCCAATTTTGCACCGAAGTCTACTAAGACTACTTTGAAACCTCTGTTCGGGTTAGCGTAAGGAGTTTTTGTAGAAACCTCCTCTACCTGATTGGTTGGGAAATTTGTTGTCTTCAACTCAGAAGCTACAGCAGTTTCGTCAGCATCAGCATTTACAATTTTTCCTTTTACTACTCCATAGTTACGAAGAACTCTTGTCAGTCTTCTGGTGTCGATTCCTGAAATTCCTGAAAGGTTTTTCTTTTTAAATAATTCATCTAAAGTAATCTGAGTACGGAAGTTGGAAGGAAGATCGCAAAGTTCTTTTACGATAAGCCCTTTAATTGCCGGCTCGATACTTTCATAATCATCACGGTTAATACCATAATTTCCGATAAGCGGATAGGTCATACAAACTATCTGACCGCAGTATGATGGGTCAGAGATCAATTCCTGATACCCTGTCATTCCGGTATTGAAAACTACTTCCCCTGCAGTTTCCAATTCTGCTCCGAAACCTTCTCCATGAAACACTTCACCGGACTCCAGTATTAATTTTTTCTTCATTTTAAACTTTTATCTCTTATTATTTATATATCATTAACAGGTCGCCCTTACAGGGCTTGGATTATTTAAATCCTTTTTATTTCTATGGGCTTCACCCATTGCTATTAGCAGGTCGCTCCTCTGGAGCTCTTTAACTTCTTACTTCTTACTTTTACCTTGGCCCTTTTACCTTGGTTCTTATTTAAAGGTATATCCTTTACTTTCCAACGCTTCTTTTAAAATGGCCATTCTGGCGAAAACACCGTTTTCCATTTGTTTAAAGACTCTTGATCTTTCACATTCTACAAGATCTGAATCTATTTCCACTCCTCTGTTGATCGGAGCCGGGTGCATGACGATTGCTTCTTTTTTCATGGCCTTCTCTCTTTCTTTCGTCAGACCATATCTTTTATGGTATTCTGAAGCAGTGAAGCTCATTGCTGCATCGTGCCTCTCGTGCTGGATTCTTAGCAGCATTAAAACATCAACTTCAGCGATCAGTTCATCCACTGACATATATGTTCCGTTGATCAAAGCTCCTTCGTCAAACCATTGTTCTGGTCCTGAGAAATATACTTTAGCTCCCAATCTTCTTAATGCTTCTGCATTTGAATTGGCAACACGGCTGTGTTTTACATCTCCTACAATTCCCACTTTCAGTCCTTCAAACTTTCCAAATTCCTGATAGATGGTCATCAGATCCAGCATACACTGTGAAGGGTGGTTTCCTGTACCGTCTCCTCCGTTGATTACCGGAATCTTAATATTTTTCAGTTCCTCGAAGTATCTGTCTTTCTTATCACGGATCACTACAAGGTTCACTCCTATACTTTCAATCGTCTTTACAGTGTCATAAAGACTCTCACCTTTGTTTACCGAACTGTGTGATGCATCAAAAGGAACTACCTGAAGTCCCAGTTTTCTTTCCGCAAGATCGAAACTTGTTTTCGTTCTTGTACTGTCTTCGAAGAAAAGGTTTGAGCAAAAAACTTCTCCTTCAATTTTAGCAGTTTTACCATTTGCAAAAGCCAGTGCTTCTGTTAGTATACTGTTGATTCTCTCTGTGCTTAGTTCTGTAATCGTAAACATAATTCTAATTTTTGGGCATAAAAAAAGCGAAGACAACTATCTTCGCTTAATAACAATAAATATCGTAAAGGGCGCTTTCGCCCGGTAAATCTAATGATATAAATGCTTTTTTATTCATTAGGTGCAAAGATACAACAATTTTATGAACCTACAAAAATTATGTTTAAAATAAATTAAAAACTTCAGTCTTTCCTTATTCTCATTTAAAATTAATATTTTTGTTAGCACACAACTTTATTTATGGATTTAAAAGACAAAATGATTCTCAGTATTATTCAGGAAGACTCTACATTATCGGTTAAGGAAATTTCCGAAAAGATAGGTCTTACCTTTACTCCTACGTATGAGCGAATCAAGCAATTGGAGAAACAGGGCATCATTGAAAAATACGTAGGTCTTTTAAACCGTGAAAAACTGGGTCTGAATATCATCGTTTATTGCAATGTCCGTCTTAAGGAACAATCCAAAAAAGTATTGGAAACCTTTGAGGACAACATTTCCAAGTACGATGAAGTTCAGGAAATCACCAGCCTTTCCGGGGAATATGATTATATGCTGAAAATTATCGCGAAAGACATCAATTCCTATAATGAGTTTGCGGTGAGTGTGATTTCAAATCTTCCCAACATCGGACAATATCACAGTTCTATTGTACTTCACGAGGTGAAAAAATCTACCAAGTTCAAAATTGATCTGGAATAATCCCTTCTATTTTAAACTCATTATTTATTCCTATTTCACTTGCTGAAAATCTTTGGATTTTCTTGCATCTTAAAAGTAATATTTATCATACAATTCCTTGCGCCTTTGCGTATACCAACATTTTTCGATTTTTATAATCTCTTATTTTGTTAGAAAACGCAAAGACGCAAAAGAAATTTATAAACTTTATGCTTTAAGGCGCAAAGATTTTATCTCCTATAAAATTTTATGCAGCAGATTTAATCTCAATTTCCAACCATAGTCATTTTAAAGATCAATCATCAAAGTCAAAGAGCGGAATTACAATCCAGCCATTAAGATCACTTAAGCAGATAAGATTTAAGATTAAGGCTTTCACAACGAAAAGACAGCAGGCTAAAATAATTTTAGAATTTCCACTGATTTTTGCCTAAGTTTTTAATGACCTTAATGGCTTAGATTCTAACCCAATAATTTATTTTTCAGCTTATTGAACTGATATTCTATTTTATCCAGACAAAGATTGCCGATACTTCCCTGGTGGGTATGTTCAAGATTTCCAGGTTCAAATTCAAACTCATTGTTTTCGATCTCCTGACCTACTTTTACATAAGCATCACGGAATGAACTTCCGTTTTTCACTTCTTCATTGATCTTTTCTACACTGAAAAGATATTTATACTTTTCATCTTCCAGGATTCCGTCTTTTACCTTAATATTCGGTAAAGTATAACTTAAGATTTCCAGACATTCCTTTAAAGAATCTATTGCCGGGAAAAGTATCTCTTTCGTCAACTGTACATCTCTGTGATAACCGGAAGGCAGATTGTTTGTCAAAAGAATTAATTCGTTGGGAAGTGACTGAATTCTGTTGCAACGTGCACGAACCAACTCAAAGATATCCGGATTCTTTTTATGAGGCATAATGCTGCTTCCTGTAGTAAATTCTTTTGGAAAGCTAATAAAGTCAAAATTCTGGCTTAGATACAAACATACATCATAAGCAAACTTTCCAAGCGTTCCGGCTAAAGTCGCCATTGCCATTGATAACATTTTTTCCGATTTTCCACGGGTCATCTGAGCATACACAGAATTATAATTCATCGACTGAAAGCCTAGATTATAAGTGGTACTTTCACGATTGATCGGGAAAGACGAACCATAACCGGCTGCTGATCCCAGCGGGTTTTTATTAATGATATTCTTTACTGAAAACAACATTTCAACATCATCCAAAAGCGCTTCTGCATAAGCCCCAAACCACAATCCGAATGATGAAGGCATCGCAATCTGCAAATGGGTATATCCCGGGAGCAGAACGTTTTTATGCTGATCTGCCAGTTGAATTAAAATCTGAAAAAACTCATCTGTAAGCGCTGTAATTTCACGGATTTCATCCAATAAGTACAATTTTATATCCAGTAAAACCTGATCATTTCGTGATCTTGCCGTATGGATTTTCTTTCCTGTATCGCCTAATTCTTCAATAAGAATGGCTTCTACCTGAGAATGGATATCCTCAGCATCTTTATCAATTTCAAAACTACCTTCTTCAATTTTATTTAAAATACTATTCAAAACAGATAACATCTGTTCTGATTCTTCCTGAGTGATAATTCCGGTTTCTGCCAGCATTTTGCAATGGGCCATAGAACCTTTTACGTCATATTTCGCTAAACGTTCATCAAAGTCAAGGTCTTTACCCACTGTAAAGTTATTGACTAATATATTGGTGGCAAGGTCATCCTTCTGCCATATTTTTTTCATATTCTCTGATTTAAAATACTGATGGGTTTTGACAAGCCCAGCAAGGCAATCCTTATTATTACTATTAACTATAAAAAAACATTTCCTTATGTAAAGCCTTCATTTCTAATTTTCTTTTTGCATAAATCTTATTAAAAACTAAACTTCTAGTGCCTGCCGGGCGGAGTCAAAACATATATTGAGCTGGAAGCCTGAGGCTGGAGGCAAGAAGCTAATAACTTCCCTCTTCCTACACCCATCTTCCATTTTTATAACACTTTTTCTAAAATTCTGATGTAAATTTCTATTCCTTCCTCTATTTCATGGATATAGATAAATTCATCTGCAGTGTGAGAGCGCCTACTGTCTCCAGGTCCCATTTTCACCGATGTACATGGAATAATCGCCTGATCTGAAGAGGTTGGTGAACCGTAAGTTGTCCTTCCGATTTCAACTCCTGCTTTTACAAACGGATGATCCAGTTCGATTTTGGAGGAATTCAACCTGAACGATCTTGCCGTTAAAGTAGATTTCATCTGAGACTGGATGATATCAAACGCTTCCTGATTAGAATATTCATCCGTTACTCTTACATCCAACGTGAAGTTACAAGATTCCGGAACGACATTATGCTGTACTCCTGCATGAATTCCGGATAAAGTAACCTTAACTTCTCCCAGATATTCTGAAACCTTTGGAAATTTAAAATCTAAAATATTCTGCAGATCCTGCATACATTTTACAATCGAGTTATCGTCATTAGGATGAGCGGCATGAGAAGGAGTACCTTTCATTTCTCCATCAATCACAAGAAGTCCTTTTTCTGCAATCGCCAGATTCATCTGCGTGGGTTCTCCTACAATGGCGAGTTCTACGTTGGGTAGCTGCGGAAACAGAGCTTCTATCCCATCAAATCCTGAGATCTCCTCCTCTGCCGTCAAAGCAATAACTAAATTATATTTTAAATCTTCTTTATCATAAAAATGTAAAAAAACCTGTGCCATAGAAACCAAAGAAGCTCCGGCATCATTACTTCCCAATCCAAATAATTTTCCATCTTTTTCAATAGGAACAAACGGATCCAGCGTATACGCTTTGTTAGGCTTTACGGTATCATGGTGTGTATTCAGTAAAATGGAAGACTTAAAAACATCAAAATGCTTGTTTACCGCCCAGATATTATTTTTAAAACGTTTGGTAGGAATCTGGTGTTTTTTGAAAAAATTCTCAATTTCTACCGATGTATTAAATTCATCTTTACTGAATGAAGGAATCTCAATCAAATTTTTAAGCAATCCGACCGCATTATTCAATAGCTCTTCTTTATTATAAACAGATTTCAGTTCCTGCATGATGATTTTCTATATGGTTTTTCAATTCTGTTTCTTTGATCAGAAACACTTTGTCTACATTATTTTTTATGGCTCCCAGAGCATTTTCAAGTTTGGGTAAAATCCCTTTGTGAAGTTTTCCTTCTTCTTTTAATGTGGTGAAATCTTCCTCAGTTACACTTTTAATGACTGATTCAGGATCATTGACATCTTCTAAGACTCCTTCTTTATCAAAACAATACAACAATTCAACTTCATATTTCTCTGAAAGAGCCTGTGCCATCACCGAAGCAATGGTATCCGCATTGGTATTGAAAAGATTTCCTTTTCTATCGTGGGTAATTGCCGAAAACACAGGAATAAGACCTAGCTTGATGAGTTTTGAAACCAGTTTTCTGTTCACACTTTTCTTATTGATATCCCCAACAAACCCAAAGTCGATTTCCGGATGTTCTCTTTTTTTAGCTTTAATCAGATTTCCATCTGCTCCGGAGAATCCTATGGCATTGCATTTTTTCTGCTGCAGCTTTTCAACGATATTTTTATTGATTCCTCCCGCATATACCATCGTTACAATATCCAATGTCTCTTTATCCGTAATCCTCCTTCCGTTGATCATTTTCTGCTCAATGCCCAGTTTATCCGCCAGCGTTGTTGCCAGTTTTCCACCGCCATGAACAAGAATTTTCTTTTCATTAATTTCAGAAAACTGTTCTAAGAATTGGTTTAATAATTCCTCATCATCAATTAAAGCTCCACCAATTTTTATGATGTATAACTTTTCTTTCATTTGTCAACTTTTTGGGATCCTTTTTTATCCTTGTCAAGGTTTTGAACCTTGACAAGGATGATTTTAAGCTTTTAATTCATCTAAAATTTCACTGAATACAGCTTGTGCCGAGAAAATTCGGTTTTTAGCCTGCTGATAAATGATAGAATGATCTCCATCCATCACTTCATCGCTCAATTCCACATTACGGCGAACCGGAAGACAGTGCATCACTTTTGCTTCATTGGTATTGGCTAATTTTTCGTTGGTAAGCATCCAGTCGCCTTTTACTTCAGGCATTGCTGCATAATCATCAAAAGAAGACCAGTTTTTTACATAAACAAAATCTGCATCTTTCAACGCTTCATCCTGATCATGGAGTACTGTCACATCTTTTGTGAAGTTTTTATCTAAATCATACCCTTCGGGATTGGCAATTACCAATTCCACATCCATTTCCTGCATCCATTCTGCAAAAGAGTTTCCAACAGCATGAGCAATAGGTTTGATATGCGGTGCCCAGGTCAATACCACTTTGGGTTTATGGTCTTTTTTCCAGTTTTCTGTAATCGTGATACAGTCTGCTAAGCTTTGCAGCGGATGACGGGTTGCAGATTCCAATGAAATAACAGGAACTTTTGCATGTTTTTCAAACTGGCTTAAGATGCTTTCATTCACGTCATCTTCTTTGCTCTTCATTCCTGCAAAACAACGCACTGCAATGATGTCGCAATATTGGTTTAACACTTCAATCGCGTCTTTAATATGCTCTACAGTATCACCATTCATTACCGCTCCATCTGCAAACTCAAGATTCCAGGCTTCCTGAGCAGCATTTAATGTCAATACATTTAATCCTAAATTTTGAGCTGCAATCTGACTGCTCAGACGGGTTCTCAAACTTGAATTTAAAAATACAAGTCCGATTGTTTTTCCCTTTCCTTTTTGTGTTTCGGTAAGGGGATCTGCTTTTATCTGTAAAGCTTTTTTTATGATTTCCTGTAAGTTTTCTACATCACTTACAGAGGTAAATTTTTTCATTTTGAATTGATTTTAAAGATTGTGTTTACACATTGATTGTTGATCTAACCACAAAAGGCA
Organism: Chryseobacterium sp. T20; assembly: GCF_047345655.1. Lineage (NCBI taxonomy): Bacteria > Pseudomonadati > Bacteroidota > Flavobacteriia > Flavobacteriales > Weeksellaceae > Chryseobacterium > Chryseobacterium sp. T20. The sequence continues at coordinate 655,625 of NZ_JBLFDU010000001.1, forward strand.
CAAAAGTTTTTATTAAAATACTTTAGAACACTTAAGTTTTATAAGTTTATTATTTTGAAAATGTATAAGTTCACATAAGAAGAAAATCAAAAGATTTTCAAAAACTTAGATGTACTTCTTAAGCGCTTAGCATTTTCTTAAAATCACTTAAGTGTTTAAATTCTTTTGTGACTTTTGTGGTTTAAATTTTCCCAAGCACTGCTTTCAGAGCATTGATGAAAAGATCCGTTTCCTCTTTTTTGATATTCAGTGCCGGAAGAATCCTCAATACTGTTTTATCATTAGAGTTTCCTGTGAAAATATGATGATCGAACAGTAATTCTTTCCTTACTTCCGAACAGTCTCTATCGAGTTCTATTCCGATCATCAATCCTTTCCTTCGGATGGATTTAATATGTGGTAAATCTTTAATTTCATTTTCAATATACTCACCCATCTGTTGAGCATTTTCAAGAAGATTTTCATCTTTCATAACATCCAGAACGGCAATAGAAGCCGCACAAGCCAGATGATTTCCTCCAAATGTAGTTCCCAGCAAACCATTGCTTGCCTGGAATTTAGGATGGATTAAAACTCCGCCCACAGGAAATCCGTTCCCCATTCCTTTAGCAGTAGTGATGATATCAGCTTCTACACCAAATTCCTGATGAGCAAAGAAATATCCGCTTCTTCCGTATCCGGACTGCACTTCATCCAAAATAAGAACAGCTTCATATTTTTCACACAATTCTTTGATTTTAGATAAAAATTCCGGCATTGGAATCATAATTCCTCCTACTCCCTGAATCCCTTCGATGATCACGGATGAAATTTCATTTCCAAATTTTTCAAAGGTTTCTTCAAGTTGCTGTACATCATTCCATTCTGATTTGATAAATCTTTCTGAAAAGTTAACCGGAGCCACAATCTTTGGATTATCTGTTACAGAAACCGCTGCAGAAGTTCTGCCGTGGAATGAACCAGAGAAATAAAGTACTTTGCTTTTTCCGTTATGAAAAGAAGCCAGTTTCAATGCATTTTCATTCGCTTCCGCTCCAGAATTACATAAGAAAAGGTTATAATCTTCATATCCTGAAAGCTTTCCTAATTTTTCCGCCAGTTCAGTCTGCAATTCATTCTGAACAGAGTTGGAATAGAAAGAAATTTTTCCCAGCTGATCTTTCAGTTTGTTCTGATAATGTGGGTGATTGTGCCCGATAGAAATCACAGCATGACCTCCGTAAAAATCAAGATATTGTTCTCCTTTATCATCCCAAAGAAATGATCCCTGAGCTTTTACCGGATTTATGTTGAATAATGGATATACGTTGAATAAATTCATTTTTTTGTTGCTAGTTGTTAGTTAATGGTTGAAAGCCTACAGATCTAAAGTTATTCTTCATTCTACTGCAACCTATCATCTACCACCTTCTACCTTATTAATAATTAAAATGCTATCGGTTTAAGGTTCAATCCTGCATTTTCTTCCCAGTTCATGGCCAGATTCATATTTTGAACGGCCTGTCCTGAAGCACCTTTTAACAAATTGTCAATCGCTGAGTGAATAACGACAACATTTCCACTCTTTTCGATTTGAATCACACAGCGATTGGTATTGACAACCTGCTTTAAATCAACTGCCCTGCTACTTACCGTAACAAAAGGCTCCTCCGCATAAAAATCCTGATACCATTGTTCTATTTCCTCCAGCGTCAAGTCCGTCTTCATGGTGGAACTTGTAAAAATCCCTCTTGCAAAATCTCCTCTCCATGGAACAAAATTCAGGTTTACTTCTTTATTATTAAATGAAATCAGCTGTTGCAAAATCTCATCGACATGCTGATGAGTTAAGGTTTTATAAGCTGAAACATTATCATTTCTCCAGGTAAAATGAGTGGTTGCCTGCAAAGACTGTCCAGCTCCTGTAGAACCTGTAATCCCTGTAGTAAAAACTTCATTTAACACTCCTTTTTCTGCCAATGGCAACAATGCCAATTGAATAGCCGTAGCAAAACATCCCGGATTCGCAATACTTTTTGCCCCTGTCAGTTGTTTTTTATTGATTTCCGGTAATCCGTAGATAAAATCTCTGTTTCCGAAATTTCCTTCCAAACGGAAGTCGTTTCCAAGATCTATAACCAGCGTTTCATCTTTAACTGGGTTTTGAGTTAACCAATTTTGACTTTCTTTATGCGGAAGACACAGAAAAAGAATATCTACGTCTTCAGGTTTGTCCGTCAAAACCATTTCACAAACCGTCGTTAAATCCGGGTACAGATCTGAAATTCTTGTTCCCGAATTCGAACGACTATATAAAAAACTCAATGTCACATGGGGATGAAAAGCCAGTAAGCGTATTAGCTCACTTCCTGTATAACCGTTGGCACCAATAATTCCTACTGTTTTCTTCATTTTGATTATGACAGCATTTGTGCTGCCTTTCATTACATCGTCCCTTCGGAACTAGTTGATATTTTGGTTAATCTGGTGGTATATATTTAAAGAATTGCTTACAATCTTTGTGTATCCTTTCACATCATCACCCGTCCACGCTCTGTTCGCTTCTCCATAACTTCCGAATTTATCAGACATCAGATCATGATCAGATTCAATTCCATTCAAAATAAATCTGTATGGGTGAAGCGTAACAAATACTTTTCCGCTCACTGTTTTCTGAGAATCCACTAAGAATGACTCAATATTTCTCATGACAGGATCTAAGAAAAGTGCTTCGTGAAGCCAGTTTCCATACCAGTCGGATAACTGAGACTTCATCATTTGCTGATATTTTGAAAGCGTATGCTTTTCTAATAAATGATGCGCTTTAATGATCACCGATGCTGCTGCCGCTTCAAATCCTACTCGTCCTTTAATCCCAACAATGGTATCTCCTACGTGAATATCACGACCAATTCCATATGCCGAAGCCAATTCTTCTATTTTTTGAATAGCGTACACCGAATGCTCAAAGCTTTCTCCATTTACAGCTACCACTTCTCCGTTTTTAAACTCGATCTCCAATTCTGCAGGTTGGGTTTCTTTGATTTGAGATGGAAAGGCTTCTTCAGGAAGATAATTTCTTGACGTCAGTGTTTCTTTCCCTCCTACTGAAGTTCCCCAAAGTCCTTTATTGACAGAATATTGCGCTTTTTGGAATTCCATTTCATAACCATGTTCTTTCAAAAACTCAATTTCTTCTTCACGGGATAAAGCCATATCACGGATCGGCGTAATGATTTCAATATTCGGGCACATCACCTGAAAAATCAAATCGAAACGAACCTGATCGTTTCCTGCTCCTGTGCTTCCGTGAGCAATAGCATCTGCCTGTACTTCAATCGCATATTTTGCAATTTCCTGTGCCTGAATGGTACGCTCAGCACTTACAGAAAGAGGATAGGTATTGTTTTTCAGTACATTCCCGAAAATCAAATATTTCACACATGAATTATAATAGTCTTCCTGAGCGTCTACACACCTGTACTCTTTCACTCCAAGGTTTAAAGCTTTTCTTTCCAATTCTTTTTCTTCTTCTTTTGAAAAACCTCCGGTATTTACAGTGACTGCATACACCTCATATCCTAGTGTTTCACTAAGATATTTAGCACAGTAGGAAGTATCTAAACCTCCGCTAAACGCTAAGATGACTTTCTTTTTCATCTGGACTCTTTTTATTTTTATTAATTGTCAAATGGAACTCATCAATCGAATTCTGAGCAGAATACTCAAAATCAGTCTGACTCATTTCAAAATATTTACTTTCAGGTAGATTATCTACTACCTCATCTTTTTTTTTATCATTTTCAGGAACAAATAACATGGCTGTACACAGACAGTTTTTTCGTTCCTTCATCATTAAAATCTCATAGTTCACGCAGTTTTTGCAACCGTTCCAGAATTCCTCATCCTGAGTCAGTTCAGAATAAATGACCGGTTTATACCCTAGATCACTATTGATTTTCATCACTGCCAAACCTGTTGTCAAACCGAATACTTTCGCATCCGGATATTTATCTCTAGATAATTGGAAAACTTTCTGCTTAATCTGAGTAGCGACTCCCCCGTTCCTGAATTTCGGTGACACAATCAGCCCCGAATTGGCCACAAACTTCCCATGTGACCAGGTCTCTATATAACAGAAACCTACCCACTCACCGTTTTCAGTGGCTACCACAGCATTGCCTTCTGAAATCTTCTTACTCAAATATTCTATAGAACGTTTTGCGATACCCGTCCCTCTACGCTGTGCAGAATCGTACATTTCCTGCTGTATTTCACTCACATACATTAGATGTTCGCATGAGGAAATTTCTATTTCCATTTATTTATCTAATTTTTTTGGCAAATTTAAAATATATTTTCTTTTAAATCCAAATAAAAAAGATATTTTTTTTGTTTTAAAATTTTAAGCAGGTAAAATTATCTTTATTGAAAAATATACATTTGCTAATTTATTATATATTTGCTAAAATAATATAGTTATGGAAAACACCTGTCCTAAATGCAAGAGTATCAAAGTAGTAAAAAGCGGCATCATTAATGAGAAACAGCGCTTCCACTGCAAAGACTGCAACTATTATTTTACCGTTAAAAAATTGGGAAAACAAATTGATGATTACTATGTCACCAAAGCTCTTCAGCTTTATCTGGAAGGTTTAAGTTACCGTGAAATCGAAAGAATTATCGGAGTTTCCCATGTTACGATAAGCGCATGGATTAAAAAATACAATATCACAAGACCTCCTCATTCTGAATTCCATCCTGTCTATAAAATCCTGAAACAAAGTGAACTTATAGAATACATTGCACAGGAAGAGAATATTAAAAATTCCGGAATTATCATCACTCAATTTGCGGATAAATATATGCTGATTAAGTGGGAAAGATTTAAGAAGTAGTGCGGGTTTCGAGGTGCGGGTTTTGGGATGCGAGATGCAAGTTATATGATGCAGCCATGAAGAGATTGCGGGTTATGAGGCTTAAAAATCGAGGTGAAAATATCCTCACAAAATACTGTATATCAAACTATTAAAAATTATAATTTTAAAATATCGAATCCCGAATCACAAAAACCCGAATCCCGAAACCCGAATCCTTCACCCCAAAACTCAAAGTCTCACAAACATTAACTATACTATTACCACTAATATATATTAAATTTTCATAAATAAATTATTAATTACAATTTGGCATTCACAAAAAACAACGCCAAAAATTGATAATTTATGAAGAAATTACTTACATTCATTGGATTAGCCTTAATCAGCAGTTCCTTATATTCACAAGGCTCTCCTGATTATGGCAATGGCTTAAAAATTAACCTCAACCCAAATGGAGATAAATTTGTCAGATTTATTTTATGGGATCAGTTTTGGTTAAGAAACACTTCCATGAACCCGGGAACTATGGTTGGAGGTGAACCTACTGACAATTCATGGAGCCTGGGAAACAGAAGATTACGTGCTTTAACGTATGCTCAAATTTCTAAAAGATATATGATCCTCCTTCATTTCGGAATCAACAATCAGACATTCATTAACGGTGGTGCTTCAGGAACTTCAGGAACAGGAGGTTATGGAAACGGAAAGAAAACACAGTTGTTTTTTCATGATGCCTGGAATGAATACGCAGTTATTTTACCTGGAGAAGCAGGAAAATTCAGTTTAACTTTAGGAGCCGGACTTCATTATTACATGGGACTTTCCCGTATGACTATGGCTTCTACGCTTAATTTCCTCACATTGGACTCTCCCGTTTTCTCATGGCCATTGATTGACAACTCAGACCAGTTTGCAAGACAGCTAGGAATGTTTGCTAAAGGAAAATACGGAAAATTGGAGTATCGTTTCAGCTTAAATAAACCCTTTGCCACAGACCTCGTTCCTGTGAATGTAACAGATCCTTCGAAAGCTGTAGCGGTAGACAACAACGGAAATCCAAGTTTCTCAAAAGCAGGATATGTTGAATATCAATTTCTTGATGAAGAATCCAACACACTTCCTTTTAAAGTGGGATCTTACCTTGGAACAAAAAAAGTATTCAATGTAGGTGCAGGTTTTTATCATCAGGCTGACGGAACAAGAACTTCCGTGAACTCAAACATTGAAAAACATGACATTACCCTTTTTGCAGTCGATGCTTTTGCAGATATTCCTTTGGGAGAAGCAAAAAACAAAATGGCCGTTTCTGCGTATGCCGGATATTATAATTACAATTTCGGACCGAACTATGTAAGAAATCTGGGAACGATGAATATTGGAGCATCTGATCCTAATTTCATAGGCAATAAAGCCATTGCAGGACCAGGAAATCTACAACCGACCATTGGAACAGGTAATATTATCTATGCACAGGCTGGTTTACTATTACCAAGTCAGGCAGAAAAACCGAAAATCAGAATACAGCCTTTTGCAGCTTATACCCGCAAAAGTTTTGAGGCTTTCGATAAATCTTCATCACAATTTGATGTAGGCGCCAATTGGTTCATAGACGGGCATCACGCAAAAATAACCACACAATATTCAACAAGACCGGTTTATACGAATCCTACGGAAAGTCCAACCTCAAAAGGAGAATTTATTGTGCAGTTTCAAATCTACTTGTAAAATTTAAACCATTAAGATAGAGTAAAGAAATTAAGATACGTTAAGCTTCATCAAAGGTGGATAAAGCATACCGCAAAATAAAATAGCTTTAGCTATAATCTCAATTATTCTTACCCCCTTAAAAGCCCTTAATGGTTTAAAACAATTTCAAATTAATCCTATTCCATTAACATCAAAAACTAATCAATATGAGTGAAAATCATCACGAAACCTACGAAAATATGACCGACAGGCAGAAAAACCGCACCATCTGGAGCGTAATTACTGCCTCATCCCTCGGAACATTAATAGAATGGTATGACTTCTACATTTTTGGAAGTTTGGCCGTTGTTTTAGCTACCAAATTTTTCCCTGCTGATAATCCGACTGCAGCCTTTTTATCTACTCTGGCTACTTTTGCTGCCGGATTTGTGGTAAGACCTTTCGGGGCACTATTTTTCGGGAGACTGGGAGATATTATCGGAAGAAAATACACTTTCCTTGTTACTTTACTGATCATGGGATTTTCTACGTTCCTGATCGGATGTATTCCAAGTTATGAAACTATTGGCTTTATGGCTCCGGTTTTGGTTTTAATTTTAAGATTACTTCAGGGACTTGCTTTAGGTGGTGAATATGGCGGCGCTGCCACTTATGTAGCAGAATATGCCCAACCTCATCGCCGCGGATACTGGACTTCATGGATTCAGACGACCGCCACAGCCGGACTTTTCATTTCATTAATTGTTATTCTCATCACGAAGACTACGCTTTCTGCAGAAGAATTTGATACCTGGGGATGGAGAGTTCCGTTCTGGATCTCTATTCTAATGGTAGCTGTCTCTTACATCATCAGAAAGAACATGAAAGAATCTCCTCTTTTTGCCAAAGCCAAAAGTGAAGGTAAAACATCTAAAAATCCTTTGAAAGAAAGTTTTGGAAATAAATACAATTTCAAGTTTGTTTTGCTTGCTTTATTCGGAGCTGCGATGGGACAAGGGGTAATCTGGTATACAGGTCAGTTTTATGCGATGAGTTTCCTTCAAAAGGTAATGAATGTAGAATCTGCACAGGTAGATTCATTGATGGCCACCGCTTTATTCTTAGGAACACCTTTCTTTGTATTTTTCGGATGGCTATCTGATAAAATCGGGCGAAAAGCAGTGATGATGACAGGAATGCTGGTTGCTATTTTAGCCTATAGACCTATTTACGACAGCATGTTCAAGAGTGTCAACCTTGAAAATAAAACGGTTGCAGCCAAGGGGATTACGGAAAAAAGAACGGCAAAAATCCACAACGATATTGCAACAGACAGTTTAGTTACTTTTCATAAAGAAACTCTTTATACCGATGGAACTTTAATCAAAAAAGACAGTGTTGTTCACTGGTCGCCTGCAGGAGTTGCCATGAAAGACGGAAAAGCTGAGGAGGCCAAAGTTTCTCAAAGCTTAAAATTAAGTGATGACACCAAATGGTATCTTATCTTCCTTGTGTTCATTCAGGTAATATTTGTGACTATGGTATACGGGCCTATTGCTGCTTTCCTTGTAGAAATGTTCCCTGTGAGAATCCGATACACTTCAATGTCATTACCTTATCACATCGGAAACGGGGTATTTGGAGGACTTCTTCCAGCAGTGGCAACTTATCTGGTCACCACAGGAAAAGAGGCAGGACATGCAACATGGTATCTGGAAGGACTTTGGTACCCAATTGGAGTCGCTACAGTATGTTTAGTGATCGGATTATTTTATCTTAAAAATAAGAACAATAATCTTCACGATTAGGCACTGAATCACTCAAATTTTTATTAATTTTAAAACAACTAAAATGAACGGACTAAAAAAAATATTAGGTATTCTCTGGATCGCTATTGCGGTGATTGTAGGCTATTTTGGAATTACGGTATTAGGAATCCCCAAAATCGCTTCCGGGAAACAGGAAGATCTTGTTTTTGGCATCATCATTCTTTTTGTACTGATGCCTATTATCTCAGGCGGAATGGCCATTTTCGGTTATTATGCTTTAAAAGGAGAATATTCTGACGATAAAATTTAAAAGTAATAGAGATAATTGATGAATGCTGTGATTCATCAATTATCTTTTATCAAAAATCATTTATGAAAAAAAGACACGAACAAAAACTTATCATACTGAGCGTAGGGCTTATGATTGCTTTCAGTATTCCTATTTCATTGCTTTTCAACAGTGACAGGGAAGTCTTGGGCTATCCTATGATCCTGATCTATCTGTTCGCAGTCTGGATGATCTCCATTGTGATTTCTTTTGTAATTGTAAAAAGGCATGATGAGTAGTTTCGCATTATTTTTTGTTGTTCTGTTTTATCTTGCCCTTCTTTTCTTAGTTGCCTATCTGGCAGAGAAGAAAAGGAGTAAAATCTGGATCAACAATCCTTACATTTATGCTTTGTCTCTTGCTGTATATTGTACTGCGTGGACCTATTATGGAAGCATTGGGGTGGCAGCTACAAGCGGGCTAAACTATCTTCCGATTTATATTGGTCCTATTATGATTATTCCGGCGTGGATCTACATCAATACCCGGATTGTAAGAATTTCAAGAGTCAATAAAATAAGCAGTCTTGCCGATTTCATTTCTTTGAGATATGGCAACAGCAGAAGTCTGAGTGCCATTATCACTGTGGTCTGTCTTCTGGCCATAGTTCCTTATATCGGACTGCAGATCAAAGCTATTTCTGAAACCTTTCACCTGGTAACAGAAACTCCGATGTCTAAAGATATTCTGACAGATAATGCGACTTTTGTAGTGGTTTTAATTGCTTTATTTTCTTCTTATTATGGAACAAGATACGTTGATGCTTCGGAAAAACGTCTGGGAATTATCTCTGCCATTGCTCTGGAAAGCTTTTTAAAACTATTCTTTATTATTATTCTTGGGCTTTTTGTAATTTATTATGCTTTTGACGGATTCTCTGATATTTATGAGAAGGCCAGCAAATTTGAAGATTTTAAAGAAAAAAATACATTCAACGGAATTGAAGGCGCTATGAACTGGATGGTTCTGTGTATGATTTCTGCAACAGCGATCTGCATTCTTCCGAGACAATTTCACACTGCAATTGTTGAGAACAGACAGGAAAAGCACATCAGAACAGCCATTTGGTTTTTTCCGCTTTACCTTTTAATCTTTACCATATTTATCTTCCCGATTGCATGGGGAGGAAGGTTGATTTTTGACGGACAGAAAGTAAACCCTGAGTTCTACTCTATTCTCATTCCACAGCATTTTGACAATACATTGATCACTGTGCTTGTTTTTCTTGGAGGATTAAGCTCTTGTATTTCCATGATTATTATCTCTGCCATTACTTTATCTATCATGCTTTCCAACAACTTGATCATTCCATACGGATTGCTGGGAAAATTAAAGTCTGAAAGCGAAGAAAAAAACACGAGAAGCATCACCAACATTCGAAAATTCAGCATTTTTGCTCTGATCATCATGGCTTTTGCCTTTTATAAATATTTTATTCTGAAAACCTCGCTGGATTCCGTAGGATTAATTTCATTTGTCGTGATCGCACAGCTTGCGCCTGCATTTTTCGGAGCTTTATTCTGGAGAAGAGGAAGCTACAAAGGGGCTGTCACAGGACTTTTAGCCGGATTAGTGATCTGTTATTTCGGATTGATTATTCCACAATATTATTTTTCTTATAACCAGGAGTTTAAAGGAATTATCAGGGAAATGTATGATGCTTTTGGCTTTTTTACCATTCCTTATTTGGGTAGAATTCCTCAGATCTTTTTCTGGTCGATGCTGGTCAATACAAGCCTGTTCACTATTGTTTCCGTGAGTTCAAAAGGAAATTACCGCGAGAGAAACTTTGCCGAACTGTACGTAGACATAGACAAATACATTCAGAATCACGAAAATGCTTTCATCTGGCGTGGAACAGCTTATATCTCGGACATTCAGAATATTCTGGAACGTTTTTTAGGCAAAAATAAAACAGAACAGGCCTTAAGAATTTTTAATTTAAAATATAATATTGATTCAAAAACTGAAACTGCGGATTCTAGATTTATCAAATTTTCGGAGAATCTTTTGGCTGGAAGAATTGGAACCGCTTCAGCAAAAATTTTGATTGAAGGCGTGACCAAAGAAGATAAAATATCTTTAAAAGAGGTTTTGAATATCCTGGAAGAATCAAAAGAAAATATCAGCTTAAATAAAAAACTTACTGAACAGTCTGAAGAATTACAAAAACTCTCAGATGACCTAAGAACAGCTAACGAAAGTCTGATCATCAAAGACCGTCAAAAAGACGACTTCCTGGACTCTGTTGCCCACGAACTGAGAACTCCCATTACTGCTATTCGCTCTGCCGGAGAAATTTTAGCCGATGATGATGATATTCCTTTTGATATCAAACAGGAATTTTTAAACAATATCGTTACAGAATCTGACAGATTGAGTGAAATCATCAATGATATTCTTTATCTGGACAAATTACAGCATGGCGAAATCTCTTTACACATTCAGGAAAATAACATTATTGAAACGTATAAAAAAGCCTTAAATCCTCTCCTTCATCTGATACAGCAGAAAAATATTCATTTGAGTGAAGTTAATCTCCTGAATCAGTTTATATTTGAATATGATGAAGCGAGAATGATTCAGCTGTTTCAGAATATCTGGGGAAACGCCTTAAAATTCACAGAAGAACAGGGAACCATCCAAACTAAATTATTTGAAAAAGACCAAGAGTTGGTAATTACCATTTTCAACACCGGAAAACATATTCCGGAAGAGGATCTGGAAATGATTTTCGATAAATTTTATCAATCGAAAAATCAAAACATATTAAAGCCTACGGGAAGCGGACTGGGACTGGCCATTTCCAAAAAAATAGTACAGGCACACGGTGGAAGTATAAAAGCCGAAAACAGCGGATTGGGCGTCACTTTCACCATAAGCATTCCCGAAAAAACTAAAAAAGAGATTATAAATGAAGTTGAACACCATTAAAACCTTCTTATGAGAAAGATAATCATTGCGGATGACGAACACAAAATATTAATGTCATTAGAATACAGCTTTAAGAAAAACGGCTATGACGTTTATATTGCCCGTGACGGAACGGAAGTCCTTGAATTCCTGAAAACGATGGTTCCAGACGTGATCCTTCTTGATATTATGATGCCGAATCTTGATGGGTACAGCACGCTGGATCTCATTAAACAGGACGAAAAACTGAAAGACACCAAAGTCATCTTTCTGAGCGCCAAAAACAATCCCAGAGATATTGAAAAAGGATTGGAAATGGGAGCTGACGCTTACGTTACGAAACCCTACTCGATTAAGAAACTCATGCAGCAGATTGAGGAAATGTTTTAAGAGATTGCATCGCCTTCGGCTCGCAATGACACGCAGACACTAAACACAACTATTGACCTTGATATTGATATGAATATAGATACCTTATTTAAACAAAGTATAGAAAACAAAGAAGATTTCTGGAAAGAACAGGCAGAAGAAATCAGATGGTTTGAGTTTCCACAACAGATTCTTTCAAATGGTGACAACGATTACCCACAATGGTTTTCGGACGGAAAACTCAATATGTGCTATTTGTGCATTGACAAACACATTGAAGACGGTTTCGGAGATCAGGTGGCAATTGTTTACGATTCTCCTGTAACCAACCAGAAGAAAACCTACACATTCCATCAGGCTAAAGAGGAAATTGCAAAACTGGCAGGAGGATTGGTTTCTCTGGGATTAAATAAAGGAGATACAGCCGTTATTTATATGCCGATGATTCCGCAGACACTTTTTGCTATGCTTGCCTGTGCAAGAATCGGGGTTATTCATAATGTGGTTTTTGGAGGCTTTGCTCCCCATGAATTAGTTGTAAGAATTGACGACTGCAAACCTAAAGTTTTAATTACCGCCACAGCCGGTGTGGAAATTGCGAAGAGAATTCCCTATCTGCCACTGGTAGAAAAAGCAATTGAACTGGCACAGGATAAAGTAGACAACATCATTGTATACAACAGAAAATTAGTAGATAATCAGGATGAAATGTTCGAAGGGCTTATTGATTATGAAGAACTGGTAGAAAAATCTTCTCCCGTAGCCTGCATTTCTGTAGAATCTACTCATCCGCTTTATTTGCTTTACACCTCAGGAACTACCGGAAAACCTAAAGGCATCGTCCGTGACACCGGAGGTTATGCCACTGCATTACAGTTTTCAATGACTTATGTTTATGGTGTAGAACCGGGAGAAGCCTATTGGGCAGCTTCAGACTTTGGATGGGCTGTAGGACATAGTTTTTCTGTATACGGACCATTAATCAACAGAAATACAACGATAATTTTTGAAGGGAAACCGATTATGACTCCTGATGCAGGTACTTTCTGGAGAATCATTTCAGAATATAAAGTTTCGGTGATGTTTACAGCGCCTACCGCCATCAGAGCGATTAAAAAAGAAGATCCAAACGGAGAACTGGTAAAAAAATACGATTTGTCACATTTCAAAAAGCAGTTTCTGGCTGGTGAAAGATGCGATGTTGCCACTTTGGATTGGTTTGCAGAAAATATTGGCATTCCGGCAATAGATCACTGGTGGCAGACAGAATCCGGCTGGCCAATGCTGGGATTATTGACACATGATGAAAATTATCAGATCAAAAGAGCATCCGCAGGAAAACCTGTTCCAGGATATGATATTAAAATCTTCGATGAAAACGGATTGGAACTTGATCCTCACCATGAAGGCTATCTGGTGATCAAACTTCCTCTTCCACCCGGAGCCATGCTTGGAATATGGAAAGATTATGGCCGTTTTGAAAGCAGCTATTTGTCTCAGTATAAAGGATATTATTTTTCTGGAGATGGTGCCATTCAGGACGAAGATGGTTATATTTTCATTACTGGAAGAGTGGATGATGTGATCAATGTAGCGGGACACAGACTTTCCACTTCTGAAATGGAGGAAATTGTTTCTTCACATCCTGATGTTGCAGAATGTGCGGTGGTCGGTATTGATGATGATTTAAAAGGACAGGTTCCTTTTGCCACAGTTGTTGTAAAGAATGGTTCAACTATTTCTGAAGAAGACATTGAAAAAGATATTATCCAGATGGTCCGCAACAAAATCGGAGCAGTGGCTTTTCTGAAAAACGCAATGGTTGTCAAGCGCTTACCTAAGACAAGATCAGGAAAAATTTTAAGAAAACTTATAAGAACACTGCTTGATGGAAAAGATTTTCAGATTCCATCCACCATTGATGATGAAAAAATCATTGATGAAATTCAGGAAAAAATCAAGGAATATAGAGGCTGAACAAGAAATTAAACTTAAATTTAAATACATGTTTAATTCAATAAAAAAATTAAACCATTAAGAAAGATTTAAGCAGTAAAGCATAGTTAAGTTAAGATAAATCCTTCTGATTTTTAAGCTTAAAGCGAAGCTCATCTTAATACTCTAAACGCCTTAATGCAATCTTAATGGTTCAAAAAATGTTAAACAAGTTCCATTTAAAATTTAATGGCTTAAAAATCAAAACATAAAAAATTATCAAAATAAAATCAATAAAAACGAAAGGGATATGAGAAATTACTTAATAGAAGATTTACCACAATATTTTGAAGACTATAAGAAGTCTATCAAAAATCCTAAAAAATTCTGGGATAAGGTAGCGGATCAAAACTTCGTGTGGTATCAAAGATGGAGCAAGGTTGTTAAGTACGATATGAATGAAGCGAAGATCACCTGGTTCAAGAACGCAAAACTCAATATTACTAAAAACTGTATCGACAGACACCTTACCATAAGAGGAGAAAAAACAGCCATCATTTGGGAACCTAACGATCCTAAAGAAGAAGCACAGCATATTTCTTACAATGAACTGTATACACGCGTTAATAAAACAGCCAATATTTTACGCGATATGGGGATTGAAAAGGGAGACAGAGTCTGTATTTATCTTCCCATGATTCCTGAACTCGCCATTACTATGCTTGCCTGTGCAAAACTGGGAGCTGTACATTCCGTTATTTTTGCAGGATTCTCAGCTTCAGCAGTCGCTTCAAGAGTCAATGACTGTGAAGCCAAAATGGTCATCACATCAGACGGAAGCTACAGAGGAAATAAAGTTCTGGATCTGAAAACGATTGTGGATGATGCTCTGGAAAAAACGCCGACTGTCGAGAAAGTTCTTGTCGTAAAGAGAACCCACAATGAAATTACCATGAAGGAAGGAAGAGATTACTGGATGGCTGATTTATATGAGAAAGCTTCTGCAGATTTCGTTACCGTCATTATGGATTCTGAAGATCCGCTTTTCATTCTTTACACTTCAGGATCTACAGGAAAACCTAAAGGAATGCTTCATACCTGTGCAGGCTATATGGTGTACACTGCCTACACCTTCAAAAACGTCTTCAATTATAAGGAAAATGATATTTATTGGTGTACCGCAGATATCGGATGGATTACAGGACACTCTTATATTCTTTACGGGCCGTTATTGAACGGAGCAACCACCGTAATCTTTGAAGGCGTACCTACTTATCCTGAACCGGATCGTTTCTGGGAAGTGATTGAAAAACATAAAATCACTCAGTTTTATACTGCTCCTACTGCTATCCGTTCTTTAGCGAAAGAAAGTGCGGAATGGGTAGATAAACATGATCTGAGCTCTCTGAAAGTAATCGGATCTGTAGGAGAACCTATCAATGATGAAGCATGGCATTGGTTCAACGACCATGTCGGAAAGAAAAAATGTCCGATTGTAGACACATGGTGGCAAACGGAAACAGGAGGAATTATGATTTCGCCACTTCCTTTTGTGACACCTACCAAACCTACTTATGCCACTCTCCCATTGCCTGGTGTACAACCTGTATTAATGGATGATAAACGAAATGAAATTACAGGAAATCAGGTGACTGGAAACCTTTGTATCCGTTTTCCATGGCCGGGAATTGCAAGAACCATCTGGGGTGACCACCAAAGATATAAAGAGACTTATTTCACCGCATTTCCTGGAAAATATTTTACCGGAGATGGTGCTTTAAGGGATGAAGTCGGCTATTACAGAATTACAGGCCGTGTAGATGATGTCATCATTGTTTCTGGGCACAACCTTGGAACAGCACCTATTGAAGACAGTATCAACCAGCATCCTGCCGTAGCGGAGTCTGCTATTGTGGGCTACCCTCACGATATCAAAGGAAATGCATTATATGGTTATGTGATGCTTAAAGAAACCGGAGAAGGACGTGATAAGGAAAATCTGAAAAAAGAAATCAACCAACTGATTTCAGATCAAATCGGACCTATTGCAAAACTGGACAAGATACAGTTCGTTTCCGGTCTTCCAAAAACACGTTCCGGAAAAATTATGCGTAGAATCCTGAGAAAAATTGCAGAAGGTGACTTCAGTAATTTCGGAGATATCAGTACGCTTTTAAATCCTGAAATTGTAGAGGAAATCAAAAACGAAAGAATATAAATTTTATCAATTTTTTAACCAATAGAAGCTCTGGAAGTCATTTTCAGGGCTTCTTAATTACTCTCAGTACTTTACAAGTTTTGATAATTCTAGATTCTTTATGAATTTGTAACTTGCAATTATTTAATACTAAAAATAGTAAAGAAGAAAACAGCTTCTGTTAAAAATGTAGGATCATTAAAAAAGAAAAGTTTTTTTGGAATTCAATCTGATGTTTTGATCTATGGTTTTAAATCACACAAAAGGGTTCGTGCGGTAGCAGGGTTGGGAACAGAATTTAATAAAAATCAAATAAAGAAGATGGAAGAAACTGTTAAAGCTAACTCATTTAGATTACCTAAAAATAAAAAAATAATGAAAATAGTATTTTTTTTAATAATGGTTTTACTGGCCAACAATAGTTGCTCTGCACAAAATAATATTAATTTTTATTATCAGGATAAAACGAAAGCAACAGCAACAGATAGTGCTGCATACAAATCTTATTTGGAAAATATTCCAAAAGAATTTCTTAAAAAAGATGATGAAGTCTTATTATTTTTTAATAATGCTGCTTTTATTGATGATGTTATTACTATAAATGACAAAAGCTATAATTTTGAAAACTATACCTGTGGATATAGACAAATTAGACTTCTTAGAGGAAACGGACAGATTAAGATCCCCGCTACCGCACGAATCCTTTCGTGTGGCAGGTGAAAAAATAAAAGGAGCGGGAATTTATCCTAAGAAAAAGACCACTCCCCCGCTACCGCACAAATCCTTGCCTTTGGCAAATAAACCAAAAACCTCGCAATTTGTGAGGTTTTTTGTTTATAATCTTATGTTTTCAAATGGAAAACAAAACGAAAGAAGTCTCAAGGTTTCAAAAAGACGCATATTATCCAATTGTTAAAATTAAACACCCGTTCAATAACTATTCTTAAACATTATCATTATCTATTGAAAACTGAATGTTAATTAACAAATTATATTGACTCAAATGCAATGATAATCAGAAAATTATTACTAACTTTAATGAGAACTTTAAAACCAATTAACTATGTCACATATATTAGCTGGAGTATTTGGTCATCACAGCGACTACAAAAAACTGGAAAGTGATCTGGAAAATTCAGGATTCGGAACTTCAGATTACATTGTATACCTTAATGATGGTTCCGGTAATTCCCAATATTTGGCAAGTGTTACCGTTAATGATCTTAATCAGATTGACCTTGCACGAAATGCATTTGTTCAGAATGCAGCATTGAAATCCTATCTATTTGAAAACATGAAGATCAATGAAACCAATTACGATACCATCAAAAAGTATATTGATGCAAGAAACAGAGCTGAAATCCACAGCAGCCCTGATATTAAAATCAAAACATCAAGTGACGGTATGAATTCTGAAGTGAAATTCTAATCGATATAAAATCTAATAGCCGAAGATCCGTAGTGTATACTGCGGATCTTTTATGTTTGAAAAAACTAAAAAATTTCGTATTTTCGTCTAATTATAGGCATGTGCACAAATGAGCTACGATTTAGAACAAGAGAATAAAGAGATCCTTGCCCGATATAAGGACCTGATTTCTAACACATACAGAACATTGGATGAGGAAAACAACAAACTCATCCGAAAGGCATTCGATATTGCGCTGGATGCCCACAAGGATCAAAGGAGAAAATCCGGAGAACCTTACATCTACCACCCTATTGCTGTTGCTAAGATTGTAGCAACAGAGATTGGTCTGGGTGCTACTTCTATTGCCTGTGCGCTTTTGCATGACGTGATTGAAGATTCCGATTATACCTACGAAGATCTGAAGAAAATCTTTGGTGAGAAGATTGCCAATATCGTGAATGGACTGACCAAAATTTCCATCATGAACCATCAGAATATCTCTGTGCAGTCTGAAAACTACAGAAAGCTGTTATTGACATTATCTGAGGATTTCAGGGTTATTCTGATTAAAATTGCTGACCGTCTCCATAATATGAGGACTCTGGAAAGCATGGCTCCGGACAAGCAGAAAAAAATTGCTTCCGAAACGGTTTACATCTATGCTCCAATGGCTCACCGTCTTGGATTGTACAACATCAAATCTGAGCTTGAAGATCTTTCCTTAAAATATAATAGCCCTGAAGTCTATAACGAGATCACGGAAAAGTTGGAATTGGCCAAAGAAAGCCGTGAAAGATATATCGAAGAGTTTAAGAAAGAAGTATCTGAAAGACTTCATGAAGAAGGCTTAAACTTTAAAATCAAAGGCCGCGCAAAAGCGATCTCTTCCATTTACAGAAAGATGCTGAAACAGGGAGTTTCCTTTGAAGAAGTTTTTGATAATTACGCCATCAGGATTATTTATAAATCGGATGCAAAAAATGAAAAATTCCTGGCGTGGAAGATCTACTCTATCGTTACGGACGTATACCACAGCAACCCTTCAAGAATGCGTGACTGGATTACACAGCCCCGTTCTACAGGATATGAAAGTTTGCATTTAACCGTTTTAGGGCCAGACAGAAAGTGGATTGAAGTACAGATCCGTTCGGAAAGAATGGATGAAATTGCTGAAAAAGGAGTTGCTGCTCACTATAAATATAAAGAAGGTTACAAGCAGAGTTCTGATGACAGAAACTTTGAAAAATGGGTGACCGAAATCCGCGAAGTATTAGAACAGCAGCAGAACCTTTCTACTTCGGAACTTTTGGATAATATTAAACTTAATTTATATTCGAAAGAAGTATTTGTATTTACTCCAAAAGGAGAAATTAAAATCCTTCCGACTAATGCTACCGCTCTGGATTTTGCCTTCTCTGTTCACTCCGATCTGGGAATGAAATGTTTAGGCGCCAAAATCAATGGAAAACTGGTTCCTATTTCCTACATTCTTCAAAACGGAGATCAGGTAGACATTCTTTCTTCACAGAATCAGAAGCCAAAATCTGACTGGCTGGAATTCGTAGTAACTTCGAAAGCCAAATCCAAGATTAAAAGTTATCTGAACTCTCAGAAAAACCAATTGGTAGAAGAAGGAAAAGAAATTCTGCAGAGAAAACTTCGTCATGCGAAAATCAATTTTAATGATGAAGAAATTAATAAGCTTCAGAAGTTCTTTAATTTAAAATCATCTCAGGAGCTCTTCCTTAAATTCCAAAGTAATGAGCTGGATGTAAGCAGCCTGAGAAAATATATAGAAAGTAAAAACGTATTCAATAACTTACTTTCAAGATTCAGAAAATCGCCTAATAAAAATCAGCATTTCGAGGATCCGAAAGAGGAAAACCTTGACATGATTGTCTTTGGGAAGGACGAAGAGAAGCTTAACTACACGTATGCAAAATGCTGTACCGTGATTCCTGGAGATAAAATCTTCGGATTCATCACGATTTCAGATGGAATCAAGGTTCACAGTGACAACTGCCCGAATGCCATCAATCTGAGAGCACAGTATGATTACCGTGTTATTCCAGCCAAATGGGTGAATGCGGAAAGCTTCAAAAACAGAGTAAAAATTGAAATTGAAGGACTTGACAGAATGGGGATGATTAATGATATTACAACTGTCATCAGTGGAAGTATGGGAATGGATATGAAAAGTATGTCTATTGAATCCAACAATGGTGTTTTCACAGGAAATATCAACCTCGAAGTCAAAAATAAAGGTCAGTTAGAAGAGACCTTTAAAAAACTTAAAAATATTAATGGTGTTTCCAGAGTGAGACGAGTACAATCGTAAACATGAATTTATCTCTTTATTTTAAAAAATTTTTCAACAACAGTCAGTCCTCAGGAATTATTCTTATTTTCTGTGTGCTTATTTCATTGCTTATTGCCAATTCGTCTGCTGCAGAGAACTTTCAGCATTTTTTAGACCAGGAAGTAGGCACTCATCTTTTTGGTTTGGAATATCCTGTCAGCATCTGGATCAATGATGGACTTATGGCCGTATTTTTCCTTTTGGTAGGCCTTGAAATAAAACGTGAACTTGTAGAAGGTGAATTGTCATCCTTTAAAAATGCCTCCCTTCCTATTTTTGCAGCAGTAGGCGGAATGCTTGTTCCTGCAGTAATCTACAGCATTTTCAATACAGGAACGGAATACAGCAATGGTTGGGGAATTCCTATGGCAACCGATATTGCATTTTCCCTGGCTATCATTTCAATGTTAGGTAAAAAGATTCCTAATTCTATCAAGATATTTTTGGCGGCATTAGCTATTGTAGATGACCTGGGAGCGATCCTCGTGATTGCGATTTTCTATACAGAGCAAATCCACTGGAGCTATCTTCTCCTATCTTTTGGAGTGACTGCCCTACTTTTTATTTTAAATTTTTTAAAAGTAACCAAAACAATATTTTACATCATTCCGGGACTGTTTTTATGGTACTTCCTTCATCATTCCGGAATTCATGCGACGATAGCAGGTGTTTTGCTTGCATTTTCCATTCCTACCAATGCTTCGAATGTAGAAATTTCACCATTGGAAAAACTAGAGCATCAGCTTCATATTCCGGTAAGTTTTCTGATCATGCCAATATTTGCTTTAACGAACACCAATATTACTTTTTCCAGTGAAATGGTGGCAGGAGTTACAAGTACATTAGGATTGGGAATTATCTGTGGATTAGTATTGGGTAAACTGATCGGAATCAATTTATTCTCCTTGATAGCCATTAAATTAAAACTCAGCTCCCTGCCTCAAAACAGTAACTGGCTGCAGATGATTGGTGTAGGATTGTTAGCCGGAATCGGGTTTACTATGTCTATTTTTATTGCATTGCTTTCTTTTAAAGGAGAAATTCCAATTCAGGATGAAGCGAAGTTTGCTATCCTGATTGCATCCTTTATTGCTGCCATTGCCGGATTTACCATACTCAGCGTAAGCTCAAAAGAAAACCCTGAACTGGAAGAGAATTAATCTTTCTTCCGGTTCTCCAATTTTCTTTTATGTTCCTCATCACTATCAAAATCAGGTTCAGTAATCTGGGCATGATATTCTGAGGCTTCTTTCTCGATCTCATCAGACAACAGTTTTTCTATTCTGAGTTTTCTGATCGCCATATTCAGCTCATTCCCGAATAAAAGGAGATATACGTTAACATTCACCCAAACCATCAGTAGAATCATACTGCCGATGGATCCGTAAAGTACATTATATCGGGCTATATCTTTTACATAAATGGCAAAAATATAAGTTGTAACCACAAACAATACTGTGGTAAGAATAGCTCCCGGAACCGCTTGTCGGAATCTTGTAATCTTCACAGTGCCCAGCCAGTAAAATAAAGTCAGAAGTATAAAATAAAAAAGTGGGAAAGAAACAAACCCGATAATTTTGGAAAGGTTGTCCACAAGCCACGTTACATCATAAGCCGGAGTAAAAAGCTTCATTACAACCTCTGCATAATATACTCCGAACAGGGTTAAAAAAACAATGGTAATAAAGCCTATGGTGATAAAGAATGAAAGGATAAACTCTTTTACATCACTTAATTTTTCATCTGTATTTTCATTAAAACCGTTGATCAGGGAAAATGTACCATTGGTCGCAAAAATAAGAGCCAGAAGAATGGTCAGGTTACTGATTCCTTTCATGTTTGGAATGATATTGCTTACTATATATCCTTTCACGTCTCCTTCCATGTTGGAAGGGAAAACATTATGCATCAGCACATCAAAAATATAGAACTGAAGTTCATCATATAGTGGCATATGAGGCAGTACAGAAAGCAAAAACAGAATAAACGGAAAGAGGCTTATGGTAAAGCTCCACGAAATAGCAGCTGCTTTTCTTCCTATTTTTCCTTTAAAAATTCCGGAGATATAGATCTGAAACATCTGCCAAAGCGATATTCCCAAAACAGGAATATGAATGCTGTCAAAAAACTCTTGAATCTTTAAAATAAATTTAGGAACCTTTACACTCATCGATCTGTTTGTCTTTATACAAAGGTAGGGGAATTAAATTAAATAGGGAAAAGATAGGGGGTAGATGTTAGGTAGCAGGTGACAGGTTTTAGGGATTAGGGGTTTGAAAGTTTGAGAGTGGGAGGACTTTAGAGTTTAAGGTTCTTTGTCTAAGGTTCAAGGTAACATAACTTGCAACTCGAATCCCGAAACCCGAAACAGATAACCTTGAATCCCGAAACTGCAACCAAAAAACCAGCAACAAATTAGCCGCGAAACCCTATCTTTGCACTCTGAAAATTCTTACAATGCGAATCAGTTTACTTTGTATCGGTAAAACAGACGATAAGGAAATTACCTCTTTAATTAATTATTATCTCAACCGTTTACCCAAACACTGGAATTTTGAAATCACAGAAATTCCGGATGTAAAAAATGCCAAAAACCTATCCCCTGACCTTCTTAAAAAGGAAGAAGCCAAGTTATTCTTAAACCATATTGACAAAAACGATCTGGTGGTGATTCTTGATGAAAAGGGAAAACAGTTTACCAGCCGTGAATTTTCTCAGAAAATTGATACCTGGATGAATTCTTCCGTAAAAAAAGTACATATTCTGATTGGAGGAGCTTATGGCTTTTCTGAAGAGATGTACAACAGAGCCAATGAAAAAATGTCCTTATCAAAAATGACTTTTACCCATCAGATGATCCGTCTGTTTATTGTAGAACAGCTTTACCGTGCTGACCAGATTTTACAGGGAAAACCTTATCATAACGATTAAAAGAAAAGGTATTATCTCAAAAGTCAAATAATTGTTTTTTGTCATTCTGACGAAGGAAGAATCTCATTGATAAACAAAAGCATGAGATTCTTCATTACATTCAGAATGACATTTTTGAAAAAATCTCTTTTTTATTTAAGACTGATCTGTCTCTTTGCTTCACCCACTACAAAAGCTACAGAATTAGCAATATTAAAGCTCCTGATGAGTTTCGACATAGGAATGGTGAGATGATTTTCAAAACGATCCAAGACCTCTTTACTCAATCCTACACTCTCCTTTCCGAAAACCAACCAGTCTCCATCCTGAAATTCAGTTTCCAGATATGATTTTTCAGCATGTGAACTCATTAAAAACACCCGTGATCTATCAGGGATACTTGTAATCCATTCTTCCACATCTGCATATTCAGTAACATCGAGATGCACCCAATAATCCAATCCGGAACGTTTCAGATTTTTATCATTAATTACAAATCCAAACGGATGAATCAGGTGTAATCTGCTTTCGGTTCCTACACACAATCTTCCGATATTTCCTGTATTATTAGGTATTTCAGGCTCTACAAGAACAATATTCAACATCTTTCTATCTCTTTCGTTTTTTAGTATGGATTTATTTAAATGATTTGGGTAGAATATTTTTTAATTTATTTCTTTACACATTTAGCATAAGAATCAGTCAGCACTGCTTTTTCATACCCTAAAGCCACTGCTTTATCCAAATTTTCGCAAGCTTCCTTAATTTTGGAAGTGTCCATCAGAATCATGGCTTTACTTACATAAGATTGGGCAAATTTTGGGTCTATGGAAATTGCTTTATTGGCATCTACCAGTGCTTCTTTATATTTTTTCATTTTAAAATAGACATCTGCTCTGCCGTTATAAAGTAATGATTCAGGTTTTTCAGCAAGAAGTTTATTATAATCT
The DNA here is from genome assembly GCF_047345655.1 of Chryseobacterium sp. T20. Taxonomy (NCBI): domain Bacteria; kingdom Pseudomonadati; phylum Bacteroidota; class Flavobacteriia; order Flavobacteriales; family Weeksellaceae; genus Chryseobacterium; species Chryseobacterium sp. T20. Next base: position 679,311 of record NZ_JBLFDU010000001.1, read on the forward strand.
TTTAAAGCTCCGTCAAGATCACCATTATTCTTTTTCAGATTGGCAAGCCCTGTTTTTGCAAAAAGATTGTCAGGAGCAAACGTCAGAATCTGATTAAGGTCTTTGAGTGCAAGTTCTTTTTTTCCCTGACTGTCGTAAATTTTGGAACGTGTAAGATACAAATCCGGAGTTTCAGCATTCACCTGAAGCCCTTTTTCTATATATTCCAAAGCTTTTACCTTATTTCCTTTCTGGCTGTAAAGCGATGAAAGATTGACGTACACAGAAACGGATAAGGGATTTGCTTTCAGGGCAGAATCGTAGGATTTAAAAGCCTGAGTCGTTTTTCCAAGCCTTCTCTGAGCTGTTCCAAGATAATCGTAATATTCCGATTGAAATTTTTGGATCTGTTCTTTTTCTGCCAGTTTTAAATATTGCTCTTCAGCACATTTATAATCAGCTTTTTGGAAGCATTCTTCAGCCAGTTTTTTATCCTGGGCATAGAAATTAAGAGCAAAAAAGAGGGAAATTACGGCTAGTAAAGTTTTTTTCATGAATTTATAGTTTGTTTGTTGATCACTTTTTTGGCGAGTGCACCAAATATCACTCCCAATAAAGATCCAACAAACGCCCCCACCAAAATATCTATCGGGAAATGCACTCCTAAATATATACGGCTGTAGGAAACCACTATAGCCCATACAAATATAGCATATGGAAACCATTTAAGCTTATTTTTTAATAAAATACTTAAAAAGGCTGCCAAAAAGAATGTATTGGAAGCATGAGCAGAATAAAACCCAAACTGTCCACCGCATTTCACGATTCTCATATGATGTTCCAGAGTAGGATCATGACACGGTCTCAACCTTGCCACACCATATTTGAAAACACTGGCCAACTGATCAGAAACCGTTGCTCCAATAGCCAAAAATATAAGGATAAAAACTAATGATCTTAGTTTGTGGTTTTTGTATAAAAAGTAAAGAAATATAATATAAAGAGGCACCCAGATCCAGGTACTGGAAATCAGCATCCAAAACTGGTCGAAAGATGAATCGCCCAAATTATTAAGGTAAAGAAATACCTTCTTATCTTCCTGAATGATTTCCTCCATCGTTATCTGCTTACAGGTCCTTCGTAAGTCTCATCATCTGCAGGCTTCGGTTTTGGAGGCTCATTAGAAGCCACTGAAGAAGGTTCCGTCAGAATATCTTTCTGAATATCATTCATCGGGTTGAAATCCTTTGCAGCATCTTTTACCTTTTCAATCTCACGTTTGATTTCAGAAACAGGATTATCCGTTTCCTTCATGATTTCAGTTTTGATATCTTCTACTGCTCCACGCATCTTTCTAACGCCTGCACCTAAGTCACGCGCAATCTGAGGCAGTTTATCCGGACCGAATAATACAACGATTGCAATGGCAATGAGTGCCATTTCTCCAATGCTTAATTCCATGGCGTAAAATTACGAAAGATTATTGCATTTATGGAATGTAAACTAAAAATTTAAACAAATTTTAAGATTTTATAATGAAGTTCAAAGTTTAAGGTTTAATGTTTTGTGGACGGGTTGCGGGTTTCGAGTTCATTTTGTTGCAGGTTGCTTAGTGACGAGTTTCTGGTATTGGTATGAGTTCCAAGTTTATTTTGTTGCGAGTTGCGAGGTATGGGTTGCGGGTGGCTTTTATTCTTGGTTACTCACAACTTTAAACTCAAACCCTCCCACTCTCAAACTCTCAAACCCTTAAAACCTGCAATCTCGACTTATTAATTAACAAATATTTAATTCAAAACAATGAGAATTACGCAACAATTCTGTATATTTATAACACACAACCAAATAAATATTAATTATGAAAAAACTAGTGACTACTTTTAAAGTTTTCGCCGTGTTATCGGCAATGGTGCTCTACAGCTGCCAGAATGAAAACAACGAAATGAGCCAGCAGGAAACGGTTCAGGCTAAGACAACCATAGATGAACTGAAAAAAGAGATTACTCCTTCTTCTTCTCAGCTTGTTCCTGAAGCAGTACAATTTCAACTGAATGAATCTACCAAAAATCTTGAAACGTATTTAAAAAATGATTTACAGATTGTTGGCGTAGCTGTATTGGGGAAAATTTCGACCCAACAAGGGGTAGAACTATCCAAAAAACTGATTACAGATAAAGATCAGTTCATTGCATCCGGAAATATTATGGATCCATCTTCTGTAAAAATCGGAAAAATTGGAGATTTGTATCATGATGAGGATTTAACAATCGCCCAACAAGGATTAAAAGAAGCCATCACCGAAGAAGTAAAACCAGGAACCCAGGTTATGGAAGTAACCTGGAACAGCAAAAACGGAAAATTTACCACCTTATGTTTTTATGGTGATTCAGGAATTATCTGGGATAATATCTTTGGAGGTCTTGTGATGATGGACACCCGTGGAAATTCAGAAGCATCGAACAATCAGGCTTCAAAAGTGGTTTCTACATGGTATAAACAATGGTGGACAGCCAACTGGCTTTGGGGTTCTAAACGAGGGGAAGCGGGATATCAGATTACCATTTATTATTCAGGGTCTACGGTGTCTAATGCAGATGTAAGTGACTGGGGATATATCAGTTTAGGAAAAGCAAAAAGCGAAAGTAAAATTACCAAAAAGACAGGAGCTTACGGGCAATGTCGCTATGCGCTGGGACTTTGTACCCCTACAGGTTCTTTAAGCTTTAACTCTACTAATTTCTCTGTATCATTCTCCGGATTGGGCAGTAATATTGTAAGTAATGGGACAAAATCCCTTTATCCATAGTTATTTTCATAAAAATCAGATTTTAATCAAAACGGGAAGCTCAGCGAGCTTCCCGTTTATTGTATGTATACTTGTAAGTCTACCAGATTCTGACTTTTGACTTCAATGCTTCTATTGCGTTTTCTTTAAGTCCAAAAGTATTAATCAATATTTCATAGAGCTGTATATCATTTTCTATCGTTATAGACTCCTTTTCACCATCACCAGTCCGGATATTCAGCACATGGTCTGTGTAGGTATAACGGGCATTCTCATCTACTTTTGAAAGAATCAGCCTGTTCTTAAAATGAGAATCCGGATGAGTAGATAAATACCAGTTGGAAATATCAAGATCAACAGGTTCTACATGCTCAGGAATAAAGCGATACACCGGAAGCCACTGCTCTTTCCACATCCAAAGTGTAAAGGTTTCTTCTTTATGGGAAACTTTAAATATTCCGTTGGGTGTTTGCTGCTGCTCTTCTTCGTTTAAAAGTACAGGTGCAGTGAGTGTGGCTGTTCCAAATCCGCAATCTACCACATATTGATCTTCATCAAAATCGACAATAAGCAAAAGATGCGTCTGTGCAGCAATACTATCCTCCTGCCTTCCCCACACTACTCTTCCAAGCTGGAGTTTCACATTGAATCCTAATGTTTTTAAAACTTCACTTAAAAGCAGATTCTGTTCATAGCAATACCCTCCTCTGGATTCGATCACCAGTTTTCTGAAAACATCATCTCCTTTCAAAGAAGGCACTTTTCCAGTATAAGAGTCTATATTTTCGAAGGGAATATATTTAGGATGAAGCTGATGTATTTTCTTCAATGTTTCCATGTTCAACTCCGGAGTTCCGGGGAAATGAATCCGTTCAAAATACTTTTCCAGGTCTGCTGTATTCATAATTTGTTTTTTTCCTGTTTCAACAATAAGTAAAACTATTTCACTATTGTAAAATTATTGAAAGATGTAACCCAAAATCACCTATATCTCATCAATAGAACAAATCTATGGCTTGTGAAAATCTTTTTCCGAAGTTATATCAATTAACTTTTTATTTTTTTTCTGAAAAGCAGAATAGGTAATTACCACACTGATCGCCATTAAAACAAAGGCTAAAAAGAAAGGGGCTCCTGAAAATTTGAAAGGGGCTTCATCATGGGTGAAATAGTAAAATAAATTGGTCATCATCGGAGGTCCGATAATGGATGTGGCACTCATTAAGCTTGTTAATGCTCCCTGAAGTTCTCCCTGTTCATTGGAAGGAACACTTTTCGTGATGACAGACTGTAAAGCTGGTCCGCAGATTCCACCTAAACAATAAGGTACGAGAAACACAAACATCATCCAGCCTTCTGAAGCAAAGGCAAACAATAACATTCCTACCGCATAGAAAGCCAATCCGTAATAAATACTTTTCTGTTCTCCCAGCCTTGGAGTCGTATATCGGATAAGACCACCCTGCACGAGACCTACCAATAAACCTACTACACCTAATGAAATCCCAACCATTCTTTCTGTCCAGCTGAACTTATACATGGTAAAGAAACTCCAGTTACTCTGTACAGCATGACCTGCAATATAAATTAAGATCAAAGAAACGATCAATCCAGAAATTTCAGGGTGTTTCCCTAAAAATTTAAATGAACCAATAGGATTGGCACGTTTCCAGTCGAATTCTCTTCTTTTATCTTTATCCAAACTTTCAGGAAGGATGAAATAGCCATACAGGAAATTAAGCAGACACAGGCCTGCAGCAGCATAGAAAGGAACTCTTGCTCCATAATGTCCAAGAACTCCACCCAGAACAGGTCCTATGATAAATCCGAGCCCAAAAGCAGCGCCTATCAGCCCGAAATTCTTAGCTCTGTCTTCATCCGTGGAAATATCTGCAATGTAAGCACTGGCCGTGGTGACACTCGCACCCGTAATCCCTGCGATAATCCTTCCCAAAAACAACCACCAGATGGTGGGAGCTAAAGCAAGGAAAATATAATCTACTGCAAATCCGAAAAGAGAAATCAGGATAATAGGTCTTCGTCCGTATTTGTCACTAAGGTTTCCTACTAACGGAGAGAATATAAATTGTGTAAATGCATAGGCAAATCCCAACCAACCACCATATTTTGCGGCTTCACTAATATCTGCATGAATAAGTTCCTCAATTAATTTAGGAACAACAGGAATGATGATTCCCCATCCCGTAATATCGATCAGTAAAGTAATAAATATGAAGCCTATAGCCGCTTTTTTCTTTGAATTTTCCATGATGGTGCAAAATTAATCAAATCTGAAAAATAATGATTCTAAATTATGAATACTTCATATAAATTTTAAAAAGCAAAAAGATTAAAATACTATTAAATAACACATTACATTTACCATAGCTTTATTTTTCCTGCATTTTCCTGCCAAACATACAGAATAAACCTGCTCCAAAAATGAATTTGAAACAGGTTACTATTCTTAATTAGAACCCTATATTAGTTGCTGTTCAATGTCGTATATATCATTCTGTTGGTTATGATACACTTAATAAGACAACTTTGTTTTACCGTTACTTTTACTACATTGCTGTATTGATAAGCAGTCGTATTTCCATTCAGAACAGATCTTACTCCACGACGGTAATAAGTTGTCTGTGTAATTGGCGGGGCATCATACGCAGCAGATGTGGCATTCGTGATATTCGTGAACGTTATATTATCCTGAGAACTTTGCCACTGATATTCCGCAGAACCGCTTACCTGTGCTGCTGTAGTCTGACTAAACGCAGAGGGATCATTGCTGATATCCATACACACTGTTTGATCTGCAGCAATAGTTCCCGGGCTGTTTACCGAGTTGACAAAAAGTCGTCCCACAGTAGAAATCGCCTGGAAAGAACAGGTATGAAAGCTGGAATTGGCAACAACTCTATACTGATTATTGTGAAATCCTGCAGGCACATTATTAATAGTAAGAGTGGATGAAGTGACATTCGCATAGTTGGAGCCATTTGCAAGATTAGTCCATGTACTTCCGATAAGAACCTGCCACTGATAGGTAATATTATCCGGTGTTTCATCTGTAGAAGTATTATTGATTACCGCTGTCATCGTTGTAGATCCTCCGGCAGCAACTGTTTTATCAGTAGGCTGAGATAAATAGGTCATAGGTGCCAGATAATATTCGGAAAGGATATTATATACTCTCATCTGACTGAATGAAAAACCAATACCAATAGCTTCTCCGAAGGCCAGCTGCACTTCATCCCATGCAGCCGTAGGAATTACTTTAATAATCCTTCGCTCCTGATTATCTCCGAAATCAAAGAAAAAATGCCCGTTGATACCTGTACGATAGACTTCCTGACCATTGTTATAGAAGACAAAATTACCCCCATTAAAACTTGGGTTAAAATTGAATCCATCGGAAGCAAAATCAATATAAACAGGTTTATTAGCCTGAAAGTCGGCTCCCGAAGTTCCTACCCCGATATACATACTACAGAATAGTCCGGCACCAGTTCCTGGTTTCAAAGATGCATATGAGTTGACATCCGTATCCGTCATATTATTAGGATTAACAGCTTCTTTTCCTAATCTGAAACAAAGAAAACCACCATCACTTGAACTTGAAGTATTGGTATCCAATAATCTTCCACATCCACCATTGGGAAGGGTAACCATCTCCTGCGATATTACTTTGCCTGATACAAAAAGACCTATGGCCATAAGCAAACAGCGTACTATTGAAATTGTTTTCATCATCAATAATTTTTAAAGTTAATTATACGTGATAGACACTCATCCCTGGATAAGGATGATCATAATGACTGTATGTCACTTCAAATTATTTGATTACAAATACAATATTGACAAAAGAGCAGGCCGTTGCCGTTCCTACCACATCATATTTCAATATGCCATTGGGATCAATGCTTACATTGCTTAATACGGTATTGTCGAAATCAGTAACATAATAATACAAATCTGATGCATTAGCAAAGAAAGGGATTCCCCCTGGAGCTCCCGTACTCGAAACCTTAGGGGCCGAAAACTGAGCCTTATAAAGCTGGAACAAGTCTTTTGTTCTTCCTGTACTTAAAACAGAGGTATCAATACTGATGGACGGCATATAGAAGAACTTAACAATATTACCACTGATAGGAACCCAATTGGGACTGGAAGGAGTTCCGATATTCTGGGTTAATGCCTGCCTTTGGAGATCATAAACCAGCAAACCGTTGGCCGGTGTGACTATTGTTGACAGATTGGAAATTCTCGGGATCAGTACACCTTTAGTGGTATTCGTAATATCTAAGGCAGCACTTTTATCAGGATTAGGAGTTCCAATTCCTACCTGTGCTATAAGGAAACTAGCAGCACATAATGCCACAGCAACGAATAATTTTTCGGTTTTCATTTTTGTTTTATTTTATATAAATATAAAATATTTCACTACATAAAACTCTTATTTTTTAATAATTTTCAAATAAAATAATTATTTCCATATAAACTCACAAAAATCCTTTATTATTCAACAATTACACACAATCAAATTATTCTCTAAAATTAGAGTTATTATACATAACTCCAATTAAAACTCATTAAAAAAAGTAAAATCTATAATATAAATTATAAAAAAAAGGTTTAAAAACACTAATAAATAATTACCAATAGAAAACAGATAAAATAATTAAAAACTAGATGAAAATTCAATCATTTAAAACAAAAGCTTTCAAATAGTTAGGGTGAGATTCCCAATTTATCATTTGAAATGATCAAAAAGAAAAAAAAGGATAAGTATATAAAAAAAGACCACTTCTTTCGAAACGGTCTTTACTAATTTATTGTAGTTTGTATTACTTTGAAGCAAGTTCTTCTTTAGCAGAAGTGGATTTTCCATGTACCTCTTCTTCTTTCCCTGTTTTAAGGAAGTCGTAAGCAATTGCAGACGCAATAAAGATGGATGAATAAGTACCGAATCCAATACCAATTAACATCGCAAACATGAATCCTCTCAAGTTATCACCACCGAAGATGAAGATCGCAAGGATAACCAAAATCGTAGTGAATGAGGTGTTGAATGTTCTACCCAATGTACTTGAAATAGAGTCATCAAAAAGACCTGCTAATGTTAAAGATTTTTTCTCTCTCAGGTATTCTCTAATTCTGTCGAAGATAATTACTGTATCGTTAATTGAGTAACCTAATACAGTAAGAATCGCAGCGATGAAATCCTGGTTGATCTCCATGTTGAACGGCATATATTTGTGAAGCAATGAATATGCTCCTAAAATAATTACCGCATCGTGGAATAGAGCAGCAACTGCTCCAAGAGAGAACTGCCATTTTCTAAATCTCACCAAGATATAAACGAAGATCATTGCTAATGCAGCTAATACCGCATAGATACCGTGAGTCTGGATATCATCAGCAACAGAAGGTCCTACTTTCTCAGAAGAAATAATTCCTGCGTGTTCTTTATCAGCAGATTTGAAATCTTTCAATGTAGTTCCTGCCGGTAAGTTTGATTTTAAACCTTCGAATAATTTCTGTTCGATAATCTGGTCAGCTTTTAAAGATTCATCTTCGATAAGGTAATCGGTAGAAATCTTTAATTGTTTGTTGTTTCCGAAAGTTTTAGCTTCTACAGAAGAGTTCTTACCGTCTTCAGTTTTGAATAATGCTACTAATTTTTCTTCAACATCTTCAGCTTTTACATCTTTATCAAATCTTACCACATAGTTTCTACCACCGGTAAAGTCGATACCGTATTTGAAACCGTGCGTTGCGATTGAAATCACACAAATAACGGTAAGAACAGCAGAAACGATGTAAGCATACTTTCTCTTTCCGATGAAATCGATCCAGGTATTTCTGAATAGGTTCTTCGTAGCCGGAGTCCAGACAGAAAGTCCTTTTCCTTTATTTAATCTTGAGAAAATCATTACTCTTGAAAGCAATACAGACGTAAATAATGTCATTAAGATACCGATCATCAACGTCAGTGCAAAACCTTTAATAGGCCCTGTTCCGAAGAAGAACAATACAACTGCCGTTAGGAAAGTCGTAGTGTGACCATCGATAATCGCGTTTAATGCATGTTTGAAACCATCTTTGTAAGCTTCAAGGATACTTTTCCCAGCGAATAATTCTTCTTTAGTTCTTTCATAAATGATAACGTTCGTATCGACCGCTACTGCCATCGTAAGAACGATACCCGCGATACCTGGAAGCGTAAGGGTAAAGTCACCCGAATCCATAATACCGAAAATATAGAATAAGTTGATCACCATCGCAATTACCGCGTATACACCAGCTCCACCGTAGTAGAAAATGATATAAACAATGATAATAGCAAATGCAATGATAAACGACATTAAACCAGAATCAATAGCCTCTTGTCCTAAAGATGGACCTACAACAGTAGCCTGAACTACTTTTGCACCTGCAGGCAATTTACCAGCACCTAACACATCTACCAATTCTTTAGCTTCTTCCTGAGAGAAGTTACCAGAGATCTGAGTTCTACCGTTAGGGATAGCATTTACAACGTTAGGAGCTGTGTATACTCTGTTATCAAGAGTTACGGCAACTGGTTTTCCTACGTTTTTCTCAGTTAATGTTTTCCACTCTTTTGCTCCTTTAGAGTCCATCTGCATATCTACCACTACTCTGCTTAGTTCATCGTAGCTGATCGCAGCAGTTTCCACAGCACCGTCTACCGGAGCTTTTTGGTTGATGTTACCTCTGATCGCATACAATACTAAGCTTTCACTATCTGTAGCTTCAGGTTTGTAACCCCACATGAACTGTGTATATTTAATGTTAGCCGGACGTAAAGACTGACCTACCTTGCTGTTTAAGATTTTATTTACAACTGCAGTATCAGATAATTTTACGTTAGCAACACCATTTGTTCTTAATTTGTCAAGCTGTAAAAGGCTCATGAAGTTCACATTCTTTGCCACTCCCATAGAATCTCCTTTTGTAGCAACCATAGTTGTCAAAGTCTGGAAATAAGGTGCAATTTCAGGAACCTGCTGTACTTCCCAGAACTGAAGTTTTGCAGAAGTCTGAAGCATTTTCTTCACTTTATCGATGTCCTTCATACCAGGCATTTCCACAGAAATTCTCGCTGTACCAGGTACTCTCTGAACGTTTGGCTGGATAGCTCCAAGTTTGTCAATTCTCGTTCTGATTACCTCGAAAGCTGTTCCTACAGATGCATCGATTTTTCTTTTAACAATGCTTTTCACCTGCTCATCAGGCGTGTTGTACTTCACCTCAGTAAGGGTTGTATTTCCGAAAATTTCCGGATCTGCCAACTTAAGGTTTGTCCCTTTAGCTTTGTTAATTACATCGAACTGCTCGAAGAAGTTGTCGATGTAAGGTTTAGTAGAATTCTTCTGTGCTTCATCAGTTTTGTTTAAAGCCTCAATAAGAACAGGATTTGTAGAATAATTGGTTAAATCATTCACAAGATCTCTCTGGTTGATTTCCAAAAGAACGTTGATCCCTCCTTTCAAGTCAAGACCAAGTTTCATTTCCTTGTCTTTGGCTTTAGTGTAATAAAGTTTTGTGAATCCTAAATTCAAAGTATCCTTAGAAAGTCTTGCGATTTCTTTTTGATACTTCTCCGGATTGTCTCCTGCAATAGCAGTCGCCTGCTTTTCAATTTTGCTGGCGTACCATGTTGGTAATAGCTCGTTTAAGCAAATCAACCCTAGTACAATAGCGACAATTGTAATAAGTCCTTTTCCTTGCATTTTGTTATAACTACGTTAAATTAAGTCGGCAAATATAATGATTTTCTTGTATTTTATGAATTTTTAACAACAGAAATGGTTTATTTTCAGATATATTGGTATCGTGATTTCTATTTAAGATTTAACAATTTTTTCATACTATCATAATGAAGTCTTCAAAATATGATTGGTATAAAATTTTCATTCACTTCCCCAACACACTAACTCTCAAAATATTATGAAAAAATTACTTTTTTGCATCAGTATTTTTTCTTCCTTAATTATTAATTCTCAAAGCATTAATTTGGAAGAATTTGTGACAGGACTTACCAGCCCTGTAGAGATTACGAACGCCAATGACAGCCGACTTTTTGTGGTTCAACAGGACGGTATCATTAAAATTATTCAACCCAATGGGACTATTAACACTACCAACTTTCTGAATATCGGATCAAAAATTACTTTCGGCGGTGAAAGAGGCCTTCTCGGTCTTGCCTTTCATCCCCAATACTCTACCAAAGGATATTTTTTTGTGTATTATAACAATCTTTCAGGCAATATTATTGTTGCCCGATACAGTGTAAGTTCAACAGATCCAAACGTAGCAGATCCTGCCTCTGAAAAAATACTGTTGAATATTCCCAAACCATTCGACAATCACAATGGAGGAAGCATTCATTTTGCCCCTGACGGAAAGCTTTGGATCATCACCGGAGACGGAGGAAGTGGTGGCGACCCGAATAATAATGCCCAAAATAAAAATATGTTATTAGGGAAAATGCTGAGAATCGATGTGGATGCTACCGGACCTTATAATATTCCGCCTGACAATCCCTTTGCCGGAGCCGGAGTGGATGGTGCAGACGAGATATGGGCTTATGGTCTCCGAAATGCCTGGAAATTTTCTTTTGATCTGACTACCGGCAATGCCATGATTGCTGATGTTGGCCAGGGAGCAATAGAAGAAATCAACAAAATGCCCATTACTACAGCCGGATTAAATTATGGCTGGCGCTGTTATGAAGGGAATAATGCTTACAATACGGCAGGATGTGCTGCACAGTCCACCATGACCTTCCCTGTTGCTGTATATAACCATTCTGGCGGAAAATGCTCTATCACAGGCGGCTACGTCTACAGAGGAAGCCAATACCCTTCACTTCAGGGGAAATATTTCTTTGCTGATTATTGTTCTTCTCAGATCGGAATGCTGGATACCAATAATGCCATTACATGGACGACTCCTTATTCCGGAAATAACTTTTCTACTTTTGGAGAAGATTATCAGAAAGGATTGTATGTCGCAGATTTAACCAATGGAAAAATTTTCAAAATATCTACAGGAACTTTAGGAACTCATGAAAATACTTTAGGAACAGTAAAAGTTTATCCTAATCCTGCTTCCAAAGAAATTTTCATTGATGGAGTGAAAGATAAAAAAGCAACCCTGGAAATCATCAGTGCGGAGGGAAGAAAATTGATGGAAACGGATCAGATTATTAATGGCAAAGGAATTAATATTTCAGGGATTCCTGCCGGAGTTTATTATATTAATCTAAAATCCGGGGAACTGAAATCATATAGTCAGAAATTGATTATTAAACAGTAGCAGCTGGTTGTAAACGCAAACGAAACGCTAAAGCTTTTAAATTCTCTAAAAAAGGATCGCAAAAGCGTTTCATTAAGCAAAAAAAATTGGATATTTCTTAAACCATTAAGAAGGATTTAAGCAGTAAAGCATAGTTAAGTTAAGATAAATAATTCTGATTTTTAAGCTTAAAGCGAAGCTCATCTTAATACTCTAAACACCTTAATGCAATCTTAATGTTTCAAAAAAGTTTAAACTATTTCAAAATAAGCCCATAGGTCAATAAAAAAGCGGTTCACAACTGAACCGCTTTTGTTTTATATTGTCATTGAGAAAATCCTTGTTTCGGGTTTATTTCTCATCATTCTCAGGTCAAAAACCATCGCCACATTTCTTGTAAAGGCTCTACCTGCTTCTGTAATTTTAACTTCAGTTCCATTGATCTCAACTAAACCATCGTTTTCCATTTCTTTCAGCATTTCCAGCGCATTGTCAAGCTCAGGGAAAGAATTATTAACATCAAAAGTAGTTTCAAGCTGGCACATCAGATTCAGAATATGTCTTCTTACCGTAAGATCCTCATCGCTCAGAACGTGCCCTTTTACAACAGGAATCTCACCCTCTTCAACCATTTTCTGGTATTCCTCTACAGTTTTTACATTTTGGGCAAAAGCATACCAAGAATCTGAAATAGCAGACATTCCAAGTCCTACCATCAGTTGGGTATTGCTGGAAGTATAGCCCATGAAATTTCTGTGAAGCTTTTTATGAATCAAAGACTGATACAGATCATCGTGCTCAAGCGAGAAATGATCCATCCCTACTTCAATATATCCTAAATCCTGAAGAAGCTTTTTGCCATCTTCATACAAACGGCGTTTTTCTTCTCCGCTTGGAAGATCATTTTCATCAAATCCTCTTTGTCCAACACCTTTCACCCATGGAACGTGTGCGTAAGAGTAGAACGCCAATCTGTCCGGCTTCAGCTCCATAGTCTTTCTGATGGTGTGCTCCATTGCTTCCCAATTCTGGTGTGGCAATCCGAAAACAAGATCATGACTGATTCCTCGGTATCCGATTTCCTTAGCCCATTCTGTAACGTTTTTTACATTTTCAAAAGGCTGGATTCTGTTGATTGCTTTCTGAACTTTAGGATCATAATCCTGAACTCCAAAACTTACTCTTCTGAAACCAAGATCATATAAGGTCTGAAGATGTTCTTTCGTGGTATTGTTTGGATGCCCTTCAAAAGAAAATTCAGGGTGTTCCGCAATGTCTACCGATGAAAAAATACCTTCCAGTAATGTTCTTAAATTCTCAGGAGAGAAAAACGTAGGAGTACCACCTCCAAGGTGTAATTCTTTCAGTTTAGGTCTTTCGTTGAAAAGATCAAGATACAGTTTCCATTCCTTTAAAACACTTTCCAGATAAGGTATTTCAACACTATGTTGTTTGGTAATACGCTTATGGCAAGCACAGAACGTACACAATGCCTCACAGAAAGGCAAATGGATGTAAATAGAAATTCCCTCCTCTGCATTGCTCTCATGAAAAGACCTGATTACGGTTTCCTTCCATTGTTCCGGTGAGAATGTTGATTCATCCCAATATGGAACGGTAGGATAAGAGGTGTAACGCGGTCCGGGAATATTATACTTATCTATTAAAGAGTTCATTTTGAAAATTAAAATTTTATAAGGACATGAAATTTAACATCATTTAAATTTCATCTTACAAAATTAACCATTAGTTATGAATTTTAACCTATGAATTATATTAGGTTCTATTTTATAATGAGTCTAAATACGTATGATCAGGCTTTTGACAAATAGTGATAAATTCTATTCCTGATATTTAAAATTTTAATTTCATCACTGCAATTCTGTTATTTCCTGCAAGAACCACACGGTTAGCATCAATCCACTGGCAGACAAAGAAACCTTTCTCATCAGAAATTTTCTTCCAAGTTTTTCCAAAATCTGAAGAATAGCTGATATGCTTGTCTCCTACTGCTACTATTTCTTTTCCTTTTGATCCCGGTTTAATTTTCACACAGGTTGTATATCCTGCATTCTGTCCTGAAGCCTGAATCTGCCAGGTTTCACCAGCATCATGAGTAGTTGCGATATTATTGATATTGGCATCCTGTTTTGTATAATCCCCTCCTGCAGCAATCCCAAAACGGTCTTCAAAAAAATCAATTGAATACATTCCCTGCGAAGATTCTCCCTGTATGATTGGGGTGTTGAACACTTCTATTTTTTCATCTTTCAGATTCATTCTTAAAATTCTTGAAGCTTTCCCTCCAGTTGCAATCCATAAGTATTTTTTAGAGGATGAAATATTGGTATTACTGGCAGCAAAAGCAGCTTCTCCTTCATTTAATTTTACATTATTCTTAAACATGCTCCATTTCCCTTCTTTGTACACAGCCAGTTTCAACATCTGATCTTTATCTGCATCACTAAAAGTATAGGCCAGCTTATCATTCACAAAATGCAAAGCATCATAAAAAGCTGTTTTCGCTGTATCTTTAAAAACAACCTGTGATTTCAGAGTTTTCTTATCGATAGCAAAGAAACGTCCGGGACTCTCAATATTGATAGCATAAAAAGTAGTTTTATTTTGCGCTAATGTTCTGAACTGAAGTTTCTCTTCGGATAATTTTATCTGTTTCTGGTTTTTATAATCTTTAAGATCTACAAACCCAAATTTGGCATCTGTACCACTGTACCAGACCTTGTTATTATACAGTTCAAGAGCTCTGATACTGATCTTATCATTAAGAATGGTTTCAAGGCTTTCCACCTGTTGGGAAAACGCTGTAATTCCTACGGACAGGAATAAAATGGACAAAATATTTTTCATAGTAATAGTATTGGGACAAAAAAAACCGCCGAAGCGGTTTAATATGATAATTAATCTTAATTCTGATATTTTTCAGGATTGTTTAGCTTACTGTTTGATTTTCCATACAGGAAGTATACTAAACCTCCTAAGAACAACCATACTGCAGAAAGTTCCAAAGCATGAGCACTTAAGTTAAAGATCAAATAAATATTGATAAATACTCCCAGTGCCACCACTATTTTGTAAGCAGGAACTTTGAAAGGTCTGATCAAATTAGGTTCTTTTTTTCTCATCACCCAAACGGCAATACAAACCAGTGTAAATGCGAACAGCGTTCCGAAACTTGTCATATCTGCCAATGTTGAAATTGGAGTAAATGCCGCGATCAATGCTACCACAAGTCCTAACAAAATGATTCCTTTGTAAGGTGTTTTTGTTTTTGGATGAAGATCACCGAAGAATTTAGGAATCAATCCGTCTTTTGCCATCCCGATGAAGATTCTGGACTGTCCCATCATCATTACCATTACTACGGAAATTAATCCTACAGTAGCTGCAATAGTTACGATATTACTCGCCCAGTGCTTTCCTGCAATTTCGAAAGCATACGCTACAGGAGCTTTGATAGCATCCGGATATTTACCTTCCGGGTTAAAGTCTGTATAATGCATCATCCCTGTTAATACAAGAGATACACAGATATATAAAGCAGTACAAACCAATAATGAAGCGATAATAGCGAAAGGTACATCTTTCTTAGGGTTAATAGCCTCTCCAGCTTGTGTAGAAACAGCATCAAAACCAATATAAGCAAAGAAAATAGCTGCTGCTCCGGAAATAATTCCTTTAATACCGTAGGCAGAAACCATATCTCCCTCAGAATTTTTAATCTGAACCTGATCCGGAATAAAAGGCTTCCAGTTTTTAACACCGTCTACCGCATTGTAAAGATCTGTATTAGAGAAAATAATATATACACCAGCGATAATTACAAAGATAACCGCTGAAGTTTTCATTAAAACGATCAGGTTATTCGCTCCTGCAGCTTCTTTAGTTCCTTTTACCAATAATGCAGTAATTAAAAGAACAAGAATGAATGCTGGCAGGTTCATTGAAAAACCATCTCCGGTATAACTTGCCGGATCTGATGTCAGATAGCCAGGCAAGTGAATATTAAAAATCTTTAAAAATTTGTTAAAATATCCGGACCAACTCACGGAAACAGCCATACTCGCCATGGCGTACTCGAGGATGAGACACCATCCCATGGCCCATGCAAAAATTTCTCCTACTGTTCCATATGCATAAGCATAAGCTGAACCCTCTACAGGAATAATGGATGCAAATTCTGCATAGCATAATGCAGCAAAAACGCAGGCGATCCCTGCTATGATAAAGGAAATGGCAAGTGCTGGTCCTGCGTGATAATAGGCTCCTGTTCCAGTAAGAACAAAGATTCCACCACCGATGATAGCACCCACTCCAATTGCTGTTAAACTCCATTTTCCAAGGACTTTTTTCAGCTCACTTTTCTTCATATCTGCCTCATAGGCACTTAGTGGCTTTTTAACCCAAATTTTCGACATGTTTTTTTATTTATTAAGGATTTACGAAAATATAAAAAATTTAGGAACTCCCACGTTTATCGTTAAACTTTCCTCATTTATTTTACATTAAAGGTTTAAAAACCTGAACAACACATTATATAATCCATTTTAAAAAGTCCATATTTTTGCTTATTTTTGATTGCATGAATTTATATGATCTTTTTGTAAAGCCTTATGAAAGCTATGATTCTTTACAAATTACGTTGGAAGCATCAGGTGCAATTTTCGGAATACTGAGCGTATTTTTTTCCATAAAGAAAAATATATGGGTATACCCTACTGGCATTTTTTCAACCCTGATCTATGTATATCTTCTTTTCAATGCCGGGCTGCTGGGAGACTGTATGATTAACGTCTATTATACTGTCATGAGTATTTATGGCTGGATTCTATGGGCAAGAAATTCTGAAGATCATGTTCATGTAGAAGTTACATGGGCTACCCGAAAAGAATGGATACATGCAAGTATTCTTTTTGTGCTGAGTTTGGCATTTGTTACTTTTATTTATTATTGTAAACCTTATATTGATCATTTAGAAGGTGCTTATTTGGGATTATATCATCTCGATTGGGCCAATTGGATGGATATTTTTACCACTTCCATATTTTTAGTAGGAATGTGGTTGATGGCCAAACAGCGCATTGAGAGCTGGATTTTCTGGATTCTTGGAGATCTTATTTGCATCCCTATGATGATTTTTAAGGGACTTGGAATCACTTCGGTTCAATATTTGGTATTTACTATAATGGCGATCTTAGGATACGTCAATTGGAAAAAAAGTTTTAAAGAAAAAAAAGTACAATAAAGTCATGAAAAATTTATTTAAAATAGCAATCAGTATTTTTGCTATTACCAGTTTAACCTCTTGTTTAGCATATACTGACGGATACGGAAGCAATAGTGGTTACGGATATGGTGATCCCTATTACAACAATGGGTATTATTATGCTCCTTCAGGATACTACGGAAGCGGTGGATATTGGGGCAATGACGGCTATTATTACAGAAATAACGTTAACTATTACTATGATAATGGCATTCCTTATTATTATGACAGTTATAATAACTCCAGAAGAAAAGTCTATGTAGAAAGAAGATCTTCTTCTTCGTCAAGACCTCAAAACGGGTTCCAGAATACGCGTACAACGAACAGTAACGGTTCATACAATAATAACGGAGGATTCAATAATAATAGAAACTCTAACAGCAATAGCGGATTCAGAAACCAGAATAGTGGTTATCAAAACAATCAGGGAAACCAAAACAACAGTGGTTTCAGAAACTCCAACAGTAACAGCGGATTCAGAAATCAAAACAGCAGTAATCAGAACAACCAGGGAAACCAGAATAACAGCGGTTTCAGAAATTCTGAAAGCAGCAGATCAGAATCTTCTGGCGGTGGATTCAGGAATAGCTCAGGCAGCCAAAGCACCAGTTCAAGCAGACAGCAGAGCGGCGGAGGCGGCTTTAGATAAAACGATTATAAATAAGGAAACGAACAGCTAACACTGTTCGTTTTTCATTTAAAATATAGTAATTTTGCTTCTTCATTTAACAAAAAAATATGGAATTTTATAAATATCAGGGAACAGGGAATGATTTTGTAATGGTAGACAACCGTGATCTTCAATTTACTAAAGATAAAGATAGCATTGAAAAATTATGTGACAGACGTTTCGGAATAGGTGCTGACGGTCTTATTCTGTTGGAAAACGATCCTGAATATGATTTTAAAATGGTGTATTACAATTCTGATGGTGGGGAAAGTACAATGTGTGGAAACGGAGGAAGATGTCTTGTTGCTTTTGCTTTTTTCCTGGACATTTTTGAAGACAAATGCAAATTCATTGCAACGGATGGTGAACATGAAGCTGAAATCCATAACGGAATCATTAAATTAAAAATGATCAATGTGGATACTGTTTCCCATGACGGAAATGATTTTGTTCTGAACACCGGATCTCCTCATTATGTAAAATATGTAGATAACCTGAAAGATTATCACGTTTATGACGAAGGATATGGAATCAGAAATTCTGAAAATTATAAAGAAAAAGGAATCAATGTGAACTTTGTAGAAAAAATTTCGGATAATGAAATTTTTGTAAGAACCTATGAACGAGGCGTTGAGGACGAAACTTACAGTTGCGGAACAGGAGTTACAGCTTCTGCTTTAACTTTTCTGCAAAAACATAATCTAACCTCTGTAAAAGTTAAAACTTTAGGCGGAAACCTTAAAGTATATGCTGAAAAAAGCGGTGATGCATTCCAGAATATTTGGTTGGAGGGTCCTGCAAAGCAAGTTTTTAGAGGTAAGACAGATCTTCTTTAAAAACAAAAAACTTTTAATCAACATTTATAAAGAATGAAAAAAGCAATTCTCATTGTCATTCTGCTGGTTTTTGTAGTGGCAGGATTTTTTGGTTTGAGATTTTATAATAAATATTTAGGAAATAACGTAGAAAAGGATGGTTATGTTCTGATTCCTCATAGAGCAGGCTTTAAACAGATCCTCGATTCTATTGCTCCTTATATTAAGGACAGAGAGTCCTTTGAAGCTGTAGCTAAGGAAAAAGGCCTTGATACGAATTTTAAAGCAGGGCGATATCATATTCAGAGCGGAACAGGTAACAAAAACCTTGTCAATATGATCAAAGCAGGTAACCAGACTGCAAATTCTTACAGAATTGGTGATTTTGGAGATATGTATCAGATGATTGGTAAGGTGACTAAAAAAACAGAAATTGATTCATTACATTTTGTGAATGATCTGGATGCTGTTGCGCAGGAGAAAGGCTATAAAAATGTTGAAGATTTAAAAAAATATTTTTTCATTGATACTTATAATTTCTTCTGGACAGTAAGTCCGAGAGAATTTTTTTCCAAGTTCGAAAACCAGTATAATGATTTCTGGACGAGTGAAAGAAAAAACAAAGAACAACAGTCCGGTCTTACAAGAGATCAGATTTATGCTCTGGCTTCTATTGTTTACAAAGAGTCCGGAGGGAAAAAGGACGAAATGAAAACAATTGCTGGATTATATTTAAACCGTTACAGAAAAGGAATGAAACTTCAGTCTGATCCTACGGTAATTTATGCAATTAATAAGCAGACTAATTTTAAAGAACCTATAAAAAGGGTATTATATAAGCATTTGTCTACACCATCACCTTATAATACTTATGCCAATGCAGGTATTCCTCCGGGACCTATCTGTGTAGTGGATAAGAATTCAATAGATGCTGTTTTAAATGCCGAAAACAACAATTATATATTTATGTGTGCTGATCCGGCAAGATTCGGATACCATAAGTTTACTGCAAATGCTGAAGAACATGCAGTGAATGCAAAGGCTTATCAGGACTGGCTCAACTCAAAAAATATAAAATAGGCTTAGAAAGCACCTGAAAATTTAAACAGTTAGAAAAAAACATACAACCATAATGTTTTGAAGATCAAATTGATATGGATATTCAAAATATTAAGGGTTATTCTTTCACGATCTTATACAAAAAAATAACCTATGAAGAATAAGACAGAAATTGTCAATATTTTCACCAGAAAAACTTTAGGACTTACCTTAGTACTTTCAGCGGCAGCACTGGCTTTTGCACAGGAGAAGGCTGGAGTTTCAGGAATCATTGTCAACAAAAAAAATCAACCGGTTCCTTATGCTTCCGTAACTTTCAGCAATAAGGCCAACAAGACTTTAAGTGATGCTGTACTGACAGATGAAAAGGGGCAATATACGCTTCAGCTTATGCCCGGAGATTATGATATTACAATAGAAGCCATTGATTACAAAAAAAGTGTAGTCAGCAAAATTATTGCAAAAGCAGGTAATATCGGTGCTTTATCTATTGAAGCAGAGCCAACCTCTACTGTTGATGGTAAAACAAAGGAAATACAAGGTGTTGTGATTACTGCTTCAGCAACCAAAGCATATAAAGTAGAACTTGACAAAAAGACCTATGATCCTTCACAGGATATTGTAAGTAAAGGAGGAAATCTTCAGGATGTTTTGACCAACGTTCCTTCGGTTTCTGTAGATACAGACGGAACGGTATCGATGAGAGGAAATTCCAATGTAAAATTTCTTATCAACGGAAAGCCATCTTCACTTCTTGGAATAGACGATGGAGCCAATGCTTTGCAAAGTATTCCTGCGGATCAGATTGAAAGAATTGAGGTAATCACCAACCCTTCTTCTAAGTTTGAGGCAAGTGGAACTGCAGGTATTCTGAATATCATTCTTAAAAAGGATAAAAAAATGGGATTCAATGGTAGTGTAACAGGAACTTTAGGTTACCTTCCAAGAACCAATCTTAATGCGAACCTAAACTGGAGAAAGGGCAACTGGACCTGGTTTTTAAATGGCGGCGGTGGTTATCAGAAGAATGAAAGTACCATGAAGAATACAACCACCAGAAAGGATGATATTGGCAGCCTGGCTTCTGATGCATTCCCTTTTACACAGTATTCTCAACAAAATGGTAAGACAACCAGAGAAAGTGACACTTATAATGTGACTGCTGGTTTTACTCATGATTTCAGCGATAAAACTTCCATCAATTTCTCAGGAATGATCAGAAGTTTTGATACCGATCAGACAGGTCTTAATTCTTATAATGAAAGACTGTATACAACTCCTACTTCTGGTGTAAGCAATGTTTTAAGGGAAAGAAACAGCTACGGAAATAACACAAACCTGGCAACACAGTTTGATCTTGGACTTGATCAGAAAATTGGAGATAATGGTCAGTCATTATCCGCATCTGCAAGTTACCAGACGAACAAAACAGACGGAATTAATAAAATTGTTCAAAGAACATTTATTGAAAATATCGTACAGCCAAACGGCAATATCATCAATAATGTAAGTACAGATTCTAAAACGGATACCTTCATTGGAAAAATCGATTATGAACTTCCAATAGGTGAAAAGTCTAAATTAGAAGCCGGAGCACGTTATGATTATAACAGAAATACTTATAACTATTTTGTAGATCAAAAGCTAAACGATCAACCTACAACTACCAGGTTCGATTTCACAAGTAATACGGTATATTCTGAAAAGATTTTGGGAGTTTATGCACAGTTTAAAAGTAAAATTGGAGAAAAATTTGCGTATCAATTAGGATTAAGAAGTGAGACTTCAAAAATTGACGTTAATTTTCAAAATTTTGATGTAAACGGAAACCCGGCAAATACTCCGGAGGTTAATAAAAACTACACTAAGTTCTTTCCTTCTGTATTTTTAAGCTATGATCTGGCAAAGAACAATCAGATCTTGTTAAACTATTCAAGAAGAATTAACCGTCCGAGAGCTTTCTCCCTGATTCCTTTTATGTCTTTTGATGATGACAGAAACTATTTCAGAGGAAACCCGAATCTTAATCCAACCTACGAAAACTCTTTTGAACTTGGATACAATCTTTCAAATAAAAAGATCACGTTTAATCCAACTTTGTATTTTAAAAAGTCTGAAGACGAGCAAAACAGATATCAGTATGTAGATCAGACAGGAGCCGTAAACACCATTCCTTTCAACGTGGGTACGGAGACCAATTATGGTTTGGATCTGAACGGAACTTACGATCCTTACAGCTGGTGGAAAATAATGCTTTCTGCTGACCTTTACGGATATAAAAATACAGGAAGCTATAACTTATTCCCTGACAATCCAAAAACCTTAAATGATTTCTCAGGTTCCGGATTCTCATACAGAATACGTTTTAACAATACATTTAAGCCTACTAAAAACTTAAGCCTTCAAATTCAAAGTTTCTACAGAGCTGCTGAGAAAACAGCTATGAACAACAGAAAGGCAATGTATGGGATAGATTTTGGAGCGAGCCAGACCATATGGAAAGGAAACGGAATTATAGGATTCAACATCAGAGACATCTTCAATACCAGAAAAATGAAAAACTTCTCTGATAATGCTCAGTTTACCAGAGAAATGGAAATGCAATGGCAGCCAAGACAGTTTGCTTTATCCTTCACTTATAAGTTCAAGCAAGGTGAGAAGATTGATGCCAAACCTAAAATTAAAAAAGATATTAATTCTAATACAAAAGGCGACGAAGAACAAGGTGGTCCAATGTAATACAACAAAAATCCCGAAAGTTTCTTTCGGGATTTTTTATTTCTGTTATTTTACAGGTTCTGCTTTTGCGTATTTTTCTTTTTCAGCTTCATAGATTCTTCTTCTCAGATCGCTGGTGGAAAACCTATGGTCTCTTTTGTTGAAAAAAAGCTCAATTCCTTTCTCTTCACAGTATTTCTTACCTGTAAAGTCTCTGTCCATATAATCATCCCCGATGATTCTTACGTCAATCACAAATGATTTAAGAATATCCAAAAGGTCTTCTTCTGTGTAATAAGGAATAATCTCATCCACAGCATTCACCGCTTTCAGTTGGATATATCTTTCAACAATAGTCTGACTTGGCTTATTTTTGTTTGGACGATCGTGGGACGGATCGATTTGAAGTCCGACGATTAAATAGTCACATACTGTTTTAGCTTCTTCAAGCATTTTAATGTGACCTGCATGTAATAAGTCAAATGACGAAAATGTAATACCTATTCTCTGTGTCTTCATATTAATGTTAAAATTAAAGTTCCGCTGAAATAAATGTTTTCTAAAAAGATAAAACACTAAATTTCAAGGAAGATGTTTTTGTAATTTGTTTTATGATCGTTTAAATTGCTCTTTCTATATAAGCATTTCTCAATGCTAAGTTATGAATTTCTGGTGTTCAGATATTTTTGCCATTCCCAAACCGTTCTTAAAGCCTCTTCAAGCGAGGTTTCAGACTTCCATTTGAGTCCTTTTTCTGCTTTATCAGGGTTGGCATAGGCAATAGTGATATCTCCTTCTCTTCTGGCACAGATCTGATAAGGCACTTCTACATGATTGGCTTTTTCAAATGCTTTTACCACTTCCAGTACAGATGAACCTTTTCCTGTTCCCAGATTGTAGGTATCTATCACAGCATCCGATGAAGGATCTTCTATCAGTTTCTTTAATGCGGCAACGTGTGCTTTTGCCAGGTCAACAACATAGATATAATCACGAACGGCCGTTCCATCCTCTGTAGGGTAATCATTACCCCAGATATTCAGTTTCTCACGTACTCCAGAAGCCGTCTGCATCACATAAGGCACTAAATTATTAGGAATCCCTATCGGCAATTCTCCCAGCTTTCCGGAAGGGTGCGCTCCGATTGGATTAAAATATCTTAATAGTGATATTTTACTTTGATAGGCTTTTGCAAAATCAATCAGGATCTGCTCTCCCATTTGTTTTGTTTTCCCATAGACACTTTCAGGGGTTTTCAACGGAGTATTTTCATCTATCGGCATTACATCTGCTTGTCCGTATACCGTACATGATGAGCTGAAAATAAAATTGGAGATCTTTCTTGCTTTAAATTCTTGAAGAATATTAATCAGAGAAAACAGATTATTCTCATAATAATCTACAGGAATGACCTGGCTCTCTCCTACCGCTTTAGAGGCAGCAAAATTGATACAACCATCAATCTGGTGAGCATCAAAAACCTGAGTAAGAAGTTCTTTTCTTCTTAAATCAAAAGGATAAAAAACAGGCTTCTTACCTGTAATTTCCTCAATATTTTTTAAAATAAACCTTTCCGTATTGGATAAATCATCTACAATAACCACTTCAAAGCCGTTATTGAGAAGTTCTACAACAGTGTGAGACCCAATATATCCAAGTCCGCCAGTAACAAGTATTGCCATTTTTATTTTTTAATCTTAGCGCTTTCTTAGTCTTCGCGTTTTCCTATATTTTCTATTTCATTTATTCCTATTTCTTCTTTCTCATTACTTTTATTAAGATAAAAGATATAAAAAACAATAAAACCTATAACTCCTGTATTAAAAGTAATTACAAAGTTATAATATGAGTTATTAACATAAGTTTTAATCAGGGTATATTCGGCATAACAAACCAAAATAAAGATCATTACTGCAAAAAAATTAAGGATAGTCTTTGCTCGTTTTATTTTAAAATAAATGATCGCTACCGAAATTAAATTTATGATAATATAAAAAGAGTATTTTGCAATATTTTCAGAAATACTCTCTTTATAATATGTTGAATAAGATGAGGAATTATAAGACTTCAATGTATTTATGATATAGATTGAATAAAGCCCTGCAATAAAAAGGTGAAATCCTAAAAAGAATTTATACTTTCTCCCTTTTAAAAAAAATTCCTTCATGCTTATTTTATCCCATAAACTCAAGCACTGCATCCGTAATATACTTCAGCTGCTCTTCGTCCAATTCTGTATGCATCGGTAAAGAAATTACCTGATCCAAAAGCTTATCAGTATTCACAAAGTCTGCTGCATTACTTTCCTGGAAGTATGCTTTTTGCTTTCTTAATGCTACCGGATAATAGATCATTGCAGGAATTTCTTTTTCCGTTAAAAACTTCTGAAGTTCATTACGTTTTCCATTCAGAATTCTTAATGTATACTGGTGGAATACGTGAGTAGAGTTCTCCGCTCTTTTTGGAGTCAGGATATTCGGGTTTCCTTCGAATGCTTCATCATAAAAATCAGCTGCTTTTCTTCTCGCTTCGTTGTAAGAATCCAGGTGAGGAAGTTTCTTTCTTAAAACCGCTGCCTGAATGCTGTCCAAACGTGAGTTTACTCCTACCTCATCATGGTAATATCTTTCGTACATTCCATGGTTTACAATTCCTCTTAAACGGTGAGCTAATTCATCATTATTGGTAAAAATAGCACCTCCGTCTCCGTAGCATCCCAGATTTTTTGACGGGAAGAAAGAAGTAGTTCCCACAGTAGACATTGTTCCTGCCTGTTTTACAGTTCCATCAGAGAAGGTATATTCTGAACCAATTGCCTGAGCATTGTCTTCAATAACATATAAATTATGCTCTTCAGCAATTTTTAAAATTTCTTCCATGTTGGCACACTGTCCGAAAATATGCACCGGAATAATCGCTTTTGTTCTTGGGGTAATTGCTTTTTTAATCTGTTCAGTAGAAATTGTGAATGTATCATAATCAACATCTACCAGTACAGACTTTAATTTAAGCAGGTGAATAACTTCTACTGTAGCAGCAAAAGTAAAATCAGCCGTGATAATTTCGTCTCCTTCTTTCAGATCCAAAGCCATCAGGGCAATCTGTAATGCATCTGTACCATTGGCACACGGAATCACATGTTTTACTTCTAAATAAGACTCCAATTCATTCTGGAAAGACTTTACTTCAGGACCGTTAATAAATGCCGCAGAATCCATTACATTCAAAACTGCATTGTCTACATCATTCTTTATTTTGTAATACTGACTTTGCAAGTCAACCATCTGAATTTTTTTCATATACTAAATATTTCTGTAAAAATAAGGAATTTAAAATCCTATCAAAAATTTTATTGATTTTGTTTTTATCTTTATACAAATAAATTTTATGAAAAAACTTTTACTCTTTTGTTTCCTAACTGGTTACCTTACCGTTTCCGCACAAACGGAACTCGTTTTTGTTTACTTCACGGATAAGCCTAATAAAGCTGCATTTTATGCAAATCCGCTATCAGAACTCAGCCAGAAATCACTCAACAGGCGTACCGCGCTGGGAATTCCGCTCAATGATCAGGATGCTCCTATTGAACAGTCTTACCTTCAGAATCTTCAAAATTTGGGATTTGTTGTTACGGATTATTCAAAATGGCTTAATGGTGCAGCAGTCAATGCCACTCCTGCACAAAAAATATTGCTTCAGGCTCAAACGTATGTTTCCTCTGTTGAGAGTTTTGCCAGAAACAGTTCTACTACCGTGAAAACAGCACCAGGAAAATGGAAAGACGATGCCAGCATTAATAAAACACTTACCAATTTTAATTATGGTTCCGGAGCAGGACAAATAGATCAGGTCAATATCCGACCGCTCCATCTGGCAGGCTATACAGGAACAGGAGTTTCCATAGCGGTGATTGATGCCGGATTTCCAACGGTGAACACAGGAAGTGCTTTTTCAAGATTGTGGACCAATAATCATATCAAAGCCTCTTATGATTTTGTGACCAAAACCGGAGATATTTACAATGCAGCTCTCAGTACTCATGGTTCTGTCGTGTTAGGTGTTATCGGTGGATATCTGCAGGATGTTTTTGTAGGAGCAGCACCTGATGCTGATTTTTATCTTTACCGAAGTGAAAATGCCGCTGTAGAAATTCCCGAAGAAGAACTATACTGGATTGAAGCGGCTGAGGAAGCAGATCGAAAAGGAGTAGAAATTATTACCTCATCATTAGGATACAATGTTTTTGACGAAAGCCGTTATAATTACACGTATGCCAATATGGACGGAAATACCTCCTTTATTGCCAGAGGTGCTGGGATTGCTGCTGAAAAAGGTATTTTTGTTCTTGCTGCTGCAGGTAACTCCGGACAACAGCCCTGGCATTACCTTATGACTCCTTCTGACAATGCAAAAGTATTTTCTATCGGATCTGTAGATTCAGCCGGAAATGCATCCGGGTTTTCTTCTTTCGGGCCTAACGCTCTCGGAGTGGTAAAACCAGACGGAAGTACACAGGGAACCGGTACAACAACCGTGTATGATAATGCGACCTTAGTTGTAAATGGAACTTCAATTGCTACACCAATTGCTGCTGGAGGTGTTGCATGTCTTATTCAGGCATTTCCAACGATGAACAGAGAGCAGATGAGAACAAAGCTGAGACAGACAGCTTCACTTTATCCTGCCCATTCAGATCAGACAGGATTTGGAATTCTTAATTTCGGAAGCTTATACAATCTAGTCCTAAATACCTCTGAGACGGTAAAAAAAGAAACGTTTTCTATCTTCCCGAATCCTGCAAAAAACATTCTGAATGTTGCCTCAGAGCAAGAAGTTCAGTCCCTGGAAATTTATGATAACCTGGGAAGGCTCATCAGAAAAAGTAACCACCAGAAATCTATAAAAGTAGAGGATTTTGCAAAAGGAACCTATTATCTGAAAATTCAGACGAAGGATAAAGTTTTCTATGAAAAATTCTTAAAAGAGTAATCTTTTTGTTTCTCGCAGATTATTCAGATTGAGCAGATTTAGTACAACATAAACATCTCTGATCTGCTTAATCTGCGGGAGATACTCTTATAAAATTGGTTGCAACCTATTTGGGCTAAAGCCCAGGGATGGGGCAAAAAAAAGAATGGGCTTTAGCCCATTCCTATTGATATAATATTGTACGACAGGTACAAAACTTTCGTATTAACTTAAGCTGAGTTTCTGCTCGCATTGATATTCCCGAATAAGGAACGGGTTACCAGCTTTTCATAAGCTTCTTTGTTTCCTTCTCCTTTCTGAATTTTCATCAACGCATACTGCTGGATACTTAGCAATGGAAGGACAATCTTCTCACGGATCTTCACAGATTTTCTGGATAACGGATCTTCTTCCTGAAGCATTTTGAATCCTGTCAGCTCCAGCATAATATCTCTTGAAAGCTCATATTCATCGAAAAGAACATTCCAGAATGCACCGAATTTCGGATTGTTTTTGATATAGTAGGTCAAAGGGAAATAAGACTTGTTCATACTCATCATGGAGTTCAAAACTAAAGTTTTAAAGAAGTCGGAACCTTTGTACAATTCTCTTACCTCTTCAAACCTACCCTGTTCTTTCATCTTTTGCATCGCAAATCCAAAACCGAAGAATCCTGGGACATTCTGCTTCAATTGTGACCATGAACCTACAAAAGGAATCGCTCTCAGATCTTCAAATTTCAGTTCACTTCCGCTTCCTCTTTTGGAAGGACGGCTTCCTATATTGGTTTTTCCGTAATATTCCAGGGTGCTCATTTCCTGAAGGTAAGGAACAAACATTGGATGTGCTTTTAAGTCTGAATATTTTTGATAACTGATATCCGCTAACTCAATAATCAATGCTCTTTCCTTTTCTGTAAGATCTTTTTTTGCATTTTTGAATACGTCATTTTCTACACCAGCAGTCAGAAGCTGTTCAAAGTTATATTTTGCCTGTTCTTTATTTCCAAAAATACTGGTTATCGTCTGCCCCTGAATTGTTAGTTCTATTTTATTATTCGCAATCGTTTTTCCCTGAGAAGCATAGAAATCGTGGGTCTTCCCTCCTCCTCTGGCTGGTGGCCCGCCTCTACCGTCAAAGAATACCACTTTAATATTATTCTGCTCAGAAAGTCTGGTCAATACTTCTTTGGCTTTATAAATTTCCCAGTTGGCTTTTAAATACCCTCCGTCTTTGGTTCCATCCGAGAATCCAAGCATAATCGTCTGCTGATTTCCTCTTTTTTCAAGGTGTTTTTTATAGACAGGATTATGGTACAGCTCATTCATCACATGCTCTGCATTGGCAAGTCCTTCCATTGTTTCAAATAGTGGAACAATATCCATATTGATAGCTTCATCTTGATAACCGCAGATTTTAAAGAATGCGTATACATTCATAACATCTTTTACGGCATCAGAATTGGAAATAATATAGCGGTTCATTCCTCTCAGTCCATTCAGATTCTGAATGTCTGTAATCTGTGAAACCGTTAACAAAGTATCTTTTACAATATCTTCGAAATCTTCTGCATTGACAGTTTCTGAAACCTGAATCAGTTTATTGAACTTCTGTTCATAATCAGTTTCTTCATTTCCGTAAACTTTTGTATATACCTCATCAATCACTTTCTGATGAATTCTGCTGTCCTGACGGATATCCAATGTTGCAAAGTGAGTCCCGAAAATCATCACACGGTCTCTGAAATTGACCAAAAGATCTAAAAACAAAGAGTTATGCTCATTGATTAATATTTTTTCCGCTTCATTGGCTTTCTTTAAAATATCTTCGGCTTTAATGCTTTTTCCGTCAAAAATTGCAGCATACAGCTCTTCACTTAATTGGGTCAGCACTTCGGAAACGCCTCTGAAACTTAATCTTCTCCTGATAAATTTCAAATGGCTGTAATAAGACTTCAGAATGGCTGAGCGAAGTTCTTCCGCTACTCTTTTCGTTACCTCTGCGGTTACAAAAGGATTTCCGTCTCTGTCTCCTCCCGGCCAGAAACCAAGCTGGATAATATCTTCATGAAGGTGAAAATGACCGTTTCCGAAAGTCTTTTTGATCTTCGTAAACAGCTCACCGATGGTATCATAATACACATATCTCAGGTAAGAAATAATGCTCAGCGCTTCATCTATCGGAGTAGGTTTTTCTTTATTGACAAAAGGAGTCTTCCCCAGCTGCTGCAGAAGCATATCAATCTGCGTCACCGAATCACCGGTAATCGCTCCTCTCAAATCCTGAATAATTCTTTGTACTGAACTCGGATAAAACTGAGTCGGATGCGCAGTAAATACAACCTTAACACTGAAATCTTTTAATTTCTCACGTACCTTTTCAATTTTATGATCCTGAAAAGAACGTTCAAAGAGGTTGGTCACAGTTCCGTTATCACTTTCTGAATGGAGATTAGGAAATGCTGCATCTTCAATACTGTCAAACAAAACTACCTGTCTTTCTATATACTGGATGATCTTGAAAAGCAGTTCCAATTTCTGCTCTTCGTTCTGGAGATCGGTATGGTTTTTAAAGAATTCTTCGACGATATCTTCAGGGGTTTTCCCTACTTCATAACCGGTTCTGCTTTCTTCATAGAGAAACGGAAGCAGCATTCCGATATTCGTCATTTTATCATAAGGCAGGCTCATAAATAATGAATTGTAGATCTGGAACTTATTTTCCACAATCTGCCTGAATTTTTCTGCGCGTTGGTCATGTATCATAGTAACAAATGTAAGCGATTTTGAAATTAATTTAATTGACAAATGACAAAAATTAAGGTCGAAACACAAAAAAATAATATTAATTCTTGTTTAAAATTTGAGTAGTTTTAACAGCGATGCTAACATCGAAGTAGTAATATTTAAAAATACTATTAATGGACTATTAAAATGGCATTTAGTATGATTTTTTAAATAGTCTCAAATTTTTTATTATCTTTTATATCTTACTTATTAAATAAAAAATATTATTTAAATTAGCTCAATAACTACACAAATTGAAAAAAACTAATATAATATGGAGTTATCAGAAATTCGAATAAATAATTTTCGATCAATAAAAAATGAAAAAATAACTTTTCCTCATAACTGCATTATTTTATTGGGAAAGAATGAAGCAGGAAAAACAAACCTACTAAAAGCTGCTGCCGCAGTTTTTGATGAATATAATGTTTCTAATAAAGACAAAAGAAAAAGGCTTGATAATGAAAAAATAGAAGAATATTATATTCGTGCAATTATATCTCTAAATGAAACCGATTTTAAAAAAGTTTTAGAAAAATTTAAAAATAAATTTAAATCTTCTGAAATTATTAAATTTAAAAGTGGTAAAACATTACTAGATTTTATTTCTAAATACTACAATTTACTTATTACCATAGATATTGCTGATAATAAAAAAGCCTATTATTCATACTGGACTTTTAATAAAAATGATTTTATTTTAGAAAATGAATTATATGTAACCAGTAATAATTCTTTAATCAGTACATCTACAGAAGGAATTCAAAAATTTAATTTGGAAAACGAAATTTTCAGTATTATAAAATCTTTATATAACGAAAATCCAATTAAATGTCATTATTGGCAGTATAGTGAAAATTATCTACTGCCAAACTCTGTATCTATAGATGAATTTATCTCAGCACCCGAAGAACATAAAGCCCTAGAAAATATATTCCTATTATGTGGGCGTGCAAATGTAAAAAAAGAATTTGATGACGCTTTATCTGAAGATGGGGACTATTCGAATCTTTTAGAACAAATTTCTAAAAAAGTAACCAATACTTTTCAAAAAATATGGAAAGATTTTAAAGGAACATCAATACAATTGTTACCTAATGGAGATGAAATACTGATAAAAGTTGTAGATAAAGCAAAATATAACTTTGAAGATAGAAGTGATGGTTTTAAAAAATTCATTAGTATATTATTAATGCTTTCCACTCAATCTAGGTCTAATAAGATATACGAAAATGATATAATTTTAATAGATGAACCTGATCAAAGTCTATATCCAACAAGTGCACAACATCTAAGGGATGAATTAATTGAAATAAGTAAAATAGCAAAAGTTATTTATTCAACACATTCTCAATATATGATTGATTCTAATCATTTGGATAGACATTTTGTTGTGGAAAAGAAAGATGATATAACAAGTATTATCAAGGAGCATATCAATTCACCTTATATAACAGATGAGTTGTTAAGAAGAGCTATTGGCTCGAGTATTTTTGAATGTTTAAGACCAATAAATATTATTTTTGAAGGATATTTAGATAAACGTTTATTTGAATTATATATTAATTACAATAATTTAGATAAAGACTTTAGTTCATTTGGCAAAGTCTACTTAAGTGGAATCTCTGGTGCAGATAGTCTAGTGCAAATTTTATTATTAGCTCAAAAAAAATTCATTATTATAGCGGATTCAGATGAAGCTTCTAGAAATAAACGTGCGGATTTTGAAAAGACATATTTTGAATTTAAAAATAATTGGATAGCATATGGTGATATAGATAACAAATTGTCAACCATGGAGGATTTCTTTACAGTAAAATTTCTACAAGACCAAATATCAAAAGCAGGCCATAATTATTCTTACGATGAGAATAAAAATGCAATTTATAATATTGATAAGGCTACAAATAAAGATAAAATCTTAAAACAAGATATAAAAAATGCACTTGTAAAAGTTGTGAAAAAAACTCACATAACTGATAATTATCGTAAATTTATTGATATCATAAAAGAAAAACTGGAGCAACTTTAATTCTGCAAAATAAATTTAGAATTCTCTATGAAAGTAATCATCGCATTTTCCCTGATTCTCTCCAATCTGCTTTACAGTCAGAGCAAGATTCCTGATGATTATAAAAAAATTCCTGATATCCTTGATACGGTAGAATATCTCTATCCATTCATTGTTCCTGATAAAGACTATGCTTACTGGCGCGTTCTGAGCAATGATGTGGACTATGAAAAATCAGTACTCTATGAAAGCCAGGCTCCTGATTTTATGACCATCAATGAACCGGTTCCTGAAAAAGGTTTTTTCCAGAAATGCATTGGGAACAACTGTTTTTCATACATTCTTGCATGTAAAAACGAAAGATCTGTTTATTTTTCCAATGAGCAGCAACTGAGAGATTTTATCGGAACGGTTGATAATCTTCCGGAGGCTATTTTACTGGCAAAAACGTATGGGTATTCTGTGGATACAAGTAACCGCTTTACCGGAGCTTATAAAATTGAAGACCGCCATATTTCAATGTACCTTATGCAGTCAAAGGGTTGTCCGGCTGTGAAAGAATCTTTTTGGATCAAAATAAATAGAAAAACCGGAAAACTGGAGTCAAAAAGCAATGGAATGTACGCGAAGGATGAAAACTGTACTTCATTGTAACTGAATTTTAAAAAACGCCAAGGCGCAAACTAATTTAACAAGATACAGCTTTAAGGCGCGAGGATTTTATCTGCGATAAAATTTATAAACTGCTATTTTAAACCATTAAGATTTTTGAAGAAATTAAGGATAATGAAGATCCATCTTTAATGGAAAAATGAAACGCAGAGCTAAACAAAATAGCTTTAGCAATTTTCCTTCACTACACTTATCAGCTTAAAAAATCTTAATGGTTTAAATTTTAGCATGATTACTTTATATATTAATTGCTCCTTGTCCTGAAGCAATGAGGTAAGCTTCTTTTAAAGTTTCAGAATAGGTAGGATGGGCATAGGAAATACGGAACATATCTTCCGCAGTCACCTCATATTCCTGAGCGATAACACCCTGGGTGATCAAATCTGCAGCTCTGGCACCAATAATGTGAACTCCCAACACTTCTCCATATTTCGGATCTACCAAAACTTTGGCAAAACCTTCCATATCCATTGAAGCACGAGCTCGCGCGCTGGCAGAAAACGGGAATTTCCCTACATTATATGCGATGTTATTTTGTTTCAGATATTCTTCCGTATACCCTACTGAAGCTACTTCCGGCCATGTATACACCACTGAAGGAATACGGTTATAATGGATATGACGTTTTTGGCCATTGATTGTTTCCGCTACAAAAACACCTTCTTCTTCCGCTTTGTGAGCCAACATTGCTCCACCAATAACATCTCCTATTGCATAGATAGTAGACACTGATGTCTGATTGTTTTCATTTACTTTAATAAAACCTCTCTCGTCCAGCTGTACCTCTGTATTTTCAAGACCAAGACTTTTTACATAAGGACTTCTTCCTACCGCCACCAGGATATACTCTGCTTCCAGTTCATCTTCTGTTCCGGTTTTATCTTTAAAAAAAACTTTGCCCTTAGAGCCTGCATTCTCAGTTTTATATACCGCGTGATTAAGACGGATATCAATTCCTTCTTTTTTCAGAATTTTCTGAAGGTTTTTTCCCAACTCATGATCCATATTCGCAATAAGATGATCAGCATATTCCAGAATAGTTACTTTGGTACCGATACGGTTGAAAATAGAGGCCATTTCCACTCCTATTACTCCACCACCGATGATTACCATAGATTCCGGTTTTTCCTCCAGAGATAATGCTTCTGTGGAAGTAATGACCCTTTTTCTATCAATTTCCACTCCTGGAATAGTTGATGGTTTTGAACCTGTAGCAATGATATAATGTTGAGCAGTAATCTCTTTAATCTCAGATTCGCTGACAATTTTTATGGTAGAATTATTGATGAAGCTTGCTGTTCCTTTTAACCTTGTGATTTTATTTTTATTCATTAAAAAGTCCAGCCCTCCGGTATTTTTTGAAACTACCTCTGCTTTTCTTCTATACATTTGGGAAAAATCCAGTTCAATATTATCCAGCTTAATCCCATGTTCCTTGAATTGATGGTGTGCTTCTGCATAGTGATGAGTGCTGTCCAATAAAGCTTTAGTCGGAATGCAGCCTACATTGGTACATGTTCCTCCCAATGTATCATATTTTTCTATAATCACTGTTTTATAACCCAGCTGAGAGCTTCTAATGGCAGCCACATATCCACCGGGTCCTGAGCCAATTACGGCAATGTCATAATGATCCATTTGATTAATTAATTTTTTATGATTAAATTTACTTGCAAAATAAAAGCAAAACTAAAACAAACACTTTCATTTCGCAAGTATTATTTTAAAATTAACAAAATGAGTAAAAAAAGATCCGGCTGCCCGATCAGCTGTTCACTGGAAATGTGGGGTGACAAATGGTCTCTGCTCATCATAAGAGACCTTATGCTGAAAAAGGAATGTACTTATGGTGACTTCCTCAAAGCTGATGAAAAAATCGCGACCAATATTCTGGCGACAAGGCTTCAAAACCTTTTGGACAATGGAATCATTGATAAAAAAGACCATCCGGAAAGCAAGCTGAAAATTCTTTATTTTCTGACTCAAAAAGGGATTGATCTTATCCCAGTAATCGTTGAAATCAATCTTTGGGGTGATCAGTATCTTACGATTCCTGATGACCGAAAAAAACTATTGGAAGAGATCAAAAAAGATAAGGAAGCCTTTATAAAAAGAGCAAAAGCCTATCTTTCTCCTGAAGTATAGTATTTAGATTAGAAAGGAATAAAAAACATTAATCAAAGAAGTTCAAAGCAATAGCTTTCATAAAAATGAATAATAGCAATTTTAAAATTTCATTAACTCACTTTTCCTTTTTCATTCCGTAAATTTGACTTAAAATAAATTTAGAACAATGCTTAATTTCGAGTTTAAAAACCCAACAAAAATACTTTTCGGGAAAGGCGAAATCGCTAAAATTTCCAAAGAAATTCCTCAAGACGCAAAAATATTAATGATTTATGGTGGCGGAAGCATCAAAAACAATGGTGTTTACGATCAGGTAAAAGAGGCTTTAAAAGGTCATGAAGTATATGAGTTTGGCGGAGTTCCTGCCAATCCTGAATATGAAGTTCTGATCAATGCTTTAAACTTTATCAAAGAAAAAAACATTACTTACCTTCTTGCTGTAGGTGGCGGATCCGTGATTGACGGAACAAAATTCCTTTCTGCAGCAGCCAATTATGATGGTGAACCATGGGATATCCTGAGAAAGTCGGTAAGAACATTTGAAGGAGAAGGAATGCCTTTTGGAAGTATTCTGACACTGCCTGCAACAGGTTCAGAAATGAATTCCGGCTATGTGATCTCAAGAAGAGAAACCCATGAAAAATTATCTTCAGGAGGACCAGGACTTTTCCCACAATTTTCTGTTCTGGATCCGGAAGTGATCAGAACCATTCCAAAAAATCAGATCGTGAACGGAATCACTGATGCCTACACTCACGTTTTGGAACAATATATGACAGCTCCTTCTTCTGCTGATCTTCAGGAAAGAATTGCAGAAAGTATTCTGATCAGCCTGCAGGAAACTGCTCCTAAAGTATTGGCTGATGATTTCAACTATGATGCTGCCGGAAACTTTATGTGGTGCTGCACCATGGCTTTAAACGGTCTGATCCAGAAAGGAGTGATTACAGACTGGGCAGTACATGCAATGGGGCACGAGCTGACGGCTTACTTCGGTATTGATCATGCAAGAACACTGGCAATTATTGCTCCATCCCATTACCGTTACAATTTCGAAGATAAAAAAGGAAAACTGGCTCAGTATGCTGAGAGAGTTTGGGGAATCAAAGACGGAAGCATAGAAGAAAAAGCTGAACTGGGCATCAAAAAACTGGAAGAATTCTTCCACAGTCTTCACATCAAAACCAGACTTTCCGAGTATACAGAAGACTTTAAAGGAACTGCTGAAAAAGTTGAAAAAGCCTTTACAGACAGAAACTGGCTAGGTCTTGGAGAATATAAAAAACTGACTCCACAGGATGCTTATAAGATTGTAGAGATGAGTTATTAATGGTTTCGGGGTGCGGGTTTCGCGGTACGAGGTTTGAGCTACACTATTTCGAGATTCGGGTGAATGGGTTTGTAGTAAAACGAAAGGGTTTATATTCATTTTCAAGTTGAAAATCTATAACCCAAAACTCTTATCTCGTATCGCAGCATTCATAAAATTATTTAATTTACAAACATTCGTTTAAAAAATCGTTATTTCATTATAGATATTTCAAATTTATTTATATTTTAGCATATTCTTAAATTTGTGAAAATGAAAAAACAGCTACTTTTATTTGCCTTTTCTGCCCTGGCGCTTACTTCTTGTAAAGATGACAATCTTGAAGCTTATGATATGGATATCATGAAGGGAGATTGGAAGGAAGTTAAAAGGGAAGTAATTTCCGGAAAAGATAATAAAACAGTGCTTTATACTGAAACTTTAACAGGATGTGCAGCTAAAAATACTCTTTTCTTAAGAACAGATTATTATGTAAGCTACACAGCGTATACAGGAAGCGGTGCAGATTGTACTCCATCTCCGAAAACTGAAGGAAGATATACCTACGATGCTGATTCAAAAGTTATTGGAATTAAACTTGGCGACGAAGGATCTGTCAACTACAGAGTTGATATGTTAACAGCCAAAGATCTTAAACTTGCCCAGCAATCAGGAATCTTTGATATGAATGGAGATAAAATTCCTGATATCCCTTACGTTACCTACAAAAGATAAACCATAAACTCCCGCTAATCGGGAGTTTTTTATTACTTTTATATCTAATTTAAAACTGATTATAATGAAGAAGATTCTATCAGCATTTCTATTGCTGTACTTTGCTATTGCCTTTTCTCAGGAAAAAAAACCAATGTTCTGGCAGGACATCCAGGAGTTCAAAAAAATGGATCAGCAAAACCCTCCTCAAAAGGACGCTATCTTATTTCTGGGAAGCTCATCATTCACCAAATGGACTGATATAGCAGATTACTTTCCAGGTAAAACAATTATCAACAGAGGTTTCGGAGGATCAAGACTTACAGACCTTAATGATTTTGCAAATGATCTTTTAGCTCCTTATCAACCCAAACAAATCATTATCTATTGTGGTGAAAATGATTTTGCAGACAATCACCAGCTAAAAGCAAAAGTAGTCGTAGACCGATATAAAGCTTTCTACAAAAAAATACGTGAGAGATTCCCTAATATTGAGGTAGATTATATCTCCATCAAATATTCGCCGAGCAGAGAAGTGATCTGGCCACAGATGAAAATTGCTAACAAAAAGATTGCGGCTTTTATGAAAAAAGAACCAAACGCAGAATTTATTGATGTTACCAAAGCAATGGAAGATGCCAACGGAAAGGTCAGAAAAGATATTTTTGTGGAAGATATGCTTCATTTTAAACCGGAGGGATATAAAATCTGGACGAAGATAATCACTCCTTACCTGAAATAAACTACAACCCATGATAAAAAAACCAATAACCATTTTATTCTTTGTTTTACTGTATTCTCTTTCATTTTCTCAGGAGAAGCCGAATGAAAAAACAATTCTACAGGAACTTTCAGAAAATGCCTGTAAATGCGCTGATTCTATTGCTTTAGCTAACAGAAAGAAGGAAGATATCATCAAAGATGTTCATGCATGCATTGATAAATACACAGGAGCACTTCAGATCTCAACTCTTTTGAAAGGAGCTGAAAAACAATCTGAAAATGCACCTAAAGTAAACGGAAAAAAACAGATTAACCTGACATTTGACACCAATAAAAATTCAAAGCAGTATAAAGACAGCTATAATGAACTTGAGCGTTACCTGATGCAAAACTGTGAAAGTGTAAAGAGAGCTACTACAACGACTGAAACAGATTATGACAAGTTCTCAAAAAATAATGCAGCCATTGACTTTTACACAAAAGCCGCTGAAGCAGGGAAACGAGAAGATTGGAAAGAAGCAATCCAGAATTATGAACAGGCTGTAAAAATTGATCCAAAATTTATTTATGCATGGGATAATCTGGGAATTACTTATAGAAGGATCGGAGAATATGATAAAGCTCTTAATGCCTACAAACAGTCATTAGCCGTTGATCCAAAGGGTAAAATGCCTTTACAGAATATAGCAATAGCTTATATTTATAAAAAAGAATATCAGAAAGCTATAGAGGCCTATAATGATTTTGACAAAGTATATCCCAATGATCCAGAGGTTTATTATGGGATAGGACAAATCTACTTCGCTCATTTAAAAAATAATGAAAAAGGACTTGATTATATCTGCAAAGCCTACAGAATTTATACTGAACAGAAATCTCCTTACCGTTCTGATGCAGAAGCTGTAATAGGAAGTATCTACAAGGGTATGAAAGAGGAAGGCAAAATGGAAAAATTCAAGGAAATATTAAAGAACAATAACATTCAATTTGATTAAAAAATAAAAACGATTCCAATACTAGGAATCGTTTTTTTATTTTATTTCTTTCTTTTCGACTTCGAAATTGCTTTCTGCTGAGCTCTGTTGGCTCCAAACTTCTTAGGTGCTTTTCTTTTGGAAGGTCCACCCCAGTTTTCTTTGGTATTTTTAGCTTTCTTCTCGTGGAATGCGCCTCCTCCGTCATTCAGTTTTACCTGAGCAGGATTTTTCATCACTACCTGATCTTCTTCAGCGGCAATCTTTTTAGGATTGATCTTAACTTCTTCAGGGAATTCATTAAATTTCAATTCTTTATCCATCAATAGCTCAATGTCAAGAATCAAAGGTTCTTCTTTTTTAGTAACAAAAGTAACAGCTTTTCCTTCTTTGTCTGCTCTACCCGTTCTACCGATTCTGTGGATATACTGCTCCGGAATATCAGGTGTTTCAAAGTTGATCACATGGGTAATGTTTGAGATATCAAGACCTCTTGCCATTACGTCAGTAGTAATCAATCCTCTGATCTCTTCATTTTCAAAGCTCTTCATCGCTTTTAATCTGTAATTCTGAGATTTGTTGGAGTGAATCACATCAAACTGTTCAGGGAAAAGCTCATTGATTTTAGTAAAGAGCAGGTCAGCATGTCTTTTATTATTGTTAAAAATCAACACTTTAGACATATCTGCATCACTTTTCAGCAAATGTTCAAGTAAATTGATTTTAGTATTAAAGTTTTCAACTTTGTATCCTGTCTGTTCAATTTTTTCAAGTGGAGTTCCTGATTTTGCCAGTGAAATCTCAATCGGATTGGCAAAATAAACATCCAGCATGTCATCTACCGCTTCTGTCATGGTAGCCGAGAAAAGAATATTCTGTCTCTTCTCTTTCATCATTTCAAAAATATGGGTAAGCTGTGGTCTGAAACCAAGGTTAAGCATCTCATCAAACTCATCAATGATCAGCTTCTGAACTTCCTTCAGAGAGATTGCATTGTCTATGGAAAGATCCATCACTCTTCCCGGTGTTCCTACCAGAATATCACAACCATCATTGAATAATAGTTTTTGAGTATTGATATTTTTTCCACCGTATATTCCGATTACTCTTGCAGTAATATTTTCTGTCAGTTTTTCAAGGATTTCAGTCACCTGTACCACCAATTCTCTTGTAGGAACAAGCACCAAAACAGTTGGATTTCCTGTCTTACTGTATTTCCATGTTTTCAGAACGGGTAAAAGATAAGCCAATGTTTTTCCGGTTCCGGTCTGTGCAATTCCCATTACATCTCTTCCCGAAAGAATAGGTTTTAAGCTCTTCTCCTGAATGGGAGTAGGTTCAAATAATTCCAAATCCGCTAAAACATCAAGAATTTTAACCGGAAGGTCAAAATCCGCAAAAGTGAGTTTTTCCATTTTGCAAAGATAGGTATTTAATTTTGTAGTATGGAAGCACGAAGTTTGAAGCTGGAAGATTATCAAACGTTCTTTTAATTTTTTGAATGTACAATGAAACAGATTAATGTATTAACACAGGTCATTTCCTTCTCTCTCCCAACCTCCATCCTCCAGCGATTGTACTCAATTTATCTTTACACTTTCACTGATAACTTTAATATCATCATCTATCCATTTGCTGGAGGTAACGATAACATATCCTTTCTTTTTAGGGTCTTTTTTGATGGGGAATCGATCCTCTTCCCACTGATTACAATGGGTTGAAATAGAAGGCAATAATGGTTTCCAACCCGTTTTACTTAAAGTATAGACATAAAAAGGATGCCAGCAGCTGGTACACCAATTGGGATAAAATCCGATCTCCTCTTTCCCATCCCCATTAAGATCTCCCAAATTATACAGACTTCCCTGCCTGGCAGGTGTAATGGTTATAGGTTTTATATTTTTATCACTGAAATAAATGGTTGTTTCACACTTTCCTTCACATTCGTCACCACAGTCGCTGACTTTTGTATAGGCGTATTCTTTTGTTCCGTTTCCGTCGAAATCTCCCTGAAGTTTCTCTTCATTTCCCTGTTGAGCCATACAAAGTGAGCTGAATAAGGTGATTGCGGTTATAATAAGTGTTTTCATTGTTGGTTTGGGGTTATGAGTTACGGGGTTCGGGGTGCGGGGTTTCGAGTTTTTGAATTTTTAGGTTTATTTTCTGGTTACTCTTAGCAGGAGGATTATGACTAAAAGGATTGAAAAGATAAAGCCTAAAACTGCTACTAACGACAGTTCTCCGATTCTTGGTCCGGATTCGGAAGAAAAGACAATAGCTGTAGCAATAATATTTGCTCCTAAAATCATAGCCAGAATCAGATTGATGACACTGGATTTGATCAGTTGGTTAGTCTTATCTATATTTTTGATTTCGCTGGAAACCGTAAATTTATTTTCATCCAGCTTTTGAAGAACGGAACGGAGTTCTTTCGGGATTTCATCCACATTATCCGTGAAATTCATCATGCGGTCCATCCCTGTTTTTAAAAGATTTTTAGGACTGATTTTCTTGGTGAAAATCTTTTTGGTGTAAGGGTGAAGACTTTTAACAATATCAAGATCAGGATTAATACTCCTTCCTACTCCTTCTATAAGGCTGATTCCTTTGAACAGAAGATAGAAATAATCCGGCATATAAAGCCTGTTGTCCTTCAATATATCCTTCATCTTGTTGATGATCACCTGCACATTGATGTCCTGTAATGATGAGCTGTGTACAAAATTCAGAATATCATCCACATCATTTTCAAATCTTCTTTCGTCCGGAATTTCATAGCTTATGGCCATTTTTTTGAGTGAGCGGACTATTTTATGCGAATTTTTAGCAACAAAACTGACAATAAGGTTTTCAAGGATTTCTTTATCATTGGGCTGAATTTTTCCAACTGCCCCGAAGTCAATGAAAACAATTTTACCATCTTTTCTCACTAAAATATTTCCGGCATGAGGATCAGCATGGAAAAATCCATAATCTAAAATCTGCGATACAAAGAGCCTTAATCCTGCTTCCGAAACTTTCACCGGATCAATATCATTTGCCAGCAGAACAGATTTATCAG
Organism: Chryseobacterium sp. T20; assembly: GCF_047345655.1. Classification (NCBI taxonomy): domain Bacteria; kingdom Pseudomonadati; phylum Bacteroidota; class Flavobacteriia; order Flavobacteriales; family Weeksellaceae; genus Chryseobacterium; species Chryseobacterium sp. T20. Next base: position 721,290 of record NZ_JBLFDU010000001.1, read on the forward strand.
TTACTTTGATTCCATCAATAAATTCCATACAAAGAATATTGTTGTTGGAAAATTCTTCGTACACTTTAGGAACGTATGTTTCTTTATTGTTCTTAAAATTCAGACGGAACTGCTGGATATTATTTTTTTCATTGATCAGAGAGACTTCTTCCAGTAAAGATCTTTCAAAGGTAGAAATAGCCTGTTTCAGATTCAGTTTTTCTCCTATTTCCGAATAAGCAGATATCAGCTTTTCAATATCTTTAATCAACAGTAAATCATCTTCAATGACGGACTGTACATCAGGTTTTCTCAGTTTTAAAATCACAGGGCTGCCATCCAGCAGAACAGCTTTGTACACCTGTGCAATAGAAGCTGTAGCCAAAGGTTTTTTCTGTATTTCAAGGAAATAATCCTTCACGGAAATATTGAATTCAGTTTCCAGCGCTTCTTCTACATCCATATCTACCGTATCCACTTTGTCCTGAAGTTTTTGCAACTCCTGAATCAATTCCGGTGGCAATAAATCTTCTCTATTACTGAATGTCTGACCCAATTTTACAAAGGTAGGCCCCAACTCTTCTAGGGCGAGCCTTATTCTTTCATAAACGGTTCCTTTTGAAATGATCTCATCCGAATGACCATAATTTTCTTCCTGCTTATTTCCATTCATTCTGGCCAGAAGATCTTTGAATCCATATTTGCTTAATACAGAAATCAGTCTTGCGGATCTTTTCAGTTTTCTTTGAGGCTTGTCAAACATAGTGTATCAATAGTAGGTGCAATTTACTCCAAAAATTGTTCCTTTATGAAAAGAATCAAGACAATAACATTAATGAATAAAATTAAAAATATCAACACATAACCAGTATTTTAAAGAATAAAACATAAGCATAATAATAAAAAAACATCATATATTCTAAAAATTAATATATTTACAACGTACAAACAAAACAAACTAAAAGTATTAAAACATGAAAAATTTACGCAACAACAAACTTTCAAGAGAACAATTAAAAGGGATTGCAGGAAGCGGAATCATTATCGGAAACTGCTCAAAACAATGCTGCCCTACTGATGGAAGACCAACATGTCCAGGATTGATTTGCCCTGCTGTAGTTTGCCCTGAGTATATGTAAAATCTGATTTTATACAGAACCATATAGTACCCGAAGAAATATTCTTCGGGTATTTTTTTTGCTCCAAAAAATGCTTACGTACCACAATTTATGGCATATTATTTCCATCTCAAACAATAGCATACAAAACACAAAAACCTATTGATCAACCCATTACATGATAAAACCCAAAATAGAGAATTAAATCCATAATCATGTTCAATTAATAACAAACTATAAATATAATTACAACACTATGTTAAAAAAAATTATTTCAGCCGGTCTTATTGTATCAGCAATTATGTTTACAACACAGGTAAAAGCTCAGGTAGCATCAGCTCATTCTATTGCCGAAGTAGCCACAAAAGAAATGAGTTATCTGGGACTTACAGAATCACAGGCCCATAAAGTGACAGAGATCAATAAAATGACGGCAGATGAGCTTATTGCTCTTGATAGCAAAGCCGGTAACAATAACAGTCCGGAGAACAACAAAATAATTGCTGACGAATTTGTAAGCATTATAGCCCATCGTCATCAGGCCATGGAACAAATCCTTACTCCTGAACAGATGGCAGTGGTAAAACAAGACAGAGCAGAAAAGATTGCTCTTTTCAGAACATTTCTTATGGTACCAATTCTGGATCTAACTGAAAGACAGGTTGAGCAGGTATACGAGGTTAACTTCAAAGGAGTACAGGAAGTTCAGAAGGATTTTGGAAAGCGTCTTAACAAGAAAAATGCAGGTCTGGAAGATGCGGACAGCAAAAAAGCAAAACGCGTTATTATCAATGATTTTAAAGCTCTTGATAAAGATTTTAAAAAGATATTAAGCCCTGAACAATATGAGGTTTACAAAAACAATCAGGATTTAATCAGAGAATCTGCTAAAAAAGGATAGTTCGGTCCGTTTGGATAATAAAATATCTGTGGCAGCTCCAATGGAGCTGCCGCGGATATTTTTTATTTAAGATAAGTTTCGTAAAGGTCTTTTCTTCGGTCTTTCATTACCTGAACAGAACCATTATGATGGAGATCTTTCAACAGATTCAGATCGACATCCACAATCAGGGTCATTTCTGTGTTGGGAGTCGCTTCTCCTTTCACCGCATTGGATGGGAAGGCAAAATCGGAAGGCGTAAACACCGCTGCTTGTCCGAACTGAATATCCATATTGTTTACCTTCGGAAGGTTTCCTACACAACCGGCAATGGCCACATAACATTCATTTTCTATAGCTCGTGCAGCAGCACAGTGACGCACTCTCATATAGGCGTTTTGAGTGTCTGTAAGATACGGAACAAACAGAATTTTCATTCCCTGATCGGCCAGAATTCTTGGTAATTCCGGGAATTCTACATCATAGCAGATCACAAGGCCTATTTTACCACAGTCGGTATCAAAGACTTTGATTTCATTTCCGCCTTTCATTCCATAGTACCTTTTTTCGTTCGGAGTAATGTGAATTTTTCTGTATTCATCCATACGGCCGTCACGGTGAAGAAGGTAACTTACATTATACAAATCGTTATTATCGCTATCAAAAACAGGCATACTTCCGGAAATAATATTTACGTTGTAACTGATCGCCAGTTCTGAAATCTTTTCTTTGATCTGCTCAGTAAGTTTAGACAACTCTATCATACTGTCTCTTTCGGAAAGATTGTTGAAAGGAGCCAGCAAAGGGGTGTTGAAGAGTTCCGGAAAAAGAACAAAATCAGATTTATAATCTCCCATCACATTCACAAAGAATTCTACCTGCTCATAAAACGCTTCTATGTCTTTAAATGTTCTCATCTGCCACTGTACCAATCCAAGACGGATAATACTGTCCTGCATCGTATTTGGCTTTCTGCTGTAATAGATGTTATTCCATTGTAGAAGAACGGCATTTTCTCTGGAAGCTTCATCTTCCGGAAGATATTTTTTCAGGATTCTTATCGGAAGAAAATTATTGGAAAGCTGGAAAGACAATACAGGATCATAGATTTCCTTATCTCTTACTTTTCGGATATATTCTCTTGGAGAAAATTCATGGCTGTATTTGTGATAATTTGGAATTCTGCCACCCAGAACAATAGATTTCAGGTTTAATAATTCACAAAGCTCTTTTCGGGCATCATACAATCTTCTTCCTAAACGCAGTTCACGAAACTCCGGATCTACAAAAACTTCAATTCCATACAGGACATTTCCTGTAGAAGTATGGGTATTAAACGTATAATTTCCCGTAATATCGATGTAGGTATGATCATCCCCGAATTCTTCATAATTGACGATAATGGAAAGCGCTACAGCAGCCAGTTTTCCGTCTACTGTAATACAGATCTGTCCGTTCGGGAATATTTTTGTGAGTTTATCAATACTTTTTTTGGACCAGATGGACTCCGACATTTGCGGATAGGCCCTTTTCATCGTTTCCGCCAGCTCATTATAATCCTGAAGGGTCAGGTTTCTTGTTTCTATTTGCATTTGATGTAATTTTACTTAAATTTAGTGAAAATATTTTACTTCAATCCTTATAGAAAAGTACTTCCCAACTATTTATACAAAATTTAACAGTGGATATCTCTGAAACTTTACAAATAGCTGTTCATTCAAATAATTACTGGAAACATTCTGATTTCAGGTCTGTAATGGAGACACTTAAACCCCATTATAACATTGATATAGAAACGGATACAGAAAAATATACTACTTTGCTCTTAGGAGATAAAACCATCGGATATATCTGTTTGAATTATCCTCTGATTTTTATAGAAAGTCAATATGCTTTACAAGTAAAAAATATTCTGCATACATTTCATGATATAGAATACATTATTGTCGATACGCTATCTACTCCCTATCTGTCTGTAGATCCTGATTTTTATAATGCTTATTTTGATTTTATGGAAAACCTGAATGCTTTTTCTGCTGAAGATTTTTATTTTTACAATGTAAATTAAAAATCATTCTTGTCCAATTAAATTAAAGCGTAATTAACAGGCCGCTCCTCCAGAGCTTTATTTTTATGGGAACTTCTTTTTTTCTACTAACAGAAGATCCTGACGGGATCAATCCAGCTCCACTGGGAGCTAACTGTTAATAGAACATATTTGTTTTAAAATTATAGCTCCGGAGGAGCGACCTGTTAATTCATGCAGTAAATATTGATATTTTCAATGTATTTATAATTTTTATCGGAGAGTAATGATTATATTAAATTTTATTAGCTAATGAAACCATACGCAGTAACTTTACTCATAAGTACCTTATTTATTTTGATTTTAAGAATCTTTTATCCTTACTCAATCATTAATCTTTTACATAATTTCAACTTAATTTCAGCATCTGAACTCAATGCTGAGGAAGTGAAAACTTTTGTATATGTACATGTAGCAGGATCAATATTTTTAAACTATCTTATTTTTCATAAGCATATACTCTTCAAACTGGTATATTGCTTGTTAATTAGTATTAATGTTTTACTTATTATTTTTTCATTAAAACAGTTTTAATAGATTTATTTCCAACAGACAGCATTTATATTATAGATTATGGAAGAGTTTATTTATCAAAAAATTCGGGAATACGATACAAAATTGGAAAACTTTGAAATTTCATTTACTGATCATACCTTGTCAATAGATGATTTAATTAGTTTATATAGGTTTAGAAATGAGATAGCAAAAACTGAAGATATAAAGAAACTTACACAAAAAATTCATGATGATTTCTGCCTGATAAAACAACTGCGTCATGAAAACATCAAATTTGTCACTGCGAGATATGATGGAATGGTTAGAATGTTCTTTTTCAGTGAGGATTATTCTACGATTTTCTCAGATTATCAATCTTAATAAAAAAAATCCCACCCAAAACGGGCAGGATTTATATCATTAATTCAAGTCAGAATTATTCCCACTCAATCGTTGCAGGTGGTTTGCTTGAAATATCGTAAGCTACTCTGTTGATTCCTCTTACTTCGTTGATGATTCTGCTTGAAACAGTATCCAAGAACTCGTAAGGAAGTCTGCTCCATGTTGCTGTCATAAAGTCGATGGTGTTAGCAGAACGAACTACCGCTGTGTATTCGTAAGTTCTCTCGTCTCCCATTACTCCTACAGATTTTACAGGAAGAAGTACTACGAAAGCCTGAGATACTTTTTCGTAAAGGTCATTTTTGTATAATTCTTCAATGAAGATATCATCAGCTTCCTGAAGGATTCTTACTTTCTCAGCATCTACCGCTCCCAATACTCTGATTCCTAATCCAGGACCTGGGAAAGGGTGTCTGTATACCAAGTGATGAGGAATACCCAATTCTTCTCCTACTCTTCTTACTTCGTCCTTGAAAAGCTCTCTTAATGGCTCTAATAATTCGAATTCCATATCTTCAGGAAGTCCTCCAACATTGTGGTGAGACTTGATCACTGCAGATGGTCCGTTAACAGACTGGCTTTCGATAACGTCAGGATAAATAGTACCTTGAGCAAGGAATTTAGCACCTTCAATTTTGTGAGATTCTTCATCAAAAACATGGATGAATTCGTTTCCGATGATTTTTCTCTTCGCTTCAGGATCGTCTACTCCGGCCAGTTTTGAAAGGAATCTATCCTGAGCATCCACCATTTTGATGTTCATATGGAAATGCTCTCCATACTGATCCATTACTTTTTTGCCTTCATCCTTTCTCAATAATCCTGTATCTACGAAAATACAAGTTAACTGATCACCGATGGCTTTGTGGATCAAAACAGCAGCTACAGAAGAGTCTACACCTCCAGAAAGTCCAAGGATTACTTTGTTGTCTCCTACTTTCTCACGGATTTCCTCAACTGTTTTTTCAATATAGTTGGTCAGTTTCCAGTTTTTCTCTGAGTTACAGATGCTGAAAACGAAATTTTCAAGCATTTTCCCTCCTTCTTCTGTATGAGAAACTTCCGGGTGGAACTGAACACAGTAGATTTTTTTATCTTCATTAGCGATAGAAGCAATTACTCCTGATTTTGCATTTAATTCAAAACCTGCAGGCAATTCTCCTACTTCGTCAAAGTGGCTCATCCAAACGACAGAGTTCTGAGTCACTCCTTTTAATAAAGAGCTTTCTTTAACGATCTCTAAGTTTGCTTTACCGTATTCTCCTTTTTCTCCTTTGTTTACTTTACCTCCTAAAAGGTGAGCAGTCATCTGCATTCCGTAGCAGATTCCCAATACAGGAACTCCCTGCTCGTATAATTCTTTTTCAACCAGGTGAGCATTTTCTGCATTTACAGAACTTGGTCCACCGGAAAGGATAATTCCTTTTGGCTGTTTTGCTAAAATATCTTGTAATGGTGTATTGTAAGGCAAGATTTCAGAGTACACACCCATCTCACGGATTCTTCTTCCGATAAGCTGGTTGTACTGGGATCCGAAATCTAAAATAATAATACCGTTGTTCATTTTTGATAATTGATAATTGATAAATGATGATTGATAAATGATAGAGCTAATGGCCACTGGCTAATGGCTTCTGGCTTGGAAAAAACTTCCCAATTTCACTTTCAGTAACTAATTTCTAACCTCTAGCGTCTAACTTCTAATTATTAACTGTTTTACAAAAAAAGACTTGGATTAGCTCCAAATCTTTTTTCGTGATTTTATTAAAACTTTCCGATGTCTTCTCTGTAGAAGCCGTAATCGAAATGTACGTGACCTGCATCTTCGTAAACTTTTTTGCGGGCATCTTCGTAAGTAGCTCCTGTAGCCACAATGTTCAGTACTCTACCTCCATTGGAAACTACTTTATCTCCTTTACTGATTGCTCCTGCGTATAACAGTTTACTGTGTTTCAGTTTATCTTCTCCGGTAATTTCGAAACCTATTTCGATGTTTCTCGGATAACCTCCTGAACACATTACCAGACAAACTGCTTTTTCGTCTTTAAACTTAAGTTCAATGTCTTTTCCTTCCATACAGTCCTGGATCACATCCAAAAGATTGTTTTCCATCAATGCCATCAATACCTGAGTTTCAGGATCTCCGAATCTCATGTTGTATTCAAGAAGGTAAGCTCCGTTTTTCGTTACCATCAATCCGAAGAAGATGATTCCTTTAAATCCGAAACCTTCAGCTTTAAGACCTTTAACAGTAGGCTCTAAGATGTTTTTCTCAAAATCTGCGTAGTGCTCCTGAGTAAATTCCGGGCTTGGTGCTACTGAACCCATACCTCCTGTATTAGGTCCTGTATCTCCGTTTCCAGCTTTTTTATAATCTTTTGCCGCTACACAAGGGAATAATTTTTCCCCGTTAGAGAAAGCAATGATAGAAGCTTCAAAACCTTGTAAATATTCTTCAATAACTAAACGAATACCAGCATCACCATAGATTCTTCTGATCATGAAATCGTGGATTGTAGCTTCAGCTTCTTCAAGGTTGTCACAAATAACAACACCTTTTCCGCCAGCTAAACCACTTGCCTTGATTACCAAAGGATACTGCTGTGTCTGCACATATTCTTTAGCTTCGTTATATGAATCAAATACTACAGCTTTAGCTGTTTTGATATCATAGGTCTGCATAAATTTCTTAGAGAAAGCTTTACTTCCTTCCAGGCTTGCTACTTTCTGAGTAGGCCCGAAAACCTTAAGATCATGCTTTTTAAATTCGTCCTTGATACCCGCTACAAGAGGAGCTTCAGGACCTACGATCGTAAGATCAATTTTTTCTTTAATAGCGAAATCTCTAAGTTCTTTGATTTCTGATAAATGAACATTTTTCCCTATTACATCGGTAGTAGCATTCCCGTTGGCAAAAAACATTTTAGAAATTCTTGAGTCATTCTGAAGCTTTGCCGCTAAAGCAGATTCTCTACCGCCTTCACCTATGATTAATATTCTCATACTTTATATTATTATCTAGTCTTATTTTACAAATATATAATTTTGAATGCTAAAAATACAATCCCTAATTATTTTTTAATTCTATTTTAATTAGTGGAAAAAGTGTCTAACACCTGTAAACATCATTGGAATATTGTGCTCGTTGGCAGCCTCAATACTATCCTGATCTTTTACACTTCCACCCGGCTGAATAATCGCCTTGATACCTTCCTGAGCGCAGAAATCTACCACATCACGGAAAGGGAAAAATGCATCTGAAGCCAGTACTAAATCTCCTGAGAATTTTTCTTTTGCTCTTTCGATAGCCTGCTGAGTCGCCCAGATTCTGTTTACCTGACCACCTCCGATACCGAATGCCTGAATTCCGTTGGAAACTACGATGGCATTAGACTTCACATATTTTACGACTCTCTGAGAGAAAAGTAATGCTTTTTTCTGTTCTTCTGTAGGCTGTACTTCAGTTACCACTTTGATATCATCTGAGAAGTGAAGGTCATTATCCTGAACCAAGATACCTCCGTCTACTTTTACCCAAGTCTGTTTGTCAGAAACAGGGTTTACGATTTTGATGATTCTCAGGTTTTTCTTTTTTCTTAAAATTTCAAGGGCTTCTTCATCAAATTCAGGAGCCATTACAATTTCAAGGAAAGTTTTATTTAATTCTTCAGCTGTAGCTGCATCAATCTTATAGTTCATTGCAACAATTCCGCCAAAGATGGAAACCGGATCACATTCGAATGTTTTCTGGTAAGTTTCCAAAGCTGAAGTTCCGATCGCAACACCACAAGGTGTAGAGTGTTTTACCGCACAACAAGCCATTTCTTCTTTGAACTCCGTTACCACTTTCCAGCAAAGGTCCATATCACGAAGATTGTTGAAAGAAAGTTCTTTCCCTCCAAGCTGTTCGAAATCTTTCATCGCTCCGTTCTCGAAAGTAGAAACGTAGTAAGCTGCTGTCTGGTGAGGGTTTTCTCCGTATCTTAAGTCAGCCACTTTTTTATAAGAAGCATTCAGATAAGTAGGATATTCTTCATCTAAAAGCATTCTGGAAATCGCAGCATCATACGCAGAGGTAAGATTGAATACTTTTCCTGCAAGCTTTTTACGGGTTTCGATGTACGTATCTCCGTTTTGCTCCATTTCGATTTTCACTGCTGCATAATCTTCTACATCAGTGATTACCGTTACAGAATCAAAGTTTTTAGCTGCAGAACGAAGCATTGAAGGACCTCCGATATCGATAAACTCTACTTTTTCATGTAAAGAAATGTCTTTGTTTACATTTTCAAAGAAAGGGTAAAGGTTTACGATCACCATGTCAATCAGATCAATCCCGTGCTCCTGAACGGTTTGCATGTGCACTTCGTTGTTACGAACTGCCAGCAATCCTCCGTGAACTTTTGGGTGTAAAGTTTTCACTCTTCCATCCAACATTTCAGGGAAATTGGTAACCTCATCAATCTGAATAGGATTTAAACCAGCGTCTTTCAAATGTTTGAACGTTCCTCCTGTAGAGATCAACTCATAATTCTGAGCTTCCAAAAACTGTGCGAATTCAATTAATCCACTTTTGTCAGAAACACTGATTAAAACTCTCTTTTTACTCATTTTACTTTCAATTTTTTACTTTTTACAGCTATTTCAAACTGTGTCCGGGTCTTTCACCTCCGAACTTACTTTTATTTTACTTAGATTTTTCTATTTTCCTGTCAAAAATTAAAAATTTTTGACACCCTTCCAAAGGAAAGGAATTAGTTTCCCAGGACCTTATTGATCGCTATCGGAAATATTTCATATTCAATCTGGTGAACTTTCTGAGCCAGAGTTTCAGGAGTATCCTCAGCGGTTACTTCGAAAGACTTCTGAAGAATAGCTTCTCCTTCGTCAATCCCTGGTGTCACAAAATGTACAGTTGCCCCACTCTCTACTTCTTTGGCTTCAATAACTGCATTGTGAACGTTCATTCCCCACATTCCTTTTCCTCCGAATTTCGGAAGCAAAGCCGGGTGAATATTGATTATTTTACCATTCCAGTTTTCACAGAATTCAGATTTTAAGATGGATAAAAATCCTGCCAATACGATTAAATCTGTATTTTCAGGGATTACTTTAGCCAACTCACTGCTGAAGTTCTTTCCTCTCGGAATCAATATGTTTTCTATATTGTGATTCTTTGCTCTTTCCAGTCCGAAACATTCTCTGTCTGCTACCACCAAAGTTACTTTTGCATTCTGGATTTCTCCTGAGTCAATAGTATCAATAATTCTCTGCAGATTGGTTCCTGATCCGGATACGAGTACAACGATGTTCTTCATATTTCTAATTAGCCCCGATTGCAGCGGCATCCTTTTTTTGAAATGGCTTTGTAAAAAAGCATTGGCAAAAAAGATATAGCGGAAAGCGGGATTAAGCTTCTAAAACTTTAAATTGATTTTCTCTGCTCCTTCAGTGATTTCACCGATTTCGTAAGCGTCATCTAAAAGGTGCAATACTTTTTCAGCATGTTCAGCATCTACAACGATTACCATTCCTACACCCATGTTGAATGTTCCGTGCATTTCTTCACGTTTTACTCCACCTCTTTTTTCAAGCTCAAGCATAACACTAGGAATTCTGATTTTTGTTTCGTCAATAGAAGCACAAAGTCCTTCAGGAATAATTCTAGGAACGTTTTCATAAAGACCACCTCCTGTGATGTGAGCAATTCCTTCTACTTTTACTTCTTCCAATACTTTGTGAATATCTTTGTAGTATAGTCTTGTAGGAACTAAAAGTGTCTCGTATAATGGTTTTCCTTCAAACTCTTCTTCAAAGTTCGGGAATACTTTTCTTACTAAAGAGAATCCGTTTGAGTGGAATCCTGAGCTTGGTAGCGCAATAATTTTGTTCCCTGCTTTGATCTTAGAACCATCAATGATCTGATCTTTTTCTACGATTCCTACACAGAATCCTGCAACATCATAATCTCCAGGCTGGTACATTCCAGGCATTTCAGCAGTTTCACCACCAATCAGTGCACAGTTGTTATCCTTACAAGCGGCAACCATTCCTAAAACGATTTCTGCAGCGATTTCTGAATCAAGCTTTCCACAAGCCAGATAATCAAGAAAGAATAAAGGCTTAGCTCCGTGACAAAGAATATCGTTAGCACACATTGCGAAACAATCTACACCGATAGAATCATATTTTTTGGTATCTAAAGCTACTTTCAGCTTTGTTCCTACTCCATCTGTTCCTGATACAAGAACCGGATTTTTGTATCCACCGATTTCATAGAAAGCACCAAAACTTCCCAAGTGGTTCAGTACATTGGAATTGTGGGTTTCACCGACCGCTTTTTTGATCTTGTCAACCGTTTTGTATCCTTCTTCTTTGTCTACTCCTGCTGATTTGTAAGTGTTGCTCATGTCTGCTTAGATTTTTAGATTTCAGATTCAGATTTCAGATGATTAATTGTCTTGCATCTGACGTCTTGTGTCTTCTTATCTTTTAATATTTCAATTACTTTTATACTCGATTTTAGAAAACAAAAAAGCCGACAATCTTTTCAGATTATCGGCCGTTATTTTATCTCAGAATTTCAGAGCCCACAACTTTCCCTTTATGAGAAAAACATTGTTTATAGGAGGTCTGAATTTTCATCTCTTTTCTTTTTGCAAAAATAGTAATTTTAAATGAATATTCAAATTCTATTTTTCAAGGATTGTTTCAATGGCTGCAATCTTCTTAATTTTTTCTTTTAACTCATTGTCTTTCTCTTCATTAGAAATTTTCTGAGCGGCTTTATCAAAGTTATCATTAAAGAAAGGAAGAGAAAAAGTCTCTACCACATTTCCTCCGTGGAAAGGGAAACGCTTTGATGCTGCTTCCAAAACACCTGCTCCACCTCTACCTCCGGGAGATGTAGACATCAATAGCATGGGTACTTCATTCCAAACGGTTCTGTCTTTGATTCTGGATACCCAGTCGAATACATTTTTGAATGCTGTAGAATAGGTTCCGTTGTGCTCTCCTAAAGAAACCAACAATAGGTTTGCGCCATCAATTTTTGCTGCAAAATCATGAGCTTCCTGAGGGACACCTCCTGCTAATTCTCTTTCATGTTTATAGATTGGCATTTCGAAAGGATTTAAATCTATCACTTCTACGTCTGCATTTTCAAATAATGTTGATGCATAAGCTACCAACTGTTTGTTCATTGAAGCTTCTGAGTTACTTCCTGCTATTGCTAAAATTTTCATATGTGAGGTTTATTTTTAAGATTACAAATTTAGTTTTTTATTTAAGATAAGAAGGCAGTTCCATTGGGACTTCCATTAATAATACTTCAGTGTCTTCTACGGCTTCGATATTAAAGCTCTGCGTATCCCAGATTCCCAATCCGTCTCTTTCATTCAGAACACGGTCTCCGATTTTTGCACTTCCTTTTAACACAAATGCATACACTCCGTTTCCTTTTTTGTTGAGCATGTAATTTTTGCCATTTCCTTTTTTAAAGTTCGCCAGATTGAACCATGCATCCTGATGAATCCAAACTCCGTCATCATTTTTATTGGGAGATAAGATCTGCTGGAATCCGTTGATCTTTTCTCCTTCTTTGATACTTTTCTGATCGTATCTCGGTTCAACATTCTGTTCTTTTGGGAACACCCAGATCTGAAGGAATTTCACCTCCTCATCTTTATTTTTATTGTATTCACTGTGCATAACACCGGTTCCGGCACTCATCACCTGGATTTCTCCTTTTCTGATCACCGCTGTGGTTCCCATTGAATCTTTATGCTCCAAATCACCTTCCAAAGGGATTGAAATAATTTCCATATCTCTGTGCGGGTGTGTTCCGAAGCCCATTCCCTGCGAAACGGTGTCATCGTTCAATACTCTTAAAACGCCAAAGTTTGTTCTCTCTCGGTTTTGATAGTTGGCAAAACTGAATGTATGGTAAGAATTTAACCATCCGTGATTAGCATGGCCTCTTGAATCTGCTTTATGATATACTGTTTTCATTTTCTGTGATTATTTATAGTACAAATGTACGGGATGTGGGTGTTTAAAAAGTTGATGTAGGTTAAGAAAGGAAGCTAGGGAAGTAAAAAGGGGTGAGAGAGCTCAGAAAGTGAGGATCATGTATGCGTTGGATTACGCAAAGACGCGATTTTTTTATTTTCAATATGTTTTTAAGTCGCAAGGATTTTATCTGCGATAAAATTTTATACTGAATATTTTTTCTTCCAATGATTAAATAAGTGCAAGCATCTGTGATATCTGTGAAAATCTGTGGGAGATTATTATAATCTTAAGATCAAAACAGATAAGTATGATATGGGTGTTTAAAAAGTTGATGTAGGTTAAGAAAGGAAATTGGGGAAGTAAAAAGGGTTGAGAGGGCTCAGAAAGTGAGGATTATGTATAGGTTGGATTATGCAAAGACGCGATTTTTTTATTTTCAATATGTTTTTAAGGCGCAAGGATTTTATCTGCGATAAAATTTTATACTGGATATTTTTCTTGCGATGATTAAATAAGTGCAAGCATCTGTGATATCTGTGAAAATCTGTGGGAGATTATTATAATCTGAAGATCAAAACAGATAAGTATGATGTGGGTGTTTAAAAAGTTAATGTAGGTTAGGTAAGGAAATTGGAGAAGTAAAAAGGGTTGAGAGAGCTCAGAAAGTGAAGATCATGTATGGGTTGGATTACGCAAAGACGCCATTTTTTTTGCATTTGATATGTTTTTAAGTCGCAAGGATTTTATCTGCGATAAAATTTTATATTGGAGATTTTTTCTTGCGATGATTAAATAAGTGCAAGCATCTGTGTTACCTGTGAAAATCTGTGGGAGATTATTATAATCTGAAGATCAAAAAAACCAATAAGTATACGAAGGATAGATTTTAAGTTTTAGCTAAAGCCAATTGATGAATGTTTAAAAGAAAAGCGGGCTTCCTTCGACACGCTCAGGATAATATCCCGCTCCTATTGAATTGTATGATGCTATTTTAAATTAATTTCAAAACAGATTACATTACTAATTTCTAACCTCTAACTTCTAGTTTCTAATTTAAAAATGCACCTGCTTGATTTCTTCTTCAATTTCCTTAGGAGTTTCATCTTCTGATTTTACAAAAATCATCGTTACTACAGCTCCAATGAGCATGCAAACACCTCCTACAACAACATAATCCATAGCCTGTTTTCCGAAAACACCGCTTACAACAGGACCTCCGAATAAACCATTGATGATCTGAGGAATCACAATAAAGAAATTGAATATTCCCATATAAACTCCCATTTTCCGTTGTGGAATCACCTCAATAAGCATAGCATAAGGCATTGCCAGAATACTTGCCCAAGCAAAACCTAATCCGATCATTGAAACCCATAGGTTGTTGACATCTTTAATAAAATACATGGAAACCAATCCCAAACCTCCACATAATAACGCTAAAGCATGCGTCTGTTTTTTACCAATCAGTTTAGCAATAGGTGTTAATAGAAATGCAAACGGAATCGCCCAAAGATTATACATTCCGAAGAGTTTTCCTGTAAGATCACCTGCATCATTAAATGCCTTGGAATGGGTATCTTCTGGTGAAAGTCCAAAATGATGGGTTGCCAATGCACTGGTTGTGAAAACCCACATCGTAAACAATGCAAACCATGAGAAAAACTGAACAATTCCCAGTTTTTTCATCTGTGCAGGAATTGCAGCAAAATCTTTGAAAATATCTGAAAACTTAGAGTTATGTTGTTCTCCTTCTTTTCCATCTTCAAAATCAGCAAATTCCTGTGGGGAATATTCTCTGGTTGTCATGATGGTGTATAGAATTGATATGATAAGTAATCCTGCACCGATATAAAAAGAGTAAATGACATTATCTGCTACAAATCCTGCTGGTGCTTCGTTGGAAATTCCCATTTTTGTTAACCAATCCGGCAGATATGAGCCTAATACAGCCCCAATTCCGATCAGAATCGTTTGTACAGAAAATCCTATCGTACCCTGATGTTTCGGGAGCATATCCCCTACCAAAGCTCTGAAAGGCTCCATTGCAATATTCACTGAAGCATCCATCATGGCCAGGAATATTACCGCTAGCAAAAGCGCATTGGCCGCAAACATTTGGGTAACGGAAGCAGCATTAGGAAGGAGAACCAATCCTAAAGCACATAAAACAGCTCCAATCAGGAAATAAGGTTTTCTTCTTCCCAATGGACTCCATGTATTGTCACCCATGTGGCCTATGATAGGCTGAACAATCAGACCTGTAATGGGAGCTACCAGCCAGAACCATGATAATTCATGAACATCTGCTCCTAAATTCCCCAGAATACGGCTTGCATTTCCATTCTGTAACCCGAATGCCATCTGAATTCCCAGGAATCCCATGCTCATATTGATAATCTGGAGCATTGATAAGTCTGGCTTTTTTCTTTTCCCGACTGCCCCAGTATCATATTTCCCCATCATTATTGCCATTATGACTTCAGTTTTTGAATTAATGCATCTTCAATCGGTGCTTTTTCAGTAACCACTTTATCTACCACCTCATTAGGAACTGTTACAGAAAGAACATATTGTCTTACCTTCCAGCTTCCATTGATTTTTTCTACAACACCGGAGCCTCTGCAAATTTTCATCTGGGTATCCAATAATTCATCAAACCATGCCAGTTTTCCATCTTTGCTGAAGTAAATATTTCTTTTAAGGGCTTTAAAATTCCAGGTTTTCTTTTTGTCGAAATAAGGTTTTGCCCATACCATAAATGCTTTTTTATCCCAGATTTCGGTAGCATCTGTTCCGATGAAGGTAGATTCATCCGCAAAGAGATTAAAATAGGCATTGTAATCTGCTTTTGCCGCAGTTGCATTGAAAGTATCAAGCATCGTACTGATTTCCGATTTTTCTTTTTCAAATCCGGTCTTCGATTGTGCGGTAAATAAAGAGAATCCCAGTAAAAAAAGGAGTAAGGTATAAGCAGTCGTTAGTTTTTTCATATTTAATTATTATTTTTCTAGTTCAATGATCAGTGGAGTTTTTGCAGGAATATTCATACTGTTTTGTAATGAAATTTCTTTGCCTGAAATAATTTCTTTTCCTTTTGTAAATCCGTTGAGTGATTCTGCAAATCTTTTCAAGTCTAACGGCTGATCTTTTTCATTATTGTTGATCACTACCATTACACTTTCTTTTTCATTATATCGGAAATATACAAAAACACCATCCTGAGGAACGAAATTTTTAGTTTTTCCATTATGAATCACCTCTTTGCCTTTTCTCCAGTTCAGTAGTTTTTGGGTAAACTGGAAAAAATCTTTCTGCTCCGGAGTCTGAGTAGATGGATTGAAAGCATTTTGTTGATCAGATTTCCATCCTCCCGGAAAATCTCTGCGGATATCGGCATCGCCTCCTGCTTTTTTATCGCCTCTCATTCCTATTTCAGATCCGTAATAAATTTGTGGAATTCCTCTTACTGTTGAGATCAGAGTGAGGGCCATTTTATAGGCATCAGGATTTCCATTAAAAATTTCGTTCCATCTTTCGGTATCATGATTTTCAAAGAAAACAAGGGTATTATTGATATCCGGATAAAGAAAATCGCTGGTAAAAGAGTCGTAAATACGGATCATTCCTTTATCCCAGCCTTCTTTTTCTTTGAGTGCTTTAGGCATATTTTCAAACAGCATAAAATCCATCACAGAAGGTAAATTTGAATTATATCCTTCTATTTCTCCGATCTTCGAATCTTTCTGCCATGCTGCAATTTGTGCTGCTGTATAAAGCCAGGTTTCTCCTACGATATTGAATTTCGGATATTCATCGGTAATCGCCTTTGCCCATTTTGCCATGGCGTCTTTATCATTGTAAGGATAAGTATCTACACGAAATCCTCCCAGTTCTGCATATTCTATCCACCAGATGGCATTTTGAATTAAATATTTAAGGACCAATGGATTTTTCTGGTTGATATCAGGCATCGTTGTATCAAACCATCCATCCAGAGCATATTTTTTATCAATATCGGAAGCATTGGTATCAAATTGCGTTGTGGTTTTGTAATTGGAACGTTTAAATCCCTTTTCTCCTTCATCAAACCAATGTATCCAGTCTTTGGAAGGAAGGTCTTTAATCATCCAGTGTGAGCCGCCCCAGTGATTGGTCACATAATCCATTACCAACATCATCTTTCGTTTATTCAGCTCCTGAGATAACGTTTTATACTCTTCATTGGTACCGTAGCGGGCATCAATTTTATACAGATCGGTCTGAGCATAACCGTGGTAGGAATACACTTTTTCGTTGTCTTCATTGACAGGAGTCAACCATACTGCTGTAGCTCCCAGATTCTGAATATAATCAAGGTTATTGATAATCCCACGGAGATCACCTCCATGTCTGCCGTTTGGAAGACTACGATCTGCTTTTTCAGTAAGTTCCGGCCTTGAATCATTCTTCTCATCACCGTTGGCAAAACGGTCTGGCATGATCAGATACATGAGATCTTTTGAAGTAAAAGATTCACGGTTGGCAGATCCCGGATTTCTTTGTTTCAGTTCATAGGTGTATGAACCCATATTTTTTTTGCCTTTTTTAAGATTGATGGCAAACTTCGGAACGTTTATCTCGTTGGTATTGACTGTAATAAAAACATAATTCGGATTGTCTACTTTCCGGATGTCTTTGATCTGTATTCCATCTGAAAGCGTAATCTCGTTATTAGCCACTTCTTTTCCGTACACAAGAATCTGAAGTTCAGGATTTTTCATTCCCTTCCACCAGAAAGCAGGTTCTACTCTTTCCAGGTTTTTCTGGGAAAAAGCGAAGGAAGCTATCGAAAGGGCGAATGCTGCATATATTGTCTTCATATTAGTGTTCAATTTAGCATTAAATTTTCAAATACACGTTCAAAAATGTTACGGAAAACCTCTTTTTTTTATCTTCATTTCTATAAAATTATCAGATTAAATATCTTCATTTTAAATTTTATAAAGAATAATTAAATTTTTCACAAAAAATTCATGCATAAAATTAATTTCCCATGCTTTTTATGTTTAGTTTTATAGAAAAAATGTTGGATTTCAGCAATATATTCAAAACTGAAGGACCGGATGTTGTTTACACATGGACAATTCCTGTTTTTGCTGCTATAATTTTCCTGGAAATGGCCTACAGTCATTTTAATAAAGAGAAAATATATGAGACAAAAGACGTAGCAACAAACGTCCTTTTCGCCTTGCTTAATTATGGATTAGACATCATCATGAAGGGTTTTTCCTTATTCGTTATGATGTTTTTTTACCAACACCGTCTTTTCGACTGGCAGGAAGGAATCTGGTACTGGATTGCCGTATTCCTGGCTCAGGACTTTGCTTATTATGTCCATCATTATGTAGATCATCATTCACGTGTTTTCTGGGCGGTACATATTACCCATCACAATTCTGACTATTTCAATATCAGTACAGGATTCAGAAGTCCTGTATTTCAGCCGTTGTACAGGTATTTATTTTTCTCTCCATTAGCTTTCATGGGCTTTCATCCATGGCACATTCTGGTAGCCTACTCTTCTATACAGATTTACGGCACGTTTGTACACACCCAATCGATTAAAAGTATGGGATTTTTAGAATATATCCTGGTGACTCCTTCTCATCACAGGGTGCATCATGCCTGCAACATCAAATATCTGGACCGCAATATGGGAATGGGATTGATTATCTGGGATAAAATTTTCGGAACTTTTGAAAAAGAAGATCCTGAAGTTCCTGTGAAATACGGAGTTTATCCTAAAATAAAATCCAAAGACCCTGCAACGATGCTTTTCTATGAATGGAGAAGAATAGGGAAAGATATCAGACAGCCGGGAATTTCTTTTAAAGACCGCATTAAATATCTTTTTTATTCACCGGGATGGAGACATGACGGCACTGGAAAAACCGTCAAACAGTATCAGAAAGAATATAAAGAGAAAGTAAAAACTCCTGTTCAAGTAGAGGAACAACTATTAGAATCTGAAAATCAATATTCCCAACTGATTCAACAGGCAGAGGATAAATAAAAATACCCCGGCTATCGAAAATTCGATAAACCGGGGCACCTTAGTGTCTCTTTACAATTATTTTACTGGTTTAATTGAAATTGCGAAACCGCCACTTCTTACCATTTTAAAATTAATTTTTGACTTACCTGTAATCTCTTTTTTGTAGATGTTATAGCTTTGAGGATTATCGATATAGTCAGCATCTTTTCCATCTTCATAGATGGTTGCTTCATATTTCTTTCCTTTGTCTAAGAAAGAGAAGTCTACGGTATATTCACGCTTGTTTTCATCGGTAATACCTCCTACAAACCAATTTTCAGTACCTTTTGCTTTTCTTGCTGTAACTACATAATCACCTGGCTCAGCAGCTAAGATTTTCGTATCATCCCAATCTGCAGCTACATCTTTAATAAACTGGAATGCATCCATATGCTTTTTGTAGTTCTCAGGAAGATCCGCAGCCATCTGAAGCGGCATATACATCGTTACATAAAGTGCTAACTGTTTTACCAGAGTAGTTTTTACAAAACGGTTGTCTCCAGGGAAATAATAATCAAGTTTTGTCTGGAAAATTCCCGGTGTATAGTCCATAGAACCTCCCATCCATCTTGTAAACGGAAGAACCGTCTGATGATCTGGCTTATTTCCTCCGAACGCTTCATATTCTGTTCCACGTGCTGCTTCTGCAGAGATGTAGTTCGGATACGTACGGCTTTCTCCTGTAGGACGTACGGATTCGTGAGAATTAACCATGATTTTATAGTCGTTTGCTTTTTCAGCAATTCTATAATAATGGTTGATTGTCCATTGAGAATAATGATGTTCTCCTCTAGGAATGATATCGCCTACATATCCTGTTTTTACAGCGTCATATCCATACTTATTCATCGTTTGGAAAGCTTTATCTGCCCATCTTTCATAGTTCGTGGCAGAACCTGAGGTTTCGTGGTGCATAATCAGCTTGATTCCTTTTGAATGTGCATATTCATTCAACATTTTAATGTCAAAATCCGGATAAGGAGTGATGAAATCGAAAACAAATTCTTTAGAATGTCCGAACCAGTCTTCCCAACCGATATTCCATCCTTCGATCAACAATCCCTGGAAACCGTTTTCTGCAGCAAAGTCAATATATTCTTTAACTTTTGTATTGTTGGCAGCATGTTTTCCGTTTGGAGTCAGTTTCGCAAAATCAGTTTTACCTAAATGAACATTTTCTGCAGTAGAATATGCCCATTGTGATTTTCCGATGATCATTTCCCACCAAACTCCCATGTATTTTGTAGGGTGAATGTAAGAAGTATCGGTATATTTTGTAGGCTCGTTAAGATTGAAAATCATTTTAGAATCCATCACCTGCTCCGCTTTCGGCGCTACAATAATGGTTCTCCAAGGCGTTACTGACGGAGTCTGAATATATCCTTTTGCTCCCTGTCTATCGGCAGTTAAATGCGTTTTGAATTTAAAATTCTGTGCATCTACCTCAAGGTGCGAAGCCGGATAATCTAATACAGCAGCTTCTGCAACGTTGATATATAAAGGCTCTTTTCCTTCTTTTTTAAGCATCAATGGAGACTGCACTGCATTTTTCACCAATGACTGTGAAGCGTTTGCATCGTATGCCTTATCCCATTTTGAAGGGATTTCAGACACTTTAGTTTCCTGATACTGATATTCCTGAGAGTCATAATCTGCTACCATCCACCATGCCTTCATATCGGTAGGGAAATCGATTTCAGAATCTTCTTCTCTGATAACGAAATAATTAAGGTTTTTCTGTTGTGGAAATTCATATCTGAAACCAAGACCATCATTAAATAGTCTGAATTTCACGACAATACTTCTGTCTGTAGAAGCCTGGTTCAGGGTAACTGCCAGTTCATTGTAGTGGTTGATATAATTTTTCTTTTCTCCTAAAACCGGCTGCCAGGTTTCATTTTTGGAGTCTCTTTTTTCATCTGTCTTCGCAAAACCGTTGTTCAGATCGTATTTTGCATCTTCTGGTTTGGCAATCTCAGAAGCGAATTTTATGGCTGTGTCTTTAAATAATCTCAATCCCAATTTAGAATCTTCCACCACTACTGCACCATTGTATTTCAGATTGTAGTAAGGTACTCCTTCTTTCAACTGGAAATTCATTTCAAACTTCCCGTCCGGAGATTTTAAAGATTGGGCTTTCACACCTGTAAACATCATTGAGAGCAAAAGTGCTCCAACTGTAATTTTCTTCATAATGACTATTTATTAACTTAAAAAATAAAGTGCCGCAGTAAAGCAGCACTTTGCTTTATTTTAGTTTGTTTAGTTTAATTTACAATTTAGTAATGGTTAGCTTGTAATATGCTGAATTGTGTAAATCCAGTTCAATTTTATAATTACCTGCCTGTGATACTTTATATCCTGGGTCTCCTGTAACAGTTCCTTCTAAACTTAAATAGGATTGAACACCTGTTCCTGAAACCAAAGTCTGATCTGCATCTTTTGGCTGGAACTTTATGGCCCAGTCATCATTGGCTCTGAATTTAAATACTCCTGTATTGGATAATGCAATAGAATTAATTACATAAGTTTTGGTTGCAGGATTGTATACAAAGTCAGTATCTGATCCCCATCCCGTAGGCGTTGCATCACCAATAACTCCGAAGTTTGCTAATACTGCAGAATAGGTATTTGCTGCCCAGTCAACTTTCATGTAATAAGTTCCTGCAGCAGCGGGTACTATATCTGAACCATCAACTTTTAGTTTTCCGGTATTGGTTCCATCATCTCCTTTATTTCCCGGCCAATCCTGATTGATTGCAAATTTATATTTACCATTATCACCTGAAGCATCTTTGATAAAGATAAATCCTCTGTATTTATCATTTTTCTCAGGAGAGAACAGATTCGGTGAATTAGATGGAGTCCAGTTTGCATAACCTGCTGCTCCTGCGTATGCTCCAGGAACATTGATCTTCGGATACACTAAATCCGGATTCGGAGTATAAGGAGTTACTTTAAGTGCAATTACATTGGAATAAAAAGCTGCTGAGCCTACTGAAGTTTTCAGTCTAACTTCAATATCGTTTACAACATCCGGAACTGCTCCAATAGCAAACATGGCGGCATTCATAGCGGCATGTGTTGCAGAACCTGAAGTCATATCATTAGAAAAGTCAATGGTAGCACTTTTTTTGAAACCATCCCCTTTCATTCCGAATTCTACTTTCTGATTGGGAACTACAGCAATATTAAATATTGGTTTTGTCCATGTAAAGCTGATTACGGCATCATTTGCATTAAGTTCATTAAGAACTATTGCACTTTTATCAGCAGATATTTTACCGGCAGATATTTCATTAATAACCGCCTGATCTTCATCTTTTTCACAGGAAAAAACGATAAGACCTGTAAAAACCAGGGCTAATATTTTGAATAAATTTTTCATTTTAAACAGGATTTAAAATTAATACCCAGGATTCTGAATCAGATTAGGATTCGCTACAATATCTTTAGCAGGAATCGGGAAAAGATTTCTGTAATTTTCGACTGCTTTACCATCTTTTACATTTCCTTTCCATGGCCATAGATAATCTCCTGTCGTAAATTTATTGAAACGGATAAGGTCACTTCTTCTGGTCATTTCCCAAGATAGCTCCCTTCCTCTTTCATCTAAGATAAAGTTAAGATTGATAGAAGATACATCTCCACTTGTATTTCCATAAGCACGTTGTCTCAGCTGATTAATATAACCGATTGCTGTAGCCTGATTTCCACCAGTTCCTCCTCTCAATACTGCTTCTGCATACATCAGATAAATATCTGCCAAACGGTACAATGGGATATCAGCTTCAACCCAGTTGGTATGAGCTCCGACAGATCCATTGCTTTTCACATTTTTAAATTTGATAAAAGCATAACCATCCGTAAATGAACCCAAATCATTAATTTCTAAATTCTGCCCTGCAGTAAAGAATCTTCCTCTTTTATCACTTCCATTAGTAGGGAATAAGCCTACAAATGCTTTTGTAGTTCTTAAACCACTCCATCCGCCATTCACTCCAAAGTCAGCAGCTTTCATATCACCACCTATGGCAGCATGAACAAGGAAAGTAGTTCCTCCATTGGTCTGTGTATTAATTCCGTCAAAGTTTACACTTAAAATCTGCTCCGGGTTATTGATATTGTTATCCGCCAGGAATAAATCATCATATTTTGGTTTTAAAGAATAACCAGCTGCAATTACTTTGTTACAGTATGTGATACAGTCAGTATTTCTCTGAGTTCCCGTATAAACTTCAGCATTCAAGTATAATTTTGCCAATAATGACCAAACAGCCGCTTTATCTGCTCTTCCATATTCATTGGTTTTAGGGTCTTTTAATTCTCCTGCGATTGCAAGCAATTCAGACTCTATATAATTGAACAATGCTTTTCTTTCTATTCTTTGGGGTGGATTAATAGATCCAGGCAAATAGGATTCATCTACAAAAGGAACATTCCCGAACATATCGATCGCATGGTAATACGACTGTGCTCTCAGGAAGCGAGCTTCTGCTCTCATCAATTTCGCCTGAGTAAGATTGTCCCCTGTAATATTATTGGAAGCTAATTTTTCATCCGTTACATTTCTAAGAAATTCATTACAAAAAGCAATTTCTGTGTATACTCTGTAGTACATCGCAGCGATGAACTCGTTGGAAGCATCCCAAGTCATTTTGTGAAGCGTATGAAGATTACCATCGTTCCATCCAATAACAGCCTCATCAGTGGTTACTACATTCAGATTATACATCAATCTGGTATATTGGGAGAATCCACCGTTGATACCATTAATATCACTATCCGGCTGATCACCGTCTCCACTTACCTGACCTCCCATGGCAAGTCCTCCGTAAAGTTTAGCCAGAACATTTTTATAGTTGGCAAAATCCTTATAAATACTAGCTGAAGTAACATCTGTGATAGGTTCTCTTTCAAGATCTTTCACACAAGAAGCTGCTGTCAATAAAAATACTGCTGAAAGAGGCAATACTATATTTTTAAGTTTAATTCTATTTAGTTTCATTGAATTCTTATTTAAAATTGGAAGTTAAAACCTAAAGAATAAATCTTAGGCATTTGGTAGTAACCGTTGTCTATTCCCCCAAAAACTTCAGGATCTACTCCAGAGTATTTAGTGATCACAAAAACATTCTGCGCCATCGCATATACTTTCAGATTGCTTCCTTTGGTGAAGATTTCTCCGAAATTGTATCCGACATTGATATTATCCAGTCTCAGGAATGAAGCATTCTCAACATAAATATCAGATTTGTATTGAGGAACTGCAAACTTATACTGAGGAGCTGTGGAGAATACGTTCTGAAGGTATTCGTTGGTAGATGCTGACTGCAGTGAACTATTTGAAGCTGCATTATTATATACATAGTTTCCTAATACAGCTCTTGCACTTAATGCAAAATCCCAGTTCTTATGAGATACTTTGGTAGAGAAACCTAAAATTGCATCAGGTGTAGTAGATTTGTAATAATACATATCTTTTGTATTGATTACTCCATCTCCGTTTCTGTCTACAAAAGCTCCGTCAACAGGTTTTCCGTTGTTATCATATACCTGCTGATATACCCAGAATGAATTAGGTGCATACCCTACTGCATGAGCCTGAATTCTGTTTCCTGAACCTCCTTCAATACCTCCTACTTCCATGTTAAATGATTCGTCAGCTCTGTCCTTAAGCTTCGTGATAACAGGTTTATAATGAGTAGCATTAAAGCTTACTTCCCAGTTAGTATTTTGGTTTTTAACAGGAATTACAGTAATACTTCCTTCAATCCCTTCATTTTTCATATCACCCACGTTCTGCCAGCTGGCATTACTTAAGCCTCCAGCAGGTTCGTCAGCATATACAAGAAGATCTTTTGTATCTTTTCTGAATACATCTATTGATCCGGTAATTCTGTTTTTATTAAAACCAAAGTCTAATCCTAAGTTTTTAGTGGTTGTCGTTTCCCAGGTAAGATTTGGGTTATAGTTAGCAGGTCTGAACATAAAATAGAATTCATTTCCAAACTGATATCCCGCTCCCTGATAACTTGGATTGTAGGCTGCAAAAGCCGGGTAATTATTAGGTTTGTTACCGTTAAGTGCCGGCAATTCCTGCTGACCTGTTTTACCCCATCCTGCTCTTAGTTTTAAGGTACTGATGGAAGATATATTTTTGATAAAACTTTCTTCATTAAGCTTCCAAGCTAGGGAAACTCCCGGGAAAACTCCCCATACATTATCTCTTGTACCATTAAAGAATCTTGAAGAACCATCTTTACGAACTGATCCTGAAATAACATATTTATTAGCTATGGTAAAAATAGCTCTTCCATAGAATGAGATCAATGTATTTTGAGTTTTGAAGTCTAAATCTTGTGAGTTAATTCCTGTTCCTCTATAAGTGATAGCTCCTGGAAGGTAAATATTGAAATCCTGATAAGAATATCCTGCAGTAATATCCACACCAGTATTAATAGCACTGATGTTTTTTACATAATTAAAATAGGTTTCCAAAAGCTTGTTTTTCTTTTCCATAGAATAGAAATTCGAGCTTCCTTTATCTTCGAAACCTGGTCTCAGACGAGCATCTTTAAACTTATGTCCGTCACTTTTTGTATAATCATATCCTGCATTTACATTGAAATGAAGGTCCGGAAGAAAGTGAAACTTATAATCTAACTGAATATTTCCCAATCCTCTTAATACAGAAGAAACATCTCTTACCCCATTGATCATCCCAAGAGGGTTTGAATTGGCATTTACATTATAACCTGTTGCAGATCCTGAATCCAGCCATTCATAGTAGCCTCCGTAATTAGAGTTTCCTGAATATACCGGTTGAGTAGGATCAAAATAAGTAGCTGCCTTGATCACTCCACCATCCACAAATCTGTTATCAGTAAATGTTCCCTTTGCATTTACATTCACTGATAAATGATTATCAAAGAATTTAGGGTTTAAGTTCAAACCTACAGAAGTTCTGCGGAAAGAATTTGATTTTACAATACCGTTCTGCTCATTATACCCTAATGATAAACGGTATGGCAGACCTTTAATACCTCCTGAAAGGGCAACGTTATTATCTGTACCCCATGCTGCCTGATAAATTTGATCCTGCCAATCGGTATCAGCATTTCCAAGTTTGGTTTTATAACCAGCAGGTGCATACGTATTAACAAAATCTCTAAACTCCTGAGCATTTAATACATCTACCTTTCCCATTTTAGTAGAAACCGAAGTAACTGTTGAGAAATTAACTTTAAACTTTCCTGCTGTTCCTTTCTTGGTTGTAATGAGAATAACCCCATTGGAAGCTCTGTTACCATAGATCGCAGTAGCGGAAGCATCCTTAAGGATATCAAACGTTTCAATATCGTTCGGGTTAATTAATGATAAAGGATCAGAAACACCATTCATTCCAACGAAATCCTGAGGAACTCCATCAATGACGATCAATGGAGAGTTTTCTCCACTTAAAGAAGAAGTACCCCTGATCCTGATTTTCGTTCCGGAACCCGGAGCTCCACTGTTATTGGTAATCTGAACTCCTGGTGTTTTACCCTGAATCAGCTGCCCCGCAGAAGTAGCTCCTCCGTTGAAGTCTTTAGCCGTAACAGAAGTTATAGAACCGGTAAGATCAGATTTTTTCTGTTTTCCATATCCGATTAGTACAACTTCGTCAATCTTCTTCTCCTGAGGAAGAGAATCTTTTTTCTGCGCATGTATTACTGTACTGGCCAGTAAAAAAGCGGGCGCGATTTTTAATACTGTTGCAAAATTCTTCACAATCTTATTTTTTTATAGTTTCGTTTTTCAGTCATATTTTGGCCTGAAGCCAGACTCGCAATTTAAAAAAAAAATAGAATTATTATAAATTTAATATAATTTTAGTTAAAATTATGTATATTACGAAACCGATTTTAGTTAGTTTTTTAAAATACAATAATTTACAACGTCTTATGCATTGCATAATATTTGTTTTAAATTAAGAAAATGTTAAACAACCGTTTAACTTAATTTCATATTCAGCCTTTCAAAATTGCATTCTTGATCATAATAATGCCACTAATAGCGGTATTCGACAGATATTCCTTATCTTTGCAGTCAAAACTTTACTATAAATGTCAAACAGAAAGATGATTACGGCAGCTTTGCCTTATGCAAACGGGCCGGTTCATATAGGACATTTGGCAGGTGTTTATATTCCTGCGGATGTTTACGCAAGATTTCAGAGAAGATTAGGAAAAGATGTAGCGTTTATCTGTGGTTCAGATGAGCATGGAATTCCTATTACCATAAGAGCTAAAAAAGAAGGGGTAACTCCTCAGGATATCGTGGACAAATATCACGAGATCATTAAAAAATCTTTTTCTGATCTTGGAATTTCATTTGATGAATACTCCAGAACAACGTCTAAAAACCATTATGAAACCAGTCAGGTTTTCTTTAAGGTTTTATACGAAAAAGGAAAATTCACTGAAGAAATTTCTGAGCAGTATTTTGATGAGCAGGCAGGAGAATTCCTTGCTGACCGTTATATTGTAGGAACTTGTCCTAATTGTGGTAACGAAAATGCTTACGGAGACCAGTGTGAGAAATGTGGTTCTACCCTTTCTCCTTCTGAGCTGATCAATCCGAAATCAATGCTTAGCGGAAATGTTCCTATTCTTAAAGAAACTAAAAACTGGTATCTTCCATTAAATGAATATGAGGACTTTTTAAATGAATGGATCATTGAAGGTCATAAAGATGACTGGAAACCTAACGTATATGGACAGGTTAAATCATGGTTGAATGACGGTCTTAAGCCGCGTGCAATGACCAGAGACCTTAACTGGGGAGTTCCGGTTCCTCTTCCGAATGCTGAAGGAAAAGTATTATACGTATGGTTTGATGCTCCTATCGGGTATATTTCTTTCACCAAAGAATGGGCAGAGAAAAACGGAAAAGACTGGAAAGACTACTGGCAGAGCGAAGACAGTGATCTGGTACATTTTATCGGAAAGGATAATATTGTATTCCACTGTATTATTTTCCCTTCGATGATGAAAGCGCACGGAGATTACATCATGCCGGCTAATGTTCCTGCTTTTGAATTCCTGAACCTTGAGAACGATAAGATCTCAACGTCAAGAAACTGGGCAGTTTGGGCTCATGAATATGTGGAAGATTTCCCTGGACAACAGGATGTTTTAAGATATGCTCTTCTTTCATCTGCTCCGGAAACAAAGGATAATAACTTTACATGGAAAGATTTCCAGACTAAGAATAATTCTGAATTGGTAGGGATCTTCGGAAACTTCATCAACAGAGTTGCTGTTCTTATTCACAAATATTATGACGGTGTTGTTCCACAAGGCGATGTAAACAGCCCTGAACTACAGGAAATAAGTAAATCTGCAAAAGAAATCTCAGGATTCCTTGAAAATTATGAGTTTAGAAATTCATTAACTGCATTAATGAATCTTGCCCGTTTTGGAAACCAGTACCTTCAGACAGAAGAGCCTTGGAAAACCATCAAGGACAATCCTGAAAAAGCAGCTCAATCTTTATTCGTTGGGGCGCAAATAGCTGTTGCTTTAGCTCAGTTATGCGAACCTTTCATGCCTTTCAGTTCTGACAAATTATTGAACATGTTCAATGTTGAAAAGAAAGACTGGAGCTCTATTGAAAACCAATCAGTGCTAATTGAAACAGGGCACAAAAT
Organism: Chryseobacterium sp. T20; assembly: GCF_047345655.1. Lineage (NCBI taxonomy): Bacteria > Pseudomonadati > Bacteroidota > Flavobacteriia > Flavobacteriales > Weeksellaceae > Chryseobacterium > Chryseobacterium sp. T20. The sequence goes on from NZ_JBLFDU010000001.1 coordinate 750,030, forward strand.
CAACGAATCATCTCTTCTTTTCTCAAAAATTGAAGACGATGTGATTGAAGCTCAAATCCAAAAGCTGGAAAACACAAAACAAAACAATAAAAAAACAAACCCTAACGCAAACCCTATGAAAGAAGAGATCACCTTTGATGACTTTACTAAAATAGACCTTAGAACAGCTACCATTTTAGAAGCTGAAAAAGTAGAAAAAGCAGACAAATTATTAAAGCTTACTGTAGATACAGGAGTAGATGTAAGAACTGTTGTTTCCGGTATTGCAGAAAGTTTCACTCCTGAAGAATTAATCGGGAAGCAGGTGATGATCCTTCTGAACCTTGCTCCAAGAAAAATCAGAGGAATAGAATCTCAGGGAATGTTATTATTAACAACAAAACCAGACGGAAAATTATCTTTCGTAACTCCGGATGACAGCAATGTTGAAAACGGTATTGAGATCGGATAATTAAAATCCTTATAAAGATAACAGGCTGTTTCACGAGAAGCAGCCTTTCTTTTATAGACAGCTTATGGTCAATAAAAATGTTTTAAGAAAACTTTCCAATCAGGAATTAGAGGGATATTTAAAAGAAGGCAACCGCTTTGTTCCGGAAGCCGTTCAGGCAGCTTTTGAAATTCTGGAAGAAAGAGGACGGGTTTTCAATGAGCAGGAAAAAACAGCTGTTCAGCAATTGATTCAGCATAAAAAAGAAGAAGAGCAGGCAAAACGTGCAGAAGAAGTAGAGGTCTGGAAAGATCATATCACAGAAGATCCTGAGGCTATTAAACTGTATTCGAGAATGACTATTTTGGTCAGCAGTATTTTTTTTACTCCTATTCCGGGGTCTATTTTGCTGTTCCTTAATTTTATCAAACTTAAAAAGTACCTCGTAAGCTTTTCAGCACTGGCATTTGGTTTTCTTTTTTGTATGTTTCAGAAATACGTTCTGCTTTCCCATTTTGATTTCGATACATCTTCCAGGTACAGTCCAGAAATTGGGGTCATTGCCATAGGAGCTTTGGGTTTACTTGTCATCAGCGTTTTAGGAACTCCCAAAAAACTTCCTTACCGTGCAGCATCTTATATTCTTCCTGTGATTTTATGTATCGGAACGGCTGTTCTGATCTATTTTTATTATCAGGAATGGTTTTCTTATTATCCTTTTTTAAGAGCCATACAAATATTCAGACAATCATAAGGAGCTGATTCCCGCTATCCACTTTTACTCCTCGCGCCTGGCCAAAGAGCCACCGCATGCTGTGGGGTAACCGTTTCTATCGGGGCTAGAATAGTACAAAAAAAGTCATCCCGGTTTACAGGATGACTATATATGAATGAGATTGCTTCGCTTTCAGCTCGCAATGACTTGTTGTCAATTATTTCTTAGTCAGTTTTGCTAAGTAAGAATCTTCATCTTTCAATACTCTTTCTATTTTGAAACCATTATTTGTGGCAGCATTTTTCAAAGTATTGAAGTCAAGATACAGCCAGGTAATCGGTTCTTCAGATTCTCCTTTATAATGAACTACATACTCCAGTTCTCCGTAATATCCACCAGCAGGAATATACACTCCGCCATCTTTATCACGGTCGAACATATAAAGAATATCTGTACTGTCAATCAAAACCTGTCCGCCATCATTCAGTAAAGTATGTAGTTTCTGAAGATAAGTATCAATTTTAGCAAGGCTTTCAAAAACTCCGGTACCATTCATCAGCAATAAAAGGGTATCAAAAGTTTCTCCGGAGAAATCAAGCATATTCTCACAAACCGCTTTTTTAATGCCTCTCAACTTGCAAACCTCAATTGATTTTGGTGAAATATCCAATGCGGTCACCTCAAGATTTCTTTCATTTTGAAGATATAAAGAATGAGAACCTGCTCCCGCTCCGATATCCAGAACTTTTCCGTTGGATAACTGCAGTGCTTTCTGCTCAATATCATTCATTTCTTCAAAATCTCTGAATAAATAATCCACCGGAAGTTCATCCAGCTCAGAAATTGACGTTTCAGTCTGCAGATCTTCAGGATTGTCATTGTTATAGTAATCCCAGATCGCTCTGCCCATTAAATCTTTCATGGTGCAAAGATAGTAGTTCAATGTTCAAAGTTCAAAGTTTTTGGTTGAATGTTACGGGTTTGCGAGGTGCGGGTTTCGGGTTTCGAGATACGGGGTGCGGGGTGTGAGTTTCGGGGTAAGAGGTGTGGTGTACTTACAACTTTAAACCTTGAACTTTAAATTCTCAAACCCTCCCACTCTCAAACCCAAAATCCCAGCCACCTACTCCATCGAATCCTTCTCCTTATGTCTGTCCACCTGAGATTCATTTTCTGCTACACCTGCTTTCCAGTAAGAATAAGCATATAGTTCCTGGGAAGTCCAGTTTTTTTCTTTTCTCAGATAAGTACGGATTTCTTTCACGCTTGAGAATTCACAGGCTACATAACCAAACTTTGTTGATTCTGGAATCTCAATACTTTTTACAGCATTTGAAATTTCACTGCTGATCTGAGGCTGTGGATTGTGTAACCATTTAAAATCAATTTGAGCTTTCGTTTCGAGCAGTTGTTCGTCTTCCTTTCCATGAACTTCAATCATACAAACACCTTTTGCTGTTTCAGGAAGCGTTTCCAAAATAGCACTGATCACCGGAATTGCTGTAGCATCTCCCACCAACAGATACCAATCAGCTACCGGATACAATTCTTTTCCTTCCAGACGCATCATCACTCCAAGCTTTGAACCTACTTCAGCTTCCCTTACCCATCTGGAGGCTGGTCCGCCGTCACCATGATCTACAAAATCGATGATCAGTTCATTTTTCTCCAGATCAATTCCTCTGTGGGTATAGGTTCTGATGGATGGAGCCACTTCTTTAGGCGGATACACCCACTGATGATTTTCATCCAGTGTGGGAAAATGAATCTCATTCAGTCCAGCCGGAGGAACTGCGATCTTATTATTATCTCCCACCATGGTATTTTGGAACAAATGAACTTCCGGTGAGTACAAATACACTCTGATAAAATGGTCAGTAATGTATTCTTTTCGGGTTACTTCGGCAACAATCTGCCCTGTTGAAATTTTAGCCATAACTGATTTGTTTAAAGTTAAAATCCGGTTTCCGATTGATTCAGAAACCGGATTTGAAATACAATATGTTTTCAGATCAAGGCATTTTTACCTTCATCTTATTTTTTAAAATTCAAAAGTGTAAGAAAGATTGAATGTTCTTCCTCTTCCTTTATAATTAAACAATTCCGGGAGTCCGTAAGTAGAATACAAAACCTGGGAACGCTTACTCCAAATTGTCTGATAGTCTGTATTGAATAGATTCTGGATTCCTAAATTGAATTTTCCAAAATGGAATCTGTATCCTATCATCAAATCTGAAGTATTATACCCTTCCACTACGTTATTAAGCTCGTCTTTCTGCTTGAAGTTCTGCAAAGACTGGAATCTGAATGACCAGTTTTGAATGTTATAGCCGATATAGGTTACCAGTTTGGAAGGAGAAGCATTGTAAATCTCCTGTTTCTGCCACTCTCCTTTATTATCTACCTCAGATTTGATCAAAAGTCCGCTTGCCCCAAAATAAACTCCATTGTTTAAGGAATAAGAAACCTCAGCTTCAATTCCAATGTTTCTTAATTTCAAATCATTCACAAGAATCTGGAACGTCTTTTTATCTACGGCAACAGTTTTGTCAGAAGTACTCAAAAATCCGGCAATCTGGGCTCTTAAACCACCTTTGTTGACACGGTAACCCACCTCAAACTGATTGGTTTTGATGGCCTGAAGAGGCTGTTCGTTTACATTGAGACTAGACACTACATCCCAGTTTGTTCCTACCAATTTGTACTGTCCGATTCCATAAAATTTGGCAGGATCTGCTAAGCTTGCTCCCTGGGAAAAAGTTCCCCAAACCTGATGCTGCTCATTGAATTTGTATAATAAACCTGCATTAGCTAAAGTCACATTATAAGAACTTTCGCCTCCCGGAATTGCGGATGCCGAATTTCCATAACCCATAGCAATCTGTGTCTGCTGCTCCGAACCGACAAAATCATCCATTTTTACATTGATATGCTGATAACGGATTCCTGCATTCAGTTGTAATTTGGGAAGAATATTATATTTTGCCTGAACATATCCTGCATAACTCTGTGAATGATTGGTAGGATATCTGCCCAAACTGTATTTTGTTTCATTGATTAGACCTCCGCTGGACATTGTCTTCGCAATATCATAAACGGATTGAGTTCCTTCAAATTTTTCAAAATCGAAATCTGCTCCGTAAGTCACATTCAGTCCTCGCCATGATTTTGACAACAAAGCTTTAATCCCAGAATAATAGGTATCCTGCTGTGAAGAGGACATATAAGGTATCTTCCCTGTCTGCAAAGTAACATTTCCCGGGAATGGATAGAATCCTAATTTTTCACCACGCGTAGCTAATTGCACATACAAATCCTGTCCACCTAAAATTCCGTTTCCGTTATACGCTACGGTGGCCATATAACGCTCTGTTCCTACATTTTTATCGGATGAAAAGCCATCTCTCATTTCGAGTAATGAAGCATTTTTTGTAGTAAAAGCACTTAAGTTTTCACCTAAAAATAAGCTCCTGTCTCCATTAAATTTAGAATTGTAATACTGAACAGAGGCTGTTATTTTATGCTTATTATTAAACTGATAGCCTCCTGTAGCCAAGACATCAATAGACTGGTTATACTGAAGATCGGTCTGGGTAATATCTGTAAAAAGCTGTTTTTGATCCGCCCCATACACTCCGCCATTCTGTTGGTAAGCTACTCCCAGTCTTCCGAAGAACTTTTCTCCTTTTGCAGCAATAGACTGAGCGGCACGGAAATCATGGTCATCTTTTCCCATAAATCCGGTACGTACACCCAATTCAGTTTCACCACTGATTCCTTTTTTGGAAGGTGTTTTTGTAATGATATTAATGATTCCACCGGTAGCATTCCCGCCATAAATTGAGCTCGCTCCTGAAAGCACTTCAATTCTTTCGATATTAAAAGGATCAATGGCATCCAGCTGACGGCTTATCGCACGGATACTGTTAAGAGTGACTCCATCGATCATGACAAGTGCTGAACGGCCTCTCATATTCTGTCCGTAATTGGTTCTTCCCTGCGGACCAATATCCATAGAAGGAATCAGAATCGACAACATTTCTTTGATAGGAACTCCACTTTTGGCCTGTTCCTGAATCTTTTCTTTCTGTACTACCCAAACTGTTCCCGGAACTTCAGAGATTTTTGTAGGTTTTCTGGAGGCTACGATCACCACATCTTCAATACCTTTAGAGGCAATAGAATCTTTAACGGTCTGGGAGATCATCACCCCCGAAACCAAAAGACCTATGAATGCATACTGCTTTTTCATTCTTTCTACTTCAAAATTTTATAATCTCACAAAGATAATTGTTATTTAGAAAGAATAAAAATAACAAAATATGAGATTTTACCTTATTTTATGATGACAAACATGTTTTTTACAGAGAGATTGCTTTAATTCTGGATATATTAAACCATTAAGATTCTATTAAGAAGTAAAGTGTAATTAAGATGAATCATTTTGATTTTTAAGCTTAAAGCGAAGCTCATCTTAATACTCTAAAAACCTTAATACAATCTTAATGTTTCAAAAAGATTAAACAAGTTTAAAGTTTAAGATCTTATTAAAAACGTAAAATCCCAGCCCAACAAAGGACCAGGATTTTACTAGTAAAAAACAAGGTATTTTTTATACTGCAGGTCCGGCTGCATCTTTTATTTCTTCTAATAATTTCTTTCTTTCACGAAGTCTTCTTCTCGCGATAACGGATTTACCTCCCAAAACTCTTATAAATCTGAAATACTGGAATCGTTTTGCTCCAAAATGATGGGTCGCCACATAAATCAATATTCCAAACCCGACTAAAATAATATATCCGAATATCTTTTTGGTAGCGATGATAATGGCATTAAGCTGAATCGCTTTCATATTAGCCGCTACAGTTTGAGGTGTTATAGTCATTCCGTCCATATAAACAGCAAGATCTCCTATTGCCATCACCTGAAAACGGTACTGAAACCAGGAATATAAGGTCGAAAAAATTCCTACCGCAAGGAAGGTTCTCCAGACCAATACAAGCCCGATAGCTGCCAGCATTTCATCCATTTCAAGTTTGTCCAGTGTATAAAACCATACGGAAATAAACAGTGAACACATTCCGTAGCCTTTTAAAAACATAGGCAGATACCAGTTATCATAACTGAACTCCAACACCATGGAAAAGTACATGATAATAGCATACCCAACCATGGCGGCAAAACCGGAAAAAATGTACATTTTCAAAGGTTTTTCTTTTTTGAACCAGAAAATGGCTATAATTCCTGCTAAAATAATTCCGGGAATCATCAATAAACTGAGTCTGGTATTGGTCAATTGATCATATCCTAATACTCCCACAGCAAAAGTATTCTGAAGAGAAGCTGTTCCTAAAAACATTCCCAGCCAGAAAAGCATAAACAGTCCATTCTGTACATTATTTTTTTTGAAGATTTTGAATGAAAGGTACGGTCGCTTTAAAGTTAACTGACGGATAGAAAGCAATGCAAAACTCACAAAAGCTGCAATACTTGCATTCATGATATTTTTAGAATTGAACCAGTCCTGTTGTCTTCCAAACGAATATACATACGCTGAAAACATGAATGTTGAAATGAAAAGTAAAATACTCAACCAATCTATATAATGCAGAGGAACTTTTAACGCAAAATATTTATTATGCATGAAAATCCAGTGTATTAAAGCTAAAATAAAGCATAAAACGGCTGTGAAAAGGTAAAATTGCTGCCAGTTGTAAAGAAGGGCAAACTCAGCGGCATAATAGGTAGCTACCTGGTTCATGACAAGAACGAAGGTATAGAAAGCTCCGTAAAACATTCCTCGGTTTCCAATCATAACCATCAGTGGGAGGAACAACTCTATGGTAACCATCATCTTCATAAAACCGATCAACAGAGAAGTAAAGATGAAAATCATGGGCTGTAAAGTCGTTCCGTTTACATAGCTGAGCAATCCTAAAAGGACCAGCAATAAAACCAACTTATCCCTTACTTTGAATCTCATTTTGATTCTGAGGACCACAGGCATACAGGCTCCCATCCCAATAGTAGTCGCATAGTTAGCCCACATAAAATATTCTGTCATGGCACCGGTACCGCTTACCAGAGAGCTGATATTTCCCGTATACACCCCACCGATAGGCATTACCACGGCAAGCAGTAATACAATCAGCAGCAGCTGTATGGGTTTGGGTACCCAGTCGTTATATAATCCTTTGTTGTACATGATGAAGTTAGAAGTTAGAGGTTAGAAACTGGAAGGTAGTAACTGAAAGTTTTCAGCTTAACTTCTGTATTTTCCAATCTTTTAATCTTTCAATGATTAAATCTTTAAATTACTGACCAATATTCACATTCATATTCATTCCGGCACTCAGTTTATCCAGATCTTCTTTTTTGTTGGAAGCTGTAAATTCTATTCTCACAGGAATCCTCTGCTGTACTTTAATGAAGTTTCCGGTAGAGTTATCGGTAGGTACATTTGAATATCTTGAACCGGTAGCCGCTGAAACTGCTGTGACTACTCCTTCGAATTTTTTACCACCTAAAGCATCAGCTGTCATGAAAATTTTCTCACCTACCTTAATGTTTGGCATCTGACTTTCCAGGAAATTGGCAGTTACCCATTTCTGACCATTCAGAACGATCGTTGCTACCTGTTGTCCCGGTTGAATCAACTGACCTTCAGAAATTGTTCTTCTCCCCATCACTCCATCATAAGGTGCTGTAATCACAGTATACGAAAGGTTGATCCTTGCCATATCCAGAGCAGATTTTGTTCTTTTAATTTCAGCATCATTAATTCCCAATCTGCTTTTCACTTCTGTAGTAGAAAGGTTGGCAGATTGCTTTTGATTCACCAGCGTTTCATAAGCGGCCTTTTGTGCATCATATTCTGTCTTTACCTGATCATATTGCTGTCTGGTAACGGCTTCAGCTGTCAAAAGGTTTTTATATCTATTTAAATTCTGCTCAGCATTCCATAATCTGGCTTTTGCTCCTGCAATATTAGACTGCATGACGTTGATATTGTTGGAAACCGTATTCACGGAAGAACTTGTTGCTGTTTTTTGAGCCATTGCATTCTGATAAGCTGCTTCTGCCTGCCCCAACTGAGTTAGAATTTCACGTTCATCAAGGATCACTAAAGTATCTCCTTTTTTTACACGCTGATGTTCGATGAACTTAATTTCTTTGATATAAGCAGAAACTCTTGTATTGATAGGATTAATAAATTCCTCTACCTGTGCCGCTTCTGTATAGGTTTTACTTCCGATATGGAAATATTCACGGATTAACCAGAATAGCCCGAATCCAATCACCAGAAAAACGATGATGTTGGAAATGATTGCTCTGATTTTATTCGTTTTATTTTTCTTTTTTTTATTTTCTACAGCAGATGTTGCCGGAGTTGGTGTCGTATTTTGAGTAGTTTGTCCCTTGTTTTCCATTGTTGATTTTCAGTTTTAAAAATTAAAGTGTTCCTGTAGATTTCAGAAGGTTGTAGTACTGATACAGAACATTGATTTCTGCATTCGCATAATCCAGCTCTGACTGTAGCTTCTGATTCTGCGCATCAATCATTTCTGCCTGTACAGCCAATTGGTTCAGATATTTGGCTTCTGTAATCTTGTAGTTTTCTTCAGCCAGTCTTTTGGAATCATTCAGAATATCAGCCTGCTGAATCGCTTCCTGATATTTGGTATAGGCTGCATTCACTCCCATATCCACATTTTGCTGTACCAGAGTTTTAGCATCATTCGCCTGATTCTTTTGCAGCTCACCTAATTTCACTTTTTCCTTCGTTTTAAAAAGAGTATCGATATTATAGCTCAAAGAAACTCCGGTCTGCCACCCTCCTGAATACATATCCAAAACAGGATTTCTTGTTGTAATCGGTCTTTGCAGTGTATATCCGCCAAATCCTGCCAGCGTAGGCGCATTATCGGTTTTGATAATCTCTATATTTTTATCTGCAACTGCAATATTTTTTTGAGCCGATTTCAGTAGCGGATTGCTTTCATGAGCAAGATCTGTATAATACTCCATACCTATTCCTGATTCTTTATTTTCCAGATTTTCTGTAGGAACAATCTCCGTATCAGAGGATAGGCCTAATGCAATATTCAGATTATAATTAAGGATTTTCTTATTATTGGCAAGGGTAAGAATTCCCTGATCCAGGTTTTTGATGGCCAATTCTCCACGAATCACTTCGTTTCGGGTCACCATTCCCTGCTGATAGAACTTCTGGATATTTTTAAGACGTTCCAGAGCCAGTTTTTTGTTATTCTGAAATACCTCTTCCTGATTGATGATTTTATAGACATCCAGATAATTGGAAATCACTAAAAATTTCACATCCTGCTTATTTTTCTCTAAATCCAGTTCGGAAAGCTGTTCACGAAGCCCAGCCATTTCAATAGATTTATTCACCAATCCTCCTTTGAAGATCAGTTGTGTGGCCTGTACCGCGTATGAACTTCCGTAATGCGGCATCGGAACGTTTGTATAATTCGAAAAATCTTTATCAATGGCTACTGCATCTCCTAAATAGAACTGGCTTGTAGAAGCTGTGATCGTAGGAAGTTTCTGAAGCTTAACGACATTCGTATTCTGCTTTGCAATACCAATGTTCTGTGCGGAAACCTTAAGCTGCTGGTGATTCTGAACAGCCAGTTCTGCCACCTCACCTGCAGTCATCTGTTTAATCTGTTGTGAAAAAAACAGCGCAGGAAAAGCTGCTATCAATACAGATAGTGCTGTTTTTATTTTCTTTGTCATTTTACCTTGTTTTACAGATGCAAAGTTAGGTCAACAACAAAATCAATCAAATGTTTGATTTTTGGAAAAAGATGTTCAAATGTAAGATTTTAACTTTCAAACTGATGTCTGTACTGCGAAGGGCTTACCTCCAGATGTTTCTTGAAAAAGTGAGAAAACGAGTATTGATCGCTGAATCCAAGGATTGAAGAAACCTCCGAAACCGGTTTACTGGAAGAGTTTAAGAGTACTTTTGCCTCATTGATAACAATTAAAGCAATGATCTGGCTTGCAGACTTCCCCGTGATGGTCTTGACCACAGAAGAAAGATGTCTGGTTGTAATGGATTGCCGTTCGGCATAAAACTCCACGGTCCTTTCTGTAAGGTGATACTCCGAAAGATCGGTAAGAAATACAAATACAATTTCTTCCTGTCTTGACATTTGATTCAAAGAACTGTTATCTTCCTTGGAAATAATTCCTGCCATCTGGTAACAGAAAACGGAGAAAAGATGTTCCACCATTTCTTTTTTATATAGCATTTCGGTCTCAGAATCCAGGATATATTTCAGGAAATTGACACTTTTCCAGACCACTTCCATTTCGTCTTCAGGAAAAGGAACTCCTTTGTTCATCTGCTGCCTGAAATATCGATAGGTAATCAGACGGTTAAACTTCAATGATAAGGCAGAAATAAATTCCCTTTTGTAGGAAACCATCCTCGACTGAAAGTCATCTGTTACTCCCACCACTTCATAAATGGTTTGTGGATCGGTTACCATAAACATATTGGCAGAAACTTCAAGATCACTGAAATGCTGACGAAGTTTTATAGTCCCTGATTTAATAAATATAAAAGCAGGATTTTCAGGACGGAAAGGTTTACCGACAGCGATTCTCTCGAAAATATTTCTTTCCGTAAAAATATCAACACCAAATTTTTCAAGGGCAGACATAAGACAAATGTAAGCAATCTTACCAGTGATTGCAAAATTTTATTATTTTAGCAAGAATCCAATTTCCCTTCAGCATGAGAAAGGTTGATCTATTATTTGCCGAATACAGTAAAAGCCACAGAAACGCGACCAACAAGTTCATCCACTGGATTTGTGTGCCTTTAATTTTCTGGACAATTCTGGGTTTTGCCTCCCTGATTCCTTCCCCTCATTTCTGTGCTTCCTATTTCGGATGTGCCAGTATTGTAAGCCTTGTGGTGATTATTCTGATCACATTGTTCTATATAAGACTGTCTTTTTTGATCTCAGTTGTGATGATTATAATAATGATTATCATGGAACACTTCATCTATCTGACCAATATCAGTGTCGGAAAGCAATCATGGATAGTTTATCTTTCTGTATTCATTATCACATGGATTTTCCAGTTTATTGGTCACAAAATTGAAGGTAAAAAACCTACTTTCCTCAAAGATCTGCAGTTTCTTCTGATAGGCCCCATATGGCTTTTAGGCTTTATTCTGAAAAAAACAGGAATCAGATATTAATCTTCCAAAGCATAAACAGCAAAACTGGCCAGCCAGTGATCTCCACCATAATTTCCCTGGAAAAGTAATGGTAATCCATTATTTAGAAATACATCAGCTGTTTTTCTGAAATCTTTTTTCAATGGATGATTGGCTGGAAGTGCGTTGGAAATTCCTTTCATGCACCATGCTTTAGAAAAAGACAATCCTACGAGGTGAACGGTTTGATAATCGCTCAGATCACTTACTACAGGGATTTTCTCAACATTTTCCAGACTTCTTTTTTCATAGAAAGCATTCAGCCATTGTACAAATTCTTTTTGAGGAAGAACTCTGCGCATAAGATCGGCAATTTCCAGACTCGGCGAAAAGAAATCCGAACCGTCCGGCTCCAGATAAGCAGGTGTTTTCTGATCTTTTAAGAAAAAGTATTTTGCCTTTTCCATCAACTGATTTTCAAACTCTTTATCTTTATTGGCTCGTGCCCAATCTATAGCAAACGCCATAGCAAATGCAGTATTGGGATGAACTCCGGTTCTGTTGGGGTAAGTCTGTTTGGGAAGATAGGTTTTCCAGGATTTCAGGATCTGATCCGTAAGCGGCTTTAGATTTTGATGCCATATTTTAGCTTTCGGATGATCCCAGGTTGTGAGTTCTTCATCCAGTTTTAAAATCCATGCCCAGCCATAGGTTCTCTCGAAAGTTCCTGTGAGTTGATATTTTGTAAAATAATCTGCTTCTGTCTGCAGTTTTTCTTTTTGAAATGATTCATCCAGAATTTTTTCAATCTCTTTAGCACTGGAGAGGTTGGGCTTTGTTTTCAAAAGTCTTGTCAGCATCCAATGTCCGTGAACAGAGCTATGCCAGTCGAAACATCCATAAAAACTAGGATGAAGATCTTTGGGTGTCAAAGGAACTTCACCGGCATTATTAATGATATGAGCCGTTTTATTAGGATATTCCTGATTGATACAATGAAGAGGTTTGTCGGATAGTTTCATCGCCATCTCGTCTGTAAGTTTCGGAGCTTCCTGGGCATACATCAGAAATGGAGAAAACACAAATGCTAAAAGACTTTTTTTCATGAATTAAAAATAGAAATAATTTACCAGTTCTCGTAATTTTTCAAGCCGGTTTTCCAGCTATTTCTTCTATTTACTGATTTGATATTAAATTTTTCTTTCATTTTAATTTTTTAACCAATCTTATCAATAATCATTTTTGTGCACAGTTTTTGATTATACCCATCAAAAACTAACTAACCTATGAAAAAAATTATTTTCCTATTATCAGGTCTTATTCTGATCAATTGCAGCAAATCAGGTGGTGAAAAACAGGAAGTGAAAGCTGATCTGATGGAAGTTCTAACCGAAGACAAAGTAGCTTATTCTTCAGCTGCACCTATATCTCCACCCCCGCCACTTTCCGTTTCCGAAAAGCCAGTCTCCAATGAGAATGGAACAAACAAAGAAATTGATACCCAAAAGAAAACAGATACCATCTCCAAAAAAATCATCAAAAATGGAGAGATGAAGATTCAGGTGGGTGATATTAAAAAAACGCAGAACCAGGTGAATGAGATCATCAAAAAAAACAATGCCTATATCCAGAAAGAAGAATTTCAAAATACAGATATGGATGACAATCTTTCTCTGATCATCCGTGTACCTCATAAAAATTTTGATGCTCTGATCAATTCTTTTTCAGATGGTGTAGGAACTGTTCTGTCTAAAAATATTTCATCCAATGATGTAACTGAAGAATATACTGATGTAGCGATAAAGCTTGCCAACAAAAAGATATATCTTGAAAAATACCGTGATATGCTTAAAAAGGCTGCTACTACGAAAGATATGCTGGAAATCCAGGAAAATATCCGTGAGCTGGAAGATGAGATTGATGTATCTGAAGGCAGACTTCGTTTTATTGATGACCGTGTGAATTACAGTACTTTGAATTTAAACTTATACAAAGAGAAAGTCCGAAGCTCAGCGACTTCAAAAATCGGTTTTGGAAGCCGTTTTATGGATTCTCTGACGGAAGGCTGGAACAGTTTTGTAAGTTTTCTGCTGGGAATGGTTTCGTTATGGCCTTTCTTCTTACTTATTCCTGTTATTATTTTCCTTTGGAGAAAATGGAGATCAGGGAAGAAAAATAAAAATTAAATGATAAAAAATCCGGGCATCTGAGATGCCCGGATTTTTACTGCATTATCAACAATTTATCCTGTTTCCAGTCCTAGTTTAAAATCAATAACAATGCAATAGTCTTGTTAACAGCTGTTAAATATTTTTGAAAAATTACTTTCTGATGGTTTTAGCAATACTGCTTCCATCTTTATACTGAATCTTTACAAAATAGATTCCAGACTGAAGACGGCTGATATTCATATTATTATGTCCCGGATTCATGAAAGTCATGATCTGAAGCCCTTGAGGGGTGATGACATCTACTCTGCTTATTTTACCATAATAAGTTTCTGGTGCAAAATTGATCATATGTTCCGATACAATAATTGAAAGATCATTCTCTTTGTTAGCAAGAGACGATGTTTTGCAACTTTGTCCTTCATTACAATCGCTTACCACTTTCCAGACAGCGTTACTTCCCGGTGCTTCTCCCGGATTTGCATACCATTTGTTTTCCCAGATTTTGCAGGCATGGAAAACCTTTGTTCCTGCTGTTGGATACGTTTTTGCCGGATTATATTCCTGAGCACCACAGTAGGTAACCGGACCGCTGGATTCGCAACCAGGACCTTCGGTGCAAGTACTTACCTCTTCCCATACCATATTGGTTCCCGGTAGTTCTCCCGGATTCGCATACCATTTGTTTTTCCAGATTTTACAAGAGTAGAAAACTTTCACTCCTGCAGTAGGATATGCATTAGCAGCATTATATTGCTCTGCTCCACAATAGGATTGACCATTTCCTGGTGTCACTTTCTTAGTTCTGATTTTTAATTCATTACTCAAATCAGAAAGCTGATCGTTCATGGCAACAGATTTTACGGTATAAAGATATTCTGTGTCTTGCGCTAATCCTGTTCTTAAAAAGCTTGTCTGTACAGTCTCTCCCACTTTGATTCCATTTTCAAAAATCTGGTAATTTTTGATGCCTTGTGAGTGGGTAGAAGCCATCCACATGAGTGAAACTGAATTTTCAGTAACTGACATTGAATGGAGGTTAGATGGTGCTGTAGGCTTTTCAAGAGTGCCTTCACTATTTGTTTTTACATTGAGTGGCACACTTTTTCCTGACGTGAGCCCTGAAGAGCCTTTCGCCTGTATTTCATAGGTATAAATTGTATTAGCAGCTAAGCCTGTATCCTGAAAAGTAGGTGTACTTACCTGCTGAATATTTTGTCCGTTTCGGAAAACGTTATAAGATACTGCATCTGCTTGTGCATTCCAGCTTATTTTGGCAGAAGAGCTTGTTACTCCTACCTGTGTTAATCCTGTAGGAGTGGCAGGTGCAGAAACTCCTGTTCCGGAGGTGACGTTCACATCAATTACATTATAGAATGCATTGGTGGTATCTGCTACATCCCAAACTGCTAAAATAATATGGTAGCCCGTACGGTTAGCAGGAACTGTAATCTGATGAGCAACATTGTCCTGTGGTGGTGTTCCATTATGCGTAACTGTACCTATAAGTTCAAGATCCTGACGGGAAAGCGGTTGATTAGGATTCCAACCCTGTTTTGTCATATAATAATGCCATTTCGCAGTGGCATGGTAAGCCAGATATTTCCAGATAAAGGCGTTCACTCCGGTGGAGATATTGGTTTTTTTCCATCGGTCAGCAGTTTGGATATCCAATGTCATGTCTCCGCCAATACTTCCATTAGCAGAAGCAATCTTTCCATCTGCCGGGCCTGATGCAGGGAAACCTTTTGGGGCTTCCAGAGATCCAGGTTCATTAATGATAGATCCGTAGATGCTAAATGCTGCAGAATAACCGAGGGTAGCCTTATCCAGACTTCCCTGATAGCCTCTTGAAGCAGGGCTCATTACATATCCATGTGCGGATACATGAATTAAAGAAGGTACCAGCATGGCCAACATCAGCAATACCGGAAAAAAAAATTTACGTGTCATCATATTTTAATATTTGGGTGTTGATTTTACAATATCAATTCTCTAAAAGCTAATTTTTCAAACCATTTCACTCCAGATCACTAAAGAAATACAAGAGGTATTGGCTTAAACTCACCGAACAATTAGAATTATATAATTTTTAATAAAAATTGAATTAAACAAACTTAATTAGCCAATATTTTAAATTAAAACATAAAATAATAATTCATAACATATTATTATTAACATATAATCATAATATGATAAAACATAAAAGTACGAAAATTTAAATAAATTAATCACATATTGTTGAAATAAATTCAACTTGAACCTATATTAAATAGCATGAATAGAAAAATAAAGATGTAAAGCACTATTAGCCATATGCTTTCTAACGAGTTAATAAAAAAGCTTTTACATAAAAAAGCTGAAAGAATTGATCATTCTTCCAGCCTGTAAATTTTAAAGATTCCTGAGATATTATTCAATCAAAAGGAATACAATTTATTTCCCAAGTACAAATACCGCAGGAATTTTATGAAGTTCCGGCTTTTGCTTTTGCCAGTCTTTTATGGTTTTTGTTTTGATGAACTCATGTTCCGGATCATTGATATTAGCAGCAATGCAAAGCTTTGTATTAGGCGATAAAAACTTGCATAAATCTTCAAAAAGCGGGTTATTTCTGTAAGGAGTTTCCATGAAAATCTGTGAATATCCCGTCTTCTGAACAAGGCTTTCAAGATTCATGATCTGTTTCTTCTTTTCTCCTTTATCGATAGGAAGATAGCCATGGAAGGTGAATTCCTGCCCATTAAAACCACTTGAAATCAAGGCAAGGATAATGGATGAAGGCCCTGAAACAGGAACTACTCTGATATTTTTTTCATGACACCATTTCACAATCAGATTTCCGGGATCTGCAATACATGGCAATCCTGCTTCTGACAGTAATCCGAAGTCCTGCCCTTTCAGCATTAGCTCCTGAGCCTCCTTAATATCTGCATTTTCTGTGTATTTATCCAATAAGAATAACTTCAGATCAGCCTGTTTTTTTTCGGGAGCAAAAAATTTCACAACCTTTCGTGCTGTTTTCTCATTTTCCACGAAGAAATAATCCGTCTGCATGATATAATCTTTCAAAACAGGTGAAAAGTGATTGATAGAAGTATTTTCTGATAAGTAAGCAGGGAGTAAAAAAAGCATTGTATTATTTTTTAGTTCTTTCGTTTAATGTAGGTTGTGGGAAGTATTTTGTCAAATCCATAGAAAAGGTAACGGAGGTGATTTTCCAGGTTCCATTGATCTTCATTAATGTCCAGATCTCCTTTCCCCAGTTTTCCATTTTACCGTCATACCAAAAACTGTAATCGAAATTGGCAGAAGCTATTGCTCCATCTTCAACAATCTTAATATTGTCAAATTTTTCTTCAGATTTATCATCTTTAAAACTCTTGATAAAAGCTTTATAATCATCTGCAAAGTAATAATCTGCCTTAGGATTTTTTTCCAAACGTTTGGCCTGTGTTCTGTCTTTATAAATTCCAGTCCAGAGCACCGGTTCCTGGAATAAAGAGAGATATTTGGCCTCATCTCTGGATTTGATACATCCCATGAAATCATCCATTACCTTGCGGATTTCAGTTTCATCCTTGGTTTGAGCAAAGGAAAAATTAAAGCTTAATAAAAGCAGTAAAAGCAGCTTTTTCATGATTATTATTTTGATAGTTGGTATCTGATAGCTTCACACCCTTTATCCAAAAGCTGGAAAACCTTTTCAAAATCTTTCATATCGCCCCAGTAAGGATCCGGAACCTCAGCATTTTTATGATCTCCCAATACTTCAAGGAATAATGATACTTTCTGACGTTCTTCTTCATTTTGAGTTTTAGAAACCACATCTGCGAAAACATCAATATCCATACAATAAATCTTATCAAAGATTTCAAAATCTTTTCTGGTGATAGGTCTTGATCTTTGCCTGGATATATCAATATGATGATTAGCCGCAGTTTTAACAGCTCTTTTATCAGGGTGCTCGCCTTCATGCATTGAAATCGTTCCAGCGGAATCTACCGTATAATGATCCGGTAGTTTTGCTTTCATAATTCCTTCCGCCAATGGGCTTCTGCATATATTTCCCAGACAAACCATTAATATTTTCATATCCTGTGTATTTAAAAAGAGTCTTTTGTCACGACAAAACTAAATAAAAAATGAAGAATAAAACTATCCTTCATTTTAATTTATGTAAGCTCAACCTTAATTATTGTTTGATTCTTTCAGTAAGGTCTTTTACGTATTTCTTGATTTCTTTATCTATTTTAGAAACGTCTTTGATGGTATCACAAGCATACATTACTGTAGAGTGATCTTTCCCACCCATTTCTTCACCAATTTTAGTAAATGTAGAATTGGTAAATTCTTTGGAGAAGTACATGGCAAGCTGTCTTGGCAATGCAATTTCTCTTTTTCTTGTTTTTGAAAGCAACTGTTCTTTTTTGATTCCAAAGTAATCACAAACCACTTCCTGAATGTAAGGAATATTAATAACCTTCTTCTGGTTCGCTGCAATTCTGTTGATGGTTTCCTTCAACAACTCAAGACTAAGATCTCTCTTGTATACTGTAGAGTACGCAATCACAGAGTTGATAACCCCGATAAGCTCTCTCACATTCGTTTTTGCTTCGGCAGCAAGGAAATCAAGCATATCTCCCGGAAGAACAATTCCGTCTCTGCTTAGTTTATCTTCAATGATCTGTCTTCTTGTAGATAGATCCGGAGATTTGATTTCTGCAGAAAGTCCCCATTTGAAACGGGAAACAATTCTGTCCTGGATATCCATGATATCTGCAGGTGCCTTATCTGAAGTAAGAATAATCTGTTTTCCGTTCTGGTGAAGGTGATCAAAAATGTGGAAGAAACTGTCCTGTGTAGCTGATTTTCCAGATAAGAACTGAATATCATCAATAATCAGTACATCTACCATTTGATAGAAATTCGCAAACTCAGTCTGCTTATGAGCTTTAGCCGCAGAGATAAACTGCTGGATAAACTTTTCAGAAGAAAGATAAAGAACTACTTTATCAGGAAACTGATTTTTTACTTCAAGACCTACAGCCTGTCCTAAGTGAGTTTTACCCACTCCATACCCTCCATATAAAAATAAAGGGTTGAATGCTGTTGCTCCAGGTCTCTTTGCAATGGATCTGGCTACAGTGGCTGCAAATTTATTGCTTTCTCCTTCTACATAACTATCAAATGAATAGTCAGGCTTCAGGTTAGAATCTATATTTACTTTTCTAATTCCAGGAACTACAAACGGATTTACAATATTAGCAGAAAAACCTTGTGGCATTGTTTCCTGTGTTTTTGGAGTAGGAACACTTTGTCCCTTGATGTTCATGGTAACTGGTTTCTCTTCACCTTTTGGTCTGTTTTCCATCACAGAATACCATAATTTCACTCCTTTTCCAATATTTTTCTTCAGGGCAGCAGAAAGTAAGGACAGGTAATTGTCCTCTATATATTCCTTGTAAAAATCGCTCGGCACGATCAACGTAAGGTTGTTGGCCACCAATGAAAGCGGCTGAACCTTATCGAATAGCATATCGAAAGATTTTTCAAGTTTTTTTAGGTCAGAATTGTCTTCAGCAGCGTTCAGGTTATCGCGCATAAACTGAAGGCATTTCTGCCATATCATCATTAAATTGTCATCCATTTTTTAAGCCCCGATTATTCTTTGTTTGTACTGTGTTTAGAAGGAAGACAAAGGTCCAATATTTTCTTTTCAAAAAAAAATATTGCAGGTATTGATTATTTAAAAATATATTTGTATGTATAATTTAACACGTAAAATGATACACACAACACACTCAATACGAGTACGTTACGCAGAAACAGATCCGATGAAATATGTATACTATGGAAACTATGCAACGTACTTCGAAGTAGCGAGAGTTGAACTCTTCAGAAGCATAGGAATTTCCTACGATGAAATTGAAAACCAAGGAATTTGGCTGCCAGTTTCAGACTATAAAATTAAATATATCCGCCCAGCTTTGTATGATCAAAAATTAGAAATCCACACTTATGTTAAAAAAATTCCAGGGGTAAGAATTGAATTTGAGTATGAAATTTACAATGAAGAGCATACTAAAATAACAGAAGCTTCCACTACTCTATTCTTTCTGGATGCAAAAACCAATAAAGTGATCAAGTGCCCGGATTTCCTGATGGAGCTGATTGAAAAGAACTGGAAAGGGTAGATAATAAATAGGAGGTTTTAGGTTGCAGGTAATAGCTAGCAGGAATCAGGAGATATCCAACGGAATATTGGAGGAAGTTTTATAAAGGTGAATGGTGAGTTTTTAATAGAGTTAAGATATCTATCTCAAATTATCCGGTCACAAAATAAACCCACAACACACTACCCGTAACCCGTAACTCGCAACTAAAAACATTACAGGTTAAACTCTAAACCTTAAACTTTAAACTCTACACCCTCTCTATTTATGAATTAATTCGCACCTTTGTACCTTTATTATAACCATCCCTTATATACTATATTATGAAGATTGCATTTTTGGGACCTCATGCCAGTTTCACCCAGCTTGCTACAGCACAGCTTTTCCCTGATGACGAAATAGTACCACAAGCCAGCATTCTGGATTGTTTTAATGCCGTTGAAAACGGAGAGGTAGTAAAAGCAGTAGTACCTTTGGAAAACTCTATTGAAGGAACCGTCTCTATGACGCTGGATTATTTGTATAAAACTCCGTCTATTAAAATTGAAGCAGAAGCAGTAATGCCTATTGCCCATCATCTGATGATTCATCCGGAAAATTCTATGGAGAATATTGAAAGAATATATTCACATCCGCAAGCCCTTGCACAGAGCTTTCATTTTCTGGATACCCATTATAAAGAAATTCCAAAACAGGACTTTTCCTCAACTGCAGCCGCTGCCAAGTTTGTTTCTGAGAACCCAGACACTCCTATTGCTGCGGTAGCCAATCAGTTTGCAGCCAATTTATATGGTTTGAAAATAGTGAATCGTAATATTCAGGATTTCGAACAGAACCACACCCGATTTATCATCATTTCTAAAGAACAGAATAAATACCAAAATGATAAACTGGAAACACTGGGAGAAAAATCAGGTATGCTGATCACTCTTCCCGAAGATCATCCCGGTGGATTGCATCAGGTATTATCTGTTTTTGCATGGAGAAAAATGAATCTCAGCAAGATTGAATCCAGAACATTAAAAACAGGACTGGGCAATTATTTCTTCTTTATCAATGTTGAAGGGCCATGGAAAGAAGTTTTACATGAAAATGCGCTAAAAGAGCTTGAATCAATCCATGCAAATGTAGATTTTCTTGGGAATTACAAAGAATTTCTTCTGGAAAGCTAGAAAAAAACAACAAATCTGTAAAAAAACACTGCCATTAAAGCAGTGTTTTTTTTTATTTACCCTATAAAAAACACAAAATCCAAAAAACTTTTACAATAAATTACCATAATGACAACACCTTCTGTTTAATTAAAAAATAACCCACACAATGGAGAGAATTATTTTTCAATAAAACACTGATATACAATACTTTAAATAAAAAACAAATATAATAAGTCGTAATTAAATTATGTAGTAATATCAATCGAAATATAAACATATGTTTAAAGATATTACATCATATTAATATTAAAAATAAAGATATCACAATGTAGAGTATAATTTTTATTGTATATTTGCTTAGCAACTAATTAAAATCTTGATCATGAAAACTAAACTTTACAGCTTAATGTTAGCATGTGCGACGTTACCATTATTCTCGCAAGTAGGTATCAATACAGCAACCCCATCCGCAACCTTAGATGTTAACGGAACTATGAAAGTTCGTGATACTCCTGCAGCTACAGCACTACCCGGATATCAAATTTTAGCAGTTAATCAGGGAACTACACAAGTTTTTTCAATGGATCCTGCTCTATTAACAGCCGCTGCAGGAACTAATACTTCTGTATATTCCGCAAAAAAAACAACAGGTATAACCCTTCTGAACTTAGGTGTATTACCTTCTGATTTCCAACCTGTCAGCTTTGTACAAGCCGACAGAACAATAGGAACTGCTACTTTATTTACAAATGCTGACGGTTCTTATAATATTCCATCTACCGGAGTATATGCTGTTGGATTTGCATTCAGATATGGAACCGGACTACAGGCTTCTTTACTATCAGGAGCTCCTGGTATCGCCATTGCAAGAACCAGATCTGCAGTAACAACTCTGATAGACACACGTCCATTCAGTGGTGTTAACCTTGCGTTGGCAGTTAACTTAACCCTTTCTGATTCCAGCATTAATTCTCTGTACTCATTTCAGGCAGGTGACAAAGTCTCTTTTGGAATTGTAGATTCCGGTATTGTTTCGGCAGGATTATTAGGATCCAGTATCGCATCATTCTACATTTACAAAATATCAAACTAGTAAAACATATTGTTAGTTATCTATACCATTTAACCCATCGCTTATACCGTGATGGGTTAATTTTTTAAATAGCATATCAAACATTTCTTTATATTTGATAAAAACTAATGAAATGAATGAATTTGTTGCGGCCATCATCTTTATCATCATCTTCATCATTTTCAATAATCTGAATACCAAAATCAGAAAATTGGAAAAGGAGATTTCAGATCTTAATTATAAAATCAATAATACTCCTCCGGCTAAGACTGAAGTAATTCATAAGAAAACCTCAACAGAAGAGACATTCATCCCTCAGCAAGAGCAATCTCCGCAGGTCCATCATCAAAACATACAACACAGTGGAGAAAATGAAAATATTTCAACACCCGATCAAAAAGACTGGCTTACTCCTGTTTCTGATTTTTTAAAACAAAATGCACTCACTGTTATTGGTATTTTCACCCTCGTTCTTGGAATTGGTTATTTTGTAAAATACGCTATTGATAAAAACTGGATTGGTGAAGCAGCAAGAGCGGGAATCGGTTTTTGTACCGGAGCAGGAATCATGATAACCGGACATTTTCTCCGAAAAAATTACCAAGCTTTTTCTTCCATTATTACAGGAGGTGGAGTTGCCGTTTTATATTTCACAGCCACCATTGCCTTCCGTGAATACCATCTGTTTACCCAAAATACCGCTTTTATCATCACTGCACTGATTACTGCAGCCTCTATTATCTTATCCTATTATTATAAAAGTGAAGTACTGATCATCTTTTCACTGATAGGAGGTTTTACAGCTCCTCTGATGATCAGCACAGGACAAAGTAACTATCTTTTCCTTTTTATTTATATTACTCTTTTAAATACCGGAATGCTGGCTGCGTCTTTTCTGCAGCACTGGAAAAGCGTGGGATGGACAGCTTATATTTTTACCACAGGATATCTCTTCTTTTGGACCAATGAAAGTCCTGAGCTTTTAAGCATTACTTTTTATTTGATCAGTTATCTGATTTTCTACATCTTCGCCCTGCATGATTACTTCAGAAGAAATATACTTTCAACTTCCGATATTTTAATACTTGCTCTCACTAATTTTTCGAGCATTCTGGGACTGCTTTACATTTTTGATACCCTGAAATATGAACCCCCGATTATTTTCCCACTTATTTTTGCTGCTGTAAACACCGTTCTTCTCTTCAGAGAGTATACCCGCAGAAATTTCGGAATTGCCTATTCTGTATTTGCAGGTCTTGTCACCAGCCTTATAACTGTTGCGATTGCTATTCAGTTTAAAACCCATCTCATCACCAGTATCTGGGCAATAGAGACTACTCTTCTTCTTTTTATCTGGAAAAAAACAGGCCATAAGATTTTCAAAATCTTCTTTTATATTCTGTTTCCATTAGTCATGATTGCTCAGCTCGTAACCTGGACGGCATATTTTGGAACCAAAGATTTCAATATCATATTGAATGCTCCGTTTATCACCAGTTCGTTCACCATCATTTCCATAATCATTAACTTGTATCTATTAAGAAATACCTCCATAGACCTCAATGGAAAAGATCATAACTTTTTTGAAGATCTTATTACTCTGGTCAGCTATGGAGTTATCTACATCACTTTTCTTCTGGAGATTACGTATCATATTTCAGAAATGCCTTGGTCAGCCATTACCAGCGTAGGACTTTTATTCAGTATTTATTATATTTTTGCTTTATTACTCCTTAGAAAACCATTGAACATCAGAAATGATATCCAAAACATTCTGATTTATCTGTTTTTTTTCCTGATCATCGTTAATACATCTGCTTCTGCATTACCAGTTGTAGCAGCTATTGTAACAAAAAAACTCCATTTAAGTTTTTATTTTCTACATTTACTTCAATGGATTCCTTTTATATATATAGGATATAGAATTATTCCTTCTTCAGAATTCCATAAGCAACGGATTTCTTATTGGATGCTGTCTTTGGCGCTTATCATCTCTGTAAGCTGCGAACTTCACCATTCTTATATTTTATTGACCTCTCATGATCTTCCTCATTCTTATAAAGCGAGTGAGCATTTCAATATTCTTTATCTTCCTATTATATGGACAATTCTTGCCAGTATATTTATTTATAACGGCTTGAAAAAGAATATCCAGGAATACAACAAGATTGGCTTTGCACTAATAGGCCTGATGGTATTAAAACTTTATGGGTATGATGTATGGCAAATGGATAATATTTCAAGAATAAGTGCCTTTATTGCTCTCGGAATTATTTTATTATTAAGCTCTTTCACTTTCCAGCGCCTGAAAAATATGATCAGAAATATGGTGGACAAAAAAGACAAAACGGAAGAAAGCACAGACTGACAATCAGGGTAAAAGTTTTTATTTCTAAATAAAATTTAAAACAATTCAAGATTTTATTCAAATTTTATAAAAAATAACTATATTTATCACGTTTTTAACAGTTACATATTCTGATTATGAAAAAATTACTCTATTCTTTTTTACTACTATCCTCTGCTACTTTATTTGCCCAGCAAAAAAATCCTGCGGTAAAGTTTGCAGTGGCTGACAATGCCATTGGAACAGTAGAATTGTTCAATACCAAAAAGAACGTATTGCAGGTTTCAAAGGTATACAGTACTTCAGCTGGTCTTCCCCAAAGCTTAAAAAAATACAGTTCTGTTTTTACAAAAGGCGTAACTGAATATAAGTTTAAAAACGGAGAAAACATATTGGACAGAATGGCGTTATCCAATATGAATGTTCAATACAATATCCCGGCAGATCATCCTGTATTTATTGAAGGATATGAATTTGCAGACACAAGTACTATGATCTATCCTGAAATCAAGAAAAGAACAGAAACAAAAGATTACAACGGTAAGAAAACATTATTTATTTATACTACCGAATAAAACTTGAATAATAAACTTTTTTGAACCATTAAGATTGTATTAAGACGTTAAGATTATTAAGATATGTTCGCTTTAACTTAAAATCAGAATGATTGATCTTAACTATACTTTAATTCTTCAAAATTCTTAATGTTTTAAAATATCTATACCCCTTTTTCACTTTATAATAGCTGAAATGGTATAGGTTATAAAAAATAAACAGATTTAATATAAAAAGGATGCCGTTTTTCAGCATCCTTTTTTTATTTTTAGTATTTATTGTTCCATTTTTTCTTGAGCTCTTCGTAAATCTTCTTTTCCGTAGAGTTATTTCCCGGCTCATACAGCTTCACATTCCTGATTTCTTCCGGAAGAAAATCCTGTTCTACAAAGTTTCCTTCATAAGAATGAGCATACTTATATTCTTTTCCGTAATCCAGGTCTTTCATCAGTTTGGTCGGAGCATTTCTCAAATGAAGTGGCACAGGCAGGTTTCCCGTCTGTTTTACCAAAGCCAGAGCCTCATTGATGGCCATATACGCAGAATTGCTTTTAGGGGAAACGGCAAGGTACACCGCTGTTTCACTTAATATAATCCTTGCCTCTGGGTTCCCGATCACATTGATTGCCTGGAAACAATTATTGGCAACCACCAAAGCATTGGGATTAGCCAACCCTACGTCCTCAGCAGCCAGAATAAGCATCCTCCTTGCGATAAACTTGATATCTTCTCCCCCGGCAATCATTCTCGCCAGCCAATACACAGCGCCATTCGGATCACCTCCACGCATCGACTTGATAAAGGCTGAGATAATATCATAATGTTGCTCTCCGTTCTTATCATAAAGAGCCATAGTCTCCTGAAGAACCTCCAGTACATCAGAATTAATAATTTCCGTTGTATCCGAATTTTTATATTGATTCAAAACCAATTCTACAGAATTGATCAGTTTTCTGGCGTCACCACCAGAGTATTGAATAAAAGCTTCTTTTTCAAGGATTTTAAAATCTGTTCCTTCATCTTTATTGTATCTTTCCGAAGCAATGTCAATTAATTCCTCCAGCTTTTCATAACTCAAAGCTTTTAAAATATAAACCTGACTTCTTGAAAGCAAAGCCGAAACCACTTCAAAACTTGGATTCTCAGTAGTAGCTCCAATTAAAACAATCCAGCCTTTTTCTACCGCATGCAATAATGAATCCTGCTGCGACTTATTGAACCGGTGAATCTCATCAATAAATAAGATAGGTGATTTTCCGGAGAACAGATTCTGCTTCTTGGCATCTTCAATCACATCACGTACATCTTTCACACCTGAAGATACTGCAGAAAGTTTATAAAACTTTCTCCCCGACTGTTCTGAGATAATTTCAGCCAGCGTTGTTTTTCCTGTTCCCGGAGGTCCCCATAAAATCAACGAATTCAAGGTATTATTTTCAATCATTTTTCTGATTGTTCCTTTATCGCCGGTAAGGTGCTCCTGTCCCAACACATCGTTCAGGGTTTTAGGTCTTAATTTTTCAGCTAATGGAATATTTTGATTCAAAGTAATTCTTTTTTTTAAGATCAATGTCCGGATTTTTGATCTCCGAAACTTATAACAAATTTAAACTAATTTTCATTTTTTTACCCTATTTTTGCATTGTTTTGAAACTTACATTCAATAAAATCATTACATTTCCGCTGGTAATTTTGATCAAATTTTACCAATGGTTCATCTCGCCCTTACTTCCCAAAAACTGCCGCTACGAACCTACTTGTTCTCACTATATGATTGAGTCACTTCAGGTACATGGGGTTTTTAAAGGTTTCTGGCTGGGATTTAAAAGAATTTTAAGATGTCACCCATGGGGAGGAAGCGGCTATGACCCTGTTCCACCCAAACATAAATGTCAATAATCAAACTATTAAATCAATAGAAAAATGAATACACTCTTTTTCAGAATTTATCTTGTGCTGTTTGCGTTCACAACGCAACTTCTTTTCGCACAGGAATACCCTGGAGGTTTATCTGACGGAACTTTAGATATCAATGGAAGCAATGTTCCTGTAAAAATCTACTCTACTACGGAAATGGGAGACCTTACGGCTTTTCCGGACAGAGAATCAGACAAGAACCAGTCTTTTGTTGTCATCCTTAATGAATCTAATTTTGAACCTACTTATTACAATTACGGCGCTTCCACTTTAGCAAAGTACAAGGATTCAAAGTACCAGTTTTTCGATAAAAACTTTAAACTGATTGATACTGGTGTTACCAAAGATAACATCACCACTTTCAAGTATGCAGTAAAATCTGTAAAACCTATCACTGATTCTGATAAAGTAGAACTTAAAACTTCATTTAAAATCTGGGATCCTTCAAAAGGTATTCACATTGGATCATTTACACTTCACTTTTACAGTTTGATGTTTGTATTTGCATTTGGTTTCGGATATATTTTAATGACAAGAATCTTTAAGATTGACAATGTCAACCAAAAATACCTTGAGCCTCTGTTCACATGGACATTGATCGGGACAATTCTTGGAGCAAGATTAGGACATGTTATCTTTTATCAGCCGGAATTATTCAAAGAGGATTTCTGGAGCGTATTCCTACCGATAAGCACAAAAAACGGTTTTAAATTCACTGGATTTTCAGGACTAGCGAGCCACGGTGCTACGATAGCCTTGATTTTCACTACGCTTTATTATTCATTTAAAATTATCAGAAAAAATCCGTTCTGGGTATATGACAGATTGGGTATTGTGGTTGCTTTAGGAGGAGCATTTGTAAGAATGGGGAACTTTTTCAATTCTGAAATCGTTGGTAAACCAGCAGACCCAAATTCTCCGTTTGCGTTGCTTTTCCCACAACAAAGCAGTGAGTATGGTCTTACTGTACCCCGTTATCCAAGCCAGTTATTTGAAGCCGTAGGATATGTTCTGCTGTTCATTCTATTATGGATATTGTACAGAAAGACAAACAAAAAATATCAGCAAGGATGGTTATTCGGTCTGTTTTTCATTATTCTTTGGGCAATCAGATTCTTTGTTGAATTCCTTAAAGAGCCACAAGGAGATGAATTTATCCAGATTGGCGGTCTGAATACCGGCCAGGTTCTTTCCATTCCTTTTATGATTGCAGGGGTTGTCATTATGATTGTTTCTAAGAAATTTAAAATCACAGAAGAAGAAAACGGAAAGCCTGAATAATTGAAGACTAAACGTTTTATTCAGCAATAAAATATAAAAAGGCAAATTTGTATACTTACAGATTTGCCTTTTTTAATATTTTAAAATCATTGACTGTCTTGTCTATTCACCTTATTACAGATTTCTTTCTGCTTTCCTGTTCAATTCTTCAAAAACAGTCCCCAATTCATCAATGACATCAGTAGGCAGCATCGATTCTTTTGAATGTTTTTCTGAAGCTATATCGGCAGCTCTGCCATGCAACCACACCCCAAAAATACAAGTCTCTTCTTCAGAATATTTCTGGGCCAGAAGCGAAGTCAGGATTCCGGTAAGAATATCTCCGCTTCCTCCTTTCGCCAACCCTGCATTTCCGGTTATATTATAAAATACATTTCCCTGTGGAGTAACAACTTGGGTATAATGATCTTTCAGAACAATATAAATATTCAGATCTTTTGCCTTTTTCTTTGCCAGTTCAAGCCTTTTGAAAGAATCTCCCGTACTTCCGAAAAGTCTTTCAAACTCTTTCGGGTGAGGCGTGATAATTGATTTTTCAGGAATTAATTTCAGGTTTTCCGGATCTTTTGAAATGATATTCAATGCATCTGCATCCAGAATCAATGGTTTTGAATAGTCTTTCAGAAAATTCAGAAAACTTTTCTCAGTTCCTGAATGCGTTCCCAATCCAGGTCCTACACCACAGACAAAGTCTTTATCAATCTCAAAATTGAGCACAAACGTATCTCCTCCTTTAATGAACATTGCTTCAGGACATGAGGTTTGCAAAATATCATATCCACATTCCGGAGCTAATGTAAAAGTCAATCCTGATCCGGTTTTTAAGGCTGATTTTGTAGCCAGAACTGCTGCACCAATTTTCCCGTAGCTACCTCCTATAATAACCGCCTTACCATAACTGCCTTTATGAGAAAACTCCTGTCTCGGAATAAATACCGAGGCTGCCAGCGGATCATCAATCACAGAATAATCAGAATCAGTAGCATCTGCATATATTTTACTTAAATCAATATCCAGCAACACTACTTTTCCTGTATATTTTCCTGTTTCAGGATGAAGGAAAGTCCGCTTCCAGCATTGAAAAGTCAGCGTATAATCAGCATTCAAAATAACAGAATTATTATCAAACATTTCATCTGCAGACAATCCGGAAGGGATATCGATGGATATTTTAATATTCTTTTTGGTATTCAATTGCTCAACAAGCATTTTATATTCTCCTTCCAACGGCCTGGATAATCCTGTTCCGAAAAGAGCATCGATAATGATTGTTTTATCATCAAAATTATATTGTTCTTTAGGATCAAGTTTCCTGACTGAAATTCCGGATAAATCACGGAGTCTTTTCAGGTTAACAGAAGCATCCTCTGAAAATTTCCTTTTAGAATCGCTTACAAATACATCCACATCAAACCCTTTCAGGTAAAGTAATCTTGCAACCGCTAATCCGTCTCCTCCATTATTTCCATTACCACAAAAGACAGCTAGCTTTTTATGGTTTTTACAATGCTCCGAAATCCAATGTGCAACAGCCATTGAAGCTCTTTCCATCAGTTGAATGGAGGAAAAAGGTTCTTGAGAAATCGTGAACTGATCCCAGCTGCGTATCTGTTCTGCTGTAAAAACTTTCATAGGCAAATCAAACTTTTAAGCAAATTACAAAAGATTTTTCATTATGATATCACGTCATTAACAAAAATAAAAAGTCCTCATTAATGAAATAATATATTGATACAATACTGAAATATTCATTAAAGTAAACCATAGAAATTCAGTGTAAAATTCAATATTTTGGGAATAAAAAACTATAAAACGTAGTGTTTTTTACATTTTTAAATTATATTTTTGTGTATATACTAATTAAAAAAATATAAATTATGGGATTTGTAAAAGAATTTAAAGAGTTTGCCTTTAAGGGTAATGTTCTCGACCTGGCTGTCGGTGTGATCATTGGTGCAGCATTTGGTAAGATTGTTTCGTCTTTGGTAGAAGATGTCATCACGCCTCTGATCTTAAACCCGGCATTAAAAGCAGCCGGCGCAGAAAACATTGCAAAACTTACATGGAATGGAGTTGCTTACGGAAACTTTCTTTCAGCAGTAATCAGTTTCCTTTGTATTGCAATGGTTCTTTTCTGGATCATCAAACTGGCTAATAAAGTGAACAAAAAAGAAGAGGCTGCTCCTGCAGGTCCTACAGAAGATCAAAAATTACTGACTGAGATCAGAGATTTATTGAAAAGCAAAAATATATAATCTGTACCCTCACTACAGTTTAAAAATAAAAATCACCTCCGTGGAGGTGATTTTCTTGTTTTATATCATTTCAAATTATTGAATCTGTAAGATACTTGAAATCTGCTCTGCCAGGGAAAGACCAATTCTATCCTGTGCTTCAAGCGTAGAAGCTCCCGTGTGAGGGGTAAGAGAGATTTTAGAATGAGTAAGGATTTCTTTAGAAGGTGTTGGTTCATTAATGAAAACATCTAATCCGGCAAATCTTACTTTACCTGAATCCAAAGCTTGAATCAAAGCTGTTTCATCAATAACTCCTCCTCTTGAGCAGTTCACAATAGCCACCCCGTCTTTCATTATTTCAAATTCATTCTGACCAATCATATAACCGTCTTTCTGAGCCGGAACGTGTAAAGTAATGAAGTCTGAATGTTTTAGCACTTCCTGAAGGGGTTCAGTTTCGATATCCACATTGATGAACTGATTGTTATAAAACTTCACCTTAATGCTCGCCTTTCCAACATTATTATCAGCAGCAACCACTCTCATCCCAAGTCCTAAAGCGATTCTTGCTACTTCCTGCCCGATTCTTCCCATTCCTACAATACCAATGGTTTTTCCTCTCAATTCAATACCTGCAGCATATGCTTTTTTAAGGCTTCCAAATTCAGTATCACCTACCAAAGGCATCTTTCTGTTGGAATCCTGAAGGAATCTTGCACCGGAAAACAAATGAGCAAAAACAAGTTCAGCCACAGATTCTGAAGATGCAGAGGGTGTATTGATCACATGGATTCCTTTTTCTCTTGCATAGTCTACATCAATATTATCCATACCTACTCCACCTCTACCAATAATGTCGATGGACGGGCACCCGTCAATAATATCTTTTCTTACCTGTGTAGCACTTCTCACCAATAAGGTACGGATTTTGTGCTCGTTAATATAATCTACTAAAAATTCCTGAGGAACTTTTGTAGTAATCACTTCAAAGCCTTTTTCTGTCAATGCATCTATTCCAGATTGATCAAGGCCGTCGTTTGCTAAAACTTTCATAAAATATCAAGTATATTAAAAAATGAAAGATTTAAAAATTAAAGGAACAGGTTCGCATTTAATTTTTAAATCTTTGAATTATATTTTTATTCGCCGTCTTCTTTGAATACTTCAATGGTCACTTGCTTTTCAACCAAATCCGTAAATCTTCCTTTATATCTTGTAGCTCTTACCAGGTGGTTGTCTATCCAGTGATAATTTCCTCCTCTTGGTTTTCCGCAAAGCACGCTGTGATATTTGAAGCCATGCTTATCCAGCCAGTCGATCGTGATTTGTTTTAGATTTTCAGTTCTTGAAGTAAAAAAGCAGATCTGATGTCCTTCGTCATACCATCTGTTGATCGTTTCAAGTGCATCGGGGTATGGCTCGCAGGTAACCATTCTTTCCGGCTCTTCATTGGGAACGTCATCCGTAATGGTTCCGTCGATATCTATTAAGTAATTTTTTATTCCATCCTTTAGAATAGGACTAATGTGTTCAATGTATTCTAATTCCATTACTAAATATTAAAAAACAAAGTTAGCGTTTTTACAGGTATCAGACCTATTAATCTTCATTAATGTTAATATTTTACTATAAAAACTATTATTTAAAGAATAATATTAATATTTTATTAATCATTTAATCACAAATGGTTAAAATTTTTCGTTTTGCTTTTTATCTTTAAACAAATAAATCTAACCTTATAAAGAAAGTCAAATAATGAATTTGCAAATTTACTTCGAAGCTTCTACTCCTTCTTCCTCCTCATTACCATTATTACAAAAAGCATGATGTTTATCTAAAAATTTCCAAAATACATTTATTACTCTTACATTTGTAGGAATGGAAGAATTTGTCGTTTTAGTAAATCCTGAAGATGAAGTTTTAGGGCTGATGGAGAAACAACAGGCACACATCAATGGCTTGTTACACCGTGCTTTTTCTGTATTTCTTTTCAATAACAAAGGAGAAATGCTATTGCAGAAAAGAGCGTCAGGAAAATACCATTCTCCCAATCAATGGACTAATGCAGTATGCTCGCACCCACGAGAAGGAGAAACTTATCAGGAAGGAGCAGTACGCAGACTGAAGGAAGAACTGGGAATTGAGGCAGAGCTTTCAGAAAAATTCAATTTTATTTACAAAGCAGATGTAGGTGGTGGTCTTTGGGAACACGAGCTGGATCATGTATTTGTAGGAAATCATGAAGCTGATTTCAATTTAAATAAAGAGGAAGTGGAAGAAGTAAGATTCATTTCTATGGAAGATCTGGATAAAGAAATTTCCGAACACCCTGAAAACTTTACAGAATGGTTCAAAATCATCCTCGAAGAATACAAACACCACTTTTAATGATGAAAAAAATATTGCTTTTTTCTGCTTTTCTGACAGGGAGTCTGTTTTTTGCCCAAAAGGCAGGTGTATTTGACACTCCGAACTACTCTATCAATGTTCCTGAAGGGTGGAAATCCACAAACGACAGTGAGATCATCAATATTTTCCCCACCAGCCAGATCGGTGCTATTACCATCTCAGAATATCATGATCTTTCCCTTCCAAAAGAAGAAGTGAAAAAATTTATCCTGGCCCTTTATCAATCTCAGGAAGAAGAGAAAAAAGTAAAAGAAAAAAAGAGCCAAAAAGGATATACGGAATATCTGTATGAACATTTTGATGAAAAAGAGAAGCTGTTCTGGATTACCAAAGCTTTTCAAAAAGATAAAAACTTATATTTAGTTTCCATCAACTGTGGCCAGAAATTCTGGAACGGAAACTATATGACCCTATTCAATGAGACTTTTAACAGTTTTAAAATAAAGAAATAAAAATTAAATATGAAGAAAACAGCCTTGTACGACAAACATGTTTCTTTGGGAGCTAAGATCGTACCTTTCGCAGGTTTTGAAATGCCTGTTCAATATTCAGGGGTTACAGAAGAGCACTTTGCCGTAAGAGAAAAAGCAGGATTATTTGATGTTTCCCACATGGGACAGTTTTTCATCGAAGGACCAGGCTCAAAAGATCTTTTGCAGTATGTAACTACTAATAATGTAGATGCGCTTGAAAACGGAAAAGCTCAGTATTCTTGTCTTCCCAACGAAAACGGAGGAATTGTAGACGACCTTATCGTTTACAAAATGGAAGATGACAAATATTTTGTAGTAGTAAATGCCTCCAATATTGACAAAGACTGGAATCATATTTCAAAATACAATACTTTCGGGGCTAAAATGACCAACGCTTCTGATGAGATGTCTTTATTGGCAGTTCAGGGGCCTAAAGCTACTGAAATACTTCAAAAACTTACGGAAGTAAACCTTTCAGAAATTCCTTACTACCACTTCACTGTGGGAAGTGTTGCAGGAGAGAACAATGTAATCATTTCAAACACTGGATATACAGGAAGCGGAGGTTTTGAGATTTATTTCAACAACGGAAGTGCTGAAAAACTTTGGGATGCTGTAATGGAAGCAGGTAAAGAAGAAGGAATCATTGCTTGTGGATTGGCTGCCAGAGATACTTTAAGATTAGAAAAAGGATTCTGCCTTTACGGAAATGATATTGACGATACCACTTCTCCAATTGAAGCTGGTCTAGGATGGATCACTAAGTTTGATAAAGACTTCGTTTCTAAAGATGTTTTCGCAAAACAGAAAGAAGAAGGAGTTGGAAGAAAATTAGTAGGTTTCGAATTGACAGACAAAGGGGTTCCAAGACATGACTATCCTGTAGTAGATGCTGAAGGAAACGTAATTGGAAAAGTAACTTCTGGAACGCAATCTCCAATGAAGAAAGTAGGTTTAGGTCTTGCTTATGTAGACAAACCACATTTCAAATTAGGATCTGAGATCTTTATTCAGGTAAGAAACAAGAACATTCCTGCAAAAGTGGTAAAAGCTCCTTTTGTATAATCTGTTCTGAAGATATACTTAAACAAGAGAGGCTGTGATGTATTCACAGCCTCTTTTTTGTCTAATAACAGATACAGCAAATTTTCCTGTCCGGAGAACAGACATCACCTACCCCGGGAGTATTGGAAAGCACTCCGCCTGCAGGAAAACATAATGTATTACAGTTAACCGGAAGGGTTTTCCCTCCACCATTAATTTCCTTTAAGGCTGATCTGTTAAGATTCTTTGTTTTTGAAAAGTTTGTTTTCATGATGTAATTTTTGGTGATCATAAACATAGTCATAAATCACAACAAAATGTTAAAAATCAACAACTTAAAATACACTCCAAAATAAAAACAACCGGCTTAACAATAGAAATCATTAAGCCGGCTGTATAAACTCGTTAAAGTTTTATTTATTCATGTACGCCAAAGAACTTCTGCAGTTCTTCAACATTTTTCTTATCATTTCCTACAAAAATCTCTTTATCAGTAATAAAGACAGGTCTTTTCAGGAAAGTATAGTGATCCAGCAATAATTCTTTAAAATCTTTTTCTGTTAAAGATTTCACATCCAGGCCTCTCAATTTGATCTGAGTAGATTTTTTGCTGAACAAAGCTTCGTATGATTTTGTTTTTTTATGCATTTCCGCCAATTCTTCTTTCGTAATCGGCTCTTTTTTGATTTCGCGAAGTTCCCAGTCTGTAAGATCGAATTGGGCTAAAATTTTTCTGCAGGTATCACATGTGTTGAGATAAAATACTTTCTTCATTACGGTTTCTAAATCTGTTATGGGTTAAAATTCTCTTTCATTGAAAGTTTCGTCTTTCAAAAGTAGGATTTAATCTAAAACTTTGGAAATTATTAAATAACTTTATTCAAATTTTATAAAGATGCAGAACAAGCCTATTACTTTTCAGTTTATTTCGGAGCCTTCAGATGTTAATTACGGAGGAAATGTACATGGAGGAAGTGTTATGAAATGGATTGACCAGGCCGGTTATGCATGTGCGACAACCTGGAGTGGTAATTATTCTGTCACTGTTTATGTGGGCGGAATCCGTTTTTACGATCCAATTAAAATCGGTGAAGTGGTAAAAGTAGATGCACAGGTGATCTATACCGGAACTTCCAGCATGCATATCGCGATCAATGTCTTTTCCCGAAACCTGAAACAACCGAATTTTGAGAAAAAAACCCACTGCATTATTGTTTTTGTGGCAGTAGACGAAAACGGAAAAAAACTTCCTGTACCAAAATGGATCCCGGAAACAGAGGAAGAAAAGCAGCAGGAAATTTATGCTAAACGCCTGATGGAACTGAGAACGCAGATTGAGGATGAGATGAAACCGTTTTTGTAAGAGCAGGTCTCGAGATGTGAGAATACAAGGTTCAAAGTTTAAGGTTCAGGGTTTAAAGTTTAAGGTTCTTGAGAAACCAGTAACAAAAAACGACCAATCATATGATATGAAAAGTATTTTCACCTTAATGGTATCGCTTATGATAGTATTGTGCCAGGGTCAGACCCATCGGTTTATGTATGAACTGCAATATAAGATGGATTCTACCGAAACCACTTATGAAAAGCTGAATATGATCCTGGATATTACTCCCAAAGAGGTAAAATTCTACGGAAGAAACCTGATGACTACAGATTCTTTAAATAAAAAATTCGGGATGAATACCAGTCATACGGATATGTCCGGACAGGTGGTGAAAAGAAAAATCAATTCTTTTGACAATGAGAATTTCATCAATATTAAAAATGGATATTATTCCTTTAAAACTACAGATAAAATAAACTGGATCATTTCCAATGAAACCAAGAAAGTAGAAAATTATACCTTACAAAAAGCCACTACCCGATTTGGAGGAAGAAACTGGACCGCCTGGTTCTGTAAAGATATTCCTTTTAATGAAGGACCATTTAAACTCCGAGGATTACCGGGTTTAATCTTTGAACTTTCCGATACCAAAAAGAACTTCATTTATCACCTTATTAAAAGTCAGGAACTGCCGGAAGTCTATCCGACAGATAACTTTATTGAATCCAATTTCGGAAACAAAGCTATTCCCATCAATGAAAAGCAAAAATATAAACTGATCATGGAATTTTACAACGATCCTTTTGCTTTTGAACGGAACAATTTCAGCAAATCCAATAATGATCTTAAAATTAATATCAATGGAAAAGAAATTCGTAATGTAGATGAACTGAATACCCAAACTAAAAGCATGCAGGAAGTCATAAGAAAATACAACAATCCGCTTGAGATTGATAAGGCAATGCATTATCCAAAATATTAAAACCATGGTTTATTTTTAAGTTTAGGCTAAAGCCCACCTCTATTGATGTTGACATACGGATATTTAATGGTTTTATCTTTTATCTTTTATCTTTTATCTTTTATCTTTTATCATAATTCTTATATTTGCAGTATCAAAAGGAAATGGTGTTCTTCCTTACCCAACCGCTTTACAAAAGCTGATGACGCCTGATTAAAAGATTATTAACAAATAACTAATCAGGATTATTATGTCAAAAAATCAAAGAACATTCGCTAAAAAAGCAGTTTTTCATACTCATTTTTTCTTCAGAAAATTTCCAGTGCTCCCTTATATTTTAAAATGGCTATGTATCAGTATCATTATTGGAGGTTTAGTTGGGACAGCCTCTGCAGGATTTCTTCAATCATTAGAATGGGCAACAAACTTCAGAGAAAATCACCTCTGGCTTGTAGCATTGCTTCCGTTAGCCGGATTACTGATAGGACTTCTCTATTATTATTTCGGGAAAGATGTTGAAGGAGGAAATAACCTGTTGATTGATACTATTCACGAGCCTAAGGGTATCATTCCTTTTAAAATGGCTCCTTTTGTTTATCTCGGAACGATTGTCACCCATTTTTTCGGAGGTTCTGCAGGTCGTGAAGGAACAGCACTTCAAATGGCAGGAGCTATCGCAGATCAGCTTACAAAACCTTTTAAGCTCGACCGAAATGATAGAAAAGTATTGATTATTTCAGCGATTGCTGCCGGATTTGGTTCTGTTTTCGGGACTCCGCTGGCCGGAGCTGTTTTTGGTCTTGAGGTTTTTCTGATGGGAAGAATCCGTTATAATGCCATCTTTCCCGCATTTGCTTCTGCTGTTCTGGCAGACTGGGCAACCAATCTATGGAATGTAAAACATACTCATTATCATATTGATTTTATTCCCAAACTGGAGTTTTTACCCATTCTTTACAGTATTCTGGCAGGTATTGCATTTGGAATCTGTGCGGCTGCTTTCAGTAAAATTATCCATTGGATGGGCTCTCTTTTCAAATCAAAAATCAAATACCCTCCGCTTCGTCCTGTTGTGGGAGGAATCATTATAGCACTTGCCGTTTTTGCTATGGGAACAACCCGCTACATCGGATTGGGAGTTCCTGTGATTGTAGAATCTTTTGAAAAACAGCTTCCATTATATGATTTTGCATTAAAAATGATTTTTACCATTGTTACGCTTTCCGCAGGGTTCAAAGGTGGAGAAGTTACTCCTTTATTCTTTATCGGAGCTACATTAGGCAGTGCTTTGTCACTTTTCATCCCATTACCCTTCGGATTATTGGCAGGAATGGGATTTGTAGCCGTATTTGCCGGAGCTACCAATACTCCTCTAGCCTGTATGCTGATGGGAATTGAATTATTCGGAGCAGAATGTGGTGTGTACGTAGCTATTGCCTGTGTTGTATCTTATCTTCTTTCCGGTCATAACAGTATTTATACGAAACAGAAAATCGGAGAAGCAAAGAACAGAAGATTTGAAAGCCAGCAGGACAGATCTATTTCGGATTTTTTATAAGGGTTATGGGTTTCGAGATTCGGGGTGCGGAGTGCGGAGTTACGAGATTGACCGTATTGGTTTATTTTGTTACTGGTAGCTGATTATTTTTTGATGCTGGTTGCAGGATGCTAGTTTTTAGTTGTTCTTAATTGTTCGTTTATAAAATCTTGAATCCAGAATCTTTCAAACCTTCAGACTCAAAAACCCCGAAACACGCAACACGCATCTCATCACCCTCAAACCCTCCCACTCTCAAACTTAAAATCCCGAAACTCGTAACCCGCATCTCATTACTCCCAAACTCACCAACTCCCTCACTTCATTTCCAACTATAATTCGTAATTTTACCCCATGTTCGATTACAGATTAAAAGTTTTCCATACGGTGGCTACCCGATTAAGTTTCACGAAGGCTTCAGAGGAGCTACACATTTCCCAACCCGCTGTTACCAAACACATTAAAGAAATTGAAACTCAGATAGGTGCTAAGCTATTTGACCGTAAAGGAACTTCGATCCAACTGACTCAAAGCGGAAAAATTCTGTTTGAACATGCCGAAAAGATCAGAAATATCTATCGTGACATGGAGTTTGAGATCAGCCAGATCAGCCAGCAGCACAAGGGAAAGCTGATTATCGGGGCGAGTACAACCGTTGCACAGTATATTTTACCGGAGATTTTGGCCAAATTCAATTCGTATTATAAAGATATTAAGATTGAACTTCTTACAGGAAATACGGAAACCATCACAACCCTTTTGAAGGAAGAAAAGATTGATCTTGGTATCATTGAAGGAGAATCACAGTCTTCTTATTTCGAGTATAAAACATTTAAGCCTGATGAAATCGTTCTGGCCGCAAAGTCAGATCATCCTCTTGCTCATAAAACTTTAAACTTAAAAGATCTTTACCAACAGGATCTGATCTTCAGAGAGCAGGGTTCCGGAACGCTGGAGTTTATACAAAACAGGCTTAAAGAAAAGGAAATCAATATCCATGAATTGAATACCGTCATGCAGTTGGGAAGCAGTGAAAGTATCAAAAATTATCTTCTTCATTCGGAATGTATGGCATTTCTTTCCATCAGTACTATTTTGAATGAACTGAAAAACAATATACTGACCGTCATTGATATTAAAAACTTCAGTATTGAAAGAGATTTTCATTTTATTTTGCCTAAAGGAGATCAGTCTGAACTGATTAAGCTTTTTCTGAGATTTGCAGAATAAGCAATAAGCAATAAGCAATAAGCAATAAGCAATAAGCAATAAGCAATAAGCAAAGATATAACTTTTAGTTATCCGATATAACAAAATACAATTTACTTTGTAATAGTATTTTCCGGAATTTTGATGCAGATTTTAAAAGTTCGCATTATGAAAGATTTCATTCAAAATGAAATGACACGGAAAGTATTTTTTATTGTTTTGGCTGTATTATGCCTTACCCCGCTTATATCTTCTCCCATCGCTCTGGCTCTAGGTTTTTTCCTAGTTGTCTTTATCGGAAACCCTTTTGAAAAACACCTTCATCAATATATTCATTTGTTGCTGCAGATTTCAATTGTTGGTCTGGGATTCGGGCTGAAACTGGATGAAGCACTTCACGCAGGAAAAACAGGACTGATGTTGACCGTTGGGAGTATTGTTACTGTAATGGTTTTAGGGTATTTTCTGGGAAAATTATTTAAGCTGGAAAGGCCTTTATCTTATCTTCTTTCCGCAGGAACTGCTATTTGTGGCGGGAGTGCCATTGCAGCCGTATCTCCTATTATTAAACCAAGCACCAAACAGATTTCTCTTGCACTGGCTATTGTTTTTACACTAAATTCTGTTGCCCTGTTCGTTTATCCTGCCATAGGACATCTTCTGAATCTGTCACAGGAGCAATTTGGGCTTTGGTGTGCCGTGGGAATTCACGATACAAGTTCTGTAGTAGGTGCTGCCAGCAAATATGGAGATGAAGCATTGAAAATAGCAACCACAGTAAAACTTGCGCGTGCTTTATGGATTATTCCTGTTTCACTGATTACCATGTTTATTTTTAAAAGCAAAGATTCCAAAATAAAGATTCCTTGGTTTATTGGGTATTTTATTGTGGCCATCCTTTTGAATACTTATTTCCCGTTTCTTGACCGTTTCAGCACTTCAATTACTGTTCTGGCAAAATCCGGACTGAATCTGACTTTATTTTTGATTGGTTCTACCCTTTCTATTCAAACACTGAAATCCATCGGTTTAAAACCTTTGGTTATGGCAATTATCCTATGGGTAACGATAAGCATCGGCAGCCTTCTTTATATCATCCATTAAAAAGAGCAGAACCCTTTTGAAGTCAAAAGGGTTCTGCATATTAAATGTGGAAATGTTTATTTCTAATTGAAATAATTTTCTTTAGATTGCGGCTTCACCACAAGTATATACCTGCGGGCAACCGATATACTGTACACAATACCAAGGTCCTGTTACAGATCCTGAGCAGCTGCATCCGCAAAGAGATAAATCCGGATTACCGCTTATTCCTCCTGTAATATTTTTCAAGTCTTGTTTTCTCAGTTTTTTAGCGTTTTTCATAATGTTCGTGAGATTTAGTTTTAATTAGATAATTTAGTTTTAGTTACATTCCAAAGTTAAACAAATATTAAACACTCGCAACAAAAACCAGAATAAAAATTAATAATTTATTGATTATAACTTCATTATTATATTCAAAATAAGGATTATCAGTATCTTATTTATTAAACAACTTAAATTATTCTGTAAATTCAAGGTCTCTGTCGTGGGTTTCCGAAATGGTAAGTGAAGAATAAAATGCAAGCCCGAAGACCACTACTCCTACTATGGCAGCACTTTCCACAACAGGAAAATGTCCTTTAAGGGAATCAAAAGCGAATATCATCACCGGTACCAAACCTCTTACCATATTGGGAACAGTTGTGGTTGCAGTATTTCTGATATTCGTTCCGAACTGTTCTGCGGCCAGTGTCACAAACATTGCCCAATATCCTGTTCCGAAACCAAGCCATACACAAAACAGATAATATTTTGTTTCTGTATTCGTATTACCAAATAACATGATGGCCACCCCGATCAGAGTAAACATCAACATATAAAAGATGGCCATTTTTCGCGATTTTAAAGCATGAGAAATAAATCCGCTCAACAGATCACCGACAGAAATACCTACATAAGCCCACATAATTGCTTTTCCGGGGTTGATCTCTGTAATTCCTAATTCAGGGGCAAACTGATTGGCTAAAACAGCCAGAATCCCTATGCAATACCAAGTAGGTAATCCCACTGCAATGCATTTTAAATACCTTATCAATCTGCCTTTATTGGTAAAAAAGGAGAGAAAGTTTCCTTTTGAGATATTTTTATGCTCAAGATTCTTATAAATTCCGGATTCCGATACGCTTATTCTCAGTATCAATAACATAATTCCCATGATACCACCGATAATGTAAGAAATATTCCATCCTCCGGCCAGCTCTACAGTTAGCTGAGCAACTACAGCACCCATTAATCCAAAACCAGCCACTACAGAAGTTCCTATTGCTCTTAAATTCTTCGGCAGACTCTCAGAAACCAGTGTAATTCCCGCTCCGAGCTCTCCGGCAAGCCCAATACCTGCAATGAACCTTAAACCGGCATATTGGTACACCAAATGCTCTTTGGGAAAATAAGGAAGAAAACCACAGGCAATATTGGCTAATGAATAGACCAGAATAGATCCAAACAGTACAGAAAGCCTTCCCTTTTTGTCTCCGAAAATGCCCCAGAATACTCCTCCGATAAGAAGTCCTACCATCTGGCAGTTCAGTATAAAGGTTCCGTCCGCATCCGGATTAAGCCCTAAAGCTTTTAAACTTGGAATTCTAACGATACCGAATAAAAGAAGGTCATAGATATCTACAAAATAGCCTAAGGCAGAAATAATAACGGGGATAGAGAAAATGTACTTCAGTTTTGAAGACAGGGACAGTTCTTGCATTTTTAAGTTTTGATAAAAATAAAAAACCTTTCAATTTCTTGAAAGGTTTTTATCAAATATCTTTTTCTGATTATTATCTGGCAATATTCACAGCTCTCGTTTCTCTGATTACTGTTACTTTTACCTGTCCCGGATAAGTCAGCTCATTCTGGATTTTCTCAGAGATGTCGTAAGAAAGCTGAGACGCTACTTCGTCATTTACTTTTCCACTCTCTACCATTACTCTCAGTTCTCTACCTGCCTGAATTGCGTAAGCACTGGATACGCCATCGAAGCTTAATGCTGCAGATTCAAGATCTTTCAATCTCTGAATATAAGATTCCAATACCTGTCTTCTTGCTCCCGGTCTAGCTCCAGAGATCGCATCGGCAACCTGGATGATCGGAGATAATAATGACTTCATTTCAATTTCGTCGTGGTGAGCTCCGATAGCATTTACTACTTCAGGGTTCTCACCGTATTTCTCAGCCCACTGCATACCTAAAAGGGCATGTGGTAATTCTGATTCCTGCTCAGGAACTTTACCGATATCGTGTAAAAGACCTGCTCTTTTAGCTAATTTTACGTTTAATCCTAACTCAGCAGCCATAGTTGCAGCGATGTTAGCTACTTCTCTTGAGTGCTGTAGTAAGTTTTGTCCGTAAGAAGAACGGTACTTCATTCTACCTACGATTTTGATCAATTCCGGGTGTAATCCGTGGATTCCTAAATCAATGATAGTTCTCTTACCCACTTCGATGATTTCCTCCTCGATCTGTTTTCTTGTTTTTTCTACAACTTCTTCGATTCTTGCCGGGTGGATTCTACCATCGGTTACCAATCTGTGAAGGGATAGTCTTGCAATTTCTCTTCTTACAGGATCGAAACATGAAAGAAGAATAGCTTCCGGAGTATCATCAACGATAATTTCTACTCCTGTTACCGCTTCTAAAGCACGGATATTTCTACCTTCTCTACCGATAATTCTACCTTTTACTTCATCAGATTCAATGTTGAAAACTGATACTGAATTTTCGATAGCCTGCTCTGTTCCGATTCTCTGGATCGTTTGGATAACGATTTTTCTCGCTTCATTTTTAGCATTCATCTGAGCCTCTTCCATGATGCTCTGAACGTGTGCTTGTGCTCTTGTTTTAGCTTCAGCCCTCATGGTTTCTACCAATTCTGCTTTAGCTTCATCTGCTGTATAATTAGAGATTTTCTCAAGTACTTCTACTTTCTTGGCAGTAGCTGTATCTAATTCCTGTTGTTTCTTTTCAAGAATTTCATTTTTCTTAGCATAATCTGCAATCTGCTTGTCTAAATCTTTTTCAAGTTTTCCAGTCTTGCTAAGCTCGTCATTCAGCTTGTGTTCCTTGTCTTTCGTTCTCTTTTCAACTTCCTGCATTTTCTTTTCGCGGGACTGAATGTCTGCATCATGCTGTGATTTCAGTTCCAGGAATTTTTCTTTAGCCTGAAGGTTCTTTTCTTTCTTTATGGATTCAGCCTGAACGTTAGCTTTTTCTATAAGGTTTTCGGCATTTTTCTTTGCATCATCTATGATGAATTTTGCTTTAGTATTCAGAGAACTTCTGGAAAAAAACATTCCCACGACAGCTCCGATTACTAAACAAACAACACCGACTATAACTTCTATCATAATTTATATTGAGTTTTAATTGTATTCATATCCTTGTTCAATAAAAAAAGCCTACAATAATCCAGAGATTGAGAGTAAACTCCTAATCAACACGATTTGAACTGATTTCCACTGTCTGTAATCCGGAAGTCCGGCACGCCATTCAATGGACATTTGTTCGGTAATTGTTTAGCGTTGAGTTTACCTTTAATGTGTTAGAATTATTGTAGGCAGTACTTTTCAGGAAAAAAAATCTATTTCCCGATTTCATTCAACGATTGATTAATCTGCGTTAATCTTTCGTTGGT
Source organism: Chryseobacterium sp. T20 (assembly GCF_047345655.1). NCBI lineage: Bacteria > Pseudomonadati > Bacteroidota > Flavobacteriia > Flavobacteriales > Weeksellaceae > Chryseobacterium > Chryseobacterium sp. T20. The sequence continues at coordinate 793,957 of NZ_JBLFDU010000001.1, forward strand.
TGAATTAATATTTTTCTCGTAGTTCAGAGAAACTACTTCTGCATTGGTTCCCAGTTTAAGGGCACACATTGCCAAAGCATCCTGTTTATCTCTTACATCGAAATTCTGTTCAAAATCTTTAATCATATTCTCGATCTGCTTCCCTACTTTACGCAAAGTTTCTTCCTCTGCTGCCGGTACGTTCAGCGGATACACTCTTCCTGCAATGTTGACGGTTATTCTCCTTACCTCCATTATAATCCACTGTTTTGAAGCTGAGCAATACAGAAATCAATTTCTTTCACCAATCTGTTGATATGGTTTTTCATTAACCTATTGTGTTCAGGATTTCCTGATATTGCTGAATAAAGTTTTATATTTTTTTGTTCTTCTGCTAATACCTGATTCTTTCTTCTTTCCTCATCATATTTCTTCTTCAACTCTTCATGCTCAAAATTTAATTCTTTTAAATTTTCCGTAAGATTTTTATAGTTCTTTTGCAGAGTCGAAATCTTTCTCTCTAATTCTGAAAAATTGTTTTCTAAATCTTGAAGCATTTCAGGTTTGTATATTCTAACTAAAAGCAAAAATAAAAAAATAATAACACTAACAAAAATAAAACACTCTATATTTTGATATAACAATAAAAAAGGAGGTGCTAGTGCACCTCCTGTGTATTTTTTAATACAATATTTTTTATTCAAATTTCAGAACGAACATTACTGCTCTTGTCTGCAATGTAGAGATCGCAGATGACCAGTAAGGAGGTGTAGTAGCATTATCTGCCACTTTTTCATTGTTCATGAAGAATGTTCCTCTTACGGCAGGAGTCAGTTTAAACTTGTTGAAATAAAACTGAATTCCCATTTCTGCAGACCATGCAAAGTTGTGCGTTGTAGATCTGTAGATTCCCTGCATGTTATCATCTGTGGAACTTGAGTTAGACTGAAGGTTTACAACATAGTTCACCCCTGCAGCAACATAAGGTCTTGAATTGTACCATCTTTGACCGTGAAGTTCCAGAAGTACCGGAATATCAATCAAAGTAGATTTAATTTCTCTTACTTTATCCTTTTCCTGTAAAGGGAATGGCATAAAAGGAGGATTGGTTAAAGATCCACCCGCATAAATGTCATTGGATTGAGTATTAAAAGTCAACTGTCTTTGTGCAAACTGTAACCCTGGTTCTACTCTTACATCAAGATAGTCGTTCAGTCTCCATTTTGCAATAAGCCCGGCACCGAAACTATAACTTTCCTTAGAGGTAACAAGGTTTTCATTATCATTCATCCCGTATTTCGGATGCAAAACAATGCGGTAATCCAGTCTGTTCCCGTTCAAATAAAACCCCCAACTGAATTTCTGTTCGTCGAAATCTTCCAACTTGTCCATTCTGTTTCGGGTTCTGAATTGCGCGTTTGCAAAAACGGCAACATTTACTGAGGTTAAAACCAGTGCTTTTAATAGAAATTTATTCATAGGTTACTTTGTTGCTTTATAAATTGTGGCTATACCTAAACTTAATTTTTTATATTCAACTTTCTTAAATCCCGTATCTAAAAGAATTTGCTTCATCTTCTCCCCGAAAGGAAAAGCATTTACAGAATCCGGAAGGTATGTATACGCCCTATTATCCTTAGAAACCAATCTGCCGATGGCAGGTAATATATTTTTGAAATAAAACATATAAAATGGTCCCATGAAACCCTCAACCTTTGAAAACTCCAGTATATAAACACTTTTGTTATCTTTAACTACTCTTCTTAACTCTGCCAAACCTTTGGTAAGGTTTTCAAAATTCCTTACTCCAAATGCAACGGAAACAGCATCAAATCTATTGTCCTCGAAAGGTAAATTTTCTGCATCTCCTTTTTGCATGGAAATTTTGCCGTCTAATTTAAGTTTTTTTATTTTAATAACGCCAACATTCAGCATTTGTTGTGATAAATCTAATCCAACTACTTTAGAACCGGTTCCTTTTTCAATGGTAATTGCCAGATCTCCCGTTCCTGTAGCCACATCCAGCACTTCCTGCGGATTATCATTTTTCATCCACCTTACCAGTTTATTTCTCCATAAAACATCAATTTTCATGGATAAAACATGGTTCAGAAGGTCATACTTCGGTGCAATGTTGTCGAACATATCCTCTACCTGGCTTTTTTTCGTAGCCTCTGAATTGTAGGGAGTAACTTTGGTGATATCTTTTGTCAAAACTTAAAACTTGTAATATTCTTTGTAATAATTTAGGTAATCCTGCTTTCTGAAGATTTTGGATCTTGATTCCACTTTCTGGATATTTTTGATCACTTTGTCATAGTCTTCATCTACATTGTAATAAAAATCTTCTGTGTAAAGCTTATTGAAGCGTTTTGCTCCTCCGTAATAATCCTTTCCGTCAATAACAGTTTTATCAAGGTTGGCCAGTAACGAATCTTTCTTAAGATTGTATCCGTAATACTGATCGTTTACATAGTAATCCTGGTGTGTAATATTAATCAGACCGCGAAGTTTATTGACTTCAAATGCCGAATCGTAAAGCATTTTTTTGTTCTGATCAAAAACCTGAATAGAGTTTTTCCCTTTATTCAAATCCACATGCACATACTGCCCCGCTGAAATAATTCCTTCAGATCCGTTATTGATCTTAAAGTAATACGTATTCGGGGTAGGATTATCTACCACATAATAATTCTTCTTGGCTAAAAAAAGGAAGTAGATCCCAAAGGCAACGATAAACGCCACAGCTGCAATAAGTAAGCCTTTTAAGGACGAGTTGTTTTTCATAGATTGTAAAGTACAATTTTTGCAAATTTAATAATATTTTTAATTCTCCGTTATTAATATTAATTATTAACTTTGCATCTTTAAAAAAATCATATAAACGAATGCCGAATACGATCATTATTGGCTCTGGATCTTATATTCCGAACAGAGTTATTGGTAGAGATTACTTCATGAATTCCGAGTTCTATACTGAAGACGGAGTAAAGATTGAAAAACCTGTGGAAGAGACCATTGCGAAATTTGTAGAGATTACAGAAATCGAAAACAGGAGATTCATTGAGGATGATCTTTCCAACTCTCAAATCGGTTATGAAGCTGCAAAAATTGCCCTTGAGGATGCAAAAGTAGACGGCGAAGAATTGGATTATATCATCTACGCTAGCAATTTTGGGGAAGTTACTGAAAACGGATACGCTGATTTTATGCCGACAATGGCAGCAAGAGTAAAGAATAAACTGGGAATCAAAAACAGAAAATGCGTAACGTATGATATGGTTTTCGGATGTCCAGGATGGGTTGAAGCTATGATTTTGGCTGATAATCTTATCAAAGCTAATGTAGCTAAAACAATTCTTGTTATCGGAGGAGAGACTTTAAGCAGAGTAACTGATCCATACGACAGAAACAGAATGATCTTTGCTGATGGTGCCGGAGCTGTAGTAGTAAAAGCAACTGACGAAGAAAATGTAGGGATTATCGCTCACAACACGATTTGTGATAACGGACCGGAATTAAACTACCTTGAAAATCAACCATCTATCAATAAAGAAGCAGATCAGAAACGTCTTTATGTAAGAATGTTAGGAAGAAAAATCTACGAATATGCTCTTAAAAATGTACCGGATGCTATCAAGGATACGATTACAGATGCAGATCTTTCTATTGAAGATATAGACAAAATCTTAATTCACCAGGCAAACGCTAAAATGGATTATGCAATGATTGAAAGACTTCACAGGCTTTATGATGTAAAAGAATACGATCATGCGATCTCTCCTATGACGATCCAGGATCTTGGAAATACTTCTGTAGCAACAATTCCTACCATGTATGATTTAATAATTAAAGGAAAAATGGAGGGTCAATCGTTTAAAGATAATGGTAACATTGTGATGACTTCGGTAGGTGCCGGAATGAACATCAATGCTATCGTTTATAGATTTCCTAAAAAGTAATATTTAAACCATTAAAAATATAAAAGCACAGGGAAGTTTATTCTTTGTGCTTTTTTTTGATCAGACATGCAAAAGAATTTTTTAATCATCGCCGGAATCTTCCTTTTTTTGGAAGTGTATATTTATCAGGCCATCAGAACACTTACCGATAATTTCTGGATCAGAATCGGATATTGGGTAATTTCATTGGCTGTATACGGGATTTTCGCTTACGAAGTCACTCATTATCAGAGATCAGACAGAAGTATGGCAAGAACCCAGATCATGATTTCCTTATTTTTGATCTTCATCCTTCCAAAAATTTTCGTAGTTCTGTTTTTATTAATTGATGATATCATCAGAACCGGAGGCTACCTGATAGGTTTTGCCAAACCTTCGGAAAATTTCTTCCCGGAGAGAAGGAAGTTTCTGAGTCTGGTTGGATTGGGAATGAGTGGAGTTCTTTCTGCTCTTTTCATAGACGGAATTACGTTTGGAAAGTACAGACATAAAGTAAGAAGAGTAAGGGTAAATTTTGCTAACCTTCCGAAAAGCTTTAAAGGCTATAAAATCATCCAGATTTCAGATGTCCACAGTGGAAGCTTCTCAGATCCCAGTAAATTGCAGCACGCGATTGACCTGATCAACGAGCAGAACCCTGATCTGGTATTATTTACCGGAGATATGGTAAACAACGTTGCGGATGAGTTCAAACCTTTCATCCCTTTATTTTCAAAAATCAAGGCTAAAGACGGAAAATTAGCCGTGTTAGGAAACCATGATTACGGAGATTACGTAACCTGGGAATCACCTGCAGCCAAAAAAGAAAACCTTGACACCTTAATTGGTTATGAAAAACAGGCAGGCTTCGATATGTTGAGAAACGAGCACAGAGTCATTGAAAAAAACGGAGAAAAACTATACATTCTGGGAGTTGAAAACTGGGGATTGAAACCATTTCCTCAATTCGGAAGAATAGATGACGCGTTAAAAGGAGTACCTGAATCCGCTACGAAGATTCTGATGAGCCACGACCCTACCCACTTTGATTATGTAGTTAAAAAACACCCTTCAAATATCCACTTAACCCTTTCGGGACATACCCATGGAATGCAGTTTGGTTTAGATCTTAAAAATGTAAAATGGTCACCGGTACAATACAAATATCCAAAATGGGCTGACTTATACGAAAGTGAAGGAAAACTATTATATGTAAACAGAGGTTTTGGTGTATTGGGATATCCGGGAAGAGTGGGTGTACTGCCGGAAATTACGCTTTTTGAGTTGAGCTAGAGATGCGGGTTTCGGGATGCGAGATTCGGGGTACAAGTTATTAGTTGCAAGTTGTGGGCTGTTTTTGTTCCTGGTTACCTACCGCGTTAAACACTCACACTCTCAAACTCTCAAACTCAAAAGCCCTGCTACCTAATATCTGCAACCTATCACCTAAAAAATATAATCTTTCATACGGGAAGTAGCCATTTCCCTGTCATTGAGAAAAGTAAGGAGGGCATCTAATTTGTCCTCCATTTTTTTGCCCGAAAATAAACTTCGGTAAAAAGGAATATCAAATCGGTATTTCTTGAAATCTGTAAACTGCCATGTGTTCAGATAGATCAGTACAAACTCTTCATTCTGCAAAGTTTCCAGAACCATATTCTGATAATACTTCATTGGCAGGATCTGAAATACAAAATCATTATAAGGCAGCTGACTGTACGGAGAGATACTTTCCGGAACAATACTCAGTCCGTCTTCTTCGGTGATTACGGTATCTCTTTTAAGTCTTTTGAAAGGAAAAAGAATATTGGCATTATCAATATTGGAGACATAATTAAATTCCATCATCTTCAAAGTTTCCTGAGAAACTTTTACATCTTTCTGACGAATTCCTCTGATCTGTTTTTCCAAAAGATCCTGAATATTCTTCTTGGCATTTTCAATTTCTTCTGGATTTGAACCTTTGTTATAAAAAGCAATTTCATGCCCTTTGGATGAAATTGCTTTTATTAAATTCTGAAGTTTTTCGGTAAGAGAAACCTCTACAAAAAAACTTGATTTGATATCATGAATATCTAAAATTCTAAGAATCGCTTTGGTATTATCTTCTGTAATTTTCAATCGCTCATCAGCAGTAATTGGAGAGCCGTTTTTTACTTCAGCCTCTATACAAGTGATGTTAAAAGTCAATAATACCATTTAAATTAAAGTTTATATAGATTCTATAAAATATTAAAAATCAAACGTTAAAAACAAAAGTAATTAAAGCATTACTTTACATTATTAATCCTTCCCTAATTTTACTTTCAGATTCTTGATCATATCTTTTGTCATTTCAGAAATTCCGAAATCATACGTCAGACCCCAGTCTTTTTTCGCTACTGAATCATCAATAGAAGCCGGCCATGAATCTGCAATTGCCTGTCTGAAATCCGGGTTATAATCGATTGTAAAATCCGGAATTTCTTTTGTGATTTCTTCTGCCAATTCTTTTGGCGTAAATGACATTCCACCCAAATTATAGGAAGAACGAACTGTCAAACTTTCTTTTGGAGCATCCATTAATTTCAAGGTTGCATTGATGGCATCATCCATATACAACATCGGCATTCCTGTATTCTCGGAAATGAAACTTGTATACTTTCCGTCTTCAATTGCTTTGTAGAAAATCTCAACAGCATAATCTGTAGTTCCACCTCCCGCAGGAGTCTTCCATGAGATCAATCCAGGATATCTGATACTTCTTACATCCACACCATATTTATCGAAATAGTATTCACACCACTTCTCTCCTGCCATTTTAGAGATCCCATAAACAGTTGTTGGATTCAATACCACATCCTGTCCGACCTCATGCTTTGGAATTCCTTTTCCAAATACCGCGATAGAACTTGGCCAGAAGATCTTTTTAAGAAGCCCTTCTTTCGCCATTTCACAAAAATGAAGTAGTGGTTCAAGATTCAGTTTCCACGCAAAAATAGGCTGCTTTTCCGAAGTTCCGGATAAAAGCGAAGCAAGGTGATACACTGTCGTGATCTCATAATCATGAATCACCTGTCTTACCAATTGAGTATTGGTAACATCCATTCTTTCGTAGTGTCCGGCAGAAGTAATTCCTTCCTGCCATCTGTCCAATCCTGAAGCAACCACGTTTTCTGCTCCGTGAATTTCAACAAGTCTGTTCGTAAGTTCGGTACCAATTTGTCCCAAGGCACCTGTAATCAGTATTCTTTCCGTATAGGATTCCATTTTTCAGATTTTTTTAGAATTGTACAAAAGTAAAAAAAACATGTCAACCATAATAAAAAAGGTGTGTTTAAAAATATTTCTCTGGTAAAAGAGACTGACAGCCAGTAAAAATTCTTCAAAACAATAGAAATAATCAAATCCAATCATCATCAGCTGACATTAACTTAAAATTCAATAATTTTGTTGTAAGAAAAAACAATCATATGAAGAAGATTTTAATTGCTTCGATGCTTTTGGCAGCTCAGCTAAGCTGGGCTCAGTTCACAGACATCAATATTATCAAGGAAGTACAGGTAAAGAAGAAAGGTGTTGTAGTCTCTGCACACCCATTAGCCAGTGAAGCGGGAGCTAAAATCTTAAAAATGGGAGGAAATGCCTATGATGCCGTTACCGCAACACAATATGCGCTTGCTGTAGTTTATCCTCAGGCTGGAAATATCGGAGGTGGTGGATTTTTGGTTGGCGTAAAGAATAACGGTGAAAAATTTACACTGGATTACAGGGAAACAGCTCCCAAAAAAGCTTCCCGAGATATGTACATTGATAAAAAAGGAAAAGCAGATACTGATCTTTCCCAGAACGGAAGACTGGCCGTAGGTATTCCTGGAAGTGTAGCAGGATTCTTTGCTACGCTGAAATACTGTAAACTGCCTATGGAAAAAATCATCCAGCCCGCTATTGACCTTGCTGAAAAAGGATTTGCCATTACGGATAAAGAGGCGGAAATGCTGAATAATCAAAGAGAAAAATTCCAGAAGCATAATAAATCTTCGATCATTTTTGTAAAAGATACTCCGTGGAAAGCCGGAGATCTGTTGATCCAAAAAGACTTAGCTGAGACATTGAAACTGATTCAAAAACAAGGCGCTAAAGGTTTTTATGAAGGAAAAACAGCTGATCTTCTGGTTGCTGAAATGAAAAGAGGAAACGGAATTATCACCCTGGAGGATCTTAAAAATTATAAAGTTGCCGAAAGAAAAGCGCTGGAATTCGATTATAAAGGAAGCAATGTTGTTACCATGCCACTGCCTTCAAGCGGTGGAGTTCTTCTGGCTCAAATGCTAAGAATGGCAAGTTTTGAAAACCTTGAAAAGTATCAGCAAAACTCTACAAAAGCAGTTCAGATCATGACTGAAGCAGAAAGAAGAGCTTACGCCGACAGAGCAGAATATATGGGTGATCCGGATTTTATTCAGGACAAAACCTCTTATCTGATCTCTGATGAATATCTGAAAGGAAGATGGAAAAGTTTCAGTTTTGACAAGGCTACTCCAAGTGCAGAAGTAGGTAAAATCATAGAACAGCCTAAAGAATCTATGCAGACTACACATATTTCCGTATTGGATAAGGATGGAAATGCAGCTTCTGTAACCACCACACTTAATGGATATTATGGAAGTAAAGTCCTTGTTTCAGGAGCCGGATTCTTTTTAAATAATGAAATGGATGATTTCTCTATCAAACCAGGGGTACCGAATATGTTTGGAGCGGTAGGTGGAGAAGCTAATTCAATACAACCTAACAAGAGAATGCTCTCTTCTATGACCCCAACCATTATCCTTAAAAATGGAAAGCCTTATATGGTCGTGGGAACTCCAGGAGGAACCACAATTCCGACTTCAGTGTATCAGTCTATCGTGAATGTGGTAGATTTTAAACTGAATGCCAATATTGCGGTGAATGCACCCAAATTCCATCATCAGTGGCTGCCAGAAACCATCACCGTGGAAAACAATTTCCCGGAAAGCACTATTTCTGAACTGAAAAGCAAGAATTACGTCATTGAAAAGACAAAATATATTGGTAAAACAGAAATGATTGTTCTTGATGATAACGGAAATATCCATGCTGTTGCTGATGGCCGTGGAGATGATTCTGTTGCAGTAGAATAATACTTATACTATAAATCAAAAATACAGCTTGGGCTTCATTCTCCGAATGAAGCCCAAGTTTTTTTAAGCATTTTAGAAAACCAGCGCTATAGATTCTTTTCAATGACTTTTGTCATGTTTTTAGATAAATTTTCTTAATTTTCGCCCTTAAAAAAACAAAACGACTGTTCTTTGAAAGCAAAAAAAATACACAATCAGCTTTATTTCCAGGTGATTATCGCCATCATTGCAGGTATTCTTCTGGGAAAATTATATCCTGAATTAGGAGAAAAGATGAAACCTTTGGGAGATGGATTCATCAAATTGGTAAAAATGATTATCGCTCCGGTAATCTTTATTACACTTACTTTAGGAATCGCCCACATGACCGATTTGAAAAAAGTAGGCAGAATTGCAATCAAAGCAATGATCTACTTTTTTACCTTTTCAACTCTGGCTCTCATCATCGGATTATTAGTAGGAAATATTCTACAGCCGGGACATGGTTTAAATATTGATCCTTCTACTCTTTCAGGGGATGTTTCGCAATATCAGGCAAAAGCTCATGAATCAACACTTACGGGATTCATTATGAATATTATTCCGGAGACATTATTCAGTCCGTTGGTAGGTGAAAATATTCTTCAGGTACTTTTGGTAGCAATTTTAATGGGAGTTGCTTTGGTTTTAACAAAAGAAAAGAGCCAGAAAGTAACCGATTTTCTACAGGATTTATCCACTCCGGTATTTAAAATTGTTCATATGTTGATGAAACTGGCCCCGATAGGTGCTTTCGGAGCAATGGCTTTTACGATCGGTAAATATGGACTTCACTCTGTTCTGAATCTTATATTCCTGGTAGGTACATTCTATATTACGTCTATCCTGTTTGTCGTTCTGGTATTGGGAGCGGTAGCATGGTATAACGGATTTAATATTTTCAAACTCCTTTTTTACCTTAAAGAAGAGCTTCTTCTCGTTCTGGGCACAAGCTCTTCAGAGTCTGCCCTTCCCGGAATTATGGAGAAACTTGAAAAAGCGGGCTGTTCACGCGCTATTGTAGGTCTTGTGGTTCCCACCGGATATTCTTTCAATCTTGACGGAACAAATATTTATATGACCCTTGCTTCTCTCTTCATTGCGCAAGCATTAAACATACATCTTCCTATTGAAAAACAACTGATGCTTCTTTTGGTGGCTATGTTAAGTTCAAAAGGTGCAGCTGGTGTTACAGGTGCTGGATTTGTTACCCTTGCCGCAACATTGGCAGTAGTTCCTGAAATTCCGATTGCAGGAATGACTTTAATTCTTGGAATTGATAAGTTCATGAGCGAATGCAGAGCTCTGACCAACGTAATTGGAAATTCTGTAGCTACCGTAGTAGTTGCCAACTGGGAAAAGCAGCTTGATAAGAAGCAACTTCAATACTGCCTGGATCATCCGGGTGAAGTGGAAAAGAAACTGGAAGTGTAAATAGGTGGCAGATGGCAGGTTTTAGGTTGCAGGAATTCGGGAGAGAATCAAAGTTCAAGGTTTAAAGTTTATTGTTGTGTAACACGTAACCCGAAACAAAACAACCAGCAACTAGTAAATCCGAAACAAAATTAACTAGCATCCCGAAACCTTAAACCTTAAACCAAAATACTCAAACTCGCAGGTTGAACTTTAACATGAATCGGTGATTTGATTTTATTGAATTCACCGTCCAGATGCCAGTTTTTGGTATTGACCTTAAATGATATTTCAGAGACTGGAAGATAGGTTACATATTCATCATCTTTCAGTCTTTTGGTAAACATTCGGAAAGCAAAGAGTGCAGAATATGTAAGTGGAAACTTTTTTACCAAAACCATGTCAACCAGTCCATCACTTTTACTGGCTTTCGGAGCAATATAAGCATTGTTACCAAACTGGCGGGTATTGGCGATGTTCATCATCAGATACCTTCCATTGTACTGTTGATATTCTTCATCAAAAAATTTCACCTTGATAGGTTTGTAATTGAAAAAGGTTTTCAGGGAAACTTTGATATAGTTTTTGAATCCACGGCTTGTTTTTTCAAATTCCTTAACCACTTTACCGTCAAATCCCGTTCCCGAGACATTGATGGAAAGCCTGTCATTTACCGTGAAAGTATCAATCTTTCTGGAGTTTTTAATTTTTATTTTTTCTAAAAGTTCATCCAGATTTTTACTGAATTGTGTTTCATTGGAAAATCCATTTCCTGAACCTGCCGGAAAAATTGCCAGAATTTTATCGGTATAAATCAGATTTTTGGCTACTGTAGAAATAGTACCATCCCCTCCTATTGCCACAAAAATATCTACCTCTTTGAAATGAGCCTGAATAAATTCCTCTGTTCCGGGAATAGATTCTGACACATAATACAATGGGTTATTAACCTTTGTTTTAAGTTCGTTTAAAAACGGCTGATAGTTTTTTTTGGCCGAAAAAGGATTGATAATAAAAGCTACTTTGTCCATTAGCACAAAATTAAAAAATGCTTCCAAAACTGGAAGCATTAATTTACTTAATTTTCATTCTTTCTTTAAATTCTGTATTTAATGTACCTTTCAGGTCTTCCCATGAAACCGGAATTGTAATGTCTCCGGCAGCAAAAGCAGCAATTTCATAGGGACTGTAGTGAAAATACAGGTTTTTATCATCAAAATAAAAGTTATCAGATGCCGGAATTTTATCCACTAAAAGCATTTCTGAATTTTTTACTTCTCCGTCACCATCCATCGTACCACTATTTATTTTATCAATATTTTTCATCAGAATGGCTTCAATTTTATTTTTAGGCATTGAAGTAATGTCTTTCAATTCTAATTTTTTGCTGTTTTTAAGATCAAAAACTCTTTCGGAAAATCCGTAGTTATCATGCGCTCCTCCTTCATATCCGCTTCCCAAATATTGAATATGCATATAACCGTTGGTATTAGAAATAAGATTCATATGCGAGCTTGAATACCAGTTTTGTGCATAAGTAACATCTGAAACCCAGTCTTTATTATCATTTTTTACAGAATTGAAATAACTGTTTTTTTCATTATCCAGATAAGCCTGAAGACCAGCTTTGGAAAAATCTTTAATATTTTCATTTTGGAAATAGATGCTGTCTAACAGCTTTTTATCTTTTAAAGTAGGGAAAACCAAGAGCTTTGAAGTAAAGCTCACTTTTAAAGAATCAGTAATTTTTGTAGAGTCATTGACTTTCACAGAGTCTACTACAAATTCTTCAGCGGCTTTGTTTTCTGTTTTTTCTGCTGATCCTGCCGTTTCATTTTTTTTACAGGCGGTAAAAGCTAAGAAAGAAGATAATGCTATAACAGCAATCGTATTTTTCATAATTCTAATTTTTCTGGTATCAAATACAAAAACCATTCATCTTTTGAATGGTTTTTGAAAAAAAAATATTTTTTTATTTAAATCCTGTTAACTATTACTTTTTTACAAGACTGATTACCTGATTTTCAAATTTCGAAGCAACGCCCCAGATTTGTTTGAATGCAGGGTAATATTCTTTCGGATAGTCTGAACTGCCAATTTTTGTAGTCGTAGTCACCACCAATAAGTTTCCTTTTTGTTCTACAGAATAGGTATAAGCTATCTCTTTATCTTCGGTAACAATTCTTTTTTCTTTAGGCATTTCCTCAATCACGTACCCTTCCGGGATTTCAAGAGTGACCTTTTTGGTCCTGGTTATAGGCGATCCAAAATCGATAGGATATTTTCTTACTTCAGTTTGATCAAATTCATTAGAGCTTTTACTTAAAAATAACATTGGATTAATAATCATTTTCTTCCCTACTCTGTCAATAAGATTTGATGAAGAGAATTTCATGCTGCTTTCAAATTCACCATTCTCCAATACTTTTGAATCAATATCCGTGAAATCCATTGAGAAATTTTCCTTATACTGTTTTTTATATTTCTCAGCATTATCATCATAGTTATCTTTAGCAAACATCGCATAAGCACCTGTATCTTTATCTGAATAGGTACCGGAAATACTTCCGTCATCATTAATCTTGGCATTTGCAGTAAGATAAGTATTACTGGATTTCAAATTGGTCATTTGAATCTGCTGCGCTTTATCTTTGGTCACCAGGATTCCTAACTGGTTCCAGTTTTTAAGAGGAATTTCATCCAGCGAAGACTGTTTAGAGGTAGCATCATAAATATGCAGCTGATTATCTATATTGATGGCACTCAACACGAAGTTCATATTGGATATATTGGGAGATACCAAATTAATCAGCCCGTTTTCTACTGTAGAAATAACCAACGGATCGGCTTTAAGACCAGCTTCACGAAGCATCATAACCAGAAAAAGATTGATTTCTGCAGCATTTCCGGTTTTAGTTTCCAAAAGCTTTTTAATTCCATCTTCAGTGTAAATACCTTTATCTTTATTCCAGGTAAAAGTCTTTTGAACATATGAAAAAATAGCATTTGCTTTTTCAAGGTCAGTTTTCATTCCTAAAACTCCTGCCGGCATATTTTCTTTTGCCAGTTTTGATCTTTTCAGCTCACCACCAAAATCATCGCTTTCATAAAGTCTCTTAGAAATCTGATCCCATGAAGATGAATACAGTTTAAGCTCACCGAAATTCGTAGAGTTTAGCTCGGCACTGATTTTTGTTCTGAAATTTCTATCATTTCGCACAAATTTCTCAGTTTTAAAGCCATTCAGATTTTCATAAGCAAATCTAAAGGTTTTGTATTGAGCACCATACAGATATCTTTCTTCCATTTCTCTATACTTAGGACTGATTCCTCCCGTATAGTTTACATTATAAGACATATTGATGGGCGTATCAAAAACATATTCCGTATTCAGTGAAGGAGTATCAGATTCTATCAATACCTCTGGAATCATAAATCGGAACGGAGATATAATTTCATATTGATATTCTATTACCGATCCGTTTTTCACGCTTGGAAAAGCAAATTTCGTTAAAGTAACATATTTATTCTCTTTGCTTTTATATTGAGAACTTTTTTCCACTTTTACGGGAACTGTAGCTCCATTTTCAAGATTATAGGTAAAAGCTTTGAACTTTCCTAGTGATTCTCTGTTGGTTCCTACATTATAAATAGGAATTTCAAGATTCAACCAATCTTCAGCTTTATCTTTATTATAAATCTTAACTCTGTAAAAATACCTTTTGTGAAGATTTCCTGTATTGGCATCTACCATAAAATAAGCAGACTTATACAAAATTTCGGCAGGAGCATTTTCATCTAATAATGATTTTGCTTTAGATAAATCTGCATCATTAAATTTAGGAGGATTCAGAAATTCATATTTCTTCTGAGCACTGATCAATATTGTATTGGCAGAGCAAAGAAGCAATACTATAATTTTTTTCATGGTTATATTTTTGTTATTAAAATTTTTGAGTTGTCCATATTCAGAATCTTTTTTCTGAAATTGATATAATCATTGTACTTTTCTTTTGGATATAATCCTTTATTAACCTGCATTTTTCGGATCACCTTTACCTCGCCATCGGTTTTAACATAGCTTAGCTTATAAGAGCCAAATTCAGAAGTAATGTTTGAATTATCTGGTATTTCATCCACTTTATACCCCATAGGAAGAACAAAAGCAATTTCATATTCATCTTCGTAAGACATATTTACTTCAAAAGGGAGTTCACGATTTTCGTCTGTTTTAAAGATCAAATCTGAAAAAATAGGAACCGATCTGAAGAGAAGGCTGTTTCCTGCTTTTTTAGAGAAATTGTTGGTTTTAAAATCAACATCATAAGTAATAACAGCATTATCTCTGTCATTATTAAAGTTTTTCATTTCAACTTTTTCAAAGTTTAAAACATCAAAAGTTCCCTTCAGGGCATCATTTTTTTCTTTCGGATTAAGATTAGCAAATCTTAAATTATAATCATACTGATTTCCTGTATAGGAAAAGTTTCCTGTTCCGGTAATGCTGTTATCTTCATTAAGGTTAACTCTTAATATTTGTTTTTCTTTGTTCTGTTCAGCTTTATAAACCGGTGTATTGATCAGCTCAATTCCTTTTGATGTTACAGCAAGTACATTTCTATCCGTAGTACTGTAACTTAAGTGGTTAAAAGCTATTTGCTGAGAAGTATTTTCAAGCCAGATATTTCCCTTTTCCGTTGGGACCATCAGAATAATATGATTCCCGCCCATAGAAGGAAATTCCGGATCAAATGAAACCTGTGAACGACCGGAATTGATAATACAATAATTGGAAGGAATTCCAGCTTCATTCAAAAGAATCTTCATATAGTTGGTGAGCCCTTTACAGTCTCCATACCCTTTTTTCTGGACCTCATCCGGCAACATGGGCTGCCAGCCTCCTATTCCTAATGAGACAGCAATATATCGGGTTTTGTTCTGCATGTACTGATAAATTTTCTTTACTTTATCTTCTACAGATCCTTGTAATTGCAAAGAAGCTACTTCAGCTTTAATAGCAGGAGTAGATGCAGAAACAGGTACCAAAAGATCATTGTAAATCCAGGTTCCAAAATCTGTCCAGGTATTTAAAGTTCCCTGCTTTCCTGCCAGATTAAATTTCGCAAGTGCGAAGTTGACTGCAGGTAAAATTTTAACAGGTTGTGGAATTATAAAAGCATCATCAATTGCTGGAACATTTTTATATGAATACGTTTTATCATTTCCACTCCCGCTTTCTATCACTGAGGTATAATTATATTTTGAAGGGTAAATCTTAGATCTAAGTTCAATTCCCGAAGTGTTAATGATTTTAAACTGTGCTTCTTCCAAAGAGATTTTGGGAGAAGTAAACGGTACAAAATCCGGAATAAAAACAGTATCTTCATCTTCCGCTTCATACGAAAAGTCAATAGTGTAGGGATATTGAACTGGAGTATATGAATAAACCAATATCCTGTTATCAGAATAAAAAACTCCCTGAGGATTGTTAGCTACATCTTTAAAATCAGATTTTGAAACACTTTTAATTTTTTTCCCAGCTTCATCATAGATCGTCACTTTGATGTTTGAAATACTTTTTGATTTATCATAAGAAATATAAGCTACGGCTTCATTATCCCCATCTTTATTTAAGACTGTAGTTACCTTATTTTTCTGATATTTTATTTCATCAATTTTATTGATCTGAATTGTTGTAAAATCCTTCCGAATCACAACATCTGCATTTTTCTTTAAATTCTCAGGAATAGCAGAGGCAGGATAGCTCTGTGCGAAATACAATGAGGCGGTAGATAAAGCCCCCAAGACTAATATTTTCATCATAGTTATTAAGATGGTACAAAAATAATAAAATCTTAATAACTGTTAAAAAAAATATAAAAGGCTTCAACATGTGAAGCCTTAACCTATTACTTAAAAAAGTACTGTATTAAATGTACCTATAAGAAAATGAACACATTATCAACTTTTCATCATTCAATTTTGAAAAGTTAAAAACAGAATATTTATACTCATTCTATATTGGGAGAAGGGTGTATCTATTCTGTGGCATGAAGGGATAAACTTCATATTATCTGCATTTCAAATTTAAAATAAATTACAATTCGTGTAATTTAAATAATGTAGAATTAATAACAATAAGAAGTACAATAAATTCTACAGTTGAAAAATTATTTATAAAAAAAGACCTCAAAAATGAAGTCTTTTAATTTTTTTGTTTCTTTTTTAATCATTTGGGACCAGTTTACTATCAAACTGATCACTTCCAAGTCCCAATACAGGAATAAAAATAAATCCGAAAAGGAGAATCAGAATCGTGTAGAGAGGAGTTTCTTTGGCAAAGCCTTTGGCTAGTCTGTCATATACAACCCAGCATGCATAGATATTTACCAATGGAATAAAGAAAAGAATGATCCACCAAATTGGTTTTTTCACAATTTCCAGCAGTACGATGGTATTATAAATAGGAATAAAGGCAGCCCATGCATCTTGTCTTCCTGCTTTCTGGAAGATTTTGTACATGCAATATCCATAGAAAATATAGCAAAGTAAGCCGAAGAACATTGTTCCGATCCCTAATCCTGCAGCTACTGCTCCAGAAGCTGCATCTGCCCCGTTGTAAGGGTCTGTTTGTAAAAGAGTTAACATATTATTGTTTTTTTGGTTTATCCAAATATAAAAAAAGCTTCTAAATAATTAGAAGCTTTTTTTATTATATTTTTAAAAACGTTTATGCATCAATTTTTGCATATTTCGCATTTTTCTCGATAAACTCTCTTCTTGGCGGAACTTCATCTCCCATCAACATTGAGAAAACACTATCAGCTTCTACAGCATTATCGATAGTTACCTGCTTCAGAATCCTGTGTTCAGGATTAAGGGTAGTTTCCCAAAGCTGCTCAGGGTTCATTTCTCCAAGACCTTTGTAACGTTGTACTTCTACTCCTTTACCGTCCGGAGCCATTTCTAAAGTAAACTCTTCACGTTCTTTTTCGTTATAAGCATATACTTTTTTGTTTCCTTTCTTTAATAGGTATAAAGGAGGTTGAGCAATATAGATATATCCGTTTTCAATAAGCTCCTTCATATATCTGAAGAAGAAAGTAAGGATCAGTGTCGAAATATGAGATCCGTCAATATCGGCATCGGTCATGATAACGATCTTGTGGTATCTCAGCTTAGCCATATTCAATGCTTTGCTATCTTCTTCAGTACCTACAGAAACCCCAAGAGCTGTATAGATATTTCTGATTTCCTCGTTATCATAAACTTTATGAAGCATAGATTTTTCTACGTTCAGAATTTTACCTCTTAAAGGAAGGATAGCCTGGAAGTGTCTGTCTCTTCCCTGTTTAGCTGTTCCACCTGCGGAATCTCCCTCTACAAGGAAGATCTCTGATTCTGCCGGATCTTTTGAAGAACAGTCAGATAGTTTTCCCGGAAGACCAGAACCTCCCATCGGAGATTTTCTCTGAACCATTTCACGGGCTTTTTTAGCAGCCTGTCTTGCTTTTGCAGCTAAAACAACCTTTTGAACGATCAGCTTAGCTTCATTAGGATTTTCTTCAAGGAAATTGGTAAGCATTTCCCCTACAATTTTATCTACAGCCCCTGAAACTTCAGAGTTTCCTAATTTTGTTTTAGTCTGTCCTTCAAACTGAGGCTCCATTACTTTTACAGAAACTACAGCTGTTAACCCCTCACGGAAGTCATCTCCTGTAACTTCTACTTTTTCTTTCTGTGGAATCCCAAGATCATCAGCATATTTCTTAAGGGTTCTCGTTAAAGCACGTCTGAAACCTGCCAGGTGAGTTCCTCCTTCATGCGTATTGATATTGTTTACGTAAGAGTGAAGATTTTCGTTGAAAGATGTATTGTAACGCATTGCCACTTCTACAGGGATATCATCTCTTTCGCCTTCCATGAAAATTACGTGTTCCATGATAGACTCACGGTTTCCGTCAATGTAAGCAACGAATTCTTTTAATCCACCTTCTGAATGAAAAATTTCTGAACGGAAAGATCCGTCTTCTAATTTCTCTCTTTCATCAGTTAATGTAATGGTAATTCCTTTATTAAGATAAGAAAGTTCTCTTAAACGGCTTGCTAATGTATCGTAATTATAAATTAATTCTGTAAAGATGGTATCATCCGGTTGGAAAAACTGTTTGGTACCTCTTCTTTCACTGTGACCAATTTCCTCTACACCTGTCTGAGCTTTTCCTCTTGAATAGATCTGCTGGTATACGTTTCCATCTCTGTAAACAGTAGTGATCATCTCATTGGAAAGTGCATTCACACACGAAACCCCAACCCCGTGAAGACCTCCGGAAACCTTATAAGAGTCTTTGTCAAACTTACCTCCGGCTCCAATTTTCGTCATTACAACTTCAAGGGCAGATTTCTGTTCTTTTTCGTGGAAATCAACCGGGATACCTCTACCGTTATCACTTACCTCAATTCCGTTTCCTTCCTTGATGCTAACGAAGATCGTGTCGCAGTATCCTGCCAATGCCTCGTCAATAGAGTTATCTACTACTTCATAAACCAAGTGGTGAAGTCCTCTGACCCCTACATCACCAATGTACATTGAAGGACGCATACGAACGTGCTCCATTCCTTCCAATGCCTGAATACTACTAGCTGTATATTGTTTTTGACTCATATTAAATATTAAAAATCCTGCTATATGCAAAGACTTACAAATATCGTGATTTTTTTCGAGGTATGAAAGTTAAAAAGTGTCAAAAAAATGTAGAGTTTTCTTAGTAAAAACATAAGAAAAAGGAAGCCAATAAAAGATTCAAAATTAAAAGGTATTGGTGAAATACCAACTGTTGTAAATCATATTCAACATCAATAATTTATGCGTAAATTTATTTACTGAAAAGTTGATATTATGGATGATTTTATAGCAGCACGCGCTCAGATGGCACTCTCTCTGGGCTTTCATATCATATTCTCCTGTGTGGGTATGGTGATGCCTTTTCTGATGGCTTTTGCCCATTGGAAATACCTAAAGACCAATAATGAAGTATATAAAGGACTGACAAAAGCATGGAGCAAAGGGGTAGCCATCCTTTTTGCTACCGGAGCGGTTTCAGGAACAATGCTTTCCTTTGAACTTGGACTTCTATGGCCTGGATTCATGAAACATGCAGGTCCGATTTTCGGGATGCCGTTTTCTCTGGAAGGAACAGCCTTTTTCATTGAGGCTATTGCTATCGGCTTCTTTTTATATGGATGGGAAAGGTTCAATAAATGGTTTCACTGGTTCTGTGGATTTCTTGTAGGAGTAAGCGGACTCGCTTCCGGAATTCTGGTGGTTGCCGCCAACTCATGGATGAACTCTCCCACCGGTTTCGATTATATCAATGGACAGTATCTTAATATAGATCCTATCAAAGCAATGTTCAATGATGCATGGTTTCCTCAGGCTCTTCACATGACGGTTGCAGCATTTTGTGCGACAGGATTTGCTGTAGCTGGAGTACACGCCTTTATGATCATGCGAAAAAGAAATGTTGAATTTCACACCAAGGCTTTTAGAATTGCCGTCGGATTTGCTTTGATTGGAGCCTTCGGAGCACCTTTAAGTGGTGATGTTGCTGCAAAATCAGTGGCAGAAAGACAACCTATCAAACTGGCAGCTATGGAAGCTCATTTTGAAACTGAAAAAGGGGCTTCATTTGTAATTGGAGGAATTCCTGATGAGGAAAAAGAAGAAGTGAAATATGCGGTGAAAATTCCGAAAGTTTTAAGTTTTCTGGTGAGCAATGATTTCAATTCTGAAGTTAAAGGTCTTAAGGATTTCCCTAGAGATGAATGGCCTCCGATTGCTGTGGTTCATTATGCTTTTCAAATCATGATTTTCTTCGGAGTGGTGATGATTGTTATTGGAGCTATTTATTTATATGCTTTCTTTTTCAAAAAAGAATGGCTGAACAAGCACTGGTTACTGAAAACATTTTTAATAGCAACACCTTTTGGATATATTGCGCTGGAAGCCGGATGGACAGTAACAGAAGTCGGAAGACAGCCTTGGATCATTTATGGGATTATGAGAACGGTTGATGCCGTAACTCCTATGCCGGGAATACAGTATTCATTCTATTTCTTTACTGCTATTTTCGTATCATTATCATTAATCCTTGTTTTCCTTTTAAAGAGACAGATTCAAATGGTACCGAAGCTTTACGATCCTACCGATGCTCAGTTTAACGATAAAAACAAAAAATCATGATTTACATTGTAATAGGTTTTCTCTGGCTATCCATCTGTCTTTATATTATTTTAGGCGGAGCTGATTTCGGGGCTGGAATTGTGGAACTTTTCACACATAAAAAAGCCAGAAATAAGACCCAGGAAATCATGTATGAATCCATAGCTCCTGTGTGGGAAGCCAATCATATGTGGCTCATCATCGCCATTGTAATCCTCTTTGTAGGGTTTCCCGAGATTTATACCACCATGTCTACCTACCTTCATATTCCTTTAGTACTGATGCTTTTGGGAATTATTGCAAGAGGAACAGCCTTTACCTTCAGACATTATGATGCTGTAAAGGATAACTGGCAGGTTTTATATACTCAGATCTTTTACTATGCCAGCCTTTTAACTCCTTTCTTTTTGGGATTAATTGCTGCTGCTACCGTTTCACATTCTATCAATCCTGATGCTGTAGGTTTTCTGGATTTGTATGTGTTCAGCTGGCTGAACTGGTTTGGAGTTTCCGTAGGTTTATTTACGGTAGCGCTTTGTGCTTATCTTGCTTCTATTTTTTCATTAAGAGAAACGCGTGATAAGGCTGATCTTTTATTAATGATCAGAAAATCCAAGCAGACGATGATCTTCGTGGTGATTACAGGAATTTTGGTATTTGTGACCGCTTATATTTCAGACATTCCCCTTTTGATGTGGGTATTTTCTAAACCTTTGGGGATTATGGCGATTGCCTTTGCTACGATTGCTTTATTGCTTATTTTAAGAGCGATGAACCGTCAAAAACTACTTCCTGTACGTGCTTTGGCTGGATTCCAGATGGTGATGATTTTAGTGGCAGCAACGTATCAGCATAATCCGGATATTATTTTATTAGGAAACGGGCAGCACCTTTCATTACTGGAACATATGGCTCCTCCAAAAACTATTGCTGCGTTGGGATGGGCATTGATGCTGGGTTCATTATTTATTCTTCCGTTTTTATTTTATCTGATGGCTTCTTTCAGTAAGTTGAGAAAATAGGTAAAATATGCAGACTTATAAAGACAAAACAGAACTCATTGAAGAGCTCAAGAAAAGATATCTGCTCTATGATCAGGAATTTAATGATGTAAAAGAAGAGGAAAAAGATCTTCTGCAACCAGGAGTTGACAAAACTCCGTCCCAAAATATTTCCTATCAATTGGGCTGGACTCACCTGCTTTTACAATGGGAATCTGATGAAAACAAAGGAATTGAAGTGAAAACTCCCACTCCTGAATATAAATGGAATAATCTGGGAGGATTATATCAGTCTTTTTATCATGAATACGGTTCTTATAGTTTACAACAGCAACGAGAACTGCTGCGAAGTAAGGTTGATGAGATTATCACTTGGATAGAAAATCTTGACGATGAAACATTATTCACTCCCGGACAGAGAAAATGGGCAACTACTCCCGCCCAGTGGCCGGTTTGGAAATGGATTCACATCAATACTGTAGCTCCGTTTAAAAACTTCAGGGCACAGCTTCGGAAATGGAAAAAAGAAAAAGGTACAGCATAGTTCTGTACCTTTTTTATTGTTTAAAAACGCTTTCTGATCCTCTGAAAAAAGAAATTGAGTATTCCTAGTGTTATTTTGACAACAAGCATAATGACAAATGCTAATATAGCACCTGGAATCAAAAGAATTGGCCCTATAACGATCCATCCGGTTTTAAAAATTACGACAAACGCAAGAATCGCTACAGCAATCATGATGATATACATAAGGGGCTTCATCCACCAGTCTTTACTTTCAGAATAATCTACATTGGAAAGAATGTACCCGGTTCGTTTACCATATAAAATTTCAAGAAAAACTTTGTTTTCAGAAGTAATTTCAAATTTATCTTTTTTTACAAGTGTTTTAACACTCACATCTGCATTATTTTTATCATAAAAAAGTTCCAGATACTTTTCCTTTTTCCCTGAATCATAATTCCTGCTTAGTTTTACTGCCGTATTATTTTCTTCATTTTCTATTCTTGAAGCGCTGAATACTTCAGAAAAAGACCGTTTTCTACCCTCGTTTTCTTCAATAAATACAACGGTGCAGGAATCATCGGAAAGCCTGGCATCTCTCACAATATACATTTTAGAAAAATCTTTCTTAATATATAAGGTCTTTCCGGCAATATAAATTTCCATCCAGTTAATCCCATTTCGTCTTTTTTCACGGTTAAATTCTACAATTTCTCCTTCGTGTAAAAAGTCAGAAGTTTTGGAATTTTCTTCATGAGCCGAATATAGTGCCACAGGCTGAAGAATCTTAATTCGCTTTGACATGTTTAATAGGTTTTCAGTTAGTTTTTCAGGAGATGAATATACAAATAAAACCTTCTTTTACAATGCCCTACAAAAAAAGACTGCCCAAAAGCAGTCTTTCTATTTATACTATTTATTGTATTAAATCTTAAGCCAATTTCATCAAAAGATTTTCATCAATCTTTTCTACTTTCACAATATTATTTTTTGTCAAAGTTTTAGAAGCTTTATCCCATTTTTTACCGGATAACTGGCTTCTTTCTTTTACTTCAGCTAGAGACATTGCTTCTTCCTGAGAGTTAAGGATTTCAAGGATTACTTTTTCATCCTCCCCTAATTCAATTTGTGGAACTGCTTTTTCAGGTCTCATCTGAGGGAAGAACAATACTTCCTGGATTGAGGCATTATTTGTTAAGAACATAATTAATCTGTCCATACCGATTCCTAACCCTGATGTTGGTGGCATACCGTATTCCAGGGCTCTTAAGAAGTCCTGATCGATGAACATTGCTTCATCATCTCCTCTTTCAGATAATGCCATCTGTGCTTCAAAACGTTCTCTCTGATCGATAGGATCATTAAGCTCTGAATAAGCGTTAGCGATTTCTTTACCGCATACCATTAATTCAAAACGCTCTGTTAAACCTTCTTTGCTTCTGTGTTTCTTTGTCAGTGGAGACATTTCGATCGGATAATCTGTAATGAAAGTCGGCTGAATGAAGTTTCCTTCACATTTTTCACCGAAGATCTCATCGATTAATTTTCCTTTCCCCATTGTCTCATTCACTTCAATACCGATAGACTTGGCAAAATCATATAATTCCTTCTCAGTTTTTCCAGTAATATCGAACCCTGTAAATTTAAGGATCGCTTCTGTCATGGAAACTCTTGGATAAGGAGCTTTGAAGTCTACATTATGTTCTCCGAAAGTAGCCGTAGTCGTTCCGTTTACCTGGATAGCACAGAATTCCAATAATTTCTCAGTGAAATCCATCATCCAGTTGTAATCTTTGTACGCTACATAGATTTCCATAGCCGTAAACTCCGGGTTGTGTGTTCTGTCCATCCCTTCATTTCTGAAGTTTTTAGAGAACTCATATACACCATCAAAACCACCTACGATCAATCTCTTCAGATATAATTCGTTGGCAATTCTTAAATATAATGGAATATCTAACGCATTGTGGTGCGTGATAAACGGTTTTGCTGCTGCTCCACCAGGAATTGACTGTAGAATTGGTGTTTCCACTTCAAAATACCCTGCATCATTAAAGAATGTTCTCATGGCATTGAACAATTTTGTTCTTTTCACGAAAATTTCTTTTACCTGTGGGTTTACCGTTAAATCTACATAACGCTGTCTGTATCTTAATTCCGGATCGGTGAACCCATCGTGTACAACACCGTTATCATCAGTTTTTGCCTGAGGAAGAGGACGTAAAGCCTTTGTAAGAAGCGTAAAGTTTTTCACTAAAACTGTCTTCTCTCCTACCTGAGTAGTAAACAATTCTCCCTCAATACCGATAATATCACCGATATCCAAAAGGTGCTTGTAAACTTCATTATATAGTTCTTTATCTTCACCCGGACAGATCTCGTCTCTGTTGAAATACACCTGGATTTTTCCTTTAGAATCCTGCAATTCTGCAAAAGAAGCTTTTCCTTGAATTCTGCGGGACATCAATCTACCAGCGATCTTCACCTGTTTACTTTCAGAAAAGTCCTGTTTTATAGATTCTGTAGTATCTGTAATTATATACTCATCCGCAGGGAACGCATTAATCCCCATTTCAGTAAGCTTATTAAGCTTTTCTCTTCTAATGATTTCTTGTTCTGATAATTGCATTTCTTATTTTTCTAAAAGCGTACAAATTTAGGCATTTTTGACATGACCATCAATGGCTTTTTTCAGAAATTTTAAAAAGTGGTTGAGATGCAGGGTATTGGGATACGTGTTGCGGGATACGGGGGATAAGAATGCGAGAGTTGAATTATTGCGCTATTAACCTTAAACTTTGAATATTAAACTTTAAACCCTCGAACTTTAAACCAACCAGGCTTTTCTGTTTTTTTGAGGAATAAACGTCCACGCCAGCATTCTACTAACTTTTTGTCCCTGAGCCATATCAATGGTTTTCACTTCTACAGCTTTGACGTTTTTTAAAAGGTTAGTCAACTTATTGAGATTATCTTTTTTAGAAACCAGACATGTGAACCAAAGAACCTGTGATGAAAATAATACGCTTTCATTAATCATTTTTGTGATAAATGCCAGCTCACCACCTTCACACCAAAGTTCCGACTGTTGCCCACCGAAGTTAAGAAGAGGTTTCGTTTTCTTTGATTTACTAAGGTTTTTGGTTTTCCTGATATTCCCTTTTATGGCAGATTCTTCAGAATCATGAAAAGGAGGATTGCACATCGTAAATGTAAATCTGTCGTCAGTATTAATGATATTGGTAAAGATATGATCAGCATCAGGCTGACTTTTCAACTGAATGACAGTGGATAAATCTTCATTCTGGTCCAGAATATTCTGAGCATTTTTCAATGAATCCTGATTGATATCTGTTCCCAGCATTGTCCAGCCATAAGATCTGTAACTGATTAAAGGATATACAAGATTGGCTCCTGTTCCTATATCCAGGCCTTTTACAGAATTTCCTGTCGGAATTGTATCAAATTGTTCAGCTAAAAGATCCGCAATATAGTGTACATAATCTGCCCTTCCCGGAATGGGTGGACAAAGATTGGTATCGGGAATATCCCAGCCTTTAATGTTGTAGAAATGTAAGAGTAAAGCTTTATTGAGCAGTTTAACTGCTTGTGGAATGCTGAAATTAATGGTTACCGTCTGATAAGCATTCACGAAAACATAGTGTTTCAGTTCCGGCACACAAGAAATAAGCTGATCAAAATCATAGGGATTACGATGCAGATTTCTTGTGTGCAGACTGGATTTTTCAGCAGACATATTTTATTTCTTCTGACTTAAAATATATTCTACCATTTTTTTGGCATCTTCTTTAGACACCTGTGGATGGGCGGCCATAGGCACACTTCCCCATACTCCACTTCCGCCTTCTATAATTTTGGAAGCCAGCAGTTCTGTATCCTTTTCAGAATACTTTCCTGCAATTTCCTTATAAGAAGGTCCTATCATTCTCTCATTAACAGCGTGACATCCTGAACAGTCCAATGTTTCGATGATCTGATCACCTGAAAGATTAGATTGAGCAGGTTCTGAAACAGCGGCTGTTTCAGAAGAAGATGCTACCTCTGCTGTATTTTCTTTTTTAGAACAGGAAATGATCATAAGACCTAAAGTTCCTGCTAAAAGTATTTTTTTCATTATTTCTTCGCTGTAGAATCTGTTTTAGCAGCTTCAGGTGCAGGAGCAGCCGGAGTTGCAGCAGCTGGAGCAGCAGTTTTAGCCGTAGAATCAACAGTAGCTACTTCTGGCTCTGGAAGCATTGTGTTGGTGTCCTGTAAAGAGTGATCTACTTTTTTAGAACAGCTTGCTAATAATAAACCTCCGATAAATGCGATTGCTAATACTTTTTTCATTTTTTTCTAATTTGGAAGCAAAAATATAAAAAATAACCTTTTAAACTTATGACAAATGTTTTCTTTGAGAAATATTTTTGCGGTCAGAGTTTTAATTTAACAATAAAAAATAATTCAATCAATAGGGAAATTTAAAATAGGTTATTATTTTTGTATATCTGATGATCCAAACCAAAACCGAAATATAAATATGAAGCTTATGACTAAAAAAAATTTGTTGGCTGCAGCTTTCTTTGTTGTATCCTCTTCCCTCTTTCTTTCGTGTGACAATTCATCTAACGAACCACAATCAGAATATTCTGATAAAATTGAATCGGTGACCCTTTTAAAAACAACTAAATCATGGGATGGAACGGTATATCCGGCCTATCCTACCACACAGCCGGAAATCACGGTTCTTAAAATTGCCGTACCTCCCAATTCTGCACTGAGTTGGCATAAACATCCTGTGATCAATGCAGCTTATGTAGAAAAAGGTGAAATTCAAGTGGAAAGAAAAGAAGATGGCAAAACACAGTGGATACGTAAAGGCCAGGTGCTGCCGGAAATGGTGAATGTAGGCCACCGAGGAAAAACGGGTGACAAAGGGGTGACTCTGATTGTTTTCTACAGCGGAACTCCTGATATTCCTTTGTCTGAACCGGTACAATAAATGGTTTTAAACGCTGAGTCCGCAAGGGCACTTCGTTTAGCTAATGATAGCGTCTTTTGCTGAGTGAAACGCCTTTGCGGACATTTTAACAATCATTTAATAACAACTTTGTGATCTTAGCATTTAACAAAAGATTATTATAGTTATCTTTAATCCATGGTTTTAATTTCAAAAATTCTGTTTTTCACCAGCCATCATGGTTTTTATACTGTGGTTCTGTTGTTTGCGTTCTTTGGATTACTCTCCTATCTGACCAAAAAAGCATGGTTTTTAATTCCAATTATTCCACTGGCTATAGTAAATGGTTTTGGCGGACAGTTTTTAAATGCATGGTTTTTAAACAAATACGGAGTAGAAAGTACTGCGATTATCACCTCTGATGTAGAAACCAATTCTACCCTCAATGATATGTACATCCACGATTATGAGGCTATTGTGAAAAAGCAGGACGGAAAATATACTTCAACCTTTTTCTCCACGACCAGCGCAGCGATTTATCCGATTGAAAATGCCATCAGGATTCCACAGGCAGAAGTTTCTTTCCCTGTAAAATATATTCCGGGATATGAAAAAAACATAGTCATTCTTTATTATCAATCTGATGAAGGACGGGCCAATCTTAAGTATTCCAAACTGGCTCCTGTTAACTCTGCAAGAATCAAATATGAAGCAGACAAGACGAATAAGGAATTTATAGAAGAATACATTTCTGCACTGGAAGACTATGTAAAATACTATGATGATGAAACTTATAAAGAAAAAATCAAAGAATTAAAACAGGAGCTCAAGTAGCTTAAATAAAGGATTTCTATATTAAGTTTTAGTATTTTCTGATATTTTTTAGTTTTTTTATTAAAAAAATTTCTACATTTGTCCCATGTTAAAAATGAACAACAATATTTGGTGGTGGCTTTC
Source organism: Chryseobacterium sp. T20 (assembly GCF_047345655.1). Lineage (NCBI taxonomy): Bacteria > Pseudomonadati > Bacteroidota > Flavobacteriia > Flavobacteriales > Weeksellaceae > Chryseobacterium > Chryseobacterium sp. T20. The sequence continues at coordinate 822,093 of NZ_JBLFDU010000001.1, forward strand.
AAACTCTTCGTCGGGTCTGAAGGTATTGTCATGTTGTTAACTACAGCAGAAATAATCAAAAAACAATATATAGGCTTTGACGGATACCGTTAAAGCCTTTTTTTATTCCTTAATCTCACAAAAAACAATAAGATGTTGACCAACACAATTACAATAAAAACTGTTTCGAAAAAAACACTGGGAGACCTTCATACTCCCATGAATATTTATCTTAAGATCAGGGACAAATTCAGGGATACCATTCTTCTGGAAAGTTCAGATTCAAAGAGTATTGATAATAATTTTTCCTTCATTGCGGTGAATGCTATTGCCGGAATTGAAGTGAAAAACCTCAACGAATATGAAATCAAACTTCCTGCTTCTGCTCCCGTAAAGCAGTTTATTATGGAGCGAAATATCACAGATATATTTGAAGAGTTCCGAAAAATTTTTAACTGCAAAGAAACCAATGATCCGATTGAACAGACGGCTCAGAGTCTTTTTGGCTACACAAGTTTTGAAGCGGTACAGTTCTTTGAAAACATCAGTCTTAAACCACAGAGCAAGGAAGTAGAAATCCCTGTGATGAGATACAGATTATACCAATATGTAATTGCGATCAATCATTTCAATGATGAAATGCATATTATTGAAAACTTTATTGATGGGGTAAAATCTGAACTTCATCTGCTGGAAAACCTTATTAAAAATCAGAATACTCCGGTTTATCCTTTTGAGAAAACAAGTGAGGAAACCTCTAATATTACCGATGAAGATTATCTTGAACTTGTAAAAACAGCTCAGAAACATTGTATGCGTGGTGATGTCTTCCAACTGGTTTTAAGCAGAAGGTTTGAACAAAAATTCAAGGGAGACGAGTTTAATGTATACCGTGCTTTGAGAAACATCAACCCTTCCCCTTACCTGTTCTATTTTGATTATGGAAATTACAAACTATTCGGTTCAAGTCCTGAAAGCCAGTTAATCATTAAAAATAATAAAGCAATTATTCACCCGATTGCAGGAACTTCGAAAAGAACCGGAAACTTTGAAGCGGATCTTGAAGCTATTGAAGTTTTAAAAGCTGATCCCAAAGAAAATGCTGAGCATACCATGTTGGTAGATCTGGCAAGAAATGATCTTGGAAAGCTTGGAAAAAACGTAACAGTTACTAAACTTAAAGAAATCCAGCTTTTCTCCCACGTTATTCATATGGTAAGTGAAGTGACGGCAGATGTTGAAGATGATATCAATCCTCTTGAAATGGTTTCTGCCACTTTCCCTCAGGGAACATTAAGTGGTGCTCCAAAACATAAAGCACTTCAGTTGATCAACCAATATGAGAAAGACTCCCGTGGATATTATGGCGGCTGTATCGGAATTATCGGATTGAACGGAACCTGCAATCAGGCCATTATGATCAGAACCTTCTTAAGTAAAAACAATACGTTATTTTATCAGGCTGGTGCCGGCCTTGTGGCAAAATCTGTCCCTGAAAGCGAACTGCAGGAAGTCAACAACAAACTGAACGCCCTGAAAAAAGCCGTAGAAAAAGCTGAAAAAATAGTTGAAAAATAAATCAACCAACTATCTAACAGTAACAAAAACAACCAGCAACTCTCTAACAAAAAAGCAATGAACAACAATATAAACACTCAACAACCACAGCTTAAAGTTCTCGTTTTCGACAACTACGACAGCTTTACCTATAACCTTGTCCAGATTATCGAAAGAATTCTGAATCAAAGAGTTGATGTGGTAAGAAATGATAAAATTACTCTTGAAGAGATTGGAAAATATGACAAAATCATCCTTTCTCCAGGTCCCGGAATTCCTGAAGAAGCCGGTATTTTATTAGACCTTATTAAAAAATACGCCCCTACCAAAAGTATCCTTGGAGTATGCCTGGGTCAGCAGGCTATCGCCGAAGCTTTCGGAGGAAGTTTGATTAACCTTTCTGAAATCTTCCACGGAGTAGCCACCACTACTGAAATTGTAAAAGAAAACACCAAAGTTTTCAAAGATTTACAATCAGGATTGGAAGTAGGAAGATATCATAGCTGGGCAGTCAATCCGGAAGGATTCCCGGAAGAACTGGAAATTACGGCTGTAGATAAAGACGGAATGATCATGGCTTTACAGCACAAAACATATGATGTACACGGAGTACAGTTTCACCCTGAAAGTATTTTAACGCCGGAAGGAGAAGTAATCATTAAAAACTTTCTGTTGTCATGAAAACCTTAGAAATCTCTTCAACAACCATAAAAACACCACAAATGAAAGAAATACTGCAATATCTGTTTAATCATAACACACTCTCAAAATCTGAAGCAAAAGCGATGATGATTGAGATTGCACAGAATAAGTTCAACGCCGCAGAAGTGACTGCTTTTATGAGCGTTTTTCTGATGCGGAATATCACCTTGAAAGAGCTGGAAGGCTTCAGAGAAGCTTTATTACAGATGGCTGTTCCTGTAAACATCGACGCCAATGATGCTATTGATATTGTAGGAACGGGTGGAGATGGAAAAGATACCATCAATATCTCCACTCTGGCCAGCTTTGTAGTAGCCGGAGCCGGACAAAAGGTAACAAAACATGGAAATTACGGAGCTTCAACCACCACAGGTTCATCGAATGTACTGGAAGAACTGGGATATCAGTTTAAAAACAGCTCGGAACAATTGAATGAAGATCTTGAAAGAGCCAACATCTGCTTTTTACATGCACCTTATTTTCATCCTGCTCTGCAATCAGTTGGATTATTGAGAAAATCTTTGGGATTGAGAACATTCTTTAACCTTTTGGGCCCATTGGTAAATCCGGCAAAACCAAAATATTCAATGATTGGAGTTTATAATCTGGAAATTGCAAGAATTTATCAGTATCTCCTTCAGAAAGAGGAACGTGATTTTACTCTGGTCCATGGTCTTGACGGATATGATGAAATAAGCCTTACTGATGATAGTAAAATCATTACAAAAAACGGTGAAGAAATCTATTCTGCAGAAGATTTAGGTTTCAATCCGGTAACACTGGAAGATATTAAAGCCGGAAGTTCCATTCAGGAAACGGCAAAAATATTTATGAATATTCTGGAAGGAAACGGTACAGAACAGCAGAACTCTGTAATTCTTGCCAACGCTTCAGTAGCCTTACACAACACTCATAAATTCGGGACGTATGATGACTGTCTTTTAATGGCTCAGGAAAGCCTTCAAAGCGGAAAAGCATTGAATAGTTTTAATCTTTTAATTAATTAGTCTTACAATTTTTTTAACCGTTAAGAATTTTTAAGTAATGAAGTATACAATCTTAATGGTTCAAAAGAAAAAAGTTTAGACAGGTTCGAATAAAATAATCATTGATTAAATTTTAAACACAAAAAAATGACTATACTGGATAAAATTATTGAACGAAAAAAAGAGGAAGTTGCTGCAGCAAAATTGCGAATTTCCCTTGACCGATTAAAAAGCACAGCCTTTTTTGGAAGACCTACGTATTGTCTGAAAGAATCTATCAAAAATAAGAGAGGAATTATTGCTGAGTTTAAAAGACAATCTCCCTCAAAAGGAATCATAAACAATAGTGTACAACCATTGGAAGTAGCTTCTGCTTACGAAAATTTCGGAGCAAGTGGAATTTCTATCCTGACTGACCATGATTTTTTTGGAGGAAACCTCAATGATATTCTAAGCGTAAGAAATGAGATTACTATTCCGATTCTGCGAAAAGATTTTATGATTGATGAATATCAGTTTTACGAAGCCAAAAGTATTGGAGCTGATGTTGTTTTACTGATTGCTTCATGTCTATCACCAGCTCAGGTACAGGAATTCACAGAATTAGCTCATCAGCTGAAATTGGAGGTTTTACTGGAAATTCATACGGAAGATGAACTGAAACATTTCAATTCAAAAATCGACTTAGTTGGGATTAATAACAGGAATCTTAAAGATTTCAAGGTAGATCTTCAGCATTCGGTTCAGTTGAAAAATCAACTTCCAAAAGATGTTTTATCAGTTGCAGAAAGCGGTATTTACAGCCTTGAAGATTTCCAATTTTTAAAGGAAAAAGGATTTGACGGTTTCCTGATGGGAGAATATTTCATGAAAAATACAGATCCTGCCAAAGCTTTTGAAGAATTCGCTTCTCAAATTTAAACTCAACAACAATGAAACTGCAACCTACAACCACCAATCTGCTACCTCAACTCAAAGTCTGCGGTCTTACAAAACAGGGCCAGATTCAGGAATTGATTGCTATGAATACAGATTTTCTCGGTTTTATCTTCTACGAAAAGTCACCGAGATATGTTCTGAATCATCTGAGTCTGGAAGAGATCTCAACTCTTGAGCATCGCGGAAAAGTAGGTGTTTTTGTCAATGAAGAAGTAGATATCATTGTAAAGATCGTTCAGCACGCAAATTTGAATTTTGTACAGCTTCACGGTGATGAAAGCAATGATTTTATAACGGAGCTAAGACAAAAACTGAATCCTGAGGTTGGAATCATTAAAGTAATCAGAATAGGAAGTAATACGGCAGAAAATCAAAATAAAATAACACAAATTCTTGATCTGCAACAAGCAACCTGCAACCTGCAACCTATCACCTACTACCTATTCGACACTGACAGCAAAGCCTTTGGCGGAACGGGAAAACAATTCGACTGGAATATGCTGAATGAATTTGAAATTCCACTGCCCTACTTTTTAAGCGGCGGTATTTCTGAGGAAAATATAGAGAATATTGATACATTGAAACAACAACCTTTTGCTTTAGATATCAATTCGAAATTTGAAACAGAGCCCGGAAATAAAAATATTGACCGCATAAAAAAGTTTAAAACTTTATATCAGCAAAATAAATAACACATAAAAACACACAAGGATGAATATACATTTGCTCAAAAAGACATTTTACAAAACCTTATTTCCCCCTAAGTTCGGGAATGAAAAAATTCAGAATCTGTACCACTTTGTTGCACAGAACGACAGTAATACGGAACATTGGGAAGTGGGAGGACTATTGTCTGATTTCATTTGTATTATTAAAGATTTTGAAGAAACAGATATTCAGTATTTTTTTGAAAGAATCAGCTTATGGAACAGCTATTATCTGGTTATTATTTCAGATAAATTTTTAGAAAACCATGTCAGATCAAGTATAAAATATGACCTGGGATTAATTTATGCTAAAATATTCCTGTTGTATGAAGACTCTGACCCTTATTTTATGATTGATAACCTGGAAATTGCCATTACCATGTATCAGTCGAAAATAGATAAAGCGACCTTAATTGATTTAATGCACAAAATAGAATTACTGTATTATAAAAAACTGATTACCAAACAGCAAAATGATTACCATCTCACATTTATTAATAGCTTAAACCCATGAAATATAAGATAAAAGAAACGAAAGATTTAACGGAAGCCGAGATCAAACATATTCTTGAACTTTGGGACATTTCTGCATGGAACACGATGAAATCTACCTATTTCCGATCTTTTTTCAAAGATTCAGAATTTCATTTTCTGGTAGATGCCCATGAAAATATTCTGGCTGTTATAAGGGTGAATTTTGATTTTACCTTAAAAATAGCAGACACAGCATATACTTTTGCAGAAGCTGTAGGGCTTGTAGCAGCTCATAAAAAGAAAGGATATGGTGCTGCATTGGTAAAGAATTTCAAGGAAAATGTTATTCAGAGAAATTTGGAAACGATTGGTTTCTGCCATTCCGATCTTCGTTCCTTTTATGAAAAATGTGATATAGAAATTCTCCACGAAAAAGCCAAAATGATCAAAGAAAGTATCGGCTCGGATTGGGTGAATTCTGAAGATGATGATATTTTAATTTTTCATACCTCGCAGAAAAGAAAAGAACTGCTGAACCAGCTGAGTGTACAAAACAACGCTTATTTAATTACTAAAGAATAAAAAAAATGAATTATAAAAACCCCGATGAAAACGGATATTATGGAGAGTTTGGAGGTGCTTTCATCCCCGAAATGCTCTATCCTAATGTAGAAGAACTGCAAAAAAACTATCTTGAAATCATAGAATCTGAAGATTTTCAGGCTGAATATCAGGATTTGCTGAAAAATTATGTCGGAAGGGCTACACCACTCTATTTTGCTAAAAACTTAAGTCAAAAATACCAGACACAGATTTATTTAAAAAGAGAAGATCTCAACCATACCGGAGCTCACAAGATCAATAATGCTCTGGGACAGGTTTTATTGGCAAAACGTCTTGGAAAAACCAGAATCATTGCTGAAACCGGTGCAGGACAACATGGCGTTGCTACTGCTACAGCGTGTGCTTTGCTTGGTCTTGAGTGCATTGTTTATATGGGAGAAATTGATATCCAGAGACAAGCCCCGAATGTAGCAAGAATGAAAATGCTGGGTGCAGAAGTTGTAGCAGCTACTTCAGGTTCAAAGACCCTTAAAGATGCAGTAAATGAAGCATTAAGAGACTGGATCAACAATCCTGTGACGACTCATTATGTGATTGGAAGTGTGGTAGGACCTCATCCTTTCCCTGATTTGGTGGCAAGATTTCAAAGTATTATTTCAAAAGAAATCAAAGAACAGCTGAAAGAGAAAATTGGAAGAGAAAATCCTGATTATGTGATTGCCTGTGTAGGTGGAGGAAGTAATGCTGCAGGAACTTTCTATCATTTTGTAGAAGAAAAAGAAGTAAAAATCATTGCTGCGGAAGCCGGAGGATTGGGTGTAGATTCAGGAAAATCTGCTGCGACTACATTCTTAGGAACGCTTGGAGTTCTTCACGGAAGCAAAAGCCTTGTGATGCAGACGGAAGACGGACAGGTGATAGAACCTCATTCTATTTCTGCAGGGCTGGATTATCCTGGAATAGGCCCTTTCCATGCGCATTTGTTCAAAGAAAAAAGAGCAGAATTCTTTAGTATTAATGATGATGAAGCTTTACAATGTGCATTTGAATTAACCAAACTGGAAGGAATCATTCCCGCACTGGAAAGTTCTCATGCGCTGGCAGTTTTAGATAAGAAAAAATTTAATGAAAATGATATTGTCGTTATTTGTCTGAGCGGCCGTGGAGATAAGGATATGGAAACATATCTTAAAGAAATTAGAAGTTAGATACTAGAAATTAGTAAGTATTACCTAATAAAAAGTATTCACCTTCTAACTTCTAATCTCTAACTTCTAACCTCTATAATAAAAAAATGAAAAAACTAAATATATACTTCACAGCAGGAATTCCACAGTTGGAAGATACCGCTGATATTATACAACTGATTCAGGAATCCGGAGCCGATATGATTGAAATCGGAATGCCTTATTCTGATCCTGTGGCAGACGGACCTGTGATCCAGAAAGCTCACGAACTGGCTTTACAAAACGGAATGACCATTGAAAAACTATTGTCTCAGCTGAAAGCAATCAAAGACGAAATCAGAATTCCGATTATTTTGATGGGTTACATTAATCCTGTTTTGAGCTTCGGATTTGAGAAATTCTGTGCGGCATGTGCGGAAAGTGGTGTTTCAGGATTAATCCTTCCCGACCTTCCTCCTATTGAGTTTGAGAAAAACTATCACCATATTTTAAAACAGTACAATCTAAACTTCACCTTTCTGGTAACTCCGGAAACTTCGGATGAAAGAATGATCTATCTGGATTCTTTAAGCTCAGGATTCCTGTATGCCGTAAGCTCCTCTTCCACTACCGGAAATGAAAATGCTGTTTTGAAAAATGAGAGTTACCTTTCCAGAATCGCAGCTCTTCCACTTAAAAATCCGGTAATGATAGGATTCGGTATTAAATCGAAAGAAGATTTTGAAAATGTCACGGAAAAAGCAGATGGTGGTATCATTGGGACAGCCTTTGTGAATATTTTGCTTCAAGATAGAGACTGGAAGAAAAGTGCTATAGATTTTATCCATTCCATAAAAGGGTAAAATTCACTAAATTTGTATATCAAAAATTGAAATGAATACAAATCAAAATAAAGCAGTAGAATTTGAAGATTTAGGAGTCAAAGAATATCAGCCTGCCTGGGATTATCAGGAACAGCTGATGAAAAACATCATTGACACCAAAATAAAAAACAGAGATCTTCCTGCAGAACAGCATACCACTACTCCCAATCACCTTCTTTTTGTAGAACATCCTCATGTGTATACCTTAGGAAAAAGCGGGCATGAAGAAAATATGCTTGCCGGCATTGACAAGCTGAAAGAAATTGATGCTACTTTCGTGAAAGTAAATCGTGGCGGAGATATTACCTATCATGGTTATGGACAAGTTGTAGGTTATCCTATTCTGGATCTTGAAAACTTTTTCACGGATATTCATTTATATATGAGAAATCTGGAAGAAGTGATCATCAGAACCATTGCCGAATATGGTATTAAAGGAGAGCGCTCTCCGGGAGAAACCGGAGTTTGGCTGGATGTTGGAAAACCTTACGCCAGAAAAATGTGTGCGATGGGAGTGAAAGCTTCCCGTTGGGTAACTCTTCACGGCTTTGCATTGAATGTAAATACGGATATGCGTTATTTTGAATACATTATTCCATGTGGTATCAAAGATAAGCAGGTAACTTCATTAAAAAGAGAACTTGAAAGAGAATTGACACCAGAAGAAATGGAAGAACTGAAAGCAAAGATCAGAAAGCATTTCGCTGAAGTTTTTCAGGCAGAATTGATTTACAAATAGTCAAGTTTATTTACAATATAACAAACCCGGTTTCAATAGTTGAAACTGGGTTTTTAGTTTTATGATAATGTTATTTTTATTCGCTTAGACTATCCACAACGTTTGTCATTCCGTAGGAATCCAAATCGCAAAAAATAACGGATTTCACCATTTTAAAAATTTTCTATTTTCTCTGAATATCCCTATAAAAATCATCATTTTCCTACCTTTTTCACTATCATTAAATCAATAAAACAACAGAATAATTTATTTTTTTTGAAAAAAATATTGCTCATATTTTAAATTTTATTACTTTTAATGTCACAAAATAGTGAACTATCACCATTATACAGTTCACTAAAAATTAACCACAAAATATAAAAACTATGAAAAAATTTCTGTTATCCATGATGGTATTCGTGACGGTACTGTCATTTAATTCCTGCTCGGATTCAGGTGCCAATCAGGATCCTAATCTTGTTGCTAAAGAGTCTAACGAAATCGCAATGAAAGACTTTGGCAAAACTGTTCCGGTAGGGATAGAAAAAGAGGATGGAAAATTTAAAGTTTCATTTATGGTTTCCGCACAACCTTATCAAATTAAGGATACCAAAGAAAATGCGGGATTTATCTCCATGATCAAAGAAGCTGTAGAAAATGAAACACCTGTTCAGATTTTTCTGAAAGCTAATTCTAATGAAATCGCAAAAGTAGAAAAAGCAACAGCTGATGACATCCGTTATTTCAAATCAGTATTCAACAAAGAAGAAAGAGGTGACAGCAAAAAAGCGGTAAGCGTTATTCCTAATCTTGCAACGCTGAACAGCTTATTCACTCAGATCAAAAACCAGTCTTGTGGAACTTCTACTGCATCCTCACCGTGTATCACATTCAGATATCCTGTGGATGGATGCTATGCAAGAGCGCACAAAATGAGACAAATCCTTTTGAATGCAGGTTACGACTGTGAAAAACAATTCGTATATGGTAACTTAAGAGCTTCTACAGGAACATGTTGTGTTTCATGGGTATATCACGTAGCCATTTTGGTAAGCTTCAAAAATGCTTCCGGAATTGTTGAAAAAAGAATCATTGACCCATCATTATTCTCCAGCGGACCAGTAACTGACGCTGCATGGAGAGCTGCATGTACCAATACCAGCTGTGGATCTGCTTCTGTATCTTCTTATGCCAATACAGCAGGAAACGTATACTACAGAAGTCCATCTGGTTCTCTGTTATATGATAACAATTATGTAAATACCAACTGTGTATTAAATATATTCTCATCCCTTTCAGGATGTTCTCCTTCCCCTGCACCTAGTGTAGCAAGCTGTGGATTTTAACTAATTTATATAGAGCTCCTGTCTATATATTGATATATTGCAGGAGCTTTTTACTTAATCTTTTTTATTATGAAAGCCTGGTCCTATTTACTATTACTTTTTATTATGATTACATCCTGTTCCGGTAATTCCAGTTCACAGAACTTAACCTGGTACAATAATGCCACAATTTCCAACATCATGGAAGATCCCGATAAACCTAATGAAATGGTACGCGTTGCTATAGGAATCAGCGCTCAGGTTTTTTATCTCTCTAAAAAATCACCGGAATATAAAAGCCTGATGGAAAAAGCAACTCAAAGCTTTAAAAAAGGTAAGACCTATAATATTGGTATTGAAAATAAAACCAATATCATCAAAGAAATTAAAGAGGTCAAATAATCCGGATTATCTGATCACAGAAATCCCGGCATCCACTTTCACTTCTGCCCCATGGATATAGGAAGCTTCTTCTGAAGCCAGAAACAGAACTACATTGGCTATTTCTGACGGTTCACCCTGCCTTTTAAAAGGAATTGTAGGAATAATATCATCTATAGCACTTTCAATCTGCTCTCCGGTTAAACCTGTATTATTAAAAATATTGGTTTTAATGTGCCCGGGACTTACTCCATTCACACGGATTCTACGTTCTGTAAGTTCTACGGCAAAAGTCTTGATCATTGACTGCACCGCAGATTTTGCTGCAGAATACACCGAAAAATTAGGCATCGCAATCTCTGTCGCCACGGAAGTATTGAAAATAACGGAGCTTCCGCTTTTCATCAATGGTAATATCTGCTGTACAGTAAAAAATGGTCCTTTTACCAGCATATTAAAGAGCTCATCAAACTGATTTTCATCTACATATTCCACGGGAGCAAATCTTCCGTATCCCGCATTGGCAAAGACCAGATCAATATGTTCTGTATATTTTCTGACTTCCTGCTGAAGATTCATCAGATCTTTTATATTTCCTGAATTGGATACAATTCCGCAAGCACTTTCTCCAAGCTTTTCCAAAGCATTATTCACGGTTTCTTCACTTCTTCCTGTAATAATGACTTTCCCTCCTTCTTCTATAAATTTCTGAGCGGTAGCCAAACCCATTCCATTAGTTCCTCCTGTAATTAAGGCCGTTTTGTTTTTAAATCTTTGCATTGTTTTTAGTTTAAAATTCTAGGGCAAAGATTGGAATTCAAAGGTTTTGAAAAAATCCGAATCATGCTGAAATGATTAAAACTGAAACTAAAAATTTCTCATTGTACTCTTCATTATTTTACCTTTTTAAAGTTTATCAATAATTGCTATCAATAAAATCTTTCAAAATTAAATTGCACACAATTAAATTGAGTGTACATTTGTACTGTTCATTTACTTCAACATTAAAATAGAGGTGATAAAACACAAAGTAGTTTAATTTAAAAACAAAATAAAAATGTCATTAATAGAAAATCTAAACTGGAGACACGCTGTAAAAGCTTATGATCCTACCAAAAAAGTTTCACAGGAAGACCTTAATACTATCTTAGAATCAGCAAGACTGGCTCCTACTTCATCCGGACTACAACCGTTCAGAATTATTGTAGTAGAAAACCAGCAACTGAAAGAAAAAATGGTAGCAGGCGCTTTAAACCCTGAAGTCATGAGAGATTCTTCTCACGTTTTGGTATTTGCAGCATGGGACAGTTATTCTAATGAAAAAATTGACAAAGTTTATGATTATCATACCGATGTAAGAGACCTTCCGAGAGGACGTTTCGGCAGCTATACGGACACCATCAAAAAAATGTATGGAGCACAAACTCCTGAAGAGCATTTTGCCCACACTGCCCGTCAGACTTATATTGCCTTAGGAATTGCTCTTGCACAGGCTGCAGAACTTAAAATCGACAGTACACCGGCAGAAGGATTCAACAATGCTGTGGTGGATGAAGTGCTGGGATTGAAAGAACTAGGATTAAAAAGTGTAACTCTTTTATATCTTGGATACCGTGACGAAGCTAATGACTGGCTTTCTTCTATGAAAAAAGTCAGAATTCCAATGGATGAATTTATCATAAAAAAGTAATACCTTCATCGAATCTTTCGTACTCAAAAATTATGGAAAATCCGAAAACACCCAAACTAGAAAACCAGATTTGCTTCCCGCTGTATGTCATCGCCAAAGAGATTACAGGGCTTTACCGTCCTTTTCTTGATGAACTGGGCATTACGTATCCGCAATATCTTGTGATGATGATATTATGGGATGGTGACGGACTTACGGTAACGCATATCGGAGAAAAACTGTTTCTGGACAGTGGAACCCTAACCCCTCTTCTTAAAAGACTGGAGTCTAAAGGATTTATTATCAGAAAGAGAAAAAAAGAAGACGAAAGAGTGGTTGAAGTATTTTTAGACGAAGCTGGAAAACAGCTTCAGCAGAAGGCTTGTGAAATTCCGGGAAAAATCCAGGAAAAACTGGGAATACAACCGGAAGAGCTGCTGCACCTTAAAGACACAGTCTTAAAAATATTAAACAAAATAGAAAAATAAATGAAAACGTTATATACCACTAAAGTTACTGCTCAAGGAGGCAGAAACGGACATGTGAAAAGTGAAAACGGAGTTTTGGAACTTGATGTAAGAATGCCAAAAAGCTTAGGAGGAGCCAACGATGATTTTGCTAACCCGGAAATGCTTTTTGCAGCAGGATATTCTGCATGTTTCGACAGCGCTCTGAACAGAGTCATCAGTCTTTCTAAGGTAAAAACCGGAGAAACTACAGTAACCGCTCAGGTAAGCATAGGCCAGATTGAGAATGGCGGTTTCGGACTGGCAGCAGAACTGGATGTGAACATCCCTGGAGTTTCTCTTGAAGAAGCGCAAGCTTTGACAGAAAAGGCACACCAAATCTGTCCTTATTCTAATGCTACCAGAAATAATATGGAGGTGAAACTTTCAGTAACCAACAACGATTAATCCAATTTTTTTAAGCATAGTTATAACGAAAGGAGCTGTTTGTACTGAAACAGCTCCTTTTTATTTTTTTTATTTTCCCGCAGATTTCGCTGATGATGCAGATGATTGAGGATATTTTTATATGCTTATAATGGTTAAGAATTTCATTCATAATTTATAATTTATAATTCATCATCACCTCCTGTCTTTATTTACGTCACTTTTCTGATAGGCATCTACCTTTTTATAAGAATCGTTTTTTTCTTTTTCCTTTTTATCGGAAATCAGAATTCCGAAAAGATGGTCGATCTCATGTTGAAAAATCACCGCGGTAAAACCTTCTACAATTTCTGAATATTTCTGCCCTTTTAAATCCACATATTCCAGTTGGATAACTTTACTTCTGTAGAACTGATCTCTGAAATCAGGAATAGACAAATCACCCTCAGGACCAAGATTCTGCAAATCGGAGCGCCAAACAATTACCGGATTAATAAAATATTCCAACGGAGTTCCTTCTTTATCAAAACGCTGTACCCAGATGATTTTTCTGTTGATTCCCACCTGAGGAGCCGCAATGCCTACTCCACCATCTGTTGACAGTAGAGATTCTTTCATTCTTTTTACCAAAACAGCTGTATTGGGATCAAGAGGATCTGCTTCTGAAGAAGTGTTCAGCAATGTTTGATGCTGATTATTATCCGTCGTCTGATAAATTGGTAACGCCTTATTTACATCTCCCTGATTGATGATGGAAAGTTCATTGGAAGTCAATTTTTGTGCATTGAACAGTCCGATAAAAAAGATCAGCAGAATGGGTAATTTCTTCATATTTTTTTTATGTTACACAAAGATAAATATTGTGACATAAAAATGATTTATTTACCGATGAATTTTAAGTTTTGGCTAAAGCCGATGGAATTTTGATATAAAAAAATGAACGGGCTAAAGCCCGTTCCTATTGAATTGAATGTAAGTAATTGATTTTGTCATTCTGAAAGGAATGCAATAAATTGAAGAATCTTATAATAAATTAATAGTGAGATTCTTCCTTCGTCAGAATGACACTTTTGTAAAAAATTAAAAAGTCTTCGTCATATCTCCCGGAATAATCAGATTGAAGTCTGTCGGGATATAATCTTTGGCGGGTACTTTCAATTCAGGATCATCCGATTCAAAAACGGAGATTACTGCCATTTTCAGGTTAGGATTTTTCTGTTTGATGTACCAATAAATTCCACCGAATTCTTTACTGTGATAGTTTCCATTATAGTGGATGAAGGTTTTTCCGGCCTGATAGCTTTTCAGGATAGATTCAGCCATTGTAGCATCTTTTGTAGCCTGAGCTGAAATGAAATTCATCACTTTGGTTCCTTCTGCATGGTCTCCCATCATCTTTTTCATTTCCGGATATCCGGGAGTATCCAAAGTCACTTTGATAGGCAACTGAGCAATATAGGTTTTCTCTTTTTCGCTTAGTTTATTTAAAGATTCAAGACCTTCTTTTGCCGTTTGAGAGGCATATCTCCTTGGGATATTGGTAGCAACAAAATTCAGCTTTTTATCCTTAGCAAAATCTACCAAAGGCTTGTAATCAGTTGCATAATTGTTCCATAAACGGGCAGAATCTTTCAAAGTTTTAGCATCAAACTTTCCGTTTAAATATTGATCCAGTTGCGCCTGATTGTCTCTTTCAAACATTTCTGCACCTAAGATCAGCTGACCGTTCTTTTTGGCAAACAGTGCTTCTGTAATTTTAAGCTGAAGCCAGTGATTGATAGAACTGTTATGATTTTCACCAAAAAAGACCACATCATAATCTGCCAATTCTTTAACCAGCTTTTCCGTCTTTACTTCTTTTCCTTTTTTATCATAAAATTGATACGCTTTTAAGTCCTGTGCCTTTAATGAACAGAATCCGGCAAAAAGTATCGCTATGAAAATATTCTTCATTATAATTTTATATTTAATCCCAAATTACACAAATATTCTGGTAGCTGCAGATCACTTGTCATAAAAAAGACCGCTTTGAATTTTACAAACAAAACGGTCCCATTCAAATCATCTAATTATTATTTCTCTAATGCGGCTACAAGGTCCTTCCATTCCTGAAGTTCAGGAATTCCAGGCTTTCTTTTTCCGAAGAACTGAACGATGAAGTCACCTTCATTGTTGAATACTTCGATAGCAGTTACTTCTCCGTCTTCAGTTGGTTTTTTCACGATCCATGCTTCTGCAATTTTCGTTACATCAAGGTGTAAGTTGAAATCAGGATCCATCACGTTGAACCACTGTTGGTGCCAAAGTGTTTTCTTCACATTTCCTGTGTGGATCTGGATAATTCCTCTGTTTCCAACGAAAACCATGATCGGTGTATTTTTCTCAGAAGCATCTTCAAGGATGTTCACTACTTTAGCATTATCAATTTTCTTTGCAAATCCTTCCGGAGCCAATCTTAATGCCTGCGTTCTGCTTACTCCATATTTTCTGGTCATCATGAAGAAATCATGAGTATCTTTCAATTCTGTCCATGCTTTTTTGAAACCTTCCACATCAATGTCTGAATCTGCTTTTTCAGCCTGTTTTGGAGCTACTGCTTCAAAAACAAGTACTTGATTCTGATCTTCTGCTTTGAATTTTTCTACGATCGCATCGAAAGCAGCTTCATTACTGTCTTTCGTCAGATAAATCTTGTGAAGTGCCAAACCATCTTTTCCAAAAAACTGAAGGCTTTTCTTCTCTCCTTCCAATACTGCAAACGCAAATTTCCAGTGGTTAAGGAAAATTCTAAGATCGATATCTTCACCCACAAAAAGCTGTGCATGAGGGCTGCTGAAATCTCCGTTCAGGTAAGTTCCTTTTCTTTCATGAACACATTCATCATTACGGGTAAGAGCCATTACTTTTCCTAATTGCTCAGCTTCTGTAAGGATTCCCTGGAAATCCGGATTCAGGACCGTAACGCCTTCTCCAATGCTTGTTGCCAATAATTCTGCCTCACTTACTTCCAGCTGTGCTGCAGCATTTCTTATTCTGATATGTGGATTTTCTGCTTTCAGAGCTTCCCATTTTTCCTTTAAATCATTAACTAATGTGCTCATTACTTTACTTTTTTATGGTTAAAATTGTATAAATTCTTCGTATTGTTTCGTTTCCTGTTTTACTTTTTATTTCTTCTTCTCTTTCAGAAGTTTTCATTCTTTTAAATTCGCTTTTGGAGACCAGCTCTTCCATTTCACGGTTGCTGTACAGAGTAAAATCATATTCCGTAAACGGCAGTTTTTCCATGAACTCTCTTTGTC
The DNA here is from genome assembly GCF_047345655.1 of Chryseobacterium sp. T20. Lineage (NCBI taxonomy): Bacteria > Pseudomonadati > Bacteroidota > Flavobacteriia > Flavobacteriales > Weeksellaceae > Chryseobacterium > Chryseobacterium sp. T20. The sequence continues at coordinate 838,339 of NZ_JBLFDU010000001.1, forward strand.
CGAACGTAAGAACGAAAGTTCCGTCATCTTTTAAAACTCGGTAGATTTCATTTAAAAATTCAACCGGATTTTCCCAGAAATAGACTGTGTTTACGGTAAATATTTTATCAAAAGATCGATCCCGAAAAGGAAGCCTTTTGCCTTCATACAGAACAAAATCTGCTTCGCTTTCAAATTCTTTATTGAGCCTTTTGGCTTCATTATGCATGGTCTCAGAAATATCAATTCCTGTATATCTGAGGTTTTTAGCAAGACTCATTAAGCTTTTCAGATGGGCAGCGTTTCCGTGTCCTATTTCAAGAATCTGTTGCTCATCTTCTATCACAAGTGTTTTGATGCTTTCCAACGTCATGCTGATGTTGGTAGCATTCATCATTTCACCAATCTCGATGCCTTTTTCTCCCTGAGGATTGGCAAGATTCTGTGCGAGGATTTTGAGTTCGTCTTTTTCCATGGTTATCCAAAAATGATCATTGGGTTATTGGTAATAGGGTGCCCGCAAATGGTACAGGGAAAATTATAGGCATTACTGATATTTTCTTCCGTAAAAACTTCCTCTGGAGTTCCATAGGCGGAAACCTGTCCTGATTTCATTAATAAAATCTTATCTGCAAACTGTGCAGCAAGGTTCAGATCATGCAAAACAACAATAGCACTGTTGGCTTTTTTGGTAAAATTTTTGATAATTTCCAATGCTTTGTACTGATGTTTTATATCTAAATTATTCAATGGTTCGTCCAGAAAAACTAGTTTATGGGCGATATCATTTTCAAGCTGTGCCATTACTCTTGATAGATGTACACGTTGCTTTTCTCCTCCCGAAAGAGTATTGTATTCTCTTTCTTTGAGATGAAAAATATCCGTTTCGTACATCATATTATTCATGGCTTCCAGATCTTCTTTTCCGGGCTGGGCATCGAAATACGGATACCTTCCCATCATGATGACATCTTTTACCTCAAGCGGAATATCGTTGCTGTTATGCTGTGAGAACTTTGCTTTGTGTTTTGAAAGTTCTTGTATATTCCATTCTTTAATAGGTTTATCTTTAAACAAAACTTTGTTATGGCTGGATTTCACTTCATCTGCCAGTACGCTCAGAAGGCTTGACTTTCCTGCTCCGTTCGGTCCTACAATGGCCAGAAATTCACCGTATTCCAGAGAGACATCTACCCCGTCCAGAATCCTGAATTCTTTATGTTTATAATTAATCTGGTGTGCCTTGATCATTACAGTGATTTTTTAAATTTAACCAAAATAGCGATAAAAATAGGGCCTCCCATTAAGGCTGTTAAAATTCCGATCGGCAGTTCTGACGGTGCCACAATACTTCTGCTGAAGGTATCTGCCGTCAATAACAAAATACTTCCACACATTGCTGATAATGGCAAAATAAAAGTATAGTTGGATTTGAATAACAATCTTAAAATATAAGGTACAATAAGACCTACAAAACCGATGGTTCCTGAGAATGCTACACAACTACCCACCATTAACGCCACGATAATAATAATCTGCTTTTTCAGTCTTTCCACATTAATTCCCAGATGTTGTGCATCTTTCTCTCCCAGCATCATTGCATTCAATGCTTTTCCTTTTGGAAGTAAAATAATGTAAGCAATGAGCGCAACAATAGCCAGAATGATATTCTTTGTCCATGTAGCGGCTGCCAGACTTCCTAAATTCCAGAAAGTAAGATCTCTGAGCTGCTCATCTTTTGAGATATAGATCAAAAATCCGGTTATCGAAAACCCGATAGCTGTTATCGCAACTCCGGTAAGCAGCATCATCACTACATTTGTTTTTCCTCCGCTGGTCGAAATTCTGTACACCAACATCATTGATAAAAAAGAACCGATAAAAGCCGCTATTCCTACCAGTGAAAATTGTACAGCTTCAGGAAGATATTCTTTGAAATGTCCTCCTAAAACAATCGCAATAGCTGCCAGCAACGTTGCTCCTGATGTAAGTCCTATTAAATCTCCCGTTGCCAGAGGATTCTTGAAAAGTCCCTGAAGACTCGTTCCTGAAACCGACAACATACTTCCTACTAAAATCGCCATGATAATTCTGGCTGCTCTTACGTCCCAAATCACATATTTATCACTGAGTGACAAACCGGAATCTCCTTTTATAAATTGCCACAGAGCCCTGAACGGAGAGTTTTCTCCGAAATCATAAACGCCTGTATTAAGTGACAGTACTGCTATAATGATCAGCAGTACCGCACTTATAATAAGATAAAAGTATAGTTTACTTTGTGCTTTCAATTAAAAGTTTGTTTAATCCTACTGCTGCTTCTCCTACTCTTGGTCCAAAACCTGATACTAAACCTCCATCCATTGCAATGATTTTCTTGTTTTTACCTGCATTGGTCTGAGATACTCCCGGCATTTTTAGTGCTCCTTCATTACCTCCTGCTCCCTGTAAACCAGTTTCGAAAAAGAATAATACATCAGGATTAGCTTTTACAACCGCTTCCGGTGTCAATGGTTTGAAATCTTCAAAATCAGTCACTGCATTTTCTCCTCCTGCAAGGGTAATCAATGCAGCCATTGGGGTATTTTTACCACTTACCATCAGCATATTTCCTCTTGCGTAGATGAACAATACTTTTGGTTTTTTAGCAATAGGTTGTACCTGTTTCAGATCGGCATCAATTTTATCATTTAATTTCTGATAATCTGTATTTCCAACAGCTTTTGCTACCTGTTCGATTAGTTTTTTGGTTCCTTCAACCGTGTATTCCTGTTTGAAAACTTCTGTTTTAATGCCTGAAGATTTGATTTTACCCATTAATTCCGGGTTGATATCTTTATCAGAAGCAAGGATCAAAGTAGGACTTACAGCCATGATCGGCTCGATTGTCATCGATCTCATGTGACCCAAATCTTTAGCCGTAGCTTTTAAAGACGCAGGGTAAGTACTGGTAACATCAGTTCCTACGATTTCTTTTTCGTGGCCTAAAGCAGCTACAATTTCAGTAATTCCTCCGTTTAATGTTACTATTTTATTGTTAGTTTTTGGTGCTTCAGAAGTAGCTTCTGTAGTATTTTCTTTTGCTCCTGCTTCTGCTTTTTTGCAAGAATATACTGCTACAAGAACAGAAGCGGCAAGGATGAATTTTTTCATGATATACTATTATTTGATTATTTATAAAGGTTCGAATTCAAAATTGGTGTACCCTCTTTCTCCTTTTGTATTTTTCATGGTATTGAATCTCAGCTTGAAATAAAAACCTTCAGCATCTTTCAATACAAAGAAACGGTCTGCATACACAAAAGGAACAGGATTGGAAGCTGTACCGGTAGTGGTTCTCCACTTATCACCAATCGCTCTCTGGTCATTGAAAACAAATTTCGCAGGCTCTACATCTTTCAGTTTAAAGGCATTGTAAGCAGCATCAAGACTTCCTGTAACCGTTACCTGATAAGCTCCCACACCATTCAGGGTATTCGTTGCTACAAAATCAGCATAAAAATAACTTCCTGCACTGGTAGTAGGCCCCATGAATACTTCATTGGTAAATGTGGTAAATACAAGATCCCATTTTTTCTTCTTTGGCTGAATTTTTACCGGAGTTCCTGTTTTCAGGTTAAAGAATGAAAAGTTGTATTCTGTATCTTTGGTAATGATATATTCTTTGATATCTGTTCCTGTTGCATTCACATCGGCATAACGGATTTTATATCCATTCTGCGCTCTCAGAATCTGAATTTTTTTCCATCCTCTCGGATCACCGGACAATGAAACAGAACCAGCTCCGATATTGGCAGAAGAAGGTATTTCTCTTCCCAGATTGATCAGATACACAGGGTTATCAGCATCATTTTCTTTGATGGCATCAATTCCTGAAGTCTGATTTAAGAAGTCTCCGTTCGGATTGTCAACATATTTCATGTTGGCAGCATCAAATGTTCCCACCTGAGCAATGTCTTTTAAACTTGAAATATCAGTTTCCTTTACTTTACTGATGTCAGAAGCGTTGGGTATTTTGATCACTGTCATCGCAAGAGAGCCGTTCATAATCACCCTGTAAGCATCACCACTGTAAAAACCAAGGTCCCAATCTGTTCTGCTGTTGACTGCAGGATTGGTATAATCACTTAAATCGATCCAAACCTGATTAGGTTCTGTAGGACCACCAACTTGCACACTTACTTCAGATCCTGTCATAGGAGGAACCGGAACCGGATCTTCGTCTGCAGATAAACAAGACTGTGTGGCAGCCATGATAGAAAGAACAGATAATATTTTTAGATACTTCATAATCGTAACGTATTATTTAAAATTGAAACATTAATCGGGCAAAATAGCTTCTGCCATAGAATAAATTAACAAACCCGTTCGCTGCAGTATGGGCTGAGCCTGCCACTGCTGTAGAGTTTAATCTTGTTACATCGAATATATTTTTCACCCCTGCGGAAATTTCAAAATGTTTGTTCCAGAAAGGCTGGCTCACAATGAAATCCATCATATGAAAGCTATCTACTTTTCCAAGACGGAAGTCGTTTGCTCCATCGGATACATAAATTCTGTCCGGACCTGTGAACTTATAATAAAGGGAAAAATTGGTATCGGTACTTTTCAGTTTGTAGGTTGCTGAAGCTCCTGCCTGCATCAGATACTGGAAGTCTGTAGGGGAAGAAGATTTTAAATCAATCATCGATACTGATGTTCCGCTTACGGATCCTCTTAAAGACAGAGCAAACTGATCTTTTCTGAAATCTACATTAGCTGTAACCAATAGATTTTTAAATTTATTAATGTTCATGTACTTGTAGGTGGAAGGCTCTTTTACCATCACCATTTCAATTCTGTCACGTACATCCAGATATAATGCATCTACTCCATAAGCGATTTTCCAGCCATTATCTACTGCAAAATTCTGGTTCCAGAAAAGTCCTGCGGAAAATCCTTTTTCGGGATTCAAATCGGGATTTCCTTGCACATCATGATTGATGTTTACAAAATAGGTGTACAGTTCTTCATATTTAGGATAACGGTTGGCTGATCCTACCACTGCTCTAAGGTTTGAATTCTCAGAAGTTTTATATCTTGAGGATAAAGAGTAATTGTATTGATTGCTGAAATTCTCACTAAGAGATAATCTTACTCCCGGTCTTAAAGAGAATTTGTCTGAAACATTCCATTCCGCAGAAAGGAAATTGGAATAGGTAAATATTTTTCTCTTTACCGCCTCACCAAAGAAATCACCTGCAATAAGTGCGGCATATCCGTTGGTATAGTCTAGCTCATACCCTAACTGAAAGTCAAAAACTTTACTATCCAGGAAGTTGCTGAACATCCCTCTTGAGTAGATAACATCTGTTTTATAATAAGACTTTTCGTCCTGGCGGCTTTTTATGGTTCTGTTGGGAATATCGTAAACGTAGTCGTAATATTTTCTGTCCTGGTTCTGATAGGAGAAGTCTCCCATATATCGGATGTGCCCCAGGTTGGTTTGAATATTAAATTGGTGAACCCAACGGTCTGTATTGTATCTTTTGTCTCTGCTTTCGTAGGCAACTCCACCTAATCCGTCATTAAGAGGATTTCTGTTAACCTCCGGATTGTAGAAATTGAATTTTTCATTCAGATAAGACAGTTTGTAGAAGAATGTAGTTTTATTTTTGGTATATCTTAACAAAGCAGAAGCATCATACTGATCTTTCGGGTTCCATTCATATCCTCTTTTGTTATCCTGTCCGAAATACTTGTAGCCTTTACTTTCTCCTTCATATCCCATAAACTGGTTATGGTTAAAATTGATACTTGCAAACCATTCATTATTGATATTATAATCTACATTCAGATTCTGAATATGTCTCCCGTTTCCTCTTTTCTTAAGATCATAATTGTCTCTCACCGTTTCTTCCTGCAATGAGCCTCTTACGCTGATCTTTTTGGTACTGGATTTCTTGGTAATAATGTTGATGACTCCGGCAACAGCGCCATTTCCGTACTCAACTCCCATACTTCCTTTTACAATTTCGATTCTTTCGATATTGCTCAAAGCAATTTTAGTAAGGTCAATATTACTTCCCAGTCCTGTATCCCCTACTACCGGAATATTGTCTATAAGGATTTTTACATAATCACCATTAAGTCCCATGATCTTGGCTGTAGAATTTCCTGAACGGGAATCCGGAGTAATCTGTATATTAAGACTTTGATTTAAAACCTCGGCAACATTGGTAGCGGCCATATTTTTAATCTGTTCTGCATCAATAACATCAACCTTATAGATAGATTTGTTAATGGACTGTTGCATGTACTGTCCTGTAATAACAACTTCTTCAATTTTCTTTTGATTAAGAGAATCCTTTTCTTGTGCATTTACCCATAAGGCCACGGATAATGATAGAACGGAAAGCACTTTCTTCTTCATAAGGGTACAAATTTTCGACAAATATAAAACTTTATTTAGACTCATTAAAAATAATTATATATTTTTGTGGAATAATTCTAAATAAAAATAATCTCATGAAATTAAAATTACTTTTAGGAGCTCTGATGTTTACAGCCTTAACTGCGAATGCTCAGGTATCTAACATCAATGAAAATTTCAACAATTTTACCGCTGGGAACACTACTTTCCCTCAGTTTGGATGGTCTGCCATCGTTGCACCGATAACGGGTGAGTTTCCTCCTGTACCTCCAAGAATGATTGTAGCAGGAGATTCCAACAGATTCGTTCAGTCGTATGCAGGAAACAATGCAACAGGTTCTTCTTATCTGATTACTCCACAGATTGAAACTCCAACAGGAAATAAAACGTTGACTTTTGATACTACCCTGGTATCTCCCTCTCCTGGTCCGGGAAGCATTCAGATAGGAGTAGCATCCAACCCTGCAGACATGTCAACATTCGTTCCTGTAGGAAGTCCTATTAATGTTTCGGTTATTGGGACAGTACAGAATATCAGTGTTAATATTCCGGCATCCACAGGTTCTTATATTGTATTCAAATTCACACCTACAGCTACTCACGTAGCGATTCAGGTAGATAATGTAGTGTATAACACGACTGCTTCTTTAGGCGTATCAGACAACCATAAATCAACAGAAAATTTCAGATTTGCCTTAAATTCTGATCAGTCTGCTATAGAATTTATTGTAAAAAAAGATCCTAAAAATATTCAGATCTATTCTGCAGCAGGACAAAAAGCAGCGGAAGGAAAACTGAACGGACAAAGATTTGATATCAGCACCCTTCAAACAGGAGTATATTATATGAATATTGAAACTGCAGAAGGAAAATTGATCCAATCAAAATTCATCAAAAAATAAGGTTTATTAGACTATTATTTGCCTTTTTAAAGCCGGCAGGAGTGATCCTGCCGGCTTTTTTACAGCTATTTTTTATGCTTTAACATGAGGATTAAAATAAAAACACGATAAAAATCATGTTTTTATTTAGACTGATTAAAAATAATTATATATTTTTGTGGAATCATTCTAAATAAGGATTTAAAGAATAAATTATGAAAACAAAACTATTATTGGCTTCAGTACTGGCATTGTCTGTTCAGCAGACTGTTTTGGCGCAGACTGACGCGTTGGGATACTCACAGGTAAATATGACAATGGGGAGCGGATACCAAAACCGTGTGTTTGTAGATCTTGCAGATGGTAATATGGTTTCTCAGCCAGCCAATACTTGGGATATTGCTTTTTATAGAAACTCAAACTACGCTTTTGGATCAAGAGTCAATGATGCTAAAGATATTGAAGTATTCACTGCTTCTACCAATTTAGCCGATTGGGATAATATCAATATCAGCAATGAATCTTCATGGGGAGCCCCTCTTTACAATCCGGATCAGACCACTGACTGGAGTCAGGGAGCTTTTGAACAGGGACCTGTGACTTCTCCAAACCCTAATATCCCTTCAACAGGATGGGGAGTTTACAACCCGGTGAATCACCATATTCAGGGGAAAGCTATTTTTGTTTTAAAATATGCTTCTGGAACTTATATCAAGTTTGCTATTGAAGATGCTTTTGCAGGGTATACTTTCAGATATTCAAAATGGAACGGTACTTCATGGGGAGCTACGGAAACAAGAACTCTGGCTAACGGAACGGATGATTCTTATTTCAACTATTTCTCTTTTGATAGCGGAGCAAAAGTTCCAAGTCTGGAGCCTTCCAGAACAGCATGGGATTTTGTATTCTCAAAATATTATACATTCTATATGGGCGTGCAGATGTACCCTCTTTCCGGAGCAATCCAGAGTCCAAACGTAAAAGTAGCAATGGTACAGCCGGAAACTCAGCAAACAGCAGCCAATTCTATTCCTGCCAGTACAAGTTTCTCTTCAGCTATTACTACTGTAGGACATTCTTGGAAAGGAATCGGGACCGTAAAAAGTGATGTTGTATACTACGTTAAAAAAGGAAACGATTACTACAGAATGTATTTCACTACCAATGGTGGAGCCAGTACAGGAAACATGTATTTTAAATACAAAAAGATCACGGAAACTTTAGGAATTACTGAAGTAGGCAAAAAAGCTTCTTTTGGTATTTATCCTAACCCTACCACGGCGGATAAAAAAGTAACTGTTCTTTTTGATGTTAAAGAAAAAGCAGGCAACAAAGGGAATGTAGAAGTTTATGATCTTACCGGGAAAAAGGTATATTCAGATGAACTTACAAACCAGGCAGGATTTTACAAGCAGGACCTGAACCTTTCTACCCTTCCATCAGGAAATTATCTTGTAAAAATTACTTACGGTGGCCATTCGGAGACGAAAAAGCTTATCGTGAAATAAATTATTTTATTTTAATACTTTCTATTTTTTCTAATAAAAAGGGCGGTTTCAGAATATTGAAACCGCCTTTTATTTTTTCTTCATTAAAGAACTTAAAAATTTATAAAAACAATAGTTCTATACCGCTATTCCTTAAATCATTAAATCATTAAATTTTTAAATCTTCAATCCCATTAATATATTTTAAACCCCTTATAAACCTCTACAGAGCTTTCCATAATTTTGGAAGCATCTTTACGGAAGTCTAACAGGTGATCCTGACCGTTATGTCTGTTGTGGTGCTCAACACTTTCCCAAAGCTCGATCAGGAAGAAAGTTCCTTTATTATCTTTATCTTCAATAAGATCATACTGCAGGCAGCCTTCTTCTTTTCTTGTTTCTTTCACAAGGTTCTGAAACAGCTCTACAGCGTCCATCAGATAATTTTCATTAAACTTAAAAAGTGCAATGATATGTAAATTCATGTTCTAATATTTAGTGATGTAAAAGTAAAATATTTTCAAAACCGAATATGTTTTTAAACCTTTTATTTTTCCACACCAAGCATAATTTTTAATTAAAAACTGATTTATAAATAGTTATAGAACTCATTACAATCACCAAAGTTCCGATAATCACAAACATTTTCTTCACAGGAAGCTTAGCGGTAAGCATGGCAGAAAAAGGAGCGGTAATAATTCCACCGATTAAAAGACCGAGAATAATATTCCAGTGCTGGATTCCCAGGGTAAAGAAAAAAGTAATGGCAGCGGTTAGGGTAAGAATAAACTTAGCTACAGTAGAACTTCCTACGGCAAATCTTGGGGTGAATGCATTTTTAATCAATGTTCCGGTTACCAAAGGTCCCCAGCCTCCACCAGCAAAGGAATCTATAAAGCCTCCTATCACTCCCAATCTGGTTAGATTGGTTTTCCTTTTCAGCGCTTTGCTTTGTTTTTCTTTAAAAGCATTTGATAGAATCTGGAATCCTAGATATAAAGTGTAAAAAGCAATGAGTGTTTTCGTGATTTTCGCATAATACTCTCCCAGATAAGTAAGACTGACAGCTCCGATAATGGCTCCGATCACAGCTGGAATGGCGAGCTTTTTCACCAAACTTTTGCTTACATTTTTCAATCTTATATGACTGAGACTTCCTGCGGCGGTGGTAAAACTTTCCGCAGAATGAATACTTGCGCTTACAATATGCGGTGGAATATTGAGCAGCATAAGGGTTGTGGTACAGATCACTCCATATCCCATTCCCATGGAACCTGCAACAATTTCTGCAAAAACACCTACCAGAAGCATCCAGTAAAAAATATAATTATCTTTTGCCAGAATGATCTGCAGTTCTTCCAGATATCCCAGTTCGTACATGGAAAAAACAGCAATGGATATAATAGCAGCAGTCACCAAAAGGACATTAATCCTTACCTGAATTTTTCTTGAAATCACCATATCACAACCGTTTTAGTCCATACTCCTTCATCATCATCATTGGCAATCGAGACATTTAAAGTTGGGGTGTTTTCTGTAGTTCTGTGCGAGGAAATCTTTCCGGATATAATACATGCAGGCACAGAATACACTGCAGTAATAGAGGGCGTAAGCTTTTGTAATTGGGTTACCTCTTCTTTTGAAATCATAGTTTATTCATTTGAAGTAGTGCAAATATCTGATAAAATATTTATCCTACAAAACAAGTAGACTATTAATTCAAAAAAAAGGATCAGGTTAATCTACCAGATCCATTAAAGTTTTACTTTCCAGAATATTCAGTGAAGCATCCCGAACCTCTATTAGTACATCATGAAGCCCGCAGTGATCTTCATTGCAGTCATCACATTTTTCATAAAAATTGAGACTCACACAGGGAAGCATGGCAATAGGGCCATTGACAAGACGAATGATTTTCGCCAGTTTCACATTTTCCGGGTTTTCTTTTAAAAAGTATCCTCCACCCTTTCCTTTTTTACTGTCAAGGATTTCCGCTTTTTTCAATTCAAGAAGGATGTTTTCCAAAAACTTTAAAGGAATCTTTTTATGTTCCGCAATTTCAGAAATAAGAATCGGGCCTTCATTTCTTTTTTCTACAAGATATGAAAGCGCCTTAAACGCATATTGAGATTTTTTTGAAAGCATTAGAGCAAAAATACGAAAATTGTTTAATATTTGAAAAAGACCCGAAAACAGGAATAATAAACGAATAAAAAGGTAAGCTTGTCTATCCGTAATTTTACGGTTTTAGGTACCACATTTTTGCCTTTCTCCTATTAAATCATTATGTTTGCGCTATGTTCAGTAAACAAGAGGCACAGCAATTAAAAAAGGAATTTTGGACAGCTTTTGGAAGATCATTTCCCAGAAAATGGATTCTTTATGATACCAAAATCAAGGACATGGCATTTAAATTTTCTGCCGACAACAAAAAAGTAGAAGTTTCTCTGGATATCGAAATGAAAGATGAAATCTTCCGAAATGCTTACTACGAGAAGATCTGGTCTTTGGAAGATATTTTAAAAGATTTTATCGGAGATTTTCAGAAAGAAGAATATTTCACCCTTGAAAACGGTAAGATAATCAGCAGGATATGGGTTGAAAAACATAATGTTTCTATTTTTAACAAAAACACCTGGCAAGAAATTTTTGAATTCTTTGTGGACAAAATGGACGGTTTCGAACGGTTTTACTACGAATATGAGGATTTTATAAAGGATATATAGAATACTTACGAAATAAATACTACTTTACACTTCAGGTTAAGATAAAAAAAGAAAACTTATCTTTGCCCTACCACTTAAACTAATAGATGAAACAAACTAACATGATTAAAAATGAGAAAAGTGTACAAAAACATTTTTGGAGAGATTATCTCCAAAAGTAATGCTGTGAAGCTGAGCGAATATCATCTGTATTATTATGAGGAAGGTTCCGATTTCCTGAAAGAAATTGAATTTATTAACGAAGACAGTGTTTATAACATCAATTATTTTTTAAGTGACGAAGAAGACGAAACTCAGGTAGTCAATTATCTTAAAGAAAAGTCAGACTTTTTTGATATTGAAAAAAAAGAAACAACCGACGGCTTTATTATTTCTACCAATAAATTGTATTCCTTATCCGTAGATGAACTGCCTTTAATTTCTAAAACTGTTTTCAAAACAGACGATCCTGAAAATTTCATCTGTTCACAGGTTATTGATAACGAAACCCACCAACCCCAGCTTGAAAGAACCATAAAATGCTGGTATACCAACGACGAGAGCGGTGAAAAATATGCAGCCATAGAATGCAGCTATCAGGAAGACGGAAAACTGGAACTTGCTGTAGACAAAACTCCGGATCCGGATCATGAAGAAAACTGGATTCATTATGATTATGATACTTTCCAGGACCTTCAGTCACAGATTTCCACTGACATCAGCTATTACAAAACTGCCGCCTTGCTCCCCAAAGAAGCCTTTCAGCAGTAATCTATATTCTTTAACACACCACATCAAAATTATTACATGGAAGAGAACCCCATCTTTTTTGCAGACGGAAATGACCCGGAAATGATTGAAGCTTACAGAAAAGCTCAGGAAACCTTTAAGTATTTCTGGCGTGAACAGTCATGGGAATACAGAAGAATCATTCCCGGACTTAATGTATCATGCGTTAAAACGGCTTTTGAAGAACAGGATGAAGAAACAGGAGAAAGCCTGGTAGAAAATATGTGGATTAATGAAATATTCTTTGACGGAGATCACGTGAGAGGATATTTGATTAATGAACCTAATAGTCTTAAGAACATCCAGGTGGGTGATTATGTTGAAATTCCTTTACAAAATATCAGTGACTGGCTTTTTGCCATCACTCCGAGTGTACAGAAACCAAAGGGACTTTCCAAACTATTTTCATCATCATCCTCACCTCTTCCGAAAGCTTACGGAGGTTTTACCATCCAGAAAATGCGTGCTGACATGTCTGATGCAGAAAGAAAAGAACACGATAATGCCTGGCAACTGGATTTTGGAGACTTCAATGATATCCTTGTTGTGAATAACCAGAAGGAAAATCCCGAAAATCTTATTGAACATCCGATGAGTAAAAATATGAAGGAGGAATTTGCAAAGTTTTTACAACAATATCCGGATGAACTTACTCAAGCTGATGAAGACGGACTGACTCTTCTTCACAAAGAAACTATTGCTGGGAATTTAACCACAGTAAAGGTTGTTTTAGAAGCTGGAGCGGATAGAAACATCCAGTCTAAAAAAGGAAAAACAGCTTTAGATTATGCAAAACAGCTGAACTGGGAACATCTTATTCCTGTATTGGAAGGATAAACTATTAATTAAGACTATTATAACTCAGAATTTGTTTAAACTTTTATTTTTGAAACATTAAGATTGTATTAAGTTGTTGAGAGTATTAAGATAAGCTTCGCTTTAAGCTTAAAAATCAGAATGATTCATCTTAACTATACTTTATTTCTTAAATCCTTCTTAATGGTTTTTAATATATTAAACATTTTTATAAGTCTAAACAACCACTCAATACTAAGTTGTTAAAATAAAAATTCCGGAAGAAAATCTTCCGGAATTTTTTATGTTTTATCCAAATTTCTTTTTTCTTAACCAGAAGAACAATCCTCCGATAAGACCGATAATGGCCAATGGAAGCAGTAAATTGATCCATTGCCAGGTCGATTTCTCTTCAGTAATTCTTTGTCTGTCAAGAAGCCTTTCCTCGATATTTCGGTTTCTCAATTCCATCAGATTGCTGTCATCAAGAAGGTAATCTAAGGCATTTCTAAGAAACTGTTCGTTTCCAAACTGCTCGTTTGTTAAAAGGTCTACACCTAATGGAAGTGGCTTTCCTTTGATTACTTTATTTCTTCCTACATCTCCGTCTGCAATCACAATCATTTTGTTTTCCGGGCTGGATGCTTTGAATCCAGGGTACGATTTTCTTTCAATCCTTGATGCATAGGCAGAGTTAAATTTTCCTTCCAATGCTACAGCGAAGATCTTGGGTGTGCTTGGTTTTTCCATTTGCCCAAGACTGTCTACACTTGCAATTTCTTTCAGATCCACATAGTTGGGAACCTGTTTCAGCAATGTTCTTTCACTGGATTCGAAAAGAACTTTTGTTTTGATATTCTTTCTCCCTCCTAGTGTATCAATAGAAGTCGGGAATTCAAATTTTACAGGGTTGATATTTTTGGTGACCGGATTATTATTTTCAGCAATACCAAGCGGATAATAAGGCCACGGTAAGCTTGTGTACTGAGGATTTCCACTCACTTCTCCTGTAACCAGTCTTAAAAGAGCAAACTTTTTCACATCTTTTACCAAAGCAGGATTGATTCTTATCCCGTAATTGAAAAAGAAGTCTGTCATATTGATATCAACCGGGAAAGGCATTACTTTTTTGGATCTTGTTAAGGTGTCCATTTCAGCATTCACGGCATCAATCATCCAAAGAGTTTTCCCTCCGTTCATGATGTACTGGTCCAGAATTACTTTTTCATTATCTGTAAAAGCTTTTCTTGGTTTTGCAATCACCAAAGCACTCATCTGTTTTAATAGCGGAATATCTTCCACTGAAAGTTCTGTCTGATTTTTAGGAATAATAGGTCCTGCATCGTAGTTTTCCATTGCAAGCTGTACAAATCCCTGAAATTCATCCGGATTCAATTCATCGTGGTTGACCAGAATTCCGATTTTCTTTCTCTTGGCTGCTGCAATATTTTTAATATTAGAAACAAGATTATATTCCAGTCCTTCGATAGATCTTGTCAGCTGCTGATCAGCATCGATTCCTGCCTGCTGTACCACTAACGGGATAGAAACTCCATCGTTCCCATGTTTAATCACCGCATAAGGGAAAAGGGTGATCTGTGAGATCTTACCATCTTTTACATCCGGAAGAATAGACGGTTGCATTCCCATTGCCATCAAAGTGTCCTGAGACATTTTTGTTTTAATCGGATCGATGAATTTAAAATCAATCTTCGGATTAATTTTTCTGAATTCTTCCAGCATAAATTTCGTTTCGCTTTGCAGCTGTTTGAAACTTGCAGGAAAATCTCCTTCCAGATACACTTCAACCGTCAGAGGCTTTTTAACAGACTCTAATACTTTGATGGTGTTATCAGAAAGGGTATATCTTTTTTCTTTTGTTAAGTCTAACCGGATTCCCGAATAGGTCAGGATAATCACTAAAGGAACAATTACAATTAAGAATATTCCCAGTGGAGATTTAGCATTGAACTTCTTCATGATTCTACTTCTTTTTGTTAATAAAATGATTAGACAATACTAATGAAGCCCCGATAACGAGTACAAAATAGGCAACATCCTTAAAATCAATAAGCCCTCTTGTAAAGCCTAAGAAATGCTGATAGAAACCAATATTCTGAAGGATAAAATCTGCACCTCCCAATAGTTTATAACTCGCCAGCTGTTCAATTCCAAAATACATGATAAAGCACATGAAAACGCCCAGCAGATAAGCCATAATCTGATTCTGTGATAATGAAGATGCCAGGATTCCTACTGCTGAAAAGGCAGCAATTAAGATCATCAGTCCAATATAACTTCCGAAAGTCATCCCCAAGTCAATATTCCCTGCAGGAACTCCCAAAACATAGACTGTATACAGGTAAATTAAAGAAGGAATAAGGCATAAAATTCCAACAATCCATACAGAAAGAAATTTTCCGGCTACCAGTTCTGAAACCTTTAACGGTTGTGAGAAAAGCCAGTTTAATGTTCCGGTTTGTTGTTCTTCCGCAAAAGTTTTCATGGAAAGTGCCGGAATGATAAACATCAACAGCCATGGAACCAATACGAAATAGCTCTGCAATGAGGCCATTCCGATCTCAAAAATATTAGAATCGTTGTCGAAAAAGAACAGGAAAAGGGTTGCTATCAAACTGAAGGCGGCAATAATCACCCATGCACTCCAGTTTCCAAAGTAACTCCAAAGTTCTTTCTTTAAAATTGCAATCATAGTTTTTTTGTAAGATGTAGAAAGGATGAATGTTTCAAAACAGACGCCCTACTCTACAATTATTTGTTTTTTTTATTTTTATTAACCAGTTTCACTGTCATCATGATCAGCAATACAAGAACGAAAAATCCTGCAATTAATTGCCACCAGTATTCGATCACCATTGATTTTAATATAACGGTAAATACCACCATAAACAGAATGAATGTTGCAATTTCATTCGCCTGTCTCAGTTTGATATTGGCAATCGGCAGGGTATCTCCATGTAATTCTTTTAAATGAAGGACTTTTTTCCAGCACCAGTAATGGTAAATGGCAAGCCCGATAAGGAAGGTCAGTTTTAAATGAAACCACGGCATTTTCATCAGCCCGGTATTTAAAAAGATCATGACCAATCCGCAAACTGCCATGATTACCCCCGCAGGAACGGTGATAATATTCCACAGCCTTCTGGCCATAAAAGTGTACTGCTCTCTCAGAATTTTCTTTTTTTCTTCCGGAAATTCATCGGTATCTTTATAATAAACGAAAATCCTCACCAGATAAAAAATTCCCGCAAAGTAGCTTACCATGAAGATAATATGTAAAGCTTTGATGACGGTATACAGCATCCTAAAAATTTGTTTGCAAAGATAGTTTATTTCGGAAAAAAAGAGAATTTAATCTAAAATCTTTAGCTTAAAATAATAAAGATTCAATATTTTTTAGAATTTGAAAATGAATTTCATATCAACATTAAAATTGAAACGCAAACTGGAACCTTGCCGATTAGAATGATAATCAAAAGGAAGACCATCTACAGGAGCATACTCTTCTTCCTTTCCTGTCATGTTAGTATAAGAGATATTTTTTTGCCTGATACCAAAGCCAATTTTAGGCATAAAGCCAAACCATGAGGATTCTTTATGAATCAAAATGCTGTAGTTGATATTTAATCCATATTTGGTTCTTTTATAATCTGCCGAACTAAAAGAATAATAAACATCATTTTCATCATAATATTTTCCTGAAATATTTTTCCCTGTTTGATTTAAATAGAAAACTTCTGCTGATACAAAATGCTTTAATCTTGATTGTGGTGCCAAGCTGTAAAAAACTTCCGGTCTTATCTCAAAAATCATGTTTTTCCCTTCAAAATTGCCCATACTTACGGGCATTATTTTGTCGGTTCCATAGGCCAATTCGCTTCCCACCCACCATCTTTCACTTATTTTCCGCATATACCCTATATTATAGCGTTGGTCACGAAAAGGAGCAAAAGCACTTACGGTAAGTATTGATTTGTAATCATTAGATTGAGCATAAATGGTATTGAAAAAGCTAAAAAAAGCAAAAAGAAGTAAATATTTTTTCACAAACTGGTTATTAGAATTAGTGATCCAAATATATTATATTATCACTTATTCAGCAATAGCTTTTTTTTAATTACAATTATTTAATTATTAAAAGAAATAGTATCAATCATTTTAAAAATTGGTATATTTTTAATGCATTTCATTTTTTCACTATCAATACTTCCAATACAGTGAATAAAAAAACAGGATTTCTCTCAATATAAGAAATCCTGTTTTTTACTCTACAAACGTAGAACTTTTTTATCTTAAGAGATCACTCCTAATTCTTTTCCAACTTTTTCAAAAGCAGCAATCGCTTTATCCAAATGTTCTTTAGTGTGAGCAGCTGATAACTGTACTCTGATTCTCGCTTTTCCTTTCGGTACTACAGGATAGAAGAATCCGATGACGTAGATTCCTTCATCCATAAGCTTTTCAGCCATTTTCTGAGAAAGCGGTGCATCGTAAAGCATTACCGGAACAATAGCAGCATCTCCATCTGGAATATCGAAACCTTTCGCTTTCATTTCCGTTCTGAAATATTCTGCATTTTCCATTACTTTATCACGAAGAGAAGTATCATCAGAAATCATATCCAATACTTTTAAAGCAGCTCCTACGATACCAGGTGCCAGAGAGTTGGAGAATAAATAAGGTCTTGAACGCTGTCTCAGCATATCAATGATCTCTTTTCTACCGGAAGTAAATCCTCCTAAAGCTCCTCCTAAAGCTTTTCCTAAAGTAGAAGTGATGATATCTACTCTACCCATTACTTCATTAGCTTCGTGAGTTCCACGACCTGTTTTTCCGATGAAACCTGTTGCGTGAGAATCATCTACCATTACCAAAGCATCATATTTATCGGCAAGGTCACAAACTCCTTTTAAGTCTGCTACAATACCGTCCATTGAGAATACTCCATCAGTAACGATGATTTTAAAACGGTGATTTTTTTCAGAAGCTGCAATCAACTGAGCTTCCAGATCAGCCATATTATTATTCTTATATCTGTATCTCGCTGCTTTACACAAACGAACACCATCAATGATTGATGCGTGGTTCAGTTCATCTGAAATAATAGCATCTTCTTCTGTAAATAATGGTTCAAAAACACCTCCGTTTGCATCAAATGCTGCTGCGTAAAGGATGGTATCTTCAAGACCTAAGAAATCAGCAATTTTTTTCTCCAAATCCTTGTGAATATCCTGTGTTCCGCAGATGAAACGTACAGAAGACATTCCATATCCGTGAGATTGAATCATATCCTGAGAAGCTTTCATCACTTCCGGATGGTTGGATAATCCCAGATAATTGTTCGCACAGAAGTTCAAAAGTTTTTTTCCGTTCGCTTCTATTTCTGCACTCTGCTGAGAGGTGATGATTCTTTCTCTTTTGTAAAGTCCGTCATTCTCAATATTCTGAAGTTCGTTCTGTAAATGTTGAAGGTATTTTTCAGAGATCATTTTTAGTAATTTTTTAGATGTGCTAATTTACTAAAAAGGCAGTAAAATAAAACCTTTTATATGCTTAATTCTAAAAAATGAATATAGATTTCAGTTTTAACATTATTAGTCTATAAATTTAGTAGGATAATATTTATATTTGTTTAAAATTTTAATGCATGAGATTAAAGCCGGTACAAAAAATAAAGATGGTCAGTTCGGAAACCTTTATCAACAACCACATGAAGCCAGGAGTTCCGATTATTATTGAAGACTTTGTGCATCCGGAAAGTCCAGCTTTCAAAAAGTGGAATTATGAGTATTTTAAAAAAGTTGCGGGAGATTATATGGTGAATATCTACGGCAGCGAGCTTGATTCCCTGGACAGAGTGGCCAGTGATCCTATTGCACAGACTACATTTTCAGAATATCTTGATTTGATTCAATCCACTCCTACTGAACACAGGCTCTTCTTATTTAATTTATTAAAAATAAAACCTGAGCTTAAGAACGACATTATCTACAATGATGTTACGAATGGTAAAATACTGAAATGGCTGCCCTTTATGTTTTTTGGTGGAGAAGGTTCTGTTACGAGAAATCATATCGATATTGACATGTCCCATGTTTTTATCACCCAATTCCAGGGAATCAAAAGAATCTGGCTCTTCCCGTGGGAACAGTCTGATTTTATGTATAAACTCCCCTACAACTTCCATAGTCTGGCTCAAATTAAAAATCCCGATTACAGAAAATATCCGGCTCTACTTTATTTAAATGGTTATGAAGCTGTCATTCATCCCGGAGAAACCCTTTATATTCCTTCCGGTTGGTGGCATTATATTCAATATGATACGGAAGGTTATTCCATATCGGTAAGAGCCCTTCCATCAAGTGCTCTTGAAAAATGGCGTGGATTTAAAAACCTGGTCATTACCAGACATTTTGATAATCTTATGCGAAAAGTATTCAAAGAAAAATGGTTTGAGTATAAAGTGAAAACGGCAAGAAAAAGAGGAGCCAGAGCAGCAAGAAAACAAAGAAGCTTTCAAATCTGAAAGCTTCTTTGGTGATATTATGATTGATTTTGGTAAAAGTAATCATTCATACTTTACCGTTTGTCATTTTTAATGCTTGATAAATTTGATATTCTTTTCATCAATCGTAATGAAATAAGCTCCGGGAACCAATTCTGTTATTCCAATCGCTTTACCTGGCTGATACGTTCCTTTTCCAACCAATTTTCCGTCTATTGCATGAATCGTAAAATCTACAGCTCTGTTAATACCTTTCAGATTAATTTCATTTTTGGCAGGGTTAGGATACAAACCAAAACCTTCTTTCTCAACAGAAGAAACACTTAACGTATTATCCTGAGTCACTGTAGAGTTTTTCTCAATAATCTGGTAGTCATAATTAAACTGAACACTTGCTATCGGGAATGTTACCGACTGTAAAAAGCTTTGATTATTGGATGTATTATTAAGGACAAAATAAGCAGTCTGCCCGGCAGTTCCGGTTACTTTAATAGGTAAAGGCATTTCAAAGAAGCTAACGTTAGCACTGCTCTGTGTCTGAGAAACTTTAAATAAAGCCTGATTTCCGCCCTGCATCCATTTGATGGTGTAAGTAGGATATCCTTCGCCATAAACCCAGTCATTGAAAAATTCTGTAAAGTCTGTTCCGGTAGACTGAAGCAAAGAAGCATTAAAATCTGCCGTACGTGCGTAGCTGTATGCCAGGTTCGGTCTTGCATGATAGTCTTTAAGTGCCTGGTAAAATGCAGCATCACCTAAAATCCACTTCAGCATTCTCAATACATATCCTCCTTTAGCATAAGACAATCTGCTGTCAAATATTCTGTTGATGCTGGAAAGTCCGGAATCCGGTACATACACAGTTCCTGTTGTACTTGCGGTAATGTAGCTGGACTGACCCTGTAAGTAATTCAAAAATTCTGTGTTGCTCATCAATAGCTTTTCATTGGCAAGATGCTCTCCAAAAGTTGCAAAACCTTCATTCAGCCAGATATCATTCCATGCGCCACAGGTTACTTTATCTCCAAACCACTGGTGAGTTAGCTCATGGGCAATCAACTGCTTGCTCCATCCACCCATGGAAGACATTGTCTGATGCTCCATTCCTCCACCATACATGAATTCCATATGTCCATATTTTTCATTACGGAAAGGATAAGTCCCAAAATAGGTTTCAAAAGTATCCATTACCTGCTTTGTCCAGTTAATATTCGCAATGCTTGTTGGATTTGAATTCGTGGACGGATAGATATAGTTTACAAAAGGAAACGGAGGATTTCCAATGGTGTCAGTAAGTTTAACAAAATTTGTAATCGACAGCGCGATCAGATAAGCTGGCGTAGGATACATTGTTCTCCAGAAAGTAAGTTTGGTACTTCCTGTAGGAAAAGTTTCAGACATCAGTTTTCCATTAGCGGCTACACTATAATTGGAGGGTGTCGTAATTTTAAAATCAAATCTTTCAATTTTATCATTTAAACTCTGCTTGGTAGGAAACCAGTCCTGTGCTCCGTAAGGTTCATTCAAAGTAGAAAGTACCGGAGTTCCGCTTTGAAGAGCAGTTTTGAAAGCATCATTACTTGTAGATGGTGCTCCTGCATAATAAATAGTAAGAGAATCTACTGTATTGGCAGGAATGGAAGCCGGAAAATCAATTTTCAGTTCTTTTGAAGGAAGCTGCTGAAAACTTGTAATGTTGGTTCCATGATACTTCACCTGAGAAACCGTTAAAGAATTGGAAAGATCAAAATAAATACTTCCCATATTTTGGTTAGGCTTAAAGTGAGAAGTCACTGATCCGGAGATGTTATATACCGCAGGATCCAGGCTCACATCCATTCTCTGATACTGCAAGTCGTAATTCAGCGTATTGGGATTCGTATTCCCGATGTTCATTTTTTGAGTGAAGGATTTTTTCTCTTTTTCAATGAGTCCCTTCATATCAATGTTTTGTTCTTGCTTCTGGCTATAGAACTGTTGGGAAAATAGAAATCCCAACACCAAAAGGTACAATTTTGTCATGTTTAGAAAAATTTAATCAAATATAAAAAAAACCTTTTAATCAATGATTAAAAGGCTGTTATAATATATAAAATAAAAAATTTTTAAAGATCTAATACAGGTTCAAGAATTTTCTCCATTCTTTTTTTCACCATATCTACCGATCCGGAATAGTTATTCACCATTAAAGAGAAAACCAATGTTTTTCCTGAATTTGTTTTCAGATAACCGGCTAATGTTTTTACTTTATTCAAAGTTCCTGTTTTAGCAAAAACCTGTCCGTTTCCTCCAATATTGAACATTCTTTTTAAAGTTCCGGATTGTCCTCCGATCGGTAAAGAAGTCAGATAAGATCTGTAATATTTCTGATCCATCAGAGAAGTAAGAAACTTCACCTGAGAAATTGGAGTTACATTATTGCTTCTTGAAAGTCCGCTTCCATCTATATAGTTAAGCCCAATCATATCAAAACCTGCATCTTTCAGGTGATTCGTCACCACCATTCTTCCGGATTCCGAAGTCTGGTCACCCATTTTCTGATATCCTACCGTTCTCAGCAAAGCTTCTGCCAATGAATTGTCACTGTGCTGATTGGTATAATAAATAATATCATTTAAAGTTGGGGACTTATACGCTGAAAGCATTTTTCTGTTTTCCGGTGCTGCATCTGTCATTTTCGGAGTTACTTTTCCGGTAACAGGAATTCCGCTTTTTACCAGTGTTGTTCTGAAAGAATTGGCAAGATAAGCCGGAGCATCAGGAAGTTTGGTTGTTAAAGCTCCGTTTCCTTCATATTTATCAGCATATACCATCTGATGATTGTAAGGAGAAACGTAGAAGAATTTCTTTTCTGTAGAGAAACCTCCTTTTTTAACAATCAGTTTTTCGTTGGCCGGGTTGATATCGCGGGTACTTCCTGCAGGCAGATAGTAATTATTATTTTCCAACCATACAACATTTTCCGGAAGCACTGAAATATTGCCTTTGAAAAGCGCTGTCTGAATGATAATATCACCATTTACCTTTTTGATTCCCTCTCTTGAAATACCGCCTACGAA
Organism: Chryseobacterium sp. T20; assembly: GCF_047345655.1. NCBI lineage: Bacteria > Pseudomonadati > Bacteroidota > Flavobacteriia > Flavobacteriales > Weeksellaceae > Chryseobacterium > Chryseobacterium sp. T20. Next base: position 860,972 of record NZ_JBLFDU010000001.1, read on the forward strand.
ATCTGAAATAATATCTCGATAAGATGCTGCACCCGCTTTGTTTGTTCCCAAAGAAGGGTCACCACTTCCTATCACATAAAGATTTCCATTCAACACTCCATTTTCATCTATCGTTCCTGAGTACTCCAGCTGAGTCATCCAACGGTAGTTTTCACCCAGCATATTTAATGCCGTTTCCGTTGTAAGCAGTTTGGTAGTAGAAGCAGGTACTAAAGGAGTATTTTCGTTATACGAAGAAATTACCTTCTTCGTTTTCGGATCATACACTACGAATCCCCAGGTTGCATTTTTCAGCACAGGATCCGCCATCATTGTGTTTACATTAATGTCTACCAGTTCTTTTGCTGACAAAACAGTCTTCTCCACCATCGTACTAACGGGTGACGGCAGGTTTAAACTGCTTTTCTGATTGTCATAATTCTGAGAATAAAGAACGGTAGAAACGGTAGATTGAGCCAGGAAAAGACCAGAAGCCAACACCGCCGCACTTGAAATATATTTTCTGAAATTTACCATCTATCTTCTTTTTGTTCTATAGTTTTGACTCTATAAAAAATGACAGGTTAAATCATCCAATAAAAGAGCCAAACACTTAATCAACGTCCAAAAGTAGAAATTATTGTCATATAACGGACCACCGACCCATTATAAAAGAGTGTAAAGTTTGTTAAAAATCGTTAAAAATCAACAAAAACATCTTTTTTAATGCTTTGATATGCAGTGATTTCATCAAATTCTTTCAAACTTATCAAAACCATGTTTTTGAATTTCTCATAGTTTTTCCCACGCGGAAGCTTCAGCATAATCTGAAACTGATAGAGATTATTCAGTCTTGCAATCTGAGCTCTTTCTGGACCTAAAACACAATCTTCAGGAAGATATTTTCTGAGAATAGAACCCAGAAACTGAGAAGCACGGTCTACTTTATCTTCTTTTCTGTGTTTCATTTCAATCATAATCAGCTTGGTGAAAGGCGGATAATGAAATTTCTGACGTTCCGTAAGGATATATTTATAGATCTTGGCAGGATTATTCATCTTGATCAGCTGAAATACGGAATGATCAGGATTAAAGGTCTGAATAAGAATTCTCCCTTTTCCGGAAACTCTTCCAGCCCTTCCCGAAACCTGTGTGATCAGTTGATATGCTCTTTCTTCCGCTCTGAAATCCTGTACATATAATAAGGAATCCGCTTTAGGAATCGTAACCAGTTCAATATGATCAAAATCAAGTCCTTTTGAAATCATCTGTGTTCCTACAATGATATCTGTTTCTCCATCTTCAATCTTCTCGTACAATTTTTCGTAGGCGAATTTTTTACGCATGGAGTCTACATCCATTCGGTCTACCTCATTTTCCGGGAACAGTTTGGTAACTTCCTCATGAATCTGCTCTACACCTACTCCTCTTTCGTTCAGCTTTTCAGAATTACATTTCGGACACGTTCTTGGCTTGGAAGCTCTTTGTCCGCAGTAATGGCACTTCATTTCATTGGCGGCTTTGTGATAAGTCATTACCACATCACAATTGGAACAGTAATTCACATACCCACAACTCTCACATTCTATAACATTGGAATAGCCACGACGATTGTGCAGAACGATTGCCTGATTTTTTTCATCCACCGTTTTCTTAATCTCCTCGATAAGCTTCAGAGAAAAGTTCCCGGAAACCTTTTTAGATTCCTGAGCTTCTTTGAAATTGATCAGTTCATATTCCGGCAGATTGACATTCCCGAATCTTTCATTCAGGAAAACATATTTCATTTTATCTTTTCGGGCTCTGTAGTAGCTCTCCACAGAAGGCGTTGCTGACCCTAAGATCACTCCAGCATGGTAAAATCCACCCAAGACCAAAGAGGCATCTTTAGCATTGAAATAAGGAGAGACTTCTCTTGGTCTGTACGCAGAATCGTGTTCTTCATCTACGACAATAAGTCCGAGATTCTGATAAGGTAAAAACAGTGCATTACGGGTTCCGATCAGAATACGGATATCGTTCTGCCTGATTCTTCTCCATACTTCAACCCTTTCAAAATCGGTCAGCTTCTGATGATAAAAACCAAGCTGTCTGCCATATTTTTTTTCTAATCTTTGAGTAATCTGTTTCGTAAGAGAAATTTCCGGAAGCAAAAACAGAACATTTTTTCCGTCACGGATACATTCATCAATTTTCTCTAAATAAATATGAGTTTTTCCTGATGAAGTAACTCCATGAAGCAAAACATTCTTTCCTTCTACAAAAGCTTCATCAATCTCAGATTTTGCTGTTTTCTGCTGTTCGGAAAGTTCTTCAAGCTCTTCAATTTCTCCTTCATAGCTTTCAATTCTGTCTTTCTGCATAAAGTATTCCTCTACAAGACCTTTGTCTGCCAAAGGTTTGAAGTGGGAGCTTCCGAAATAACCGTCCTCAAACAGTTCAGATTTCTTAATAGGAGCATCCGGCTTTTCCGTCTGTTTTTCCAGAATAAGCAGGAAAAGATCTTTCTGTTTTTGAGCTCTGTTTAATTTTAAAAGAATATCCGTAAGATTCTGATTGGCCAAAACCTCATCATTAATTCTTACATAAGCCACTTCTTTGGCTTTGTATTTTTCAGCAATTTTCTCATCAATTTCAATATATTGAAGATCAATAAGCGAATTGATGGTTTTGATGATATCTTTTTTAGGAATAAAAGCTTCAATATCCGTCAGATTGATCAGTTGTCGTACTTCCAATGCCTGAACCAGATACATTTCGTTAACATCCAGGTTTTCAAAATCTATGATGGCACCAGGTTTTAATTTTAAATAGGTTTCACTTTCCAGTTTTAAAGAAGAAGGAAAAGAAAACCTGTAAATTTCTCCGAGGCTGCACAAATAGTATTCTGAAAGCCAGTTCCAGAAATCAATCTGCTCCTGAGGAAGAATCGGTTGATCATCCAGCATGCTGATGACTTCCTTGGCTACAAAGTTTTCCGGTGCATTATCATGAAGTTCAAATACAATTCCTGTATAGATTTTCTTTCCTCCAAACGGTACCAATACACGCATTCCAGGCTGAATTTCGGGCATCATTTCTTCAGGAACTTTATACGTAAAAGATCCTTTGAGGTTCAGGGGTAAAACAATTTGAGCGTATTGCAAGGGAAATATTTAAAATGTAAAATTAGAATTTTCCTGAGAGAACTGCAACTTTACAGAAATTCTTTCAGGACATTGAAAACTTTAGTTTAAAAGCCAATCCTACCACAAAAGTCACAAAAGCTTTAACTCTTTAAGTTCTAAGCTTTATACATAAAAATACATATAAGTTTAAGAATCTGAAGATTTTCATTTTGTGAACTTTACATAGTTCATATTTAACCTTAAACTTTTGTGGATTTTGTGGTTAAAAAAGCAGTTCCGTGATCTCATACCAGAATGCAGAGGTAAAAAATCCTACAATAATACTGACTCCGATAATCAGGTTGGTCAGTTTTGTATTCAGCCTGAACTGTTCTGCAATGATACTTGAAGTAACCAATGTTGGCATGGCAGCTTCAAATACTGTAATTTTAGCTACATCTCCTTTTATTCCGAATAATAAAGCCATTCCCAGAACAATTGCTGGTGCCAGAATCAATTTATAAAGCATCGACATAGACATTTGAGGAATCAGTTTTTTCCATCCGTTAAATTTCAGCTGTAATCCGACTGAAAACAAAGCTAAAGGGCTTACCGTAGCAGCCAGTTTATCAAAGAAAGGTTCTGCAACGGTAAAGTCGATGAACCGCGACAATACCAAAGCGGAAATACATCCTATTAATGGAGGGAATGTTACCAATCTTTTTAAAATAAATATGGCACTTACTTTTCCTGATTTACTTCCTCCTTTTACAGCCGCAATAATTCCGAGGGTGGAAAGTGCAAAAAACATGGTCTGGTCACAGATAATGGCAATACTCAAAAGCCCTTCGCCATAAAAGGCACTGATTAAGGGAAATCCGATGAATGAAGTATTGCTATAACCACTTGCTAATTCCAAAGTACTTCTGGACCGCCTTGAATATCCCCTGCTCTTACTGTAAAACATCATAAAGAAAAAGCAGAACACAGAAACTAAAAATGTGGCTGCAATGGGGAACAGCATTTCTGTTGTCCATTTTACTTTAGGCAGATATTTAAACGAAACTGCCGGAAGAGCAAGATAAAGAATCCAGGTATTGATACCTTTATGGGCATCGGGGTGGATAGATTTTGTTGCTTTGAATATCATTCCTGCAATGATACACACTGCAATCAGAACAAAATTTACCATAACTGTAATAAAATATGAGGCAAATTTACGGCTGATTTTTGAGTTGGAAGGGTAAAATTTATATTTTTTTCGGTAGAATTTCTAATGAAACTTTTCAGTATTAAACCTTATAGGTTTGGAGACCTACCTGCCGGAAATTTATACCCCTTGTCAAGGTTTTGAATCTTGACAAGGGTTTAGCTGCTTGAAATAATTTTTTCAAAATATTTTTTAATCCTTCATCACATCCCAAAGGCTCATTACTTCAATTTTTTCCAAAGGTTTTGAAAGGGTAATTCTTTTTGAAGTTCCCGGCAAGAGATCAAAGAAATTATCACTGAAATGAGTATCTCCTATCAGATAAACATCTTTGGCTAAAATATCTGTTGATATTTCAATTTCAGTAGATGAAATTTTTCTGATTTTAATTTCCGGGTTTGACAGTTTTAAATCTTTAGGCTTATTAAAAAAGAACAGTTTTTCAAATTTTGTGTCTTTTTCAAAACTGATTTTTAAAACAGCTTTAGACAAATCAAACTGACCCATTTCTGATTTACTGATACTGCATATTTTCTTACTTATATCTGCATTGATAACCTCTGACTGATTGGTTTTCCAAAGTGTTTTTCCTTTAAAATCAATGAGTTCAAACTTAATATCTGCGTTAAATTCTTTCACAAGATCACTGATCAGATAAATATCATAACTTTTATCGGTTTCAGCTACTGATACCAACACCGGTTCAAAGCTTCTTTTTGCCTGATAATGGAAGGCTTTCCAGTTTCCAAGATAATCAATGGAAGACCATGAAACTACCGGCCAGCAATCGTTAAGCTGCCAGTACAAGGTTCCCATATTATAGGGTTTTGCACGGCGGTGCGCTTCAATAGCGATCTGCATTCCTCTTGCCTGTAGCAGCTGTGAAACATAATTGTATTGTATAAAATCTGTTGGGATTTTATAATCACGCTTCAGGTATTCATTAATGATATCCCACCCGCGGGCATGTTTTTCGTGAGCTTTGATGGTTGGATTCTGAAGGCTTAAATCCGGAGTTCCGGAGAACATTGATTTTGTGGTTTCAAGACTGGGCGTACCCTGAAAGCCATATTCGGACATGAAACGTCCTACTTTTTCATTGTAAATTTCAAAAGGTTGCTCACCCCACCAAACACCCCAGTAATGGGAATCTCCTTCGGTAAGGCTTTCTTTGTGCCCCCAACCGATGGAGGGAGAACTTGGCCAATATATATTTTTATCCGATTTCAGATTTTCTGCCAATGCATTGGGAATTACATCATGAAACAGCTTTTTATAATCTTTCCAAACCTGAAGTGAATCATTTTTTGAATATTTGAACTGTTTCTGATAGCCCCAGTTGACAATCGCTTCGTCAATTTCATTATTTCCGCACCACAAAGCAATGGACGGATGATTCTGAAGTCTGTTCACCTGATCTTTTACTTCTTCTTTTACATTGTTTAAAAATGCATCATCTGCCGGATAAAAACTTCCTGCAAACATAAAATCCTGCCAGACTAAGATTCCGTTTTCATCGCAGGCTTTGTAAAACTCATCATCTTCATAGATTCCTCCACCCCAGATACGGATCATATTCATATTGGCTGCTTTGGTATCTTTGATCAGCTTCCGGTATTTTTCTTTTGTCATTCTTGGTGAAAAACTATCTCCAGGAATCCAATTCGTTCCTTTGATATACAATGGCTGTCCATTCACTTTAAAAGAGAATGATTTTCCTTTTTCATCTTTTGTCTGAACCAACTCAACGGTTCTTAAACCTATTCTGATATTTTTACCATCAATATTCTGTTGATCTTTTGAAAGCTTTACTTCGAAATCATAGAGATGAGCTTCACCACGCCCGTTGGGTTGCCAGAGTTTCATCCCGCTTGTTTTATAAGGAACCGATATTGTGTTACTTCCTTTTTTTAAAGATATTTTTTGGTGAATTTTATTAAGATCCAAGGTATAGTCACCAGCATTTTGAGCATAAATTTCTACATCAAAATGTAAATCATTCACCCCTTTATCAGATCTGTTCTGAATGTCTTTAACAGTAATAATTTTGGCATTATTCCAGAATTCCAGCTGAACATCTTTCCAAATTCCAGCCGTAACTAATCTTGGTCCCCAATCCCAGCCAAACTGATATTGAGCTTTTCTCACAAAACTTCTTGGTGACTCCGGCATGGTGAACGGAACTTTTTTCGCTAATTCCTTTCCTGTATTCACCGCAGATTTAAACTTAATCTGAACTGTATTTTTTCCTGTTTTCAGATATGGTTTCACTGGAATTTCCCATTTCCTGAACATATTATCTGTTTTCTTTAACAGTTTTCCGTTAAGATAAATTTCTGAGAATGTATCCAATCCATTAAAAACAAGATCAATATTGTCATTTTTCAATTCCTGAGAGGAAACTGTAAATGTTGCCTGATAATCCCAGTCTTCGTTTTCAATCCATTGTACTTTCTTTTCATTTTCATCTTGATAAGGATCGGGGATCACCTTGCTATTCATTAAATCCAGATGAACGGTTCCCGGCACTTTCGCAGGAAGCCAGTTTTGATCTTTTGAATTTCTGAACTGCCAGTTTTCAGAAGATAAATTTCTTTGGGAAAACTGTGCTGAAAGGATGTTCTGTGTAAAAAGGAAAGCAAAAAGGATCGTTCTATTCATCAATAATTTTGTTTGTATCTTACTATCAGTAGTTCTGTCATTCCGAGGCACGAAGGAATCTTCATCTTATTAGTTTAGATTCCTGCTACGCCTGGAATGACAAGCTGAGTGCATATTAATCATTTTATTTACTCCTCAACGCAACCACTTCACTCGCATTGGCAAAAGCCCCACCATCAGTAATGGCTGAAGAATGGAAGTATCCAGCATGGGTAACGGCTCTTATCCCTTCGATATTGGATGAACGAAGTCCGCCTCCAACAAGGATTTCTATTCTTCCATCGGAAAGTTCAACCAGTTTCTTAAGATTTTCTTTTCCTTCAGATACATTCGGTTTCTGGCCGGAAGTAAGGATGGTTGTAAAACCACATTCGATTACTTTTTCCAGAGAATCTTCCAAACTTGCGGCACGGTCAAAAGCACGGTGAAAAGTACACGGAAGCGGTTTTGCCAATTCGACTAAAACTTTATTCTGTTCTATATTGACCTCATCATTTTCATCCAGAATACCGAATACGAAACCGTCTGCATGTAAGGATTTTAAATGAACCAAATCATTTTTCATCTGCTCAAATTCCGAATCCGAATAGGTAAAATCTCCACCTCTTGGACGGATCATTACAAAAATCGGGATCGTAATTTTTTCACGAAGCTTCTTCATCGTTTCAAAATCCGGTGTGGTTCCGCCTTCACTGAGTCCATCACATAATTCTATTCTGTCTGCCCCATTTTCAAAAGCAATGATTGCTGATTCAGGATTAAAACAAGCTATTTCTATTTTTGACATTGTATTATCTATTAAATTTTATTTCGGTTCGTCTTGCCATACATCCGCAATCAGAAAGGAACCGTTTTCTTTTATTACTTTTATCACAGAGGGATATTGAGCTTTAAAGCCATCATCTCTCAATACTACCTTGAAAATATATTCATCTTTTGATGAGGATTTTAAATCACAGCTTTCAACTTCAATAGTATTCCAATCCTGAGCAGAGATCAAAAATCCTATACCGACTCCAGCTTTACTGGTATCAAACTTAGACTTCCATTTATCCTGAAATTCTTTGTCGGTAAGGCTTCCATCAACATCCAGATCAACATTCATGGCATCAGTTTTATAATCAAAATAATCTTTTGTGGTGATCTTCTTCATATTCTTTTCTTCACTTCCGATATCGGCCTTAAAATAATCTACAATGCTTTTCTTCATCCATTTTTGAGCTTCTTCAGCTTCATTGGACTCATTATGCAAAACTATTTTTTCTTCTGTCTGTACTGGTTTTACATCTGTTTTAATCCCCTTCTTTTCTTCCTTGCAAGCAATGATGAGAAATAAGGAAGCGATAATCGTTCTTTTCATATTTGTTTTATGTTTTGGCTAAAGCCAATAGGTGTCATTGATTTGTTTAAATGGGCTAAAGCCCATTTCTATTGAATTTTTAATTATTTTAAAGCAAATTCCGGTTTTTCCAGACGGTTTCCTTTCTGATCATAAACGGCAAAGTTGAAGCCATCCTGAATACAATAAGATCCATATTCTCCCTGTTTATTGATAGCAATAAAACCGACCTGAATATCCTTCAGATTTTTGTTTCTTCGCTGAGCAATTTTTACGATTCTTTCTACAGCTTCTTTACAGGCTTCCTGTGGATTTCTGCCCTGTCTCATCAATTCCACCACAAGATGCGTTCCTACCGTTCTTATCACTTCTTCACCATGACCTGTTGCGGTAGCGGCTCCCACTTCATTATCTACAAAAAGACCTGCTCCGATAATTGGGGAATCTCCTACTCTGCCATGCATTTTGAAAGCCATTCCGCTGGTTGTACAGGCACCCGAAAGGTTCCCCTGGGCATCCAAAGCAATCATTCCTATGGTATCGTGATTTTCAATATTGGCAATGGGCTTATACTGGCTGGTCTTTAACCATTCTTTCCATTCTTTTTCTGATTCAGGAGTGAGAAGATTTTCTTTTTTAAAACCTTGTGAAAGGGCAAACTGCAATGCTCCGTCACCTACCAGCATAACGTGAGGTGTTTTTTCCATAACAGCTCTGGCAACGGAAATAGGGTTTTTAACGTGTTCCAGACAGGCTACAGAACCGATATTATAATTTTCATCCATGATACAGGCATCCAGCGTTACTCTTCCGTCTCTGTCCGGACGTCCTCCATACCCTACACTTCTTTCTTTTGGATCTAATTCTACAAGACGGACTCCTTTTTCTACAGCATCCAAAGCTTTTCCTCCTTTTCCAAGGATTGTCCAAGCTTCTTCATTCGCTTTTAATCCGAAATTCCAGGTGGAGAGTACGATAGGTTTGTTGATGATTTTTTTACTTTCAGGCAGATTTCCGGCCATCACATCTAAAGGATTAATGGTAAGGGCTGCTGTGGCAATTCCCAGTTTTTTAATAAAACTTCTTCGGTTATTGTTCATTGTATGTCAAAATTATTTAATACAAAGCAAATATCTTAAAAAAATTCGTTGAAAGTCTTATGGCTTTTTCACTATTTTTTCTTTCCTATTTTTTCTTATTTTTATATTGGTTATTATAATGAATATTTATGTTTAAAACGTTTAGAAGAATGGATTGCTTTAAGGAATTATCTGATGAAGAAATTCAGGTCCTTGCAAGCATCAGTACTCCCAAACTTCTTCGGAAAAAAGAAAAACTTTTAGAGCCCGGTCAGCCATTTAACCATTTATTTATATTGACAGGTGGTCTTCTGAGATTTTTCTTTGATGATGAAAACGGAGTTGAAATCAATACTTTCCTACCCTCAGAAAAAGAGGTTGCTTTTATGGAAAGTCCGGAATCTTATTCCCCAGAAGGCGCAAAAAAGTATACCATACAGGCTGTCATTGATTCTCAAATTATTCTTTTTAATAAAGGTGAATTTGAGCAGGTTGCATTTCAGCATAAAGGCATTTACAATTTGTATTTAAAATCTTTAAAGCAGATTATCAGCATCTTATCCGCACGTACAGAGCAGTTTTGCAAAAGTTCTCCGCTTTCCCGCTATGAAGATTTCCTGAGCAGCCATCCGTTTGTGTGTCAAAATGCAAACAGAAAGTATATTGCCAATTTTTTGGGTATTACCCCTAATTCTCTTTCCCGCATAACTGCCCGCGACAATAAAAAAAAGAATCAAGGAAAAAAATAACTTAAGAATATTTTTAATTGTTCTGTTCAGTATAATTTTGTCCGGTCAAAAACTTGTTCTTCACCAATAAAAAAAACCAAATGAAAAAAAATACAATCATCTTCAAAGCATTACATCTTATAGAATAGTCTTTACATCTTAACAGAGTAGTATGTGATTGTCCGGATTTTCATCCGGGTGTTAATCTGTATTTTCTTAAGTCAACATTTTATTACCATTTTATACCAATTTATGCAAAGAATAACCACCATTCTCTGCCTGTTATTAGCATGCAATTTTGTGCAGGCCTCTACAGGCAATGTTGAAGACAAAATAGCCGATGGAGCATCCTGGCTGATCTTACTTGTATTGCCTATTGCAGGGATTTATCTCTTCTGGAAGGTTCATATTTATCCGGAAAAAGTAGCAGAAAAGAAAAACCATCCCCAGCTGAACGCGATCAAAAGCATGTGCCTCCTTTCTCTGATCTTTGGTGGTCTTTTATGGCCGGTTGCCTTAATCTGGGCCAACTATGACTATGGAAACCAGACGACGACTCCTGAAAAAGAGACAGACAACACAGATTTGCCTGAAGAAGAATTTAAACCTATCGAAAATTAAAAAACATGCTGGAATTACTCATCGCAATATATGCCGGAATATGCTGGCTTCTTATTAAAAAATTAAAACTGATCCCGTGGACATTTACCACACAGGTTGTTGTTTACTCACTCCCTATTTTTGGATCCATAGCTTTAATATTAAGCCTGAACTACTTTTGCCCTATTACTTCTGATGTAAAGGTAGTCAACCGAAGTGTGGATATTACTACTCAGGTTTTAGGAAAGGTAAAGAAAGTATATGTAAAGACCAATCAGGAAGTAAAAAAGGGTGATACTTTATTTGTAATTGACAGAGAACCCTATGTGCAGGAAATTAAATCACTGGAAGCTAAGCTGAGCAGTATGAAAGCCACTGTACACTCTTATGATGCAGACATTTCGGCTTCCAGAAAAAATATTTCTGCATTACAATCACAGCTTGATCTTGCCAACAAAAGGGTAGCCCAATATCAGGAGCTTGTACAGGCAGGAGCAGCCAACAAATTTGATCTTGAACAGGCGACAACCAATGCACGTGATCTGCAATCCAGAATCAGTGCAGCACAGTCACAGCAGCAGTCTTTGGAAACAAAATCCAACGCTTCTTATGGTGGGGAAAATTCATCAGTATCTGAGATTCAGGCTAAACTGGACCAGGCAAAATGGAATCTTTCCCAAACCGTTGTTCTGGCACCTACAGATGGGATAATTCCGAATGTACAGCTGAATGAAGGAGCTATTATGGCGCCTTTCAAATCCGCATTTGTTCTGATTCAGAAACAGCAGTCTGTTATTGGATTTTTTGCTCAGAACGAGCTTGAATCAGTAAAAAAAGGAAATGAAGTAGAGCTTGCTCTTAAAACAGAACCGGGAAAAGTAGTAAAAGCTAAACTTGAATATGTAATTGATGCTACCAGCCAGGGGATTATGAATAATGCGGGAGGTATGCTGGGTGGAAACGGTTCTACAGCCGGACTTCCTGATACTGCAAGGCAACTACCCGAAACTGATGGAAAGCTTATTGCCAAGTTTGTACTGGAAGATAATCAGAAACATCTTACAGTGGGAGCAAGAGGAGCTGCAGTGATCTATTCTGATCATGTTAAACCTCTTCATCTTATCCGAAAAGTAATGGTGCGTATCAACAGTAAAATCAATTATTTGATTCCTAAACTTCATTAACATGTATAAAAAGTTAATTTTATTGAGCGCAATTGCTATAAGTTTAAGCTCATGCATCGGTTATAAAGAAGCTACGAAGGAAAATATAAATGAGCTGAAAGAAAAGAGTGAAATTGCTTCTCATATACAAATTCCGGATGACTGGATTTTTGACAGAAAAGCAAATTCAAAATCAATTTCTTATGACTGGATCACTGATCTTAAGACCTCTCAACTGGAAGCCCTGATTAATGAAGGAATGTCATATAATGCGGATCTGATTATTGCCAGAGAAAAGCTTAATCAGGTTGAACTGGCAATGGAAATTGCCGGAAGCGATCTTTATCCTAGTGTAAGTGCTGTTGCCAATACTTCCAATAATTTGGTCAGCGGCAGTCAGGTTCAACGTCTTGCACTAAAAGCCAATTGGGAAATTGATCTTTGGGGTAAAAATAAATCTTCACAGATGGCAAGTACCAGCAGCTATTTTTCTGCAAAACATCAGAATACACTACTGCATCAATCTATTGCCGGGATGATTGCCAAGGCTTATTTTCTGAATATTGCCGGAAACATTCAGGAAGATAAGGTTGAAGGTTATATTCAGAAGTCTAAAGAACTTGAAAAGCTCTATATCATTCAAAAGAAAGTAGGAACGGCCAATGCTCTGGATATTTCCAATATCTCTGCAGAAATTATTTCCCTGCAGGGCTATCTTGAGAAGATTAAAAATGCCAATACACAGTCCAGAAGATCTCTGGAACTTCTCACCGGAAAATACCCGGCGGGAAAACTGACGACCCAAAACTCTTTTAACCCTATAAAAAGTAATATTCCTGAGTCTTTCCCTCTTGAACTTCTGGAGAACAGATCAGATATACAGGCCAGTCATTTTCAGATTGAAAAAGTTTTTTATGAAGTACAGGAAGCTAAAGCAGCAAGACTTCCATCATTAAATATAAGCTCATCACTTGGGAGTGCAGGAAGTAATGTGGAATCTATTAATTCTTTATTTTCCAATCCTTTGGTAAAAGTGGGTGGAGGATTAGTTTCTCCTCTATTCAATGGTGGAAAGCTTAAAAAGAATGTAGAAGTAAAAAATTCCCAGCAGAAACAAGTCGTAGAAGAATATTCAAAAGCTGTTCTGAATGCATTGAACGAAGTGGAATCTTCTTTAGCGAATCTCCGTTCTATTGAAAAGCAGATGACTTATACGACTAACGCTGTCAATGAGCTGAAAAATAATATTACCCTCACTAAGAAACAAATAAAGGTAGGTACCAACAACAGTTTTGTACTGATCCGTAAACAAAGAGACCTTTTGAAAAGTGAAATGAACCTCATCAATCTGGAACTTCAGTACAGAATAGAGCGTATAAATCTTTATATGGCTCTAGGTGCGGAGAACTTCATTTATTCATAATTTTATACTTGAAGAGACTGCAGATTTTTTCTGCAGTCTTTTTTTATAAGGTATTAATGAGGCAGTCGATCTCTGAAATATCCATATACCCATGTTCCGGCAATTGCACTTAACAAGGTAACGGATACTGCTAAAGCTCCTGTTCCAATCTGAGCAAAAAGAGGTCCCGGGCAGGCTCCGGTAATGGCCCAGCCAAAACCAAATATCAATCCGCCATAGATCTGACCTTTGTTAAACTTTTTAGGTGCCAGTGTAATAGGTTCCCCATCAATTGTTTTTATCTTGAATTTTTTAATCAGCCACACTGAAATCATTCCTACCAATACAGCACTTCCAATGATTCCGTACATATGGAAAGACTGCAGACGGAACATTTCCTGTATTCTGAACCAGCTGATTACTTCTGCTTTCACAAAAATAATCCCGAAAATAATTCCTGCGGCAAGGTATTCCAGATTGTGATACCATGGATGGGTAGCAGTACTTTCGTTGACACAAGTGGTATCCTGATCACATATATACTGTTCTTTTTCTTTGATCATGATGTAATTCTCTTTTTAAATTATACTTATAGGGAAAGGATGATAGGCAAAATAAGATTAGCCATTAAAAAGCCCCCAATCATAAAACAGACTGTTGCCACCAAAGAAGGCCACTGTAAGTTGGAAAGCCCCATGATTGCATGACCGCTGGTGCATCCTCCTGCGTATCTTGTTCCGAAACCAACCAAAAATCCACCCACTACCATCATAATAAATCCTCTCAGAGTCAACAGGCTTTCGAAATTCATCAGTTGTTCCGGAACCAGATTACTGTAATTTGTGATTCCATATCCTGCCAATTCTGCTTTCAGATTGGGATTGACTATTATCTCATTAGGATTGACCAGAAGATGGGCTGCAATCATTCCTCCGAAGAAGATTCCCAGTACAAAAAATAAATTCCAGGCTTCTTTTTTCCAGTTGTATTTGAAAAAATTCACATTGGCAGGAACACAGGCTGCACAGATATGTCTCAGCGAGGAACTGATTCCAAAGGATTTATTTCCCATAATCAATAAAGCGGGAACGGTAAGTCCAATCAATGGTCCGGCAACATACCACGGCCAGGGTTCTTTTATAATTTCTAACATTTTTTTATTTTTTAATTCAATTTATTTAAAATTTTAGTCTGACAGACAAAATCACTTTTCGGAATCTCTGTAGAGCTAATTGCTTTAAAACCTCCTTCAATTTCTGAAAAGTTTCTGTATCCTCTTGCCTGAAGAATACTTGCGGCCATTGTACTTCTGTAACCGCTACCACAATGCATGTAGAAATGTTCTGTTGGTTCTATTTTATGAATCCATTCGTTGATATAAGCCAGAGGTTTGCTGTAAGCTTCATGAATATGTTCTGCGTTGTATTCACTTTCTTTTCTTATATCAATAATTTTTGCTTCTTTTTCTTTGATTTCAACTTCAAACTGTTCTGCAGAGATGCGGTTGACAAAGTCTGTTTCTTTTCCGCTCTTTTTCCAGCTTTCAAAGCCTCCATCCAGAAAACCTAAAATATGATCAAATCCTACTCTGCTCAAACGGGTTACCGCTTCTTCTTCACTTTCTTTTTCAGTGACCAGCAGAATAGGTTGGTTGACATCTGCAATTAAAGCACCTACCCAAGGAGCAAAATCACCATCCAAACCTATATTGATGGACTGTGGGACAAAACCTCTGACAAAATCATGGTTGTTTCTTACATCTAAAATCAAAGCTCCAGATGCTTCAGCAATTTCTTCAAACTGTTCAGGTGGAAGAGCATGCAAACCTTTTGAAAGAACCTCATCAAAACTGCTGTACCCTTTTTTATTCATCATCACATTCATTCCGAAATAAGCTGGCGGAGGCAAAAGCCCATCTGTTACTTCTTTTATAAAACTCTGCTTATCCTTTTGATTCAAGGCATAATTGGTTCTTTTTTGATTTCCCAATGTATCTACTGTTTCTTTCTGCATATTTTTACCGCAGGCAGAACCGGCTCCATGAGCAGGATAAACCGTAATATCATCATGTAAAGGCAGAATTTTATGATACAAACTATCATATAAAAGGCCTGCCAGTTCTTCCTGAGTCATATTCGCTCCTTTCTGTGCGAGATCCGGACGCCCTACATCACCAAGGAATAAGGTGTCACCGCTAAAAAGAGCTTTTTCAATACCATCTTCATCAATCAATACATAACATGAACTTTCAAGCGTATGTCCTGGTGTATGAAGAACTTTAATTTTAATATCTCCCAGTTCAAATATCTGTTCATCTTCTGCAATAACAGCATCAAACTCGGGATTGGCTGTCGGTCCATAAACAATTGGAGATCCGGTTTTATGGCTTAAATCCAGATGTCCACTTACAAAATCTGCATGAAAATGAGTTTCAAAGATGTATTTCAATTCTACTCCATCTTCTTTCAGCTTATTGATATAAGGCTGTGTTTCTCTTAAAGGATCAATAATTGCGGCTTCTCCCGCCGAAGTAATATAGTAAGCGCCCTGTGCAAGACATCCTGTATAAATCTGTTCTATTTTCATTGTATTTTATTTTGATTTGTTATCTGATACAAATTTCCTGCTTTCTGCTTTCCTGTACAGCTACTTTTGTTACATAAGAAAATTAAAGAAAGATTTCTTTTGTGATGATATAAATACCCATTACCAGAATAAACCATCCGAATGCAGGTTTCAATTTTTTGCCGTCTATCTTTTTTGATAGTTTTGAGCCCATTATAATTCCTGCAACAGCAATGACCGTAATAGAAATCAGCAGTTTCCATTCTACTTTCACCTGGTTTACTGAAGAAAGGAAACCGATTAAAGAATTAAAAGAAATAATCACTAATGAAGTTCCTATCGCGGTTTTCATGGGTACTTTTAAAAGATTCACTAATGCCGGGATAATCATAAAACCGCCACCTGCTCCTACCAATCCAGTTAAAACACCTACCATTGAACCCTGTCCTGCTGCCAGAAAAGCACTATTCTTATTCGTCATGCTTTCTAAAGGTTCTTCTGAAGAATTTCTTTTTATCATTTTATAGGAAGCCAGAATCATTAAACCTGCAAAAATCAGTAGTAAAAAAATATTTTTGGTAACTGTAAAGTTCTGCATCTGGAATACGTTTTCAGGAATTAAAGGAAGAAGATATATTCTGGTCAGAAAAATAGAAATTATTGAAGGAATCCCAAATACCAGCGCCATCTTAAAATTAACCAATCCTTTTTTAAAATAGGACACAGAGCCTACAAGACTGCTGATTCCCACTACAAAGAGAGAATATTCTGTTGCCAGAAAAGCATCAATCCCAAAAAGATAAACAAGTACGGGAACAGTGAGAATACTTCCCCCACCTCCTATTAAACCGAGAGAAACTCCTATTAAAACTGCGGCTGCATATCCTATAATTTCCATTTTTATTCAACTAATTCTGATGCAAAAATGGGAATGCGGGATGGAATCTACAGCTACTTTTGTTACATAAGGAGATTTTTTAACATGAATGAACACTAATCACTTCACGAAGGACATAAAGAAGTTAGAGTAATTCCTCTTCTTTGAGATTGCTTCACCTTCGGTTCGCAATGACTTTGGCCAACCGTCAAAAATTCAAAGAATTCTTGCCACCCCTCCAGAAAAGGGGAATATGAGAACCTTTGATTGAAGTGAAATGAATGTTATCAGTTCAGGGTTTTCAGAAGGGTGATTTTGTTTCTGCCTAACTTGAGTTTTCCGTCTTCTTCCAGTTGTTTCAAAAGTCTTGATACCACTACTCTTGCGGTTCCCAGCTCATTAGCCAGCTGTTCATGGGTCGTATGAATAGTTTCAGAACCGGTGAGTTCAGATTTTTTCTGCAATAGGTTGAGAAGTCTTTCGTCTACTTTTTTGAAAGCAATGGCATTGATGATATCTAATAGTTCTTCAAATCTTTTATGATACAATCGGAAGATATAATCCAGCCATTCCGGATGTTCTTTGATAAATAAAGAGACTTTGTCTACCGGTAAGAAAAGGATTTCAGCATCTTCTTCAATCTCAGCTTTTACAATGCTTTTTTCATTATGCATACCGCCCAGAAAAGACATAATACAGCTTTCTCCTGCTTTGATATAGTACAGTAAAATTTCACGCCCGTCTTCTTCCGTTCTGATCACTTTCAGCATTCCTTTCATCACAATAGGAATGGAACGGATGGAAGCATTTTCATCCAGAATAATATCTCCTTCATGATAATTTTTCGTTGTACCATATTGGTACAGCTTTTCTACCAGTTCCGGTGATGATGAAAATTCGGAAGAAAGTATGGTGTCGTTCTGCATTTTTTTTATTCTAATTTACGCCAATTTCATCAACAAACAACCATGCTTTGGAATCTGCACCGGGATTTCCTGCCGGAATAATGCCTGCATTTTCAATAGTTACTTTCAGGTATTTCGCGTTCTGCGTTCCTACATTCAGTTTGATTTTTCCATTAGCATTTTTAATTTCTGCAGTTCCGATTTCTTTGATCAGTTTAAAATTTGTGTTATCATCAGAAATATAAATCTTTGCAGATTTAGCCAAATGAATCCAGCTTCCTTTATTCTCAAGAGTATTGAAATACACTTCTGAAAAAGTTGTTTTCTGCCCAAAATCTATTGTTGCCACTACATCTTTTCCCTGAAAGCCCAGCCATGTTTTACCCAACTGTTTTACATTTCCGATAATACCGTCTACTAAGGTGAAAGCACCTCCAAAAGAATAGTTTTCACTAGGTGGTTGTTCTAAAGTTATCTTTTTTCCGGTAGTCTTTGAAATGGTAAATTGTTGTGTAGAAACCGCACTCTTCAATTGCCCGTCTTCAAAATAGGCTGATTTAACCGTTAAAGAATTAGGAATCTGAACCGCCCCCTGATACGTTTTAGAATTGAGGGAAGGGTTGGTTCCGTCCAAAGTATATCTGATTCCGTTTGAATTCTGTGATGTTGACAATTCATAAACAATTCCGTTATTGGAAGGAATTACTTTTCCGGTGATGTTATAAATGCTTCTTGCATAGTTGACCTTCATACCATCCAGAACTTTAAACTGGTTAATCACTCTGTTTTCAAATTCTTTATAGTTCTTAGGATCTGATGTTCCCCATCCCACTTCAGAAAGTGCCATTAATCTTGGGAAAATCATGTACTGTACCTGCTTAAAATCTAAAATATATTCCGTCCACAGATTCGCCTGAACTCCCATGATATATTGAGACTGTTCCGCATTCAGTTCGGAAGGAATAGGATTGTAAGCGTATACTTTTTCTAAAGGCGTAAATCCTCCAAAAGCATTAGGTTCAGACTGTGGATCTCCCTGATAGTGGTCAAAATAACAGTAAGCACCAGGAGTCATTACGGCAAAGTGTTTTGATTTTGCAGCTTCAATACCTCCGTTCACGCCCGTCCAGCTCATTACGGCAGCATTCGGAGCTAATCCGCCTTCTAAAATTTCATCCCAGCCAATGATTTTTCGTCCTTTGCTGTTAACATATTTTTCAATCCGATGAATAAAGTAGCTTTGTAAGCCATGTTCATCTTTTAAATTATTTTTCTTAATCAGTTCCTGACAGTGTGCACATTCCTTCCATCTTGTTTTCGGGCACTCATCACCGCCAATATGAATGTATTGGGAAGGGAATAATTTGATTACCTCATCCAAAACGTTTTCCAGAAAGGTAAAGGTTTCATCTTTCGGGCAGAAAACATCATCAAAAACACCCCATTTTGTAGCAGGTTCAAAAGGCCCTTGGGTACATGCCAGTTCAGGATATGCAGACAGTGCAGCCAAAGCATGCCCAGGCATTTCAATTTCAGGGACCACAGTAATGTGTCTCTCCTGAGCGTATTTTACCACCTCTTTTATTTGTTCCTGGGTATAAAAATAAGGTCCGTAAGGCTTTCCGTCAAACGTATTATCAACATAAGCTCCAATCATGGATTCTTTACGCTTTGAGCCAATTTGTGTCAGTTTAGGATATTTTTTGATTTCAATTCTCCAACCCTGATCATCCGTTAAATGCCAATGAAAAGTGTTCAGTTTATACATCGCCAGATAATCGATATACTGTTTCACCTCATCAACAGTGAAAAAGTGACGGCATACATCCAAGTGCATTCCCCTCCATGCAAATTTTGGCTGATCTTCGATTTTCATTACCGGAATTTTCTTTCCCTCTTTATACTGCTCAATAATCTGAATCAAAGTTTGAAGAGCCAGAAAATACCCTTGTTTCGTATAGGACTTAATATGAATTTGATTTGGAGAAATTTCTATTGAATAATATTCTTTTTTCTGCTGAGTCTCTGCTTCCGAAGACGAAGGAATGACAGAGTTTGTTAAATGAATCTCACCACCCTTCTGAGCATATTGAAATTGTAACTGAGAACCAATCCTTTTTTTGAAATATTCTGTTTCCTCTTTTGGCAGGTTACCGCTTAGTACAAAAGTTTTGGGGATTACAAATTCTCCCTGTAAAAGTTGAACTTTTTGAGGATAAGGGATTAGGTTTAATTTATTTTGAGCAAAAATCACGTTTGAAATCAATACAAAAAGTACTAAAAAAGTCCGTATCATTGGATGTGGTTAAGGTTTGAGCTAAGATAATTATTTTTCAAAACTCTTTGAACCTTTTTTAAAAACAAAATGTAAACATTTTAAATAGTTTATATGCTTATGAAATAAATAATTTACAATTAATAAACCATATCTATAGAAATTATTCTATTATATCCTGTGCATTATGGTTTGTTTTTTGATCAATTTAGTCGACTTAAAAAAATTAAAAGGTTTAAATTTGTAAAAAAATAGGATGAAAAAAAACATTTTCCTGGCAGTCGGATTATTATTCTCAATGTCAACTCAGGCACAAATCTTTGATATTATAAAATCTGCTGTTAAAGATAAAACAGGTGTAGATCTTAATACTCCGGTAAAAAGTAATGGTACCGCAACTTCTACTAAAACTACCACTACAGCTTCCGGTTCCAACAATTCATCTGCCAACCTTGGAAACCTTACTTCTACTCAGATTTCTTCAGGATTAAAAGAAGCTTTAAGTATGGGCGTAACGGATGGAGTAAAAAAACTGGCCGTAACGGATGGTTTTTTTAAAAATGAAGCGGTAAAAATTCTAATGCCTGAAAAATTAAGAAAAATCGACACTACCTTACGTTCTATCGGGATGGGAAGCCTTGCTGACGAAGGCGTGAAACTACTGAACAGAGCAGCTGAAGATGCCGTAACAGAAGCAGCTCCTATTTTTACAAATGCCATTACTTCTATGACAATTACAGATGCTAAAAATATCTTGCTAGGGAGTAATAATGCTGCAACAAGTTACCTGCAGGGAAAAACTCAGACTCAACTTTTCAATGCTTTTCAGCCCAAAGTAAAAGCTTCTTTAGGAAAAGTTGGTGCTGATACGCTTTGGAAAAATCTGATTTCAAAGTATAATACATTTACCGGACAGGCTGTTACTACAGATCTTAACGAATATGTTACTACAGAAACCATTAATGGAGTTTTTAAAATGGTAGCAGATAAAGAAAGTGGGATCAGAAATACACCTGCAATGAGAACTACGAGTATTTTGCAGAAGGTATTTGGGGCTCAGGATGGGAAATAAATGAGAAGTTAGATATTAGAGGTTAGAAGTTAGAAGTTAGTTAACATGCTAACGTTTAGATATAAAAGCTGTTTCGTGATGAAGCAGCTTTTTTGTTTGGTTTTAATTTCTTTTGTCTTGAAACAAAAGAAACAAAAGTTCAAGACCTGGAACTCTCCGCTAAAAATAATTCCTGTTCTCTAAAAATTCTAAACTTGCGCGAAATCATTATTTCTTAATCGGTTCTGAATTGGTCTCGCGCTTCGGACAGGAGAATTTTCTTAACGTTCACAGGACTTATTTTTTTAACGCTACGATGTCCTATGTCGGTTTAATGTTTATCTATAGAAAAATTTGCCAGAATTTTAAACGATCAAAAACTATTTACGTAATGAAGCAGCTTTTTTTTAGGTTTTAATTTCTTTTGTCTTAAAACAAAAGAAACAAAAATTCAAGACTGGGAACTCTCCGCTAAAAATAAGTCCTGTTCTCTAAAAATTCTAAACTTGCGCGAATTCTTTATTTCTTAATCGGTTCTGAATGGGTCTCGCGCTTCGGACAGGAGAATTTTCTTAACGTTGACAGGACTTATTTTTTTAACGCTGCGAGTTCCGATGTCGTTTATAAAAAAATTTCGGCCTCCCAAAGTGAGGCCGAAATTTTTTTTATTTATTATCAGATTAGAACTGCATCTCAGGAATTTCTCCTTCAATAATCAGATCTGCTTCTGTTGCTTTGATAATATCTTCTACTGAAACTCCCGGTGCTCTTTCCACCAGTTTGAATCCTTGTGGAGTCACATCAAGAACAGCTAATTCCGTAACTACTTTTTTCACACAGTTTACACCCGTTAAAGGAAGTGTACATTTCTTAAGAATTTTACTTTCTCCTGCTTTGTTTACGTGCATCATGGCAACGATAATATTTTCAGCAGAAGCCACAAGGTCCATCGCACCTCCCATTCCTTTTACCATTTTTCCCGGAATCTTCCAGTTGGCAATATCTCCGTTCTCTGAAACTTCCATCGCTCCAAGGATCGTAAGGTCTACTTTCTGACCACGAATCATCCCGAAACTGAAGGCTGAATCAAAGAATGAACCTCCTTCCAGAATAGTAATAGTCTGTTTTCCGGCATTGATGATATCAGCATCTTCTTCTCCTTCGAAAGGGAAAGGTCCCATCCCCAAAACTCCATTTTCACTCTGGAATTCTACGGAAATACCTTCCGGTACATAGTTGGCAACCAAAGTAGGAATCCCAATTCCCAGGTTTACATAATAACGATCTTTCAGTTCTTTTGAAATTCTTTTGGCAATTTGTTCTTTTGTAAGCATAATAAAAACTTAGACTGCAATTTAATTATTTTCACGTGAATACAAAAGGGCTTTGTTGTATTCAACAATTAACACTGTTAGTTAAAATAATATCTGTAATTTTGTTCCATTATTTTTTAATAGAATGAAAATACTTTTTAGATATCTTAAACCTTATCAGTGGCTGATAATCATCTCGTTATTTTTGGCTACGATCAACCAGGTTTTCTCTTTATTTGCCCCGGCTATCACAGGAAACATCCTTGATCAGCTGGTTACGCATCCTAACTTTTTTGATAAAGAAAAGCTATTACCCAGAAACCTGAATGAATATTTATACGGAAGCTCTGTATATCATGGTGCTTTTTACTTCTTGGGTCTGCTTATCGGAACTGCAATGGTGAGCAGAATTGCCAAAGCTTTTCAGGATTATGTAGTCAGTGTGATTACCCAAAAGTTTGGAGCGAAAATATTTACAGACGGTTTAAAACATTCTATGGCACTTCCCTACCAGGAGTTTGAAGATCAGAGAAGTGGTGAAACCTTGTCAATTTTAACGAAAGTAAGAGAAGATACAGTCAAATTCATCACAAATTTCATCAATATTTTCTTCGGAATTCTGGTGAGTATTATTTTCGTTTCCGTGTACGCGATCCGTTTACACTGGTCTATTATGCCTGTTTATATCTGTGGAATTTTCTTTATTGCAATTGTTACCAATTTGTTGAGTAAGAGAATCAAAGTGATCCAGAAAAATATCGTCACTGAAACCACCGCTTTAGCCGGAAGTACTACTGAAAGCCTTAGAAACATTGAGATCGTTAAAAGTTTAGGATTAACCAATCAGGAAGTCATCCGTTTAAATAACAACACGTATAAGATTCTTGGTCTTGAATTAAGGAAAGTGAAAAGCATCCGTTCTTTGAGTTTTATTCAGGGAACAATGGTCAATTTTCTTCAACAGTTAATTACCCTGACTCTTTTATTTTTAATTTTTAAAAACATTGTGACTCCGGGTCAATATCTGTCTCTGATGTTTTACGGTTTCTTTATTTTCGGGCCTATGCAGGAAATCGGGAATATCATTATTTCTTATCGTGAGGCAGAGGCTTCTCTTCAGAATTTTGACCGTTTGATGAAAAAAGAAGTAGAAGAAAAACCTCTTCACCCGAAACAAATCGGAGCTATTGAGGAACTGGAATTCAAACATGTTTCTTTCAAGCATCAGTCTGCCCAGTACAAAGCTTTAAATAACATTTCTTTTGATCTTAAAAACGGTGAGACTATTGCCTTTGTAGGACCGAGTGGTTCCGGAAAAAGTACTTTGGTGAAACTATTGGTTGGATTGTACAGACCTCAGGAAGGGAATATTTTTTATAATGGAATCAATGGAAAGGAATTTGATTTTGATGAGCTGAGAAATCAAATTGGTTTTGTAACACAGGATACCCAATTATTTGCAGGAACAATTAAAGAAAACCTTCTTTTCGTTAATCCTTCCGCTACTGAAGAAGAACTGGCCGTTGCTTTACAGAAATCAAGCTGCACTGCATTATTGGAAAGAGCTGAGAAAGGAATTGAAACGGTTATTGGTGAAGGCGGTCTGAAGCTGAGTGGCGGTGAAAAACAAAGAATTGCCATTGCAAGAGCACTTTTGAGAAAACCTCATCTGTTGATTTTTGATGAAGCAACATCAGCACTGGACAGTATTACCGAAGAAGAAATTACTACGACTATCAAAGACATTTCGAAAGAAAGAGAACAGATTACCGTTCTTATAGCACACCGTTTAAGTACGATTATGCATGCAGATAAAATTTATGTTCTTGAACGCGGACAGGTAGTAGAAACAGGTTCCCACGCCAATCTTATTGATGAAAAAGGACTTTACTACGCCATGTGGAGACAACAGATCGGAGAAAGAAAAACACTTACTCCTCAAGCATAAAAAAAGCGCTGAACATCTATTCAGCGCTTTTTATTTTTATTGTTTGAACTTATTCTTTAGTTCTTACGGTTCTCTGCTCAATTCTTTTTTCAAATTTTTCTCCCTGGAAAATTCTTTGAATCATGATTCCCGGAATATGAATTTCGTTAGGATCTAACTGTCCCGGTTCTACCAGTTCTTCTACTTCAGCAATGGTAATTTTTGCCGCACCTGCCATCGGATGGTTGAAGTTTCTTGCTGATCCTTTAAAGATCAGATTTCCTGCATGATCACCTTTCCATGCTTTTACGATGGAAAAGTCTGCATCGTAAGCGTGCTCCAGAATATGAGGTTTTCCTTTGAAATCTTTTACTTCTTTCCCTTCTGCTACTTCAGTTCCGTAACCTGCAGGTGTATAAAATGCCGGAATTCCCGCCTGAGCAGCTCTGCATTTTTCCGCTAAAGTTCCTTGTGGAGTAAGTTCTACATCCAGTTCACCTGAAAGCATCTGTCTTTCAAATTCAGCATTTTCTCCTACATAAGAAGAGATCATTTTCTTGATCTGTCTTTTGTGAAGCAATAATCCTAACCCGAAATCATCTACTCCCGCATTGTTTGAAATGCAAGTCAGATCTTTCACATCGCTTTCTACCAAAGCATTGATTGAGTTTTCAGGAATACCACAAAGTCCGAATCCGCCAAGCATCAGTGTCATTCCATCATTAATTCCTTCGATGGCCTCCTTTGCATTTTTTACTCTTTTATCTATCATGAAACATTAGATTTTTCTGTTGGCTAAATTTAATAAATTTTCTTGTATATCCTATGAATGGAAACTGTACTGAATTCAATGCATTTTTTCAAAACTGCTCCAAAACATTTAAAAACATAATAATCAAAACATTACATTAAAAACCGAACAAGTCTGTTCATTTTTTGTCTTATTTCTCGTCAATTTCATCTATATTTGCCCTCTCAAAGCCGGAAATACTGTATTAGTTCCGGTTATCATCTAAACACAACTTTAATGTAGAAATTATTTCAATGGTGTACAAATACTACCCTTTTCACTTCTTTTGATCGCTACAGAGATCTGTTTCAACACCCTTCATCACATTATCATATATAAATATCAAAGCTTACAAAAAAAAACATGAAAAAATTATTTACCTCAGCATTACTTGCACTGGTACTCAGCATCAATGTATGCGCACAGGAAAAAACTTATTTCGATGAAAACTGGGAAAAAACCACTCAGGACAACATGGAATATTACCGTGAAACGACTCCTAAAGGAAAACTTACCCTCATCAAAGATTTCTATAAGGACGGAAAACTTCAAATGGAAGGTTTCGCTTCTGATACAACTCCCAACAGTGAGGTTTTCGATGGAAAAGTAACCTGGTATACACCTGAAGGAAAAGTCTTGAATTTTATCACTTATTCTAACGGCCAGCAGGTTGGCCCCGCTCAGTCTTATGACGAAAAAGGAAGGCTGACAGAAGATATAGTATATAAAGCAGATGGAAACTTCTCAGGAAAAATGTTCACTTATAAAGATGCTGAAGATGGAATAGATTTTAATATTCTGATCGATTACGAAAACTCATTTCCTACAAAAACTACCGTTTATGATGACGACATCAAAGGGATCAGACATGAAACGATCATTGACAAGGACAGCAATACCGAGACGAAATATTACGGTGAAAAGGGCAAGTATCTGGGAAGCGGTACCTCTTCTCCTTCAGGGGAAAATATGATGGTAGATTACTACTCAAGCCCAATGAGGATTTCTAAGATAGAAAAATACAGAAAAGACGGCAGTGTAAAAGAGGGGGTAACCTATAGCAAAACCGGAAAGATCTTACAGGAACAGAAAATGAACAAAAAAGATGGCTATAAAACTACCTATGACGAGTCGGGTAAAAAAATAGGGCATCTGGTATATCAATATGATAAAGAAAACGATATTTACAATCCAATGGATGGAGAAGACTATCAGCTGTCCTATGAATACACACAGGTTTCATCTATAGATACCTACGAAAAAGGCTCAATTGTAAATAGCAAATACTT
Source organism: Chryseobacterium sp. T20 (assembly GCF_047345655.1). Taxonomy (NCBI): domain Bacteria; kingdom Pseudomonadati; phylum Bacteroidota; class Flavobacteriia; order Flavobacteriales; family Weeksellaceae; genus Chryseobacterium; species Chryseobacterium sp. T20. Next base: position 887,232 of record NZ_JBLFDU010000001.1, read on the forward strand.
TGATGAAGACAAAAAATTATCGTCTGAGAAGTTTTTAAAAGATGATGTTATACAGGAAATCAAATATTATTCTCCGGATGGAAAGCTGAAATCTACATTAACTTACCAGGATGGTATTCCATATAATGGTACTACTTATGAAGGCTTTAATGAAACCCTCTATAAAGAAGGTGTTATTGTAAATATCAAAAACTATTATGAAGGGCTTAATAAACTGAATTATGAAAAAAAGCTGAATGCTAAGCAAACAGGTTATGAAGCAACTGTTTATGACACTAAAGGAACTGTTCTATATACTTTTACACAACCTTTCAGTGAAGATGGTGAAGATTATTATTTCACAGCACAAATCACACAGTATGTAAAAGGTAAACCAGCCAATAAATCTTCTGTAAAAGCTGGTGTTATTCAATCCGGAAAAATCAGGCTGAAAACATTTGATGGAGCCAAAGAACTTGAACGCAGCGGGAAATGGATTCTGTTAAAGCTTTATAATATGGATGGAAAGCTTATTCAGGAAACAAAGACTCTTGCTGATACTCAGGATGAAACTGCTTCTGCTGAAAACCAGACGTTACTTAATGAGGATGATCTGTACTATCCATTTGACTAATTACCATGTATCTATATCAAAGGCGGTTTCAATTTTTTTTGGAATCGCTTTTTTATTTAACTAGAGACTCTCACAAAGATTGGTAATTTAATATATCTTATTTTCAACACTTAAGAAAAATCAAAAATTTTTAAAAACTTATGTGTACTTTTTCAGCGTGAGAATATGCTTTTCATCTTACTAAAATGCTTAAAAACTTTTGTGACTTTTGCGGTTTGTTTTTGCCCACAGATGACACAGAATTTCACAGATAATTATGGCGCATTATATTTATTTACATCAATAAAAAGAAGCTATCATTGCTGACAGCCTCTCCATTATAATTGTGTTTAGTTTACCTTACTGAATAATCAGCTTTAAAGTAAATAGTTTTCTTCCGTGTACTTTCACAAAGTAAACGCCTGCCGGAAGATTTTCATTCACCAAAGAGAAACGTTGGTTATTGATATTTTTCGATACATACAATAATTCTCCCGAAGCTGAAACCAATTCAATTTTTTCAATCGGGTAATCGCTTTTAATAAAAGTAGGCTGTCCCGGTTTGGTTGGGTTTGGATACAACACTACGTTTTTCTCTGTACTTCTTGTTTCTTCAGTTCCTAAAGTAGGTGAAGCCACCTGGAATTGTACTCTGTTTGAAACTTCCGTATAGGAATCATTGGTAAACATGACCATGTAATAATTTCCTGGTGTTGCAGGTACAGCTGTTCCCTGAATGGTTTTTGTTCCCTGAGTCACTCCATCAAAATAAGTATAAGAAACAAAATTATCATCCGGAGTCTGAACACTTTGAGGATAAATTCCTAACCAGTCTTTGATGATTCCCGGAGAATCTGTCCATGAAGCCGTAATATTTTCTCCTAAAGTGTATACAGGTTTGTTGATCCAAAGATCGGTAACAATATCTCCTACTTTAAAGAATACCTTCTCCCCGATTCCGTTATATCCATCTTCCAACAGATACTGAGCATAATAATATCCTTTTGGAAGTCCTGTAAAATTCAATGTTCCGGATGCAGTTGTCACATAGCTCCATTTGATAGAAGCTGTAGTTCCCGGAGTCTGTCCCATTTTATAAATTCCGATCCAGTCTTTCTGTAAGTTCGGTCCATCTGTAAAATTAATGGTAACCGTTCCTCCTACCGGATACGTATCAGCGGTAGTCTGCAACTGTACTTTCGGTCCTACATAGAAATTTTTTCTTGGAGTGATTTCTGTATATCCTCCATTTGCAAAGAATCCTGCAAAATACTGACCTTTAGTAGCCAGACCATTATTGAAAGTTACTGTTCCTGCAGTCTGCCCATTTGTATAAATATACCCTTGTGAAGTGGTAGAAGCCGGCGTTTGTCCTTTTTTATAGATTCCTACCCAATCCTGCTGATTTCCCGGACCACCTGTAAAAGTAGCTGTGATAGCTTCATTCTGAGTATATTCTGTTTTGTTTAAAGTAAATGTAGGATTTGAAACCACACTTCCTGTAATTTCGAACTGCTTCACATCACTCCAATCGCTCCATTCAAGGTTTCTGTCTCTGTAACGTGTTTTCACATAATAGATTCCGTTGGGAATAGAATTCGCTGCCAATGTCGCTTTTGTGATGTCTACTCCATCATTCAAATTTTTCGTTTTATCAGGAGTTCCGTTTCCATCTTTTCCAAACCAGTTTTCAAAATCGCGGTAGAATTCCTTTTCAATTACAGAAAAATTCGAGGCTTTACTGATCTGGAACTGTGTTGTATTTAAAAGCTCTCCATTAGAAGACGAAAATGCACTTCCGTTCAATGTCAAAGGCAAAGTAATTGGCCCTGAGAAAGTATTTGTAATGGCTGGTTTTGCCGGTTTAGGCTGATTTTTATATCTGTGGAAGGAATCTACCAATACATTGTTTTTCTTGTTGTAAACTCCACCGATGGAATAGCATTCAATATCTACTTTTCCGGTTGGAATATCTACTTCCACAATCTGATAAGTCCAATCTGTCAAAGTTTTCTGAACATCGTCAAAATCCTGTTCATTAGACATTCCCCAATATTGATCCCAGGCTGTTCCTCCGGAAATAATCTGATAGTTCGGTGTATTTTTAAGCTGACCTCTGTGGTATAAATGGTGGTGAGCTCCAACGTGCATTAAATATTTATCAGAAGTTACCAGAAGCGGTACGGCATTTTCTCTTACCCAGCTAGAAATATCTCCTACGTATTGTTCAGCCTGATACGGTCTGTGACTCAAAGAAATAATCCAGTCTACAGTAGAATCATTGTTGGCAGCTGTTAAGATCTGCTGAAGCCATGTCTGTTGTGCTGACCCTGTATGTTCAGAACTTAAACTTACAAATAATACATTTCCTGCCTGCTGGGCATAATAATTCTCATTTCCTGAGCTTATTCCTTTATAACTGATTTCATCAATATAAAAATGGGCATAGTAAGAATTCATTCCCATCGTTCCGTAGGTTTCATGGTTTCCTACTGTTGTCTGAATAGGCAGATAAGGTGATAATTTGATATTCTTTTTAAAGTGGACATTTTCATAGTGGTCCAATGTACCTACGTCTACCTGGTCACCTACCATAAAAGTAAGCGCAATATTATCTGACGGATCTGAAGTAGCTCCGAATTTTTCTTTTAGTTTTTTATACGCATTCAAAGTAAGCGTATCATATCTTGGCTCTGCTTTGATCTGGTTGTCCCCCATAATAAGGAAACGGATCTTTCCATTGGCAGTTACAGCCTGTCCCGGTAAAGGAAGTGTTCTGAAATTATAAACAGCAGACTCAGTGGTTCCTGTTTTAATCTTATAATAGTATTTCGTGTTCGGCTGAAGATTAGCAATCTTTGCTGTGTGATAATAGTAATTGTTGTTGTATCCCGTATCTGAGAAGATATTGGTAGTTCCCGTTACGGTTACATTCAGGTTCGTTGGAGAATCTCCGTAGATCACTGTTGTTTCATTATTGGAAGCTGTTTTCCAATTGACGATCATAGAATTCGGGGTGGGGTTTTGTAAATAAGGATACAAAGCCTGCCCGAAAGCCATCTGGACCGCGAAACAAAAAAAGAAGAAATAATGTTTCATAATCGTTTTAGTTTTAAAATAACATATAGAATTTCGAATTGTAAATCAACTATTTAAAAATCCTTGCTCAGATTTTTTTACTTCGGGCAAAAGTAGAGTTCCCATATAAACTCTGTCTGATGGTACTTTAAAGAAACCGTTAATTTTTTGGCAAAACCGGAATGAAAAAATTATAGTTTTTAGCACATTAAATATTTGGTGTATTCAAAAACTATTTTGTACATTTGCAACCTGTTATTCAACCTCTGACGAAGAACGTGTAAGTTGCTTAGCTTTAACATTTTATTTTATTAATAATGGATTTATTAAAGTACGTACAAGACAAGTACATTGCGAAAAAAGAATTCCCTGAATTCAAAGCAGGTGATACAATTACTGTGTATTACGAAATTAAAGAAGGACAAAAGACTAGAACTCAGTTCTTCAAAGGAACAGTTATCCAATTAAGAGGTACTGGTTCTACAAAAACTTTCACTATCAGAAAAATGAGTGGTGATGTAGGTGTAGAAAGAGTATTCCCTATTAACATGCCTGCACTTCAAAAAATCGAAGTTGATAGAAGAGGTAGAGTTAGAAGAGCTAGAATTTACTACTTCAGAGACCTTAGAGGTAAAAAAGCAAGAATCAAAGACGCTGCTTACAAGAAGAAATAATTCAGACAACAATAAATACAAAAAGAGGCTGTTTACATGTAAACAGTCTCTTTTTTTTTGTTTCAATATTTTTTACTTTTTATAGGGAGTTCCTTCTCCTATTTCCAGAAATTGTTTCAGACTGCCTATAAATTGCAGCCAACCATTTGAACAGATCTCATAACATTCAATAGCCGGGTTCAGACCGATATGAGTAAGTTTTATCTGGCTTAACTCTTTCTTTTCCTCTATTTCCCATACAATTGTTGTCCCGATCCACTCTGTTTTGTTTTTTAATTCAGGAAGAGCAATTAATGAGTCTTCAACAGACCATACAACTTTTGCATTGGCGGTTAATTCTTTCACACGCATTGTTTTGTGAATCTGATCTCCAAATCTTATGGTGAAAAGATTTCCAATCTCCGAAGAGGAACCTTCAAACAATTCAGTCCACCAAAGAGGAATTTCATGAGTCAAGGCATGATATACTTTATCTACAGTAGCGTTGATCTCAATTATATGTATGTAATTCTCAACGTTATGGGTATTCATCGTTTTCATAAAATTATTGTATTAGGTAATACAATTTTATGAAATTAACTCTGAATCAGGCTTTTCATAGGACAAGAAATATACGTTGAAATTCTTGAGCAGAAGTCGTTTTTGGAATTTTGTATTATTACATCAACCCCTGTCAAGGTTAAAACCTTGACAGGGATCATAATCAGTACTTTTTATCAGCAGCAAAAAGACTATTCATTCTTCATAAGATATTGCAGAGGTGTTGAACCTGTCTGTTTTTTGAAAAACTCAATAAAAGCACTGTCTGATGAAAAGTCCAGGATATGCGACACCTCTCCTATTGAATTACCTTCCACCAAAAGTTCAATAGACCGTTGTAGCCTCCATTGCTGTCTCCAATCCTGATAAGACAGTCCGGTTTCTTTTTTAAAAATACGGCTGATCGTTTTCTCCACTGCTCCGGTTATTTCTGCAAGATCTTTCAACATTGGAGGTATAGACTGACGGAGTGTCCATTCTTCAACGATTCTCTGAAAACGTCTGTCCTGCGGCATTTTAAGTTCGAGTTTTTCTTCCGTAGCCCTTTGCATTTCATCCCAGAATACATTTAAAAGATTGGTTTGATCACTTTTGAGAGCTGACCATTCCCAGAAACAAATCCTTTCAATAATTTCTTTTAACAAGGCGTTGACATGAAGAACTTTCAGATCCGATTTTATATAGTTTTGGGAATAATCTTCATCAAAATAGATGGATCTATAGGCAACAATATTCCTGAAATTCACACGATGAACTTCATGGGCAGGAATCCAAAGCATTCTGAACGGAGGAAGAACCAGCTGTCTGTCGGAAGTAGTCACTGTCATACAACCTGATGGCGCATACAACAACTGAGACTTTGTTTTATGAAAGTGAAAACCAGAATCATGCAATACCATATCAGAAGCTATTCCAATTACTTTTTCGTGAAGAGTATCTGCATTAAAGCTTTCATTTTGCTTCAGTATAGCCATGTCCTATTTTTGATATTTTTTGTTTTTATATCATTATAAATATACATGGATTTTTTGGAAACTTTGCAGAAAAAAAATGAAAAAGACAAATCCAATCTGGTTGCTGACTTTACTTGTAATGCTTCCTCAGTTTGTAGAAACCATCTACAGTCCAGTTTTACCAATGGTACAGGAGAAGTTTGGAGTGAATGAAGAATCAGTTACCTTAACAATCAGTTTATATTTTATAGCATTTGCGCTGGGTGTAGCATTCTGGGGTATTCAATGCGACAGAATCGGAAGAAAAAAATCATTGGAATATGGTCTCATTACCTATGGAATCGGAACTTTGGCAGCTGTTTTTGCTTCTGATTTTATGATTCTTCTTACAGCCAGGATTATCTCTGCATTTGGAATTTCAGTAGGCTCTATTGTGACCCAGACCATTTTAAGAGACAGCTATGACAAAGATAATCTGAGTAAAGTATTTTCCTGGATCGGAATCGGCTTATCCATCAGTCCTGTCATCGGAATGATTACCGGTTCTGTATTGGCTTCTTCTGTGGGACATCAAGGTGTATTTATAGCATTATGTATATTGTCCCTATTATTCTTCATTCTCTCCAGAGAAAAAATTTCTGAAACTCATCATACTCCAAAAGAAATTAGTATCAGTATTTTGGGAAATTTGCTCAAGCGGATGCTTCGTGATCAGGACATCATCAGATGCTGTTTATTAATCATGAGTTTTAATGTCCTTCTGTTTTCATACTATTCGCTGGCTCCGTTTATCTTTAAAGAAAATCATTATTCTTCTTATATCTTTGGGTACAGCAGTATGATACTGGCTACAGGTACATTTGCAGGCGCAAAACTTAACAGGCATCTGTTATTCAAGAACATACAACCTAAGTGTTTAGTTAAAGCAAGTACATGTACAGCATTTACCGCCTCCATTTTTGTATGGATTCTGACAGGTACAGGAATATACTTTTTAATTCCTTATTTCTTTATTGTGATGGCTTTCAGCATTGCCATCCCTAATATACTGAGTACAGCGCTTATCAATTATAAGAGCGAAACAGGAAGTGCAGGTGCTTTGTTAGGATTGATTTATTATATCCTGATAGGTTCAGGACTTATAGCCATTGGATTGATACAAAACCTGGGAATCGCATGTGTATTATTTTCAGGAATTGGAGTTTGTACTTTATTGCTGTTTGGGAACAAAAAGAATTGATTTTGAAACATTAAGTTTAATGAAAGTGATAGGATGAGTTAAGTTTCATCAAAGATGAAAAATTAAGCAAAATGTTTATAAAGCTTATTATTTTTAATCACTTGCAAAAAACTTAATGTTTCAAATATTTTATAGTTAGAATGAATTTATTGTATGAAATTATAAAGTGCTTCAATAAATTTAGGGTAGACTTCGATATGGGGAAGATGCCCTACATTTTCAATCTCTACAAGCTTTGAACCCGCAATTTCACGTTGGGTTTTCTTTCCCAATTCCTGATATTGTCCCATCTTAGGCTGAAGTTCTTTCGGTGCCCTGTCCTTTCCTATTGCTGTTCTGTCTCTTGTTCCAATGATAAGCAATGTAGGAACTTTAATATTTTTAAATTCATAACATACCGGCTGATTATAAATCATATCTGTGGTAAGTGCCGCATCCCAGGCTACCTGAGGATAATCTTTATGAAGAGTCCATCCTGCAACTAAGTCAAGCCATGGTTGGTATTCTTCTTTCCATTTGTTGTCGTAATAGAATTTAAGCTGATAATTTTTATACGTTTCGGCTGTATTTTTAAGTTCGGACTGATAAGCCTGATCAATGGTCTGATACGCTGCAAAAGTTTTATAATCTTCCAGCCCGATCGGATTTTCAAGAATCAGTTTCTGTACTTTCTCAGGATACAACAAAGTGAATCTGGTTGCCACCATTCCTCCCATTGAATGTCCTAATACTATGGTTTTATCAATTTTCAATTCATCCAGAACCGCTTTTGTATTTTCTGCCAGCTGTGAAAAAGAAAACTGATAAGCATGAGGTTTTGATGATTTTCCAAATCCTATCTGATCAGGAATTACTACTCTGAATCCTTTAGCAGAAAGATCTTTCGCCGTTCTTTCCCAATAGGCTCCATTAAAGTTTTTTCCATGAAGAAGCATGATCACTTTTCCATTGGATTTTTGGGGCTGCACATCCATATAGGCCATTTTCAAATCTTCCCCCTGAGACTTGAAATTGAGATAATGTACTTCGTAAGGATATTGATAATCAGACAGCATTGCATCCAGAGGTTTTACCTGTGAAAACATAAAACCGGAGACTGTCAAAGTAAAAACAGTCATTATATTTCTGAAATGTTTCATGAAACGTTTATTTTAAAGATTAAAATTAAAAAAAACCGCTCCAAAAGGAACGGTTTCAACTGTTATTTTTAGTTAAATATTTTTATAGATATTATGCTATTGAAACTTCTTTTTCTTTTTTTGAAGGTAAATTCATCAAAACAATAGCAAAAAGAATCAGGACAATTCCTACCCACTGGATCAAAAATACTTTCTCTCCCAGCAAAACAAAAGCCATGGTAACAGAAACCGGAAGTTCCAGTGATGAAACAATACTTCCAAGTCCCAATCCTGCATTTGGAAACCCAACATTGAATAAGATTGGCGGGATAATAGTTCCAAAAAGAGCCAGTACAAATCCATACGTGAGAAATATTGAATAATTAAATGAATGGATATGTTCTGTATTATCAGTAAAATTCAGGTATAATGATTTTAAACCGTCAAAATACATAGGCCCTATCTGAGCAAAGAATAAGAATGCAAAAACTACAACAGAACCACCTGCCAGCATAATGATACTCTTTCTGAAAACCGGAAGATGAGTAGCCAGTGTGTTAGAAGTGAACATCGTCAAAGTATAGGAAGCTGCTGCCATCAATCCCCAGAAAACCCCATGCCAGTCCAGCTCTATTTCCATATTAATAAGATTAGTTGCCAGAACGGTTCCCAGCAATACAATAACAACAGAAACTACTTTTCTTGCATTGGGTAACTTTTTGGTAATAATACTTTCCACCACCACACTGAACCATACCGACTGCATCAACAATACAATGGCAATAGAGACATTGATATATTGTACTGCAATATAATAGAATAAGCTTGTTCCTCCTAAAGAAGTTCCAGCAAGCAACAGCATTCTTACTTCTTTAGAGCTTGGCAGCGATAATTTCTGTTTTGAGGTTAGGGTCTGGATCAAATTAAGGATCAAAAGTCCCGTCAGACCTAATACGAATTGGGAAGTAGTTACTTCTGAGGTTGTAAAGCCATCATGATAAGCCATTTTCACAAAAGTGGCCAACATACCGTATATACTAGCTCCAATCCCTACAAATAAAACACCTTTTAGTATATTTTTCTTCTTCATAATTTTTTTAACAGCCTGCAAAGGTACAATATATAAATTAAATCATTCTGAAGTGTCATGGTGATAGATAAATAAAATCGCCACAAGCTTGCTTGTGGCGATTTTGAGATTGATTATAAAAGTAAATTATTTTTTAACCATTACTTTCGAAGCTGCTTCGAAACCTAATCCTTTGATTTTAACCATGTAAGTCCCGTTAACAAGATTGCTTGTAGAAATTGCTTTCTTGGCATCTGGTGAGATTTTATCTTCTGAAGAAACCAACTTACCAGACATATCATAAAGTTCTACACTTACTTTTCCAAGAGTGTTGCTTGGGAACTTAATATAGAACTCGTCCTTAGCAGGATTTGGATAGATAGAAATATTATTGTTCTTATCTGCATTTACATCATTAGTAGCCAATAAACATGCTTCCGGAACATTAAAATCCTGAACCTGGTCATTAATATTATTTTTAACTCCTGCTGATGCATTTACTCCTAAACCTCTTCTTGCAAACACGCCCCAAATCATACATTTATCCTGCCCCTGAGTAGTTGCCAGCTCAGCTGCTAAAATTGCATTTCTTCCATCAATAAAGCTAGGGTTACAACCCTGAAGTTTAAGAGCATCTGTTACCAACTGTAATACTTTTGTGCTTCCATTAGGTGTTGTGGATAATACGTCTGAAGAATAACCATATTTTTCAACATATTTCCAGTGAAGATCCCATAACATGGTTGCCCAAACAAAACCAATAGAGTGTACATCCGGAACAACCGATGATCCGTTATTGTATTCCATTCCGTTGGTGTTTCCGTATGTAAATCCGTTAACTGCAAGGCTTGTAGAATATTTTGCAGGTCTGATACCTGCTCCTGTAATAGCCTGACCTAATGCATAAGTCCCTGTACCTCTAGCCACTGTAGCATTATCACCAGCTTTATTAGTCAGCATTAAAGCAAAGAAATCAGACCATCCTTCTCCCATCTGTTCTTTACTCACTCCCGAATTCAGACAGTTGTAACCGGTACCGGTCATTCTATTTGATATCCCGTGACCATATTCGTGAGTTACGATTCCGTTATCAAAGCTTCCGTCAGGGGTCATATTTCCTTTTAAGGTAACATTTACTGTAGTACTGGCAGCAAGCTGAGTTTTGATATATTCTCCTTCTGCATTAGTAATCAATACTGAAGGGATTGTAATTGTCGGATCATCGCCCGCCATATTTCCCAAAGTAGAACCATTTACTGCATTATTATACACAATAGCAGCTTTAGCTCCTGCATCCTGAAGGTTTTTCACTTTTATGGCAAAAGCACATGTTCCTCTCTCAACCAGTCCTATTTTATCAACCAATGAACTTGCAGGCAAAGCAGTACACCCGTCCAAAACTGATGAAAGGGCTACATCTCCTGTTATTCCATTCATAGGTAAAGGATTACCAAACTGTGCAGTTCCTGCTCCCGGTGTACGGGAAACAGCAGCAGTAGGTGCATTATAGAAAAATACTCTTCCAACCGGAGACCAAAGATACATCTGCATTTTACCATTATATCCGTCTGGTGGTGAGGAGAAGTTAGCATTATTTAATCCACTTCCATCCTGAGCCTCTGCATATACAGAATCATCATCTCCTCCTACAGGTCCATTTCCAAAATTGTTCTGCTGAAAGTTTCTTCCGGTTTCTGTAAATCCGAATTTATAGAAAACATCATGAATTTTATTATTCAGATAAAATAAATTTGTGATGGCAGCATCTCTATTATTTACTGGTGATTCATTAATATTAAAAGGGAAATCAAAATTCCTTGTTACTCCTCCATCTGCCGGAGTTCCAGTAAGGTAATCAGGGGCTGTTAAAGCTGTTCCTGATACATCTTCATAGGCAAAAACATTATTCCCTCTTGTGGTAGTATAATGATTAGTTCCATCAGAATGCCATCCTTCAGGAGAAGCACTCAGAATCCATGGATTGTTAATGATAGATCTTGAACCAAAAGTAGGTGCTTCAATAGGCAATGGAAATACGTTATATGATGCATTATCCGGTAAAAGCAATGGAATATTATTATTCTGTGCTACACTATTTTGAGGCCCAACTAATGTATTTTCAAAATGATCAGCATGGCTCTCTCCTGCTTCTGAACCGTAAGCATCATGATGGAAATTACATGATAGTGTCAGATTGTTTTTCAACAGGATATTTCCATTGTTGGCATCTACTAAAATATTCCAGTAATTGGGAGATTTTGGCTCCATTAAAGTATATTCGTAAGCCAAACGTAAGTTTCCACTCTCGTCATTCGTATAAACTAATCTTTGATTAGCTGATGTAGCTCTTTTCTGAGTCTTTTCAAGATATCCGAGAATCGTGAAATTCGCAATATCAGGATTTTTCAGATCCTCAGCAATTTTTTGAAGAGCTGTATTTTTATTAATAGCAGCTGTACCTGAAGTAGAAGTAGTATAATCTGTAACAAAATTATCCGTGTAGTAAATAATTTTATTGTCTCTAATCAATGCTGTTCCTACAGAACTGTATACCGGCAGGCCATTATAAGTCTGTAAAAATTTTACAACATTACCATTCAATGATTTTGACGGATCTATATTATCAACAATGATATTATTAAGATCAGACTTTTTATATTCTCTTATTTTATTTTGAGAAATATAATCTTTAATCAGTTTTTCATTATCCTGCCCGAACAATACTGCCGGAAATGCAGAAAATACCGTAAATAGAAGAGGTAGAGCTTTATTTTTCATATCCATTATTAAAGTCGCTAATCTACAAATAATTCACACAACTTTAATGTTTTTTTTATTAAAAATTAACACATAAACAAATACTAACACAAAACAAAACTTTAAATTATTTTACATATTTATCAATCAATAGAACAGCATAATACATTCAGGCTTTTCAGATAATGTTTACTCTGTTTTTTGATTCTTTTCATTCAAATATTTCGCAACATAAATAGATATAATTAATATGAATTTCTGATATAAACTGGATTCAATTTTTTATTGTTTTATAGAATCATGTCTAATAAGCCCTCTTTCTCAATATTTTAAATACAGATTATAATATATACTCATAAAAAAAGCCGCTCAAACGAGCGGCTCCTTATGTATGAATGGTTCAAAGATTATTTACCTTCTTCCATTTTTCTTTTCAACTCTGCTAATGCATCGATGTCTCCAAGAGTAGATCTTTCTTCGTTGTTAGAAGAAGAAGTTACGTTTCTAGAAGAAGCTTCTTTTACGTTTTTCTTCTCTTCGTCTCTGAAGATACCTGTGTGAGATACTACTACTCTCTTGAATTCTTTGTTGAATTCGATTACTTTGAACTGAGCATCTTCACCTTTTTTGATTTTAGATCCATCTTCTTTCTCTAATAATCTTGAAGGGCAGAATGCTTCTACTTCAGCATCTTCGAATTGAACAGAAGCTCCTTTATCGTGAACTTCTACAGCTTTACCAGCGTGGATAGTTCCTTCAGCATATTTAGTTTCGAATTTATCCCATGGGTTTTCAGTCAATTGCTTGTGACCTAGAGATAATCTTCTAGCTTGGATATCTAATTCAAGAACTACAACGTCTAATTTATCACCTACTGCGCAGAACTCAGATGGGTGCTTGATTTTCTTAGTCCAAGAAAGATCAGAGATGTAGATTAATCCGTCGATACCTTCTTCTAACTCTACGAATACACCAAAGTTAGTGAAGTTTCTTACAGTTCCTACATGCTGAGATCCTACAGGATACTTAGCTTCGATGTTTTCCCATGGATCTTTAGACAATTGCTTGATACCAAGAGAAATTTTTCTTTCTTCTCTATCTAAAGTTAATACTTCAGCTTCTACTTCATCACCTACTTTTACGAAATCTCCAGCAGATCTTAAGTGAGTAGACCAAGACATTTCAGAAACGTGGATTAATCCTTCAACACCTGGAGCGATTTCTACGAATGCACCATAGTCAGCAAGAACTACTACTTTTCCTTTTACTTTGTCACCTACTTTCAAGTCAGCAGAAAGAGCATCCCAAGGATGAGCTTCTAATTGCTTCATACCTAATTGGATTCTTGTTTTCTCATCATCGAAATCAAGGATTACAACTTTTACAGTCTGTCCGTCCTCTAGGATTTCAGATGGGTGGTTCACTCTAGACCAAGAAAGGTCTGTAATGTGGATCAATCCATCAACACCTCCTAAGTCAATGAATACACCGTAAGAAGTGATATTCTTAACAGTTCCTTCAAGAACCTGACCTTTTTCAAGCTGAGCGATGATTTCTTTTTTCTGACCTTCGATATCTGCTTCGATCAATGCTTTGTGAGATACAACTACGTTTTTGAACTCAGGGTTGATTTTCACAACTTTGAACTCCATAGTTTTTCCTACGAACTGATCGTAATCTTTAATTGGCTTAACGTCAATTTGAGAACCAGGTAAGAATGCTTCGATTCCGTGAACGTCAACGATCATACCACCTTTAGTTCTAGATTTAACAAAACCGTTAACGATTTCTCCAGTTTCGTGAAGTTCGTTTACTTTATCCCAAGCTTTAAGTGTTCTAGCTTTTCTGTGAGATAATTGTAATTGACCAGTTTTGTCTTCTCTCTTGTCAACCATTACTTCTACCTCATCACCTACTTTTAGGCCTTGGTTGTAACGGAATTCGTTTAGAGAGATAACACCTTCAGATTTGAAGTTGATGTCTACGATAGCTTCTTTATCAGTTAATCTTACAACTTTACCAACTAAAACGTCGTTATCGTCAAGGTTGTTTAAAGATCCGTTGTAGATTTCTTCTAAATCGCTTTTTTCTTTTCTCGCATCTGCATCAAGACCTGATTCGAATGAATCCCAATCAAATTGTTCTGGTGCTACGTTTTGGTTTAATAAAACCTCTGCTGAATTTGTCTCTTTTGACATTTTCTAATAAAATTTGTATTCCTTCTTTTTTAACGGTTTGAATAAATGCGGATTAAAAAATACGGAAGTAATTAATTGTAAGTAATTTACTCTTCAAACCTTTTCGCCACAAAAGTGGGTGCAAAGATATGAATTTTATTTAAAATAAGCAATAGATTTCAGCAGGCTAATATTTAACTTATATATTTAAAAATCAATACTTTGATTAAAAGAATACTTCGACTGAGCTCGGCATGACATCCTAATACTAACTGTCTTAAATTTAGAATGAAGCAATATCAGCTGTCATGCCGAGCACAAACTGAAAGTTTACGAACGTAGTTCACGAATCATCTGTAATAAGCAGAGATTCTTCATTTCGCTACGCTTCATTCAGAATGACAGGAACACAGAATTAAAGAAGACCCTCACTTTTCTCCCCCTTTCAAACCCTTCAACTCTAAAACCCTACCACTCTAAAACCCTCAAACCCTCAAACTCTCCCACCCATCACCCGCTTAAATTCACTACCTTTGCAGCATGGAATTACAGCCGATCTATCAAAAACTGCAGATTCAGGATATGAATCAGATGCAGAAATCTACTTATAAAGCGTCTGAAGATCATACAGACATTGTTTTACTCTCTCCCACAGGATCAGGGAAAACGCTTGCCTTTTTATTTCCTGTTCTCAGAAATCTGAAAAAAAATGTTCAGGGAGTTCAGGCATTGATATTAGTTCCGGCAAGGGAACTTGCTTTACAGATTGAGCAGGTTTTTAAATCTATGGGAACAGATTTTAAAGTTTCTGTCTGCTATGGTGGACATGATAAAAAAATTGAGGTTAATAACTTAATCGAAGCTCCGGCTGTATTGATCGGAACTCCTGGAAGGGTTGTTTACCACTTAAGAAATAACAATTTTGATCCGAAAACGATTAAAACACTGGTTCTTGATGAATTCGACAAAGCTCTGGAATTAGGTTTCCATGATGATATGGAATTTATTTCCAATTCTTTAAAAGGACTTTCTCAAAGAATTTTAACATCTGCTACAGCAATGGATGAAATTCCGGCTTTTACAGGCTTAAAAGATGAAACAGTAATCAGTTTCCTTAAAGAAAATGATGTAAAACCGGATCTCCAGCTGAGAAAAGTAATGACTATTCCTGAAGAAAAACTGGATACTCTTTTCAATCTGGTTTGTAAAATCGGGAACAAAAGAACGTTGATTTTCTGTAATCACCGTGAAGCTGTAGACCGTATCTCTGAACTTCTCAACCAAATGGGAATCGACAGAGAAACCTTCCATGGTGGTATGGAACAGGATGAAAGGGAACGTGCCCTATTAAAATTCAGAAATGATTCTGCAAGAATTCTTATTACAACTGATCTTGCTGCCCGCGGACTTGATATTCCTGAAGTAGAATCTATTGTTCATTATCAGCTTCCCCCAAAAGAAGATGCTTTCATCCACCGAAACGGACGTACCGCAAGAATGAATGCCAAAGGTTTTGTCTACCTGATCATGACTGAAGAGGAAAACTTTCCGTTCATTAAAAATAATACCCCGGAAGAAAGTGTTGCCGGATTTACTAAAGTTCCGCAAAAAACACCTTTCCAGACTGTTTACATCAGCGCAGGAAAAAAAGACAAGGTTAATAAAGTGGACATTGTAGGATATCTGCTAAAGAAGGGAGAACTACAAAAAGAAGATGTAGGAATTATTGAAGTAAAAGACACCACATCCTATGTTGCCGTTGCCAGAAATAAAGTAAATGCTCTTTTAAGAAAGCTTCAGAACGAAAAACTGAAAGGCAAGAAAGTGAAAATGGAGGTTGCTTATTAGACTTTCCACTCAATTGTCATTGCGAACGAAGTGAAGCAATCTCATCTGTAATAAAAAGAGATTGCTTCGTCGCTATGGCACAAAATTATTTAATCCCTCTCACCCTTGTAGGGAAAGTATATACTGATTTCGAGGCAGTAATGAAGAGAATATCATTGTTTTTGCCACCAAAAGCCACATTGGATGTCCACTTCTCAGGAATAGAAATATGATAAATTTTCTTTCCCAAACGGCTAAAAACATGTACACCATCTCCCGTTAAGTAAAGATTTCCGTGTTTATCCAGCTCCATTCCGTCTGAACCCATTTCGCAGAAGAGTTTTTTCTCAGATAATTTTCCTTCTCCTAGAATATCATATACATAGGTTTTTCCGGCATCAATATCAGAAATATAGAGTTTCTTTAATTTTTCGCTTCCTACAATTCCATTAGGTTGTGTGAAGGTATCCAGTTTCGTGACTTTTCCTGTTCTATCCCTATAATAAAGACTTTTATGTTGGATTTCCTGTTTAAAACCAATCCAGTAATCTCTTTCATACAAAGGGTCTGTAAAGTACATTCCTCCCACTTCATCATTCCAGACATCATTCGGTCCATTCAGTCTTTTTCCTTCAAAACCTTTTAGCAGAACTTCAACTTTTTTATTTTTGGAAATCTTCCAGATCTCACCCTGATCGTCTGAACAGGTAATTAAATAGCCATCTTTATCAAAGTGTGTTCCGTTGGCTCTTCCCGTTTTATCTAAAAACTCGATCACTTTATTGCTTTTCCAATCCCAATAATAAATCTTATCGTTAGGCTGATCGGTAAAGTAAACATTCCCTTCTTTATCTGCTGATGGTCCTTCTGTGAAACTGAACTTGTCGGAAACCATTTCCGGTTGTACTCCTTCATAAAACATTTTACTATAATTTACTGATTGACAGTTTACCAATGCGAAAACCAAACCAATCATACTTATTTTAAAGATATTCTTCATGCTTCATTTTTAAAACTGCAATTTACGATATGACTCAAAAGTTTCAAAATATTTTCTCATTTTGATACAATAAAAATCATAGAAGTAAAATGTCCCAATTGTCCTATTTTGGACGTAGATCATATTAGTAATAAAAAGATATAATCCGGAGCTTTGCAGTAACAGGATCAATCACTTTTTTTCATGGAAAATATCTTAAAAAAATGATGAATCTGGATGAAAATTGTACCAAAATACTTTATAGCATACAACAATGAGCGCAGAGTCCAACAATATCAAGTCTTTGGAAATTGAAAATGAAGATTTCAGAAATTCCGTAGGAACCATGGATGAAACCGGGAAAAGAAAATGGATATTCCCCAGAAAACCTAAAGGAAAGTATACCAACTACAGAAATTACACCAGCTATCTTCTTCTTGCGATTTTCTTTGGGCTGCCTTTTGTAAAGATCAATAACAATCCTTTTCTTCTCATTAACGTGATCGATAGAAAGTTTTTTATCCTTGGACAGCCTTTCTACCTGCAGGACTTTTTCATTCTTGCTCTAGGAGCAGTAACCTCCGTAATTTTTGTAATGCTATTTACAGTAGTTTTTGGAAGAATATTCTGTGGCTGGCTGTGCCCGCAGACTCTTTTCATGGAAATGGTTTTCCGCAAAATAGAATACTGGATTGAAGGTGACCGAAATAAACAAATGAAGCTTGACAGACAGGAATGGGATGCAGAGAAAATAAGAAAGAGGCTGACTAAATGGTCTGTTTTCCTTCTCATTTCACTGATTATTTCCCACTTTATGTTCATGTACATTGTGGGCTACGAAGAAGTTTTCCGTATTATGAGTGAAGGACCGGAAGGAAACTCACTGAAGTTTCTTGTGATGATTTTCTTTACCATGACGTTTTATTTTGTTTTCGCATGGCTTCGCGAGCAGGTATGCACACTGGTTTGTCCTTACGGAAGACTGCAAGGAGTATTGATTGACAAGCAGACCATCAATGTATATTATGATTTTAAAAGAGGTGAAGGCCGCGCAAAATGGAGAAATAACGAAGACAGAAAAGCAGCAGGAAAAGGAGATTGCATCGACTGTAACCAATGCGTTGTGGTATGTCCTACAGGAATTGATATCAGAAACGGACAGCAGCTGGAATGTGTGAACTGTACAGCCTGTATCGATGCCTGTGATGAAGTCATGGAAAAGGTTGGTTTACCTAAAGGATTGGTACGTTATGCAACGGAAGCCGAAATTGAAAATCAGGATAAATTCCGCTTTACCCCAAGAATGAAAGCAACAACCGTTATCCTTGCTCTGTTAATTGGATTCCTTGGATTTTTAATGTACGACCGTGGTTCTATGGAAGCAAAATTCATCAAACCGGCAGGTTCTACATTCTTTGTTAAAAATGGTAAAATCACCAACACCTTTATTTACACTCTTCTGAATAAATCAAACGAGAAAAAGACCCTTACCATTAAAGTTATCACGCCAACAAATGCAGAGATCACTTACTTCGGTTCTGAAAAAATCATATTGAAAGGAGATCAGATCCTGAAAGGAAACATCAACATTTCCTTCCCTGAAGAACAAATTAAGTTCTCAAAACAAAATATGGTCATCGGAGTATTTGATGAAAAAGGACAATTAGTTGATTCGTTTGAAACGACTTTTGAAGGACCGTTTAAACTGGCTCTTTAGGTAGCAGATGATAGGTGATAGGTTGCAGTTTGTGGGGATCAGAAAAAGTCGTTGATATTTCCCTAATTCCCTTCCTCTGGAGGGGTGGCAAAAATTCAAAGAATTTTTGACGGGTGGTTTACAACAATCTCTCCATTAAACTTTGACCCATAAACTTTAAATTTTACACTCATTAAGCCTTATATTTCCTCATGAACTGAGTAGGAGTCATTCCGGAGCTTTTCCGGAATACTCTTACAAAGTAGGAATATTCTTCATATCCTAAACGGAAAGCAATTTCTACCAAACTTTCATCCAGATACATGAGCATTCTTTTGGCTTCCAGCACTACCCTTTCTGTAATCACATCAGTAGCCGTTTTTTGAACAACAGTCTGTGCAATCCTGTTCAGGTGTTTGGATGAAATACCTAATAAAGAGGCATAATGGGTAATGGATTTATGTTTGGTAAAGTTTTGTTCAATCAGATTTTCAAAATCCTGATAATGTTTAAAATAAGAAAGTCCGGCAGCTGAATCCATTGTATCAAAGTCCTTTGAAAACAATCTGGAAGCATTGATAAAAATCTGAGACATCAATGATAAAATCAGCCCTTCTTTCATTATACTTTTAGTCTGATGTTCTTCTCCCAATTCCTGAAATAAGCTAATGTTTTTCTTAAGCTCACCAGCATCCAACTGAAGTTTTCTTGGAAACGATACAGATCCGAAAAAAGGAAAATTTCTCAGTTTCTGATTCACATAATGCATTTCATAAAACTCCTGAGAACAGAAGAAAATATACCCATCAATATCTTCGGAAAGTTCCCAACTGTGAATCTGTCCTGGTGACAGAAAAAACAGACTTCCTTCCGAAACTTCATACCTTTGAAAGTCTATTTCATGTACACCTGTTCCTTTAGTAAAAAGAACAGCAGCATAAAAATCATGTCTGTGAGGTTTCTCTATATGACGATGTCCCACCACCAAATGATTCTTCATCGTATTAAAATAAAAATCTGAAGTATTTTTACCCGCCTGAAAAAGCTCGATATGAAGAACAGAGATTGGATTCATTTATATTTATGTTTCGTAAGAATTCACAAATTTAGACAAAAAAGAACCAGTATATCATGAACCTTTATATCTACTACAACAAACGTTTGTTATTAAAGGATGAATTTAACCCCATAAATTCCTTTGAAACAAAGTATGACTGCACTTTTTACAATATATTTTGGGTGAAACTTTAAAAAATTTTTATCTTTGAAGTTTAGGAGTTGTAAAATGAAAATAAATTTACCTGATAAGCTGTATTATTCGATAGGAGAAGTTGCGAAAGCATTCGATGTAAACACTTCATTAATACGTTACTGGGAACAGGAATTCCCGATTATCAAGCCTAAAAAAAACAGAAAAGGAAACCGATATTTCACTCCTGAAGACATCAAAAACCTTCAGATGATCTACCATCTGGTGAAAGAAAAAGGATATACTCTGGACGGAGCCCGTGTTGCCTTGACGACCAACAGTAAAATTTCCGAAACCATCACTCTAATTGACCGCCTGGAATTTGTAAAAGCTGAATTGATTAAGCTGAAAGAATCTTTGGGAGAAAGAGAAGAAGAATAATTTCTTTGAAAATATAAAAACCTCCGCTGCAATGAATTGCAGCGGAGGTTTTTATTTAAGTCTATCGGGAAATATAATCAACAGCTATTTTTATAACATACTTAATTCCCCCTTGGCTAAGGAGATTATAAGGGTTATAAAACGGGCTGAACGAACTTTCTAAGTGACTGGAAACGGTTTATTAAATGGTTAACAAGATTTCAGATTTCTGAGCCAAAAATAAAACCCACCGCGGTTGCAGTGGGTTTATTTTTATCTACCACAGGAAAGGATTCGTGCGGTAGCGGGGTATTCTATTAACTAAAAGCCATATAATTTATACAAGTAAATACATTACCTAAAATTTATATTATTTTTTAATATTTATTAATTCTCCACCTTCATAAAGTTGATACAATTTTAATGAAGAAAATTTGTTTAAAAACTTTTTAAATTCTCGAGGATTAGCAATTTCAGCATCAATCATTTTTCCACTAATCTCAGTAATTTTATATTCTTTGTTTATACCAATAGTCCAAAGCTTAGTATTTTCGTCCAATCTACCAGAATAAGTTTCCTGATCTACTATTTCAGTATTATTTTTTTCATCAACTTTAAAATTTAATGATTTAAAATATTGTTGACATTTACTTGTTGAATTAAAACCACAAAAAACAATAATATTATTATTTTGAAAAGTAAACCATTTATAAATAACGGTATTTTTATAAAGTTGAAAGTCTTTATCTAATGTTTCTATATATAAACCACTTTTATTAGAAGTCGAATCTGAAAATATGCTTATGGCTATATTATCTCCATATTTAAAAGGTCGTTTTAAAGTATCTTTCACATAAAGCTTCATTACTTCGTTCGTTATTTTGCCTAATTTTTCAACTTTATTTTGTGCTGAATATTGAGAAAATATCAAAAAAGATATTAAAATTATTAATTTTTCCATTTTTATTACTTTTTATGATAACCATTCTTGATTGAAGTAACTTCTTCTTGATTATAGTAAACAGTTTTAGGACCTACATAATATCCAGGATTGTAAATAAATAGTGTTGCTGTTTTTGGAAAACTAGAACTACTATTTTTATCTCCCTGTTTTACCGCTTTCCCGGGTAATTTCAATTTTTCAAAGTCGTTCCCATTACGTCCCGTCATTTTTATATCATATCCACTAGGACCAATTTCATAGACATTATCCGGATGGTTATGTCCAAACAATGAAATTGAATTGCTATCGAAATAATTTATAAAAGGATATATTGATACCGCCCCCGGGGTAGCCGGTTTATCTAATGCTCCATCTTTTCCTATTATGGATTGTTGTTTGCCATCTTTTAAACCTGTTGATACAATAAACTCAGCATCTGAATTATCAGATATGTATTCATGCACTCCTAAAGCTTTTTTTTCATTATCAAAATCGATTATGCTGTATGTCTGACTACTACCATTAGAGTACTCTACATTCCCTTCTTTTGTATGCTTCGCAATATAGCCAGCTTCACCAACATCAACGCCACCATCATTTTTTTCTTTGAGATTACCGTTGCTATCAAAATTTTTTGAAGCATAAATAACATCTCTATCTGATTCCGCTCTCCAGGTTATACTACCATTTCTATCTAGCTCATAAATATCTTCATTTCTTCCATCTGGGTCTATAAATCGTATCGGATTATTGTATGCGTATCTGTAAGGAGACCAAGCTCTATTTACTTCAGCCAGCGGATCCACAACGCCCCATCTTCCTATATCGGGCATATAGAATCTAGCTCCATAATCATACATTCCAGTCTCCTGAAGTTCCTTACCATTGTACTTATAATTCTTATAACTTCCAGATCCAAAGAATGCATTTCCAGTTTTCAGGTGATTCATCCCAAAAGGATAATAATCATTAGCATCTGTGATTTCAAGAGCACCTGCACTGTTTCTTGCAAAACTTATCCTTGTATTTCCAAGATGATCCTTATATTGGTAAATATACTGATCTTTCCCGTAATCATAAAATCCTTCTGCCGTAGGAAAAAACATGAGCTGAGGAGTCTTAACAGTAGTTATTCCTAATGGAGCGGCCTGTGCCATCGCAATGCCACTTTCAGCGCTGTAAGCCTGCTGTTCATAGGCATATTTTAATTTTTCGGAGATCATGCTTAGTTCTTCAAGGCCTCCACTGCCTCCTCCATTATTATCGGATTCATTATGATAATATTGAAAACCATCCAAATAGTCTGTAATATCAGTTACCGTATAACAGTTGATGATCCCACACTCACTTTTCGGAAGTTTTTTCTGTACCTTAACTCCATCTGCTCTGTACAGGTAATTATGCAGTCCTGAAAGCCCCAAAGTTCCATATTCTATTTTATTGGGAAGATTCAGATGATTGTAAGTGATTTTGGTAATGTTTTTATCCGGCATCTGCCACATATTTCCATTGCTGTCATATTGAATCGTTCCTCCTCCACCTTCATATCCTGAAGGATTATTCTTGTGGTCCTTAATCACAGATACTTGATTGGTTAGATTATTGGATCCATAAATATATTCCAGCTCATCGATAACGGTAGCAGTTGTATTGTTTCCTTCTACTGCAGAAGTTCTGTAAAGGTTTGTAATATTTCCATTCAGATCATAGGCCAACGATTCAGTATGCTCTTTACTATAACGATTCACAGGGTTTTGATAATATCCTGCTGTCAATCTATTCAAGGCATCATATGCATAACCATATCTCTTCGGTTCTATAGGTGGATTGGCTCCTATAGATTCTACGGCTCTCCAGTCAACTTCTGCTATATTCCCGTTGTATTTTGCCTTTACATTCTTCCCGGAGAATAATGTTGGATCAGGATTCTCTATTCCATTCATCTGATTGTATTTGATTTTGTAGGAAAATAGTTTTCCTCCTAAATCAGGAACTGACATCTGCGTTTTATTAATATCGGTCAGCCAACCTCTTATGTTATAAGCATAATCAATACTCTGCAGATTATTACCTACTTTTTTATTGGTAAGCTGAGCAAGTTCATTATAACTGTTTGCTGTAAGAATCTCTTCCTGTTTATCATCTACCTGATGTTTATGAACCAGTAATCTGTTCTGATTATCGTATTCAAAACGTTCCGTAATAGTAACTCCCGGTTCACTGGCTAATCTCTTATGAAGAGTAACCGTTTTCTTTGGTGCTCCTATAAAATCCAGCTCAGATTCTGTTCTGGTATATCCTCCCAAATGATTGATAGAATGGCTTCCAATAGCTCTTCCCTTTTGATCATAATAAGTATAGTTTTTCGTCCAGTTATCATCTTCAATATTCTTTACAAAGCTCATCAAAGGAAATCCTTTAGTGCTCCTTCCATCAGTCGTAGCATTGGCAGTAAGTACAGGCGCTCCCTGAATAGTTGAAGGAAATGTAGGATTGAAACTATAGGCAGGATAAGTATCATAATAATTAACACTTAATATCTGGCTAACATTGGAAGGGGTGGAAAGCTTCGTATAGTATACAGCCATGCCATTTAAGGTAAATCCGACTGCAGCAGTCCTGGTTTCATATAAACTAGTATTTACATTGGTGCTGTTTTGTATTGATGCCCTGCTTGCAGGATTATTTGTGATTCCCGTGTAAACAACTCTTCCAAACTGATCATATTTGGTAAAGAGCCATTGTCCTTTTCCTTTAAGAACAGTATCCTGGGTCAGAATAAGTTGATCAGCTCTATTATACACCATATATTCCCAACCTTTGCCAGGAACTTTTTTTTCTACCAGGCGGTTTCTGCCATCATATTTATACTGGTAACATAAGTCATTAAGTAGGGTATTAGGATTAGCCTCTATAGAAGCTTTAGGAGGAATAACAAATGCCAGATGATCATATTCATTGTAAAGGTAATAGGTATCAGCATTCTCTGTAGCACTGATTACTTTTCTTACCAATAGCAACTGTCCTTTGCCATTTTTAAATTCTATGGTTTTATTATCATCTTCATCCGTTACTGTATTTTTATACAATTTGGCCTCTTCATACATTCCAATGGTACTAATAGCTGACAATGTAGCATTATTCACCCAGGTTGTAGTAACGGTAAACTTTTTAATCTTGTCTAATGTAGAATTAACATCATATCCGAACTTTACAGATTTTCCATTCCAGTCATTACCTACCTGTTTCTGCTCCAAAATCCTGTCCAAAGGTGATTTTTCTAAAACCTTTTCAGAGTAAATCTTTTCATTGCCATAAGGACTACTTGCAAGATTGCCTAAAGGGTTAGGCGTAACAGCTCCGTTTAAAGTGCTCCCTTGTGGAACTGGAAGGTAATCTTTTATCTGTCTTCCAAACGGGTCATATTCAATAGGAGTAACCACATCTTTTCCTAATGGTGAGGCTTTTACATTGACTATTTGTTTTGGTCTTCCCAGCCCATCAAAATACTGTACAGTTTCTAAGGATTTTGTAGCTGTAACTCCATTATAATCAAGATATGTTTTACTCTGTATATAATTTTCTGTATTGGGAAGCGTAGTAAGCTGTGCTTGTAAAGTACTCGTTATCAACAAAGCACTTATGGGGATTATTATTTTTTTCATGATTTGTTAATTAATAGAAAAAGTAAAGTCTAAAGCTACATTAGTATTATTTACCAGAGAAGGTGAGGCTGATGATATGGTTGCTTTAATGTAACCGTTGGTGTCAATTGTCAGATTCCATATTCCGTTGGAGTACGCGCTAGAGGTACGGATTCCATTAGGGATACAAGTCCCATTAATTTTTCCTATAATCGCACCACCCTGATTCCAATATTGATTATTGGTTTCGTATAAGAACCCAATTTGTACTCTATAAGTCGTGGGATTGCTCACTGAGATAGATCCATAATTAAATTGATTAATCTGACTTCCTTTTGTTACAGTACAGTTTATTGTTGTACATATTGCATTGGGGTTATTATTAGCAGCATTCTGTCCATTTGCTGTAATTTCATCTACTGCCTTTTGGTCAGCATCAGATTGGCTAATCATTGAGGTATATTTATTAGCTGGTACAATGTAAGTAAAGGCTGTACCTATTCCCCCACTTCCACAATATTTAGCAAAAGTACCACTCCTTTCAGAATTATAATATTTTGTTGGAGCATAATTATATTTATATTCTTTTATAGTATTACTGTTAGCATCAACTATTTTTTCAAGTCTCCCCGCAGAATCATAAATATAATTCTCCCTAATTCCTGAAGGCGGGGTAATAGTCCTCACTCCAATTAATGGATCATAAGTATAAGTCGTTATTTCGTAATTGGATAGACTGTTTCTAAACGTATTTAAAGCATTCAATAAATTGGATTCATCATTGTTTGTCCCTGCAGCAGCATCTAGATCGGAAGCTTCTGAAATAGTAGACATTGATGTATAGCTAATATCAGTGAATTTCACATTCTTAATTTCAGCAATAGGCTGAGTTAGACCATACCCCCACACAATTACTGTAGAAATTCCATCTTTGGTAGTATATTGTACCAAATTTCCATTCATGTCATAGTGGTCATAAGTTATTTCTGTATTAAGCGTATTATTACCAATATCAGTAGATATTACAGCACTTGGTAATACGGTGTAGCTATGGTCATATTTAAACAGTTCCTTACTTAACAGTTTACCATTTTTCTTTTTCTCTATTTCAACGGGAGTATCTAAAATATTAGCATCAATCAATTTTTGTATGCTTTTATCTTTGGCGTTTCTATAATATTCCTCAGTGATATCCCCATTGGAAACAGACTTCTTATATGTTAGTCTTGTATCATCATAAGTAAAGAAGTTTTCTTCTTTCATACTGCCTCCTGTAAAGAGTTCTTCTCTGCTATTGGAGCTTGTATTATTGAAATATCTTAACAGGTAATTTGATGAAGTATAAGTCCCTGACATATTATATCCAAAATTAATATATGATGAAAATGCTTTCTGAACTTTAATAGAATCTTTAACATGATAATCATAAGTATAAGTTTCTTTTTTTATAGGTGTAGCTACTCCCTCTTTATAATAATTTGCAGAAAGCAGTTTTCCTCTTCTCCCATCAAAAGACTGGACATAAGAACTTGGAAATTTTAAGAATTTAAGAAGGTTTTTAACTCCCTGATCTGTAAAATTAGTATCAGATACCATAAATTTATCTGGGTAATCACTGAAATTGCTATAGTTTTTCTCTATATATCCTTTTCCTGTTACTTCTTCTACGATTCTGGAATATCCGACAATTGCGCCTGTATTAAATCCAATACCAGGAGAAACATATGTCCTTGTTGCATTAGAAGGAGTTGTAATGAAATTAATCTGCCCTGAAGACTTATTATTTGTATTGAGGTATTTATATTTTATTTCTTTACTTACACTGTTTTGAGAATCATATAGTTTCATACTATTGATTCTTGTACTTCCCAAAATATATTTTTCCCCTTCATAGATAAAATCATCATTTTCATAATTTAATTCTAAAGCTCCACCTGTTGGATACACTATTCTTTGTAACAATCCCAATTTAGAAAGAGGGGACGGTGTTTTATCTAATCCTCCACGTTCAAAATATGGTTGTTTATTGACTAATTTAAAGGGTAAAATATTATCAGTATTTAAATCAGGATAAAAGTAAATTTTTGCTTTAGAGAAATAGTTCAAGTCATAAGGGTGAAAGTCAGTTTTTGAAAAGGTAATATTAGAGCTATTATTATTATAGTACCCTAAAAAATCAACTTTTGAAGAGTTTCTTGGGGGGAAATTATTAATATCATAAGAAAAACTATAACTTCCTAAAGAAGAATCTTCAATTTTATCCAGCCTTAGACGTTTACATTCATAATTACCTGCTGTACACCCGCTGGAATCAAAATAGGAATATGTGAAGTTAGCCTGTTTTATGACATCTCCACTTTTACTCTTCACTTTAATATTGGAAAGTCCATTACCTGGATAATCTATTCTGTTAAATTCATATGTAAACTCAACGGTCTCCTGCTCTGTTATAAGTTTTTTTAATCTTTTAACAGCGAACTGAGAAGTGGTAAACTTATTATAGATCAAGGGCGGAGCTTCATAAATTGATGAATTGCTTCCTAATGAATAGTTAGTTGCGACATTATAGTTTCCAAAATCTAAATCCTCTATCGTATTGAGTGAAGGATGCTCATAATTATTTATATAAGTTTCATACTCAAATTTTACTTCTCTCCCCGAAACTGGATCTTTCATTTTAGTGAGATACCAATTATTAACCTGGTAAGAATCGTGACTTAAAAGATCTTGTGGGTACTCCGTTATTTTACCTATTTCGTAGTCATTAAAAGTATATATATACCCATTTTCTCCTATAATTTCAAACTTGTCTGCTTGATAAAAAACACTGGCTTTTCCAGCATTTCCCCAGTATGTACTTTCATAACCTCCACAAGTAGGTTTTATTGTTAAAATGAGATTGTTATTTAGTTTGGCATTGGTAGAATTAAAAAAATGAGCTTTAAACTGTGTATCATTAATTCTCGTCAGATAAAATTTATCATTAAATCCTGGTGCATTAATATAATAGAAATCAGGGGCTGCATCCACCATTCCATCATCATTCCACTCAATTCTATGGTTTATACATAATTGTTGTCCATTAATATTTGAATAGAAAAGCTGATCTGGCCATGTTGTACACAAATATCCTTTAGATTGCCTGTGCCATGAATACGATTGTTCTGGTTCAAAAGTGGAGTTTGTGTAATATGCGTAAGTTTCTGTAAAATCATTCTGATCATTTACCTTAACAGTTAGATTGCCACCTGCATTTAGATTCCAGCCTAGTCCTACTGATGTAGCAATATCAGCAACTTTATTTCCTTTGGTATTATAGGAAAGGTCAATCGGTATTTTTATTTTCCCAAAATTTACAGTATAGATAGGAACTGATATATTGGTCTTTCCAATATAATCCAGTTCAGAAAAATCACTGTACTTCATTAAGCTTGCTACTTCAGGAGAGGCTACATTATATACTTGCTTCTCAAGTAATGTTTGTTGTGATTTATATTCTGTATGTATAAAAAGCGAAAAAAGAATTATTAATTTATATTTGTTTTTCTTCATTGTATTCTATTTCTTTATCAATTTGGCATTCGCCATTTTATTGGTATCAGTTTTTACAGTCACCAGATAAGCTCCCTGCACCAAAGCCTGAGTATTAATCTTAGTCACATTGTTCTTTGTTTTTATACCCTGAAGCTGTCTTCCACTCATATCATATAACAGAATATCAGCCTCTTTAAAGTCAAAGCCAATTTCTACATATGTATAGTCTGAAACGGGGTTTGGATAGATCTTAATGTCATATTTTTCAATCAGCTGATCAACCTGTTTATCTCCTAGTTTAACAATTTTCCAGTTCTCTTTGCCCAGTTCTTCTGCACTGGTTCCGGCAAGAATAATGGAACCGTCTCTGTTGAGTTTTAAATCTGAAAGCCTTTCTTCTTTTTGTCTGGATTCTCCCTTTACGTGCTTTCTCCACTGCTCATTTCCGTTTTGATCCAAATACAACATCCAGAAAGTTTCATCTTCAGTTTGAATTCTTCCTTCAGCCTGAGTATAACCTCCCAATAGAATACCTTTAGAAGATTTATCATCTGCAGAATGGAGAACACTCATGCCCATTAGGATATCTCTGTTTTTGAAATTGTAGGATTTCTGCCACTGCTCATCTCCTCTTTCATTGAGAGCAATTAACCAAAGGTCTGTTCCTTCTTCAATACCTACGGTTTTGTTTCCTGATCTTTCTGATCTGGATTCTCCACCAATGATAAAACCAGTTGAAGTTAAAGCCAAGGTTCTCAAATGATCATCCCCTTTTCCTCCAAAGTTCTTCTCCCATTCTACCTTTCCGTTTTTGTCTAATTTCACAATCCAATAGTCGCCCTCACCGAAGTTTTCAGTTTGTTTCGAATTTCGGGATACTGGAGTCGAGTTTTGAACGTTTGATGCAGAACCCGCACTTCGCATCCCGGAACCTTGTTCAGAATCCGAAACACGAACCTCGGAACTTCTGGAATACATTCCCAATAATACTCCTCCATCTCTCGTTGGAATCATCTTCTCTACTTCATCTAAACCTTTTCCTCCTAAAATTAATTGTGATAATTCTTTTCCGTTTTTATCTAGTCTGGTAATCCAGACATCTTTAGATCCATAACTTTTTGCTGAATTCTGTACGTTTCCGGCCACAAAAAATCCTAAATCGGTAGTTTGGATAACAGCGCTGGCTTCTTCATCGGAAGAACTTCCCAGAGTTTTCTGCCATAGTTCATCTCCGAATTCATTGATTCTGATCAGCCAAATATCTGAACCTCCTTTGGAATCCTCTTTTTTATCCAGTCCTTTTCCGGAATAAGATGTTCCGGCTAACAGAAATCCACCATCTTGTGTAGTAACTGTTGCTGATAAATAATCATGATTTTGTCCTGAGAAATATTTCTCCCAGACTTCTTGGCCCTGTTGATTGAGTTTTACCAAATGAAAATCGTAACCGTTATTCTGCTTACTGCCTGAAGCCTGTTGCTTATTGCTTTGAATAGAACTTCCTGTGATCAAATACTGCTGATCAATGGTTGTAGTGACCTGGCTTAGAAAATCCTGGGTAGAAGATTGGATGTCTTTCTGCCACACCACTTCCTGGGCAGATACGCCCAAGACCGTGCATAAAGTAAATGCACCGAGATAAAGTTTTCTCATTCCCGTGTTGTCGTTTTTTGAGTTAGTAATTAGTTTATTAAAACGCAGCGAAGTTAATATTTATTAAGACACGAAAATCAACACATTGTATTTTTCCATAAATAATACTATTAATAATTAAATTCACTTTATTTTATATTGATATCAATCTTATTCTAATGCAAAAATATCTCTCCAGGACGACAGAACCTGTCGTGTTAAAAAATAAAATTCTAATCAGAGTATTCAATATCAATTAAGAAATTATATCGCCCAAAAGGCAATATTCCTATTAGCTTATCAACAATTAAATACTTTCTCTATATCATATTTAACTAATTCATTATCAACTATTGTCGTGATTTATTTTTATCCATAAGTTTACTACATGATGAGAAAAAGCTACTACCAAAAATTGGCATTTATGGTCACATTGCTGACTGTTTTATTGGTGTATCAGAAATATACCAGCCGTGAAAAAGAACCGTTTCCTGAAGTTATGTTCATTACAGATGCTTCAATACCAGTAAACCTATCAGATTTTGATCCCAATACACTGGACAAAGAACAGTGGCAGAAACTTGGATTTTCAGAGAAACAAACCGCAACCATCCTGAAATATAAAGATATTGTAGGGGGAAAATTTACGTCAAAAGAGCAGTTGAAAAAATGTTATGCTATTTCTGAAGAGAAATTCAGTGAATTGACTTCTTTTATTTTGCTCCCTGAAGCAGCAGAAAAAGAAGATTCCAAAAGATTCACTACATACGGAAAGAAAGGAATTATGATTTCAGGAAAATTCAATCCTGATCAGTTTTCTGCCAATGACTGGCTTAAAATGGGCTTTAGTGAAAGACAGGCAGAAGCCATTATAAAGTATAAAAATTATCTCGGGGGAAGTTTTATCAGTAAAGAAAAATTTAAAGAATGTTTTATCATCTCTTCGGAGAATTACAGCAAACTTGAACCCTATCTTTTGCTTCCGACAAAAACTCCGAAAAACTTCAGGAATTCCGGAAAGAATAATCCTGTAAAATCAAAAATTCAATATCATCCATTTGATCCTAATCAGCTTGGCCTAGATGAGTGGAAAGCACTGGGATTTTCAGAAAAACAAGCAATCACTATCATCAATTACCGGGACAGAAATTTACGGGGAAGCTTTAAAAGCTTAGAAGATCTGCAGAAATGTTTTGTGATTTCTGCAGAGAAATTTCAGGAGATGAAACCTTATATCAAACTTCAGGAAAAACAACAGGAAAAAACAGATTTTTCAAAAACAGATCTTAATACCATTACTTTCAAACAGCTTATAGAATTCGGACTGGATGAAAGAAGTGCTGGTTCACTGATTGGCTTTAGAAAGAAGCTGGGAGGTTTTATGAATAAGCAGCAAATTCTAAGCACTTACAACATAGATCAGGATCTGGTTCAAAAACTGATTTCAATAGCCCCGTTGAATATATCAAATGTTCCCCGGTACTCATTAGTAGAAGCACCTGAGGAATGGCTTAAAAATCATCCTTATTTCAAGTATTCAGCAGACAAAATCATATTCTACCGGATCAGTAACCCTGATGATAAGAAAATATGGAAACTTTTAAAACTGAAACCTGAATATGAAGAAAGAATGAAATTATATGTAAAATAACATGAACCCTAAAATAGGCTTAAACTCTTCCAAAATAATATTCTGGAAGAGTTCTGTCTTGTAAAATAACATCTTAGATTTTAGTGATGCATATAGTTGCTTGGCCCATTAGTCCCTTCAATGGATTCCGGCAGTATTCCGTATTTATTACGTAAATCTACTGTGCCTATTTTCTTTTCCGTATTAATATCAATTATACTGATCGTACCAGAGTTTAAGTTGGGAAGATCCAATAAATTATTTTGTACTGCAACAACATCTTTTCCTGATTTGGTTTTAAAGAAAGCCATATGATGTACACCTTTATCCGCATCAAGAGTCTTCAAAAGCTTTAGTTGAGGAAGATTATTAATATCAAAGACAAGTACTTTTCCAGGTTCCGCAAAACTTACATACAATTTGTTGGAGTCATCAATATACATTTCGAGTGCCCAGCCTAAACCTTTTGTACTTCCGTCAAAAATCTTAGTAAAAGAATCATATTTCTTGGTTGTAGCATTATAGGGAGCTATCCAGATATCTCCACCAAGCATTGTTGTAGCAAGTGCATATTGCAGGAACTTTCCACGCAGTAACAGTACTTCTACAGGAGCAGATAAATCAGTTGGAGAGTCTGCGACCTGATAGGTTTCCTTTATTTCGTAAGTGTTCAGATCTAATAAAGTACAGGTATTACCCATTCCGGTAGTAAGATCAGGATGAATAGTGGATGATACCATCATCAATCCTTTTTCTTCATTAATGGAAATGCCGTGTGGATACATGATAAACTTATTGGGATTAGTTTGAATGGGTGCTTTAATCGTTTTGATAAGCTGATTATTGGCCGCATTAAAAACACCTATACTACCATCTTTTGGACCTCCTGCCCCACCCATAAAGGTCATAAAATATCTTCCGTCATTGGTAAAAAATAAATTTTCTCCTACCGTATTCTCACCCGTATCAACAGGAGTTGCGTTCAATAATATGGGTTGTCCGTTTTGGTCTTCCTCGGTTTTTACCTCATAGAGATAGCTGCCTCCTAAAGCAGTTGTGAACATTTTATTGGCATTCTGATTGTAATAAATATGATGCGGCAGTACACCAATGCCCAATTCAAGTTTGCTGCTGATATTTCCAAAATTGGGTGCTTCAGGATCGAGTTCAATAACGGCAATTCCGTCTGGTAATCCTTTTAAACTTCTGTAATCAATGTAAAACGAAGAATCATGCGGGTGATCCGAATTATGATTATCATTTTGACAACTCACACATATTACCAAAGTAATAAATACTAGAACTGAATTAAGATTTAATTTAATGATTTTCAGGTTATTATTGTTGGTATTATAAATATAAAACATTTTCAATGAAAAATAAAATATATTACACCAATACGTGAAAAAACAATAAATAGCAATAGCAAATAATGCTTCCCATAGTTAATAGCAGAAAGCATGAAATTGAAACCGTTAAAGTATTTTAGATATTTTTAATCAATTGTTTTACTGGAATCTGCCAGCAAAGAATTGAGCGTATTAAGTTCCTCGTCTGTCATATCTCTCCATTTACCGATCGGCAAATCAAGTTTGATATTCATGATACGGATTCGTTTCAGTTTTTTCACTTCGTATCCAAGATATTCACACATTCTTCGGATCTGTCTGTTGAGTCCCTGAGTAAGAACAATTCTGAAATTCATTTCATCAATCTTCTCTACCTCACATTTTTTTGTTACGGTATCAAGAATTGGAACACCGTTTCGCATTTTTTCCAAAAATCTTGGTGTGATAGGCTTGTCTACACGAACAAGATATTCTTTCTCGTGGTTATTTCGCGCTCTAAGAATTTTATTAACGATATCACCGTCGCTCGTTAAGAAGATAAGTCCTTCACTTGGTTTATCCAGCCTTCCGATAGGAAAAATTCTTTTGGGGTGATTGATATAATCTACGATATTATTTTTTTCACGTTTTGTATCTGTAGTACAAACGATTCCTACCGGCTTATTAAAAACAATATACACAGGTTTTTCCTGAGGCTCTCTGATCGGTTTTCCGTCTACTTCTACAAGATCTTCATCAGAAACTTTGGTTCCTAACTCAGGAATTTTTCCGTTTATCTTGATTCTTCCTTCTTCCAAAAGTTTATCTGCTGCTCTTCTTGAACAGTATCCTACTTCTGATAAATATTTATTGATACGCGTTTTTTCCATTAGTCTTTTCCGTAGCCGGTATAATTTTTATTGCTGAAATCAGGATTTCCATAGCTTAAGCCTATGAAAAATCTTCAACCATCTTTCAGTTTATTTGATTCAAAAACAATTCCTCCTTTTTGGCTCAATCTTTTTGAATAGGAAATTTGTATTTTCAGGATTTCCTAATGCAAAGTTAGGAAGAAAATGATATTCTTATGAAAGTAATACTATAATCAATATTTCCTGATGATGTATTATTTTCAATATCCTGAGAATTGCTGGTTTAATTTTTACAGACCTTCAAATCTGTACTCGTTATTAAGGAACTGATCTGTAGCATCTTCAATGGCATAGTCACCAATCTTGGTACGTCTTAGCTGTGTCAGATAAGCTCCTACTCCCAATTCCTGGCCGATATCATGGGCAAGACTTCTGATATAAGTTCCTTTTGAACATCCCACCATAAAACTCACCAAAGGAAAATCAATTTTGATATCCTTGATGTAATGGATCGTTGTTTTTCTTGCTTTCATTTCCACTTCTTCACCCGCTCTGGCAAGGTTGTAAGCTCTTTCACCATCAATTTTAATAGCCGAATAAACGGGTGGTTTCTGTTCAATTTCTCCAACAAATTTCTCCAGAACTTCTATTACCTGTTCTTCAGTAATATGGGAAATCTCCTGTTGAAGAATTTCAGGCTTTTCAGTATCATAGGATTCCGTCTGTACACCAATCTTAATCTCTGTCCAATATTCTTTGGGAGCATCCTGGATCTCAGGAATTTTCTTTGTAAATTTTCCACAGCAGACGATAAGAAGCCCAGTTGCTCTGGGATCTAAAGTTCCGGCGTGTCCGATTTTAAATTTTTTAGGAAGATCAAACTCCCTTTTAAGTTTATATTTCATTTTATTGACAGCCTGGAATGAAGTCCAGTCCAAAGGCTTATCCAATAAAAAAATGTATCCTGATTTCAGTTCTTCAGCAGTCATGAATGGGTATAAAAGATTTCTTATTTAAAGAAATAAAAATAAATCAACAGGGCAACTCCAACAAAAATACGGTACCAGCCCCAAGGTTTGAATCCATATTTATTAAGCACTCCAATAAATGCTTTAATGGCAATAAGCGCCACAATAAATGCTACAATATTTCCTACCACGAAGATCATAATGTGATCCTGTGAAGCCATAATCATTTCATATCCTTTCTGCGGATTAGGTGTTTCTTTTCCCCAGGTTTTAACGAAAACAGAATATACAGTTACTGCCAGCATCGTAGGTACAGCAAGGAAGAAAGAGAATTCTGCAGCAGCCTTTCTGGTAAGACCTTGTGCCATTCCTCCAATGATAGAAGCAGCACTACGGCTTGTTCCCGGCATCATCGCAAGACACTGCCAGAAACCAATGGTAACAGCATTTCTTATAGTAATTCCTTTTTCATCATCAATCTTAGGATTCTTAAACCATTTATCGGCAAACAGTAAAACAACACCCCCTAAAACCAATACGGAAGAAATCGCAATCTGATTTCCAAGAACAGCTTCAATTTTATCATCAAATAAATATCCTAAAACCAATGCCGGAACTACTGCAAATGCAAGTTTGAAATAGAACTGAATATTATTTAAGTCAAAAAACTTTTTCCAATAGGCTACTACCACAGATAAAATAGCTCCAAACTGAATAGACACCTGGAACATTTTTAAAAATTCTGTTTCCTCCAATCCCATAAGATTTGCAGTAAATCCCATGTGTGCAGTAGAAGAAATCGGAAGATATTCTGTTAACCCCTCTACAATGGCAATGATAATTGCTTTGATTAAATCCATATTCCTTTAAAAAATTAAAAGATTAAGAGATCCGGAAACTCAGAATACATGATTCTCAATTTCTTAATCTCTTAATCTCAAAATATAAAAATTTATTTATTTTCTTTTTAAGATCGCGTACACTTCTATGACAAATCCTATAACCACAAACAGAGGTGCTATTCTGATTCTTCTGATAGAAAAGATATCGTCATTCCATGAGTTAGGATCAAATTTCCCATCTACAGTATTGGCGTCAGGTCCCATCATCAGTAGAAATCCTACTACAATAAATGCTAATCCGATCAGCATCCATTTGAAATTCTGCTGTCCAAAATAGAAAGCGTTTTCCTGTGGTACTTCAGCTTCATGTCCAAAGTCTGAAGCGGAAAATTTATTTGTTTTTTTGCTCATTATTAAGAGTAATATAAATCGTCAACGTTTGATTTTAAGAATCTCCATGTAGCGAAAATTGTACTTAAGACAGAAATAAAAATTCCTACTCCAAGTACCAGGATAACTAACCAGAAGTACTGATTGTTGTCCTGTACGAAAGCTGAACCAATCTGACTTGTGAAATAGTACCAAACTCCACCTAACGCCAGAAGACCTATTACAGAACCGATAGCTCCTAAAATAATAGCTTCCACGATGAAAGGTTTAAGGATAAATCTTCTTTTCGCCCCTACCAACTGCATCGTTTTAATAATAAATCTCTTCGAGAATATTTTCAGACGGATAGAGTTGTTGATCAATACAACCGCCAATATCAAGAACAGTACTGAAAATCCTAAGATCCATTTCAGAATTCTGCTCAGGTTATTGTAAACATCTACCATCAAAGTACTGTCATTTTTAACATCGATAATTCCAGGAACAGATTTGATCTCTTTGATGGCTTCATCAATTTTTGCTGGATCCACGAATTCCGGTTTTAAAGCTACTTCAATAGAAGAAGGGAAAATATTTTCTTCAAACAATGCATCACTGTCGATTCCCATAGTTTTTTTGGCTTCTTTAGCCGCCATATCCCTTGAAATATAAGTCGCTTTTTTTACAGGCGCTAATAACTGTACCTTTTTAAAAGTTTCTTCCTCAAGTTTTGCAATTTTTACAGAATCTTTAGCGTCATAGTTTTCATCAAAGTAGGCGTTCACCACCAACTGTTCTTTGATATAGTCAGAATATTTCTGGGCATTAATCAGAATAAGCCCCATTAATCCTAACAAAAATAACACTAAGGCAATACTTATCACTACTGTAATATTGCTGGACCGAAGCCTTTTCTTATTAAATTCATCTACAGATTTAGCCATTAATATTAAAATTTTTGGCTAAAATAGAAAAAATCTTCCGAAATTTGGGACGAAATAAAGAAAATCACTGTTAATAAAATCATAAAAAACTTTGAGTGTAAAAGCAAAAAAACATCTTGGACAGCACTTCCTGACAGATGAAAATATCGCAAGAAAAATCGTAGAAGGTCTTAGTTTTGAGAACTATACCAACATCATGGAAGTAGGTCCCGGAATGGGAGTTCTTACCAAATATCTTCTTGAAAAGGATCAGAACATTTACCTTGCCGAAATAGACACGGAATCTATTGAATACCTGAAAAACAACTATACGAAAGTAACGGAAGAGACTTTTGTAGGAGATTTCCTGAAGCAGGATTTCAGTTTTATCAAAGACGATCAGATTGCTATCATTGGAAATTTCCCTTATAACATTTCATCACAGATTCTGTTTCAGATTGTAGATCATTACCAGTTGATCCCGGAAATGGTGGGAATGTTCCAGAAAGAGGTTGCTGAAAGAACGGCTGCTGTTCCGAGAACTAAAGATTACGGTATTCTTTCTGTTCTGATACAGGCGTATTATGATGTATCTTATATGTTTACGGTACATGAGAATGTCTTCAATCCTCCGCCAAAAGTAAAATCGGGAGTCATCAGACTTACAAGAAATCCTAAGGAAGGACTTGCAGGCAATGAGATTCTGTTTAAGCAGATTGTAAAAACAGGTTTCAACCAAAGAAGAAAAAAGCTGTCTAATGCTCTGAAATCATTAAACATTCCTGAAGCCTTAAAAGGACATGAATTTTTGGATAAGAGAGCGGAAGAACTTAGTGTTGCAGATTTTATACACTTTGCGAATCTCTGGAAAGAAAATCAATAAGACAATTATTATAAAAGCTCCTCTGTCAGGAGCTTTTTTGTTGAATAAAGTACAATAACCTTATTCGTTAAAAATAGAAAGCCTTTCAAATAAATTCGAAAGGCTTTCTTTTATAGTACATTATCAATTTTAGTTTCTGTTCTTCAGCATGATCCATCCTGACCAGTTCATCTGAGCTTTTGATTTTGGATACTCAAAGTTGAACTTATACCAGTATGTTGCTGTAGGAAGTCTCTTACCACCTACCGTTCCGTCCCAGGTAGGATTTTCTTTTGAGAATCTGAACATTTCTACTCCATATCTGTCATACACAGAACCTGTAAAGTTTTTAAAGTCTCCAAGAGCCTTAAGATCCAGTACATCGTTGATTCCGTCTTCGTTCGGAGTAATGATATTGTTGATCTGCAATGTAAAGAATTCAAGAGATCCCACACAATGTGTCCCTACTCTTCTTACTAAAACAGTGTAGTTTGTATTATCTAAAAGGTTAGTAAATACATTGGAAGCCTGCCATGTAATACCGTTGTCAATAGAATATTCCAAAGTACTTGGGGTATTGTTCATTGGCGGGTTTTCCGCTGTAATTGTTACTGACTTTTTAATGCTTTCATAATTTAAAGCGGTAACGAAAGGAGT
The DNA here is from genome assembly GCF_047345655.1 of Chryseobacterium sp. T20. Classification (NCBI taxonomy): domain Bacteria; kingdom Pseudomonadati; phylum Bacteroidota; class Flavobacteriia; order Flavobacteriales; family Weeksellaceae; genus Chryseobacterium; species Chryseobacterium sp. T20. The sequence continues at coordinate 925,745 of NZ_JBLFDU010000001.1, forward strand.
TGCTGCTCCCATTACTTTAGCTTCAAAAACTTTCTTACAGATACCGTTATCAATTTCCACTGAGTAAATACCCCATTGGTTTACATTAATTTTCTGCGTTGTAGCACCTGTGCTCCAAAGATATTTGTAACCATCACCAGCTCCTGCATCCAGCGTAACAATATCACCTACACACATTTCAACATCTTTTAATGTAGAGGTAATTTCTGGTGTTACTTCAATTCTAATTGTTGCCGGATTCAGAGATTTACATCCTTTTGCTCCCAGTGCATATACTGTAAATGTTGTGGTTTGGTATAGAGTAACGGTCTGCATATTCCCTGTTCCCATGAAATTGCTCCAAAGATAAGTATCTCCTCCTTCAGCAGTAAGGGTTACAGATTCTCCCGGACAGATTTTTATTCTGGAAGCTTTCACTTTAGCCGTTGGGGTTGCTTCTTTCTGTAATGTCAGTTCTACAATTTTGCTACAGAATCCTCCATTGGAAACAAGTACATACAAAATCTGTCCATCGTTACCATTATAGTTTAAAGGAGTCTGAATATAGTTGTTATTCTGTGCAACAGCATCCGCCTGATTTTCGTAGAATTTAAAGATAGCTCCAGGCGTTGGGCTGATGGTAGGCATAATTGTACTTAAATCAAAAGTAGTAATATCCGGTGTGGTACAAAGCAGCAATGTTGCATCCTGAGCCAAAGGTGTTGTTCCTCCGTGAATCTGTATGGAAGCTTTACCCGGACATGGATTACCAGGAACACTTACTTCGATAGTATAAGTACCAGGCTGTATTGCGGTAATTGTATTAGTCGTTGCATTAGGTACTGGTGCACCGTTATAGAACCACTGATATACAAGGTTAGGGTCATTTACAGAAGCTGTAATTACCTGAGGTACATTATCACATACATTGATGTCTGAAGGTAATTTTGTTCCTGCAGGATCTAAAAGGTCTACTCCAATATTGAAAGATCCTCCTTCAAGGAATACCGCAGAGTCATAACTGTGGTCACTGTAATCGGCAATTACCATTTTGAAGTGGTATTGCTGTCCTGCTACTACTGTTGCCGTAGCAGTTAATGGAATCGTTCTCCCGTTAAAATTTGTTTCAACGTTCCCTGTGTTATATCCTGCAAAATATTGTTCGTTTACGGCACCACAACTCCCTGGAATTGCAGGGTGGATATTGGTAATACTTACCGGTCCTGCTCCTCCCGGAAGTACAGCCATATTTACATAAGGGCCACCTGAAGTAGGTCTCAATAAGATAGCAAATGCATCTGCAAAGGTACAAGGGAACGAACCTGTATATTCTTCTGAAGCGATCAGATAATTAAATTTAATCTGAGAGGTTGTTGGAACGAAATCAAACTCCAAAAGTACAGCATCATTCAATCTACTTTCCACTACTCCAATCACCTGTGCAAGGTCAGCATCTGATCCTCCACCGTTGACATCACTAAGCCCACCTTCAAAGGTGTTACCAGCTCTTCTTGCATACCCTGTAGAAAGAATAAGCCCGTCTTTAAAAGGGAAATTGGTTGTAGCCTTATGAAAATATCCCCATGCTCTGTCCGCATCACTTGGAGCGTGGTTAGGAGTAATCTTCACATTGGTTACATTGGGAGTAAGACAGGTATTGGTCCCGGATGAGATCAATACATCTTTAACCATTTTTTCAATAGTGTAAGCGGTTTCAGGATACTGCGGAGCGTTTACATCAATAAAAGCACCAGCCCTTCTGGATAGATTTGAAGGAATTTCTTTTGCCTGTTTTCGCGGAGGCAGATCTTGTGAAAATAAAAAAGTCGAGATGACTAAAAAAAATAAACAAAGCGGTAGATATCTTCTCATAATATTTTTGTTTCAACAAATTTAATTTTTTTTTAAATATATCATATACATATTTACATTTTTTACCATAAAAAAACAAAATAAGAACCTCTTACAGTAAATTTTCATTAATCAATCCCTATTCGGACAAATCATAAATGGTGTGGTAGCATTGTATTACAAAATATTTTAACACATTCTCCCCCCTATTCCAAATAATTCACAAAACACAACAATATTTATTCTTAAAAACAACAAAATCTTTCATGGCTGAAAGATTCTGTTGTTGATTTTTTATTTTAGTAAATTCTAGTTTCTGTTCTTTAAGAGAATCCAACCTGAACGTTGTTCCATTTTCTTGCTGGCCGGATTTTCCCATTGTACCCTGTACCAATACGTAGCAGTAGGAAGATTGATTCCTTTTAAAGATCCTGTCCATATAACATTTCCTTTACTTGCTTTGAATACTTCCGCTCCGTATCGGTCAAAAATTGAAGCGGCGAAGTCTTTGTAACCGCTTATTCCAGTGAAGTCGATGGTATCATTTACTCCATCCATATTAGGAGTAATGGCATTGCTGATAATAAATGTAAAGTAATCCAGTGAAGTACCACATTTGGCACCTTTCACTCTTACCATTACAGAATACATCGTATTATTCAAAACACCTGTAAATACATTGGATGACTGCCATGTTAATCCTCCGTCTATAGAATATTCCAGAGTTCCACCTGTAGGATTACTTGCCGTAAGTGTAAGAATATGGTTATCATAAACAATATTGGTAAACTGTGGCAGATCAGGATTAATAAGCTGTGCAGAGAATGTTTTGGAACAAACCCCATTGCTGATTATCACAGAATACGTTCCGGGAATATTAGTCGTTATCGTTTGAGTTGTTGCTCCTGTACTCCATACATAAGTATAGTTAGGTCCTGCCCCTGCATCCAGAGTTCCTTTATCTCCGGCACAGACAAATACATCTTTTAATGTAGAAACGATCGCCGGAACTACTTCAATAGTAACTTTAGCAGGATTCACAGAGCTACATCCGTTTCCTCCTAATGCATATACTGAATACTCTGTTGTTACTGTAGGCGTAACTACCTGTGTGTTTCCGTTTCCTGTAAGTCCTACCCAGTTATAAGTGATTCCTCCTGTAGCAGTTAATGTTACAGATTCACCTTCGCAAATTTTTAATTTAGATGCGGTAAGACCTGCTATTGGTGGACCAACCTGAACTGTAACAGTTGCGGGCGTTGCAGAAATACATCCGTTAGCTCCAACTGCAAATACCGTATATACAGTAGTTGTAGTAGGTGAAACCACTTGAGTACTTCCATTTCCTGTAAGACCGTTGCCCCAGTTGTAGGTTACCCCTCCGGAAGCAGTCAACGTTACAGATTCTCCAATACAAATACGAGGTTGTGATGAAACTAATGCAGCAACCGGTTGTACTTTATCTTCCTGAACTGTTACTGTAGCAGTAAATGAACAGCTAAGGTTTCCTGGTTGTGATATGTTAGTAACTGTCAAAGTATATGTTCCACCAGCGCTTACAACAGGGGTAAGTGTGTTACCTCCTGATACAATAGTTCCTCCGGTTGTTGTCCATGCAATTGTAGATCCTGCAGGAACTACTGATGCTGAAGCATTGATAGTAATCTGAGGAGTAGTACAGGTAATTGTTTGTGGTGCAGCAATGGTAAGAGTAGTTTGGGCTGTGCTTAATAATTGCAGAGATACTACATAGCTACAACCTCCATTGCTTACTAACACATAAATAGTCTGGCTTCCTCCTGGAGGTGTATATGTTGTAGGTGTTGCAATAAAGTTTCCATTAGCTGCATTGGCGTCAGCCTGATTGACATAGTAAGTAAAAGTAACACCTGCAGTAGTTGTAATCTGAGGCTGAGCTTCAGTAAGATTATAAGTTAATCCTGGCTGATAACACTTGTGCAGTGTTGCGTTTTGTGCTGTAAAAGGTTCTGAAACTTCTATTGTTATCGTTGCAGGGTTTTGAGAGACACAACCATTTGCTCCTACTGCTGTTACAGTATAAGTAGTGGTAACAGTAGGTGAAACAACCTGTGTACTTCCGTTTCCTGTAAGGCCATTACCCCAGTTATAGGTAGCTCCGCCTGAAGCGGTAAGTGTTACAGAATCTCCTTTACAGATTTTTATTTTGCTTGCTGTAAGCCCAGTAACTGGTGGAGCACTGTTTCCTGTTACGGTCACAGTTCCTAAAGCTGTACAGCTGATATTTCCAGGCTGGTACACTTTTGTAATCGTTAAAGTATATGTTCCTGCCGCATTAATGACAGGGTTTAAAGTAGTTCCTCCTGAAACAATATTTCCTCCTGTAGTTGTCCAGTTGAAAGTCGCTCCTGCCGGATAAACGGAGGCTGATGCATCCAGTGTAGTCTGAGAGGTAGCACAGGTAAGTACAGCCGGAGGGGCAATAGTAGGCGTCATTTGTGGCGCTTTTACCAATTGGAGTTGTGCTACTTTTGCACAGAAACCGTTTGCTACTCTTACGTACACTGTTCCACCTGCACTCTGATGAGCTGTTGGATTAGGAATTGTGTTGGCGTTTCCTGCATTAGCATCCGCCAATGTGGTATAGTAGGTAAACACAGCTCCCGGTGTGGTACTTATTGAAGCTTGTGCTGATGTTAAATTAAAAGTTGCATTTCCCGCAGCATAACAGGCTGTCAATGTAGCATTCTGTACTGTAGGAGACGTTCCGCCTACCACAGTGATCGTAGCCTCTCCCGGACAGGTATTTCCCTGAATGAAAACCTTAACGGTATATACACCTGGCTGTGTTGCAGTATAACTTGCATTCGTAGCTCCTGGAATCGCATTAGTACCTAAATACCACTGGTAGGTAATATTGGGTCCCTGAACAGAAGCTGTAAAAGTCTGTGGTGTATTATCACACATATTTACAGATGCAGGAAGCTGTACACCTGCCGGATCCAGAATTTTCACCCCGATATCAAATGATCCTGCTTCAAGAAATACTGCTGAATCAAAGTTAGGATCCTGATAATCTGCAAGCACGATTTTAAAATGATAGGTTTGCCCCGGAATTACGGTTGCCTTTGCTGTAAGAGGAATGGTGCGTCCGTTAAAATTGGTTTCAATCTGAGCAGTATTGGTTCCCCCATAATAAGCTTCATTTTTAGGCCCGCAGTTTTGATATTGCGGGTGAATATTCGTTACACTTACAGGTCCTGCTCCTCCCGGAAGTACTGCAAGGTTGGTATAAGTAGGATCGGTGGATTTTTTTAACAGCAAAGCGAAACCATCTGTAATAGTACATGGAAAGTTTTGCTGATATTCTTTAGAAGCAAATAAATATCTGAAAGTAATTTCAGTAGAAGCAGCTACAAAGTCAAACTCTATAGAGGTTGCATTGGTTAGGTTATTGTTAGCAATCCCTAAAGCGTTCGCAAGATCTACATCTCCTCCGGTTCCCAGATCATCACTTAATGTTCCCTGAAAAGTATTCCCAGCTTTATTGGCATATCCGGTTGAAAGTATAATCCCTTTACTGAAAGGAAAGTTGGTATTTGATTTATTAAAATATCCCCAGCTACGGTTCTGATTAGTGGCAGACAAGTTCGGAGAAACGGTTACATTACTTACCGTTGAACTGGTACAAGTAGAGCCTCCTGATATAAGTACATCATTGATAAGTTGGGTTATAGGATAGCCTGATTCCGGGTAACTAGGTGCGTTTACATCTATAAAAACACCGGCCCTCAAAGAAGCAGCTTTAGGTTTTGCAGCAATTTCTACCCTTCCTTTATTTTGAGCCCAAATAAAGTTCCCCATGAAAGCTAAAAATAACGCTAAAAATAAATTTCCTCTCCTCCTATTTAACATTTTATATTATTTTGAACAAAAATACTATTTTTTTTGATTGAAATTCAAGTTAACACAATTTACATTATTACTAACGCAAATTTATTTATATTAGAATATCAACTCTGTTTATTTTAAAATAATAAAAAAAGACTGACGAAATAGTCAGTCTTTCAGTTATAGTTTAAATTATTCTATATTTTTAAGTAATATCCATCCTGTTTTTACAGTAAGTTCTTTACTTGCAGGATCTTCGAAGGTTACCTGATACCAATAGGTAGAAGTAGGAAGCTTTTTGCCCTGGAAATATCCGTCCCAATATGGGTTGATCTTCGCTGCTTTGAACACTTCTCTTCCATATCGGTCGAAAACCTGTCCGCTGAAATCTTTATAATTAACCACCCCGCTGAAATCAATAACATCATTAATATTATCACCATTTGGAGTAATTACATTTTTCATCACGAATGTAAAGAATTCAAGGAAACCTACACAGCTGGTAAATTTAACCCTAACTCTGATCGAAATGACTTTATTTTTAGGCACATTATTAAACACATTGGAAGACTGCCATGTAACCCCGTTATCTACTGAATATTCCAGGATACCGTTACTTGGATTACTTGCTGTAACAATCATAACTCCATTCTCACTATAATCTACTTTTATTACCTCAGGAATCACGGCTTTAATAACCTGAGTTTTGAACTCTTTTGAACAAACTCCGTTACTGATCGTTACCGAATATTCTCCAGGAGTAGCTACTGTAATGCTCTGACTTGTTTCACCAGAACTCCACTGATACGTATATCCAGGACCTGAACCTGCATCCAGAACAATTTTATCACCCTGACAGATGTGTCCTCCTTTCAAGTTTGAAACAATGGCCGGTACTACTTCAATGGTAATACGTGCCGGTTGAAGAGATTTACATCCCTGAGCTCCGATAGCATATACAGTATAGGTGGTAGTCTGAGTTGGACTTACAGTTCTTATTCCTCCGGTGGTGCTTGCAGAATCACTCCACTGGTATGTTACTCCACCTGTAGCTGTAAGCAATACAGATTCTCCGGCACAGATTTTCAATCTTGGTGCTGTAAGTAAAGCCGTTGGTGTTTCTTCTTTTCTTAAAGTTAATGTTGCAATCTTACTACAGAAAGCTCCATTTGAAACCAGTACATATAATATCTGTCCATCTGTACCCGCATAGTTGGTCAGATTGGTGATATAACTGTTATTTTGAGCCTGTGCATCAGCCTGATTCGCATAGAAACGGAATACTGCTCCCTGCGTTGTACTGATAAGAGGTTTTGCTGTTTCCAGATTAAAACTGGTAATTGCAGGTGTTGTACAGAGTTTAAGCTCGGCATTCTGTACGGTAGGGCTCGTTCCTCCGATAATGGTAATAGTAGCTTCACTTGGACACTGATTCCCCGGAACCATTACTTTTACCGTATAAACTCCCGGTTGGGTAGCTACATACACAGCACTGGTTGCCCCTGGAATAGCTACTCCATCTTTATACCACTGATAAGTCATTCCTGGAATTGCTGCTACCTGCGCTTTTAACTGTTTCGGGGTATTATCACACATGTTGATGGTACCTGGTAACACGACTCCAGCTTCATCAACAATTTTAATTCCCACATCAAAAGATCCTCCTTCCAGGAAAACCGCAGAGTCATGGGAAGGGTCTTTTGCATCTGCCAATACCATTTTGAAATGATAAGTCTGTCCCGGAATTACATCTGCAATTGCTGTTAAGGGAGTTGTTCTTCCAAAATAATTGATCACTAAGTGCGGATTCGCCAATGCTCCAAAATAACTTGCATTGATAGGTCCACAGCTGAATCCGTTTCCAGCAGGAACAATATTGGTAGCACTTACAGGCCCTGCACCTCCTGGCAAAATGGCAAGATTAGTATAGGTAGGATCTCCAACTTTCTTTAACAAAAGAGCAAATGCATCAGAATATCCTGTACAAGGATAGTTGGAAGTATATTCATCTGAAACGAATATATAATTAAATTTTACCTGGTTTGAATTCGGGACGAAATCAAATTCAAGAGCTACTGCATCCGTTAAGCTGACATTGGCTCCGGTAGCTGCTACAAGATCGGCATCACTTCCTGTTCCCACAGATTGTCCAACAGCAGCCACATAATTATTCCCTGCTTCGGAAGCATATCCTGTAGTCAGGACAATTCCGTCCGTAAAAGGAAAATTGGTTGTTCCTTTATGAAAATACCCCCAGAATCTGTTGCTGTTGCCTACTTCATGATTAGGAGATACTGTAACGTTGGTCACATTGGCTGTTGTACAGTTGGTACCGCCATTGATCAAAATATTCTTTACCAACTGCTCCGGCGTATAGTTTGAAGGCGTATAAGGAGGTACATTCACATCAATGAATGCTCCGGCCCTGAGAGCTGCAGCAGAGGGTTTTATCTTTTCTGATTTTCTGACAGGTCTCGTTTGAGAAAATGCAGAAGCAGAAATCAATAAAAAAGAAAAAAGGAAAAAATAGTTTTTTAGTCTATAGATTAACATTTTGTTTTCATTTGTTCAAATGTAGCAAAAATAATTATACTAATTCAGCCTACAACATTACTATTTTATAAATAGAGCAATAGATTCATAACATTTTTTTCTTATCATTACATTTTCCGTAAATCATGAAACCCAAAGATTCAGACATAAAAAAAACAGACCCCATAGAATGGATCTGTTTATATTTTAATACTCTTTATTCCGGCAGTTTATCATCTTTTTTCAATTGGTCTATTTCATTCTGCAACTGGGAGATAATATCTTTTAACGCTTTAATTTCGTTCTTGTTCGAGCTTACATTGCTCTTGAGTATTACGTTTTTCGCTCTTTCATTGTGATCTTCTTCATCTTCGTCTTCATTGATTTCTTCAATATCCTCACTGATTTCCTCAATATCTTCCTGAATGTCTTCGATATCCTCGTTGATCTCTTCAATGTCTTCACTGATTTCCTCAATATCCTCGCTGATTTCCTCAATATCTTCCTGAATATCTTCGATATCTTCCTGGATATCTTCAATTTTCTCGTGGCTTTTATTCACAGACATCTGAATGAAGATCGCCAGATAAATAGCTTCCAGAGAAAGTACAGTCGTCAGGATAAGAAGCATTTTATCAAAATCAACAATATTCAGCATCGGAAGCAAAAACGAAGTAAGAAACAAGAGGGTATGCACAACCAGAGACTGGATAGATCCTATCCATGATGTAATGCTGTCCGCTATTTTTTCAAGAACTTCTGTTTTTTCGTTATATTTTTTCATCCTTTATATTTTTACAACAGTTCCTTTGTTACTCCTAATCCAAACAATGCAAAGTCATATTTTGCAGGGTCTTTTTCATCAAATTTTCTGATGGCAATATCAAGCTCTTCTACGGTTTTCCAATCATTCTGTGTTCGGGAAACCAAGCCTAATTTTCTGGAGATGTTTCCGGTATGCACATCCAGAGGAATAGAAAGATTTTTCTGGTCTATATTCTCCCAGATGCCAAAATCCACTCCCCTTTTATCTTTACGCACCATCCATCTCAAAAACATAATAATCCTTTTGGCAGAGGAATTCTTATAAGGTGAACTGATGTGTTTATGGCTTCTGTGTTTTTCTGTTTCCAGGAAACCACTTCTGAATCTTTCTATCGCGTGCAGAAAGTTATTCTCTGTTTTGTTGACTTCAAATAGACTTTCCAGGCTTTCATTTTCTTTATAAATCCTGTTGAACTGTCTGATGAAATAGGAAAAATCCTGTCCGTTGAACGTTCTGTGAATGCTTTTATCCTGAATACTTTCCAGATCTTTTTCAGAATAATTCATCACAAAATCATAGGGAGAATTTCCCATAACATCAAGCATTTTATCTGCAGAATTAATGATCGATTTTCTGTTTCCCCAGGAGATTGTAGCTGCCAGAAATCCTGCAATTTCAATGTCCTGTTTTAAAGAAAAACGATGTGGAATCTGTATCGGGTCATTTTCAATAAAATCAGGAGCGTTGTACTGATCTGCTTTTTCGTTGAGAAAATCTCTGAGTTCTTCAAATTTCAACATATTCATTCTAAATCTTTACACTCTCCAATGCTTTTGGTAAAAATGTATTGGGAAATATTTCTCTCGCTTCATCAGTAAATACAGTCAAATCTCCATATCTGTTGGAAAAGTGACCTAAAATCAGTTTTCCAACCTGAGCTTTCTGAGCAATGGTAGCTGCTTCCAAAGCTGTGGTGTGACCCGTATAATCTGCCATTTCCTTCAAATCATGTAAAAATGTAGATTCATGATACAAAACTGTAACATTCTTAATAATAGGAATCACACTTTCAAGATAACGGGTATCACTGCAAAACGCATAGGATACTGATGGGGCCGGATCAACAGTCAGAATTTCATTTTTAAGGACATAACCATCGCTTAGTACAAAATCTTTTCCTGCCTTGATATTGTGATAATCGCAGGTTTCAATTTCGCTGTACTTGGCAATCTCTTTCATATTAAGATGCCTGTCTTTCGGTTTTTCTTTAAAAAGATATCCATTACAGTAAATCCTGTGATCCAAGGGAATAGTGTATACTTCTACCCGGTTATCCTCATATATTTTTTCAGAATAATCTTTATCCAGTTCATGATAAATCACTTCAAAACCACGATGGGTTTCTGTAATCTGAAAAATAGTTTCCATCATCTTCTTAATTCCTTTAGGACCATAAACATGCAAAGGCATATCTCTTCCTAAAAGACGGAAAGAGGCTATAAGCCCCGGAAGTCCGAAACAATGATCTCCATGAAGATGGGAGATAAAAATATGATTGATTTTTGAAAATCTTGCTTTTGCCTTTCTCAGCTGTACCTGTGTACCTTCTCCACAATCAATCAGGAAGAGTCTTTCTTCCATTTCCAGCAGCTGTGCTGTGGGTGATGTATTGATGGTTGGAATCGCAGAGTTAAAACCTAATATTGTTAAATAAGTACTCAAATCAATAATTTATGATAACAAATGTACAACAGAAAATATAAATGGGGATTTCGTCCTGATATTTAAACTTAATCAGTTACTTTTAAAAAATCCATAAATAGGTCTAATGCCTGTTTACGGTGACTGATTTTATTCTTGTCTTCAGGATCCATTTCCGCAAAGGTTCTTTCGTATCCTTCAGGAACAAAAATCGGATCATATCCGAAACCTTTGAAACCTTTATTTTCTGTCAATAAATTTCCATGAACTCTGCCTTCAAAATATTGAGCACCGTTTTCATCATAGTAGCACAGAACCGTCACAAAATAAGCTTTTCTGTTTTCAATTCCCTGCATTTCTTCCAATACCTTTTCGATATTTTTTGCGAAATCATGATCTCCGGCATAACGGGCTGAGAAAATTCCAGGTCTTCCATCCAAAGATTCTACTACCAAACCGCTGTCGTCTCCCAAACTTGGAACGCCTGTTTTTTCAAAGCAATATTTGGCCTTGATCAGAGCATTGGCATGAAAAGAATCGCCATCTTCTACAATTTCTTCGTGAATATTATAATTGGTAAGGCTTTTCACCACGCAATCACTTCCCAGTATCTGTTGGATTTCTTCTTTTTTATGTTCGTTGTGTGTAGCTACTAATAATTCCATTTCTATATTCATTTTCAATTTTACTTTTTTAATCGGGTTACTTACATTTCAGCATAATGTACTTTATACTTTTTCATAAAAAGATAATAGAACAAAGAGAAAAGTACAATTCCAACAGCTAGAATAAGCCATTCTGAAACACGAAGAACCTTTGCAAAACTTTCATCTTTACCATAAAGCACCAATAACGACAGGGTTAAATTATTAAACGCATGCAGCAATATCGGCATCAGCAAAGACTTTGTTTTATGATAGACTAATCCCAATACGCAGCCCAGCATCACCGCACTGATAAACTGCCATGGATTTCCGTGAACCACTCCAAAAATAATGGAAGCATACAGAATCGCCTTCCATGGTTCTACTCCTTTATTGATCAATCCTTTCTGGATAATTCCTCTGAATATAATTTCCTCAAAAATCGGAGCCATAATAACGGTCATGATAATCATTACAACAGGATTATCTGTCAATTGGCTCATCAATTGGGTAAAATACTCATAAAATTCACCGAAAAATGGTCCTGTGGTTGGGATCTGAGCGGCAATAAATTCGGAAATAAACATCATTCCCGCCATCATTGGAAAGATGAGAAGGTAGGTAGAAAAATTAACCGATGATAAGTTAAAGTTAAGCCTCTTTTGAGTGGTACGCCTTACAATGAAAAAATCGAAGAAAGCAATAGCTGTAAGGAATCCCACAGAATTTGCTACCATCAGAAACCAGTCTTTCAATTCAATATTTTCTCTGAAAACAACTTTCCAAAAAGTGCTGAATAAAGAAACGGCCATTGTTCCCACGAATAATCCAACCACCAAAACAACACCGCCAAACCATGTGAACGTAAACTTCGGATATTTGCTATTTTCCATCCTTTCTCTGTAAAAGTTTATGAGAAACAAAGATAATTTTTTTGACTGCTACAGGCAACTAAAAAAGGAATTTCTTATTTTCGTTCCTTTATCCATGAACATCACAAAATGAATACAGAATCTCCATTCCAAAGATTTGAGTCTACAACCAACAGATTGATGACCATTGTTCTGAATGTGCTTTTCTTTGTGATCTTTATTCCTTTCGTTTTGCTTTTTGTTTTAGGTCCTATCTACGGAATTTACAAAAGAGGATTTGAAGCTATGCTGTACCCTACCCTTATCAGTTGGGGACTTTCATTGCTGATTTTGATTCCTGCAATCCGCTATTATATTATTAAAAGGAAAAAACTGGCTCATACAATTGTGGTTGATGAAACCGGCCTCTTATTTTATAATTCAAGAAATGAAATTGCAGATCAGATCCTCTACACAGATCTCCGCCCTTCAAAACAGAATTTTGATATTTACACAGTCAATCCCGTGGGATCAGGTATTGCTCCTTTACTGGAGGTAACAATTCTATCAAATAAAAAAGACGAGACTACAAGACGTATTGATATGAATCTCCCTTTGAGAGTGGTAAAAAACAAATCTACTTTGTATGCCCATTTCCTACATGGTATTGTTACTTTCCGTCCTGATTTAACAATAGATCCTTTTGTTTTCCGAAGCTATTCTATTAATACAGAAACATGGAAAGTGAACAGCAAAGGGGTTTCGTTGGGAGGCTGGCTTTTAATGCTGGCCGCACTTATTATTACAGCACTTATATGCGGGCTTGTTTTTTTGTTAACTTAAGCTAAGAATTAATATGATTGAAAAATTCCAGACCATAGAGTCCAAAATCAATACACCCATTACTTATTTTCTAATGGGAATTCTCTGGATCGCTGTCATTCTGATTATGGTGGTAATCGGGGTTGTTTTCAATCTTATTTACAATAATTTCAGGCCATATTTGGAACATGATCTTGGCATTTTTTTCACGCTTCTTATTGCCCAACTGCTTCTTATATTTTGTTGTATCGCTTTGATAATGGCTTTAACGTACAGAAAAAAACAAAAGATCCGAAAAGCCATTGTGGATGAAAAAGGAGTAACATTCTACAACAACCGGAATGTAATCATTGAAACCATATTATATCAAGACCTTCAGCCAGCTCAGAACTCATCCACCGATGTACATGTTTTCAACACCCAGACCGTAAAATCTGGCAAAACGACATTGCAGGTCTACCTTAAAAATGAGGCAGGAGAGATTGGACCAACACGTGTTGATTTCAATTTTGAACTGGTAATTTTAAGCAACCAATATAATCTGTACCGTCATTTTCTAAAAGGGATTCAACACTTTCGTCCGGATCTGAGAATAAGTCAACAAACGATTGATCAGTACAATCTTAGTTCAGAACCACAAAAAACAGAATTTGGGATATTTGAATATATCATGGCAGCCATTGTTATCCTGATTGCTGCCGGACTGGTGTATGTTTTTATGTTGTTAATAAAAATAATAGTCTGATAAGCTGCATTGAAGAAAAGCCAGCTATTGACCGGTTCATAGCTATATTCATCATTCTGAAACCTGAATATCCTTCTATTCTTCTTCCTAATTAATATTGTCTTCATTTAAATTTGAAAACCTCATAAAAAATCACGATTTTTGCAACTTCAAAATACGATATGTCAGACTTAATCAAAGAAATACAAAAAAGAAAGACCTTCGGGATCATTTCCCACCCGGATGCCGGAAAAACAACTCTTACAGAAAAGTTACTTCTTTTCGGGGGAGCTATTCAGGAAGCGGGTGCGGTAAAATCCAACAAAATAAAAAAAGGAGCTACCTCCGACTTTATGGAAATTGAAAGACAGAGAGGGATCTCCGTAGCAACTTCCGTATTGGCTTTTGAATATAGAGACCACAAAATCAACATTCTTGATACTCCTGGTCACAAAGACTTTGCTGAGGACACTTACAGAACCTTAACTGCTGTAGACTCTGTAATTGTTGTGATTGACGTTGCAAAAGGGGTTGAGGAACAGACTGAAAAACTGGTACAGGTTTGTAGAATGAGAAACATTCCGATGCTGGTTTTCATCAATAAACTGGACCGTGAAGGTAAAGATGCCTTCGATCTTTTGGATGAAGTAGAACAAAAATTAGGATTAACAGTTTGTCCTCTTTCTTTACCAATTGGTATGGGAAGTGACTTCCAGGGAATTTATAACATCTGGGAAGACAATATTCAGTTATTCTTGGAAGAGAAAAAGCAGAAAGTTGGAGATTCTATTAAGTTTGATGATATCAATGATACAGCTATTGATGATGTGATTGGTGAAAAAGCAGCCAAAACTTTAAGAGAAGAGCTTGATCTTATCCAGTCTGTTTATCCTGAATTTAACCGTGAGGATTATATGAAAGGTGATCTTCAGCCGGTATTCTTTGGATCAGCTTTAAATAACTTTGGAGTACGTGAATTATTGAATGCTTTCATTGATATTGCTCCAATGCCACAGCCTAAGGAAAGTGATACCCGTCTGGTAAAACCTGAGGAAAGCACTTTCACAGGATTTGTTTTCAAAATCCACGCGAATATGGATCCTAAGCACAGAGACAGACTTGCTTTCGTCAAGATTGTTTCGGGAACCTTCAAAAGAAACGAAAACTATTTACTGGTAAGAGAAGGTAAGAAAATGAAGTTCTCCTCTCCTAACGCATTCTTTGCAGATAAAAAAGAAGTGGTGGAAGAAAGTTTCCCTGGTGATATCGTTGGTTTACATGATACTGGAAGTTTCAGAATCGGAGATACATTGACTGGTGGCGAAAAATTAAGCTTCAAAGGGATTCCAAGCTTCTCTCCTGAACATTTCCGTTATATCAATAACAACGATCCGCTAAAAGCTAAGCAATTGGCGAAAGGTATTGATCAGCTGATGGATGAAGGGGTTGCGCAGTTATTTACGCTTGAAATGAACGGAAGAAAGATCATTGGAACAGTTGGAGCCCTTCAGTACGAAGTTATCCAATATCGTTTAGAACATGAATATGGTGCAAAATGTACTTATGAACCGTTATCTATGCACAAAGCATGTTGGGTAGAAGCTGATGAGAAGTCTGAAGAATTCAAAGAATTTGCAAGATTAAAGCAGAGATTCCTGGCGAGAGACAAGTACAATCAATTGGTATTCCTTGCTGACTCTTCTTTCACGATTCACATGACGCAGGAGAAATTCCCGAATGTGAAATTACACTTCATCAGTGAGTTCAGAGAAAACTAAATAAAAGGCAAAATCGCAAAAAGGCGAAATTGTTTACAATATAGATCCGCAGAAGTTTTCTGCGGATTTTTTTATAATATATCGTATGAAACCACCCCGTCAAAAATTCTTTGAATTTTTGCCACCCCTCCAGAGGATGGGAATTTTTAGATTTCCAAACTCATATTTGGTGAAACGATAAAGTGTATGGATAAATTCAGCGTTCTGTTTGCCATTCCGTGGGAATCCAAATCCACAAGTAATAAAATACTGTTATTAAATGATCCTTTATAAAAGATAAATTCTATTCTTTCCCCATCAAAACCCAGAAAAACGCTTTGTAAATCTTTTGTAAAACAAATACAAAATATTGAAAATACAACAGTTATAATTTTACCAGCACAATACATTTCATTTACAATCTTTACAAGAACTTCCCTTCTAATTTTACTTCATCAAAAAAATTAATCTTATGAAAAAGTTCATCTTACTCGCTGCTGTAGCAAGCACTTTCGTAATGTGTAAAAAAGCAGAAGCTACACAGGATAAAATACATGAAGCAATCCATTCAGCCGACAGTGCGACTACAGCTGCTACAGAAACCGTTGAAAATGCCAGTAAAACAGTAAACCAGGTTATGGATTCTGCCAGTATTAAAATAAAAGACTTTGAGAATACAAAAAATGACATTCAGCAAAAGATAGAGAACACTTCCAAAATGGTAGATTCTTTATCGGATAAAATTGCCAATACAAAACTGGAATCAAAAATTGAGAAAAAAGATTCTATAGCAAAGAAATCTGAAAAAATTGCAGCAAAAGCTCCAGCACCAAAGGTTATTAAAGAAACCAAAATCATTTATAAAGAAAAGCCTAAGAATGACAGTTACGAACTGAATATGCCTAAAGATAAAATGGTAAAATCAGGATATCTTTCTATAACCGCAGAGAATGTGGAAACGGTAAAGGAAATTATCCGGGAAGAAGCAAACAGAAATAACGGGTATATCAAAAGTGAAAATCTTTCTTATGTAGAATCAGCCAGCCCTCATGGAGAGGATCAAAAAGTATATAGTCTGGATATCAAAGTTCCTATGCAGCATTTTGATGGGTTAATGGATGCTATCAATAGCAATGTTGGAGATATTGACACGAAAGACATTCAGGTTTCAGGGCGAAACTACGCTGACAATACCATCTGTACAATCAATGTAAATATCAGCGATAAAGCTAAAACAGAAACAGAGCCTAAAACTTTTGGTGGAAAATCACTGGCTGCCATTGAATCCGGCTGGGATGTTATTACTTCCATATTCCTGTTTATCCTTCCATTATGGCCTTTATTCCTGATTGCCGGTATTGGATATTATTTCTATAAAAAGAAGAATAAAAACATTCCTAATAATGATTCTCACTAGGTTTCAATCTTTCCTAAGGGGAGATTTTTAATATTTTTTTAATTAGGTTTAGAATTGAAGTTCGATACTAATGTTTAATTTTATCAAACGTTAAAAGAAAGTGCTTGCTTATTAGAAAAATAACTCTTAACTTTAAGTATAAGCAAAATGTAAAGAATCTTCGTTGTGAAACAAGGTTCAAAAATAAATTTGGAAATTTTATTTCATATATTAATATTTTGTGATTTGGTGTAAAATAAGGCCCTCATATCGAGAGCCTTATTTGTTTTTATTTCATATTCACTACTTTATCTACAATGAACTTTGTGTTTCCTCTCCAGGGAAGTGCACCATTGTACTCTTTGTAATGCAGATCAAAAGTTTTCCCGCTATTGGTTTCCAGTTGTTTGAAAACTTCGGGATCATCTACAGAAAATTCAAACTCATAGCTTGTAATGGTTCCTGTTTTTCCTCTTCCAAAGCCTTCCTGAATCAGTTTACCTTCATAAGTTTTGAAAACATAACCTTTTTTCATAGCATAGTTCAGGTATCCGGATTTTACTCCTTCCCCGAAAACAAAATAGTACTTATACCAGACAAATACGCCCAGTAACAGCAATACAACCCCAAGGGTGATCCACAAAGATTTTTTCATAGGTAGTGTGTTTTATAAAATGTTATTTTGCGATGCTTCTGGAGATCACGATTTTCTGAATTTCAGAAGTTCCTTCATAGATCTGAGTGATTTTTGCATCTCTCATTAATCTTTCTACGTGATATTCTTTCACATATCCGTATCCACCGTGGATCTGTACTGCTTCAATAGTAGTATCCATTGCCACCTGAGAAGAGTATAATTTTGCCATAGCTCCACTTTCAGAAATATCTTTTCCTGCATCTTTTTCACAAGCAGCTTTGAAACAAAGCATTCTTGCAGCAGTAATCTGAGTAGCCATATCAGCCAATTTGAATGCAATAGCCTGGTGATTGATGATTTCAGTTTTGAACGCTTTTCTTGTTTTAGCATATTTCAATGCCAGTTCGTAAGCACCTGAAGCAATTCCTAAAGCCTGAGAAGCAATACCAATTCTTCCTCCGTTCAATACTGCCATAGCAAAGTTGAATCCGAATCCGTCAGCACCAATTCTGTTTTCTTTTGGAACTTTTACGTTATTAAAGATCAAAGAGTGAGTATCACTTCCTCTGATTCCTAATTTGTCTTCTTTTAATCCGATTTCAAATCCTTCCCATCCTCTTTCAACGATGAAAGCATTGATTCCTTTGTGCTTTTTCTCAGGATCTGTCTGTGCAATTACGATATAATAAGTTGCTGTTCCACCATTGGTGATCCAGTTTTTGATACCATTTAAAAGGTAGTAATCTCCTTTGTCTTCAGCAGTAGTTTTCTGAGAAGTTGCATCAGAACCTGCTTCCGGCTCAGATAATGCAAATGCTCCAATCACCTGCCCACTCGCCAGTGGAGTAAGATATTTTACTTTTTGCTCTTCAGAAGCGAATTTTTCAAGACCGGCACAAACCAATGAGTTGTTTACAGACATCACAACAGCTGCAGAAGCATCCACTTTTGCAATTTCTTCCATTGCAAGTACGTAAGAAACGCTATCCATACCTGCACCGCCGTATTTTGGATCTACCATCATTCCTAAAAGTCCCATTTCTCCCATTTTCTTCACCTGTTCTGCAGGGAATTTCTGGTCACGGTCTCTTTCAATCACTCCAGGTAAAAGTTCGTTCTGTGCAAAGTCTCTTGCTGCCTGCTGAATCATCAGCTGTTCTTCCGATAAATTAAAGTCCATAAAAAAAATAATTAGATAGCCGTAAATTTACACTTTTTAAGCAAATCTGAAAAAATAAATTAAAAGCGGGAAAAAGGCAGGTTTGGGGAGGTTTAATGATAATGAATACACGTTTCGGGATCCGAGATCATGGGTTAAGAAGAGAATATAAAATACCTGGAGAAAAATAAACCTTTATAAAAGAATCATTGAAAATATAAAATCCCCTTTTCAAGGCTTCCGGCCTCCTTTTTGATTCAAACTATTATGGTAAGCATTTAACTAATTCCTAATTATTACATTGAGATGTTTTCAATTAAAAAAAATGCTTATATTTAAATTTCTTTATAAATTACGTAAAAAATCATGACGATCAAGAGATTATTCGATATTCCACACTATGCTTTAGAAAAATATCCTAAAACGGATATGTTTGTAACAAAATATCATGGTGAGTGGAAAAAAACTTCTACACAGGAGTTTATTAATGAGGGAAATAAGATATCCAGAGGATTATTGAAACTTGGTATAAAACCAGGTGATAAAATTGCTTTGATTACAACCAACTCCCGTACAGAGTGGGCTATCATGGATTTTGGACTATCTCAGATCGGCGTTGTTTCAGTACCGGTTTATCCAAGTATTTCTCCGGAAGATTATGAATTTATCTTCAATAATGCCGAAATTCAGTATTGTTTTGTTTCTGATAAAGAACTATTGAATAAAGTAATGAAAGTAAAACACAATATTCCGAGCTTGCAGGGAATTTTTACTTTTGATAATATCAGTGGAGCAGCCAACTGGAGAGAAATTCTGGATCTGGGTAAGGATGAATCTACCCAAATTGAAGTAGAAGACCTTTCTAATGCCATCAATACCGAAGATCTTGCAACCATTATTTATACTTCCGGAACAACAGGAAGACCAAAAGGAGTAATGCTGACGCATAATAATATTGTTTCAAACGTATTGGGAGCCATACCAAGAATTCCAAAGAAAAGAAGTCTGGATTATAAGGAAACAAGAGCGTTAAGCTTCCTTCCCATCTGTCATATTTTTGAAAGAATGCTTTTCTATCTTTATCAGTACAACGGTTTTTCTCTTTATTTTGCTGAAAGCATCGAGAAAATGGGTGAAAACGTAAAAGAAGTGAAGCCTCATTATATGACTGTAGTACCAAGACTGGTAGAAAAAGTATATGATAAAATCTATAATACAGGATCTTCAGCCGGAGGTTTAAAATCAAAAATCTTCTTCTGGGCACTGAATCTGATCACCAAAAAGAAAACCATTTCAAAACCGTCCGGACTTCAGGAAATTATTGCTGACAAGCTTGTATTTTCTAAATGGAGAGAAGGTTTAGGTGGTGAAATCGTGACTTTGGTTTCAGGATCTGCAGCATTATCTACAAGACTTAACCTGATGTTCCAGAATGCCGGTATTCCAATTCTCGAAGGCTATGGCTTAACAGAAACCTCACCTGTAATTTCTGTCAACAGCTTTGATAAAATGAGAGTAGGAACCGTAGGAATTCCATTGGATAATTTAAAGGTTAAAATTCAGGAAGACGGTGAAATTACAGTGAAAGGACCCTCCGTATTTAAAGGCTATTTCCAGAATGAAGAAATGACAAAAGAAGCTTTTACAGAGGATGGATTCTTTAAAACCGGGGATATCGGACATATCGACAGTGACGGATTTTTACAGATCACTGACCGTAAGAAAGAAATGTTCAAAACTTCCGGAGGAAAATATATTGCCCCTCAGACTATTGAGAACTTAGCGAAAGCTTCAAAATTCATAGAGCAGATCATGGTTGTAGGTGATGGTGAAAAAATGCCGTGTGCTTTGGTACAGCCTGATTTTGAATTTGCTAAAAACTGGGCTCTGAGAAACAATCTGAACATTGGTGCTACACCTGAAGAGATTGCAAAAAGCCCCGAACTGAAACAAAGAATTGAAAAAGAAATCGAAGGCATCAATGAACACCTTGGAAACTGGGAGAAGATCAAAAAAATTGAACTTACTCCTGAAGTATGGAGTATTGAAAGCGGACTACTTACTCCAACTTTAAAACTGAAAAGAAAGGCCGTAAAAGAGAAATTTATTGCTTTGTACAATAAGATGTATGATCATCAGGAATAAAAAACAGAAACCGCTTCAAAGTGAAGCGGTTTTTTATTTACAGAAAATATTTTCACTCCATTTATTTATAATTTCTTCAGGCTGAAATGACGGGACTCAGAGACACCAGCAGGAGCCTGTGACTGTACTGTACCTGTAGCAGAATCAAAAGACCCTCTATACATCGTTAAATAAATAACATCACCAGCAGCTAAATTTACCAGGCAATGAAATGAAATCGGTGTATTTCCTGCTCCGGCAATAAGCTGTCCTATATTCGCACGGGTACCAGCAATAATGTTGGCTGCAGCGATTCCATTTTTTGTAATACCAAGATTAACTCCGATATAACTACTGATCCCAACAGTGCCCCCTGCTCCGAAATAAGACAAAACATCAAGCTCATAGACACCTGTTTCATTAATAACAAAACGGTTGTTCCCAGCATCCCATGAGGCAGTTGAACCTTGGTTAATCTGTACTTCCCCCGCAGTAAAAGGCAATACCTGCGGAATACCAGAATTAAAATTAGCTGTAGAAGGTAAATTATAAGTAGAGTTTGTTGACATTCCGATAATAGTATTAATAATATTATTCGGGTTTATAACTATTGCTTCCCAAGTGACCACACCGCCTGTATCGCCATTACTGACTAACATAGCAAACCAGCCCTGTCCTAAACCGATGGATGACACAGGCAGCCCTTCCTGATTATCAATCAACTCACTTCCATTAGCTGCTACAGATAAATTAGATGTACCAGTATTTTTAATATAATACACACGTCCTTTGATATGTCCCTGTGCAGGATAAGAAACCGCAGCTGCAGGCAGCGTTACAGTACCCGCTGAGCTTCCGTTATAAGCTACATAATAATCCGTTATACCCATGCTGTAATTCGTAGAAATCAAACGGTATTGGGCTGAAAGACTTCCGTTAATTTCCAATGTGCTTCCAGGAGTGGCTGTATTAATACCGACATTCCCCAACTGCCCTAAAAGGCAATAACTCAAAAGAGATAAAAATCCCATCAATAATTTTTTCATTACATATAATTTTTTTGGGTTCTACATAAATTAATATCAGAATATCCAAATGATATTATTTATAAAAAAAATCATTTTTGATTATGTCAATGAAGCTATATTTAATAGATATTTTACTTTTGTGAGCATCTATAAAACCGGGTTGCTTATTTATCTCCTACTGAAATTTATTTAAAAACAAAATTTAGCAGATATTATTACAACAAATATACAAATAAATACAATACATTATTAATAATATAATAATTTAACCTTTAATTAAAAATATTAACAATAAACATTGAAAATAAATACTATTTTATCTTTTTGATTAAATTTTCAAAACAATATACTATATAACGCAAAAAAAGCTGTTCCATTTCTGAAACAGCTTTCGTATAACTCAAAATCAATAATTAGAATTTAATTACAGATTTCATTCTTTCGTTTTCTTCCATTACCAATTCATCATCAACAAGGATTTTTCCAGAGTGCTCATCAATGATGATTTTCTTTCTCTGAGCAATTTCCATCTGCTTTTGAGGAGGGATAGTGAAGAAAGATCCTTTTGGAGCTCCTCTTTCTAATCCTACTACAGCAAGACCGTTGATAGAGTTGGTTCTGATTCTGTTGTAAGAAGCTAATAATCTCTCGTCAATTTTACCTGCGAATTCTTTAGACTGCTCTAAAAGATATTCTTCTTCTTTTTGCGTTTCAGAGATCAAACCATCCAATTCTTCTTTCTTGAATTTCAAATGGCTTTTCAAATCATCGATCTTAGAGTTCAGTTCGCTTAAAGTTTCGTTTTTGTGAGCAATTTTAGCTCCGAACTCTTTAATTCTTTTTTCAGCAAGCTGAATTTCCAGATCCTGGAATTCCATTTCTTTCCCTAATGCTTCAAACTCTTTATTGTTTCTTACATTATCCTGCTGAGATTTGTATTTCTCAATTAAAGTTTTAGCATGGTTAATCACTTCATGCTTTGTTTTGATCTGATCGTCCTGATCTTTGATATCAGCATGAAATTTTTCAGCTCTTTTTTCAAGACCTTCAATCTCAATCTCAAGATCTTCAACTTCAATTGGCAATTCTCCTCTAGTATTTCGGATTTCATCCAATCTTGAATCAATGATCTGTAAATCGTATAAAGCTCTTAATTTTTCTTCAACTGAAATATCGTTGGTTTTTGCCATATTTAAATGAAATAATTTACTGGGTTTGTTTTTTCAATAGATTTTGAAATTGCAAATGTACTAAATTTTTGTGATAAAATTTCAAATAATTGTTGACTAACAAATTGTTCTGATTCATAATGTCCTATATCACAGATCAGCATTTTAGACTCAGCCAGAAAATAGTCGTGATATTTAAGATCTCCGGTAAGGTAAGCATCACATTTCCTGGCCGCTGCAGATCGTATTCCACTTGCCCCGGATCCTCCCAGAACCCCTACTCTTTTGATTTTTTTATTATTAAAAGAGGAATGTTTTATCACTTCCAAACCAAATTTTTCTTTTACCAATCCAAGGAAATCTTTTTCATCCATTTCTTCTTCAAGATCTCCATACATTCCCAAGCCGGCATGATGATTTTTATTATCCAGATTATAAACCTGATAAGCTACTTCTTCATAAGGATGCGCTGTTTTCATAGCGCCCACAATCTGCCCTTGTTTAAAACCTTCAAAAATCACAGAGATCATATCTTCATCCGCATTTTCGCGAATTCCCTGTTGTCCTGAAAACGGATTTGAACCTTCTACAGGTCTGAATGTTCCGTTACCATTCACTGTAAAACTGCATTCGTCATAAAATCCGATATTTCCAGCTCCGGCTGAGAACATAGCTTCTTTTACTTTTTCTGAATAGTCTTTGGGAACAAAAACCGTTAACTGTTTTAAATTATTTTCCTTCGGCTGAAGAATCTTCATATTCTTTAGTCCCAACTGGCTGCATATCCCGTGATTCACCCCAAAGAAATCATTATCAAATGCGGTGTGGATGGCATAAATAGCTACTTTATTTTCGATAGCCTTTAAAACTGCTCTCTCTACGTAGTTCTTCCCTGTTAAAGATTTTAATCCGGAAAATATAATGGGATGAAAGCACACGATCAGATTGCAGTTCCTCTCAATAGCTTCATCAACCACATTTTCCAGTGCATCATGGCAAACCAGAATTCCTGATACATCACGGTCATAAACCCCACACAGTAATCCTACATTATCAAAATCTTCCGCCTGTCTGATACTTATTTCCTCTTCAATCTTTGCAATTACAGTTTTTAGCTTCATTAATTTTATATTTTACAGTTACAGCGAAGATATTAATTTTACGGGAAAAATTTCCACACCCATAAAAAAACCGGCTTTCATCAACCGGTTTTATTTTGATATTAAAAAAGACTGTTAATCTTTGAAAAGAGATACTCTTGTAAAGGATTCCACAACCACACCACAGTTGATATCAGACTCCATAAAAAGCTGATATCCTCTTCCCGGATCAAGACTCGCAGGGTCTGCAATGGTATAGAAATAAAAGGTAAGAATATTCCCTGTTCCACTGGAACCACTCGGAACCAGCTGGATAGAGTTAATTTCAAAACCGGAATCGGGATTTTTTAAGGTAGCCTTTATTGATCCTGAAGAGTTGGACCCCGGAGTGATGGTAGCAATTGCTCTCCAAACGTGAACCTGCCCGTTAATTTCATTTTCTCTCCATTTACCGGTAGCTGCAATATAGATATTGCTGGTAACTCCCGGAAAGGGAACTGTGGTTTCCGGCCAGCTTGTGGTAGGGCTTGCAGCAAAGACCAACGGAGTGTTATAAAGCACCTGTTGTCTAGGGCCATAACCGCTACCTGCTGCACTTAAACTGAATGAGGGTTTTACATTTGCGTTTCCAGAATTTACTTTAACGACACCGTCGTTACCAGCCTGAGAAGATGTGGGAACAAAAAGCTGTCTCCAGAGGGTACCGTCCCAATACTGGAAATTATTCGTTGTCGTATTAAAAATAAGGGTTCCTGCAGTAAGGTTAGGGTTTACCACACCTGCAGGAGGTACTGTGGAAACGTCGTTATCTGCCAGGTTAGTATCCCGGTCAGTATCTGTAAGACGAGGAATAAGAATTCCTTTTTGGTTGGAAACTATATCCAGTACTGAAGCCCCATTCGGTGCTGAAGTATTAATCCCAACCTGAGCGTTAACAAAACTGTTTATAAAAAACAGAATAAACAAGGTTAAAATTTTTCTCATGATATAAAGCTTTTGTAGAATAAAATTACAAACTTGGATAAAAAAAATGTTAAAAATTTAATTTTTATATGTCATATTTTATTCGTATTTTACTAAATATAACATATTGAAAATCATATAATTAATTCAATATAATTCACTTTTTAATGATAGATTTTTCTTTAACATTTGCAAGATTCTTTTAACAATCATATATTTACCGTATACATTATAGAAATTATTAACTTCGCTGTGAAATAACCTTATATAAATGGAAAGAGAACATAATCTGATTCCTGAGGATACTCTATGGAAAAGATTCCTTTACCGGATAATTTATCGCTCCGATACGAAGCTTGGAAAACTGTTCGACATCATATTATTGTCATTGATTCTTGCCAGTACTGCTATTATTATGATGGAAAGTGTACCAAAGCTTGATAAAAGATTCCATTATACCTTTCTGATTCTCGAATGGATCATCTCTATTTTTTTTACAGCAGAATATTCTATGCGTATTGCGGTGGTAAAAAATAAACGGAATTATATATTCAGTTTTTTCGGAATTATAGATTTCCTGGCTCTTGTTCCTTTTTTTCTAAGCTTTATTTTCCCTGTTACTAAATATTTTCTGATTTTCAGAATGCTGAGAATGCTGAGAGTGTTCAGAATTTTCAACTTGCTGGATTTTATGAATGACGGGTATTTTATTGTAAGGGCTTTAAAAAATAGCTCAAGGAAAATTTACATCTTTCTCCTCTTTCTGATTATTTTCTCAGTTATTGTAGGATCCCTTATGTTTATGGTAGAAGGCGGAAGAGAAGGTTTTGAAACAATACCTCAATCCATCTACTGGGCAGTTGTTACGGTAACTACTGTAGGTTACGGGGATGTATCCCCCATAACGCCTTTAGGAAAGTTCTTTGCAGTTATTCTCATGCTGGCAGGTTATTCCATTATTGCAGTTCCTACGGGTATAGTAACGGCCGAAATGAGAAACAAAAGACAGAACCTGGAAATGGTATGCGACCGCTGTGGTAATGATGATATTGATGATGATGCAAGGTATTGTAAGAAATGTGGCAAGAAATTAGCTTAATATTTGGTATAAGTAAAATTTATTCACCAAATACCACAAAATCATGGAACCAAAAAAGAAAAACAGACCCAATAGCTTAGTGATTATTCTTTTTGCACTGATTGTGCTGATGATCATCATCTACTTTATATTAGCAATGTTCTTCCCTACCGTATTTGACCTTATGAATAAAGGAGAAATACAGCCTGTACCCAATAAATGATGAGTGATGGATAATGGGTAATATGTGATGGAAAATATTCGATAATCAATAATAGCCACAGAATAAAATAAAAAAGATGAGTGAAATATTTTGCTCATCTTTTTTCATCAATATTTTTCAAATCAAATTCTATTCAATCTCCATAAAAAAAGACGGATCATCAATGACCCGCCTCCCTTTTTTTATTTAAATGATGAATTATTTTTTAATAGCTTTAATAGTCTGCTTGGATCCGTCTTTCATTTCAAGTGTTATTAAATACACTCCTTGCATCAGATCTCTTAAATGGATTGTAGATTCAGGGTTGGTAATAGTTTTCACCAATCTTCCTGTAGCATCTGTCACCGTTACATTTTTTACATTTTTCACATCAGAGATATTCAATACATCCGTAAATGGATTAGGGTAAAGCTGGATATTATTTTTCGCTTTAGCAACTTCAGCTGTTGCCAGGTTCGCATTATTAATACTGATATCGTCAATATACAGATTATACTGGTCTGGATCTGAATAAGCATTAAATCCAAAGAAATACACTCCTGTTGCAGGCACAGTAAACGTTATAGATTCTGTATGAGCCATTTCATCATTGATTGAAGGATAATCTGCGATAGAACCTGTCATAGCAGCTGCAGCTGGTGAAGTTCCATATGCTACCTTCAATTTTTCAACATAGGTTGATGAGTTGTTACCATATTTATAACTGATGGTATACTGCACTCCTGCTGTCAAATTCAACCCTTGTGTAAAGAACCATGCATTACCAGAATTGGAAGAATTATACTGGTATTTCAACACATTGGTAGTGAATCCCTGGCTATCGGAAGGAGGATCCATTGTTTCCCAATCATTTCCTGTTCCCACATTAACATTATTTGTGCAACCAGGCAGATCCGGAACAGTAACGTTTTCAAAATCTATTGTGTAAGGAATATTCGTACTTGAACATAATGTTGTAAAGGTAGCAGAATCACTCCATATACTTTTACTTGTTGCGCTACATGAAGATCTTACCCATACGTAATAAGGAGTGGAAGCAGCTAAACCTGGAATATTATAAGTGGTTGCTGTAACTCCTGTAAAGTTAGGTGTACTTGTTGCTGTAGGTGCCGTATTGGTGGTACTGTAATAAATATCATAACCGTTAGCCGGAACCGGAGTGGCTGCTGCCCAGGAAACTGTAGCTCCTGCAGCGGTAATATTAGAAACAGCTAATGCATTAGGTTCACTACAAGCTGGCGCTACATCAACATTAATATCATCAACATATAATTTATTCATATTAGCATCGGAATACGCCTGGAATCCAAAATAATACACTCCCGTAGTTGTAGGCGTGAAGTTCGCAAAAGCACTTGTTGCGGTGCTGATAACAATATCCGAGTGGTCTGCTAATGTATTGGTCATTCCTGCACTGGTAGCTGAAGTTCCATAGGCAACTTTCAGTTTTTCAGCATATACAGTTCCTTCCGCATTGGCATATTTATATTTAATTCTGTAGGTCACTCCTGCAGTAAGATTAATTCCGTTAGTAAAAAACCAGGTATTCGCATTCTCTGCATAGTCGTACGAATACTGAAGAACATTTCCTGTAAAGCCCTGAGCATCCAGATCACCTGTTTCCCACATATTCCCTGCCCCATCATTCACTACCGAGGTACAAGTTGGCATATCTGGTGGAGTTATACTTTCAAAATCCAATGCATAAGGCACTCCCACAGCAACACACGAGGTCATAAATGTGGCCATCTGAGACCATGCACTCTTATTTGAAGAACTGCATACAGAACGTACCCATACATGGTAAGTAGTAGCTGGTGCAAGAGAAGGTATATTTGTAGTCAATCCGTTGATAGACCCGGAAACTACTGTCGCAGCAGTAGGATATGTACTGGAAGTTGAGTAATAATATTCATAACCACTACCTGGAGCGGAAGTCGGAGCTGTCCATCCTACCTGAGCTGAATTGGCAGTAATAGCAGATACTGTTAAAGCAGATGGCGCAAAACAAGTCGGAACCGCTCCAATTACTACTGTATAATCATGAGCTTCTCCATATCCGTCTGTATTACAAGGAATAGGATCTCCGGAGAATCTATCCCCCACTCTCATTCTGTAAGTACCTGGAGTTACAGTTGAAGGAATTGTAATAAGCCCTGCACTAATATTATTCCCTCCTACAAGCGTACTGCTTGCAGAAGCCACAAGCTCCGGAGCTGCATCATCAAAAGTTCCATCGTTATTGAAATCTATCCAGATACGAACATTCTGATCACTGTAATCATGTTTAACGCTAAAATCATAACTTAAACCTGCACTGAGATTGATCGTCATAGAAGTATAATCTCCATAGGCATTAGTAGAACAACCTGTATTAGAATGATCAAATCCGGCACCCGGAATTGCAAAAGTATCTATCATATCCCCACCACTACAGCCACTAGCAAACGCAGGCGTACAATAAGTCTGCGCGGAGGATAAAAAGCCAGTCATCAATAAACCAACGAGTAAAAAGTTTTTCATATAAATCAGTATTAGTTAATCAAATCTAGTGAAAATCAGCAATAAAAAAAATATTTTTTTCATCATATGACAACAAATACAAATTTTCTTTCAACAAAAGATAATTACCTTTATAAACAAAAGAGACTGCTCCAATTGAACAGTCTCTTATTTCTATTTTTAAAATAAATTATTTATTTCTTAATTGCTTTAACGGTTTGTTTAGATCCGTCTTTCATATTCAAAACAACTAAATATAATCCTTCTTTCAGATCTCTCAACTGAAGTTCAGAGGAAGGTTTTTCGATGGTTTTAATTAACCTTCCGGAAGAATCCAGAATAGAAACTGATTTTACTTTATCTGCTTTTGCAATATTCAGTACGTTTGTAAATGGATTGGGGTATATTTCTATAGTTTCTGTATTTTGGGAAGCCTCAGAAGTACCAAGACTGGTTACTTTTTCTATAGAAATTGTGAAAACACCTTCTACTATATCAAAATAGTAATCCCGATCTCCAATATTTATATAATATACAGTTCCCGCAATAGTTGGCAAATCCATTATAACCGTATTTGAACCAGTAAAATTCATTCTTTTTACACACGTCAGGTTTCCACAACTTCCTTTATATGCACCAATAGCAAAACTAAATCTACTATTTAAAGGTCTTGAAACTGTAATCTTATGCAGAAAACCATCACCTACGAAGGTAAACCATGTTCCGTCATTCATCCCAGAATTGCAAGAGTTTATAAATCCGTTATTATTGGTAGTATGCTCAGCATCAATCTGGGTATAAGTATATGGGAAATTTGAAACCGGCAAAGCACCAGTACAATCATCATTAACAGGAGGCAGTAATGTTCCCACACATATATTGAATTTAACAGCAATACCAACACCTGTACTATACACCCTTATATAATAGGTTTCACCCACAATCAACCCTGAAACGTTATTAATATAACTAGAACTATTAACGCTTCCACCACATTTTACACTTGTTAAATCACTACAGCTACCTTTGAAAATCTCAAATCGTATATCTTGCTGTACACTAGTCACACCAACATCCAGAATATTTTTAAAACTAATTCTGTGACTGGTTCCTGTTGCTACAAACTTAAACCATACGTCATTCTGAACCCCAATTCCAGCACACGAAACTGCAGGTAACATCGTTGAAACAGTTGCTCCCAAAGTACTTCCTTCAAGTCCCCCGACACAGCTTAAATCCGGATTAACAGTCAAAGAAACAGCGTTTAAACATTCATCATTTACTGGAAGCGGTGTCAAATCTTTTGCAATACATAAATCAAAATTAAAACCTGAAGCCGGTATCCCCTGCATAACAAAAACCTTCAGATAATAATTTTCTCCAGCCGTAAGGCCATCAACAAGTCCCGAAGTTCCTCCCACACCTTTACATACAAAGTTACCACAACTTCCTCCAAACACCTGAAATGCCAATCCTGCTAAATTATTTGGTAACCCCACAGGAATTATGTTTTTTATTTTAATTATATGTTTAACATCAGTAGCTGTAAATTTATACCAAACATCATATCTTGGTAAAGAATCACAAATCGACACTGGGGAAAATGTTGATGACATAGTAGTTCCTGAAACAACATTTATACAATCAGACCCAGTATTCACAGGCACATTGACAGCATTAACACATTCATCATTAGATGGGATGGCCGGCAATGTTCCTACACATATATCAAATTTATGAGCTGAATAGCCTGACCCACTAAACACTTTTATATAATAAGTTTCTCCTACAGTAAGGTTGTTAACAACAGAAAGATCGCATGATGCACTTGTCATATAACCACAATTAGAACCAGAGCATAATACACTTGTCAAATTACCACAATCACCTTTTAGAACCTGAAAATAAACATACCCGCCCCCTAATGGCACAGAGGTGACATTTTTGAGATTAACTGTATGAGTAACAGAAGTAGCAGTAAACTTATACCATACGTCACCAGTACTTGTACCACAAGCTGATGATGAGGGAGAGGATACCGTTGACATCACAGTAGTTCCAGAAGTAAAGGCAGCACAATTCAGATCTGGATTTACAGTAAGACTTATAGCATTTATACACTCATCATTGGAGGGTATAGCTGGCTGTGTTGTAAATTTCTGATTAACACAACCCGAGGACTCTCCTGCCGGCCCCACTGCTGTTACTTTAAGATAATAAACTGTACTTGCCAAAAATGGAGATGATGGAGTAAAGCTTGTTGTCGTTACCGACTGTTGATTAACAATATCTGTTCCCCCCAGGGTTGTTCCGACAGAAACTTTGTAGCTTGTAGTTCCCTGTACAGCAGCCCATGTAAAAGTAGGCAGAACCGGTACAGACGAAGCATTGTTTGCAGGGTAACTGATTACCGGACAATCCGGTAAAGGATTGGGAACTAACCCCATAAGACTGACCACAGGTTTATAAGGTAAAAAATGACCAATTGGAGGATTGGAAGGGTCAGGATTAACAGTATTACTTTCAGTATAAAGAGCCTGCTCCATCGTATTATACACAAAAAACGGATTATTTGAATTAGAATTAAATCCATTTTCATCTACTACAACAACCAAATTTCTTACATTATCATATGAGAAAGGGGTCGCAAAAGTCACCTCTACAACTCCATTTACATTAGTAACCGTACCTGAATACACTTGCGTCATTTCTCCAACAGGAATCCAACCTGTCTGATAATCTAGAGAAGTTTTTGTGGTATGCCCCAAATAAACCACCCAGTTTGATAAATAAGCAGGGCTTGCAGAAGATGTTAAATAAAATTTAAGCCCGGTAATATTTCCTGCAGCATCCGCGTTAATTTCTTGTTTTGTATAAATCTGTTGAGAATAAGAGTAGACAAAGCCACTATTAACAGGAGCATTACCTGTATCTGTACTTCCCGCACCTAATTTAATTTGAGCACTTAGTACAATACTTAACATCAGTAAGCATAAAAATAAGATTTTCTTCATGTATAAGTTTTTGGTTATTAATACATCCCCGAATTTACAATAATTTGAAACACCTTTATTTAAAGTTTAAAAAAAAGAAATAACTATAGATCCACGGAGAGCCACACCACAAATAACAATAAAAAAACGACAGCCAAATAGCTGTCGTTTGATAGGATATGATCAATCAATTTTATCTTTTAATCGCCTTAACCGTTTGTTTAGATCCGTCTTTCATATTCAATACTACTAAATACATTCCTTGTTTCAGATCTCTTAATTGAAGTTCAGAAGAAGGATTATCAATGGTTTTCATTAATCTTCCTGAAACATCAACAATTGAAACAGATTTTACTTTAGAAGCATCTGAGATATTCAGAACATCTACAAATGGATTAGGATAAGCTTTAATCTCATTATTTTTCTTTTCAACCTCAGCGGTTGCAAGACCCGAACAGCCTTGTGTTACTGAAATACTATAGTTACCCACTCTGGTTGCAGTATATCCTGTGAGCAAGATATAATACGTAGTACCAGCAACTCCTGTAAAGGTTAATGTCGGAGCATTATAAAGAGAAACTGTACATCCGGCATCAGCATATCCCACACCAGAACTATTACTGAAGCAAGTAAGTGAACCACAAGTCCCTGTGTATACTCTTAGATATGCATCATACTGGGTACCACAAGCATCAATAGTAATAGGTCCATTTTCAGTAGCTTTTACTGTATACCAAACTCCTTTATAAGATGCAGTAGAACCTGTACTACCACATGATGAAGCAGGAAGCGTTTCATCACCAGCCAGTGCATTTACACCCTGAACTGTTCCGTTACAAGCTATAGCAGTTGCTGTATCACATGTATCATTAGCAACAGGTGAAGGAGTAGTCACAGCAATCTGGAAATTAGATGTTGTAGTTGCCGTACTTGTAGAAGAATATACTCTTACATAATAAGTTTGACCTACAGCAAGATTTTGTAACAATATGTTGGAATTTCCATAAGCACCATCAAAACAAGTCATCGCTGTTAAAGCCCCACATGCTCCAGAATATATCTGTGTACTTGTTGCATTATCAGTATATAAAACATGTACAAGATGCGTAGCAGCGGTTGCAGTAAACGAATACCAAACATCATCATTGATTCCAGATGCACTACATGTAGGTGCCGTAACTCCTGAACTCTGAGTAGCACTTACAGTAGAACCATTCACAGCGTTTAGGAAAGCATCAGTACTGCTCACAGAAAGAGCTGTAGCGTTTGCGCAGTCGTCATTTGCCGGAGGTGGCGGAGGCGTACCAATACAAATATTGAAGCTATTAGCATACAGCGTAGTACCATTCGTATTAGAATTATAAACTCTCACATAATAAGTCTGACCTGCAGTAAGACCAGTAAGTGGGGTATTTACAGAAGTACCACATTTAATACTTGTCAAAGTACCGCAAGCACCACTGAACACCTGAGTATACAAACTCGTTGAAGAAGAAGTTCCAACCGCAGTAACATTTGAAAGCATTACCACATGATCCGGACCTGTAGCAGTAAATTTATACCAAACATCATCATCAGCTGTTCCAGTACATGGACTTACTGCCAACCCTGAGTTAGTAGCACTTAAAGTTGTTTCCGATACAGGCGTAGCGCATGATAAGGTAGAGCTTACTGATAAGGAAACAGCAGCTGAACACTCATCATTAGCAGGAGCTGCAGGAAGCGTTCCCATACAGATGTCAAAAGAATTTGCATAAAAACTCGCTCCTGAATTAGCATCATACGTATACACTCTTACATAATAAGTCTGACCTGCTGTAAGACCTGTTAAGTTTGTAAAGTTTGTATTTGAGCTGATACATGTAGTACTTACCAAAGCTCCACAAGCACCACTGAATACCTGAGCATACAAAGATGTCGTAGAAGCAGTTCCAACAGAAACTACATTCTTCAACTGGAAAGTATGACCAGTTCCTGTAGCTGTAAATTTATACCAAACATCATCATCAGCCGTTCCTGAACAAGATCCAAGAGCAACCCCTGAACTTGTTCCTCCTAATGTTGTTCCTGATGTTATACTTGTACAACTCATATCAGGATTGATGGTAATGGCCACTGCATTAGCACAGTCATCATTTGCCGGCGGTGGTGGCGGTGTACTTACACAAATAGTAAAACTCGCATTAGCCGTCACTGTAGTAGAGTAAGTATAAACTCTTACATAATAAGTCTGACCCGCTGTAAGACCGGTAACAATATTTGTTTCAGCATCAGAACACAGCAGACTCGTCAAAGTACCACAACTTCCTGACAATACCTGAAAATACATATCAGTAGTTCCTGTTGTAGTTCCAGTAGAAGCTATATTAGATATTGCTATTACATGACTTGCTGCCGTTGCAGTAAACTTATACCATACATCATCATTCGGGCCTCCGAAACAAGTACCTGCAGCCATAGATTCTGTAGCCCCCAAAGTATTACCAGGAGTTGTAGCAGTACAAGTCAAAGAAGGATTCACTGTTACATCCACAGCTCCTGAACAATTATCATTTGCCGGCGGTACTACAGTAGTCGTGAAATTTCTTTCAGTACAACCTGTTGATACTACACCACCGTTATAAGCTGTAACAGTATAATAATATTGAGTTGTCGGATTCAGTTGCTGCGCAGGAGTAAGGGTATAAGTAGTAACATTTCCCATATCAAAATTACTCAAAACATTGGAAGCACCAGCAGACGTTCCGATACTTAATCTATATCCTAATGCTCCGCTTACAGCAGACCAAGAGAAAGTAGGCAATACAGGTATACCTACCTGAGCACCTGTAGGCGCACTCACAGACGGACATCCCAATGTAGCCATTGTGGTAAAAGATCTTTCTGCACATCCTGTAGAAGTACCCGCGGAATTTACAGCATATACTGTATAGTAATATTGAGTATTGAAACTCAAAGAACTGGTTAAAGTATAAGAATTAGTAATCCCTACATCCTGCATATTCATAATATTTGTTCCTCCAGGCGTGGTTCCTATGCTAATCTTATATGATGAAGCATAATTGGAAGCCGTCCAGGTAATCGTAGGCATTACAGAAACATTAGTTGCTGCAGCTGCAGGTGCAGAAACCGCAGGACAAGCTGGAGCTGCTGCCGGAGTAAGTCCCAACAGACCCGTAACTGATTTTGTTGTTGTTCTTGATCCTGTTGGAGGTGATGCCGGATCTGGGTTCACTGTATCACTTCTATTATACAGTGTTGAATTAGAAGGTCCGGTATAGGTGTAGAATTTGTTTGTGGTTGCTGTATAATCAGCAGTATTCTCATCTATAGCAAACACAAGGTTATCTGTATTGTTATAAGCAAAAGGAGTCGTAAAATTAACAATCACTTCTCCTCCTGAAGCACTTACAGTACCTGCAAAAACCTGTGTCATACCAGACACAGGAATCCAATCCGATGTACTGGAAAAGGAAGTTTTGGTAGTATGAGCTACATACACTACCCAATCTACAGATTTTGAAATATCAGCATTGTTTGGAAGATAAAATTTCATCCCGGTAATAGTACCGGCAGCACTCGCATTAATTTCACTTTTAGTAAAAATCTGCTGGGTGTAATTATATCCGTAGTTGACATCCACCGGGACGTATCCGCCCTGGGACGTCCCACTGCCCAGTGTTACCTGGGCATTCATAATAGAAGCTATTAAAAATAGACTTAATAGTAGTAATTTCTTCATAAATAGTAATAATATAAGTTAGGGCGGTAAATGTATAAATATTAATTTAAAATTTAAACGAAATATTCAAAAATATCATAAAATATTAAACAAAAACACTTAAAAACAGCGTTAAAACACAATAAAACTAAACATTTATTTAAATTTAACTATTATTTCGCAATATATTGAAAAACAATAATTAACTAAAAATCAAACACTTAAATACTATACAACCAAAATAGACTTCAGAAAATTTTTCTATTTAACATAAAAAACTATTTAAAATTTTTCATCAATATTCTCAAATAGCAAACAAAAAAAGAGCGACCTAAGCCACTCTTTTTTTATTATAAGGTATTTTCTAGTTTAAATAAAACTCATATTT
The DNA here is from genome assembly GCF_047345655.1 of Chryseobacterium sp. T20. NCBI lineage: Bacteria > Pseudomonadati > Bacteroidota > Flavobacteriia > Flavobacteriales > Weeksellaceae > Chryseobacterium > Chryseobacterium sp. T20. The sequence goes on from NZ_JBLFDU010000001.1 coordinate 961,723, forward strand.
ATTAAGAAGTTGAATTTCCTTAATCAGATCTCCATTAAGATCCACCGAATGCTTCATAGACTGCACTTCAATATGAGAGTCATCTTCGAGGTTTTTAATAAAGAATTTCAATTTTTGATTTCCTTTGTTTCTGTCGAGAACTGTTCTGAAAAAGTCAAGATCCTCAGGTCTTACATCCATTACATCCATTACTAAAGATATACTTTTTGCAAACCGTTCAAATGCTTCCTGAAGTTCGATTACATCATTTACATTCACGAAGACTCTTCCGTCTTTTACCTGTGCAAATTTTATTTTAAAAATAACAAACCTCTGAACTTCCAGTTTCTCCTTCAACCTCATATAATCCCTGTCTCCCAACCTGAATGAATAGGATCCTGAATAATCTTCCAGGGTAACAAAAGCTACTTTCTCGCCACTCCTGAAACCATCCTGAACTCTATACTCAGTAATAAGACCTGCTACCGTATATTCTTTTCCACCACCGCCATTTTCTCTTTCTTTCTGAAGCGTTTTCCAGTCTTTCTTTTTCTCTTCAAACAACTCTTCCTGTTTATTAGAAAAAGCCTGTTCTTTATAAGCATCTACCTCATCCAGATTCAGGAATAAGAAATTTCCTTTAGGCTCGGCTTTTTTAGTTACCTCTTCCACTACTTCCTCTTCACCTGCCACTACATCATCTGAGACAATTTCCGTAAGATCTACAGCATCATCCTGAGCATCCTGCTCCAATACTGACGCTTCATCCGTAACGACTTTATCTTCCTCATTTTTTTCAAGAACAGATTTTTTAGAAAGCTGCCCCTGCATAAACTGGAACTGATATTTAAATTCATCCAGCGGATGTGCAGAAAGATAGAACCCAATGATCTCCTTTTCTTTATTAAGCTTATGCATATTTGGCCATTCCGGACAAGGTGCTAATTTCGGCTGCTCAATCTGAACTTCTTCCGCAAAATCTGCAAATAAAGAATGCTCCATCTCGTTTTTACTTTCCTGGAAGCTCTGTCCGTATCTGATCAACCTTTCAAGGTTGGTCTTTCCAGCCATGTCAATATCAAAATACTGTCCTCTGTGGAAAGAATCAAGTTCATCAAAAGCTCCGGCAAGCACCAAACTTTCCGCTACCCTCTTATTCATCTGGGAAGGCATTATTCTTTCGAAGAAATCGTAAATATTTTTAAATCTTCCGTTTTCTCTTTCCCTTGTAATTCCTTCACTTGGTCCTTCACCAATTCCTTTGATTGCTCCCAACCCGAAACGGATCTGCCCTTTTTCGTTTACGGAGAACTTGTATTGAGATTCATTTACATCCGGTCCTAATACATCAACACCCATACTTTTACAATCTTCCATGAACATGGTAATTGAATCCGTATTGTTAATGTTATTACTCATTACACTCGCCATATATTCTGCCGGATAATTCGCTTTTAAATAAGCAGTCTGATAAGCAATAAACGCATAACAGGTTGAGTGAGACTTGTTAAAAGCATATTCTGCAAAGGCTTTCCAGTCATTCCAGATTTTCTCCAACCTCTCCTCATTCAGATTGTTTTTTCTACCTCCTTCAATGAATTTCGGATACATTTTATTAAGAACATCGATCTGCTTTTTACCCATCGCTTTTCTCAAAGTATCGGCTTCACCTTTGGTAAAGTTGGCCAGTTTTTGAGATAAAAGCATTACCTGCTCCTGATAAACGGTAATCCCGTATGTTTCCTTTAAATATTCTTCTGTTTCCGGTAAATCGTAGACAATTTCTTCAATTCCATGCTTTCTGTTGATGAAGTTTGGAATGTATTTAATAGGACCTGGACGGTATAATGCGTTCATAGCAATAAGATCGGCAAAAACTGTCGGCTTAAGCTCTCTCATATATTTTTGCATCCCGGGACTTTCATACTGGAAAATCCCAACCGTTCTTCCTTCTTTAAATAGCTGATAGGTTTTGGTATCATCAAGCGGAATAAGATCCGGATCAATATCTATATCATATCTTGCTTTTACCAGCTTCAATGCATCTTTAATAATGGTCAGAGTTCTCAACCCCAGGAAGTCCATCTTCAAAAGTCCTGCACTTTCCGCAACGGAGTTATCAAACTGCGACACCAAAATATCAGCATCTTTCGCTGCAATGGTCACCGGAACCAGGTTACTCACATCTTCCGGTGTAATAATTACTCCACAGGCGTGAATTCCGGTATTTCTGATACAGCCTTCCATCTTTTTGGCACTTGCCAAAACTCCATGTCGGGCATCATCAGGACTGTCAAGAACATATCTCATTTCATCAACGAGCATCTGTTCTTCCGGTTTTAATTTATCATATTTTGCTAAAGCTTTCGCTATGTTCATCCCCGGACTTGGAGGAATCAACTTGGCAATATTGTTCGTATCAGGAATTGGAACATCCAGAACCCTTCCGGCATCTTTAATGGCAGATTTTCCACCCAACACCGAATACGTAATAATCTGTGCTACCTGAGTTTTTCCATATTTTTCAACTACCCATTTGATAATTTTATCTCGCCCTTCATCATCAAAGTCGATATCAATATCGGGCATGGAAACCCTTTCCGGATTCAGGAATCTCTCAAAAAGGAGATCGTATTTAATCGGGTCTACATTGGTAATTCCAATACAATAAGCAACAGCAGATCCGGCAGCAGAACCCCTTCCAGGACCAACCCAAACCCCCATATTACGGGCTTCGTTACAGAAATCCTGTACAATAAGGAAGTACCCCGGATAACCGGTATTGGCAATGACTTCAAGCTCGAAATCCAGACGTTCTTTAATTTCATCTGTAATACCTGTATCTTCATATCTTCTTTTTGCCCCTTCATAGGTAAGATAGGTAAGATAAGCCATCTCCCCTCTTTTCCCTCCGTCTACCTCATCTTCCGCATGAATAAATTCTTCAGGAATATCAAATTTTGGAAGGAGAACATCCCTTTTTAAAGTATATGGTTTAAATTTTGCCGTAAATTCTTCATAAGCATCAAAAGCATCAGGATACGCTAAAAAGGCTTCTTTAATTTCATCAGAATTTTTAATAAAATATTCACCTGTTGCCAACCCTCTTCTTTTACCGAATCCTTTTCCAATAGGCGTTGTCAGCTTTTCACCATCTTTGATACAGCTTACAATATCCTGAATATTAGAATCATCTTTATTGGTATAAAAAGTCTCGTTCTGAGCAAGAATTTTAACATCATATTTATCAGCCAGATATAAAAGAACCTCATTCAAGTGCTCTTCTTCAGGCAGTTTATGATTCTGAATCTGAACATAAAAATCATCTTCAAAGGTGTCTTTCCACCATTTGAAAAGCTCTTCCCCTTTCTGTTCACCGGTATTTAAAATCGCATCGGGAATATCTCCCATAATTCCGGAAGTCAAGGCAATGACTCCTTCTTTATATTGAGCGATCAATTCTCGACTCACCCTTGGAACTCCAAAATAGAACCCTTTCAGGAAACCGATACTGGAAAGCTTTGCCAGGTTTTTATACCCATTAAAATCTTTCGCCAAAAGCACGACCTGTGTTCTCCTATCCGGATCATCTTTGGTAAACTGCTTCTGTTCATAACGTTCTGAAATATAAAATTCGCAGCCTACAACTGGTATAAGCGGTTCGGAAACAGGTTCAGCTTCATTAAACTCAGTTCCGTTTTCTTCTGCTTCCTGTTTTTTGACTAAATATTCTTTATGTTTCTTTGCTCTGTCACCATTAGCTCCTTCCACCGCTGAAACAAACTTGAAAGCCCCCATCATATTTCCGAGATCCACCATTCCGACAGCCGGGAAGTTTTCATCAGAAGCTTTTTTAATCAAATCATTGATGCTAGAAGTAGCGGTAAGTGTTGAGAAAACACTGTGATTATCAAAATTGAAATATTTACCTAAATCAATTTCATCAATACTTCCGAAATCCTGCTGCTTTTTCTTATTATGAAAATCAGCAACCTGCCTTCTGATAACAATATTGAAGGGCTTAATCGGATCCGGATAAAGGCTTCTGAAATAAGCAAGCTGATCTTCTGAAATCTTTAATGTCTCAGCGGGTACTACTCCAATTCTTACCATTTCAAAGAAAGCTCTGGCAGTAGCATTTACATCGGCAGCAGCATTATGGGCTTCATCAAATTTGTTCCCATAAAGTTTTTCATAAAGTTCTTCAAGTTTCGGAGGTTTGAATCTACCTCCACGTCCTCCGCCAAGCTGACAGAACTCAGTTCCCAAAATCATGGTATCTGCTTTGGGCTTTTCCTGAAGGTTATCCTTCATATTTTTTCTGTAAAATTCTGCTCCTACAATGTTATAGTCGAATTCTACATTATGTCCGGACACAACCCTTACTCTTTCAAGGACTTTAGAAAACTCTTCAAGAATCTCCTGCAGGTCCCGTCCTTCTTCATTGGCAATCTTTGTTGTAATTCCGTGAATACGTGCTGCGTTGAAGGGAATATCGTACCCTTCAGGTTTTATGATATAATCCTGGTTTTCAATCAAGTTTCCATCATCATCGTGTACTTGCCATGCAATCTGAACCATTCTTGGCCAGTTATCCGAGTCTGAAAGCGGAGCGTTGAAATTTTTTGGTAAACCGGTTGTTTCTGTGTCAAAAATTAAATACATATAATGTTCTAACTTTTTTATAAAAAGAGAATGTAAAGTTACTTCATTTTTTCCAATTATTAGTTTATGATAAAACACAAAAACTCATAATATTCAGAATAGCTAAACGACTTTATTTTATAAAAAAATCAACCAATTCAAACAATGTTGAAATAAAACATTAAAATACAATTAAAAAAATTAGAATTATTCACTAAAAGCTATTAATTACTAAATATTTACCATATATTTGATGAATTACAATTTTAATATTTCAACAACTAAAATGAAGAAACATCTACTTCTCATCAGCACATTAGCAATAGCTTTAGTAAGTGCACAAAACAATGATGGCTTAAAGAGAGAATTTGAAAGACAAAACAAAGAGAATAATGAAAAGTTTGACTCTTATGTTTCTAGAAGATTTGGTAGTGATAGAAATCCTGAAACTCAAAAAATAATTCAGGAAATGAGAGAAAATCTGGCCGGGTTTAGTGGAAATGTTCCCAACTTTTACCAGTCAGAAGATCAAACTCAAATTTTAAATAACAACGTTGATGCCTTAACAACTGCCGGAGGTGTCAATGGACTAGCCGGATCATTTAAAGGCGAAGGAATTGTATATGCAATTTTTGATGGAGGAAGAATTTATGAAGCTCATACCGCTTTTAATAACGCGGCAGGTAGAATTTCCAACAAAGAAGCAGCCACTAATGCTTATAGTGCCCATTCAACAGGGGTAGCAAGTATTATCGGTGCTAAATCTTCACCATTGTCAGCCACAAGTAATGGAGTCGTAGTCACAGGAAATGCAATGGGAATCGCATTAAATTCAACAATGGATTCCTACAGATTTGCAACTACAACACTACCGGGTAACTCAACTACAAGTACTGTATTTGATAAAATCTTGCTGGCCCAGCCTAAAATATCCAATCACTCTTATGGTATAAATGCTGCCTGGGATTATAAAACTACAGCAAACGGATATCCTGCTAACGCATGGTATTGGGGAGGAAATTATATTTCCGGAACTAATTACGATTTAATGGGAACCTATTATACAAACGACAGATCTTATGATGCTATCGTTTATAATAATCCAACTTATACTATCGTGAAATCTGCCGGAAATTATTTCGGATTTGGACCAGGATATTCAGGTAGCACTACAACAGCTTATTATTATAATGGTTCGGGATATTCTACCTATACAACAGGTACAGAACCACCTGCTAACTGTGCACAAGGTTATGACTGTATAGGTTATGGCTCATTGGCTAAAAACATTATTGTAGTTGGAGCAACAGATCCTATCACAACAAACAATAATAGATATAGTGCAGCTACAGATGTTTTAAAGTCTGATTATAGTAGTGCGGGTCCTAGAGATGATGGTGGTATTAAACCAGATATTTCTGCTCCGGGAACCGATGTCTGGATGGCATCTACTGCAGAAAACACCACAGGAAGTATAACCTGGCAAGTGAATAGTGGAACCTCAATGGCTGCTCCTCAGGTAGCCGGAATTATTGGACTTTGGATGCAGATCTACAAATCTTTATTCAACAACACAGAGCTTATTGCTTCCGCTTCAAAAACTTTAATGGTCCATTCAGCTCTTGAAGCTGGAGAGATAGGCCCAGATCCATGGTACGGATGGGGATACATTAATGCAAAAAAAGGAGCTGAACTGCTTGTAGGAAAATCTAATAATACCATCATATTTAATAATGAAACATTAAATAATGGTGCCGTTAATACTAAAACAGTTAAAGCATCCGGAACTGAACCGTTAAAAGTAACCATATCCTGGATTGATCCGGAGTACACCAACATTACGAATCAGTGGGATAATCTATACAACAACAGAACTTCAAGATTAATTAATGATTTAGATGTAAAGATTATCAATACAACAAACAATACAACTTATCTTCCATGGAAACTGGATGCCAATAACCCAATGTTGCCTGCAACAAAAGGAGACAATGCAGTGGACAATGTTGAGCAGGTAGTTATTGACACTCCAACACCAGGAGCTGTTTATAGAATTGAAATTTCCCATAAAGGAACATTAAAAAATAACGCTTCTCCGAGTGTTACTTCTCCTCAAAACTACTCTGTTATCGTAACAGGATTTACCGAAGTATTGGGAACTAAAGAAACCGGATTCGCAATGGATGCTTTAACCGTAGCTCCAACTGTTGTAAAAGACTTTACCAATATATTAAAAGCACCTAAAAAGTCTACTTTTAATGTTTATGATCTTTCAGGTAAAAAATTACAGACAGGTATCATTAACAATGATAAAGAAGCAGTAGATTTATCCGCTTACACAAAAGGAATTTACATCATTGAAATAAAAACAGACAAAGATGTTATTTCTAAAAAAGTGATCAAGGAATAACCTATATCAACAAAGATTTTACACAAAATACTAACAGTTGTTAGTATTTTGTTTTTTTATGTATATTTGCTTCCTATGGAAAATGCACTTCACGAAAAAGTTTCTCAGGATATATTACTCAAAGCGTATAATCATATGATGCTGGCGAAAGCCATGGCAGACATCTACGAAGAAAACAGAAATGTATGCAAATACGTTCACAGTACTTCCAGAGGTCACGAAGCTATTCAGCTTGCAACAGCTTATCAGCTAAAGAAAGAAGACTGGGTTTCTCCTTATTACAGAGACGAAAGTATTCTTTTAGGAATTGGCTTTGAACCTTACCAATTAATGCTTCAATTACTGGCCAAAGCTGATGATCCTTTTTCGGGAGGAAGATCTTATTACTCACACCCTTCAAGTAGGGATGAAAACAAGCCAAAAATTGTTCACCAGAGTTCTGCCACAGGAATGCAGACTATTCCTACGACAGGAGTAGCCCAGGGAATTAAATACATTCAGGATTTCAACCTTCAGAATTTTGAAAACAATCCTGTTGTGGTTTGTAGTCTTGGAGATAATTCTGTTACAGAAGGAGAAGTGAGTGAAGCTTTACAATTTGCCGCTTTACACCAGCTTCCTATTATCTTCCTGGTTCAGGATAACGAATGGGGAATTTCCGTAACAAAAGACGAGGCAAGAACCTGTGACGCTTATGATTTCGTAGCGGGTTTCACCGGATTAAGCAGAATGAGAGTAGATGGAACTGATTTCGTGGAAAGTTTTGAAGCCATGAAAAAAGCCGTAGACTTTGTAAGAACAGAAAGAAAACCTTTGGTTGTCTGTGCAAAGACTGTATTGATCGGGCACCATACTTCGGGAGTAAGAAGAGAATTCTATAGAGATGAAGAAGATTTAACAAAACACAGAGCTAAAGACCCGGGAGAAATCCTTAGAAAATATTTACTGGAAGCAGGTGTAGACGAAGATCTTTTAAAGCAAATCACTAAAAAGGCACGTCTTGAAGCAGAAGAAGCTTTCGAAAAAGCTAAAAATGCAGAAGATCCAAAGCCCGAAACCGTAATGCAGCACGTTTTCGCTCCTACTCCAATTACAGAGGAAACAGGAACTCGTGAACCTGCCAACGGAGAAAAAATTGTAATGGTAGATGCTGCCATCCACGCAATACAGGAATTGATGTGGAAACACCCGGAAGCTCTTCTTTACGGACAGGATGTAGGAGAAAGAATTGGTGGAGTTTTCCGTGAAACGGTTACTTTAGGAAAAAAATTCGGAAGCAAAAGAGTATTCAATACAGCCATTCAGGAAGCTTATATCATTGGATCTACAGCAGGAATGAGTGCTGTTGGACTAAAACCAATTGTTGAGGTTCAGTTTGCAGATTATATTTATCCGGGAATCAACCAGTTAATTACGGAAATTTCAAAATCCAGTTATTTAAGTGGCGGAAAATTCCCAGTAAGCAACATTATCCGTGTTCCTATCGGAGCCTATGGAGGTGGTGGTCCTTACCACAGTGGAAGTGTTGAAAGCATCTTAGCCAATATCAAAGGAATCAAAATAGCATACCCAAGTAACGCTGCCGATTTTAAAGGGTTATTAAAAGCAGCCTATTATGATCCGAACCCGGTAGTAATGCTGGAACATAAAGGATTATACTGGAGTAAAGTTCCGGGAACTGAAGATGCTAAAACGATAGAACCTGCTGAAGACTATGTTCTTCCATTCGGAAAAGGTAAAGTGATTATTGAAGCTGATAAAGATGAAACTGAAAAAGGCAGAACTTTATTAGTGGTTACTTACGGTATGGGAGTTTACTGGGCTAAAGAAGCAGCCAAAAACTTCAACGGAAAAGTTGAAGTGATTGATTTAAGAACATTAATTCCTCTGGATGAGGAACTTGTTTTTGAAAGAGTAAAAGCGCACGGAAAATGTATCGTTCTTACAGAAGAGCAGTTAAACAACTCTTTTGCAGAAGCATTCGCACATCGTATTTCTAAAAACTGCTTCAAGTATCTTGATGCACCAGTAGAAACTATGGGATCACTGGATGTACCTGCTGTTCCAATCAATCTGGTACTGGAAAAAGAGATGCTTCCAAATGCTGAAAAGCTCAGCAATAAGATCGAAGAAATGCTGAAATATTAATTTTATATAAACTTAAAACCTCTAAAAATATTTAGAGGTTTTTTTATGCATTTTTTTCACTACTTTTATTTAAGATTATCAATCTCAATTCTAGTCGATTATCAACCAACAAAACACAATTATCCATTATCTGAGAGGTACTACGAAATACAATGAATCCCAGTTTGGTATTTATTTTGTCTATACACGCAAAACACATCCATTTTTATGATCACAACCAAATACGTCAACTATAAACAGGTCCTCAATCTTGCCGGTGTACATCTTATCCTTATTTCTATATGGTGTACATTGATTGCTGTTTTCTTTTATTTTTTTAACTGGCACTGGATGACGATTCCATGGGTTCCTGTTGCACTTATTGGTACAGCAGAAGCATTCCTTGTGGGTTTTAAAAACAACCAGGCCTATGACAGACTTTGGGAAGCCAGAAAAATATGGGGTGGAATTGTGAATTCCAGCCGTTCGTTTGCTTCTATGGTGTATGCTTTTGATACTAAAAATGAAGAAATTGGAGTTTTTGATCTCGAAGACCGTAAGAGAAGAATCGTTTACCGTCATATTGCATGGTTATATACTTTCCGTGAACAACTTCTGGTACCTACAGAATGGGAACACATCAGTACAGAAAATAATAAATTCGGGAATATCAACCTGAGAAGAAACAGATTGATCAAGGCAGGTTTTCCGGATTATGGAAGAGCTCCTATTTTCCTTCACAAATATCTTTCGGAGGAAGAATATGAGCTTAAAAACGATTATAAAAACTTCGCTACCTATCTGGTTGCCCAACAGGCAAAAGACATCAATGAGCTAAAAAACATAAATGCTATCACAGAATTCAACCAAACTCAGTTGCAGAATAGCCTGAATGAATTCTACAATTTCCAGGGACAGGCAGAAAGAATCAAAAAATTCCCTTCTCCAAGACAGTTTGCCAGCACAGCTTTTGTATTCAATATTCTTTTTATCATGCTGCTCCCATTAGGATTAGTGAATGAGTTTGCAAAGCTAGGTGATTGGGGAATCTGGACCTCTATCCCTTTCTGTATCATCATCGGATGGATTTATATCATTATGGAACTGGTAGGAGATTATTCTGAAAATCCTTTTGCAGGATTAATGTTTGATGTTCCGATGCTTTCGATCTGCAGAACGATTGAAATAGACCTTCTTCAGATGAGCGGAGAAACAGAGCTTCCTGATCCTATTTCTTCCAAAAACGGAGTTTTGGTTTAACTTCTTTAATCATTGTAAAAACTTTAAAATATTCTTTAAAACCTATTCAAAAAGTTCATTGTTTTTCATAATTTAGAAGCATTGAAAGCACAAGCTATATTGATTCATCTGAATCGATTTAGCTTTTACTTTTTTCATCAACTAAAATTTTATCCTTTCTTTTGTAAACAATGAAATCCAAGCAACTTCTGCAGACTATCACAATGTTATGTCTTGCCTTATTCTGCCCTAAAGCGAAATCACAGATAGCTTTCAACAAAGAGTTACCCAAAGAGTTTACAGACGGATTTACCAAAGAAATTAATGACAGTATTCCTTCTCTGGGATCTTTCATTGTTTCACAAAACAATAAAATAATTTATGAGCAGTATTTCCATAGTGCCAATAAAGAGACTATTTTCAGTATAAAATCTGTTACCAAAAGTATCGTCTCTGTGCTGGCAGGTATTGCACAGGATAAAAACATACTTCCCAACCTCAATACTCCGGTTTTAAAAATTCTTCCGGAATATAATATATCAAGAAGCAGCTTCAAAAACATTTCCAATATTGAAGGGAAGGTAGCTCATGATTCCATCAGAAATACATTAACATTAAAAAATCTGCTGACCATGCAGGGTGGTTTTGACTGGGTTGAAAATTCAAAAATTTCAACAGCCATGTTGTTTTCCGGTGATCCTGTAAAATTTGTACTGGATCTTCCTTTTGAAGAATATCCAGGGACAGTCTTCAATTATAACAGTGGTGAAACCCATCTTTTCGGTGCAGCATTAGCCAAAATCGTAAAGACTAACCTGAAACAGTTCGCCACAGAAAATCTTTTCAGGCCATTAAAGATGAATACTCCACGCTGGGATACAGATTCCATGAACAGGAATATTGCAGGTTCGGAAATGTTTATGAAACCTGAAGACATGCTGAAGTTTGGTACAATGATCCTGAACAACGGAAAATTTAGCGGCAAACAGATCGTCTCTTCAAAATGGATTCAGGAATCTACTTCTGAACAGGTAAAACTGGATACCTGGGATGTTATGCCGAATGCCAACGGTTACGGCTATTACTGGTGGCGTAGAAAAACCAACGGGCATCAGGCTTTCGTAGCCACCGGCTATGGCGGACAGCTTATCTGTGTCATTCCTGATTTAAAAATGGTCATTGTAACCACCTGCTTTCTGAATGATAAAAATAAAGGCAGAACAGAGATTAAAAGACTCCACTATTTCATTGATAAAATAACCAAAGAAACCAATAACTGACTAACAATTTATTGATAATCTACAGTATGATCGCTGTAGTATTTTTCACTTCGGAAATCATAAAAGAACTGTGCGTACTTGCAATGTGTTGAAGCGTTGTAAGTTTCGTCAGCATAAAACTGCGGTAGTCTTCAATATCTTTCACCCCTATTTTAAGGATATAATCATAGTCTCCGCTTACGTGGAAGCATTCTGTCACTTCCTGAAGATCCATCACCTCCTTTTCAAACTGCAGTACAAATTCTTTTTTATGCTGGCTTAGCTTCACATGACACAACACGATAAAATTTTTCTTAACTTTACTCTTGTCCAGCAAGGCTACATATTTTGAAATAACACCTGCATTTTCAAGCTTTTTTACACGCTCATAAATTGCTGTAACCGACAATCCAAGCTTACCGGACAGCTCTTTGGTGGTTTGCTTACAGTCTTCCTGTAAAAAAAGTAACAGTTTCTTATCTGTTTCGTCAAGTTCCATAGATATTTTTTTGGTAAAAATTTAATAATATCGAAGATACTAAATATTTTTTCTAAATAAACAATATTTTACAGTTTTATATTCTATAAATTCAATTTTATATTGTAATTATTAGGAAATTAATGCAAATTGGAACGATAAAATAAAAACAATATTTATGGAAAACTTTAACGCAGCCAATGAGATCCAGGATCTTCAGTATTTTGGTGAATTCGGAGGAGTGAATCCTTCTATCTCTGATAGCTCTACCTATACATTCCTTTCTGCAAAGACCATGTTTGATACTTTCGAAGGAAATGCGGAAGGATGTTATCTGTATTCCAGACATTCATCACCGATGAATCTTTATCTGGCTCAGGCTCTTGCCAAGATGGAAAACACGGAATCTGCCAACGTTACAGCATCCGGAATGGGAGCTATTACTTCCGTTTTGATGCAGGTATGCAAAAGTGGAGACCATATTATTTCAAGCCGAACCATCTACGGAGGAACTTATGCTTTTCTTAAAAATTTCTTCCCTCAATTCAATGTAGCGACTACTTTTGTTGACATCAACAATTTTGAATCTATAGAAAAAGCAATCACTCCCAATACTAAAGTTATTTATTGTGAAAGTGTAAGCAACCCGCTTCTTGAAGTAGCAGATCTTAGAAAGCTTTCCGAAATCTGCAAAAAACACAATCTGAAGCTGATTGTAGATAATACCTTCTCTCCTCTTTCTATCTCTCCCACTTTATTCGGGGCAGATGTTGTGATTCACAGTTTGACAAAATTTATCAACGGAAGCAGTGATACGGTAGGAGGAGTATATTGTGCTAGCCAGGCATTTATTGATGATACTAAAAATGTCAATTCCGGAGCGTGTATGCTTCTTGGTCCAACGATGGACAGTTTAAGATCTTCAAGCATCTTAAAAAACCTGAGAACATTACATATCAGAATCAAACAGCATAGCCACAATGCCATGTATCTGGCTGAGAGATTCGAAAAAGACGGCTTAAAAGTATCTTATCCCGGCTTACCATCTCATAAAAACCATGAATTAATGAAAAGCATGATTCATGAAGAATACGGATACGGAGGATTACTGACTCTGGATGCCGGAACAACAGAAAAAGCAAATGAACTGATGGAGCTGATGCAGACAGAAAATCTGGGGTATCTTGCCGTAAGCTTAGGGTTCTATAAAACCTTATTCTCATGCTCAGGAAAATCTACCTCATCTGAAATCCCGGAAGAAGAAAGAGCTTCCATAGGGATTTCTGACGGACTGATCAGATTCTCCATTGGTCTAGACCACGATATCAAAAGAACTTATCATAAAATGAAGGAATGTATGCTGAAAGTAGGAGTTCTTAATCACCATGAAAACATTTCTACCATCTAAATTTATTATAAAAGGCTGTTTCGTTTGAAACAGCCTTTTTTATTTTCTTAATTTATAACTCCAACCGTTTAGATTCCTGCGGAATGACAAAGATTGTGTATAATTACAAGCAAAAAAATCAATAGAAATGGGCTTCCAAAACTTAAATTACTTTTTATAATAATGATGAGGAAAAGCATCCTCAGGCTTCATTCTGAAAACATTCAGCAAAATCCATGATTTCAGGAAACCATACCCATAAGAAAACATCTGAATATAAGTGGAAATAACCGCCATTCCGGCAATGCTGATATTTTTAGTCAACAATAATGCATGGAACAATACTAAAAAAGTATACAATCCGTAGAAAGCAAGGATAATTCCTCTTCCCATAATAAAATACTCCAAAAAGCCCATTATATACCCTAGCATAAACAAGGTAGGAAATGCAAAGGAAATCTTTACATAATTCGGGTGTCTCTGATTAAGAATCGGTCTTGCACAACCAAATTGGTAGACCTGCTTGGAGAATTTCCCAAAATCAACCCTACGCTTATGATATACGGCAATATCATCAAAAAAAGCAGTGGTGAAACCATTTTCCCAAAGTGTCATGGAAAGATCCGGATCCTCACCTATCCTCATCTCTGAAAATCCGCCTACTTTTTCAAAAACAGCCTTTTTCACCCCCATATTAAAACTTCTGGGTTGAAATTTCGAAACCGCTTTCTTGCTCCCTCTGATTCCTCCTGTTGTAAAAACAGAAGTCATAGAATACGAAATAGCCTTCTGCATCAGATTAAATCCTTTATGCGCTTTATCTGCTCCTCCAAACGCATCACAAGGAATGGTAAGAATATCGTTTTTAATATGTTCAATATAATCTTTTTCAACGATGACATCACTGTCTACAAATACCAGCCATTCGTTAGCGGCTCTTGCTGCCCCATAATTTCTTGTCAGTCCGGGTCCTGAGTTATCTTTTCTGAAATATTTAATATCCAGTATTCCATCAAAATTTTCAATGGTAGGTTTCAGATCGATTAAAGAACCATCATCCACAATAATGATCTCAAACTCCTTATCTGTCTGCTGAGTAAGAGAAGTCAGCAACTCGAAAAGTTCATCTTTTCGGTTGTAAATGGCAACGACAATAGAAATAGTAGGCTTCAAATTGAAAATTTTTCAAAATTACTTATTCGCAGAACAATCTACAAACAGTTTAACAGCTTATTCAGATAAATTAACGATAGAGAATTTTATCTGCCTTACTACATGGAGATTACAAATGAAATTCTGAGCCAAGTCATTTGACATTTTAAACAAAATAAACATAAAAAATCCCTCCTAATTTTGCTATAGAAATTTAAACCAATAAAAAAATGGAAACAATAATCAGTACATTGCAACAACCTATTCAATCAGGCTTTGATGCATCTTCAACAGCTCAGGAAGTTATTAAAGGAATAGATCTTACCGGAAAAACAGTCATCATTACCGGCGGTTATGCAGGAATTGGACTTGAAACCACAAAAGTTCTTACTTCAGCTGGAGCTCATGTTATTATTCCCGCAAGAGATATCGAAAAAGCAAGGGAAAATCTTACAGGAATTGAAAATTTTGAACTTGAGAAAATGGATCTGATGGATCCGACATCCATTGATGCTTTTGCAGAAAGATTTATTGCATCAGACAGAAGCCTGGATCTTCTCATTAATAATGCAGGAATTATGTGGGTACCACTCCGCAGAGACAGCAGAGGTTTTGAATCTCAACTGGCCACTAATTATCTTGGACAGTTTCATCTTACCTCAAAATTGTGGCCCGCTCTGAAAAAAGCAAATGGTGCAAGGGTTATCAGCGTTTCTTCTTATGGGCATCAGATGGCACCTTTTAATTTTGAAGATCCTAATTTTGAAAAAAGAGATTACGATACCCTTTCCGGATACGGACAATCCAAAACAGCTTGCAATCTGTTTGCCGTAGAACTCGATGAAAGAGGAAAAAAATTCAATATCAGAGCGTATTCCCTTCACCCTGGTTCTGTATATGGAACAGATCTGGGTAGAGAAGAACCTATCGAACTTTTTAAACAGTTGGGAACCCATGATGAAAACGGAAATATCAAACCCGAAGTGGAAGCACGATTAAAAACCATTCCACAAGGAGCTGCAACAACAATCTGGTGTGCTGTAAGTCCTCAACTTAATGAAATAGGTGGAGTTTATTGTGAAAACTGTGATATTGCTGAAATAGACAAAGGACAAATTGAACATAGATTTGATGAACCGGCAACCATTCGAGGAGTACAATCCTACTCTGTTGACAAAAACAATGCTGAGCGTTTATGGAAATTAAGCGAAGAAATGCTGGGATTTGAGTTTGACACCCAATAACTGTTTTTTTAAATACATTTGTAATGAAAAACTTTTGACAATGGAATTCCAGATACAGTACCTCACACCGGATATCAAAATTTCCAGTTATGACGACAAGCTGTTCAAAACGGAAACCGTTTTTGAATATCATATGCTGGTATGGTTCATATCAGGAGAAACGAAAATTATTCAGGCAGATAAAACCTATCTGTTCAAAGCAGGAGATATTTTTCTGATTCCGAGAAATCATCTGGCTACAATTATCAATTACCCCAAAGATGGACTTCCACATAAAGCTGTAGTAATGCATCTTACCACAGAACGGCTGAAAAATTTTTATAGCTCTGTTGATTATAAAAGGAAAAACGGGCATCGGGAATCCAGCATTCACAGTTTTAGCAGCCATCCGCTCCTGAACAGTTGCCTGGCTTCTCTCATTCCTTATTTTGATATTGAAGGTCCGTTTCCTGAAAACATTGCTCATTTAAAGATCACTGAAGCCATCAGTATTTTAAGGGAAATTGATCCGGATATCGATACTTTACTTGCAGATTTTGATGAACCCGGAAAAGTAGATCTGATTAACTTTATGGAGAAGAATTATATGTTCAATATGCCATTGGAACGATTCGGATATCTGACAGGAAGGAGTTTGTCTACTTTCAACAGAGATTTCAGAAAGATTTTTCAAACGACGCCACAGCGATGGCTCACGCAAAAACGTCTTGAACTGGCCTATTATCATTTATCAGAAAAGAATAAAAAACCTTCCGATGTTTTTCTGGAAGTAGGTTTTGAAGATCTCTCCCATTTTTCGCATGCTTTTAAAAAACAGTATGGCTTTGCACCTTCACTGGCAAGATAAAACAAAACAGGTTGTACTCATTCGTACAACCTGTTTTTTATTTTAATTACCACTGAAATTATTTTTTCTCTGGACTACCCGGATCTTTTAAATCCTTCTTTTGAGATATTATATTATGATTTAAAGCTTTTCTTTCTGGTTTTGAACGTGATTTTGAACGTGACGATTTTGATTCAGACCCCAACAGACCGAATAAATCAAAAACTACATCAAATATGTCAAAAAAATTCCAGGACATCAGTTTATTATTTTAAATCCTACTTATTATCTTTCAGTTTATATATGTTCTTCGTCGTTTCCAATTTTCCGTTGAAAAGTCTGATCTTTCTTGAAGGACGTCAACCGATTTTCTTCACTGTTTCCACGTCTGGAAAAATCAGCGGACTATATGGTCTATCAATTTTACTAAACCCGTTTTGTTCTGTTATATAAACCATCCTGACTTAAAGTAAGCACACAATACTGCCGAAATAAAAAAAGTGATTACTGAACAACTGAAAAGAAGTAATTTGAGCAGGGTTTTAAAGTAATAAAGTTCCAAAACATAGAGAACAAAAAACACTAACAGCGAAATACCAATTCCTATTAAAGAAGCTACTATTAAGGTTTGTGTATAGTTTTGTACCGGTAAAGGATCTTTAAAAACAATAAAAAGCCCAAATGCCGCTAACACCAAAGCTACAGCACTTACTTTCTCAGTAAAATATTTAGATCTTTTTGATTCCTTTTTTAGAGGTTTTTCATCATAATTAAGACTCTTTCTGTCAGAGGTTGAACTTGATGAGCCTGAGCCCGAGCTAAACAACCCCAACGCGTCTACAATTATTCCCAATAGATCTAATAACATCAGTTTATTATTTTAAATCCTACTTATTCTCCTCCAGTTTATGTACTTTCTTCGTTCCTTCATACATTTCATACTGTAAAAATCTTGTTTCCAGCTTTCCGTTGAAAAGTTTGATCTTTCTTGAAGGACGTAAACCGATTTTCTTCACCGCTTCAAGATCGGAAGAAATCAGCCAAGCCAATGTATTCGGGTAATGCGTTTTAAAAGTATCTCCGATTTTCTTGTAGAAATCATCATCATTGATGGAAATTCTCTCATCATATGGAGGATTGAATACCATTAATAAAGGGAAAAGTTCTTTTTTAGAATCAAAGAAGTTCTGTTTTTTAATCTCAATAACATCTTCCATTTCTGCAGCTTCTACATTCATTCTTGCAGCATTCAGCATTCTTGCATCAATGTCATATCCAACAATTTTTCCATCAAATTGTCTTACTCTGTTAATTCTGAATTCTTTGATTTTTGCAAATAAGTCTGCATCATAGTTATTCCAGTTCTGGAACCCGAATCTCTTTCTGAAAATCTGAGCCGGAAGATCCATCGCAATCATTGCTGCTTCAATCAATAAGGTTCCGGAACCACACATTGGATCCAGGAAATTTCCCTTTCCGTCCCAGCCTGCCAGCTGAAGCATTCCGCTTGCCAGCACTTCATTGATAGGAGCCTCGCCCTGTTCTCTTCTGTATCCTCTTTTAAACAAAGGATCTCCTGAAGAATCCATTGAAATCATTACCAATTCTCTGTCTATGTGAAGGTGGAATTTGATATCCGGATTTCTCGTTTCTACATTCGGACGCCTTTTGAATTTTTCCTGGAAATAATCCACGATCGCATCCTTCATTTTTAAAGTCACAAACTGAGAATGTTTGAACGTTTCAGAATTTACAGTGGCATCAATAGAGAAAGACTGATCAACATCCATAAAGTTCTCCCATTCAAATTTGAACAATCTATCATAGAACTGATGCTGATTGAAAGCTTTGAATTCATGAATTGGTACCAGGATTTTCAATGCTGTTCTTGCAGAGTAATTGATTTTATAAAGAAAACCAAGATCTCCTTCACAGTTTACTGCTCTGTTTTTAATTTCAACATTTCTTCCACCCAATTTTTTGATTTCTTCTGCCAGAATCTGCTCCAATCCAAAGAAAGTCTTTATCTGTATTTTAATATTTTCTGTATCCATAAGTTTGAATTAAAAGATTTAAAGCTTTAAAAATTAAAAGATTAACCATCCAACTTCTTGTCCAATTGAATTTTTCAATCTCTTAATGTTGTAAAATACTTTGCTTTTAACCGCACAAATTTAGTTATTTTTGCATTATGGAATGGTTTGAATCTTGGTTTGATACCCCTTATTATCATTTGCTTTATAGCAACAGAGACTATACTGAAGCAGAAAACTTCATTACAAAGCTCACAGCGGACCTTCAGTTGCCGCCTCAGTCGAAAATCATAGATCTTGCCTGTGGAAAGGGAAGACACTCTGTTTTCCTTAATAAATTAGGGTATGATGTTTTGGGACTTGATCTTTCAAGACAAAGTATTGAATCTGACAAACAGTACGAAAATCAAACTTTACTTTTTGAAGTTCATGATATGAGAAACCCTATTGATGCGGATCCAATGGATGCTGTATTCAATTTATTTACAAGCTTCGGGTATTTTGACAATGAAAGCGATGATAAGAAAGTATTCCAATCGGTTTACAATGCTTTAAAACCAGGAGGATATTTTGTACTGGACTATCTGAATGAAGAATTTGTAAGAAGTACCTTAGTTCCTGAAACCACAATAACCCGCGGCGATATTGAGTTCAGAATCTTAAAGAAGATCGAAGGCAGACATATCATCAAAGATATCCGTTTTGAGGCTGACGGTAAACCGTTTCATTTCTTTGAAAAAGTAAAACTTCATACCTTGGAAGCCATTCATGCCTATGCTTCTGAATGTGGATTTGAAAGAATAAAAATCTGGGGAGATTATCAGCTGAATGAATTTAAGAAAGAAAATTCCCCGCGATGCATCAATTTATTTAAGAAAAAATAATGACAACAGTACTTTTACTGATTTTAAGTGTTGTAACAGGAGTATTCCTTGGAAAACACTTTGGTAAAAAAGAGAAACTGGCTAAAAATTTACTGATATTAAGTGCCGGTTTTTTGATTACAATATGCCTCAACGAAGTTTTTCCACAGGTTTACACCTCTGCCGGAAGCAATAGTCTTGGGATATTTGTAATTGCAGGAGTTCTTCTCCAGATGATTCTGGAAGCCCTTACCAAAGGTTTTGAACACGGACACTTCCATCATCATAGTGAACATAATATTCTTCCCGTTGCTTTAATGGTAGGACTATTCATCCATGCTTTTATTGAAGGGATTCCTTTGGCTAATGAGCAGCATGAAATGTCACCATACCTTTGGGGAATTGTATTTCATAATCTTCCTATTTCATTTATTCTGGGAGCATTTTTATTTAACAGAAAGGGAGAATCAAAAAGTTCTTCATCCTATCCTTCTATTCTCATTGTAGCCTTATTTGCTCTGGCTTCTCCAATGGGAATGTTGTTAGGAAATTATTTCAATCCTGATCTTCAGCCCTATTTTCTGGCTATCGTAGGGGGAATTTTTCTTCATATTTCATCCGTAATCATTTTTGAAAGTAATAAAAATCACAATATCGATTGGGTAAAGATCGGACTGGTTGTCTTAGGAGTTTCACTTGCACTCATGATGCATGTTTTCCATCAACACCCCACTGCTCATTCTCATTAAAAAATAAAAAAGCTCTGAAATCCAGAGCTTTTTTTATTGTATTTGTAGTAATGATCCACTTTTTTCACAATCATTCCCGTTAATATTTACTCACACCTGTTTAGACATATAAGTTAAAATTTGTTTTTTAAAAAATATTTTACATAAAAGATTAAGTAATAATTAATTATATACACTTAAAACAAAAACGAAACATATTTTTTAACATTTTTTAACACGCTCATAATAACAACACATTGTTTTTTGTACATTAGCAACATTACCATCACCTAAATATGTATGAAAAAACAAAAAAATTTAACGACATCAGTCTGTTTTTTTTTAATGACGGGTTTTATAGCAGCCCAGACGACAAAGAAAACAGATTCTTTAGAAGAAAAAAAAATTGATGACATTGTAATTATCGGCTACAAGGCACAGAAAAGATCAAGCCTTACAGCTGCCGTTTCTGTTATTTCCGACAAAAAACTTCAGGATTCCAATACCCCCAGCGTATCCGGTCTTCTGCAGGGAAAAGCCGCTGGCGTTCAAATCTTACCTGGCGGAGGCTCTGCAGGTTCTGTAGCCACTGTAAAAATCAGGGGTACTTCTACTATCAATGGCCCTAGCTCTGCCCTTTGGGTGGTGGATGGCGTAGTAATGCCCTATGCCCCCAATCTGGATCCCAATCAGATTGAAAGTATCAACATCTTAAAAGATGCCGCTTCTACAGCCTTGTATGGCTCTAAAGCTGCAAATGGTATTGTACAGGTATTTACCAAATCAGGAAATTCAGGAAAAGGAACATTAAGCGCATCTCTTAATAATTCTTTTAATGTGTTTAACAACGGGCGCTTCAAGCTTATGAACGGAACGCAACTGTATGATTATTTCACCTCATTAAAAGGAGCACCTGAAATCCCTAAAACCCTTAGAAATGATGGTTACAACTGGCTGAAAGACGGTACACAAACAGGAGTTGTACAAAATTACACTATTGATTTCAGAGGTGGTTCGGACCATTCCAAAACCTATATTTCAGGAAATTATTATAATGAAACCGGAACAATAAAAGGAGATGAATACAATAGGCTCTCATTCAGAATCAATCATGAACAAACCATAAAGCCTTGGTTGATACTGAAACCCAAAGTCAGTTTATCATATACCACAGGAAAAGATACTCAGGCTTCCCTTTATCAGATGTACCTTAATATGCCATGGGACAACCCCAGAGATGCCAATGGAAATCTGATCCGGGTGGATGAGGATTACGCAGATTGGTATGGAAGAGATAAAAGCAGTTACCTTTATGACCTTCAATGGAACTATGGTAAAAGTAATCAACTGGACCTCATAGGAAATCTGGATGCTGAAGTCAGGTTTACTGATTATCTCAAATTCATCAGTACCAACAATGTTACCTACAAAAACTATGATGACATGTACTATACCGATCCCAGATCGATCAGTGGAACAAGTAATAAAGGGGAGCTAACAGAAAACTATCAAAGAGATATCAGCAAATTTTTCAACCAGATGCTGAGATTTGACAAAGATTTTGGAAATCATAACATCAACGCATTAGCTGCGTATGAATATACCGACAGATTCTATAAGTCATCAAGAGCAGGGGTTTATGGCGTAGTACCTGGTACAGATATTTTTAATACTGGAGCAACCACAGGACAAAAGCCAACAGGGAGAAAGCTTGACCGCGCTTATAATGCATTCCTGTTTAACACAGAGTATGTATATGATAAAAAATATTTTATCCAAGGGTCTTTAAGAAGCGAATCATCTTCTGCATTTGGTGCCAACAACAGAAACGGCTTATTTTATGCGTATAGTGTGGGATGGAATATTCATAAAGAAAATTTCTTCAAAGTAAAACCTGTTAACGAATGGAAATTACGAGCAAGCAGAGGACTTGTGGGAAATACACCCAGTCCGGATTACGGATGGCAGGACCTGTATAGACTGACTGAGAAATATGACGGACAAATAGGAGCAACATGGTACCAGCTCGGAAACCCTGGGTTAACCTGGGAATCAATCTATCAGAATAATATCGGTACGGATATCAGGGCATTTAATAACAGGCTTACTTTAAATATTGATTATTTTAATAATAAAACGAAAAACCTGCTGATGCTTGTCCCTCTGCCATCACTGACAGGTGTTGACAGACAGTACCTGAATATCGGTGACGTAAGAAACAAAGGCTGGGAGTTCAATGTAAATTATTCCATTATCCGCTCAAAGGATATCAACTGGGATCTGGGGTTCAATATCAGCACCTATAAAAACAGTGTCCTTTCAACCCGAAATAACGGCACACAGGTATTGGACAATTATCATGTAGCTATACAAGGATATGACGTTAACTCTTTCTATATGAGAAAGTGGCTGGGTGTAAATCCGGACAATGGTGAAGCACAATGGGAGGTCATTAATCCGGATGGAAGCAGAAGCGCAACCTCAAAATACAACCTGGCTACCGTTCAGGTGGTAGGAGCTGCCACACCAGATTATTATGGTTCTGTAAGTACTAATCTGAATATCAAAAATTTCTATTTTGCCGCAAATCTTTATTTCTCACAGGGAGGGCAAGTATATAACTCGTACAGAGAATTATTTGATTCAGACGGTGCCTATCCGTATTACAACCAGATGGTTTTAAAAGATGGATGGACAAGATGGGAAAAGCCTGGAGATATCGCAACCCATCCGGCTGCTGTATACAACAATAATTCATTAACAAATAAGCCTTCATCACGTTATCTTGAAGATGCCAGCTTTGTCAAATTAAGATCCCTGAGAATAGGATATAATTTACCTGCATCTCTAACAGAAAAGATGAAAATAAAATCGGCGAATATCTATATTATGGGTGAAAATTTATTCACCATCACCAAATTTTCCGGAGTGGATCCGGAAGTTGGTAATGCAGATAGTCAAAACGTCTATTCTGGCAATGCAGGAGCTATCTACCCTATTCCGAGAAGATTTTCTTTAGGCTTAAACTTTTCATTTTAAAAAAATAATTATGAAAAAAATACTCATTCCCATTCTTATAGTATCATTAACGGCATGCAATATAGATCGTTCACCATATGATTCAAAAGAGTCTGATGTTATCCTTGCAGACGCAACAGGACTAAAAACCATAACGCTAGGAAATTATGCATTGCTTAAAGGAGATGCCGAAGGTGGTGGTTTTTACAACAACCTCTACAGAATCAGTGAATATGGTGGCGATAATATTGATATCAGCGGAACTACCACCGATTCATTCTTTTATTATTATAATTATAAAAGTATTAAAAACAATGCCCGCACCAATATTATCTGGAACTCCGGATACAAGGCTATTATTGGGTGCAACAGAGTGATATCAAAGGTTGCCGAAGGAAAAGACATAGAAACAGATCAGCTCATAGGCGAAAATTATTTCTTAAGAGCTTATGTATATTTTTCTATGGTCAATGTATTTGGAAGACCATATAATCAGGGGACCGGCAATTCCGGAGTACCTTTAAAACTATCTGACGACGTCAACGATTTGCCTGCCAGAGCCACTGTGGGAGAAATATACAATCAGGTGGTAAGTGATCTTCTGAAAGCAGAAAAACTGATGACCCTGGATAAAAACAACATATATGCATCCAAAGAAGCAGCACAGGCTTTACTTTCCAGAGTCTATTTATACATGGAAAATAATGATAAAGCGATTGAATATGCAGATAAAGTCATCAATTCCGGAAAATATACCCTTTTGTCTAAAGCAGAATTGCCTGCTTATGCTACCAAAACTCCTGAATCGAATACCGAAACTATTTTTGCATTTAAATACAATAAAGATGGAGACTATAGTGATGGCTGGTATACTATAGGCTCTATGTATGCTACCATACAGAATGTGGGCTGGGGTGAAATGTATGCTTCTTCTTCTTATCTTGATCTTATCAATCAAAATCCTCAGGATGCAAGACTAAAATTTATTTCTCCAAAATACAGCAGTCCGGCAGTTCCGGTAGCATATTGGGTACAAAAAGGAACCAACTCATCCGGTGCTACCACCTACAGTTATCAATTTCAAAAGACTTTCCAGCAGAATGGAAACACTTATTTTACCATGAATAATATCAATTATCAGGTACAATCTGAGGTAACACCCAATAAAACAAACTATTATTTTATCAATGCAACCGGTGGGAAAACTTATGTTTACCTGGATAATGATATGGATAAAAGAAACGGATATCCTAAATTTTATGTTTTAAAATGTTCCTTACAGGAAGGAGTTCCACAATTGTGGTCTCCGGTTGTTATAAGACTGGCAGAAATATACATGAACAGAGCCGAAGCCCAAGCGAAAAAAGGGAATACCGCTTCAGCACTCGCAGATGTAAATATCATCAGAACAAGAGCAGGAATACCTGTATACAATTCAGTTCCGGCAGGACAGACAACGCTGAACACTGTTCTACAGGAAAGAAGATTGGAAATGGCTTTTGAAGGACATAGAAGATATGATGTTTTCAGAAACAAACTGGATCTCGACAGGCAGTATCCCGGCACCCATTTAAGTGGAAGTAATGCCTTTTATACGGTACCTTACACTCATAACAGAGTGGTAGAATATATTCCAGAACAGCAAATCCAGATCCAGCCAAATCTTGTGCAGAATCCGGATTAAAAAATGGATATACGTATACTTCTATTGTATATGAGTAGGAGACAAAATCAACAAAAAAGAGGCTGCCCAAAATTTTCGGGCAGCCTCTTTGTATATTTTGATATTTTTTAAAGCATCAGATTAGAATTTCCATCCTAAAGTAAGGAAGAAATTATTTCTGTTGTTTTTCACATTACTTACAGCATAATCCTGACTTTCAATAATTTTACTCGAAGAATAATATGATGAATCAAAATTATCACCCATGTATCCTCTCATAAAAGGATTTACATATTTGGAAGATATATTTTGATAAGATGCATCGATATAGAATGATTTGAAATCATATCCAATACCGAAAGAAAGTGTATTTCTATCACTTAGCATAAGATTGTCGTAAGACTCATCTCCCACAGTACCTGCATCATTAAATCTACTGATTGTAAGTGCATCAAAAGGACTTGACTGATAAGAGTATCCTCCTCTCAATCTGAACTGCTGTACTCTGTACTCAGCTCCCACTCTTACTTCTGAAAGATTCTTGTAGTTTTCTTTGAAGAAATCATTCAATTCTCTTTCTGCACCTCCATATACTTTATAATCAGGTTTTGTAAGTCCAAGAGTATAGTCTACGTTCAATGAGAAGTTTTTACTTGCTACAAACGCAGCACTCACCGTTGCTTTAAGAGGTGAAGTGAATTTTCTGTTTTCAGCTCCCATATCGTCTCCATAAACAGGATCATTATAGAAGTAATAATTTCTGTCTATTGTCCAGAATGTAGGAGTTTCAAGAGATGCTCCCACTCTGAAGTTAGGACTTAACTTCCCGATTACCCCTAATGAAGCAGAAAAACCTGATGATCTTTCTGAATAAGGAGTATCCTGCTTACTGAATGCTTCTGTAGAACCATTGGCAATGTTTCGGTACAACAAAGTATCATATTGGTCCAATGAAGCATTGAAAAAATTGAAACCTGCTCCTAAATATAAATTATGATTATAATTGGCTCCAACTCCAAAACTCATCTTTGACAAGTTTCCGTATCTTTCATACATATGCCCCGCTAATGCAGCATCCTTGGTAGTATCATTCTTATCAAAAGCATAAACGACCTTATTATTTCCCGGTGACTGGATGATATTGTCTAAGCTCTGATTAGAAAAATTAATACCAATGTTGATAAACTTCCATCCGGTTTCTGTCATCAAAGGAAAAGCAATTACTCCTCCTGCATTTCCAAGGTCTCCTCGGGTTTTGCTATAATCTATTGTAGATCCTCCTAAAGTACTTTTGTTTTTATTTCCTAAAATAGATAAAGTTCCTGAAACCTCACCTGAAATAGCGACTCCTAAACCTGCCGGGTTCGTAAGCAAAGAGTTTGCATCACCACCTAGCGCACCATTAGCTCCAGCCATTGCATTAAACTTAGCTGATCCCACCATAGGAGTACTTGAATAAACCTCTACAGTATTTCTTATGACAGAAACATCCTGAGCCTGTGCATAAAATGCAACAGAAATGCTCATTAATACTAAAGATTTTTTTAACATTATTTTTTAATAGTTTATTAATTTGAAAAATTATCTAAAGCCACCTCTGCCTCCGCCGCCGGATCTCATTCCGCCACCGCCTCCTGAAGAACCGCCTCTAAAGCCTCCTCCTCCGGAGTTGAAGCCACCACTAGATCTGAAACCTCCTGAATCATTAGATCTGAAGCCTCCGTTATTGTTGTTATATCTTGGTTGTGGTTGCTGATAATTGTAATTAGGTCTTGTTTGTGGCGCAGAATTACGGAATCCACCATTAGACTGTGTATTTCCGAAGCCTCCGGAATTACCGTTTCTAAAACCTCCGGAATTGCCATCTCTGAAACCGCCATTACTGTTTCTGAAACCTCCGTTTGAGTTAGTATCTCTGAAACCACCATTATTATTAGTGTTTCTGAAACCTGAATTATTTGTATTCGTTCTGTACACTGCGTTGGCTACCCCTGTATTCTGGAATCCACCTCCACTGATACCACTTCTTCTGTAAACAGGTCTGTTGTAGTAGCCACCACCCCAGTAACCGCCTCCGTAACCCCAGTAAGGATTTCCGTAGTATCCGCCCCAGAATGGATCATAATATCCGCCATAGCCGTATCCCCAGTATGGACTTCCCCATCCGTAAGAGCCTCCCCAGCCCCATCCGAATGATCCGCCCCAACCCCAGGACATACTTGCACCCCAGCCCCAGCCACGGTTCATACCCCAACCCCAATACGGGCTGTAACCACCATACCATCCCCAAGGAGATCCCCATCCCCATGAGTTGTCATAGTAGTTCGTCTGAGAACCTGAATAAAGTCCCCAATCTGAGTCTGTAGCATTAGAGTTCCAATTTGTATTGGTACCACTCCAATCGTTATATCTGTTTTGCTGCTCTCTGGAATTCGTCTGTGCATTTTGAATTACATTGGAATCCTGGTAGTAGTCATAGTATTCTCCTACTCTGTTTCCGCTATCATTAATGATAACTCCTTCAGGTAGCGTATCCTTATTGGGGTCGTAATACACCCCGTCTGTCTCGCTATACCCTCCCATCTGAGCACCACAAGACACAAGTAATAATCCGCCCGATATAGCCAATATCCCTTTGGATCTTAGCAGACCAAGCAAATTTTTATGTATATTTCTTTTCATGATAACGTAAAAATTTTTAATTTAAATTATATTTGCAATCTGTACCAAAAATGTACCAAAATACTGGTAAAAAAATCTATCAAAAATAGATTTTTATTTTTAGATAACAATAATGTACAAAAGTTAAAAAAATTTTAAAAAATAATGGCAAAATTAACCTCAAGAAGCGAAGATTACAGCAAATGGTATAATGAGCTGGTTGTAAAAGCTGATTTAGCTGAAAACTCAGGCGTGCGTGGATGTATGGTGATCAAACCGTATGGCTATGCGATCTGGGAAAAAATGCGTGATGAAATGGATAAAAAATTCAAAGAAACAGGTCACGTTAACGCATACTTCCCGCTTTTTGTGCCCAAAAGCTTGTTTGAGGCTGAGGAAAAAAATGCAGAAGGTTTTGCAAAAGAATGTGCTGTTGTTACCCACTACAGGTTAAAAACCGATCCGGACAATCCTTCAAAACTGATTGTGGATCCGGACGCAAAACTTGAAGAAGAACTTATTGTTCGTCCTACTTCAGAAGCAATTATCTGGAATACCTACAAAAACTGGATTCAGTCTTACAGAGACTTACCGATACTAATCAACCAATGGGCAAATGTTGTTCGTTGGGAAATGAGAACACGTCTTTTCCTGAGAACAGCAGAATTCTTATGGCAGGAAGGTCACACCGCTCACGCTACAAAAGATGAAGCTATTGAAGAAGCAGAAAAGATGAATAAAGTATACGCAGATTTTGCAGAAAACTTTATGGCCATTCCTGTAATTCAAGGGTTAAAAACACCTTCTGAAAGATTTGCAGGAGCTGATGAAACGTATTGTATTGAAGCATTAATGCAGGACGGAAAAGCTTTACAGGCTGGAACATCTCACTTCTTAGGTCAGAATTTCGCAAAAGCATTTGACGTAAAATTCACCAACAAAGAAGGGAAAATCGAACATGCATGGGCAACATCATGGGGAACTTCTACCCGTCTGATGGGAGCTTTAATTATGACGCACTCTGATGATTTCGGATTGGTATTGCCTCCTACTCTTGCGCCAATTCAGGTGGTGATTGTTCCTATCTTTAAAGGAGAAGAGCAACTGGAACAAATCAGTGAAGTGGCT
Organism: Chryseobacterium sp. T20; assembly: GCF_047345655.1. Taxonomy (NCBI): domain Bacteria; kingdom Pseudomonadati; phylum Bacteroidota; class Flavobacteriia; order Flavobacteriales; family Weeksellaceae; genus Chryseobacterium; species Chryseobacterium sp. T20. The sequence goes on from NZ_JBLFDU010000001.1 coordinate 990,562, forward strand.
TTAGATATTCAGGCTAAATTGAGAGCAAGAGGAATTTCTGTGAAGTTTGACAATGATACTCAGAACAAACCAGGATGGAAATTTGCAGAATATGAATTGAAAGGAGTTCCTGTAAGAATTGCAATGGGACCAAGAGACCTTGAAAATAAATCTGTAGAAATTGCGAGAAGAGATAATCTGACTAAAGAAGTTCGTTCTATTGAAGGAATTGATTCTTATATCGAAGATCTATTGAAAACGATTCAGCAGGATATTTATAACAAAGCATTTGAATTCAGAAAAAATAATATCACGAAAGTGGATACTTATGAAGAATTCAAAAAAGTGCTGGAAGAGAAGGGTGGATTCATCTATGCACACTGGGATGGAACGGCTGAAGAAGAGGAACAAATCAAGGATGAAACGAAGGCTACAATCAGATGTATTCCTTTGGATAATGATGTAGAAGAAGGAATTTCTTTGATTTCAGGAAAACCATCTAAGAGACGTGTATTATTTGCAAAAGCTTATTAAAAATTTTAATGATTTAGAAAAAAATCATTAATTTTTAAAGAAATATTCAAAAAAAAGTGACATTTGGACGGATTTTTGTTTAAATTTATCTCAACATTAATCAAAAAAATTTATTATTATGTCTTTAAATGTCATTGATTTAATTAAAGGACAATTAGGTCCCGCATTGGTTTCACAGGCTGCATCGCAGTTTGGAGAAAGTGAATCCGGTATTTCTAAAGCAATTGGCGGATTATTACCTGCTGTAGTAGGTGGATTAGCCAATAATGCAGATAAACCTGGCGTTGTGGATGCTATTACACAAGCCTCTTCAAGTGGAATTTTAGGAAATTTATTAGGTGGTTCGTCCAGCAATCCTATTATTTCAAACTTGTTGTCTTCAATTTTTGGAGATAAAGTAAGTGCATTAGTGAATTCTATTGCCAGTTTTTCAGGAGTAAGCAATACCTCTGCAAGTTCTTTGTTAAACCTGGTGACTGGAGCTACAGTAGGCACTGTGGGAAAATATGCAACAGACAATAATTTGGGTGCTTCAGGTATTTCCAGCTTACTGAATGATCAGAAAGGCATTATTTCTTCTTTATTGCCTGCAGGTCTTTCTTTGGCTTCCTTTGGATTAGGAGCTGAAAATTGGTTTGGCCAGGCAAAAGAAACAGTTTCTTCAGTAACTTCTACTGCTAAAGATAACATCGCTGAAGGTGTTGCTACAGCAAGAGAAAATGTTTCAGAAGGAGCAAGAGAAGTAAGAGAAAGATTTGAAAATAATAACAATAATAATCAAGGCGGAGGTTCAATCTGGAAATGGTTGCTTCCGCTTTTATTATTGATCGCTGCAGCTTATTTCTTATGGAAGCAGTGTGAGAAAAAACAAACCACTACAACCACTACCACAACATCTGACTCAACAGCAACCAGCACAACTACGGATACTGCTGCTGCTACAGTAACACCTGCTCCTGCAACAGCTAAAACAGATGAAGACATTGATCTTAACGGAGTGATGTTAAAAGGTTATAAAGGAGGAATGGAAGATCAGATGATTACATTCCTGAAATCCGGAAACTACAAAAATGCAGCTGATGATGCAGCATTGAAAGATAAGTGGTACGATTTCGATCACGTAAATTTCAAAATGGGAAGTTCTACTGAACTTGAAGCAGGTTCACAAGGACAATTGGATAACTTAGTGGCTATCCTTAAAGCTTTCCCTGATGCAAAAATCAAAATCGGAGGTTATACAGACAAAACCGGAAACGAAGCCAACAATGTAAAACTTTCAAAAGCCAGAGCTGAATATATCAAGTCTGCTTTAGTAAAAGCAGGAGTTGGTGCTCAGGTCTTAGAAGCTGAAGGCTACGGAAGCAAATTTGCTAAAGTAGATGCAAAAGCTTCTGATGCTGAAAGAGCTGCCGACAGAAAAATGGCTGTAAGATTTGCAAAATAATCTTTAGATTGAATAAAAATTAGATCCCGGAAAGCAATTTCCGGGATTTTTTTAGGTCATGATTTTTCTGTTTACATTTATTTAATTAAATTTGTTAGTCATTTCTAACATTTATGAATTTCAATATAAAAAGCGCCTGGCGAAAAGATAAAACCAACCATTCCTTATCAGAGGTTTATTCATCCATCAAAGTCCCTAAAAATGCAACTTTTTGGAGAAAATATCTTGCATTTGCAGGACCGGGGCTGATGATTGCAGTAGGTTACATGGATCCAGGAAACTGGGCTACAGATATTGCCGGGGGAGCTCAATTCGGTTATACACTCCTTTCGGTTATCCTTATTTCCAATATTTTTGCAATGGTTTTACAGCACTTATCCGTAAAATTGGGTGTTGTTGCAGAAAGAGATCTTGCTCAGGCTTGCAGAGACCACTTCAGTCCTACCACTAATTTTATTCTCTGGGTATTCTGTGAAATAGCTATTGCCGCCTGTGATCTCGCTGAGGTTATCGGTTCAGCTATTGCATTAAACCTGTTATTCCATATCCCGCTGACCTGGGGAATTGTCATTACAACAGTGGACGTTTTAATCATTCTTTTACTTCAGTCTAAAGGTTTCCGATGGATTGAGAGTATTGTAGGAGGACTTATCTTCATTATTCTGGCGTGTTTCGTGTATGAAATTATCATTTCGCAACCTGCTTTTAATGAGATTCTGGGAGGTTTGGTTCCACAAAAGGAAATCATTCAGAACCCTGCCATGCTTTATATAGCAATCGGAATTTTAGGAGCTACCGTAATGCCACACAATCTGTATCTGCACAGCAGTATTGTACAGACCAGAGATTATACCCGTGATACCGAAGGAAAAAAAGAAGCCATAAAGTTTGCCACCATAGACAGTACGGTTTCATTAATGCTGGCATTTTTCATCAATGCAGCCATCCTTATTCTGGCTGCTGCTACATTCCATACTACAGGTAACGAACATGTGGCGGATATTCATGATGCCTATAAAATGTTAACTCCTATTCTGGGAGCTTCTATGGCAAGTATTGCGTTTGCCATTGCTTTATTAGCATCCGGGCAAAATTCAACATTAACTGGAACTCTTGCCGGGCAGATCGTCATGGAAGGCTTCCTGAATATCAGATTAAAACCATGGCTGAGAAGATTGATCACCAGACTTATTGCTGTAATTCCAGCACTTATTGTTGCCATTCTTTATGGAGAACAGGGAACCACTGAATTATTGGTTTTAAGCCAAGTAATTCTTTCTATGCAACTGAGTTTTGCAGTTGTTCCATTGGTGATGTTTACCAATGACAAAGCTAAAATGGGAGAATTCGCGAATAAGCCTTTCCTTAAAATCTGCGTATGGATTATTTCCATTATAATTATTGTTTTAAACCTTTATCTGTTATATCAGACATTTACAGGAGAATAGTCCATATATGTGAATTGTCAATGGTGAATTTTTGTTTCACAAAGTGAATTTTTAATCCCACACTGGGAAAAATTCACAAGCGAAGCAGATTGACGTATTTACATTGAACATAATTAAAGTGAATGGTCAATAGTCAATTTTTGCTTTGCAAAGTCAATTTTTTATCCTATCCTACAACAAATTCACGAGCGAAGCGGATTGATGCCTTCACCATTGATAAGTGAATGGTTAATGGTCAATTTTTGCTTTGCAAAGTCAATTTTTTTATCCTATCCTACAACAAATTCACAAGCGAAGCGAATTGACACCTTCACCATTGATAAGTGAATAGTCAATAGTCAATTTTTGCTTTGCAAAGTCAATATTTAAACTTACACTTTCCAAAATTCACGAGCGAAGCGGATTGATACCTTCACCATTGATAAGTGAATGATCAATAGTCAATTTTTGTTTCGCAAAGTCAATTTTTTAAAATTACACACCTACAAATTCACAAGCGAAGCGGATTGACGTATTCACAATTCACCATTACTCCTTTTTCTGCCTTAATGTCCAGATTTTAGATTTGGCAGGCTCTTTGTCAAACAATCAGTAAATAAATATTGAATTATGGAAAACCAGGATATTAACGAAGAAAGCATCAATAATCAGGAAGAAAACAATGTTCAGAATGACGCAACGTCTCAGGACAATGTGACAGTAGCTCCTTCTCCAGAGGAACTTTTGGCAGAAGAAAAAGACCGTTACATCAGATTGTATGCTGAATTCGAAAACTATAAAAAAAGAACGAGCAAAGAGAAGATCGAATTCTTCCAGTATGCCAACCAGGAAATGATGGTTTCAATGTTAGGAGTTTTGGATGATTTTGAAAGAGCTTTAAAAGAAATCGCTAAAAATGGAAATCCGGCTGACCTGCAAGGTGTGGAACTTATCTATCAGAAATTCAAGAATAAACTTACCGAAAAAGGACTAAAAACAATGGAAGTAAAGGCTGGTGACAGCTTTAATGTTGATTTCCATGAAGCGATTACTCAGATCCCTGCTCCATCGGAAGATTTGAAAGGAAAAATCGTAGACGTTATTGAAACAGGATATACTTTAAATGATAAAGTGATCCGTTTTGCAAAAGTAGTAACAGGAAATTAAAATTCATAAATGATAAATGGTGAGTGATAATTGATGAATGTTTCACTTATTAGCTTTACAATATCTTTTATCATTTATCAACAATCAATTATAAAGTTGTCATGTCAAAAAGAGATTATTACGAGGTTCTTGAGATCAGCAAATCTGCATCGGCCGACGAAATAAAAAAAGCATACCGTAAAATGGCCATCAAATTTCACCCGGATAAAAATCCGGGAGATAAAGAGGCTGAAGAAAAATTTAAAGAAGCTGCTGAAGCTTACGAAGTTCTGAGCGACGATCAGAAACGTGCAAGATACGACCAGTTCGGACATGCCGGAATGGGTGGAAATGGTGGTTTCGGAGGCGGAGGCTTTGGAGGCGGAATGAACATGGAAGATATTTTCAGCCAGTTTGGAGATATTTTCGGTGGTGGTTTCGGAGGATTCGGTGGAGGCGGTGGAGGCGGTGGAGGCCGTCAGCAGGTGAAAGGTTCTAATTTAAGAATCAGAATCAAGCTGAACCTTGAGGAAATGGTAAATGGTACTCAGAAAACCATCAAAGTAAAGAAAATGAAGATGGCAGAAGGTGCCACTTCAAAAACATGTCCTACCTGTAACGGTTCCGGTGTTCAGTTAAAAGTAATGAATACCATGTTCGGTCAAATGCAGACCCAAACTACATGTAGTACTTGTCAGGGAATTGGAAAAGTTGCTGACAAAATTCCTGCAGGAGCCAATGCACAGGGTCTTATCAAAGATGAAGAGGAAATCACAATCAACATTCCGGCAGGAGCAAGAGATGGTATCCAGCTTAATGTAAGAGGAAAAGGAAATGACGCTCCATTTGGAGGTGTTCCGGGAGATCTATTGGTGATCATTGAAGAGGAAGTAGATCAGGTGATCAAGAGAGAGGGCGATAATCTTCACCAGGAGTTGTATGTTTCATTTGCTGAAGCTGCTTTAGGAACGAAGAAAGAAATTCCTACTGTAGGCGGAAAAGTAAAAATTACTGTTGATCCGGGAACTCAATCCGGAAAGATCCTGAGATTAGCTGGAAAAGGACTTCCAAGCATCGACAGTTATGGTAAAGGAGATATGTTTATCCACATCAATGTATGGACTCCACAAAAGCTTACTAAAGAGCAGAAAGATTTCTTTGAAAAGCAGATGTCCAGCGGAGAAATGGTTGCAGAACCATCCGGAAAGGAAAAAACTTTTTTTGATAAAGTAAAAGATTTATTCAATTAATATAGAAAAAGAGACTTGTAAAAAGTCTCTTTTTTTGTTCAAAGTTCAAAGTTTTATATTCAAGGTTTAAATCTAAATATAAAAAATCCTGCACTCTCTCGAGCACAGGATTTTTTTGGTTATTTAATTCTAATTCTGTTTTATTTTTTTGTCGCTAAGGAATAGATTCCCTTTCCTAAAGTAAATACGGCAACCGCTGCCAATCCACCTACAACGCCAAGCGTAAGCTCTTTCAAAACATCTGGCCAGGTTGGCAATATACCATGGAAAAATTCAATCCTATGCAGAAAAATTCCACCAGCAACCATTATTAAAGCAATTGTTCCTACGACTCCTAATATTTTAATAACAATAGGTAAAGCCTTTACTAATAGATGTCCAAGCCCCCCGAAAAAACCTTTATCCTTACTTTTCTTTATTAATTTAAACCCTGCATCATCCATTCTTACGATCAAAGCTACAATTCCATACACTCCAACAGTAGCGATAAATGCAACCAAGCTCGTTACTAAAATCTGCGTAATGAAAGGATGACTTTCTTCCAATACCGTTCCTAAAGCAATAATAACGATCTCGATGGATAAAATAAAATCAGTTGTAATTGCCGATTTTACTTTCTCTTTTTCAATTTCTTCAGAACTTTTTTCGTCTTCTTCAATTTCCTCTACAACTTCATGACCCTTTTTGTCACGGTGAAAAAGAAATTCTATTACTTTTTCAACACCTTCAAAAGCCAGGTAAAATCCTCCAAGAATCAATACATAATTAATAGCCGGAGCATACAACCAGTTAAGTAAAAAAACGACAGGAAGAATAATCAGTTTATTGATAAATGATCCTTTGGTAATTGCCCATAAAACGGGAATTTCCCTTGAGGAAAGAAAGCCAGTGGCTTTTTCTGCATTTACAGCCAGGTCGTCTCCTAAAATTCCTGCTGTCTTTTGGGTAGCAACCTTACTGGTAACCGCTACATCATCCATCAATGCTGCAATATCATCCAAAATTGCAAAAAAGCCTGATGCCATATTTTAATAATTTTTTAATCTTTGTTAAGTTCAGCAAAAATAATTATTTAATTCCGTTTTTGGATTCATAATCTAACAATAATTTTGAAAATTATAATAATCATTACACAATTCTTCACTTTCAATATTTTATATCTTTGTTTAAAATCTATTCAATGGATAAAAACTGGGAAAACCAATTACAAAGTATATGGCTAAAACTTGGAACTATAAGTAGTGAAGAGTTTATTGGGCAAATTAAAAATCATGTAGAATTACTTACAGAAACGGATTCCCAGGCTATTGCTGATTTTGAAAAAGCCTGCGCTTTTGACTCTACCGGACATGAACAGGAAGCAGAACCATTGTACAGATCAGCATTAGAAAAAGGATTAACTGGCTTACGAAGAAGAAGAGCCAGAATTCAGCTGGCAAGCACCTTAAGAAATAATGGAAAAATAGAAGAAAGTATCCATATTTTAAGGGAGGAAAAAGCCCATTATTCTGATGAACTGGATGATGCAGTAGATTCTTTTTTAGCGTTGTCCCTTTCTTCATCAGGAGAATACAAAGAAGCACTGTCTTTAGCATTGAAAGCAGTATCAAAACATTTGCCCAGATATAATAATTCTTTGAGCCGCTACGCTGAAAACCTGTAATTTTAACCGTTTTTAAAATCTGATACCTATGCAACGTCAATTTCATATTTTAGCTTTAGGATGCGTATTTTGTTTGTTCAGCACATTCTACTCTACTCTGAAAGCTCAGACAGAAAATCATCTCAGTACGATTAACCAGGAAAATAAGAAAGAAGAAATAGACCGCATTATAAAAGCATTTGCAGCAATTAATAAATTTAATGGAACTGCTTTGATCCATTATCAGCATAAAAACATTTTTGAAAGATCATACGGCTGGCAGGATGCAGAAAAAAAGATTTCCAATCAGGACAAAAGTGTGTATCAGATTGCTTCTTTAACCAAATCTTTCACAGCCTTGATCATTGTGAAGCTAAGTGAAGAAGGAAAACTTTCTTTTAAAGATCCTGTCTCAAAGTTTATTCCCGATTATCCTAGAGGAAATGAAATTACTATTGAAAATCTCCTTACTCATACTTCGGGAATTTATGAAATATTGCGAAATAAAGAGTATTTCAATCTTCTTCACACCGGAAAATCCATACCAAAAGATAAAGAACTTTCATTTTTTAAAAATGAACCATTGGATTTTGAGCCCGGAACTCAGTTTTCTTATACCAATTCAGGGTATATCCTATTAGGACTTATCATTGAAAAAATCACAGGGCTTTCTTATGAAGATGCTGTAAGAAAATTCATCCTAAATCCTCTGAAGATGACTCACACCGGCTTTAACTACCTAGCTCTGAAAAGCCCGTACAAAACAGTTTCCTATTCTTATATTTCAAACACAAAACAGGAAAAAACACAAGTCTGGAATTCTACATTAACCGGCCCTGCCGGACAAATCTACAGTACCGTTGAAGATCTGTACCATTACTATATTGGATTGAGAGATTATAAAATTGTTTCCAAAGAAGCATTTAAAAAAGCAACCACGCCTTATTTGAGTGGCTACGGCTATGGATGGTTTATTGATGATCTTTATGGGAAAAAACTCATTAACCATGGTGGAAATATTGAGGGTTCTACAAGTTATTTTGCCATGCTTCCGGAGGATGATCTCTGCATTATCCTTCTGAACAATATCACGAGTAAAAAACTGGAGAAAGCAGGTAATACTATTTTAGCGGCTCTCTTAAAACAACCATACACACTTCCAGAGCCAAAGAAAGAAGTAGTATTGAGTCCTGATGTCCTTAAAAAATACGTGGGAGATTATCAGCTTTCAGATGATAGCATTATCCATATTCTGTACGAAAACGGGCAGCTTTTTATGCAGAACAATAAAGATCCTAAAGTCAGAATTTTAGCTGAAAAAGAAGATGCATTTTTCCTTCAGGATGATGACACTGAGATTTCTTTCATTTTCAAAGAAGGTGAAAAAGGCGTTATTACCATCAAAAAAGGGTTGTCATCAAAAACAGCGGAAAAGCTTTAATTAAACCTTTTTGCTTCATCATCAATAGAATTTTCCGTAAATTTAAGTAATGAAAAAGCTCATTCTCCGGTATCATTTTTTCGTCATGGGATGCATTGGTTTCCTTCTGCAGTCCTGTAATACGAAATTCAGAGTTTGGGTAGGTCCGGGAGGACAACAGAAGATTTACAATCTGAAATATGGTGAGCATAAGAGACAGAAAATGGATGTCTTTCTTCCCAAAGACTACGCTGAAGATTCTCCTGTAGTTCTTATCGTTCATGGTGGAGCCTGGACTTTGGGTAAAAAAGAGCATATGATTCAGGTTCAGAAGATGCTTTTTGAAAATAGAATTCCAAGCATCAGCATGAACTATAGATTGGTTTCTACAAAGGAGAAAATCACTTATAGACAACAGCTCGAAGATATTGGTCTCGTCATTGAAAAATTCAATTCTCTGGCAGAAAAAGCAGAACTACAGCCTAACAATTATATTCTGTTGGGAGAAAGTGCCGGTGGACATCTCGCCTTACTGTACGGATATCAGCATCCTGAACAGATCAAAAAAATCATCTCTTTAAGCGGACCTACAGATTTTTACAGCTCTGAATATCTTAAATCTTTTTATTCCAAATACACTTCTCCTACTTTTCAAAAGGTAGTAGGGACTAAGTTTGATCGGAAAAATATCTCTGAAGCCTTTAAAGAAGCCAGCCCCATTGCCAATATTACAAATGTTCCGACCCTGTTATTTCAGGGAAATAATGATGTACTGGTGAATCAACATCAGGGAATTGCTATGGACTCAGCACTTACAAAAATGGACATTCCACACAAATTCATTTTCATGAAAGGAGCCGGACATGCACCAAGGTTTTTTAGTAAAAGAAAAAGAGACAGTATTATCTACCCGAATATTCTGGAATGGATAAAAAAGTAAAGATATCTAACAGAATTTATTTGATTATTAAACGCAAAGGATAAATAATTACAACTCATTATTGTAAGAAAGCAAAGAAGTCGTGACTTTATCACTGATGAAGCTCACGAATATATATCCATACGCTTAGAAAGAATCAATTTTATTGATTTCTACCTTTGCTCTCTTAAAATAATACTCAATACAAATTAATCTTTGTGTTTTAAAAAAATATTTACAAGCAATAAAAAAGCCATCTCAACAATGAGACGGCTCTATATTTTTGATTGAATTTCTTATTTATTCAAAATCCTGGTCTTCGTATTTTTTAGCAAGATCTTCTTTTTTTCCGAAAACGAACTTGAAGATGACCGGAAGTGTGGTTACCAATACAATGACGATAATGATGTATTCCAGCTTTTGTTTTAAGTTGATTCCAAACTGTTCCATGAAAAGTTTATCCAGATAATGCCCTGCAAAGATCAAAATGAATGACCATAATACAGCACCAATAATATTATCTCTTAAAAACTCTTTTTTATCCATCTTTACAATACCTGCTACAATGGGTGTAAAAGTTCTTACAACCGGTAAGAATCTTGCCATAATAACAGCTAATGCTCCATGTTTTTCAAAGAAATCGTGTGCCTGATAAAGGTATTTTTTCTTGAAAAGCATTGAATCTGGTCTTTTGTATAAAGCGGGTCCTGCTTTTCTTCCGAAATAATATCCTACTTCATTTCCTATTATAGCAGCAAGAGCCACTCCGGAAGCTAAAAGTGTAGTATCTAAGAAATCGCTCCCTGTAGAGCCAAAAGTCTCTTTGATGATTTCAACAGCATAAATTCCCGAAACGAACAATAGTGAATCCCCAGGTAGAAAAAATCCTACAAAAAGACCTGTTTCAGCAAAAACAATAAACAAAATCAGCCAAAACCCTCCCATTTTTATATAAAACTCCGGGTTTAATAAATCCTTCCAGCTATTGAAATCTTCCATAAATATCGATGAACAACAAAAGTAAGTCTAAAATGTCTGAAACAAAAATTAATTATAAGATTTTAACTAAAATTCAAACATGATTTTTATAAGTCCATATCATCATCGGAAACTGCCGTTCCATCGGCCATTAAGAATGCTTTCAGGAATGGGGTGATATTTCCGTTCATTACGGCATCCACATCTGAAGTTTCATGACCGGAACGTACATCTTTTACCAGCTTGTACGGATGCATGACGTAGTTTCTGATCTGGCTTCCCCACTCGATCTTCATTTTGTTGGCTTCAATTTCATTTCTGGCTTTCATACGCTCTTCCAGTTCCATTTCGTAAAGTCTTGAACGAAGGAGCTGCATAGCCTTTTCTTTATTCTGAAGCTGAGAACGGGATTCTGAATTTTCAATGATAATTCCTGTTGGTGCGTGACGAAGACGTACAGCCGTTTCCACCTTGTTGACGTTCTGTCCTCCAGCTCCGGAAGCTCTCATGGTTTCAAAGCTGATATCTGCCGGATTGATATTAATTTCAATCGTATCATCTACTAATGGATAAACATATACGGAAACAAAACTTGTATGACGTTTTGCATTACTGTCAAAAGGAGAAATCCTTACCAAACGGTGTACTCCGTTTTCACCTCTTAAATATCCAAAAGCGAATTCGCCTTCAATTTCAAGGGTAACAGTTTTCACACCTGCTACATCACCTTCCTGGAAGTTCAGTTCACGGATTTTATAGCCTTGTTTTTCTGCCCACATCGTATACATTCTCATCAGCATAGCTGCCCAGTCGCAACTTTCTGTTCCTCCTGCTCCTGCTGTAATCTGCAGCACTGCAGAAAGTTCATCACCTTCGTTGGAAAGCATATTTTTGAATTCCAGATCTTCAATTTTTTCCACCAATTGCGGGAAGGTTTCATCCAGTTCTTTTTCAGAATCCGGATCTTCTTTAGCAAAATCAGCCAAAACCTGCAGATCTTCAAACTGTGTCTGAATCTCGTCATAACCCTCTACCCATTTTTTCTTGGAACGAAGCTGTTTTAGAAATGCTTCAGCCGTTTTTGGATTGTCCCAAAATTCAGGTGCCGCAGTTTTTTCGTCATCATTGGCTATTTCAATCTTCTTTTTTTCAATCTGAAGATATCTGTGTAAGTCTTCAATTCTGGATTGAACTTCTTTTATCTGGTCGTTGTTAATCACGAATGTTTCTTTTTTGCAAAAATAAGGAATTCTTTTAGAGTGGCGAGGTGCGGGTTCTTAGTTTTCGGGGTTCGGGATTCGAGTTTTTGGGATACTGGATTTTTTTGGGAATTTAATGGAGGTTCAGAATCTGATTTAAGAGAAACTATTCCTCTATTATTTCGGCGTCAAAGCTTCTTCTAAGATATTCCTTTGCTTGTTTACTTTCCGATTTGAACCTAACTATAGTTAAAGCATAGACAAACAAAAGCATCAATAATGGAAGAAAAAGTTCTACAGATATTTCTTTTGCTCTTATATCTCTTATAGAAACACCTATGAAGAAAAGCAAGGCAAATGAGCATCAGATTATTAAAAAAAAGGATACAAATGCATGTAATGATAGAGTCACCTGTATTTTTACCCCATCATTTCCATTTTGAATTCTACCGTTTATCTGAGGAAGAAAAGAATTCCTGTATTGAATAACTCTGCTTATTTCAAAGCTATTATTATGGATAGATCCTTCATATTCTTTTATATAATTTCTCCCTAACCCGAATTTTTTGGGTTCTACAAAACCGGAAAGTCTTGTTAAAACTTCCTCTTCAGATAAGTTTGTTTTATAAGTAATACGTTCAAAGGGCAAGTATTTCATAGGTATCAGCCGTGGTATTTATATCATTTCTGCTATCATTTCTCCAATTTTCGGAGCTAAAGCAACGCCCATTCCTGAAAGTCTTACCGCACAAAACTGTCTCTCAGAAACTTGTTTTACAATAGGTGACTTTTCTTCGCCCATAGCCATGATTCCCGACCAGCGAAGGGCAATTTTAAACTCATCGTTGGGAAGTATAACTTCTTTTAAAAAGTTTTCTAAGTGATTCTGCAGAAATTCTGTGGTTTCAAAAGCAGTCGTTTCTTCTGTTTTAAAATCCTGATTTCTTCCGCCACCAAGCAATATTCTGTTCCCTAAGTTTCTGAAGTAATAGTAGCCTTCATCGTAATGAAAGGTTCCTTTAAGCTTTAATCCATCTATAGGTTCTGTCAGAAGAACCTGTCCACGGGCAGGAATAATATTTTCTTTTTCCAGAAATTTTGAAGTGAATGCATTGGTACAATAAATAAGCTGGTCGGCGATTACAGAAAGATCTGTTGAAAGCTGAACTTCAACTTTGTTTGTTTCTACAATACTCTGAACTTCCGTTCCAAATAAAAACTCAATTTTCAGTTCGTGGCATTTCTCCAGTAGTTTCTGTACTAACTTTCCGGAGTGAAGACCTCCTTCACAGGGATTTTCAATCAGGAACACAGATTTTCCAAGTCCGAATTCCTTTATTTTATTCTGTTTTAAAGTATAAGTCTGATCCAGTCCGGTTATTGTTTTCAGTTTTTTATTTACAGCATCAATCTGGGTTAAAGGCCCTTCAGTGTTTACAATTTCATAACCTCCATTCAGTTCAAAATCAATTTCATCATGTTTAAAATAATGCTGGATTTTCTGAAGTCCGTTAAATCTCATTGTAACGAGCTCCAGTGTTTTTTCCCAGCCCATTTTCTCAGAATCGGCAATCACTTCGGTAAGACTTCCAAAGCAGGCAAACCCCGCATTTCTTGTGGAAGCACCCAATGGAATGGTATTCCGTTCAATAATAAGAACAGATTTTTCAGGATACTTCTCCTTTATGGATATGGCTGTCCATAGCCCGGAAAACCCCGCACCAATAATGATGATGTCTCTTTTTCTGTAGAATGTATCCAATTCCCAAATACTGTTCATAAATAATGAGTAATAGGTAATGAGTAATTTTTATAAAACCTTAAACCTTAAACTTTAAACCTTGAACTTTAAACAGTTTATCCTTTATCTCCTTCATTATGCTGAAATCCGATTGCTCTTTGCGGCTCTTCGACAACTCTGTAGGTTTCCAGTTCATTTTTCAGAGCCTGAATCCTAAACCTGAAGTCATCAAAATTATTGATAATAGCATCTGCAAGAAATCTTGCTACCTGATCAAGATATTCTTCGGTAAGTTTTGACCCGGCATCCCTCAACGCACTCTCTAAGAGTTTCTGATCAATTTTCAGCTTTTCGTTTCTGGTTCTCTGATAAAGGTTTTTAATTCTTTTCTTTAAGCTTTGAGTGAAGTCTATCAGCATTGTGTTACTGAAAGCTTTCATCTTTGAAGAAATTTCATGCCAGAAAGGAACCTTATCGGCTTTGTTATTTTTAAGTATTTTGTAGAGTAAAGAATCTTCTTCCAGCCCTCTGGTCATGGCATAAAGTATAATTTCTGAACGCTCTGAAGCATTGGGTGGAAATATGGGAATCATCACATCAAATCTTCCCGGAGCAAGAATTTCTTCGTCAATTTCTGAAACGGAATTGGCAGAACCAACCATCAGAACGCCTTCTTTTTCAAATTTTCCGATGTAGTGAAGAATCAATTCCTGAGCTTCAAGATTACAGGAAGCAACATCTGTCTCTGCCCTTCTCTGCATCATAATTTCATCAAAATCATCCATGAAAAGCAGCATTTTGTTTTCCTTCATCATACTCAGCAGGAAATCACTGAAATTGATCTCATTTCCGTCAATCAGCGAAGTTCCCAAATAGTGTTTTTTAACTTCTTTAAACTGATATCCGATGATTTCAGCAATTTTATTGGCCCAGAATATCTTTCCGCTTCCCGGAGGACCATACAGGATAATTCCCGCAGGTTTATTGATGCCCCAGTCTTTGATCTGCTGTGGATTCAGGAAGGGTTCCAAAACAGTGGATGTATAAAAGAAAAGGTCTCTGTACCCTATAAAATCTCTTTGCTGAAGACTGGTTTTATGCCCAAAATAATCGTAGACAAACTGATAATTCCCTCCAAGTTTGTTATCAATTCCATAGCTTGATATAGAGGATTTGAAAAAACCATTATCGAAAATATTGAGATTATTGTCTTTGATCACCTTTTCCACCTTATCTTTTGGCTGCTTAATGACTTCGGCAATCTGCTCGAGTGTTTTATTTTTATCAAGATCTTTTTCATATAGTCTTAAAAAATCTACATTCTCACGGGCAAATTTTTCAAAATCTTCTTTTACGTCAAAATTTGTACTGACACAGTCTACCAGTTCAAGATCAAAATCCTGGATAAACTGTTTGATGGCTTCTGCAGATACATTTAATTCTTCTGCCAGTTCAATTAGCTTCATAACTGTTGATTAATTCTACCAAATTTAATGTATTTGTCCATAAATTAATATTGATTTATGATAATTCTGTAACATTCTCTAATTTATATAGACTACTACTATGTAAAACAAATTACATGGAAAAGATTTTATCAGTAAAAAATTTGACGAAGAAATTCAAGAGAGTTGTGGTGAACAATATTTCTTTTGATGTCGAAAGAGGAAATGTTTATGGCCTTTTGGGTCCGAACGGAAGTGGCAAATCCACTACTTTCGGAATGCTGCTTTCAACCATCAATCCTACCAGCGGAGACTGGTTTTGGTTTGGAAAAAAAGGAACTGATCCTGATACTTTGAAAAAGATCGGAGCAATTATCGAACAGCCTAACTTTTATCCTTATTTAAGTGCAGAAACCAACCTTAAGATTGTCGCTGAAATTAAGCAAACGCCCTATTCAAGGATTGACGAAGTTCTGAAAACGGTTAATCTGTATGAAAGAAGAAAAGATACTTTCAAAACTTTCTCTTTAGGAATGAAACAGCGTCTTGCCATAGCTTCAGCGATGCTCAACAATCCTGAAGTAATGATTTTAGATGAACCTACCAACGGACTGGATCCTGAAGGAATCATTCAGATCAGAGAAATCATCAGTGATATTGCCAAGCAGGGAATCACCATTATCATTGCGAGCCATCTTCTGGATGAAATTGAGAAAATCTGCAGCCATGTGATTGTCCTGAAAGAAGGAAACTCTATTTATTGTGGAAGAGTGGATGAAATGACGTCCAACAATGGCTATTTCGAACTGAAAGCGGATAATAATACATTGCTGTTAAATGCTCTTAATGAGCTTCAGTGGTTCTCTTCCATCCATCAGGAAGGTGATCTTATCAAAGCCCAGATCCGCGATGATGCTTCCATTTCAGCTTCAGCGATGAATCAGAAACTGGCAGAGAAAGGAATCTACCTGTCCCACTTGACCAGAAAAAAGCTATCTCTTGAATCTCAATTCCTTGAACTTGTAAAAAACACTAATTAATCATGATCAAATTATTAAAACTTGAATATTACAAAAACCTGAACTACCAACCGTTTAAGGTTTTCACGATACTTTATTTTGCCATTCTTATTGCGTTGCTTTTCATTGGATTGGTCGACTTTGATGTTTTTGGAGGAACCATTAACTTAAAAGAACAAGGGATTTATAATTTCCCCGAAATCTGGAATTTCACCACATGGATTGTTGCTTTGTTAAAAATTTTCCTGGGATTAATCATTGTTTTCTCCATTTCCCAGGAATTCAGCAACCGCATGTTCAAGCAGAATACGATTGATGGATTGAGCAGAAAGGAATTCATCACTTCAAAATTATTGACGATAAGCATTTTTACTATTGTTTCGACAGCCATTGTGTTGGGAATTACTTTGTTTCTGGGATATCAATATTCGAATACAACGGAATCTACAAAGGCTTTTGCTGAGATCTTCTTTATTGGAAATTATTTTGTGAAGCTATTTACCTTCTTTTGCTTCTTAATGTTCCTTTCTATTTTACTGAGAAAATCTGTTTTTGTTTTTCTTGCCCTTTTCGTTTTCTGGATTGGCGAAGGAATTTTAACCGCTCTTGAAACGTATTCAAAAGTAAAAGGAATGCAGGGACCGCAAAGAAATGAGGTTCTTCAGAATGACTTTTTTATTTCGCATCTTTTACCCCTGGAAAGTATGTCCAGCCTAATTCCTAACCCGATGATGAGATTAAATATGGCTAAAATGATGGGACTAAAATATGAATTCCACTACCCTACAGAAAGCCTTATCGCTTGCCTGGTGTGGTGTGCTGTTTTCATCTTCGGTTCGTACTGGATTCTGAGAAAAAGGGATTGGTAGATTTAATTATACTATGAATTCAAAATAAAAAGGCTGCCAGATAGCACAATAATTTGGCTTTTGTCATTCTGACGAAGGAAGAATCTCATTAATCAGTAGACCTATGAGATTCTTCACTTCATTTCATTTCGTTCAGAATGACATTTTTTAGGCAGCCTTCCTTTCACATTACTTTTTATCTAACAACGGAAGATATTTTCCGTATCCTTTACTTTCCATTTCCGCTTTCGGAATAAACTTCAGAGAAGCACTGTTGATACAGTAACGAAGTCCTCCTTTATCCTGCGGCCCGTCTGTGAAAACGTGTCCCAAGTGGGCATCACCGGTTTTACTTCTTACTTCTACTCTGTCCATACCATGGGAACGATCCAGCTTTTCATCAATCAAACCTTTGGTAATCGGTTTGGAGAAACTTGGCCATCCACATCCGGATTCAAATTTATCTGTAGAGACAAACAAAGGTTCTCCTGTGGTAATATCTACATAAATTCCTTCACGGGTTTCGTTCCAGTATTCATTCTGAAAAGGTCTTTCTGTTCCGTTTTCCTGGGTAACATTATATTGTTCTTCAGTCAGTTTTCCTTTTAAAACCTTTTTATCTTGTTTTTGATAGGTTGGCTTTGGAAGTGGATTGGCTTTTTTCGCCATTTCAAAAAGTCCCGGTTCAATATGGCAGTAACCGCCCGGATTTTTATCCAGATAATCCTGATGATAATCTTCTGCCTTGTAGAAATTTTTCAATGGAATAGTTTCTACGACTACTGGTTTATTATAATTGTTTGCCAGCTTCTGAACTTCATCTTTTACCACCGCTTCATCCTTTTTATCAGTGAAATAAATTCCTGTTCTGTACTGGTTTCCTCTGTCATTTCCCTGTTGATCCTTGCTTGTAGGATCAATGGTTTTAAAATACAGATCAATCAATAGTTTCAGATCTACCTGTTCAGGATCATATTTTACTTTTACGGTTTCTGCAAAACCTGTTGTATGACTTACCACTTCTTCATAAGTAGGATTTTGGGTATTTCCGTTGGCATACCCCACTTCTGTTCCTACAACACCACGAATTTGTTGAAAAAAATGTTCTGTTCCCCAGAAACATCCACCTGCAAAATAAATCTCTCTAACGTTTTTGTTATCCATAATTTTCTCATTTTCTTTTTTTACTTCCACTACATCAGGCTTGTTTTTTTTGAAAAGCCCGGACCCCGCAGCAAAGACTGCTATACCAAGAATGACTCCAAGTACGATTAATATATTTTTCATTTTTACTTTTTTATTCATTACTTATTATTTTGAACGATCATGAATCCAAATCCTAAAAGCATAAGGTCTTTTAAAATAAAGAAATCCGTCACAGGCACTCCGTCCACTACTTTCCATATTCCCGGTGTTGTAAACAAATAGCTTAATGTCACCAGAAAGGTTACGATCATTCCTATCCCTGCATACTTTTTCAATACAGCAAATTTCGCACTAAATATCAGGAGTAAGGCAATGATAATTTCTATCACTCCGATAAGATTTGACACTGCCTGGACGCTTATAATTTTATATACGAAAAAAGTTAAGAAATGGTTTTCTACCAAGGGTTTTATTGCAGCGGCTTCTGTGGGAGTGAATTTGAAGATACCAATCCACAGTAAAATAAGTGCTGCTCCGAAAAGGGAGATATAATACCCGATTCGGGTTAATTGATTTTTAGATTCCTGTACTGTTCCGACCATATTTTTAAGATTTTAAATGAATACTTTATTGTTTTCAAAAGTATAGTCGGTGCTATTTTAAAATCCTGACAGAAATTATCCTAGAAATTTAATTTATCGATCATTTTATTTTTAAAGTCTTGAATTTCAGAATCATTAATTTCAGTTTCTTTTTCAGAAAAAGTCTTTTTAAAAGCTTTATCCAGAAGAGCAAGCTTTTCATTGTACATCCTGCACCATTTACAGATCATCAGATGCATGCTGAGCATCCTGTTTTCTCTGGAAGAAATAGATTGCGCATTCCTCTTTTCCATCAGTAAAGTAGCTTCACTGCATGGTAAAAATAATTTATGTAGTATTCTTCTTATCATTTCTCTTATGATTTTGAAAACCAGTTAAACTCCAGACATTCTCTGAGCTGCATACGGCTTCTTTGCAAAATCTTCCAAAGATTAGTCGTAGAAACTTCTAATTCCTGACTGACTTCCGGTGCTTTTTTTTCTTCGATGTAATACATTTTAAGCAGAATTTTCCATCTGGAAGGCAATTCTTCAATACATTCTTCCAATGTTTTATTAAATTCTATACTGTCTAAAAGTTCATCACCATCTCCAGAAACATTCCAGTCGTTTAAAACATCATTATTTTTCCATGATCCGGTTTCATCAAAAAAATGATCGAGTCGGATATTGGGTTCAGATTTATACTTTTTACGGTAAAAATCTGCAACTTTCCTGTTCAGAATAGCCATCAGCCATGTAAGCGCATTGCTTTTCCCTTCAAAAGAATCATAAGCTGAGTAAGCAGCAAGAAAAACTTCCTGAACAACATCCTGTGCATCTTCTTTATTTGATAGTACGTACAGTGCGCGCTTCAAAAGCGGCCCTGAATATTGTTCTATCCAGCTTTTCAGTTCTTCATCTTTTGTCATTGGAAGGATTTTTTGTCTTTTTTCAGATCGCAACGAAGGTAGGAAGTTAAATGGAAAATTGCAAAATGAGATCGATTATTATTGATTACAGCCATTACAAACTTACCATCTCAAACCTTACAGATTTTGAAAACCTGTAAGGTTTACCACACCTCCATTAGCCAAACTCGTTATCATTCAAAACATAGCATAAAATTATTACAAATCGCTTAAAAATCTTAAATTTGCATCTTATCAAAATTTGATATTTAAAAAAGCAAAAGCAATACTATGACATCACAAGAGATACGTCAAAAATTTTTAGATTATTTTAAAAGTAAGGAGCACTTGATCGTTCCTTCAGCTCCTATTGTGCTGAAAGACGATCCTACCCTTATGTTTTCCAACTCCGGAATGACGCAGTTCAAGGATTTTTTCCTTGGCTACAAAACCCCTACCTCCCCTAGAATTGCCGATACACAGAAGTGTCTGAGAGTTTCAGGGAAACACAATGACCTGGATGATGTAGGGAGAGATACTTACCACCATACCATGTTTGAAATGTTAGGAAACTGGTCTTTCGGGGATTACTTCAAAAAAGAGGCTATTGCTTTTGCCTGGGAATTACTGACTGAAGTATACGGAATTCCAAAAGAAAATTTATACGTAACGATTTTTGAAGGAGATGCTTCAGAAAATCTGGACAGAGACCAGGATGCTTATGACTTCTGGAAATCTCATATTTCAGAGGACAGAATCATCAACGGAAATAAAAAAGATAACTTCTGGGAAATGGGTGAAAGCGGACCATGCGGACCGTGTTCGGAAATCCATATTGACCTGAGAACTCCTGAAGAAAAAGCAGCAGTTCCGGGAATTTCCCTTGTGAATCAGGACCACCCGCAGGTTGTGGAAGTCTGGAATCTGGTTTTCATGGAATTCAACAGAAAGGCAGATAAATCTTTAGAGAAACTTCCTGCTCAGCACGTAGATACAGGAATGGGCTTTGAGCGTCTTTGTATGGCACTTCAAGGGAAGTCTTCCAACTATGATACGGATGTTTTCACACCGCTTATTGCTAAAGTTGAGGAACTTTCAGGTAAAAAATATACCGGAATTTTAGAAGACGAAAAAGATATTGCCATCCGTGTTGTGGTAGACCACATCAGAGCAGTTTCTTTTGCTATTGCAGACGGACAATTGCCATCCAACGGAGGAGCCGGTTATGTGATCAGAAGAATTTTAAGAAGAGGAATTTCTTATTCTTACAGATTCCTGGATATGAAAGAGCCTTTCCTTTACAAACTGGTGGCTGTTCTGCAGGAACAAATGGGAGCTTTCTTTCCAGAACTTGAAAAACAAGGAAAACTGGTTGCTGAAGTGATCAAAAGTGAAGAAGATTCATTCTTAAAAACAATTGAAAACGGTCTGATCAGAGTAGAAAAACTGATCCAGCAGACTATTGCCAATAATCAGAAAGTATTACCAAGTGAAGAAGTTTTTGAACTGTATGATACTTATGGTTTCCCTGATGATTTAACAAGAATTATTGCAGAAGAAAAAGGATTAACAATTGATGAAGCAGGTTTCAAAGCTGAAATGGAGAAACAGAAGCTCCGTTCAAAAGCTGATTCTGCTCAGAAAGTTTATGACTGGGTTACCCTGGAAGAAAGAGATGAAAACTTTGTAGGATATGATCAAATTGAATCCGAAACCTATATCACAAGATACAGAAAGGTAGAAAATAAAGACGGAGAATTTTACCAGGTGGTATTAAGCAATTCTCCTTTCTATCCTGAAGGTGGTGGACAAGTTGGAGACAAAGGTGTTCTTGAGAATGCGGTTGAAAGCTTTGAAGTATTGGAGACTAAGAAGGAAAACGGATTGATTATTTCTTTGATCAACGGTCTTCCAAAAGATGCCGGTGCTGTTTTCTATGCTAAAGTAAACGCTTCTGAAAGAAAAAATTCTCAGGCCAACCACTCTGTGACTCACCTTCTGCATGAAGCTTTAAGGGAGGTGTTAGGAACTCACGTAGAACAGAAAGGTTCTTATGTTGGTCCTGATTATCTTCGTTTCGACTTCTCTCACTTCAACAAAATGACGGAAGAAGAATTAGCATTAATTGAAGAAAAAGTAAACAAAAAGATCAAAGAAAGTATTGCTTTACAGGAATTCAGAAATATTCCGATTCAGGAAGCTCTGGAAAAAGGGGCAATGGCTTTATTTGGTGAAAAATATGGTGATAGTGTGAGAATGATCCAGTTTGGAAGTTCAAAAGAACTTTGCGGGGGAACTCACGTAAAAAACACCAGCGAAATTGGTCATTTCAAGATCACTTCTGAAGGTTCTGCGGCTGCGGGAATCAGAAGAATTGAGGCTATTTCGGGAGATAAATCCGAAGAATATTTCAACAATCTTGAAAAACAGATCATTGAACTTTCTCAATTATTAAAGTCTAAAGATGTGGTAAGATCGATCGAAAAACTGATCGAAGAAAATACGTCATTGAAGGCTGAAGTAGATGCTCTTAAAAAGGAAAAAGCAAAAGGAGAAATCGGAGAATGGAAGAATTCATATGAGCAGAAAGGCAACAAACAGCTTTTAGTAAAGAAAACTTCTCTGGATGCAGGTTCTGTAAAAGACATCGTATTCCAGCTGAAGAGAGAAATCCCAACTTCAGTAACGATTATACTTTCTGATGCAGACGGAAAACCAATGATTACCGTTGGAGTTTCTGATGATCTGGCTGCAGATTACCAGGCTGGAGCTATCGTAAAAGACCTTGCTAAAGAAATCCAAGGTGGTGGTGGTGGAAACCCAGGTTTCGCTACTGCTGGTGGTAAAAACCTTGAAGGGTTAGAAAACGCTTACCAAAAAGCTTTGAATATTTAAAATAGAAACCTCTATTATAAATTTTAACTCCGGCTGTCTCAAAATTGAGACAGCCGGAGTTGTTTTTACCCTATCTCTCCTATTATATTCTTAACGCAAAGTTTTTCGTATAGCACGTCGTATGGAAGGGAGCAAAGAGGAAAATCAATTTCATTGATTCTGACTAAGCGTAAGTAATAATTACACTTCCATCAGATAAAGCAAATTTCCCATAAACATCTGTGTCATCCGTGAAATCCGTGGGAGATTAAAATAAAATAATTAGGAAAAGGTTACACAAGCCGGATATAGGTTTTATTTAACGCTAAGGATCACAAAGAAACGCTCATGCTATCATCAATATTTACGTTCGCAAAGGCGTTACACTCAGCTATGAAATGATTGCGTTTTTTGCTAAATGGAATGCCTTTGCGAACGAAAAAAGCAGGAAATAAAACTTTTGCGTACTCTGCGCTATACCATACTATTCTTTATTACTAAGATTTCATCACAGTCTTTTTTATTTATACCCGTTCTAATTATTGACCTTATCTTAACAAACCATTCCTTAATATTAAACTAATTGTTTTGTCTTATTAAAACATAGTTAATACTAGACCTTTAGTTTTGCCATAATCGAAATTCAAAAAAAGTAATTATGAAAATTAATCAAACTATTGGAGCTCTATTCCTTGCAGCTATTGTTTTTCAAAGCTGTAACGATGACAATAACGGGGATTCCAATACCCCTGTGAATGACAAAATCAAACTTGAAAATTTTTCTAAAGAACCCGCTTTCGTTTATGGAATGCAAGGTTTTGAAAATTTAAATATAACCACCCTTATTTCCAGTTCCGATGTGCTTCCGGGTTCACCGGATTTCGTTTTCGGAGGACAGCCGGACGGAATGGGACTTATGAAAGATCCAAACTCTGACGGTTACCTGATGATTACCAACCATGAGATCAAGCAATCGGTATCAAGAGTCTATTTAGACAAAACTTTTAAGCCTGTAAAAGGAGAATATATCTTAAACGGAACCGGAGGAATGACAAGATTATGCTCCGCTACATTAGCGACTCCTGAAATTCATGGTTTCAGTGCATTCCTTACCGCAGGTGAATCAGGTGAAGAAAGTATGGTACATGCTTTAAACCCTTTGGCACCCGTGTCTCAGGCCACTGATAAAACAAGGGTAAAGCCGGCATTAGGAAAGGCTTCTATGGAAAATGCAGTTCCGCTTCCTAAAGATGTTTCTAACGGAAAAACTTATATCATCATTGGTGAAGACCAGTCTTATTCTTCTTCTCACCAGTCTGCAGGACAATTGATCATGTATGTTGCGGATACACAGGGAGATCTTGATAACGGCAAGTTGTATTCTTTGAAAAGAACCAACAGCAACTATACTGAAACCGATATGACAAAAGGAAACAGCTATGATGTAGAATTCGTGGAAATTCCGAACGCTAAAAACCTTACCGGAG
The DNA here is from genome assembly GCF_047345655.1 of Chryseobacterium sp. T20. NCBI lineage: Bacteria > Pseudomonadati > Bacteroidota > Flavobacteriia > Flavobacteriales > Weeksellaceae > Chryseobacterium > Chryseobacterium sp. T20. The sequence goes on from NZ_JBLFDU010000001.1 coordinate 1,014,551, forward strand.
CTCAGATCAACCAAAAGAACATCGATAATAATGCGATCCGTTTTTCAAGAGTGGAAGATGTAGATTACAGAAAAGGCGCAGGAAAAGGAAGAGAAATCTACTTTACCGCTACAGGTGAATCTTCTGATGGTGTGAATCCAAAAGCAGGATTAACGATGTGGGGAAGAGTCTACAAGCTTGTTCTGAACGCCAATAATATGATGACAGGTAAACTGGAAGTTGTAGCTGAAGGAGACTCTAATCCGGGAAATAACCTTATAAATCCTGATAACTTATGTGTGACTGAAAACTTTGTGTACATTCAGGAAGACGGAGATTCTTATTACAAAAACGCCAACCACGATTCTTATATCTGGCAGCTGAATATCGCAACAAAACAATACAAACCATGGCTGAATATGAAGCACAACAGAGGTGACTCTGCATGGCAGACGGCTTACAACCAATCCGGAGATCTTCAGAAATTCGGTTCATGGGAATTCGGAGCAATGGTTGATATTTCAGACATCATCGGAATTCCTAATACCTTCTCTGTGAATATCCATTCTCATACATGGCAACTGGATAAATTCAAAAATCCTGACGGTTCAGGAATCAACACCAATAAAGAAGGTGGACAGATTGTAATCATCAGAAACGTAGAAAAATAGTTTTAATTCCTTCATATCCAATTAAAGTATCAATAGAAAATCTCTGTTGATACTTTTTCATACCTATGAATAAGCTTTCAAAATACCCAATACTCCTTCTTCTTTACTGTGCAGCAGCGCTTTTTACCCTTTATTACTGTAAAAACGATAAGCAGCAGCCACTATACGAAGATCTTGGTTCTGTCAAAAACAGGATTATCAAAACCAATGCAGATTTCGAAAAGCAAATTAACGAACTGAAAATTCTGGTTACTAAAAACGCTGATGAAAAGCTTCTTCAGCAAAAATTTCAGGATATCCGAAAAACCTACAAAACAATGGAATGGGCGGTAGAATACTTCCAGCCCCACTCCGCAAGGTTTATCAACGGCCCTGCCCTTCCTGAAATAGAGATGGACGAACATACGGAAATAGAACCCGAAGGGCTTCAGGTTTTGGAAGAAATGTTGTATCCATATGATAAAGGAAATAAAGAGGAAGTGATCAGGATGCTCAATAAGCTCATCAATAAAAGCAATACCATAGAAACCAACTTTCAGGTCATTACGATCAGTAAAGATCAGGTTTTTGATGCCTTAAGACAGGAAGCTTTCAGAATTTCCAGCTTAGGAATCTCTGGTTTTGACACACCCGTTTCAGGAGTATTTTTAGAGGAAATGCCATCTTCTCTGCAAGGAATAAAAGAAACTTTAGAACAAATCTCTACTGACCGTTCGAAAAATAAAGCCCTAAAAAGTCTTTTGGCAGAGATCAGTTCAGCCATTAATGTACTGAAGAAAAACCATGACAAAAACACATTTGATTACGTCAATTTCATTCCGGATCATCTGAATAGGATCACGACTTTGATGCTTGATTTTAAAAATCAGGAGAAGATTCCTGATGTTGAGGTAACCACTGCTTTAAACAAAAATGCAGATACATTCTTTAGTAAAAATGCTTTTAATCCTAATGCTTTCACTCCCGGAAAAGAATATGCCTACTCTGAAGAAAAGGCAGCTCTTGGACATCAGCTTTTTAATGATAAATTATTATCCAACAGCAATAACCGAAGCTGCGCAACATGCCATATTCCAGAGATGGCATTTACAGACGGTCTTGCCAGAGCAATGTCCCTTGAAAATTCAGAACTGGCGAGAAATACACCTTCACTCAACTATGCAGGATATCAGCATGGCCAGTTTTGGGATATGAGAAAGGATGATCTGGAAGGACAAAGCTCAGATGTGATCTCCAATAAAGAAGAAATGCACGGTGACCTGAATATCATTCTTGCCAAAATCAATCAGGATAAAAATTATCAGGCAGCATTCAAAAAAATTTATCACTCCCCAAAAACTGAAGTATGGCAGCTGCAGAATGTACTGGCGAGCTATATTCGTTCGCTGGCAAAATTCAATTCAGATTTTGATGAATATATGAGAGGAAATAAATCAGCGATGACAGAAAATCAAAAGCGTGGTTTCAATCTTTTTGTGGGAAAGGCCCAGTGTACCATCTGTCATTTCCTTCCCTTATTCAATGGTACAGTGCCTCCTAATTTCAAAAAAACTGAGCAGGAAATATTGGGTGTGGCATTGAATGCAGAGAATAAAACATTTGATGCCGATCCGGGAAGAGGAAAATTTCATGAAACAGTTCCTTCTTTGCAGCATTCTTTCAAAACACCAACTCTCCGAAACATTCAAAAAACAGCTCCTTATATGCACAACGGAGGTTACAAAACATTAAAAGAAGTGATGAATTTCTATAACAAAGGTGGAGGAAAAGCTTTTGGATTTAAAGTAGAAAACCAGACTCTTTCTGATGCGCCTCTGCAGCTTACGGATCAGGAGATTAATGATATTATTGAATTTATGATGGCTCTTGATGACAAATAAAATACGATTCTAAAACACAAAACAACGAAAAACCAAAAACTCCTGAATCTTAACTGCTAAGGAGTTTTTTTATTTGAAAATTCCATTACAATACAGAAAGACTATCTGATCATTTTTTCATTTGTCTTTGCCTGTACAAAATCCATGAAAACATTAGATTAAATCAATGTTATACTCTGTTAAAAACTTTTCTACAAGAATAAATATCATTATTTTTGACGTAGTTTTTTTACATGAAAAGGGGTTTACTATTAATATTTTTTCTGATCTGCTTTTTGGGGTATTCGCAAACAAAAATTAAGGTTGTGGATGACACCAGTCAAAAGCCTGTCTTTAAAGCAAAGGTATCCTGTGACAATACGGTTATCGGATACACCAATGAACAAGGTATTCTGGAGTTTAAAACCGGATGCAAAAACATTGATATAGATGCTGAATCTTATCAGAAAGAAACCCTTACCGTAGAAAGCAGCATGGAAGTTTCCCTGCTCAAAAAAACATCAAAGACTACTAATATTGAAGCTGTAGTTATTGAAGATAAAAGTGACCCCAGGGCTCTGGAAATTCTTAAAAAAGTAAATAAATTATTCAAAGAAAACTCACCCAAAAGTTTAGGGTCCTACTCTTACAAATCCTACGAAAAAATCTCTCTGGATATTGATGAGGACAGTCTTTCGCAGTTTAATCAGTATTTTAATGATTTAAACATTTTCAAGAAAAAAAGAGAAAAAGACTCGCTGAATAATATCAACGCAAGAAAAATATTTTCAAAAAGTAAACTCTTCCTTTGGGAAAGAGCTCAGGAGTTTTTGTACTCCAAAAAGTATGGTGAAAAGATCAATATTCTGGACAACAGAATCTCCGGTCTGAAGCAGCCTATTTACGAAATGATTGCACTCCAGCAAAGTAACAGGGATGTTGTTCCCGAACAGATAAAACCCGAAAACAGAGGGCTGTACAGATTCTTTCTTTCAGATACCGTTACCCTTGACGGAAGGAAAAACTTTGTGATCCGCTTCCGGGAAGTAAATTACAAAAAGCCGGACAGAAAACGAAAGTATAATGGTGCTATTTATGTAGATACCGAAACGTACGGAATCAAAAAAATTGAGAACTTCAGTAAAAATAAAAACGAAGGAATTATTACCAGTACCTGGGTATTCTACAATAATAAATGGTTCCTTGCCCATGAAAAAGCCAAGCTTAAAATGGGTAAAATGGCCATGGATGACAAAGTGCATGCCGATGATAAAAAAGACAAAAAAAGCTTCGGAACTTATGCTTTCCTTACCTCAAAGTATTTTGATTTCGAATCTCCTATTGAAGAAGATCCAAAGGATTTCAAAGGCTATACCTTCTCAGTAAAAAATATTGACGGCCAATCTCTGGACCGATACAGGACAGATCCTCTTACCGAAAGGGAACAAAATACCTATAAAACCATCGACAGTTTAGGTAAAAAATATAAAATCGACAGCAAAGCACAGATTTTATCAGGTTTACTGAACGGACAGATCAGAGTCGGTTCTGTAGACTTTGCTGTGGATGAAATTGTTAATTATAACTCCTATGAAGGTTTCAGATTAGGTTTAAAAGCCAAGCTGAATGAAAATTTCAACCCATATTTTTCGCCGGATTACTATTTTGCATATGGTGTGAAAGACCGAAAATGGAAGTACGGAATGGGACTTGATATGAAAACCACACTGGAAAAGAATTCATTTTTCAGATTTGAAGTGTATGATGATGTAACAGCATCCGGAGAATTCAACCGAAAGATGTGGAATTTCAAGATGAGAATGATGAACTTCGGGAATAATTTGAATAATGACCGGTATTTCCACTTTAAAGGAATGTCATTATCTTACCTGAACGATGTCACCAACGGACTTACCGTTGCTCTTGCCATGAGAAGAAACACAGAAGAAGCTGAATTCGATTATCAGTTCAGAGACCGGGGAACATCTTACAGAAACTTCAATACACTTTTCACCCTGAAATATTCTCCGAATTCTACCAATATTATGACTCCGCAGGGGAAATCTCTGATTGATCAGAAATACCCTGAGCTGTATTTTAATTATGAGCAGAGTTACAAAATACTACAGGGAGATTTTAATTATTCCCGTTTTGATGCCTTATTTGTTCATAATTTTAAAACACCAATCGGGACTACAGGTTTCAGATTGTACGGAGGTCTTGTTCTGGGTGGAGCGCCTATCTGGAAAAACTTTACGATGAACGGACTGGCTTCTCCTGGCAAGGATTTTAATTTCAACCTTACTTCTTATCTTGGGTTTGCAACACTGGAAGGAGGAAAATATTATAATGATAGATTCGTAGCATACTACTTTACGCACAAACTTCCCTGGTATTTCAAAAGTTTCGGACACAATGTTTCCAGTTTTGATTTTGTATTAAGAGGAACTATCGGAGATATGAAACATCCGGAATACCACCAGTTTAAATTCAGAAAATTAGATCATCTCTATCAGGAAGTCGGTTTGGAATGGAACAATTTCCTTTCCAGTTATTTTAACCTTGGACTATTCTACAGAGTCGGTTATTATGCAACTCCACATTTCAAAGAAAACTTTGCCATCCAGTTTAAGCTGAAGTTTCTCGAGTTTTAATACTCTTTACCATACAAAATCTTTATTTTTGAATCAGAATTCAGAAATATTCAACGACAATATATAAAAAAGAACATGCAGAAAATCGAAATCAAAGCAGAACAGTTTTTTGAATTATTAAAATTAAAAGACACTCCGATGTGGGAGATTTTCTCACAGATGATTGATGGAAATGAAAAGGAAATTATCTTTTTAGACAATGAAGACAAAATCCTTTTTAATTATATTTTACCTTCTACACAGGAAAAGCTGGAAGAAGACAGAAAGGAGTTTTCAAAACAGTTCTCAGAGAAATTGGCTAACTTTAATTAAGAGTTCTTATGAATAAAAATTATGTTTTTTCTCTCCTTGGGCTCGTTTTATTTGCCTTTGGAAATGCTCAGAATTATAAAAAACCTTTGGTTTCTGCCATCAAAGAATCTGATCTTCGTACCGATATGTATCAGCTGGCTGCAGACCAGTTCTGGGGGCGTGAAGCCGGAACTCTGGATGAATTGAAAGTTTCCATGTGGTTGGCCGACAAAGCCAAAGAAGCAGGAATGAAACCCGCCGGAGATAACGGAACTTTTTTCCAGTTCTTCGATATGTACAGACATCAGGTAATTCCACAAAGTAATCTGAAAATTGGAGATACCAGTTTGAAATTATGGAAAGATTTCCTTGTCGCTGAACCCGTAAATGCTACTGTAGATGCTGACATAGTATATGCCGGAAACACAGAGCCTGAAGAGCTTGCGAAACTGAATATCAAAGGAAAAGTTCTTGCAGTAAACGCTTCTGACAAAAACATTTCAAAAGACATGACTCTTTTTGTAAGAAGATATCCCGGATTTGTAAGAAATAAATATTACGATAAAGCTTTTCAGCTGGGAGCAAAAGCAATTATTTTCATCACCGATGATATTTCTGAAAAAAGCTGGGTAGAAGTACTGCCTCAAATGACGAGAGGAAGCTACGGCGTAGAAGGTTTAAGAGAAAAAATCACGAATAATATTCCTGTTTTGTGGATCAAAAGAGAAAATGCTGGCTGGGTAAAAAACAATCCTAAAGCTTCTCTGAACCTGATTACTGAAACTTACAAATATCCTTCAGTCAATATCATTGGAAAAATAGAAGGTACAGATCCTGTTCTTAAAAATGAATATGTTTTGCTAAGCGGACATCAGGATCATGACGGGATCAGACATCCTGTAAAGAATGACACGATCTACAACGGTGCTGATGATAATGCCAGTACTTGTGTTGCCATGTTGGCAATGGCCAGAGCTTATAAAAAACAGCCGGGAAAAAGAAGTATCCTTTTTGTTTTCCATGGTGCTGAAGAAAGAGGATTGCTGGGTTCAAGATGGCATGCCGCCCATCCTGTAGTTCCAAAAGAGAACATTGTAGCCGTTCTGAATGGCGATATGATCGGAAGAAATGACAATAATGAAGCCGCTCTATTAGGAGGAAATGCTCCTCACAAAAATTCTGAAGAGCTTGTAAAAATGGCCGAAGATGCCAATAACGAAAGTACAAAATTCAAATACCTGAAAGATTGGGATTCTCCAAGCCATGCTGAATATTTCTATTTCAGAAGTGATCATCTTCCCTATGCTAAGATTGGAATTCCTGCCATATTCTTCACCAGTGTGCTGCATGATCAGTACCATACTCCACAGGATGAATCAGAAAATATCAATTACAAAAAGCTTTATAAAATGACTGAATGGATGTACAGAACATCCTGGAAAGTGGCTAATGAAGCTGAACGTCCAAAAGTAATTTCTAATTTTTCGCTTGAAAGATAATCTATATAAAAAGAATTATACTTCTTTTGTCATTTAACAGTGCCAAAAACAAAAAAGCTTCACAGATTGTGAAGCTTTTTTCATCATTGTGTTTTTAGAATCTGAAATACGAAATAATTTAATATTGAATATGATTGGAAACCGTTAATTTTTTTTATTTATTATACTTCTTTTGTCTTGAAACAAAAGAAACAAAAATTCAAGACTTAGAAACTTCAGCTAAAAATGAAATCTGTTCTCTAAAAACTCTAAACTCGTGCGGAAACACTCTATGTTGAGAATCATACGTTGTCCCGCACTCAAACACTAGAGTTTTTTTAACGTTCACAGAATTCATTTTCTTAACGCTTCAGTTTCTTATGTCGTTTTTTAATGTCATCAAAAAAATAGGTCTCTTTTTACATCTAAATCCTTTTAAATAAGTAGATTCATAAGAGAAGGATCATTGTTCAGATAGTTAACAAAGAAATCATACTGCTTCATCTTATCAATTAAAGGGGTGAAATCTTTGTTTTGCTTCAGAGCAATTCCTACGACTGCAATTCCTTTTTCTTTTGAATTTTTCTGGGTGTATTCAAAGTAGGTAATATCATCATCAGGACCTAATACATCCATTACAAAAGCTTTCAATGCTCCGGGACGTTGTGGAAATCTGACCAGGAAATAATGTTTTAACCCTGCATGAAGCAACGCTTTCTCCTTGATCTCTTCCATACGGGTAATATCATTATTGCTTCCACTGATGATACATACTACGTTTTTACCTTTTATTTCCTCTCTGTACTTTTCCAATACTGCTACCGAAAGTGCTCCTGCTGGTTCTACCACAATAGCATCTTTGTTGTACAGTGATAATATGGTTTCACAGACAAGTCCTTCATCTACTGTTGCCATATCGTACAGTACATCTTTACAACGTTCAAAAGTAAGGTCTCCCACTTGCTGTACGGCTGCACCGTCTACAAAACGGCTTATCTTTTCGAGAAGAACGGGTTTCCCTTTTTCAAGGGCTTTTTTCATGCTTGCTGCTGCGGAGGGTTCTACACCAATAATTTTTGTTTGTGGAGACAGATGCTGAAATACAGTACAGACTCCTGCTGCCAGTCCACCACCACCTATCGGAACAAAAAGATAATCAACCAGACCTTCTGACTGTTCCAGAATTTCCAAAGCCGTTGTAGCCTGTCCTTCAATAATTGCCGGATCATCAAATGGATGAATAAATACACTGTTGTGGTCTTTACAAAACCTCATCGCAGCATCTTTTGCGGCATCAAAAGTATCTCCAAAAAGAATAACGTCTATGTATTCTCCACCGAACATTTTCACCTGTTCAAGCTTTTGTCCGGGAGTTGGTAAAGGCATGAAAATCGTTCCTTTGACCTTCATGGTCTGACATGCAAAAGCAACGCCCTGGGCATGATTTCCGGCACTGGCACAAACAACACCTTTTGAAAGTTCTTCCTCAGACATGGTGGCCATCTTATTATAGGCTCCTCTTATTTTATAGGATCTGACCCTTTGAAGGTCTTCTCTTTTAAAACGAATATTCGACTCATAAATAGCTGACAAGTTATTATTGACCGCTAAAGGTGTTTTTACCACTACATCTTTTAATCGTTCCTCCGCTTTATAGACATGCTCTAAAACGGAGGAACTTACTTCCTCTTTCATCATCTGTTGGGTAATTAATTGTTTTCGGGTCTCAGACTTCGTACCGTCTTACCTGCTTTCCACATTTCGCTTTCTCTCAGCTCTGTAAGTTCGGCTTCCAATTTTTCACGATAATCCGGTTTGCTGTTACTGTCAATTGAACGTTGTGCTTCATTTCCTTTCGCTACATTGTCATACAGCTCTTCAAACAAAGGTGAAGTGGCATCTCTGAAACGCTTCCACCAATCCAAAGCTCCTCTCTGAGCGGTTGTACTGCAGTTGGCATACATCCAGTCCATTCCGTTTTCTGCTACCAAAGGCATTAATGACTGAGTCAATTCTTCTACGGTTTCATTAAAAGCTTCGGAAGGGCTGTGTCCATTTTTTCTCAATACATCATACTGAGCAGCAAATATTCCCTGCACAGCGCCCATCAAAGTTCCACGTTCTCCGGCAAGATCACTGTATACTTCTTTTTTAAAGTCGGTTTCAAAAAGATATCCGCTTCCTATGGCAATACCTAATGCGGTTACTCTTTCTCTGGCTTTTCCTGTAGCGTCCTGATAAACGGCAAAACTGCTGTTCAAACCTCTGTCCTGCAGAAACATTCTTCTTAATGAAGTTCCTGAACCTTTAGGAGCTACCAGGAATACATCTACATCGGCTGGAGGAACAATTCCTGTACGCTCGCTGAATGTGATTCCGAAACCATGAGAGAAATACAATGCTTTTCCTGGGGTAAGATGCTGTTTTACTTTAGGCCAGTATTCTATCTGTGCGGCATCACTCAGAAGATAGCAAATAACAGTTCCTTTTTCCAGTGCTTCTTCGATTTCAAATAAAGTTTCTCCCGGTACAAATCCGTCTGCGACTGCTTTATCCCATGATTTGGAGTTTTTTCTCTGTCCTACAATCACATTAATTCCGTTATCTTTCTGGTTCAAAGCCTGCCCAGGTCCCTGTACTCCATAACCAATCACTGCTACGACTTCATTTTTTAATACTTCCTGAGCTTTTTCCAACGGAAACTCTTCTCTTGTTACTACGTTCTCCTCTACTCCTCCAAAATTCAATTTTGCCATTTTTTTTTGATTTTATTTATTATTGATTGTGATGTTTAATTTTTACATTTAGCTGGCATATTCTACTGCCGTCAGGTATGGATTTCTGTGGTAATGTACTTCCAGAACGTCTACCTGTTTTTCCATTTGTCTGCTGATCTTCTGAACAGAATCTTCTGTTTCTCTGATTACGATAACAAACTTTTTTACTTTTTCTATTTCTGAGGGTCCTACATTGAAGGTCACCATAGAAATTCTTCTTCTTGAAAAAATAGCATTGATGCGGCTGATCAATCCTAAATAATCTTCTGTATACGCTGTAATGGTATATTCTTTATGATCTGTTTTCATCTTTTATATTTTTAAACTTTATTATTTAATACAATCTCCGAAACACTTTTTCCCTGAGGAATCATCGGAAATACATTGTGTTCTTTTCCTGTCATTACTTCAAGGAGGAAAGATCCTTTGTGGTCAAGCATTTCACGAAGTGCCCACTTCAGTTCTTCTCTCTCGGATACTTTCTTCCCAGCTATATTATATCCCTTAGCTACCTGAACAAAATCAGGGCTTTGGATATCTACTGAGGAATATCTTTCTTCATGAAACAGCTCTTGCCACTGTCTTACCATTCCCAGATAGCAATTGTTAAGAATTAATATTTTAACTTCAGGATGATACTGCATAATGGTTCCCAGTTCCTGAATATTCATCTGAGCTCCTCCATCTCCCATCACTGCAATCACAGGGCGGTTGGTCTCTGCATAGGAAGCTCCAATCGCTGCGGGAAGACAGAATCCCATTGTTCCCAGTCCTCCACTTGTTACGTTAGTTCGGGAATGTTTGAAATGAGAATAGCGACATGTTGCCATCTGATGCTGTCCTACATCTGTTACAATAATTGCTTCACCTCCTGTCATTTCATTCAGATGACGGATAACTTCCCCCATTGTAATCTCACCTTCTTCCGGGTAAAGCTCCGTATGAATCAGATTGATGGTTTCAATTTCATGACATTTTTTAAATCGTTCATTCCAATGGTGATACTCTCTTTTTATCATCTTTTCTGTAAGGAGAGGAAGTGTATGTTTGCAGTTTCCAAGAACCGGAACATCTACTTTTACATTTTTATTGATCTCTGCGTTATCAATATCCAGGTGAATAATCTTTGCCTGTTTTGCATACTGATCCAATTTTCCGGTCACGCGGTCATCGAACCTCATTCCGACAGCAATTAAGACATCACATTCGTTGGTTAATATATTCGGACCATAGTTTCCGTGCATTCCTACCATTCCTACAGCTTGTGGATGATGAGTAGGAATAGCACTCATCCCTAAAACCGTCCATGCTACAGGAATTCCTGATTTTTCAGCAAATTGTAAAAACTCTTTTTCAGCTTTTCCCAACATAATCCCCTGTCCTGCAATGATAAATGGCTTTACTGCATTATTGATCAGCTGTGCTGCTTTTTCGATACTATCAAAACATGGATCAGGATCGGGTTTATAGCTTCTCAGTGAAGAACATGGAGAATATCCTTTATAATCAACAGACTGCAGCTGGGCATTTTTGGTAACATCAATCAGAACTGGACCAGGGCGGCCTGACTTTGCGATGTAGAATGCTTTTGCCAACACTTCGGGAAGTTCATTGGCATCGGTCACCTGATAATTCCATTTGGTAACCGGACTTGTGACGTTCATTACATCTATTTCCTGAAAGGCATCGGTTCCGAGAAGATGTTCAAAAACCTGTCCTGTAATACATACTAAAGGAGTATTATCCAATAAAGCATCTGCCAGACCTGTTACAAGATTGGTTGCTCCCGGGCCGCTTGTAGCTAATACAACACCGACTTCTCCTGAGACTCTTGCCAAACCTTGTGCTGCATGTACTGCTGCCTGCTCGTGGCGTACCAATATATGTTTCAGATTTTCTTTATAATCATAAAGGGCATCGTAAATAGGGATAATGGCACCTCCCGGATATCCGAAAACGGTTTTCACTCCTTCCCGAAGAAATGCTTCAAGAATGATCCGGCTTCCGCTCAATTGTATTTCTGTTGATAGATTCAGATTTTCCATATTTTTTTATTGAGTGATTTCGTCTGTTACACAGCCTTCTGCAGCTGATGATACGGTTAATGCATATTTATAAAGCAATCCTTTTTGTACTTTAAGGGCAGGTTTCTGCCATCCTTTTTTTCTTCTTTCTATCTCTTCTTCTGAAACTTTAAGCTGTATGGTGTTGTTGACAGCATCAATTTCAATCAGGTCATCATCGTTTACAAAAGCGATCAGACCTCCTTCGTGAGCTTCGGGAGTGATGTGTCCTACTACAAAACCATGCGTTCCTCCGCTGAATCTTCCATCTGTAATCAAGGCTACACTGCTTCCCAGCCCTGCTCCGATCAATGCACTGGTGGGTTTCAGCATTTCCGGCATTCCGGGAGCTCCTTTCGGGCCTTCATGACGGATGACAATGACATCACCATGCTGTACGGTTCCATCCTGAATTCCTCTGATCAGATTTTTTTCGCCATCAAATACGCGGGCTTTGCCTACGAAACGCTCCCCTTCTTTTCCTGTAATTTTGGCTACACTTCCCTTTTCAGCAAGGTTTCCGTATAATATTCTCAGGTGCCCTGTCTCTTTTACAGGTTCTGATAATGGTTTAATAATTTTTTGAGTATTAAAATCCAGATCGGGAACATCTTCTAAATTTTCCGCTAATGTTTTTCCGGTTACTGTTAAACAATTACCGTGTAATAATCCCTGGTTCAAAAGGTATTTCATTACTGACGGTATTCCTCCGTGCTCATACAGATCCTGCATCAGGTATTTCCCGCTTGGTTTTAAATCTGCCAGCACCGGAGTTTTATCACTCATTTTTTGGAAATCATCCTGAGTAAGAGGTACTCCCACACTTTTTGCCATGGCTATAAAATGCAGAACGGCATTGGTACTTCCTCCAAGAATAACAATCATTCGCAGTGCATTTTCAAAAGCTTTTCTGGTCATGATATCCGAAGGTTTAATGTCTTTTTCCAGTAATATTTTCAGATATTTTCCTGCTTCAAGGCATTCTTCCTGTTTTTCTTTGCTTAAAGCGGGATTGGAAGAAGAATACGGAAGACTCATTCCTAATGCTTCTATGGCAGAAGCCATTGTATTGGCGGTATACATTCCGCCACATGCGCCTGCTCCGGGACAGGAATTTTTCACAACTCCATCAAAATCTTCTTCTGTAATTTCTCCTGCAATCTTTTTCCCCAATGCTTCAAAAGCAGAAACAATGTTAAGCTGTTCACCTTTGTAGCAGCCGGGAGCAATCGTTCCTCCGTACACCATGATGGAGGGTCTGTTCAGCCTTCCCATCGCGATGATGGTTCCCGGCATATTTTTGTCGCAACCAGGCAATGCGATCAATCCGTCATAGTATTGTGCTCCACAGATGGCTTCGATACTGTCTGCAATTACATCACGGCTTACCAGAGAATAGCGCATTCCATCTGTTCCATTGCTCATTCCGTCACTTACTCCGATGGTGTTGAAAATCAATCCGGCTAATCCATGATTCCATGTTCCTTTTTTTACCACCTGAGCCAGATCATTCAAATGCATATTACAAGTGTTCCCGTCATAACCCATGCTGGCAATTCCGACCTGAGCCTTATGCATATCTTCTTCTGTAAATCCTATCCCGTACAACATGGCTTTGGCTGCGGGCTGTTCGCTATTTTGCGTGAATGTTTTTGAATATTTATTTAACATACTTTTCCTACATTTTCTATTCTTTTCCTCTTCTTCAAATAGAGTTCCTTACTAAATTTTGATCCAAAACTACATTTTGTAATATTCTTTTCATTTTCATTTTTTCTAAAAACTACAATATTCAATTATTAAGAAAACAGAATCATTCAATTGATAATCAGATATTTAAATTCACAATATTTACAATGACAGAACTCTTACTAATTTTAAATATGCCTGTTGTACTCTCCCACTTGCTGTGTTTTCCCAGTCTTTGGTAAAAGGAACATCATCAAGTGAATCCAGGGCAACAATTTCTGCTGCTGTACCACAGAAAAAGCCTGCATCTGCACCCCGCATTTCCTCTGGTTTAAAAAAGGTTTCTTTTACAGGGATATCAAGCTCATCGCAGATCTCCATAACAGTTTGTCTTGTGATTCCAGGAAGGATGCTTCCTTTAGCCGGAGTATATAAAACCCCGCCTTTTTCATAAAAAACATTGGCACCTGAACTTTCGGCAACATTTCCGTTTTCATCCAGAACCAGCGCTTCATCATAGCCTTTGTCTTTGGCATCCTGACAGGCCAATATGGAGTTTACATAATGACCTCCTACTTTGGCTTCTACCTTGAAAGCCTTAGGATTAGGACGTTGAAAAGGGGAAGTCATAATTTTCATTTTATCTGCCAGATAGCCGTTATTCCATTCCCAGGCAAGCAATGACAGGTAAGATTTTTGTCCTTTTGAGAGTGACATATTGGGAGAACACGTGACCAACGGACGGATATAAGCATCTGTAAACCCATTACGATCCAGAAGTTCATAGGTAAGTTCTGTAAGCTGATTTACAGAATAATCAAAAGGAATATGCATCAGTTCTGCCGATCTCTTAAGTCTTTCGTAGTGTTCTTTTGCTTTAAAAATTTGAGTTCCATGATCTGTGCTGTAGGATTTAATTCCTTCAAAAACAGAGTAACCATAGTGAAGAGATTGTCCATACAGATCTGTTCCGGCATCTTTCGCTTTCATAAATTTTCCGTCAAAGTAGATCGTCGTGTCGTCGTTGTAATACATGTTATAGAGGTTTAAAAAATTAACAAATGGGAATAAAAAAAGCCCTCTCACAGTGTGAGAGGGCTCAATATATGTACAGTCATACACCTTCCTTCTCACAGACGCAAGGGAATAATAATGACGATAATAATTACTGATAATAACTGATACATATTCTTATACTATAAAAAATTAAAAACAAAAAAACCGTTTCATAATTTGAAACGGTTTTATATATAATTTAAATTAAAATCTATTTAAAATGCCGTTTCCTTACTGTTGTTAATGACAACAGCAATAATAGAAATGACAATAATATTTTTCTGATTCGTAAAATTCATACTGCAAATGTATAAACTTTTTAATTACTCACAAGTTTTTTTTGCACTTTTTATTTTTTTCGTAAAAAACGAGTCAGTGTTTCCTTTGCTGAAGCCACATCATGAACTCTTAAAATCTTTGCTCCCTGTTCCAACACTTCCCTATGGAGTTTCTGTGTTTCCTCATTGATATCCATAGGTGATTTCCCAAGAGGTTTGTAGATAAATGACTTTCGGGAAATACCTATTAAAAGAGGCAATTTTCCGAATCCCAGATATTCAACTTCATGGATCATTTTCATCTGATCTTCTACTGTTTTTCCGAAGCCAAAACCAGGATCAAGAATGATATCATTCACTCCTTTTTCTAAAAGTTCTTTTGTTTTTTTAGCAAAATATTGGTTCACTTCCAGCGTAATATCTTCAAACTTTATTTTATCATGCATGGTTTCGTAGGAAGGGTTTACATGCATCAGAATATAAGGAAGTTTCGTTTCAGCAGCGGTATCAAACATTTCTGCATCATACTGACCTCCAGAAATATCGTTGATCAGATCAATTCCTTCATTAAATCCGAATCTTACAGTTTCTGCATAAAAAGTATCTAAGGAAATCAAGGCTTCCGGAAATTCTTTTTTGATCAGAGAAATGAGATTTCCAAGTCTGTTTATTTCTTCGGCAGCGCTTAAAAATTCGGCATTGGGACGCGTAGACTGAGGACCAATATCGAGTATTTCTGCTCCGTCCTTCAATAGTTTTTCGGCATGATTTAATGCTGATTTTTCATTATTGAACTTTCCGCCATCAGAGAAAGAATCCGGTGTCATATTGAGGATTCCCATGATTTTTGGAGTGTCCAGTTGTACTAAACGGCCGTTGCAATTGATTGAGTAGGTTGGAGGGTTTGAATGTGGGAGCGTTGGAGCGTTGGAGAGCATGAGATTATTATAATGAGGATAAATGATGAATGATTTCTGTAATGCAAAATTAGTGATTTATGAGTTTTAAATGAGAAATTAGAAGCTAGAAGTTAGAAATTAGCTTGAAAGTTAGAAGCTAAAAGTTGGATGCTAAATGAGCCCACTCTCTACTCCTAAAACCCTCTTACTCTAAAACTCTCAAACCCAACAACTCGAATCCCGAAACCCGAAACTCTAAAACTCTCCCACCCTCAAACCCTCAGACATACAAACTCAACTCATCAAATTCAAAAATCTAAAACCGAATTCGTATATTTGGAAGATTAAGAAAATTTATGCTAAAAACATCAGTACAGTTCGAGAAAGTTATCAGTCAGTGTCGTGATCTTTTCGGTAAAAAATTACAGGATTATGGTGCAGCATGGAGGGTTTTAAGGCCGAGCTCCATTACCGATCAGATTTATATCAAAGTCAACAGGATCCGTACGCTGCAAATGACTGATAAAAAAATGGTGGATGAAAGTGAAGAAGATGAATTTATCGCCATTGTGAACTATTCTATCATTGGACTTATTCAATTAGAAAAAGGTCTTTCCAATGATTTCAATGAAAACAAAGAAGAAATTTTAGGTCTTTATGACAAGTATGCCAATGAAGCAAAGGCTTTGATGGAGAGAAAAAACCATGATTATGGTGAGGCATGGAGAGATATGAGAATCTCTTCAATTACAGATCTTATTTATCAGAAAGTATTAAGGACTAAACAGATTGAGGACAATCAGGGAAAAACAATCGTTTCGGAAGGGCTTGATGCCAACTATTTCGATATGCTGAATTATGCAGTCTTCTGTCTGATCAAATTCTCAGAAAAAGAAAATCAATTCGAACCCAAAAATATTTAGTATGCTCAAAGGTTTATTACGCTTTATTATTGCTGTTATTTTCATCCTTTCAGGCTTTGTAAAAGCCGTGGATCTGGTAGGTTTTTCTTTCAAAATGGAAGAATATTTCGCACCTCCGGTTTTCAACATGCCATTTTTAGAAAAGTTTGCCCTGTTATTCTCCATTATTGTAGTGGTATTGGAGCTTTTCTTAGGATTTATGCTGCTGCTTAAATTAAAGCTTAAATTTACCTTGTCCATATTAATTGCACTTTGTATTTTCTTTGGATTCCTTACATTTTACTCTGCGTATTTCAATGTTGTAACAGACTGTGGATGTTTTGGAGATGCTATCAAATTCACTCCTTGGCAGAGCTTCTTAAAAGACGTTGTACTGCTGGTAGGATTGATTATCTTATTTATCCTTTACAGAAAAGATTTCCGTAAAAAAGATGAATATGGAGTTAGTCCGAAAGAGTCTTCCAACACATTCAAATATATCCTTTTAACAGTCTTTTCTTTAGGAATGATTTATGTTATGGCTCAAGGAATTATGCATGAACCGATCATAGATTTCCGCGATTATAAAATAGGAACAGACATTAAAGCTGAAAAAGCAAAAATTGATAAAAATCCTTCAGAATATAAAACTTTCTACACGCTGAAAAATCAGAAGACAGGAGCTGTTGTAAAAGTAAATCAGGATGATTATATCAAAAAAACAGAATACTGGGCAGAAGGCTCTCCATGGAAAATTGAAGATGGAAAGAATGAATCTGTCCTGATCAAAGAAGGATATAAGTCTGAAATTGTAAAATTCAAGATTGAAGATCCTACAGGAATGGAAGTTACCCAGGAAATCATCAACGCGCCTAAAGCCGTTCTTGTTTTCTCATATCATCCAAAAGATGTTCCTGCAGATCTGCTTCAAAAAGTAGAAACAAAGGCAAAAACACAGAAAGGCACTCTTATCTATGGAATTTCTACAGAGCCTAACACTTTTAAAACTATCAAAAATGTACTGATGGACGGAACTGCCATCAAAACAATAGCGAGAAGCAACCCATTTGTACTGGTCCTTGAAAACGGAAAAATTGTAGACAAACAACCTGCAAAGGACTACATTAATTAATTATAAATGATGAATGATGAATTATAAGTGATCGTTTTTTTGACAAAAAACAATTATATATCAATCAATTATCAAATTTAAACACTAAACTTAAACATACAACAACTCATGCAAAAATCAAATAAATCAATCGCCGGTTATCATTTACTTATGATCCTTTCTTCTGTAGACGGAGAATTTGCTCCTGAGGAAGGAATGCTGGTACAACAATACATGGCGGATGAATTTCCTTTCAGAATGAATCTTGACAATGAACTTGAAACCCTGGCTCTTTTACAGCCTGAGGAATGGAAAGATCATTTTGAATTTCATGCAAGATGTTTCCACGAAGATTCTACAGAGGACGAGCGTGTGAAAT
This sequence comes from Chryseobacterium sp. T20, assembly GCF_047345655.1. NCBI lineage: Bacteria > Pseudomonadati > Bacteroidota > Flavobacteriia > Flavobacteriales > Weeksellaceae > Chryseobacterium > Chryseobacterium sp. T20. Next base: position 1,032,637 of record NZ_JBLFDU010000001.1, read on the forward strand.
TTGTTCAGTTTGCAAAATCACTGATCAAAGCTGACAATAAAGTAACGGAAGAGGAACATACGTTTTATGTTCTGTTGAAAAATCTTTGGGGATTATAGACGCTATACACATTGCACGAACTTAAAAAAATAAATAAATCTATATTTAAATCTTATGAGAAGAAAAATAGTTGCAGGAAACTGGAAAATGAACAAAAATGTAATTGATGCACAACAATTAATGATTCAGTTACTAAGCTATAAAAACAACAATGCTACGAACTGTGAGGTTTGGATTGCTCCACCTGCATTGTATTTGATAATGGCAAAAGACGTTTTTGAAAAGGATGAAATCGGAGTATTTTCTCAGGATATGAGCGAGCATGAAAGCGGTGCCTATACGGGTGAAATTTCTGCAGATATGCTGGAATCTATTGATGCAACCGGTTCACTAATCGGGCACTCTGAAAGAAGACAATACCACGGAGAAACAGATTCTCACTGTAACAGAAAAATCAAATTAGCTCTTGATAAAGGTCTTATTCCTGTATACTGTAATGGAGAAACTCTTGAACAGAGAAAAGCAGGACAGCACCTTGAGGTAGTAAAAAATCAGACTGAAGTAGCTCTTTTCACGCTTTCTGCTGAAGAGATCAAAAAAGTAGTGATTGCTTACGAACCGGTTTGGGCTATCGGAACAGGAGAAACGGCAAGTCCGGAGCAGGCTCAGGAAATCCACGCTCACATCAGAAATATTATCGCTTCAAAATACGGACAGGAAGTTGCTGACGAGGTTTCTATCCTTTACGGAGGTTCTGTAAAACCAGACAATGCTAAAGAAATTTTCTCTCAGCCGGATATCGATGGTGGTCTTATCGGAGGAGCAGCTTTGAAATTAGAGGATTTCTCTAAGATTATTGAAGCTTTTAATTAATATAAAGGATTTATATATTATCCAATAAAAAGCGGCGGAATCTTCGATTCCGCCGCTTTTTCGTTAAAAAAATCTAATTATTGAATATCGACTACATACATTGTTCCTTTGTCTACTTTACCCGTTTTAGGTAAAATTTTAGCTTTTGGATTTCCGTTTCCATCATCTACTACTCCAAAGTCATCATCATTGAAAACAGCCAGTTTATTATTTCCCAAATAAACAATTCCTTCAAATTTATCATGTTCATAGCCCAGTTTTGCAACCAGATCTACGGCTAATGTTTTGGTAACAGCTTTTATTCCGGCATTGGTAATTTCATCCCATGAACACTGCTCTAAAGCTTTCCCGTTAATTTTCATTCCGTCCACCGCTGTAATATCAGCTCCGTTCACATCCGTTGCATTGCTCAGATTGATTCTGTATACTCTTTTTATTCCTCCTTGAGATCCGAAATTTCCGTCTCTTTCAATCACCAGGAATTCATTATTGCTGATGGCTGTAATATCACACACCGAATCAGAAGCTCCACCATCCTGTTTGTATAAAAACTGCTTGGTTTGCCCTGTAATAATATCAAAAGTGACAATTCTCGTTAAAGTAGTATTGGTGGCCAATGCTTTACTAGGAACAAGCATCATGGATTGTATAGTACCTACCAATGTTCTTCCATCCGGAGTCATGCAAAGTCCTTCCATTCCTCTGTTGGCTCTTCTTTTTGCTAAAACAGCAGGCAGTTTTCTTGGTCCTGTATTTACGCCAACAGGGCTTATTCTCTCCATTTCTACTCCGTCTGCACTGTAATGTACGATGTGCGGACCATATTCATCAGAAACCCAGAATGTACCGTCAGCGGCAGCAACAATACTTTCGCTGTCAAGACCATACTGATCAGTACCTAAGACATTTCCGGAAGCATCGTAAGCTACTTCTCCGGTGCTTCCCATTCCTGCAGGGTTTGGAAGTCCCGTAATAGGTTGTCCGGATGGATTTTTAAGTTTAATATATTTGATGACCTCTACATTTCCATCTGCGTTGATTTTAAAATGCATAATGGTTGGAGTAAAATTAGGAGCAAGAAACTTTTTCCCGTTCTGGAAATCGGTATTAGGTCCTCGGTCTGTAATGACATAGAATTCTCCTTTTCTGGTAGGATGAGTGGCTGCTCCGGAACCAAAACCTCCGTTAATAACATCCACTCCGTTTATCGTAACCAGTTTTGTAAATGGAAATTCCTGAGGGAGTTTGGAATAATTAATATCCTGATTTATTATGGTTGTATCATCATCACTTTTACATGAAGCCAATACTGCCAGTATACCCACAGACCATAGTAATTTTTTCATATGCTATTTTATGGCTGCGAAAATAGAACTTGATTGTAAACTGATCTTGAATACAATGATAATTGTTTTTTAACAATAAAACAGACAGAATGCATTGAAGATAAATAATAAAAGAACCTATTTAAAAATGAAAAACCAACAATCCAGCCCAATCATTAATCAATTTGAAAATCAACTTTTTAAAGGAAAATAATTCACAAAACGGACTTATCAATTTATATGATATATTTGCAGCGTTTTAAGGCTGAACAATGTTCATTAATAGGGAATCAAGTGAGAATAATCTTCAAATCTTGAGCTGTACCCGCAACTGTAAACTGTTTAAACTTATGGCACAAAAACCACTGGATCTGAAAATCCGGGAAGGAAGCTGTAAGATGTGAGCCAGGAGACCTGCCTTAAAACACCAGATTCAGAGAAAAAGTTGTTTTTACTCTGAAGATAAGTTTCGGGAATAAAACTTTAAATTAATTATATCATGAGGAAAATCTATCTTTTTTTCTTACTGCTTTGCATGCAGGTATTGTCGGCCCAATTCACAGAAAACGACATTAAATTTTGGGTAGGAACAGGTTCTAAAAAAGCATATTTCATTGCAGACTTTAATGATGACAGCACCCCAAATTCTTATGCATGGGGATACCGTTTTGACGGTGATGGCCTGTTGATGGAAGATCTTATCAATGCAATTGTGGCAGCAGAATCCAACATGCAGGTTGACATTCCTACAGGATATCTTTCTATTCTGAATTATAATCATCACACATCCACTACTGATGACAGCTGGATAACATGGTCCGGATCCAGTTCATCAAACATGACATGGAACAATGGCGTGGGTTATACTCCTTTGGTGGACGGAAAATGGTATGGGGTTACCTACGGCCTTGATCATTACGATATTCCTCCTTCTCCTCCCGTTCCAGCCTACAGCTCTGCTTGGTTTACTCCGTCTCAGGTTACGAACTGGGTGGGAACCGGAACTAATAAAAGTCTTGTCGTTATTGATTTCGGAACTGATAATGCCAACGGAAATGCCAATTCTTTTGTCTTTGGAATCAAATATAACGGAAGCATAACCGCTGAACAGGCGTTACAACTGATCCAGTCTCAAGCTTCCTATTTTAATTTTGCATCAGCGAATAATCAGATTGCTACTCTATCATTGAATTCCTTTGCTGGAAATACTTCCGGATCAGACAGCTGGAAATTATATAAAGGAAAAGATCTATCAAGCTGGCAAACAAAAGCCAATCTTTCTCAGATTCAACTGAGCAACAATGACTGGTTTGGATTGGGTTTCGGGCAAAGAAGACCATTTACTCCAACCGAAGCACAGCTTACTTTAGGAATTTCTTCTGTTACAAAGAAAAAATTCAGTGTTTATCCAAATCCGACTAGTGACTTCATTCAGATTGAAACGGCTGAGAAACTGAAAGAAGTGAATATTTACTCTGTGACAGGACAGAAAATAATGACTTCTCAGGTTACTAAGATTGATATTCATTCTTTAAACACGGGAGTTTATTTTATCGAGATTAAAACAGCTGAAAGTGCTACGGTACATAAGATTGTTAAGAAATAGAGAAAGCGCCATGAGGCGCTTTTTTTGTGGGGATGGGTAAAATATACGTTGAAACCACCCCGTCAAAAATTCTTTGAATTTTTGCCACCCCTCCAGAGGAGGGGAATTCTTACGTCTTCAGTTGAAACTTTGATCGGGGTTGTAATTTTTCTCTAACATCTGTCCTTGAATCATTGTGCTGGATTCCTACGGAATGACAAACTGCATGGATAAACCATCATTCCAATTGTGTCATTCCTCAGGAATCTAAACATTTAAAAATATAACCCAACAAAAAAACCGCACCAGATTGGTGCGGTTTCCTGATGATGTTACCATCAATTATTTTTTCTCTGTAGATCTTTGTAAAACCTCATCTACCATTCCGTAACCTTTAGCTTCTTCAGAAGTCATCCAGTAATCTCTGTCAGAAGATTTTTCTACCCACTCATACGTTTGTCCTGAGTGATGACCGATGATTTCATAAAGTTCCTGCTTTAATTTCAACATCTCTCTCAAGTTGATTTCCATATCAGAAGCAACTCCCTGAGCACCTCCAGAAGGCTGGTGAATCATAACTCTTGAGTGCTTAAGTGCTGAACGTTTTCCTTTTTCTCCGGCAACCAATAATACAGCTCCCATTGAAGCAGCCATACCTGTACAGATTGTTGCTACGTCCGGCTTAATGATCTGCATGGTATCATAAATACCTAAACCTGCATATACACTTCCACCCGGAGAGTTGATATAGATCTGAATATCTTTTGAAGGATCAGCACTTTCCAAGAATAAAAGCTGAGCCGTAACAATGTTTGCTACCTGATCATCAATACCTGTTCCCAGGAAGATAATTCTATCCATCATCAGACGGGAGAAAACGTCCATTTGAGCAACGTTTAATCTTCTTTCTTCCATGATGTACGGAGTAAGATTCGTTGGGCCATACATTCCCATATACTGATCGGTAACCAAACCGTTGTTTCCTAAATGCTTTACAGAGAAATCTCTGAATTCTTTTTTAATGTCCATATTTTTATTATGTATTATTTTTTAACTATTCTCGAAGTTTAAATTACAATATTTATTCCTAAAATTTTATAGGACTTTTTGTCACAGAATACCAAAAAAACTGACTCTAAATTATCTTTTTCTATCCACATAAATTCCTTTGATAGGCGAATATTCTATGATAGTGCTCAATCGTATGGAAGCCTGCTTTAACAGGGTAATCTTTTTGATCAGCTCATAATATTTTACTTCATCCGTACTGCTGTACTGATCGAGCTCTTTAGCCGTTTCCTTGATCAGATAGTCAATATATCTGTATTTATGCAAAAGAACATCTCCCTTAATCTGATCTGCCACTTTATCACCATAATTGGGAGGATAAATATTTCTGGAAGCCCAGTTTTCAAGCTCATCCAACGGGATCAGAGCATCTACAACCTTAGTGGTAATTTCTTCGTCCATAAAAGATACAAAAAAGTTTCCACTTCTCAGCTCATCTTTCTGAATTCCCTCCCTCACCTGAGTGATAATGATTTCATTACCTTTAACTAAAAATACATACTGCTCTTCTTCAAAATGATGAAGAATTTCCTCAATTACTGTAATCTGATATTCTTCGCCCTGTTCATTTCTACGTTTCAGAATTATATCTCCAAATGCTAGCATGTGTTCAACAAGTTTGTTCTCCATGAACAATACATCATAAAGAAAAGGATCTTCTTTTTCCTGATCCAAAGGCACAACCTCCATTTTCGGAGCGGCTGTTTTCTCTTTCTGCTGTTGCTGAACATGATGCGTTTGATTCTGTGTGATCTGCTTCTGAACATCCAGTTCATTGAAAAGACTCTGCTCAGAAAGTCCAAATTTATTGGAAACTTCTTTAAGATAAACCTCTCTTTTCAGCGCATTCTGTACAAAGGAAACCGATTTTACAATATCCCTTATCGCTTCTGCCTTTTTGATAGGATCATTTCCGATATCTCTCAACAGAATTTCCGCCTTAAAGTCGATGAAATCCATCGCTTCATTTTCGATGTACTTTTCAACGTAATCCTGCGGATGTTTTCTGGCAAAGGAATCCGGGTCATCTCCATCAGGAAAAAGTAAAACACGGATATTCATTCCTTCTGTCAGAAGCATATCAATACTCCGGAAACTGGCTTTAATCCCGGCATTATCCCCGTCAAAAAGAATCGTTACGTTTTCTGTAAGCCTTTTAATCAGTTTGATCTGCTCTGTCGTCAGAGAAGTTCCGGAACTCGCCACCACATTTTCAATTCCGGACATATGAAGTGAAATCACGTCCATATATCCTTCCACCAAAAGACAGGCATTCTTCCTTGAAATAGCCTGCTTACTCTGGTTTAATCCATAAAGAACATTGGATTTATGATAGATCTCTGTTTCCGGTGAATTGAGATATTTTGCAGTTTTGACATTATTCTTCAGAATCCTTGCTCCAAATCCTAAAACCCTACCGGAAAAACTGTGAATAGGGAAAATAACCCTTTCTCTAAACCGGTCTACGCCTGCAGGAGTATTTTCAGGAAAAATAGAAAGTCCGGACTTTTCAAGAATGTCTTTGGTATATCCTTTTTCCAGGGCATAAGTCGTGAAAGCATTTTTCTTCTCCGGAGAATATCCCAGCTGGAATTTTTTAATGATATCATCCTTCAGCTCTCTTTCTTTGAAATAAGATAGACCTATGCTTCTGCCCTCCTGATCATCCCAAAGGATCTCCTGAAAATAAGTATTGGCAACCTCATGAATCTTATATAAAAGATCTTTTTCTGTCTGGGCGTTTTTTGCTTCTTCAGAAATTTCACGCTGATCTTCTTCAATTTCAATTCCGTACTTTTTGGCAGCGTGACGAAGCGCCTCAGGATAAGTAAAGTTCTCAATTTCCATAAGGAAAGAAATCGCCGTTCCTCCTTTTCCTGTGGAGAAATCCTTCCAGATCTGTTTGCTGGGTGAAACAACAAAACTCGGAGACTTTTCTTCATGAAACGGACTGAGTCCTTTATAGTTAGACCCTGCCCTTTTCAACTGCACGTATTCACCCACAATCTCTTCAACGCGGATTGTGGAGAATATCTTATCAATGGTCTGTTTGGAAATCATGCTGTAAAATTAAGTAATTTATGGAGAAGTTGGAAGAGTTTCGGAGTTTGAGAGTCGGAGGGTTTGAGAGTTAGAGGGTTTGAGAGTTAGAGGGTTTTAGGGTTAGAGAGTATTTTGAGGAAAGAGTTTCAAGATTCGATTTATCTAGTTTTGAGATTTGAAAGGGCTTATTTAGCATCCAACCTCCAGCTTCTAGCTTCCGGCCCATAATTTCTAATTTCTTCTCATTAAAAACTCATAAATCATTATTTTTGCAAAATAAATTTGGTATTATATGCAATTCACTATAGATAAAATCGAAGACTGGCAGGAAGTTGTTGACAGCATCATTCCTCAATTACAACATAATATTCTTTTATTAAAAGGAAATCTGGGAGCAGGCAAAACAACATTCACTCAATTTCTGCTTAAAAACATGGGCAGCAAGGATGAAGTCAACTCTCCTACCTATTCTATTGTGAATGAATATAATACAGAAAAGGGAAAAGTCTATCATTTTGATCTTTACCGCCTGAAAAACATTGAAGAAGTATATGATATCGGTATTGAAGAATATCTGGACAATTCTTTTTTATGCATCATCGAATGGCCGGAAGTGTATGAAGAGGATCTTTATGGCCTTAACTACCATACAATGAGCATAGTGAACACGGGTGAAAACAGAGAGATTTCATTCGAGTAAATATTATGTATCTTTGCTCATTAATTGAGTGTAAAAAACAATCTGTAAGACATAATTTAATTTAAGGATGAGTACAAATATTTTTACTCCTTTCACAGAAGAAGAATTAATGCCGAAAGAGGAAAAATTGGATGTTATAAAAAAAGGAAAACAGTTCAGTATTGGAATTCCTAAAGAAACCTGTCTCAACGAAAGGAGAACCTGCATCACTCCTGACGCCGTACAGGTGTTGGTAGAGCACGGCCATGAGATCATTATTGAAGCAGGGGCCGGAGAAGGTTCATTCTTTACAGATTTACAATATTCGGAATCTGGAGCGAAGATCACCAATGACCCTAAGGAAGCTTTCGGGCAGGATCTTATTCTGAAGGTGAATCCTCCTACAGAAGATGAAATTGAATACATGAAACCTAATACGTATCTGGTTTCAGCACTTCAGATCAATCTTAGAGACAAGGAATATTTTTTAAAGCTTGCAGAGAAAAAAATAAATGCCATCGCTTTTGAGTTTATCGTTGATGAATACAAGCAACTGGCTTTGGTAAGATTAGTCGGTGAAATTGCAGGAACCGTTTCTATTTTATACGCTTCAGAATTATTAGCTCTATCCAATGGATTAATGCTTGGAGGAATTACAGGAGTAAGACCTGCAGAAGTTGTAATCCTTGGAGCCGGAATTGTGGGTGAATTTGCTACAAAAGCAGCCATTGGTTTAGGAGCCAGTGTAAAGGTTTTTGATAACTCTTTATCAAAGCTTAGAAGGCTTCATACGATTGTAGACAGCCGTGTACCGACTTCTATTATTGATCCTAAAGAACTCAGCAAAAGTTTAAGACGTGCTGATGTAGTCATCGGAGCTCTTCCAAGATTAAACATGACGCCTATCGTTACTGAAGATATGGTCATGAAAATGAAAAAAGGCAGTGTCATCATTGATATCACAATAGACAATGGTAAAGTGATTGAAACTTCTGAATTAACAACCATGGAAGATCCTTACATCATCAAGCACGGTGTTATCCATTGCGGACTTCCGAACCTTACCTCAAGAATGCCGAGAACCACCACCAAGGCCATCTCGAATTTCTTCCTTTCCTATATTTTAAATTATGACGAAGAGGGCGGCTTTGAAAACATGCTGATCCGCAAAAACGAAATGAAGCAGAGCTTATATATGTACAAAGGAAGACATACCAAAAAGATCATCTGCGACCGTTTCGGACTTACGTACCACGATATCAATCTTTTAATTTTCTAATGAAGAAACTGAAATTTTATGCAATAGGCTTCGTTCCGGGGCTTTTGATCGTATTTTTTATTTTAAACAAAAAAGGGGCAAGCTGCAGCGGATATTTACCGAACAGCCGTGTGATTGCTGAAAGTCTTTCCAAAGAATTCAAATATTCTGAAGAGGCTAAAACTGCAATGACGACCTACAAGATTGATGAAAAATTTATAAAAGACAGCATCATTACCAACGGAAAAGTAGACTTCGACCGTAGCCATGCACAGAAAAAACCATGTCCGGATTATCTAATCACTTATCCTGAAAAAAATCCGTCTTACGAAATCACTTTTGAAAAATGTGAAGAAACCGTGACGGTAAACGGCCTTAAGAAACTTAAATAGTTTTCAAAAACAAGCTATGGACGGCAATTACTACATGATTCATGATTATCTGATATTCATCGGAGTTTTTGCCATTTTCCTGTTTCTGACAGTCAGCATTTATCTCTTCAGCCAGAATCAGAAGCTGAAACAGAGAAATACCAAACTAACAGAAACCAACAAACTTATTGAGCAGCGCCTGAATGAAGTTCGTCTGGAACATATCGGGACAAAGCTGAATCCACATTTGTTTAAAAACATTCTGAATTCGGTACAATCACATGCTTATCAGACCTATATGTCACTGGATAAGCTGGCCAATGTGCTGGATTATATTTTATACGAAAGCAACAATAAGTATGTAAGCCCGAAAGAAGAGCTTAGCTTTGCCTTAAGCCTTATTGAGATTAATAAAATCAAGATCAATCCACTTTTTGACTTCAGAATCAAATCAAAGATTAATAAATCGGATGCTTTGTATGAGGAAAAGGTATTTGCTCCGCTGATTTCTGTGGATCTTATTGAAAATGCTTTCAAACATACAGATTTCCTGGCTCAGGACTCTTTCATTTCCATTTATATGGAGCTTGAAGGTGGAATTTTCACTATGAAAGTCAGCAATAAAGCGTCTCTGAAAAATATTCTGGAAAAAGAGAAAAGTGGTTTTGGAAGCCAGTCTTTTGATCAGAGGCTTAAAATGATCTACAGTACCTATTATCAGCTGGAAAGAAGCTCAAAAAACGGAATCTTTACTGCAGAATTAAAAATCAATTTAGGAGAATTCTATGATAAAATGCGTTATTCTGGATGATGAATTACTGGCTATCAGTTATTTAAAACTTCTATGCGAGCAGATCGAGAATGTAGAAGTGGTAAAAGCATTCAATGATCCTAAAATTTTTCTGAACGAAATAGACAGCCTCGACTGTAATCTATGCATTCTGGATATAGAAATGCCGGGAATGACAGGCCTTCAGGTGGCTGAGATTATTTCAGGTTCTAAAAAAATCATCTTTACAACAGCTTATAAAGAATATGCTGCTGAAGCTTTCGATTTGAATGTGGTGGATTATGTAAGGAAACCCATCAAAAAAGAAAGACTGATCCAGGCCTTCGAAAAAGCTAAAGAGCTGGTAGAAAATACCCCTAAAAAAACTTTCATTGAGTGGAATACCAATATTGGAAAAACGGTTATATTCACAGAGCAGATTTCCTACATCAAAACCTCTGAAATTGATAGCAGAGACAAAGATATTATCCTCATTGACGGAACAACCATCGTATTAAAAAACCTGAATTTTAAGAATCTTCTGGAAATGCTTCCGGCAAAAGATTTTGCTCAGGTCAACAAAAAAGAGATTATTGCATTGTCTTCCATTAAGGTGTTTTCAACCAACGAAATTATCACGACCATCGCTACAGAAGATCACAATTTCCTGAAAGTTCAGATTGGAGATGCTTATAAAAACTCCCTGATGGAGCTCTTTGGAAAATAGACCTTTTTCAAATCTTTCCGGTTTCGTTACAGAATATAAACCCTTCATTACAACTCCCCTTTTTCAGTATTGAATCCCGTTAATTTTGTATAGAATTAATTGATTTTATAATGAAAAACTTTTTCTATGCTGCAGGACTTCTCCTATCCGGCTTGTGTTTTTCCCAGGAAACCTCTTCAAAACTGAAGGTCTCTTTTTTTGACGGAATAGCAGTAGCCGGATATGTAGATCATGGTGCTTACCTCAACTTTACAGGTCCAAATGTAAATCTCACCCATAAAAGCGTAAAACTCATTCTAGGAATGCTTCCTTCTCTGAGAATTAAAGAAGACCATTCTTCCGGAACTAAAAACAGTCCTATTATGCCTACGCTGGGAGCAGGTCTTACTGTGGTTTATAAAAAAATTGCCTTCCAGATTCCTGCCTACTATAACACTAAGACAGCAGATCAGAATGGGAACTGGAAAATAGGCTTCGGACTCGGCTATTCATTCAAATAGATTTTATTACATTTTTTAGAACATTCATTACATTTAAAAAAAAAGAGTATTTAACATAACTATATTCTTTTCAACTTTGCATAAAATATTGGAATCATGAATTTGGGGAAATACAAAAATTTAATTTTCTACATTACGACCATCACAGTCTTTTCCGCTCTGATGTATTATTTCATCATCGAAGGGCAGACGCTGGAAGTAAAAGAAAATATCGTTGCCAATACCAGCAGCGGCTCTACCTGGGAAAATTTCCTGGAATCCTTTAAAACCAATCTTCACCATCCACTTGCCTTATTATTGGCACAAATTGTCACCATCATCATGACAGCAAGACTTTTCGGATGGATTTGTATGAAAATAAAACAGCCTACCGTCATCGGAGAAATGATTGCAGGGATTGTACTAGGTCCATCGCTTGTGGGAATGTACTTTCCTGAGTTTTCAGCTTTTCTTTTTCCAAAAGAATCATTAGGTAACCTTCAGTTTCTGAGCCAGATAGGCCTTATCCTTTTCATGTATATCGTAGGAATGGAGCTGGATTTGAGCGTATTGAGAAAAAAAGCTCATGATGCCGTGGTCATCAGCCATGCGAGTATTATTATTCCTTTTGCTTTGGGAATCGGACTTTCTTATTTTGTGTATCAGGAATTTGCACCGGATGGTATCCAGTTTACCTCTTTTGCTTTATTCATAGCCATTTCTATGAGTATTACCGCATTTCCGGTACTGGCGAGAATTGTACAGGAGAGAAATCTTCAGAAAACCAAACTCGGAACGATTGTGATTACCTGTGCTGCGGCCGATGATATTACGGCATGGTGTATTCTTGCTGCTGTAATTGCGATTGTAAAAGCAGGTTCTTTCACAAGCTCCATCTATGTGATCATCATGGCAATCGCTTATGTATTTTTAATGATCAAAATTGTAAGACCATTCCTGAAAAGAATCGGAGATCTTCAGGCAGGAAAAAACACGATCAGCAAACCCATGGTCGCTATTTTCTTTCTGACGCTTATTTTGTCTGCATATGCTACTGAAGTAATCGGAATTCACGCTTTATTCGGAGCTTTTATGGCGGGTGCTATTATGCCTGAGAATACAAAATTCCGTACACTCTTCATTGATAAAGTAGAAGATGTGGCTTTGGTACTTCTACTTCCGTTGTTCTTTGTATTTACAGGACTTCGTACGCAGATCGGACTTCTGAATGACAGTCATTTATGGATGACAGCCGGATTTATTATTCTGACCGCCGTTCTCGGAAAATTTGCAGGAAGTGCATTGACAGCACGATTTGTAGGCATTAATTGGAAAGAAAGTTTAACAATAGGAGCTTTGATGAATACCAGAGGTCTTATGGAACTTATTGTACTGAACATCGGATATGATCTTGGAGTTTTAAGCCCTGAAATCTTTGCAATGCTTGTGATCATGGCCCTTTTCACCACTTTCATGACAGGTCCTGCGTTAGACTTCATTAATTTTATTTTTAAATCTAAAAAAAATCAGGAGGAGCCGACTCATGAAAACGATTCCAAATACCGGGTTCTCCTCTCTTTTGATAAACCGGAATCCGGAAGCACCTTGTTGAAACTTGCACACAACTTTACCCATAAAATGAACGGCAATAAAAGCATCACTGCCATGAATATTGCTCCGGTAGATGAGATGCATGCCTATGATATCAACGAATATGAAGATTCCCAGTTTCAGAACGTGATTGAAACTTCTCATGACCTTAATCTCGAAGTGACTACCCTCTTCAAAGCTTCTACGGATATCGAAAGCGATCTTACCAATATTACCAATAAAGGACATTATGACCTTCTGCTCATCATGCTTGGAAAATCAATGTATGAAGGAAGTTTATTAGGCCGTTTACTGGGCTTTACAACCAAAATTATTAATCCTGAAAAACTCCTGAATACGGTAAAAGGGAAAGGAAATATATTCAACAATTCTCCTTTTGACGATTTTACGCTTCAGATTCTGGATAAAACCAATATTCCTGTAGGAATTTTGGTGGAAAAAGACTTTAAAGCAGCCGATAAAGTATTTGTTCCGATCTTTAATCTGAGTGATTTCTACCTTCTTGAATATGCTAAAAGACTGATCAATAACAATAATTCTCAGATTATCATTCTGGATGCCGCAGGACAGATCCGAAATAATATTGAAGTAAAAGAACTGATCAGAAGCATTGAACAGGTAGCTCCAAACCACATCACTCTGTACAATGAGAAAAAGATTGAAAAAGATTTTCTGGGTTCTCAGGATCTGATGCTGATCAGCAGCAAAAGCTGGAAAAATCTGATTGATACAAAGAGTCTTTGGCTGTCTGATATCCCTTCAACACTAATAATATCAAATCCATAACATAAAATAACACACCGATATTTCTATTTCTATTGAAGCTGTAAATATTATTCGTTGTCTGTAAAGAAAAAACGGGTATATTTATAGCTTCAATTTTTTGGGACATGCTGATTAACAGTGAAAATGGAGTTATAGAGCTGGAAGACTTTGCTACCACACTTTATAAAGGAATGAGTCTTGATCAGCTGAAACAGTCTGATTTCTATAAAGAAAAGTATCATACGATGTGGGATGTGAAAACCGGATATTTTTGGTACTATTTTAAGAGTATAGAAATAACAGGCTATCAGGTATCTTTCAGTCTGTGCTTTTTCGGAGATCAGCTGGATAGTATCCATATGAACACCTGGGAAAAGGCTGATGCAAAAGACTGGAATGAATGGACAGAGGAAAAAGAAATGAACGTTTTCCACCGGAATAATACTTTTCTGACCAAGGTTCTTGAAATGCTACCCACCCAAAAAAAGAAAACACCTTACCCAAGCTGCACCTTCAAATTTCTCTGGGGAAATGTATGGTCGGTCTACGATCCGCGAAGTGCCAGCAGCTTTATGGGAATCAGTTTTAATGAAGAGGAAAAAACAAATAAAAAATAACTTATAACCAAAGAATAAGATAATACTATGTGCCGATACTCCATGATGGTTTATAAAGGTCATTATGCCTGTTTCAACTGCCAGAAAACTTTCAAACGCCGCCACCTGAAGGACGTGGATCGGGATGCTCAGGTCTCTGTAGAAGCCAAGTGCCCGGAATGTGGAAGTCTGATGGCTAATATGGGACTTGATTTTAAGTCACCGGCAAAAAATGACGATAAACAATGGGCGCACATCAAAGATCTGTATACGGTTGGAATCACTTTTCATTCATGTGGATGTTCCGGTCCCGGATATATCCCTCAGGATCGAAAAGCTATTATTAATTATCTGGAAAAAATCCGCTCAGAATATATGCACGCATTAGTATTCTGGAGATACCGCATAGAACCCGAAAATAAAAAAGAACGCGAGCTGGATTATCAAAAAAACAGAGGCCATCTATGGACGGTCAATCGTAATGCTTTTAAGGAAACAGTGAGCAATCAGGAAGGAATCAATTATTGGCTTAAAAGAATTAATGAAGTGGAAGAAAGACTCAATATTATCAAAGCCGATAAACCATAATACTCCTTAATTCACAAGCTTCAGAAGCCTTTTAAAATCTTCTTTGATCTTTTCCTCCTGCTCAGCGGGATAATTTGCACTGATACCAGATCCATGTAAGTCATTATTGCTGATCAGAATTATACTTCCGTTTTCAAAATAATTCCGGGTCATTGTAATTTTTGATTTTTTCAAATCAAAGGCTTCCGTATCGTTATTTTCTTTCATTGCTTTCGTATCATAGAAAAGCGGTCGGTTATACCTGTACTCTTTCTCGAAAACAAAAGAAAGCTGTCCGTTCATAAGATAATATTCTATCAGCATTTGTCCCATTTCTCCATAATGTCTGGCAATAACTTTTTCCAGCCTTTTATCTGTATAATAAAATGTGGCCTCCCCACCTTCTGCAGATTCTCCTTCAATATCCTTCTTTTTAACAGAAGTCCATTTTGTCATGGAATTGATACTTTTAAAATTAGCCTGAATAGGTTTTATCCTATTTTTTAAACTCTTGCTGCCTGTAGAATCTTTCTCGTTAAATGTTTCCCCAATCTTTACAGTATCCTGTGCTTTAGTGGTGAAAAAAACAGACGCTTGATCACCGGACTTCTGAGCATGTACAAAACCCCAACTGATTAATATTATGAAAACTCCGTGTAAGAATTTATTCTTCATATTGGCTTTTTTATAGCTTTAAAATTAATAATAACTTTTGGTTGTTTTGTATATCATGAAACCACAAAAGTCACAAAAGTTTCTTATTTGCTTGTTTTAAGTTACAACTAACTGTTTTTAAAGTTCACAAGCTTTGAAAAACCTTATAGGAGCTAAGATTCCTACGGAATGACACAATTGGAGTGTTTGTCTTACCATACAGTTTGTCATTCCGTAAGAATTCATCCACCTTAAACCAACAAGAAAAGCATGAACAAAAACTCCAATCCTGACTAGAATCACAACTGAAGACGTAAAATTCCCATCCTTTTGAGGGATGGCAAAAATTCAAAGAATTTTTGACGGGGTGGTTTTCTGTACACCATCAATCTCATGTCGTAATTCTACGACAATTTTTAAAATTTAACCTCAAAAATGAATTTCCAATATAGTTTTTTAATAGCTTTATCAGATAATTCACTTTGGATGGAAATTGATTTCTTACAATATCAGGTACGGAATGGAGACACGCTGACCTCTATCGCTTCCCGGCTGGGCATGACCAGTGAGGAACTGAAGTTGTTTCACAATTCCCATTGCCAAAAGATGGATAAGGTTTGGTTTGAAAGCCTTAATGATGTTAAAAAGATCTTTGTTCCTACAAATTTTAAAACCAAAGCAGAAAAAGAGCAAGAAAGAAAAAATGCTTTTCCTTCTCAGTGGTCTGATTCTTTTTGGGCTAAAAGATATACAGTAAACGAAACTTTTGAAACGCCGTATGAACCTTCAGTTAACATCATTTACACTATTGAGCTCAATCTCAGTAAAGACAAAAATACAGGTCGGCATATCCTTAATTATCTTCAAAGCGATTTTAAATCCGGCGGAAATACACCTGATGATAAGGTAAGCAGCCTTTCCATTGCCTGTATGCAAAGCATTATGCCTCTTGAATTTGTGATCAATGAACAAGGCAAAATCACAGGGTTTGTAGACCATAAGAAAATGACAAACACTTTTTTCAAACAACGTAAAGAACTTGAGGAGTTTTATATAGGTGAAATTTTTCAAAACTATATGAATACGTTTGAAAGAAATATCAATGATGAAATGTTTTTATTAAAGCAGTTTCAGAGTACGCTCCTATTTCAGACCCTATTTCCAACGATAGGTTGGTTTCAGAAGAAGACAAAATGGAAAGAATCTTTCTATTTAGTACAGAACTCTTTTCCGGTACAATGTGAAATCAATATTGAACAGGAAAATGAAGATAAGGACTCTGTTTTGACTGTTTTAAAAGGTAAAATCACTGAATTATGTACTTCGCAGGAAATCATGCGAGGCATTAAACTTCAGGAATCCACGTCTGAACTAGCATCCGGAAACATTTTATTAGAATACACCACACACACTAAAAATAAGAATCTTCTTCAGGCAAAAGCATCTGTTTTGCTCAGTCATGAAGATGAATTTATTCACCAACATCACATCAATATAACACAAGGATAATATGAAAAATTATGTCACACAGAAAGGCGATACGTTCAGTTCACTGGCCCGGCAGTTTAATCTGAAAAATGAGGGCATTTTAAAAACGTATCACAATCTCCACTGTCCTCAGGAAGATGTAATGCAGGAACCTGTTCCTGGAAAAACCATTTTAATTCCGGAAGATCCTCAGCTTATGGCTGAAGAGACAGAACCTCAAAATACCTCCACTTCTCCACAACAGGAATCAGCAGAAGAAATGTCCACAAGTGAAGAAAACACTACAGAAGAACAGCCTGAAGGCGGAGAACAGACATCTGAAAATGCAGAACAACAATCTGATAAAGAGGAAAAAAAAGATAAAAAAGAAGACAGTGGATCCAGCCCTCACGAAGGAAAATATTTCATTGTGCAGAAAGGAACCGTGCAATGCAATCAGGGATTTAAATTTCCAAAATTTAAAGTAACCAGCCACCAGAAACACTACTGGAATGATGAGGAAGGACAGGCAGACTATCTCGCTGTAACGGAAGATGACCTTCAGCTTGATCCTGCGGCACAACCATTCGGACAATGTAAACTTAAACCTACTTCCGGAGGATATCTTCCCTGTGTTTACGCTCCTGCCGGGAAATGGCAGAAAACGTATGAAAAAGTAAAAGTCCTGGGAAAAAGTTGTCTTACAGAAATCTCAGAACTGATGTGCAGCACAGGAGGAAAAATCACCATTCTCAAGCACGGACAGCAAAGTGAGGCAGGCAAAAGCCATGTGGGAAAAGCAAATACCCAGGAACAGCAGGTTTATAATCCCGTTGTGGATTTTGATGAATTCAAGGAAGATACAAAAGGTACAGACGAACTTTATTACAGCTAAACCATGACAGGAAATATTATCGGGAATCAGAATCCTCTGGTAGGAACCACCTACTCCTACGAAGTAAAACCTTCCATTCTCTCCCTCGGATTGAAAGGTGATTACGAATGGTATCTTTATAAGAAACAAAAGAACGGAAGCTGGAAAGACATTACCAGCCAGCCTAAAAAAGGCGAAAAAGTAACCTACAAATTTGGAGAAATAGCGCTGGGAATAGAATTTCAAATGAAAGTCTATGAAACTAAAAAAGGTATTTTACCGGGACTTCCCACAACTAAAGATCTGGTTGCCAGCATCATATTAATACCTACCAGTAACAAAGTTTCAAAAATAGATAAAGTAGTGCTCTTCAACAGAGGAGGAGCAAACGTTAATAAAGCCAGTTATCGGGATACTCTCATTGCTCAGGCTCACTGCATCGCCATGTTTAATAAGGAAATAGAATTCCATCTTTGGGAGGATGATGCGCCTGGAAAAGGTCATGACCCTGTTATCAATAAAAACAACCGTCATACCCGCAGCTACAAAGCCCGGGTTAATGAAAAAGGGATTGCAGAAGTACAAATACCTTTGATGTCTGATGAAAAAATCCTTCGCCAGATGGCCAATCAGTTTATGATGAGAGGTGATAAAAGTGAAGGAGCCAATCATGAGTATTATGTTACCGCCACTTATTCAGGGAAAATCCAGGGAGCCAGCCAGGTGAATGTAGATGTGGCCAATCCGGATTATAAAGGACAGCCCCAAAACCAGCCCAAACCTAAGCCGCAACCTGAGAAACACACTCCAAAATTCCCGGCCGGACAAGGAGGAGCTCCCAAGCAGCCAGATCCTAAAGGCAATATTATAGAAGCTGTTTTCATTGATGATACAGGAAAAGAACTTTCTAAAGTTGCTGTAGGAGATAAAGTAAGGGTCAGGATTCACTCCAAAAATATGGTTGGAAAACATATCCAATATGTCATCTGGGAATATGATACCACTTCCAATGATGAAGTTTACAGAAGCGGAAACATTAAAATTCCTGCCGATGTATGTGATACTTCAGGATTTATTATTACTAAAGATATTTTTGGAAAAGGAATAGACTCCCGTATCGGTGATCCGGATTCCGATAAACAAAACTATTTCATTGAAATTATCTCCAAGGATCTCTCTGCAGAATCTCAGAAATTTGGGGTAAATTCGGAAGGACTGATGGAAGTGGAGAAAGTGAAGAGTGCGGCGGGGGTGCAGAAGACACAAAAACCAGATAAACCAGGAAGTTGTATATGTCAGGAACAATACAAAGACTTAATATGGGGTGAAAAAGTAAGTTGTGAGTTTAGAAAGAAAGTAGTGCAAATATGTGCTGAATTATGGGGTGAAAGTAGAAAAATGGATATGGCCAATGGTTTAATGGCCGTTATGAATGTTGAAACAGCAAGTTCATTCAAAGCACACCAAATAATGGGTCAAACTTTAAAGAATGTCAAGGCTGTAACAAAAGACGATTTCTGGCTTATTCAAAAAGATAAAAAAACAGGGAAAGAAGTTCGTACTTCACGAGCAGTAGGGTTAATTCAATTTACTCAATCTGCATTACAAGCAATTGGAGAATTTAAATCTGGTAGTGGATTTGATAAATTACATGAAGTAAAATTACGTTTTGCAACAATGGGAGAAATTAAACAACTTGATTATGTTAAAAAATATTTTGAACCTTCAAAAAATAAAATTAAAACCCCAGAAGACATTTATTTACATGTATTTGCTCCTAAAGGTGTAAACCAATCAGATAATTATGTTTTATATGAGAAAGGGACTATTGAATACACTCAAAATGAAAGTGTTGATAAAAAAAGTAAAGGAACAAATAAAGGAGATGGTAAGATTCAACGTTCAGAAATTTTAGAAAGATATCATGATAGTTATAGCGATGGAATTACTAATAAAACACAAAAATTTAATTGTAATAATTCTCCTGAAACACCAGATGTAAAGCAATCATCAAAGTGCCCAGAAGATTGTTCACAATGCTTTGAATATGCTGACGTAATAGACAATCCTAAATTAAATGATCAAAGTAACAATGTAAATAAAAATAGATTCCACAGAACTCCTCGGTACAATAACAAACATCCAAAAGGCTACTATCATACAGGTACGGATATCTTAGCACAATTAGACAAAGAATTAAAATCACTGCTGTGTGGAGAAGTCGTAGAAGCTCTTGACACAAAAGGTGATTTAGGAAAAATAGTTACTATTAAATCAAAAGATAAAAATGGTAAATTTATTTGGATAAGATATTGCCACTTAAACTCATTTTCTGTATCAAAAGGACAGAAAATAAAACATGGAAAAGTTTTTGGTAAATCGGGTAATACTGGTAATGCAAAAGATATTTTACCTCAGTATTATCATGTTCACATTGAAGCATCAACTGACGGAGTTTTCTATGGAGGATCTACACGTGTAGATCCAGAACAATTTATGAAAACAAAATTTGATGAAACTATAAAAGGAAATCATATTAAATAATAAACATGAATAAAATATTTTTTATAATCATTGCAATTGTCACTTTACAAAGTTGTAATGGACAAGAAAAAAATAAAAGTCAAAATTCTAAAACGACTGAAATTATAGTTCAAGATCACAACACTATCAATTTTCTAGATGCAAAATTCCAAGCAACTGGTTTTTTCATTCCAGACATCTCCAATCCTTACCCAACATACACCTATTCAGATAAAAAAATGGGTGTTCTTAGTGTAGACTTTATTGGAAAAAGGGATGAAACTCAATATTTTTGGAATCCCAATAATTCAAAAGGTTATTTTTCAAAATCTACTAACCCTGAAAATGACTCCCAAAATTCAAAAGCAATAAAAAAACTTATTAAAGAAAATGATTACTATATAGTTGCCACTTATTTACCTAGTAAATTTATTACCTATACAGGGGGGGAAGATGGAGAATTTGAACCAAAACAAAATGCAAAAACAACATTTTACTTATATGAAGACAGAAAATGGAAACAAATAGGAGAAATAGAAACTTTAAAGATTCCAGAAGATCTTTTAGCTTTTGAAACCAATCTTATTCAGAAAGAGCTTTTTAAAAATCTTAAAAACAATTCATCAACTTATGATGGTACTCATTCTATTTCAGTAGAAACAGAAGCAACCACAACAGGTATGGCTTCTATTTCATATAAATTTGACATAAAAAAAAATAATGCAATCTTATCACTAAATACATATAAAGAGTCCAACCTTTGTGAAGGTAAATATATAGGGATCGAAAAAGACAATCAATTAGAAATCTATTATAGTGGTGATCAATTAAATTGTGTAAGTATTGATCCAAAATTTCTAATTAAAAAAGATAAAACTCAATTTTACATAAAAGGAATAGGAGGAGAAGCTACTAATAATGAGTGGATAATGATGCAATAAGCCCTGATGACACAATCAAAGAAACCAAATGATGAAAAACTTTTTAATTTTATTACCCCTCATATTTTTCTTTTACAGTTGCAAAGGCCAAGATAAGGATGAAAAAAAGAGAATAGAAACAAAAGTTTACGTTGCAAACTGTAAAGGTGAATATTCTACAAAAGAAAAATTAACTGAAAGAGATAAAGCATGGTCTCTTAATAGTAATGATATTGAAAAAATCATGAATTTATCAGTTCCTATTACTGATGAAGAGTGGCATTTTTCATACCCAATTACACCATGTAATATTGATATAAAAGGCTATTCATATAGAGGAAAAAAATATGATTTACAGATTAATGGGGGTTCATACATTTCTTTTTTTGATGGAAAAAAAACACAAATTCTAGGATGTGAGCTACCGGAATGTAAAAAATATTTTCTAAAACCTAAAGAAAATATGAATGAAGAAGATATCCCTCCTTCTTCTAATTCAAAATCTGCACAAAATAAAAACTATAGTGTTAACTTTAATAAAAGTGACAAAAATGATCTCATTCTTATAGAAAAAAACACAAATGACTATACTTTAAAAGCGAAAACTGATAATAAAGTATTTTTCACCAAAAATATTAGCTGTGATTTTATAGAAATAGATACTACTACAAAAAACAAACAAGCTTTCAATTTAATTTTAGGCTACACTGATCAATATCAAAATACATCTCGGAAAATTGTTATACCCGTTTTTTTCAAGAATAATGATTTATTTATTGAAAAATTATTCATTGCCACTTTGGGAACTAGTGCAAAAACAGGTGAAGAAGAATGGATGCAAAAAGAGATTTCTGAAAAAACATCTCTTAAACAACTTGATTTGGATAAAATCCTATCAGAATAAATGAAAAAAATATTTCTATTATTACCTCTTATATTTTTCTTTTCAAGCTGTAAAGAGAATAATGTGAAGGCTATTGACACCATTGAATCACAATATGAAACACCATACTTTGATGATGATAATATTAAAGATAAAGCTGTAATTAAGGCAAAACAAAATACGGAGCGATCTAGTTTTATACTATCAATCGACTTATCTTCATTAAACAAAACGGTTGAAATTCCCATATTAAACAATAGTATTCTATATAACAATACTGAAGCAGATTATTATTTAAGTGATCCTATTATTAATAATAAAATTATTACCATTAGAGTAGATTATGCAGACCAAGTTACAAAGCCTAATATTTCCGGCGAGAAAAAAAATGTAATTGAAAAAATGAAGTTTAGATTTGATAATAAGAACAAAAAAATACAGGTTATCGGATATGATTTAAGCTATAAAAAAGGTAAAAAAAATTATTCAAAATCATTTAATTTTATTACCGGAAAATTTTATTCTACATCATCTTTTGATGGTAAAAAAGAAGAAGCATCCGGTTGGGCTTCAGAGCTTCAAAACATATACATAGAGAATTTGAGCGGTGATTTTTTCAATAAACTTTTATTACATGGAAATGAAATTGATTAAAAATTTATAAATAAAAACACAATGATGAAAAACTTTTTAATTTCACTATCGCTCATATTTCTATCATACTCATGTGAACAGAAGAGAGAAGAAAAAAAGGACACCCTTAATAATCAAATTCTTGAATCTGATTTACAAAAAATTACCGGAAGTATTTCGTCATCCAAACAACAGATTTCAATCCCAACAGGAGAATATTTTGCAACCAACGAGAAGTTGGATGATTATGGAGTTTCATTGAAAATTGAGAAAGATTCTATTATCTATACAGAATCTGGAAATATGGGGAAAATGTATAATCAATACCTGCTTAAACAAGTTAAGACTATTGATGGAAAAATATTTTTAAAATATTCAGAGGTAATTAATGGATATACTGGTGATGCAGATAAACTACTTTATTTTGGTATTCTTCAATATGATAAAGGTAAATTACTGTTTGAGAGTGAATACACAGAAAAAAAGTATGGATTAAAAAATGTAATATTTAAATAATTATTACAATCTATCTTATTTAGAAATAAACACTAATAATGAAAAATATTTTAACTTTAATATTACTCTCATTTATCGTTTATAGTTGTGAAAAGAAAATTGAAGATTCAAAACATAAGATTTCGACTCAAAATATTTCTAATGTAACAAAAACCAATATTAATTTCTGGAAAGGAAAATATCATTTTGAAGCATCAAATAGAGATGACGCAAAAACTGTTTTTAACATCACAATAAATTCTCTTGAAGATATTTCTATAGATGTTACTGAAGAAGGAACAACAAATAAATATTCTAAATTAAAGGCTGAGGAAGTTAATCATCAAAAAATAAAAATAAAGTATGATAATTCTTCTGAAGATATGGGAACTATTTATATTGAAAAATCTGATAACAGCTACTTTATTTCAGGAAACCCAATATACTTTATAAATCCTGGAAATAATGAAATGCCTTTACAGAAGTTGAAATAATAAGATGCTAGAACTGGTGTAGCAATACATAACCCTAAAAACCAACTCCACAAAACCAATTCACCCCATCTATATATAATTTAGAAAAGAAATTTCGTTTCATTTAAAAAATATTTTTACCTTTGCTACGTGAATTTTAACAACGGAACATATTATTATAGAATTTTTACCTCAGCTCTGGGATAGGGATTCTTATGAATATAATTTAAAACCTCGTCCTAGGGACGAGGTTTTTTTATTTTAAAAAATAGAGAAAGATGAAAATAAGTATTATTGGAGTAGGATTAATCGGTGGTTCGATGGCCTTGAGATTAAGGGAGAAAAACATCGCCAGCTTCATCTACGGAATCGATAACAATACACAGCATATAAGCGACGCATTAGATCTTAAGATCATTGATGCCGGAGTAGATCTTGAGCATGGAATTAAAAATTCAGATCTGATTATCCTTGCCATTCCTGTAGATGCTGCCAGAAAGCTATTGCCTTCTGTTCTTGACTTGGTAACTGATCAGCAGACGGTAATGGATGCAGGTTCTACAAAAGCAGGCATCGTAAATGCTGTAAAAGACCATCCGAAGCGTTCAAGATTTGTGGCTTTTCACCCGATGTGGGGAACAGAAAATAACGGTCCAAAATCTGCTATTGCAGAAAGTTTTTCCGGAAAAGCAGGTGTAATCTGCAACAAAGAAGAATCCGCAGAAGATGCACTGAATATTGTTGAACAAGTGGTTAATGCCCTTGATATGCACATGATTTACATGGATGCACAAGATCACGATGTTCATACCGCTTATATTTCCCATATTTCCCACATAACATCATATGCGCTTGCCAATACGGTATTGGAAAAAGAACGTGAGGAAGAAACTATTTTTCAGCTTGCGAGTTCCGGTTTTTCAAGTACGGTACGTCTTGCCAAATCGCATCCTGAAATGTGGGTTCCCATCTTTAAACAAAACAAAGAAAATGTGCTGGATGTGCTGAACGAACATATCTCCCAGCTTAGAAAGTTCAAATCTGCCCTTGAAAAGGAGAATTATGAATACCTTGAAGAACTGATTACCAATGCCAACAGAATCAGAGGAATTTTAAGGTAAGCAATTCCATACGATACTAAAAGCCCAATGGTTTTTACTTTTATTTTATTAAGAAACCCTTAGTCAGTAATGTCTAAGGGTTTTATTTTTAAAACGATGTTATTTCTATTAACATTCCGGAACGTTAACGGCAATTGCCAGTCCACCTTCCGAAGTTTCTTTAAAACGGTCACTCATAGACTGAGCCGTTTCCCACATGGTAAGAATCACCTCATCTAATGTTACCTTCGCCTTGGTAGGATCACTTTCCAGTGCAATATTGGCTGCAGTAATCGCTTTCATAGCACCCATTGTATTTCTTTCTATACATGGAATCTGTACCAATCCTTTAATGGGGTCACATGTTAATCCTAAATGATGCTCCATCGCAATTTCTGCCGCCATCAGTACCTGCCCTACGCTTCCGCCCAGAATTTCTGTAAGTCCGGCAGCTGCCATTGCAGAAGAGACTCCGATTTCCGCCTGACACCCTCCCATCGCCGCAGAAATAGTCGCATTTTTCTTGAATAAGGTCCCGATTTCTCCTGCTACAAGCAAGAATCTTATAATATCTTCCTCATTCGTAAATGGTGTAAATGCCTGAGAATACATCAATACTGCCGGAATAACCCCACTCGCTCCATTGGTAGGCGCGGTAATAATTCTTCCGAAACTGGCATTCTCTTCATTCACTGCCAGTGCGAAGCACGCAATCCATTTATTGATATTGGTGAAGTTCTCTTCAGCGTCTACCACCTGCTGGAACCATTCATCTTTATTTTTATAAATTTTGTCTCCTAACAGTTTTCTGTTAATTCCTGCTGCTCTTCGGGTAACATTCAATCCGCCCGGAAGAATTCCTTCTTTGTTTACTCCTTTATAAATGCATTCTTTGATCTGCTGCCAGATATAAAGTGCTTCCTGTCTTGTTTCGTCCTGAGTTCTCCAGCTTTCTTCATTCATGAAAATCAGATCTGATATTTTATCAAATCCTAGCTTTTCACAATATTTTGCAATATCTGAAGCTTTATGACAAGGGTACAAAGTACGTACACATTGCTTTTGAATAGAGTTTTTTTCCTGGCTGGCAATGAAACCGCCTCCTACAGAATAAAAATCCTGCACAAGCTCTGTTCCGTCTTCGAAAACAGCTCTGAAGATCATTCCGTTCGGATGGAAATCAAGGCTCTTTTTCATATTTAAAATCAAATGATGTCCGTAAACAAATGGAATGATTTTCTCTCCACCCAGATTAATGGTTTGAGTACTTTTGATGTATTCTATTTTCTCATCAATTTTTGAAGTATTGATCGTCTTAAAATCTTCTCCGTTCAACCCAAGCATTCCGGCAATATCAGTTCCGTGCCCAATCCCCGTTTTGGCGAGTGAACCAAAGAATTCAAGAAAAACCTCTTTAACTTCTTCTATTGATCTTTCTCTTTTTATAATCCTGATAAATGCAGCTGCTGCATTCCAAGGTCCCATCGTATGCGAACTGGACGGGCCTATTCCTACTTTAATAATCTCAAAAACCGATATTGATTCCATAAATGATTCGTCATTTTCCTCAAAAACAAAGATACATGATAAATCCTAATATATGCATAGCAAAATCTTAGATTTATTTGGTTTTGACAGTCCGTAAAACAAGTATTTTTGTAGATTAGCTGGTTGTATGAATTTCCCATTATATTGTTCTTTTTAATCATTTTTTTCAATGGAAACATTAATTAAAAGTATTTTACAACATGTCCAATTAAGTCCGGAAGAAATAACCGTCTGTAAAAGTTTCTGGACAGAAAAAACATTGGAAAAAGGCGATTTCCTATTGAGAAACGGGGAAATCTGCCGCCATGACAGTTATATAATTTCAGGAGTTTTAAAAGCTTTCTGCATCAATGAAGACAACGGAAATGAAGAAATTCTCTTTTTAGCTATTGATCACTGGTGGGCCACAGACATTGCCAGTTTTTCAAAACAAAAACCTTCTATTTACAATATTCAGGCGGTAGAAAAAACAAAACTCCTACAGATCACCCATCAGTCTTTTCAAAAAATGTTGAAGGAAATTCCCTCCTTAGAAAGATACTTCAGAATTATTCTGGAAAGTTATCTTGGAACCCTTGAAAAAAGAGTCGTGTTCAATCATATGCACAAAGCGGAACAGAAGTATTATGATTTTCTGGAAACCTATCCTGATATTTCCTCCAGAGTTCCTCAGTATCTGATTGCTTCCTATCTCGGTGTAACCCCGGAATTCATCAGCAGAATTCGGAAAAAAAATAAATCCTCTTGAACTAGATCAATTTTTCACAACTCAATAATCAGGAATTTTGCTGGTATAAATTCTTAACAAATGAAAATATTGATTATTAATGCCAGTGTAAGAAACGAAAGATCTTACAGTAGAAAACTGACCCAGCTTTTCGTTGAAAACTGGAAAACAAAATATCCACTTGACACTTTTACCTGCAGAGAAACAGGAACTGATACTATTCCCAATATTGATGAATCCTGGATTGCAGGCGCATTCAAAAGATCTTCAGACAAAACTGAAGAAAACCAAAAACCTTTACAACTGAGTAATGAACTCGTCAAAGAGCTCAAAGAACATGATGTATATGTCATCGGAACTCCCATGTACAACTGGTCTATTCCGTCCGGATTAAAAGCTTATATTGATCAGGTCATGCGAATCAATGAAACCTGGAAATTCCGATCCGGAGTTCCGGATGGTGATTATGTAGGACTTCTTGAAAACAAAAAGCTTTTTATCCTCTCAACCCGTGGTGATACCGGATACGGAGAACATGAAAAGAACGGACACATCAATTTCCAAACAACTTACCTGAAACATATTTTCGGAATTATGGGTGTAAATAATGTCACCATTCATTCCTTAGATAATGAAGAATTCGGAGGTGAAGTCTTTGAAAATTCTAAAAATAAAATCTTCGAAGCCATTGAATCTATTCAATAAAGTATTTCTGATTTTAATTAATATCATTCAGGACATTAGGTACAACTTAATGTCCTTTTTGTTAACTGAAACTTTCCTCATGTTGAGAAAGATCAAGCCCTTTATTTTCGGACTCTTCAGAAACCCTTAGCGTAATGATAGCATTTGTAATCTTGTATAACAGCAATGAACCGAAGAACGTAAAAACAGAAACCAAAATCAATGCTGCCATATGATGAAGAAATACTTCTATCCCACCATGAAGCAGACTGGCTTTTTCGCCATGAGCAAAGATAGCGGTAAGAATCATTCCCATAATTCCCCCTACTCCATGGCAGGCAAAAACATCCAGCGTATCATCTATTTTCTTTAACCCTTTCCAGTTGACCATTATATTAGAAACAATTGCAGTGATAAATCCAATAAAAAGGCTTTCCTGAATACTTACAAAACCACATCCCGGAGTAATGGCCACCAAACCTACAACAGCTCCTATGCACGCTCCCAAAGCCGAAACGCTTCTCCCATTGATTCTGTCAAAAAAGATCCAGGTCATCATCGCTGAAGCAGAAGCAATAGTGGTTGTTCCGAAAGCAGTGGCTGCAGAAGCAGAAGCACTCAAAGCAGATCCTGCATTAAACCCAAACCATCCGAACCACAGCATTCCTGTTCCCAGAAGTACATACGGAATATTGGACGGCTCATGATGTGGATTTTTTCTGTTTCCTACCACCATAGCACCAGCAAGGGCTGCAAACCCTGCACTCATATGCACCACGGTTCCGCCTGCGAAATCCTTAACTCCAAAGTATTTATTCAAAAGGCCTTCCGGATGCCATACCATATGACAAAGAGGCGTATAAATAAAGATACTGAAAAGAACAATGAATAGTAAATAAGAAATAAAACGAACTCTTTCTGCAAATGATCCGGTAATAATAGCCGGAGTAATAACAGCAAATTTCATCTGAAATAAGGCAAACAGGATAAAGGGAATAGTAGGTGCCATCAGTTTATGCGGCAGATTTCCGACTCCGTTAAAGAAGGGATAACTTAAAGGGTTTCCAATAATTCCGTAATGTTTTCCGGCAATGGTAATACCCAGAGATTCCCCGAAAGACAAAGAAAAACCAACCACTACCCAGACCATAGAGATGACTCCTAAAGCGATAAAACTTTGCAGCATGGTAGAAATGACATTTTTCTTTCCGACCATTCCTCCATAAAAAAAGGAGAGTCCTGGTGTCATGAGCAGTACAAGTCCTGCAGCTGCGAGAATCCAGGCTACATCAGCGCCCACAATTTTATCTTCACTTAAAAACTCTCCCGTATCAGGAATATCTGCAGCTGGATTCCAGAATAAACCTCCCACGGCTACGAGTGTGATCACCGAGAATGAAACAATCCATTTTAAGCCTACTTTCATAAAATTTATATTTAACCCTACCAAATTTAAACATAAATTTCATAAAAACTACACTTTTAAACATTACACCCCTATAAAAACACTATTACATAAATAATATTTTTAATTTTCACAAAACACTTCCTTCAGTATTTTCGAAACTTCTTTGGATTTTGTAGCGGGAAAAAGATGCGTTCCTCCTTTTACCACGTAATTCGGATTGGAATAGCGGATAGGAAAAACAATGTCTTTATCACCTAATATCTGAATAACATTCGGGTTTTCATCAAACTTCCATTCAGAAACTTTTTCTACTGACCATTTCAGATAATAAGGGTCTCTTACTTTAAAATATTGAAGAAGTTTAGGATTTTTAGGATCAAAAAGTTTTCGGATAACAGCATACACGTTGGCTGCTTTATCGTTGAACAATCCTACAGGAAGAATTCTTGGAATCTTGGTAACCTCACCGGTTTTTATAAATTTAGATTTTTCCTTATCAGATTTTATACTTCCAAGGATCACTACTTTTTCTGCAGGTTTCAATTGATTAATCTCCTGTACAATAATTCCTCCGAAAGAATACCCTAGCAGACAGAATGGTTCTGAATCATCTACTTTCTCTGCCATTCTTTTGACATAAGCATCGAAAGGCTCATTTTTTTCAGGAATAAGCCAGTCTATAAAAATCAATTCACAGTGTTTGGGAAACTCTATTCTTTCAAGGACCTTGAAGTCTGCTCCCAGACCGCTTACGATATAAATTTTCATACCACTAATTTATGAAAAATACGGAAACAAGGGAATGACCGCACGTAATCTTTATTCAATGAAACATAAAAAAAGAGCAATCCTTACGAACTGCTCTTCTGCATTGATAAAATATATCTTATTTTTTCTTCTTCGGAACTCTGTTCTCGTTATCCAGCATTTCTGTAGTAACTTTGAACTGGATGTCCATTTCATTCTTGATGAAATAATCTTTCAATGAAGACTGATAGAATACTTTAAAGTCTCTTCTGTTCAGAGAGAACTTGGCAGATTCAATAGATGTTGTAAACTGAGTAACGTATACATTCGCAGGGAAAGAAATTGTTTTTCTCACCCCTTTAAGAGTAAGGTCACCGTACACTGTAGAATTGTATTCACTGTTTGCTAAAGGAATAATTTTAGTCAAATGGAATTTTGCAATAGGGAATTTTTTCACCTCAAAGAAGTTCGAGCTCTTCAGATCGTTGGTCAGCTTGATCTGATCTTCATCAGAAACATCTCCTGCCATCATACTTCTCATATCTATTACAAACTCTCCATCAACAAGAACCGTATGGTCAAAGTTGAATTTTCCGCTTTTCAGCTTTACTGTTCCTGAGTGGGAAGAGGCTTCGGTTTTCACCACCTTATATCCCCACCATCTGATCTCTGATGAAGTCACTTTTGCAACCTTATCAAATTTCTTTTGAGCAGAAACAAATGATATACCTGCGCATACCATAGCAAACAATAGTAATCTTTTCATTCTTTTTTATTTACAATTCAACAAAAATAAAAAAAAGTGTAGAACTTCTACACTTTTAATAATCTTTTTTTGATTAATTTATTGAGCAGTTACCTTTACAAGCATATCAATATCATCTTTCACAAAAACATCCTGCATCGTAGACTTGTAAGCTACATCAAATTTTTGTCTGTCGAAAGAGAATTTGTTTGATACTAAGCTTACTACTCCTTTGCTGTAAGAAATCTTAGCAGGGAAAGAGATTGGGCTTGTTTTTCCTTTTACAGTAAGGTTTCCGGTTACAAGAGAGTTATAAACTTTATCGTTGTTTTTCTTTACTCCTGTAATTTTGAAGCTTGCAGTAGGGAATTTTTCAACTTCAAAGAAGTCACCATTCTTAAGGTGCCCGTTTAATTTCTGCTGATATTCTCCTGTAAGGTCAGTAGAGCTGATTGAAGTCATATCCAATACGAAGCTTCCACCTACCAATTGGTTTCCTTTCATTACCATATCTCCAGACTTCACTTTTACAGTACCGTCGTGAGAGCTAGCCTCAGATTTTGCTACTTTATATCCCCACCAGTGTACATCAGACGCTACTACTTTTTTTGACTGTCCGAAAGCTAAACCACCAGCTAAAACTGCTAATAAAAATATTTTTTTCATTGAATAGAGTTATTTACTTATTTAATGATGCAAATGTAAGTATCTTATTCAATAGATTTCATTGATGTATATCAATAAAATTTATTATTTTCATGAATAATATCATTCCATAAAAAAACTCCGGAGAAACCCGGAGTTTTATTTTATAGCTGATAGTAAGCGGTGTAAAGCGCTATACCATTTAATGCTGTGTGATTTTGCTTGACCAGATAGATAGGAGTATTTTTAAGCATCTCCTCCATTTTATCACTGATCTTGAATTTCTCATAGAATTTCGCCTTATCGATATATTCTGCAATCATCTGTGGAATATCTCCGGCAATCAGCAATCCTCCGGTAGCTTTTAATTTTAATGTTAAGTTATTTGCCTCTCTTGCCAGGAACTCAAGGAAAGTATCTAAAGCAATTCTGCAGATCAAAACATTTTCCTCGATAGCTGCTTTATAAAGTTCTTCTACGAAGTTTCCCTGCGCAAGACGTTCTCCTAACCATTCCGGTTCAGGGTGTCTTTTCACGTCTCTTAAGAATCTGTAGATATTGAATAAACCTGATTTTGAAAGTACATTTTCCCAGCTTACAATACCATAGATATTATTTAAGAACTGGTAAAATTCAACTTCTACGTTGGTTCTTGGTGAAAACTCTGAGTGCCCTCCTTCTGTTGCGAAAGGTCTCAGGTATTTTCCGTCAAAGAAATAGCCGGCTTCTCCTAATCCGTTTCCGGGAGCAAGAACCGCTACGTTTCCTTTTTCAAGATGTCCGCTTGTATAAATAGCTTCAAGATGGTTATCTTCAAGAAGAGCCATTCCGTAGGCAGAAGCTTCCAGGTCATTCAGCATTTCTACTTTTTCAAACCCGAAATCACGTGCATATTCAGCAATATCCAAATGCCATCCCAATCTTGCAGGGCTGCTTTTCCCGTCCAATACAGGACCTGGTACTGCCATCCCCAGACGTTTTACATTTTCAAGCTGATTATCCTGAATAAACTTCTTTAAGATATCTGAAAAGGAAGCATATTCTTTGGTTGCGAATGTATTTTGTACTTTTATCTCAAGACCTCCGTTCCCGGAAATAAAATAGCCTAAGATTGTTATATCTTCACGGAGACTTGCTCCAATGATAGAAACATTATCATTATTACTGTTCTCTACTCCTGGTAAATAAAGTGGAAATTTTGGATTCAGAATCATAACCTCAAATTTTACCAAATATAATAATTGTTTTTGTAAATCCTGCACGGAACAAAAAAACCTTTCCACTTTCGTGAAAAGGTTTTGGTTAATAATTGTTTATATATTAAATCTAACTACTTTCCTAATGGAATATTGTAACCGAATCCTACTCCGATATTCCCCACATTATAGTCCTGACCTGGCAAATCTCCCTTCGTTCCTACAAAAACCTTTTGGTATTGTACGAAGAAATTCCAGTCTCTGTTGTGGTATCCGATCTCCGGTTTAAGGTAGAAACCTCCACTTGCTCTTTCAACACCCGTATTTGAAGCCACTGTTTTATCTCCAACAAGGAATCCGTATCCTAAGTCAGTTCCGAAATAGAAACCGGTTTGTTTTGGATAAATTCTGATTAAAGCAGCTACAGGAACTACTCCTACGTCATTGTTTTTATATCCGTTGTTCTCTTTTCCAAAGTAGTGAGTATATCCTGATGCAATACCTAATCCAAACCCTGGGGTAATAAGATTCTGGTACGCTACATCCACTCCTACTGCAGCGGAAAGATTATCTGCGGGAACTGCTAAACCAACATTTGCACCTACCTTGATCATATTGTTCATTTGAGCACTTTGGGCGCTTGCGATACCTGCTGTTAAAATACCAGCCAGTACTATTGCTTGTTTAAACATTTTCATAACTCTAATTTTTAAATTTTACTAAACAAGAGGATGTAAAAATCATGCCAAGCAAGGGTTTTTCTTGTATTTTAACATTCAAAAAATTCATAAAACAATGAATATCAATATATTAATTTTAACAAAATTTAAATAATTGTTTAACAAAATTTATCAAAAAATGATAGCTAAAAAGTGAATTAAAGGATGGAAGAAAGGAAGCTGGATGTTGGAAGAAATATAACTCCATACAATCAACCCTATTTCTACGATCCAAAACTTCCAACCCCAAACTTCCTGCCTCCTGCTTCCAGCCCTCTCAACAATATTAACAATCCTTAACCCGTTTATCATTTTAACCTTTTTCTTCAAAATACATCAAAAAATAAATTCTCCATGATGGCTGATTCATTATTAAAAAACAAGCATCTTCTTTGGCGAGCAGGTTTTGGCGTTGGCATTAATCAAATTGATGATTTGAAAAATAAAAACATTAAAACGTTGATGAATGAATTATTTAAAGAAGAAAGCTTAAGCGAAATCACTTATGACACTCCTGATCCGGTTTCAGCAGCAGATTACATGAACAGTACCGCTCCTGCAGAAAAGAAAAAAGAAATGCAGCGGATCAACAGGGAACAAAATAACGAACTGAACCTGAATTTTCTGAACTCCATCGTCAACAGCAAGGAACAGATGAGAGAAAAGATGGCCTTTTTCTGGCATGGGCATTTTGCATCAAGAGTACAAAATCCAAGGTTCAACAAACAACTTTTGAATACGATCAGGAAAAACGCACTGGGCAATTTCAAAGATCTGCTTTTTGAAGTAAGCCAGTCGCCAGCCATGCTTAACTTTTTGAATAATCAGCAGAACAAAAAAGATCATCCCAATGAAAATTTTGCCCGTGAAGTAATGGAATTGTTTACCATTGGAAGAGGCAACTACACTGAAAAGGATATAAGAGAAGGAGCAAGAGCCTTTACAGGATGGAGTTATGATAAGGAAGGTAATTTTAAAGAAAGGAAAAATCTTCATGATGAAGGCAGTAAAACCTTTTTAGGAAAAACCGGCAACTTTGACGGGAGTGATGTTCTCAATATTATTCTGGAACAAAAAGCTACAGCACAATTTATTACGACAAAGATTTACAAATTCTTCGTCAATGAAAAACCGGATCAGGAGATTGTTAATCAACTCAGCGCCAATTTCTACCATTCAGGATATGATATCAAAAAGCTGATGACTGAGATATTTTCAAGCACATGGTTTTATGATCAGAAGAATATCGGAAACCGTATAAAATCACCTGTAGAACTGATGGCAGGAATTATGCGAATCCTTCCTATGCATATTCAGAACCCTGAAAACCTCATCGTGTATCAGAAATTATTGGGCCAAATGCTCCTTTATCCACCCAATGTAGCGGGATGGCCTAATGGAAAATCATGGATTGACAGCTCTACTTTAATGCTGAGACTTCAGGTTCCACAGATCTGGTCCGGACTTCGCCCTTTGGAATACAGCCCAAGGCAGGATGATGATATTGATATGGGCATGAAATCCCGTGAAACGGCTTTAAACAAAAGCTTTAAAAACCCAAATATCACCATCGACTGGGATCGTATTGAAAAGCTTTTCGCCCATAAAAATTGTGAAGATTATCTTCTGCAGAATACTCAAAGTCTCGATATGAATTCTGTAAAGAATTTTTCAGATAAGAGTATAAAAATGAATGTCATCAATCTGATGTCTACCCCGGAATACCAGTTAATGTAGAGAAGATTACAGGTTGCAGGTAGCAGGTAATAGCTGTCACAGTATAGCTTAACTGCCATCTATTATTTTAATAGATACGACCTGGCACTATAACCCGCAACCTATCATCTGCCACCTTAACCCCTAAAAAGAAAATTATGTTAATCAAAAGAAGAGAATTCCTCAAAATAAGCTCACTGGCTACCGCTTCGATGCTGATGCCTAATTTCCTTAAAGCCATGACTCTGGATGAAGCACTGAATCCTAACCAGAACATTCTGGTAGTTCTTCAGTTTACAGGTGGAAATGATGGTTTGAATACCATTATTCCTGCTAAAAATGATATTTATTTCAGGGAAAGGAAAACATTGGCTATTCAGGATTCTATACCGCTTACAGATGAGGCTGGAATTAATCCGTCACTCTCCTATTTTAAAGAACTCTTTGATAACGGCGAACTGTCTGTGATGAATAACGTGGGCTATCCCAATCCGGACAAATCCCATTTCCGAAGTATGGATATCTGGCAGTCAGCAAGCAGAAGCGACCAGTTTCTGGAAACAGGCTGGCTGGGACGTTTTCTGGATGAAGAATGCTATCGTTGTGAGCATCCTACCCAGGCATTGGAAGTAGATGATATGCTAAGTCTTGCCTTAAAAGGTGAAAATAATAAAGCTTTTGCCTTTAAAGATCCTAAAAGACTCTATCAGACCAGTCAGGAAAAGTATTTTAAATCTCTTTACGACCATCATCATGACGATGAAACAGTGTCTTATCTTTACCAGACCTTAGGTTCTACCATCAATAATGCCGATTATATTTTTGAAAAAAGCAAAGCTAAAAAGACAGAACAAATCTATCCCAATTCTCAATTAGGAAAAGATTTTAAGACGGTAGCTTCTTTGATAAAGTCTGACATCAACACTCAGGTATATTACCTTTCTGTGGGAAGTTTTGATACTCATGTCAACCAGAATGAGAGACAGAAAAAGTTATTTAATGATATTAATGAAGCGGTAAAGTCATTTGTAGCAGATATGAAAAGTAATGGACTTTTCAAAAATATACTGTTGATGACCTTTTCGGAGTTTGGTCGTCGCGTAGCACAGAATGCCAGTAACGGAACAGATCACGGGACAGCCAACCAGATGTTTTTTATCGGCGGAAATCTTAAGAAAAAAGGATTATTGAACGCCCTTCCCGATCTTCAGAATCTGAATGAAGGCGATCTTATCTACAAAGAAGATTTCAGAAAAGTATATGCCACAATTTTAAAAAACTGGCTTAAAGCGGATTCTTCCAAAGTATTGGGATGGAAAGATGGGATCTATGATTTTGTGTAGGGAAACCGAGATTCCTACGGAATGACACAATTGGAATGATGGCATATCCACACAGTTTGTTATTCCGTAGAAGTCCAGCCTTAGTTATCATGAAAAAATACAATCTGACCAAAATTCCAACTGAAGACGTGAAAATTCCCCTCCCTCGGAGGGGTGGCGAAAATTCAAAGAATTTTTGACGGGGTGGTTTTCAACGTTCATCAAAAAAAATCCATTAACAAAAAAAGAGACCGTACATCCTCATGACAGTCTCTTTTCAATAATTTTAAATTTTAACTACTTATACGTTTATGCAGTAATCTGCTTTTTTTCGTTCTCTTTCTCTTCTTGTTTTTTATCTATCTTCTCAGATATTTTTTTAACGATATACTCTATCGCCAGCGGTGCTATAATTGCAATTAATGCTTTAAATATTCTTGATTTCATAATTAATTCGGTATTGTTAAGTTAATAATACAATTTCCAAGCCAAGATAAAATATGAAAATAAATTATCTTCAACAAAACCTTGTGAATGGTACATTTAAAATAAATTAATTTTCCTCGGGAACAATCAGATTCTGGTAATTTTTACTACCTGCACTGAACTTTTCTTCCATTTTCAACCGTAGTTTTTTGGGCTTATGTACAATCAGAGAGTCTCCGAACCCAAGCAAAAGTCTTTCCAGCTCAAAATTGATCTGAACACATATTTTAAACAGCGTTCCGTCACGGTCTTCCTTTAAGATTTCCTGACTTTTATGCAACGGTTTTGTTTTTACATAAGGAGCATTCCCCGAATCTACCCAAAAGATGACATTCCTGGGGTCCATTGACTCTGCAACAGTTACTCCTACAATATCTTTAAAATATTCATCTCCATCCAGATCCTTGTCAATATAGGGAAGATTGTCATCTGTTTCAATGCTTTCCATTCTGTCCAATGCCAGATTGTACATTTTTTGTTTGTAAAGACAGATCAGAAACCAACGGTTATTGAACTCCTTCAACAGCTGCGGATGTACCGTAAAAATATTGGATTCTCTTGCTGTAAAGCTTTTGTAAAGAATCTTCAACACTTTTTTATTCGCGATACTTTCGTACAGGATATCAATATGTTCCAACCCTTTTAGCTGTTCATTTTTATCCAGATGAATAATGGATTTCTGGCTGGTTGCATGAATAGAGTCTTCCAGTTTCTGAATAACCCCATTCATCTCCTTGAACATGGAAAAGTCTTTGAACTGTTTTAAAATCTGAACCGCATTATTCATCGCCTTCAGGTCACTTTCATTCACAGAGATATTATGAATACTGTATTCCGGATCACTGTAACGATAGTATTTTCTTTCGTAAACTTCAATAGGTGCTTCATATCCGAATTTTTCACTCCGCATATTCTGAAGATCAAGCTGAACAGTCCTCTTACTTACATAAGATTCTTTTCCCTCAAATTCAAACAATGCTTCTGAACATTCATCAATAAGATCCTCCAGCGTATACTTTCTGTATTTGTTTTTAAGACATTTATCTAATGTTTTATACCGGATCAGAGCATTTTTATTGGATGACATACCTTAGTGTTTAATGATTGGTGTTTTTTTAATAAGCAATCTGCTTTTATTTCTGCTCTTTTCTTGAAAACTATTTCTCTCTCAAAGCATTTTCGTCAAAAGTAATCCCTTCCCAGCCGAATTTCATAAAGTTTCGGATATTTTGATGGTCAGTTCCTTCAGGATTTTTCAAAACATCTTCTCTGTAGAACTCACCAAAAAGCCAAAGGGTTTGTTCTTTCGTCAGATCCTGAATGCTTGCAAAACTGAAAACCTTGCAAGAACCATTGTTCTGCCCTGCCTGATTGGTTGTATCTCCGTTCTGAAAGGCAGTAGGAGTAAATTCATAATGTTCATCAATATGAGCGATCACATCACTAAACTGGATCGTTTCCGGGAAATGTTTTAATTGTTCTAATAATACCATGAGTCTTGTTTTTTTAATTTTATACTATTTTTACGAGTCAGCCAATGTGCTTTTTCGTCTTTTTAATTAATTTTTGTAAAAATAATTAAAATTTCTTTATCTACGCAAAACTATTGCGCAATAATGATATTACTTTGCATCATCAAAATGAAACAAAATGGAATTTAATGGAAATCATTTAATCGAATTAGGATATAGACCAGCAAAATGGTTTAAAGATGCCATTAGCTATATCAACGAGAATCATCTGGATGAGCATCAGATCGCAGAATATCTGGTACAGTTCAAACAACCAGATCTTATTCCGCTTCATGAAACAGCTAAAGATTTTATGATCAACATACGTGCAGAACACGAAAGTGAGAATGATAATGTGGAAAAAGTAATCAAAACTATGAAAGTTCTGATGAAAACTCCCACTCTGATTAGCGGAGCTTTAATGCCGGATGCCTGCCCTACAGGTCCTGAAGGTCAGATTCCGGTGGGAGGTGTGGTTGTGGCAAAAAATGCCATTCACCCGGGATTCCATAGTGCTGATATCTGTTGTTCTGTAATGTTGACGGATTTTGGAAAAACCAATCCTAAAGATGTTTTGGATGCAGCACATTCGATCACTCATTTCGGATATGGAGGAAGACCAAGAGGAGAACAGATGCCGATGTCTCAGGAACTGATGGATGCTTTCAGAGAAAATGAATTCTTACAGGATGAAAAGCTGATCAGCATTGCCCGTTCTCATATGGGAACTCAGGGAGACGGAAACCACTTCCTTTTTGTCGGAATTTCCAAAAATACAGGAAACACTATGATGGTAACCCATCATGGATCAAGAGCTCCTGGAGCCGCTTTATATGATAAAGGAATGAAGGTTGCCAACCGTTTCAGACAGGAAATCTCTCCTGAAACTTTAAGAGAAAATGCATGGATTCCTTATGATACGGATGAAGGTAAATCGTATTGGGAAGCCCTGCAATTGATAAGACAATGGACAAAAGAAAACCATACTTCCCTTCATGATGCCGTGCTGAATAAGCTGGAAATGGAGAAAGAAAACAGATATTGGAACGAGCATAACTTCGTATTCAAAGATGGAGATCTGTTCTATCACGCAAAAGGAGCTACTCCACTGGATGATAAGTTCATGCCTGATATTACAGGACCAAGACTGATTCCGTTGAATATGGCAGAACCGGTATTGATTGTTCAGGGAAAAACGAATGAAAGAAACTTAGGTTTTGCACCTCATGGAGCAGGAAGAAATTTCAGCAGAAGCCAGCATAAAAGATCATTGGCTCATAGAACCACTGAGGAAATCTTCAATGAAGAAACAGCAGGATTAGATATCCGTTTCTACTCCAATGAAGTTGATATTTCTGAACTTCCGAGCGCTTATAAAAGTGCTAAGAACGTAAGAGCACAGATAGAAGAGTATGGACTTTGTGAAGTTCTGGATGAAGTGATGCCTTACGGATGTATTATGGCCGGAGATGTTCAGAAGAATGCACCGTGGAAGAAAAAGAAGAAATTCAGAAAAGCATAATTTTTTATGATTAAAATTGCTTAAACTTATTTAAAAACGTGCTTTCTATTCAAACCTTACGGGTTTTAGAAACCCGTAAGGTTTAATTAAAAAAACAATAGCCCAAATTCACAACAGTAAAAAATATTTTATAGAAAAATTAAAGGCACAGAAAGTTCCTATATTTCCAGATTTACTTTCCGCCTTTTTACAAATTATAAGGCAAAGGGAGTTCCTATATTTTTTGGATAAATTACTCCCCGCTTTTTATAAACTATAGGTAAAAGGAGTTCCTATACCCTTCACTTTTAATGAATCTACTCCTCACTTATTTTTTAAACTTAAAACAATGAAAACACTACAATTATTCAATGCTGTATTGGCCAGAAAATCTGATGAAAAGCCATTTATTTCTAATGATGGTTTCATCATTGAATCAGATGCTTTATGGGCAAAAAATGAAATCATCTCTTTTTATGCAAAGGAAAAACTGAATGGTAATGATTTGAATAAAACCTTTCATAAATCCTGGGAGAAAATAAAGAACACTTCCAGAATTGATTTATTTTTTGAACAGATCACTCATTATATTTCAACGTATGGAAGCGATTTTCAAAGTGAAATCTATATTCCCAATGAAGTTTTGAATGTTCCTGATATGAAGCTTGTTTTTAAAGTTATCAAAGCCTACTCTGTGGAAGAGATGCAGGAAAAATGTCTTGCTCTTTTAAGATCAGGTATTGCTTTAAAAGAAGAAACCATTGATGATTTGCTTTCTATTTTACATACGGAACTGGAATATGATTTTACAGGAAAAGAAAACATCAGAAATAAAGAAGCGGTTATAAAAATTGCTGATCTTTATGATATTTACCCTGAAAATCCTGTTGAGTTTTTCCGTTATGTTATTTATAAAACAACGAATACAACGCTTTTAATCAAGAACGATGATTTGATTGATGTAATCAAGCAGAGTAATTTTAATCCGACCTATTTGTTTGAAAGCTTTGGAATGGAAAAAATGGCGGAAATTTTCAACAGATTCAAACCATTATTTCTGGCTTATAAAAACAGAGCACCAAAAGCGATCAATAAAATATCAAAATTATCAAAGATTCATCATAAGCCACTGATTTCAAACCCATTGAATGACGCCACAAATACTCTATTGGAAAACAGCGATTGGCACTGGCTGGAAAATGCAACACCGTTTGCCTTATTCAAAGCATTGTCAGCATGTTACTCAAGAATGTATGGTCAAGATACCTTTGTCTACAGAGTCCGAAACGGAAAATCATGGACTAAAAAAGGTAAGGAAACTTACGTGAATCAGTTCAATTATGATTTTATTCTGGACTTTTTGAAACTGAAGTATGAAAACCTATCCGGAAAGAAATTCTATTTCCCTGAAAATATAGAATTTGCGTTACCAACTTCTGAAAAGATGTTTGTTGGAAACATTCCTACCGGAACCCGTTTTTATGCGGATAGACTGGCTGTAGGTATTTATTGGGAAGACCAATGGGGTGCTAATGACCTTGACCTTTCAGGATTGAATATCGCTGGAAAAATAGGTTGGAATGCCGCTTATAATCATGGTAACGGACAGTTGATGTACTCCGGAGATATGACTTCTGCTCCCAACGGTGCTGTGGAATATCTTTACGCGAATAAAGGCCTGTGTGAACCAACACTTGTCATGAACAACGTTTTCAGTGGAGATGCCAACTGTGGATATAAAATTGTGATCGGAAAAGGAGATGATATTTCCTACGATTATATGATGAATCCTAATCATCTCTTTGCTGAGGCCAGATGTAATTCTGTTCAGAAGCAAATGATTCTGGGAATGCTGGTGACAAAGAACGAAAAGCAATGTTTCGTACTGTTGAATTTCGGAGCCGGACATGCTCATGTTTCAGGAAATAGCCAGGTTTCCATGATGGCCACAACGGCATTGTATCAGCAATGGTATGAAGCCATGCCTTTCAATGAGCTTATCAAAGAACTTGGAGGTGAGATTACCACAGAAAAAGCGGAAGCTGATTTTGATTTCTCACTGGAAAGCCTGGAGAAAGATAGTTTTATCAGAATTTTTAAATAAATTCCATGACGTCATCTGATGATATCGGGTGGCGTTTTTTGTGAGGATTTGGTTAGGGAAACGTTGAGAACCACCCCGTCAAAAATTCTTTGAGTTTTTGACACCCCTCCGAGGGAGGGGAATTTTCACGTCTTCAGTTGGGAGGTTGGTCAGGATTGTAGTGTTTCTGTGTTTTTTACAGGATTGTGGCTAAATTCCTACGGATCGATACAATTATAATGATGGCCTATCCACACAGTTTGTCATTCCGCAGGAATCCATCCTACAAAGTGTAATCTTTAACAAACGGACTAAAGTCCGTTCCTATTGAATAAAACTTTTACCATAATTATACATTCACCTTCTTCACTGAAAAAACTCCTTCATTCCAATTAATAATCACTTTTTTCCCATAATCAATCTGAACAGCAAACATATTCTCCAATGGAAACTGAAGCACCGCCTGAAGGATCAAACGAATGACTCCGGCATGCGTAACTATAAGTACTTTTTCCAGATCTTTTCTCTGAATGAATTCATTCCAGAAGCTGAGAACCCGGGTTTGCATTTCCAGAAGACTTTCACCGCCTGAGGCTTTTACACTCACAAAATCCTGATACCAGGGATTGATTTCCTCTTCGGGAATATCAATCCACTTTTTCATTTCCCAGTTCCCGAAATTCATTTCGCGAAGTCTCTCGTCTGTCTGATAATCAAACTTAAAAAAATCAGCTAAAAGATGGCAGCGTTGAGAAGGACTTGAAATAATTACGTCGTAATCCTTGTCTATTTCCAACATTTTAAAATCTTCAGTGAAATCTTTACGTAAAGGCATTTCAGCAAAACCATAACACAGGTTTTCCGGATTGTCTACAGCGGTATGACGGATCAGATGAATTTCCATACGATGATTGTTCCTAAATAAAATAAAACTTCACAAACCTGCTGTACTGATCCCAGACAGTCCCCTGTATAACCCCCGATATGTTTTTTAAAATACCAGCCCATATACATTTTCCCCACATATGCGAGAGCAAAAGCAAAAATCAAATGCCAGTCCTGAACCAGGACAAATGCAATTAAAACACTGACAAATCCTACCAGCAAAGCCATCTTATCCAACGGTTTATTGGCTAAAGGTTTTGATTTACTGACGTCAATATCAGTGACATACTGATGAGTATAGATCATCGTACCAGCAATAAAACGACTTGCCGTATGTCCTAAAATGACAATGAGTAAAACTCCCACCGGATTACTCATTCCAAGGGCCTGAATACTATAAAATTTTAAAGCAAAAAGCAAAATGATCCCTATTGTACCATATGCTCCTACCCGGCTATC
Organism: Chryseobacterium sp. T20; assembly: GCF_047345655.1. NCBI lineage: Bacteria > Pseudomonadati > Bacteroidota > Flavobacteriia > Flavobacteriales > Weeksellaceae > Chryseobacterium > Chryseobacterium sp. T20. The sequence continues at coordinate 1,075,796 of NZ_JBLFDU010000001.1, forward strand.
CTTCATAATCGTCAGGATTTTTTCTTTTCCATATCCACCTCCGAAGCTGTCGCACATATCCGTAAAGCCATCTTCATGAAAAGCTCCGGTCAGCAAAACATTAGAAATCATCATTAAAACAATCCCGATTTCAAGATTAAAAAGCAATGTAGAAAGATAAAGAATCAAAGCATTGATGAACCCTACGATCAAGCCTACCCAGGCAAAATATTTCTGAGATTTATTCATAATCTCACTAGAGTACGGAATGGTAAACGGAACCGGAATTCTTGTGAAAAACATGAGTGCCATAGCAAAATAGATCAGTTCATTTTTGAGGACTTTCATCTGTTATTTTTTAATATAAAAACTGGATTAATCAATTCCCGTAAAATTAGGAAAGCTTTTAACAATGGTAAAGAGATCAATTAAAAAAATAAGAAACATGAATCTTATCACATGAAATTTGTCCTTTTTATCTCTGAAGTATTTTTAGTTTTGCACCATAATAACCATGAAAAAAGAACAAATGAAAAAAGCGTATTTCGTTGGATTATGTCTTATATCCATCGTAAACTGTTCAGCTCCCGGTGATGAACTGGACAATGTAAATGAAGCACAAGCCTTACATGCATCCGGCAATAACATGATGGCAAAAGGAGGCTTCAGAGATAATCCGGATGTACCGACTCCTCCACCTGCAGGAATCTGGTCCAAATCTTTTTACTTAACCAATCCTATTTACGGTTTCTACAGTGATCTGACCAAAAAATATTTGTATAATACTTCTCCTTTACCCTCCGAACTTCCTAAATCCTATCCTGGATTAAGCTATTATTTTCAGGAGAGATTATTAGGTTCTGCTGATGGGCCGGGTCCGGTCATTACAAGATGGTTTCATACAGGAAGTAATGATCTGGTATTAACGACTAATCCTAATGAGCTAGTGGGACAAAGCTACTGGGAGAAAAGAGATCTTGGTACCAGCTACAATGGTGATGAGCCGGGAAGTTTTCCGATTTACAGGTATTTCAATGGTGATAAAAAGACGCACTTCTACACCAGAGATAAAAATGAATTGGGAGATGGAAAAAATGGATTTGTTTATGAAGGTATTGCTTTCTACTTAAAAGATTCTGAACCTAAAGCATACCGTGTTCGTGACGGGCAGTTTTTCCAAGATAATGCTACAGGAAATTTGTATATTGTATTTGAAAGTACGCTGAGACGTATCGAATCTTTTGCAGTGATCAATAATCTGTTCGCTGTTCAGGGAAAACCCTATTTGTTATCTAAAGTAAATATCGAAGATTATACAGGAGAAAGAGGACCTGATATCACTGCAGGAACCCAACTGGTACGAAACACCAATACCGGAAAACTATATTTGGTAGATGATGGTTTATACAGATATTTTCCTACCATGTTTGTATTTAATGCATATAAATTCAATGAAGGTGCTATTCAAAATAAACCTGTAAGAATGATGTTTACAGGTAAAGATGTTGCACATACTTACTAATTGTCATTAATTTAAGATAAAAGGGGCTTCATTGCCCCTTTATTATTTTATAAAACTAAGATGATTTGTTGGAAATATGAGCATCTTCAAAGCTTGACATTTCATTCAGGAAATTAACCGCACTCTGAATAATCGGATAAGCCAATGCACAGCCTGTACCTTCTCCGAGGCGTAGATTCAGATTGAGAATAGCTTGCTCTCTCATCAGTCCCAATAGCTGAGGATGGGCATTTTCATTGCTTACATGGCAGAAGATACAGTTGTTCAACACTTCAGGATTCTTTTTCCAGACGGTGGCTACCGCAACCGTTGCAATAAATCCGTCTACCATGATCAGCATATTGTGATGATACGCTTCCTCAATCGCTCCGATCATTTGGGCAATCTCTAATCCGCCAAATGTTTGGGCAATTTCATCTTCGGTCATTTCAGCCGGATATTTTTCAATAGCTTCTTTTAAAATACTGACCTTATTGTCCAGCTGATGATCATTCAATCCTGTTCCACGTCCGATACAATTGATAATCGGAATGTCAAAGAGCTTGCTCATCATCAAAGAAGACGCGGAAGTATTCCCGATTCCCATTTCTCCAAAGCCAATAATATTGCAGCTTTTTTTCGCAATATCATTCACCACTGCTTTTCCATTTTTAAGTGCCTGCTGATATTCTTCAGGAGTCATGGCAGGTTCTTCCAAAATATTACGGCTGGATTTTCTGACTTTTTTATCCACCAGATCCAATCCTTCCGGAAAGTCGAAATTAACTCCGGCATCCACAATTTTGATTGTAATATCATTCTGCCTGCAAAAAACATTGATGGCTGCGCCTCCGCCCAGGAAATTCATCACCATCTGATAGGTAACTTCCTGTGGATAGGCACTTACTCCTGCTGTGGCAATCCCATGATCGGCTGCAAAAACCACCATATGAGGATTCAATAACTGTGGGGAAGTGGTTTTCTGAACCATTCCGATTTTGTGGGCAATATGTTCAAGATGTCCTAATGCACCTAATGGTTTTGTTTTAAAATCAATTTTATGTTGTAATTCTGATGATAACATGGATGTTTATAGTTATGTTAAATAGAAAAATGCAATATTAGTAAAACGGTGGATATTTTACAGTGTTTGTTTGTAGTTTTTATGAGCTGGAGGCTAGATGCTGGAAGCAGGAAGCTAAACACCACCCTCTCACAAACGCTCTTACCCTCAAACTCACCAACCCGAACCCCGCAACTCTCAAACTCTCAAACTCTCAAACTCTCCCACACTCAAACCCTAAAACCCATCCCCAGGAAATCCCGAATCTCGCAACAAAAAAACAACGTAAGAACATTGCGCACCTCATCTTTTACTTTGCACTATAAATACAAAACAATGACACCAAAAATACTTGAAAAAATAAAAGAAGTTGAGGCTGCAAAAGGCGTAGAAGTCCTTCTTGCCGTAGAATCTGGGAGCAGAGCCTGGGGTTTTGCATCTCCTGACAGTGATTATGATATACGTTTTATATATCTTCATGACAAAGACTGGTATCTTTCTCCCTGGGATAAGGATGAAACCATAGAATTTATGACAGAAGATGACCTGGACTGCTCAGGCTGGGATCTGAAAAAAACCTTTCATCTTTTGCTGAAATCGAATGCAGCTTTGCTGAGCTGGTTCTATTCTCCTATCGTTTATAAAGCGGATGAAAAGTTTGTAGAACTCTTTAAACCTTTGGCTGATGCCTGTTTTTCTCCGGTAGCGGTTTCTTATCATTATCTAAGCATGAGTAAGAAATATCTGGAAGCCTGCAGAACTGATGAAGTAAAATTAAAAAGTTACTTTTATTGCTTACGAACTACTCTCACCGGAAAGTGGATCATAGAAAAAGGAACAGTTCCACCCATATTGTTCAGTGATCTGCTTGTTTTAACAGATGATACAACCAGACGAAAAATAGAAAACCTCGTTGCCTTAAAAGCCACCAAAGGAGAATCTTATTATCACCCGAATGATTGGGAACTGTTTGATTTTCTTGAGAAAACAATCGCTGAAAATGAAGAGAAATCGAAAGCTTTATCAGGAGGAAAGGCGGATAAAGGTGAGATGGAGAGGGTTTTTAGGGAGATATTGGAGAAATGCTAGAGATTACGGGAAGCCGTAGTCTTTTTTTATGGATTGGGAATATATTTGGTGATTGAGAAAAACTGCTCAATTAGATAGAAATTAATATATTAGGAAAAACTAAAAAATATGAAAATAAACAGAGGTTCAGAGTGGAGAAAATGGGATTTGCATATTCATAGTCCAATGACACATTCAACATCTAATAGGTATAAAGACTTATCAATTGAAGATTTTTGTAAAGAAATTATTAATAAAGATATAGATGTTATTGGTCTAACTAACTATTTTTATATTACAGAAGTTGAATACAATGAAGTTGTTAAAGGACTTGATAATAAATGTTATGTAATTCCAAATTTTGAGTTTAGGGCAAGTGACAAAAATACAAAAGGAGACCATATAAATTTTCATATCTTATTTAATCCTAAACTCGGAATACGAAATATATTGAATAGTATAGGTAATGTAAAACTAAATAATCATACTAATAAATATTGTAGAGAAGCTGATATCTTACAATTAGGTATTGATTCCGTGACAATTGATTTTGAATCAATTTTAAATCAATTAAAAACAGATTTTAAAATAATTGAGGATTTTATTGTATGTGTACCATACACTGGATACGGAGGGTTTAAAGTTGATAATAAACCTAGAAACATTTCTCAAGAAAAAAAATTTGATGAATTATCAAATTTTATATTAGGAAATAATAGTTCTAAAGAATATTTTAGTAATAATAGAGAATACTGTCTCGGAAAAGATATTTGTATCATTGATAAAAATAAGGCTATTATAAATTGTAGTGATGCACATTCTAAAGAGGATATTTCAAATAAATTTACTTGGATAAAGGCACATCCAACTTTTGAGGGTCTCAAACAAATAATATATGAGCCAATTGAAAGAGTTAAAATTCAAAAGGAAAAACCTGAATCAGAAAAATTGGATAGTTTAATGATTGACAAAATAATATTTGCTTCATCTGATAATAAGTTCACAACAGCCCCTATATATTTTAATAAAAATTTAAATGTAATCATAGGAGGAAAATCTTCTGGCAAGTCAATATTACTATACAATATTGCTAAAACATTTTACGAAAATCAAAATGATTCTGTTTTAAAATATAAAGATGCAAATGATAATAAGGAAAAAGACTTATATGATTTAAGTATTGATGATCCTGAATTTGATTTTACAGTCGAAAACTATTTAGGTATAAGCCAGAACATAAAAAGAGAAAATGGAAAGAACAGTATTTTAGGAAGTATAAAATATATTCCTCAAAACCACCTATCAGATTTAGTTGATAAGAGTTTAAGAAATTCAAATGAATTAAAAAAATATATAAGAAATCTACTCAGAGAAGATCCAAAATATAATAAAATTTACGAAGATTTCGTAGAGAAATTAGGGCAAAATGACGAAATAAGAAAAAATGATATTTCTCAATATTTTATTTATCAAGAGGAATTAAGAAAGAAAAAAGAAGAATTACAACACAAAGGAGATAAAGAGTCTATTATAAAAAATATCGAAGCTTTAGAGTCAAAAATTGCAGAAACTAAAAAAGACTTAACACCTGAACAAACGATAGAATACAATAATTTAACAAGTGAATATTCAGAATTAGAGAAAGCCAAAAATTCGTTACTGGGGGATTTAGAGAAAATATATAATTTTTATGAATCAACTAATTATGCTCTTAATGAATTAAAAGCAAAGAAAACATTATTAATAGAAAACCTTGAATTAGAAGATATAAAAAATGACTATGCTGAGAAACTCACTTTTATTGATAATGCAATTGCTGAAAATGAAAGCATAAAAAAGTTAACTATAAAAGATGAAAATGAAAATTTTCTAGTATTAGAAAATAATATTTTCAATTTAAAATTGAATATTATTAATAAAAGATTAAATGAGTTAAATAAAAAGTTAGCTCCATTAAATAGTTTATTTGAAAACCAAAACTTGATTATTAATTATCAAAAAACAATTTCTGAAGAAAAAATTAAAATAGCGGAAATTGAACAAATTGAAAAAGAGACAGAAAATATAACAAAAACTGCTGATGATAGAAAAAATAAAGTTTTTGAAGACATTAAAAATAATAGAAAATTATATGATAATTTGTTGATAGATTTTGTTTCTCGCATAGATAAAATTAAAGAAGAGGATCCCGAATTAAAAATTGAAGGTAAAATCTATTTCAATTTTCCAAAATATCGTGAAATAATTATAGATTTTAGTCACGGAAATACAAAATCTTATTCTGAATATCGAATTTTCAATGAAGAAAATAAAGCTTTAATGGAATATGATTTTGAAAAATATTTAACAGACTTAAAAGCAGCTTTTGAAAATATTGAAAATGGAAATTATAGATTAAAGAATAACACTTCAAAACAAGATGCAATAATTAAGATTTTAGAACAAAAACATTTTTTTGACCATTGGGACATAACTTATAAAAATGATACAATTCATAAAATGTCTACAGGAAAAGCAAGTTTGGTTTTATTAAAAGTAATGATAAAATTAAGTGAGACTAAAGGTCCAATATTAATTGACCAACCAGAAGATAATTTAGATAATCGCTCTGTTACTAATGAACTTATTGAGTATTTAAAAGAAAAGAAAAAAGAACGACAAATAATTTTAGTAACTCATAATGCAAATATAGTAGTAAATGCAGATGCCGAAAATATTATTATTGCAAATCAAAGAGGACAAAGCGATGATGATGAACTAGGAAGCCCATACTTATTTGATTACATAAATGGTGCATTAGAAGATGTAAATCCTATCTCCGTAAATCAAAATGAAAAAGATTTGTTAAAATCTATGGGCATTAGAGAACATATTACTCAAATTGTCGAAGGAGGAAAAGAAGCCTTCAAAAAGCGTGAAGAAAAATATGGATTCTAATATGACCATCCAAGACCTAAAAACCAAAAACCTCCTCCTCTTCGAAGCCATTTCCGGAAGTAGAGCTTTTGGGCTGGCAACAGAGAATTCTGATACGGATATCCGCGGGGTGTATTATCTGCCGAAGGAAGATTTCTTTGGACTGAACTATATTCCGCAGATTTCCAATGAAACGAATGATCTTACGTATTATGAAATCGGGAGATTTGTAGAACTGCTTCAGAAAAACAATCCTAATATTCTGGAAATTCTGGCAAGTCCGGAAGATTGTATTCAATATAAACATCCATTGATGGATATGTTGAAAATTGAAGATTTCCTGTCAAAATTGTGCAAAGATACTTTTGCAGGCTATGCTGTTTCACAAATCAAAAAGGCAAAAGGTCTCAATAAAAAGATTGTAAATCCGATTGATAAAGAAAGAAAATCAATCCTGGATTTCTGTTTTATCCTTGATGGACAAGGTTCTGTACTGTTAAAAAAATGGCTGGATGAATTCTCTACATCCGAAGGACAGGGTGGTCTCTCACAAGAAAATTGCGGATTGATAAGTATTGATCATACCAAGGGAATGTTTGCTTTATTTTATGATGAATCGGGGACATTGGGATATAAAGGAGTTATTCAGAATGAAGAAGCCAATCAGGTTTCTGTATCCTCTGTTCCTAAAGATGAAAAACCGGTTGCATACCTGTTTTGCAATCTGGATGCCTACTCTGTGTATTGCAAAGATTACAGGGAATACTGGAAATGGGTGGCTGAGCGCAATGAAGACCGTTACAATGTCAATCAGACTCACGGACAGAATTATGACAGTAAGAATATGATGCACACCATCCGCCTGCTTCACTCCTGTGAACAGATTTTTAAAACCAATTCACTGACAATCCGTGTAGAAAACCGTGATGAACTCTTAGATATCAAAGCAGGAAACCAGTCTTATGAAAGCGTCATGCAAAAAGCAGAAAATCTGATACACTCTATAGAAAATCATTACTCTACCTCCACTCTACCCGACGCTCCGGATCTGGAAAAAACCACAAAAATCTTCGTTCAGATCAGAGAAAAACTTTACAACAATGATGAATTATAAATGATGAGTTATGAATGGTGGGACTGTTGAAATCCAGAGCTCCCACTCTCAAACTCACCCACCCTAAAACACTCTCCAAAACCCCGAATCCCGAAACTTGCATCCACACACTCAAACCCGAAACTCAAAACCCCGCAACTCGCACCTCGTACCCCGCAACTCTCCACCACACTCACCCACTCTCAAACCCTCCAACGCTAAAACACTCCAACTCTCCAACCCAAAACTCACTTCTTCGCTGCCTTCGCCACCGGATTATAATCAAGACATATTTTAATCCAATACTCAAAATCATCTGCTTTTTGAAAACCGATGGGTTCTACATAGCAATAGCCATTTAACTGTTTCCCTTTCATGATCATTGGGAGAAAGCCTTTCTTTTCGGAAACCTCATCTTCCAGTTCAGGATTGTAGCGGCACATCAGATTATCATGACTGATGTTGATGCACATCTTTCCATTCACCAGAAAAGACAGGCCGCTGAACATTTTCTTTTCCTCGATCTCTATATTATTTTCCATTGAAAGCCGTTCACGTACCCGGTCGGCAAGTTCTGTACTGTAAGCCATGATTTCATTTTTTTTTGATCTATCCCTTTTAGTAATAATGGCTTCGACAAGCTCAGCCTGACAATGCTTAAAATTTCGGTTGGTATTCCAGTTGTCACCCTGAGCCTGTCGAAGGATATCAATAAGAAAACCTTTGTTAATCATTAAGCTCGAGGATTAATTAAAGAGATAAGTTGATCAACTTTTTTCTTATTAAAATTAATAAAAAACCGTGATTAATACGTTATTTTATGAGTTTGACTGAAGAATTCAAAATTCAATAAATAAAATTTTATTTAAATAAATTATTGTTTTACGATAATTAATTATACATTTGCAATATCAATTAAAGTTCGTACCATGAACCAGACCAAAATTATTGCAAGAATTTTATTTTATATCTGTGCCTTACTTTCGGCAGGATATTTAATCACTTTTGGGTACTCCTTATTCTGTCTGATCACAGGATTTTCGGTTACACCTTATAAAGAAGGACAGTTCCTTCATGTCAATTATCCGTTTACAGAACAGCCGTTTCTGAATATTGAAAACAATTACCCTTATATGATCTTTTCCTTTATGTTGGTCCTTATCACTTATGGAATCTTTTTCTGGTTATCTGCCAGGGTTTTCAAAGTTTTTTTCCAACAGAAACTGTTTACTCAGGAAAATATCATTCAGCTTAAGAGATTTTACCTGTACAATATTTTCATCCCGCTTCCACTGGTTATTGTCGCGAGTTTCTTTGTGGAAGTAGAAAGTATGATATGGGGACTGGTGTTTATTCACTTTATGCTTGGAATTTTCTGTCTGTTTCTTGCGAATATCTTTAAGCAAGGACTACATTTGCAAAACGAACAAGACTTATTTATTTAAAATGCCAATTATAGTCAACTTAGATGTGATGCTTGCCAAACGAAAAATGCAGAGTAAAGAATTGGCAGAAAAACTGGGTATCACGCCCGTGAACCTCTCTATCCTTAAAACCGGCAAAGCCAAAGGTGTGCGCTTCGATACCCTTGAAGCCATCTGTAAAATCCTGGAATGCCAGCCGGGAGATATTCTTGAATTTAAAGAGTAGTTGCTGGGTTTGAGAGTGAGAGGGTTGGAGTGTTTTAGAGTTTGAGCGTCGGAGGGTTGGAGAGAGAGCGTTTGAGCATGGTATGTGAAACTTCCACTTCTAACTTCTAACCCCTAGCTTCTAGCCTCTAGCATCCAGCTTCCAGCCATTAACTTCTAACTTCTAAACCAGCTGCCGAAAGGCCGCCTGTCCTTCTATTCCCCAAACACAACGTTATGAACACATTAACCATCAACAACCTTAGCCTCACCTACAAAAATGGTTTCCAGGCTATTAAAAACATTTCACTGGACATCAACAACGGAATGTTTGGACTTCTTGGTCCGAACGGAGCCGGAAAATCTTCTTTGATGAAAACCATTGTCGGACTTCAGAAACCCACTTCCGGAACATTACTTTTCAATGAAGTGGATATTGTCAAGAATCCTGATTATATCAAACAGAATCTCGGATTTCTCCCACAGGATTTCGGAGTATATCCGAAAGTTTCTGCATACGATCTATTGGAACATATTGCCATATTGAAAGGGATCACCGATAAAAGCGAACGTAAAAAACAAATTCTGGGTTTGCTGGAAAAAGTCAACCTTTCTGATTTTGCTAAAAAAGAAGTCCATACTTTTTCAGGTGGCATGAAACAGCGTTTCGGTGTTGCCCAGGCCTTATTGGGAGATCCGAAGATCATCATTGTAGATGAACCTACTGCAGGATTAGATCCTGAAGAGCGCAACCGCTTCAATACATTACTCAACGATATCAGCCAGGATGTGATCGTAATTCTGTCCACGCATCTCGTTGAAGATGTCAGAAATCTCTGCTCGGAAATGGCGGTGATGAACCATGGTCAAATCCTCCGAAAAGGAAATCCGGGAAAACTGATTGCAGAGCTTAACAACAGAATCTGGTCAAAACCCATTGACAAAAATGAACTGGAAAGCTACCATTCCAGCTATGAAATCATCAGCAGACAGCTTTTAGAAAGAGAACTTCATATCACTGTATTTTCTGAAAAATCTCCGAAAGATTTCAGCCCTGTAACCCCTTTGCTGGAGCACGTTTACTTCCACACACTCACCCAAAAACCTTAATCATGAATACGATATTTTTATTCGAAGCCGGACGCTATTCCAAGCACTGGCTCACCTACCTTGTGGCCTTACTTTTAATAGGAATGGGCATCTTTTGTGGAAACCAGTTCAACCTTTCAGTAGGAGAAGGAATTTATTTAAACTCGCCTTATACCATTGGTTTTATGACCGGAATGCTGAGCCTTGCCGTTATTTTTTTCGCTACGGTCTATGCATTGCAGCTGCTTTTTAAAGATCAGGATTCAAAATTTGACAGCATTCTTTTTTCATTTCCTTTTTCAAAATTCACTTATCTGAAAGGGAAATTCTCCACCTATTTTTCACAGACTTTTTTAAGCTTTTCTTTCTTAATGACAGGATTTATCATAGGTCAGATGATGCGGACGGGAAGTGAAATGCAGGAAGGTTTTAACATTGTCTATTATCTATATCCTTTATTCATATTCGGATTTATCAATAGTCTGGTTGTCTGCAGTTTTCTATTTCTCATAGCGGTTACGGTAAAGAAAAAACTACTGGTTGTAGCAGGTGGATTGCTACTATATGTTTTCTATATGATTATTCTGCTGTTTTCCAATTCACCCTTTATGGCAGGAAGTCTTCCGCAGTCACTGGAAACACAACAATTTTCGGCATTAATTGATCCTTTTGGATTATCCGCTTATTTTATGGAAGCTCGTGATTTGACTGCTCAACAGAAAAATATACAGATGGTTCCTTTCTCTGGTTATCTTTTATTTAATAGAATTTTATTCTTTTTTATATCTGTTGGAATTCTTCTGCTTTCACTCAAGCTATTTTCTTTCTCTAATACTTCAGGAAAGAAAGTAAAAACATTAGGAAATACGCTTATATTTTCGGAAACAAATGAAGCAGAATACTCCACTGTTACCCCCAAGTTTAATAGATGGAGTTCTTTTCGATCTGTACTTTCATTTACCCAAACCGATCTTACTTATCTGTTTAAAAGCATTGCCGTTCCTGCTGTATCTATTCTTTTATTATTCTCTGTGGGAATGGAAATGTATGCCGAAATTGAAAAAGGAATCCGTCTTCCGCAGAAATATGCCGGTTCGGGTCTTATGGCGACAACTATTTCAGAAAACTTCCATCTGCTTGGACTTCTTATTTCCGCTTATTTTTTAAACGATGTTTACTGGAGAAGTTCTTCATCAGGATTTTCTCTTATTGAAAACAGCACCTATTTTTCAAAAAACCGGTTAACCGGACATTTTATTTCCATCAGTTTTCTGCTGTTTTTCTTTACCGGAATTTTAATTATTCAGGGAATTATTTTTCAAATAGCGTATCAGTATTTTCATATAGACTGGAAGGCTTATCTCGGGGTTTTTCTTTTCAATACTTTCCCATTGATGCTGTTTTCCGGATTCATTCTTTTAATTAATGACAGAATTCCCAACAAATTCATAGCCCTTGGAGTTTCCATCCTTGCTGTCTTTATATTATCAGGTCCGGTTTCAGGGAAACTGATCTCTTATCCTCTCTTCAGGATTTTTTCTGATTTTAAAGGTACATACAGCGATTTTAACGGCTATGGAATCTATGAAAAGGCTTTTGCTCAAAGACTATTATTCGGAACAGGAATTATCAGTATTTTATGGATACTCAACAGCATTATAAAAATTAAAAAAGCCTCTGTACTTGCATATGGCTTCAGTATCATTCTGCTCATCACAGGAATCTTTGCCGGAGTATTGTTTATGAAAGGTTATATTCCAAAAAATGAAGATCAGGCTATGTTAAGTTCTGTAGAATATGAAAAAAACTATAGAAAATATGAAAAACTTCCACAGCCTGATATCACCGATATTGCTACAGAAATTAAACTGTATCCTTCAAACAATGCTTATCAGATTATAGGAAAATATATCCTTAAAAATCAAACCAATCAGCCCATTAATAAGGTTCTGATCAATTTTAATGAGGATTTAAAACTGGAATCTGCTGTGTTAAAGTGTGGTACCGAAATCTCAAAAATCAATAAGTCTGTTACAGAAGTTTCATTACAACAACCTCTTTTGCCAGGTAAAACAGCTTTGCTTGATTTTAAATTATCTTATCAATGGTTTGCCGTCAATGGTCACAAGTCTTTCAATGCCATTATTGAAGACGGATCTTTTATGAGGATCAGCAGGTACTATCCTACCATTGGTTATCAAAAAGATGATGAAATTCAGGATGAAAAAGAACGAAGCCAATTCAAGCTTGGAAAATTTACTGAGCTAAAGAAACCCGAAGCTCCCGAAGTTTCAAAAAAGGATTTTATCAATTTGAATATGATTATTTCCACGGAAAAAAGCCAGACTGCTATAGGAACAGGAGATCTTATCAAAAAATGGTCAGAATCTGGTCGTAATTATTTCAAATACAAAGCAGATCAGATTCCTTTCCGGTTTGCCGTTTCTTCTGCAGAATACGAGGTAAAAAGCATACATTATAAAGGAATTGACATCAATCTCTTTTATCATCAAAAGCACTTTGAAAACGTGAATCATCTGCTTGAAAACGCGAAACTTACTTTAGATTACTGTCAGCAGAATTTTGGGCAATATCCTTTTAAAAGCATCAATTTTGCGGAGATTTCTTCTTTTACCAAAGGTTTTGCAGCAACAGCCTACCCTTCCGCTGTCTTTATGCCGGAAGACATGATTTTTCACGCTAACATACAAGCCGATAAAAAACAGGATGTCATCAATGAACTGGCAGGTCATGAGCTCTCTCATCTCTGGTGGGGCAACAGTCAGATCAACCCTGATGACAGAGAAGGTTCTGTGATGCTTACCGAAACCCTGGCAATGTATACTGAAATGATGCTCTACAAAAAAATGCATGGCCAAGAAAAAATGATGGAAAGAATCAAAGTACATCAACAGATTTACGATAATGAAAAAGGTCTGTCTGAAAATGTTCCGATTTATAAAGCAACCGGAGATGTTCCTCATATTTCGTATTCCAAAGGAGCTGCAGCAATGGTAGAATTGAGTAATCTATTAGGTGAAGACAAAGTAAATATAGCCTTGAAGAATTTCCTCAATAACAATCAATATCCCCAAAAACCTACTTCTCTGGATCTGATTAATGAGTTTTATAATGTTGCTCCGGATATTTCCACCAGAAAACAAATCGACAGATTATTCAAATCCATAGAAAATATAAGTTTTACTTCAGAGTCTAAAACTGCTTCTGTAAAAGCAAAACCCAAAGAACCGACCAACAGTTTTTAATTTTTTTGAAAATATTTTTTCAGGAATTGTAACAAAATAAAATGATGATTTACTAATTAGTTGATATATCAATAATTGACACATCATTTTAAATCTGAAAATATGGAAAAGTTAAATTCAATCATATTCTACAACATAGACAAAGCGATCAGAGCCTATAGAAACTATGCTCAGCGCCAGCTGAAAGTGCATGGTTACACGATCACTATTGATCAATGGCTTATCATCAAAGCGATTCTGGAAAACCCGGGAATTACCCAGAATGAAATTGGTGACCTTGTCTTTAAGGACAATGCTTCTGTGACCAGAATTATTGATTTAATGGTAAAATCCGAATACATTATCAGAAAAGTTCATCCTGAAGACCGAAGAAAAACCCAATTGGAAGTGACAGATTCCGGGGTAAAAGTGATTAAAGAGGTTCAGAATATCGTAGAAAAGAACCGTAAAATAGCTTTAAAAGGGATCAGCAACAATGAACTGGAAGTGATGTATTCTGCTTTACTGAAAATTTCAGAAAACTGTCTCAACCCTAAAAAGTAAAACGCTATGACCAGAATATTCTCACTTATTATTGTCTATATGCTGATGCTATTCAGCAGCAGGGTTTCCGCCCAGCAGGCAATGCAGAGTTTGACTTTGTCAGGAAATATAAAATCCGACAAAGCAGAGCAGATGGAGATCAATCTCTTTGATGCTGATCAGAAATTGATCAAAACAGAAATTGCTGATAACAGCGGTAAGTTCAATTTTAATGATTTGAAAGAAGGAACTTATCAGGTAAAAATCAATAAAAACGGTACTGAGGTTTATCACTCAGAAAATATTTCATTAACCGAAAATAAGACACTCAATCCAATCGATCTTAATGTAAAATCTATCGAAGGAGTAACCATTACAAAAACCAAACCTCTCATTGAAAGGCAGGATGGAAAAATGATCATGAACGTTGAAAACAGTATTGCCAGCACCGGAAATTCTGCTTTTGAAGTGTTGGAAAAAGCTCCGGGAGTGAACATTGATAACAATGATAATATCAGTCTTCGTGGAAAAGGAAACCTCTTAATTCAGATCGATGGCAAAAATACACCGATGACGGGAGCTGACCTTGCCAATTACCTGAAAGGAATCCCCTCTTCCACTATTGAAAAGATCGAATTCATCACCAATCCTTCATCAAAATATGATGCGGCAGGATCTGCAATTATTAATATTAAACTAAAAAAAGAGCAGCGAAGAGGAACTAATGGAAGTATTTCCAGCTCTTTAGGATCGGGGAAATATGTGAAAAATAATAACAGTTTCAGCATTAATCACAGGAATAAAAACATTAATTTTTTCGGAAATTATAGTTTTGCCTACAGAGAAGCTTACAATGGATTGGTTCTCGACAGAAATTTCTATGAAGCCAATAACTTCAAAAGGGCTTATATACAGGACAATTATCTGAAATTCAAATTCAACAGTCATGTGGCCAAAGCAGGAATGGATTATTATCTGAACGATAAAAACGTCCTTGGATTTTCTGTCGGACTGGTTTCCAACAAATTCAATGTGAACGGAGATAATTCCAATGTAACACTGGGCAGCAACTATCTTCCGGAAAGTACATTCACAACGGTCAACAGATCGAATGACCGCTGGACCAATGTTTCCTTCAACCTTAATCATAAATATACGATTGATTCCTTGGGTTCTGATATTTCTACCGATTTTGACTACATCAACTACGCTAATTCTTCTTTGCAGAGCTTTGATACAAGAACGCATGAAATTGCCAGTAACACAGATAATCTTGACATTATTAAAGGTGATATGGATGGAAAACTGAATATCTACTCTTTAAAATCTGATCTTACAAAAAACTTCAGCAACGACTGGAAGCTGGAAAGCGGAGTAAAAACCAGTTTTGTAAAGACAGACAACGATCTGAAGTTCTTCAATGCCAGTTCTGGTGTTCCTATTCCGGATCTTGGGAAAACCAATCATTTTATTTATGAAGAAAACATCAATGCAGTGTACGGAAATGTTTCCAAAAAATGGGAGAAATTTAAAGTTACTGGTGGTTTAAGGCTTGAAAACACGAATGTAAAAGGAACTCAGATCACGACCAACCAGATCAACAAGAGAAATTATACCCAGCTTTTTCCAAGCGCTGTCTTGAGTTATGATCTGACAGAGAAAAGCAATCTTGAAATCAATTTCAGCAGGAGGATTACAAGGCCAAGCTATAACCAGCTCAATCCTTTTAAATTCTATCTTGATCCTACCACTCTGAAAGCCGGAAACCCTGATCTGAACCCGCAAATTATAATGAATTATGAATTAACGTATAGTCTGAGCAATAAATATTTTGCTACATTAAGCTACAGCAGGAATTCTGACAACATTACAGACATCTTAAAACCTGTAACAGAAAACGGACAGATCGTAACTGTACAGACCATTGAAAACCTGAATTCTGCTTCTTATTTCGGATTAAACCTGATCGCTCCGGTGAAAGTGACCAAATGGTGGGATATGAATAACAGTGCCAATTTCTACTATGGTTCATACACTGGAAATGTGTCCGGAACACAGATTAATAACCAGGGAAATTTTACATTCAGCATCAACAGTATCAATTCTTTTAAACTGGGAAATGGTTTCACTGCTGAGCTTACCGGAAATTACAAAGCCAGAGAAGTCTATGCCTACCTGAATATGAGCCCTAACTGGTACCTGAATATCGGAGCACAGAAGAAGTTTAAAAACAACAGTGTTCTGAAACTTTCCTTCACAGATGTTTTCTTTACCAGCAATATCAAAGGGCAGACGGTTTATAATGATTATTTAGAGAACTTCGCGGTGAAAAGAGATACCCGTGTGGCAACCCTCTCCTATACTTACAATTTTGGTTCTTCCAAAAACGGTCAGCCCAGAAAAACAGGCGGTGCTGAGGACCTGAAACAGAGAGTGGGAACGTAATAAGTCATTGCGAGCCGAAGGCGAAGCAATCTCACTTTTGAAAATTTAAATAATGAGATTGCTTCAATGCTCTGCATTTCGCAATGACATACAAAGCAAAAATCCCTCAAAAATGAGGGATTTTTTATGTTTAAGAATGAATCTTATTAAGCTTCGTTAGATGGAGTTTGGTTTTCCACTGGTTTTTCGCTTTGTGGCTTTTCACCTTGTGGTTTCTGTCCTTCAGGTCTTCTTTGTCCCTCTGGTCTTCCTTGTCCTTCTGGTCTTCTCTGCCCTTCAGGTCTACCTTGTCCTTCCGGTCTTGGAGGTCTTGGTAAAAGAACTTTACGGGAAAGTTTCATTTTCTTACGGTCATCGTAACCCATGAACTTCACTTCTACTTCATCACCTTCTGCATAAGGAACTTTGTCCAGACGAGCCCACTCAATTTCAGAAATGTGAAGAAGTCCTTCTGTTCCTTTAGCAATCGCTACGAATGCACCAAAGTCCATTACTTTCACTACTTTACCTTTGTAAACTTCACCTATAACCGGTACGAAAGTAATTTCATTGATTCTTGCAATAGCAGCATTGATCTTCTCTCTGTCTGTACCAGAAATTTCGATACGTCCGATTTCTCCCATCTCTTCGATAGCAATAACCGTATCAGTATCTTTCTGTAACTGTTGGATAATTTTTCCACCAGGTCCGATTACAGCACCAATGAAATCTTTTGGAATCTCCATAACAACCATTTTCGGAGCATGTGGCTTCACATCTGCTCTTGGCTGAGAAATAGTTTCCGTGATTTTGTTCAGGATGTGTAATCTTCCGTCTTTAGCCTGCATCAAAGCTTTTTCCATGATATCCATAGAAAGTCCCTGGATTTTGATGTCCATCTGACAAGCTGTGATACCGTCTGCAGTACCTGTTACTTTGAAGTCCATATCTCCAAGGTGATCTTCATCTCCTAAGATATCAGAAAGCACAGTGAATTTACCTGATTTTGTATCAGTGATCAGCCCCATTGCAATTCCTGAAACAGGTTTTGTGATCTGAACCCCTGCATCCATCAAAGCTAATGTACCTGCGCAAACTGTTGCCATTGAAGAAGAACCGTTAGATTCTAAGATATCGGAAACAATTCTGATTGTATATGGGTTTTCTGCTGGAATTACTGCTGTTAAAGCTCTTTGAGCTAAGTTTCCGTGTCCTACTTCTCTTCTTGAAGTACCTCTTAAAGGTCTTGCTTCACCTGTAGAGAATGGAGGGAAGTTATAGTGTAAAAAGAATCTTTCGTCGTGCTGCGTGATTACGCTGTCGATCATGTTCGCATCTTTTACAGAACCTAAAGTTACCGCTGTCAAAGACTGAGTTTCCCCTCTTGTGAAAACTGCTGAACCGTGAGCTCCCGGAAGGTAGTCAATTTCTGACCAGATTGGACGGATCGTTTGAGGATCACGACCATCAAGACGGATATTGTCTTCAAGGATCATCTGACGCATTGCTTCTTTCTCTACGTCATGGTAATATACTTTAACGAAAGGAGTTACTCTTGCCAGCTCTTCTTCGTTTTCAGCATATTGTGCTAAGAAATCTGCAAGAACTGCTTTGAATTTTTCTCCTCTTTCTTCTTTATTAGATGGAGTTTTTGCTACTTCATATACTTTATCATAGCACTCTTTCCATACTTTTTCACGAATTTCTTCATCGTGATCTTCGTGGCTGTATTCTCTTTTAGGGAAAGATTTTCCTACTTTTTCAGCTAATCTCTCCTGAGCTTCGATCTGTTTTTTGATCTCAGCGTGAGCGAAGTTGATTGCTTCAAGCATTTCCTGCTCAGAAATCTCCTTCATTTCTCCTTCTACCATTACGATGGAGTCTTTAGTAGCTCCAACCATAATGTCGATATCTGATTTTAATAGATTCTCATAACTTGGGTTAACAGCCAATTGTCCGTCAATTCTTACTACTCTTGCTTCAGACATTGGTCCGTTGAAAGGAATATCTGTAATTGCAATAGCTGCAGAAGCTGCCAAACCTGCCAATGCTTCAGGCATTACTTCTTTATCGTAAGAAATTAATGAGATCATCACCTGTACTTCCGCGTGGAAATCTTCAGGGAAAAGAGGACGTAATACTCTGTCCACTAATCTCATTGTAAGCACTTCATCATCAGATGGTTTTGCTTCTCTACGGAAGAAATTTCCAGGAATTCTTCCACCTGCGTAGAATTTTTCTCTGTAATCTACCGTTAATGGTAAAAAGTCTACACCAGGATTGGCTTCTTTATTGGCTACAACTGTTGCTAAAAGCATAGTTCCGCCACATTTCACCACTACAGATCCGTCAGCCTGCTTAGCCAGCTTTCCCGTTTCGATAGTGATTTCCCTGCCGTCTGCAAGGATAATCGTTTCTGTAAACGCTTGAGGTATACTCATAAATTTGCTTCTTTATACTCCGTATTGAGTATGATTAATATTTAAACTCTTTAAATTTTCGTTTGCAAAGGTACTATATAATAATGATATATTAAATTTTTCGATTGCTTTAATAGGCGTTTAAAATACAAAAAATTGGCTATCAATTGATGAAAGTTTGAAAATTTACACCAGTAATCTGAACTTATTCATCATTTATGAAAATAAAAAAGCATTTTTTTGAGGATAATGTATTGAAAAATCCTGTCGTTTTTGTATTATTGTCTCAAAAAATGAAAATAATACTTTAATCTAAAAAAAGTATCTGTTTCATTTTAAAAATTAATAAAATTATTGCAAACCAATAGGCTGATCCCTATATTTGCCCTACTTCACCAATTACAATGCTGTAGGCTAAAAAAGTTAAGGAACTATCCTTATCCAGATAAATAAATGTTTATGATTAATAAAGAAGTACAATCTCAAAGCAGGAATTATACGGTTCCGTTGATTACCATCACCCTGCTGTTTTTTATGTGGGGATTCATCACCTGTATGAATGACATCCTGATCCCGTATCTGAAACAACTTTTCAATCTTACCTTTTTCGAATCCATGCTGGTACAGTTCTGTTTCTTCGGAGCGTACTTTATCGGATCACTGATTTATTTTATGATTTCCATTACCAAAGGAGATCCTATCAATAAATTAGGTTATAAGAAAGGAATCCTGTTCGGAATTTTTCTGGCAGCATTCGGTTGCGTTCTGTTTTATCCGGCAGCTACATTTTCATATTATCCGCTGTTTCTGGGAGCTTTGTTTATTTTAGGACTCGGCTTTACAGTACTGCAGATTACAGCCAATGCTTATGTTTCATTGCTGGGAAGTGAAGAATCTGCTTCCAGCCGACTGAACATGACTCAGGCATTCAATGCCTTCGGAACCACCATTGCTCCGGTACTCGGAGGTCATCTTATTTTTGAATTTTTCTCATCTCCGGACGGATCATTCAGTGCGGTAGCAACAAGAATTCCTTACCTTATTTTTGCAGGGATTCTTTTACTGGTTGCTTTATTGATTTCCAGAGTTAAACTTCCTTCATTCCAGATGGGTGAAGAAGAAATCGTAAAAGGTTGGGGAGCGCTTGAATTCAGCCACCTGAAATTCGGCGTATTCGCTATGTTCTGCTATGTAGGAGGAGAAGTTGCTGTAGGAAGTTTTATCATCAGTTTCCTTGAGCAGCCACAGATTATGGGCTTTAATGAAATCATCAGTAAAAATTATCTTTCCTTATATTGGGGTGGAGCTATGATTGGCCGTTTTTTGGGAGCTATTTCTTTAAACCAGTCTTTAAGCCAACAAAAAAAGGCTGTTTATATGCTGGGAGCAGCTGCAGCAGTTTTCCTTGTGATTTTCAGTATTGTGAATCTTACGTTCTCTCAGATCAGCTTTTTCCTTGTATTTATCGTTCTTAATTTCATTGCCTTTTTCGTGGGTAAAGCGGCTCCGGCAAGAACATTATCCATCTTCGCAGCAATTAATGTTATCCTATTGATTTCTGCAATGGTAAATCATGGTGAGCTGGCGATGTACAGTATTTTAGGAATCGGAATTTTCAACTCTATCATGTTCTCTAATATTTACACACTGGCAATTTCGGGACTGGGTAAATACACCAGCCAGGGATCTTCTTTAGTGGTCATGGCGATTCTGGGAGGAGCTATT
Source organism: Chryseobacterium sp. T20 (assembly GCF_047345655.1). NCBI lineage: Bacteria > Pseudomonadati > Bacteroidota > Flavobacteriia > Flavobacteriales > Weeksellaceae > Chryseobacterium > Chryseobacterium sp. T20. The sequence continues at coordinate 1,096,490 of NZ_JBLFDU010000001.1, forward strand.
GTTCCGATATTCCAGGGATATCTTGCAGATCAGTTTGGAGTACAGCATTCATTTATTATTCCTGTATTCTGCTATCTGGTTATTCTGATCTTTGGAGCTTACTGTACCAAATATTTGGGGCATGTAGAAACTACAGAAGCCAAGTCAGGACATTAAAATCAAATTCAATCAAAATGTATAGGGCGGAATATCTCAAAGGTATTCCGCTTTCTTTTTTCAGATTTTAAAATGTAACTTTTCATGAGAAAAAGGAACTTATCTTATAAACTAACACAATTATTATGAAAATACAGTTAAAGCTTGAATATGCCACATTTCTACTCTTAGGTATATATGCTTTTGCACAAACGGAATATTCCTGGTGGTGGTTTGCCGGATTATTTCTTGCTCCGGATATTTCTATGCTGGGATATACAGTTAATACAAAAGTTGGGGCTTTTTGTTATAATCTCTTCCATCATTTCGGAGTAGCTGTCATTGTTTATTTTGCCGGAACAGCCTTGTCTCTGCCCTATTTACAAATGATCGGAGCTATTCTGTTTTCACACTCTGCGTTTGACAGAATTCTGGGGTATGGATTGAAATATCCGGATAGCTTTCAGAATACGCATTTGGGAAAGATTGGGAAGAAGGCTGAATAGCGATGTTGTAAACCACCCCGTCAAAAATTCTTTGAATTTTTGACACCCCTCCGAGGGAGGGGAATTATCGCTCCTTCAGTTGATATTTTTGGTCAGGATTGAATTTCTGTTAATGCTTTTCTCGTTGTTTTAATGCGCCTGGATTCCCACAGAATAACACAATTGGCGTATTGGTCTATCCATACAGTTTATCATTCTGTAGGAATCTTAGCTGTTATAAAGGTTTTCAAAGCTTGTGAACTTTTAAAGCAGTTACTTGTAACTTAAAACAAGCAAATAAAAAACTTTTGTGCCTTTTGTGGTTAAAAATCCCTTGGTGTATAAAAACAAAAAAGCAACCTCTTTCGAAGTTGCTTTTTATTTTGAAAATCTTTATAGATTATTTTCTTAAACCTAGTTCAGCAATAATTGCTCTATATCTTGCGATATCTTTGTTTTTAAGGTAATCTAATAAACTTTTTCTCTTACCTACCAATTTCACTAGAGATCTCTCTGTGTTGAAATCGTGACGGTTAGCCTTTAGGTGTTGAGATAAGTGGTTGATTCTGAAAGTGAAAAGAGCGATTTGTCCTTCAGCACTCCCTGTGTCTTGTGCAGATTTTCCGTGTTTTGCGAAAATTTCCTGCTTTTTGTCTGTTGTTAAGTACATTCCAATATTGTTTAATGATTATTATGTAACGGGTGCAAAATTACGACTATTTTTTGATTCTGCAAACATTATTGATTTCATATATCAAATTTGATAGAAAAAAATGTTAAAAATTTCTTAATCATTTGTATGCAATCCAATGAAAAGGCAGTAATTTTGCATTCGAATTACAAATGAAAAAAATTATATTCTTTACAGCGGTTACTACTTTTTTATTCATCGGATTTACTTCGGTAAAAGCCCAGAAGAATGCTGATGATAAAATAAAAAAAGTTCTTTACTTCAATCCTGAGGTAGAGCCTGATATCGACGAAATAAAAGACCCTACCAACAACGCTTTCTTTGATGCTGTTACCGATAATTTCAGTAACAGAAGAAATAAAATGCTCCGGGCAGAGGTTCAGGTTCCCTTTGATAGTATCGACAAACAGACTATTGCAGATTACTGTCTTAACAATGATGCAGATTTTGCTATTGTTTCCAAAGTAAGATATTTCAAAGTGGGATTTGGAAAATACGTATTCTCCAATCAGGTGGTTGTGAGTATGAAACTCTTTGGTGCCGACGGAACTCTTGTCACCGAAACCGATCATGATACCTACCGCAAAAATATGCGTCTTCTGGGTTCTACAACCAACTCTGTTAAAATAGGAACTGAAGGAGCGATAAAAGGAATCATTAAGAAGCTGAGAAAACTGAAACCCACGGAAGCAGAGCTTTAAGATTTAAGGTTCAAGGTTTAAAGTTCTGGGTTTAAGGTTTAAGGTTTAAGGTTTAAGGTTGGAATATACAGCCTTTTATCGTCAATGGTCAATTTTACTATAGAGATCTGTGCGTATATCAAACTCATTCATAATTCATAATTCATAATTCATAATTCATAATTCTTTCATAGACACTATCCTGTAGTGTATCTTTATCCTTATCAATAAGTTGAAAGCTTTCATTAGTTTAGTTTTATCTTAAATCTAAATTATTATGAAAAAATTAAATCTCAAAAAACTGAGCAGAGAAAGTCAGAAAGAAATTCTGGGGAGTATCATACGTCTTCAAAAATGCCAATATCATTTTGAATGTCCTGGCGGTTCTTGCTGTCACAGAGTATGTGTTGCGTATGCATGCCCTGAATTATAAATATTTTCATGTTAAATAAAGCACTTGTTCATCCTTACGAACAGGTGCTTTTTGTTTAAAACACACTATAAACAATTGATTCACAATTAAATATTTTCACTAAATAAGGATTTATTAAATATTTTTTACTATTTTAGACCAACATTAAAACCAAAATCTCATGAAAAATCTAAAGAAACTCAGCAGAGAAAAAGCAAAACAGATTAATGGAGGATCTATGGAAAGATGCAGCGAAACTAATCCGTGTACCGTTGGATGGTGCTGTTTTGGGATCTGTTCTCCCTTCATCTGCCTTGAATAAAAGATAAAACTAAACCGTATAAAATCAAATCTTATGAAAAATCTAAAAAAACTAAGCAGACAAGTACAAAAGGAAATTAAAGGCAGTGGACCTTTCAAAAGATGTACAGAACATTACGAATGTCCGGGCGGATCATGTTGTCACAACATTTGTGTTGTCAATCCATGTCCTCTGGAATAATATATGATCATTACAGACACCTGCATTAGTAGGTGTTTTTTATTTAAAACATAAATAAAACACTGATTACTAGCAAAATATTTTCACTCTCAAATGAATAATATAGAAATATTTACTATTTTAGTCTGACATTAAATCTAAACTATAGCGCTATGAAAAATCTAAAAAAACTCAGTAGAGAAGCTGCCAAGCAAATTAATGGCGGTATCGGACCGTTCAGATGCAGCATCACAAGACCTTGCTCTGTTGGATATTGCTGTAATGGAGAATGCCTTGACCATGATTGCATGATAGAGCCTTAATTTAAATACAATCATATAGTATGAAGAATTTAAATCTTAAGAAGCTCAACAGGCTTGAACAAAAAAACATTAAAGGAAGTGGAATAAAAAAGTGTGGTGACAATTCAGATTGTGGCCCTTACCAATGCTGTACAAACGCTGTCTGTACATACATTCCCACTTCAGAATGCGAACCAATATAAAGAATATTGGAATTTAAAATTTAATTTTTATACATCCGTTTCGGCGGGTGTTTTTTTTACCCTTATACTGAAGCAATAAACTTTAATTAATCCTTAATTTTGCCAGTTTATTACTCAGTCTTAAAAATTTGAATTATTTTTGCATATCCAAAAAATTTCACGTTTTGAATTCTAGAGACGAACTTATCTTCAACCCTGCCGATATTGCCGAAACCCTCAGCGAACTTCCTGCTGACGAGAGGCTGCTCGCGTTTCTGAAGGTTCCGAAAGAATATAAAGCTGAAGTTTTCTCACACCTTAACCCTGACTTTCAGGAGGATACCATCAGAAGTATCGGAAGCGACGAAGTTTCCGAAATCCTGAATGCCATGACTCCGGATGACAGAACTGCTCTTTTCGAGGATTTTCCGGATGAGCTGATTAAATATTCCATCAACCACCTTAATCCGCAGGAAAGAAGAATTGCTTTAAAACTTCTTGGATACAACTCGGATTCGATTGCCCGTCTGATGACACCTTATTATATCCAGATCCGTAAGGAATGGACGGTAAAAAGATGTCTTCAGCAGATCAAAAAGGTAGGAAAAAGAGTGGAAACCATGAACTATCTGTATGTGGTGGATGAAAGAAACCGCCTGATTGATGACCTTGCCATCGGAACTTTACTGCTGGAAGAGGAAGATACTTTGGTTTCCGACATTACAGACAATCATTTCGTAGCGATTACTACAACAACTTCCAAAGAAGACGCCGTAACCTATTTCGAAAAGTATGACCGTGGCGCTCTTCCTATTATTACGGAAGCCGGTGTTTTGGTAGGAATCGTGACTATTGACGACATTCTCGATCAGATTGAACAGCAGAACACGGAAGATATCCAGAAGTTCGGGGGATTGGAAGCGTTGGACCTTCCCTATATCCAAACTTCATGGACCGAAATGATCAAAAAAAGGGCGACCTGGCTGATCATTCTATTTGTTTCGGAAATGCTGACAGCTTCTGCAATGGGATATTTTGATAAAGAAATTGAAAAAGCGGTTGTACTCGCCCTATTTGTTCCATTGATTATTTCCAGTGGAGGAAATTCCGGATCACAGGCAGCAACTTTGATTATCCGTGCGATGGCTCTTCAGGAAATCAGTCTGAAAGATTGGTGGTATGTCATGAAAAAAGAAATTATCTCCGGATTATGTCTGGGCGCAATTTTAGGAGTTATCGGATTTATCAGAATTATGCTTTGGCAGCAGATAGGCCTGTTTGATTACGGCCAGTATTGGGTATACGTAGGATTGAGTGTTTCTGTTTCCCTGATTGCTATTGTGTTGTGGGGAACATTATCCGGTTCTATGATTCCGTTTGTTTTAAAGAAATTAAATCTTGACCCTGCTACTTCTTCTGCTCCGTTTGTAGCAACATTAGTGGATGTGACCGGACTTATTATCTATTTTACCGTAGCCGGACTTTTCTTAACCGGAAAACTTTTGTAATTTTAGGCATCATCTAACATGCCAATATGAAAATCGTTTCACTTGTACCTTCTATTACTGAGGCTTTATTTGACCTTGGACTGACCGAAAATGAAGTGGTAGGAAGAACCAAATTCTGCATTCATCCTCAGGACAAAATAAAAAATGTAGCCGTAATCGGAGGAACTAAGAATATCAATATTGAGAAAATTAAAGCATTACAGCCGGATCTTATTCTTGCCAATAAGGAAGAAAATGTAAAAGAACAGGTTGAAGCTCTGATGGACGATTACAAGGTAATGGTAACCAATATTGATACAATTGAGGATAATTATTATCTGCTTAAAAATCTCGGAAAACTTTTAGGAAAGGAAGACAGAGCCCAGCAATTCAATCTTAAAATTTATGATGTTCTGAATCAGGCCAAACTGGAAGCTCCGGTAAAAGCAGCTTATCTTATCTGGAAAAATCCTTATATGACCATTGGTTCTGACACTTTCATTCACAGGATTCTGTCAGAAATTGGTTTTGAAAATATTTTCAAGGACAAAACCCGTTATCCACAAATTACCACTGAAGATCTGGCTGATGCCGATGTCATTATGCTTTCCTCTGAACCTTTTCCGTTTAAAGAAAAACATATTGAAGAGCTACAAGTTTTCTATCCCGATAAAAAGATAATGATTGTGGATGGTGAAGCCTTTTCCTGGTATGGAACTCATATTGCAAAATGCGAGAATTATTTTAAAGAACTTCTCACAGAAATTCAACAGGTGCAGCAAAGCTAATTTTTCACGATCAACTTTAATCCCAAAACTTTAAACTTTAAATATTCAATTCACATGTCTGGTACAGTTTTATTATCTGAAGGAGAAGAATTCGATCACGTTATACAGGAGGTTTCAAAATACATCAATCTTTATGTAATGGCATTTGGAAAGGAAGAAAGAGCTATCGCCCGTTTAGAAAAACGTGAAAACATGTATGGAGGAAACGGAACGGTCTATATGATACAGATGTTTGATCAGGAAGAATTGGCCAATAACCGCCTGGCCGCCTACATGGTTTTACTGAATAAAGGAGATGAATCAGGATTCCACACGCACAATCTAAGAAATGAAGAGGAATTGTACGTTGTAGTGCACGGAACCGGAGAATATCGTGAAAGAACCGGAACTGAAGGGACAATACGTAAGAAAACACTTCAGAAAGGAGATATTACAGCCATCAGCTCTATAGGATACCATTCTGTTGAAAACACTGGCGAAGCACCTTTAATTATGTTTGTTATTACCACTAATAATCCATAAAAAACTCCGGCGGAAATAGCCGGAGTTTTTATTTTTTTATAGTAAGTTTCGATTACAAAATCTTAGAAACTTCGTTACAAAGCCATTCTAGCAATTCACGGTCTTCTTTCGTGAAAGGATCGATGGTATGAGAATCAATATCGATCTGACCAATATTTTTTCCATCCTTAAAAATCGGAACTACAATTTCTGCTTTTGTATCGATAGAACAGCTTAAATAATTGCTTTCTTCATGGACATCAGGCACTACAAATGTTTCATTGGAAACCGCAACCTGACCACAGATTCCTTTACCGTAAGGAATAATGGTATGATCTGTTGGTGCTCCTACGTAAGGACCTAAAATCAACTCATCCTTATCTCCATTTTTGAAATAGAAACCCGTCCAGTTGAAATAAGGAATCTCCTGATCCAACAAGTGGCAAACTTTTTCAAGTTTTTCTTCTGTATTATGTTTAGGACTTTCAAGAATTGAGGAAAGTCTTTTCTTTAATTCTGACATTGTTTTTATATTTTAAGAGAATTGTTTTAGGGAAAGTTCTTCTTTATATCCGAACATTCCACGCTCTTTAATCATTTCTGCTACGCCTTCCGGAACCTGAGTTTCCCAGCCTTTCACACAACATGCAATTTTTCTCAATATTTCTCTGGAATAAATCTCCAAAAACTCCGGATTATAGTTGGTAATATCTACAATACGGTTGTTGTGTTTGAAATATTTGTATAATTCTTTAAGGTTTTCTTCTACTTTAAGGTTGGAAGAATCCAACAGCTGATGAGTTTCCGGATCTTTATAAGGATACAGATATACTCTCATCCCGTTTCTGAAAAATTTACCGAAGGCTTCAAGAATTCCTCCTGAGAGATTTTTATAATATTTCTCATCGAATACCATCAACATATTATTTACTCCCATTGCTACTCCGATGTCTCCACTTGTGTAAGATGCGAAGTAATCAATCAGTCTGTAATATTCAGAGAAGTTTGAAATAATAACCGTGTACCCCAGTTTTCCAAGAATGTCTACTCTATCCAGGAAATCTCTTTCATCAATATCTCCGTCTGCTCTCAGATTGGAAATGGTAATCTCGATAAGAACTTCCGTTTCTTCGTGAGTACAGGTGGCATCTTTGAAGAACATATCCATACCGTTTTTAAGCATATCAATGTTCACTTTCGTCACGGGTCTGAAACTTCCTCTTACCGCGAAAATATTTTTCTTGTACAAAACATCTGCCGGAAGCATATTGTTTCCCTGAGAATTGAAGATCACCGCATCGGTCATTCCATTCTTTACCAATTGAAGAGACATCAATCTGTTATCAACATAGGCAAAAGCAGGTCCGCTGAAGTCGATCATATCAATTTCCAGATTATCTTTTGCAATATCGTCATAAAGCGATTCTACTAAAGTTCTTGGATTGTCAAAATAATGAAAAGCTCCGAAAATAAGATTCACTCCCAGATTCCCTAAGGTTTCCTGCTGAAGTGTAGCATCATTTTCTTTGAATTTTACGTGGATGACGATCTCATTATAATCTTCATTTTCTTTGGTCTGAAAACGAATTCCTACCCAGCCGTGGCCTTTTACAGTTTTGTCAAAATTGATAGTAGTTACCGTATTGGCGTAAGAAAAGAATTTTCTATCCGGATTATTATCTCTTGAAATTCTCTCTTCAATCAAAGCTACCTCATATCGAAGCATTTTGCGAAGCCTATTTTGGGTAACGTACCTGTTTTTTACTTCCTTTCCGTAGATGGCATCACTAAAATCTTTGTCATAAGCAGACATTGCCTTAGCAATCGTACCGGAAGCTCCCCCTGCTCTAAAAAAGTGGCGAACAGTCTCCTGCCCGGCTCCAATTTCTGCGAAAGTACCATAAATAGTAGGATCTAGATTAATTGTTAATGCTTTTTGTTTAGGAGTTAGTTTCTGATACATTAGGACATGAAATTTTTTGTAAATTTACCAAAATTAAACCAACCTCAAAACAAAATGAAGTTGAAATTTTTAGGAACTGGTACTTCTCAAGGTGTACCCGTTATAGGCTGTACATGTGAAGTGTGTACTTCGGAAAATCCCAAAGACCAACGTTTACGCTCTTCCGTGATGATCACTACGGAGGAAAATAAAAAAATACTGATCGACTGTGGTCCCGATTTCAGGCAGCAAATGCTTACCAACCATGAACATAACGTAGACATTGCGTTGATTACCCATGAACATAATGACCACGTGATCGGGCTGGATGATATGCGGCCCCTGATTTTTAAAAGTGGAAAAGATGTTCCGTTGTACTGCTATTCAAGAGTGGCTCATGAAATAAAAAACAGGTTTCCATACGCTTTTGCTGACGTAAGGTATCCCGGTGCACCCGCTTTTGAACTTCACGAAATTGAAAATAAACCTTTTCAGGTATTGGACACAGAAATCACTCCTGTGGAGGTGATTCACTATAAAATTACTGTTTTCGGATATAAGTTTAAAAAACTGGCTTACATTACGGATGCAGGATTTATTTCTGAAACGGAAAAGGAAAAATTGAAAGATCTTGACATTCTGATCTTAAACTGTATCAGAAAATTTGATCCCCATCCTGCCCATTTTATCCTTCCGGATGTTATTAAATTGTTTGATGAGCTAAAACCCAAAAAATTATTTTTAACACACATCAGCCATCATTTAGGACTGCATGATATTGAAGATAAGGAGCTTCCATCCGGAATACACCTTGCCTACGATGGTTTGGAACTTAATTTTTAAAAAAAATCTTCAAAAAGCTTTTGAACATTGAAAAAAGTTCCTATATTTGCACACCAATTTGAAACAAACATCACGTTTGAAATCAACATCAAGCCCAGGTGGCGGAATTGGTAGACGCGCTGGTCTCAAACACCAGTTCTTAGGAGTACCGGTTCGATCCCGGTCCTGGGTACAAAAAACCTCTGAAAATTTCAGAGGTTTTTATTTTTTACATATTCTTCAAAATTCTTTTAAGCTCCAGATCCTTTTTTTTGAATAGAAAGAACGGATATCCTCTGATTTCAAAATATATAATGGATCACAAGCAGGATTAATCAATTATTTTCAAACACAAAACCATCTGAAAATCAATTGATTTCCAGATGGTTTTCATATAAGCATTATCATCATTGGGATTTTCCTCAACTTAACATATTAAGTACCATAATACACAATAGTCATTGATCCCTGAGTTATTCTAAAAACTCTGGTATAACTTGCAGTAACTCTAACAACATCTCCAACATTAAAAAACTGGGTTCCTGCCAGGTTATGTCCTATATCTCCGGTTCCATCCCCATGCCCCGAAAGATTATATGAAAATATAGAACCATTTTTAAGGAGGTTTGTACTAGCAGATCCTCCTGTGGGGGAGTTCATGGAGATGTCATATTTTAAAAATACAGAAAAATTATAATATCCTGCTTTATTTATGGTAAAATTACCACTACTGTAGGTTATATTGGTGGCATTATTTTTATTAATCGTAAAAGCTACTGTATAAAAAGTAGTTGCTGCCTGATTAGCAGATATTTCAGCAAAACCTATCGTAGCAATAGCAGGAATATTTAAGTTGCTTCCATCTACCAGAAAACCGTTAGCATCAGTTCCTAACACCCCGATATTTTTGTATTTTTCAAGACGAACAGATCCGTCATCTTGCAACCCCAGCAATTCTTTATTAGTACTGTCATTAATTTCCAAAGCTTTGGTTGCATTAGTAGTCCCTTTACTCAGGATATCAAGCACTGCGCTTGGAGAAGATGTATTAACACCCACAGTACCTGTAGGAGTAACAGTCATTTTGATTGCATTATTAGTCATCACATTCAGGTTATGAGCCGTAGTGGTTCCTATATAAGCAGCACCACCTCCTATATACGTTTTCAGATTGATTGTACCATTGGTATGGTTCAAACCAAAACTATTGTCAGGAGTACTCACGGTAAGCTTTGTATCAGGAGTGATTGTTCCTACTCCAACGCGATCATTGGCAGCATCTACTGAAAGTGTACTGTTATCTACCGAAAAAGCATTGGTAGCCGTTCCTGTGAATGCCAATGTATTGCTACCTTGTGAAACGGCACGATTACCCGTAAGAGCACCATCCGCATTGTAAAGATTAGCAGCTATTGAATTGGTAGGATTATGCAGTTTTACCCACGATGTTCCATCATAATAGTAATAACCAACAGTATCAATATTAACCGCGGTTCCGGTTTGTGATCCCGTAGCAATACTGTTTACGTAAACTAAGGTTGAAACAGGAATTCCAGTCATACTCTGAACTCTCTGCCGATCTACCCGGGTAATCAGAACCCCGTCTATACTGGTAGAAGTACCTGTAGCATTTTTGGCACGAATATCTAAAGTAGCAGCCGGACTGCCAGTATTAATACCTATTTGTGAATAAGCTTTGAAAAAAGCAAACAACACGATCAATGGTAATGCTTTTTTTTTCATAAATTCAGTGTTTTATTTGTTCTTAATATCAAGTCGACAATTCTGTATTTTCGACCCGTCAAAACTAAATACAAAACATTGCTCATTTTGAAATACAAGATGCAACAAACATACACCAAACATACACCAAACATACACCATGAGAAAATAGACTTAACTTTTGAGAGACAGTACCTCTTTTTAATTATTCAATTAATTTTTTTTATCAAAATCACATTATTTTCATCATTTTTGAACAGTGCAATTGTTTTTAATTTAAATTAACATTAGTTGAACTAAAAGGAATAGATATCAGAGAACAACATATCCGCCCAAACCCAATACCGTAATTATTTTCTGATCATTTTTTCATCTAACGCATGGCTGTTGGCAATTATAAATTTAACAGAAGATCAATTGAAATCTTATTTTTTAATAAATGGGCTGAAATTTCATATTGAAAACAACCCCCAACTACCACCACGTGAAATGGGAATATATTTTTTTTAACATAATGTTCGCAAAGCATTTTATTCAATATAGCAGTGGTGGTGGTACTTATCAGACAGTATGCACTGATTATACAGCATTGCTAAATAAAAACGCCCTTACCTAAAATTTATAAAGACATATAGAGATCTATCCGCTTCAGATAAAAAAAACTCCCGAAAACAAATTTCAGGAGTTATTTTTATTGGACAATAAACATTTTTTCAGTACCATCATCAGTATTATTGAAGATTTTATTAACAGTTTATTTTACTAACTGATCATGATACGAAATAATGTAAAATTTAATCAATATAAGTTGAGTTAAAAGAAATGGATATTGGAGAACAAGACATATTGGCTCCGGATGTAGTTCCATTATTATATTTTCTAATCATTCTTACATTTAATGTATGACTGCCGGCAGCTAAAAACTTAACACAAGATAGATTGAACTGCGCCTGCGCCCCTGTCCCAGACTCCTGGGTTGTCTGGTAAACATTAGTAGCCACATTATCTATAAATAAGATAGCTTGATAAAAGGCTGCACCCCCACCAGCAGGAAGTGAGCTGTAATCAATGCCGAGCATGAAATTAACAAATAAAGCTTTACCTCCTGCCGGTATTGTAACAGATTGATTACTACCCGTAACAATAGTATACCCTAAATCATTTACGCTAAAGACTACAGAGCCAGGAGGGTTATTAACAGCATTTTCAGTGGTTGCTGCCTGGGTTGACGTAGACACTGTAATAACATTCCCTGACGCATCTACACCTAGAGCCTGCCCCGTTCCCACAGTCGAAGCTGAATTGAGGTTAGTAAACTTCAATCCCGAAACACCTGCGGTACCTGAATTCACTTCTAACTTAGCACCTGGTATTGCAGTTCCAATTCCTACATCCCCACCAGAAGTAATTGTTACTCTTGCAGCATTAGTAGTCATCACATTCAAGTTATGAGCCGTAGTGGTTCCCATAAAAGCAGCACCTCCTCCGATATACGTTTTCAGACTGACGGTCCCATTGGTATGGTTCAAACCAAAACTATTGTCAGGAGTACTCACTGTAAGCTTGGTATCAGGAGTGGTTGTTCCAACTCCAATACGATCATTAGCCGCATCTACCGAAAATGTCGTATTATCTACCGAGAAAGCATTGGAAGCCGTCCCTGTGAATGCCAATGTATTGCCCGCCTGTGAAACAGTACGGTTTCCGGTAAGGGTACCATCAGCATTGTAAATATTAGCAGCTATTGAATTGGTTGGATTATGAATTTTTACCCAAGCTGTTCCATCATAATAGTAATAACCAACAGCATCCATATTTACTGCCGCTCCCGTTTGTGTTCCCGTAGCAATACTATTTACATACACTAAGGTTGAAGTAGGTACTCCTGTCATACTTTGAGCTCTTTGCCTATCTACCCGGGTAATCAGAACACCATCCACATTGGCAGAAGTACCTGTAGCATTCTTGGCATTAATATCTAATGTAGCAGCAGGAGTGGTTGTATTAACACCTACTTGTGAGTACATTTTACAAAAAGTAAATAATAAAGCCAAGGGTAATAATTTTTTTCTCATAAAATTGGTTTTAAATGATTCGTAACCAAAATTAAGCACAAACCAACATTTAGATTAAAATCACCAATACATCATAAATACATCAATGGCATATCAAACATACAACACAATACCTAATCAACTGTAAATCAAAAGACAAGGTCTCTATATTTAAATATTTCAACAATGAATGATTTACTAACAATTATTCATATCCTAGTAAAAATTTACGTTACATTGACTCCAAAAAGCTTCCCTACTAACGCTGTAATTCCCATCACACAGTTCCCCAGAAATAAATCCTCAATACAACTATTGTATTACCAGAACCACCGGCTCTGGCAGAAATTATCCCTAAAAGCATTAAAAATATAATTGAAAAGCCATATTGAAAATACACCATTTTTTAAGAGAAGCCTAAAGAGAAACAATAAACAACAATAAGGCTCTCACTGCGAATGAACCCAATGAAGTTACTACCGTCTGCAGAGGTTTTGCCTTACAATTCCAGTGATTAACGATAATATGGAAATAAAAGGAGGGTTTAAAAGGTATATCAACAGAAGAGCTAAAAGATTAAATCCAGCACCAGATAAAAGAGATAAAATTTTTCATCACCTGTTATACAAAATTCTATCATCATATATAAAAAAAGAACACCTGCTTTTTCAGGTGTTCTTTTTTATTTTAAATTAATTCAATTCTTTAAACTCTTTCAAGCTTCAGATATCACATCTTTACGCGACATTAACCCCGAAAATATGGCCTACTAACGCTGTAATTCCCATCGCCACAGTTCCCCAGAAACAAATCCTTAATACAGCTATTTTAATACTGGAACCTCCTGCTCTGGCAGAAATTGCCCCTAAAAGCATTAAAAATACAATTGAAAATCCATATTGGAAATACACCATTTCTTTAAGAGGAGCCAAAAGAGACACCGTAAACGGTAATAGGGCACCCACCGCAAATGAGCCGAATGAAGCTATTGCCGCCTGCAGAGGTTTCGCCTGCGTTATTTCATTGATTCCCAACTCGTCACGGGCGTGTGCTCCCAATGCATCATGTTCTGTAAGTTCAATAGCTACCTGCATGGCTGTTTCTTTGGTACAGCCTCTTTTTTCATACACTTTGGCCAGTTCTCTGAGTTCTATTTCGGGCATTTGTTCCAGTTCGCGTTGTTCACGGATCAAATCAGCTTTTTCTGTATCCTCCTGAGAGCTTACAGAAACGTACTCACCGGCAGCCATAGACATTGCACCGGCAATCATACCTGCCAATGCAGCAAGAATAATGATATGCCGTTCCGGTTCTGCAGCTGCAACTCCTATAACAATACTTGTGGTGGATAATAACCCGTCATTAGCGCCTAATACAGCTGCACGAAGCCAGCCTACTCTGTTTACATAATGTTTCTCCAGCTGATGATGCATAACTTTTGTTTTGGTGGTAGGCTAAAGTTACCCAATATTTCATCAAGAATCAATTTAAATTAACATGAGATTCTACCACCTTAACTAACAACTGATACTGGATGTTCGTTTTTAAATCTGATAAAATCCTCTAATGAATATTCCGGGCATGCTCCTTCCTGTGAGGTGATGAATGCTCCGAGAGACACAGCCTGAGTCATAATTTCATGAACAGTACTTCCTTTTTCCAATCTTTTGGAAAGAAATCCTGCAAGGAAAGAATCTCCGCTCCCTACGGTATCTTTTACAGTAACGGGTATGGTAGGATACAGATAAAAATGATCTTCTGAGGCATACAGAGCTCCTTTGCTTCCTTTGGAAATAATAATTTCTTTAAGATCAAACTGATCCTGAAGATATTTTATCCCATCTTCTTCTGTAGTGTATGCTTTTCCTAAAAAATCAAGCATCATTCGCATTTCTGCTTTATTGAATTTAGCGAGATGTGTTTTATGAAGTAAGTCTTTTATCATTCCAACCTCATAATAAGGTTCTCTGAGATTGATATCAAAGACATTATAATGACTGAGTTCAAGCAGCTGGAACAGCGTATTTCTGGATTTCTCATTTCGGGCAACCAGCGTTCCGAACACCAACGCATCTGTTGTATTAAGGATTTCCTTATTTTCCGGGGTGGTTTCAATATAATCCCATGCTACCCCTTCCACAATATCATAATGAGCATCATTATTTTCATCTACCGTAGCAATGACCGTACTTGTCGGATACTCCATATTGATCTGAACATGATCTGCGGGAATATTCCAGTTTTTCATTTTATCCAAAAGATCACGCCCAAGCTGATCATCACCAATACTGCTTATCATATTGACTTCTACGCCCATTTTGGAAAGATGGTAGGCTACATTAAAAGGAGCACCTCCTACTCTTTTCTGCTCTCCCGGAAAAATATCCCAGAGCACCTCTCCAAAACATACTGCTTTATTTTTTTTGTATTCCATTATATAAAAGTAATTAAATGTATTGAGTTTATAAAAAATTTACTCTTTGAAGCTCTTTGCTTCAGAATGAATAAACCTGCACAGAAAACTGAAGAAATGCATTATTATTGACCGGATTCCACATTCCCCAAATTCCCACAGGAATTGTATAGCCTTCAATGGTAAAGCTTTTCGAAACGATAAGGCTTACCTCGTTGAAACCTGTATCTTTAGCAAAGAAATTATTCTTTTCTCCATGACTGTCTAAGGCAAAGGCATAACCTACTCTTCCTCTTACTTCAAGATTATCCTTCTTGTATACAGGATATTCTCCTGAAACAAATGAAGAATATTTATTCCCTGTATTTTCACTATTTCGGTCTCTTCCGAAAACTACAGTATTCCAGCTGAGTACTAAAGGAAATTGATCACTTATGGTATAATAAGATCTGAAATCCCAAAAACGACCAGTTTCCTGAGCGGAATAATTAAAAAATTCCTTATTGTTATAGTTTGCTCCAGGAGAAAAGTTATAGATATCCCATAACTCCAGCGTAAGATGCTTATTCTTATATCCTATATAGTTGTTGAATTCTTTATAGGACCCATCAACATTTTCGCCTGCCCAGAATCCTGCATAAAAATTCTTATAGTCAAGATGTAAATCTCCGGTATAAATAAGCCCTGCAGAGACTTCAATTCCGCGCCATAAATGGCTGTTGCGAAGCTGCAGCGCTGAATGCACTTCCTGCGCGCCCATACAATGTCCTATAATCAGGAAACAAGGTAATAAATAGTTTTTTAACATGACTCAAGTGTTTTTTAAGGCAGTAAGTATCCTGTATCCAGTAATAGTCTACAGGATATTTACATGAATTGAAAGAAACTATATAATTAGTGAATAAAGTCTTTTTCTCTTATACGCGATCCGAACAGCGCATAGGTAAGCATAAGCAGTTCACAGATTACAGTAAGCCACCATGTCCATCTCCATGAACCTAAAATATCTGCTAAGCCTCCCTGAATAAGCGTAAAGACGGCTCCACCAAATACGGCAGAAATAAAAATACCGGATGCTTTTGAGGTATATTTATTCAAACCTTTAATAGAAAGTGTATAAATACAGCTCCACATGGATGAATGCAGAAGGCCGATTGCGACAAGAAACCAAAGATTCTGAGTGATCATGGATATTAAAGCAAGTATTGCTGCAAGTACTGTGGTTGTGATCAATTGCGTTCTTGCGGAAATCTTACTGAAAAAGCTGGACACTGCTCTTCCTACCAGAAAACCTCCCCAATACAATGTGGACAATAATGCATGAATTCCTAAGTCCATTCCTCCGACAATGATATCTGTTTTTCCGAAAAAGGTAATAGGATGCCCTGAATCCATGAGCTCAAAAGCATACAGATTAATATTCGCACCAATGGCCACTTCGGTTCCTACATAAAAAAAGATGGCTAAAACTCCCAATACAAAATGCCTGAATGTCCAAATGCTTCTCTCCAGTTTTTCTTCTCCAACCACTCTTGTATGGACAAGGTCAGGAAGATGAAGTCTTTTCGTGATGATCATGACGGTAAGAATGCAGACAATCAAGATAGAAAGCGGAAACAAAAGCTGTCTGATCTCTATATTTTCAATGGAAATCCCACTGAACATCACTACCGTAACAAAAAAAGGTGCGGAAGTAGTTCCGATAGAGTTAATGGCTGTCAGAATATTCAGACGCTGTACGGGCTGAGTTCCTTTCAGTTCATAGGATGCTGCATAAGGATTTACAACCACCTGAATAATTGCTGCGGCTGTCCCCATTAAATAGGAACCCATGACAAAGACGATAAACCCATAAGGAATAACAGCATCTTTTATATTAAATTTCAAATCAGGATAATGGTCACCAACCCATGATGAGCACAGATACATGAAAAGACCTGAAATCATAAAGAAAAGCCCACGCAGAATTGTATTCTTATATCCGAAAGCATTTACCCATTTGCTTCCCAGAGTTCCATTCAGAAGATATCCTAAAAAGAAGAAAAAGGAAATCAGAGTAGTAAATGTATTTTTAAGACTGCCCGCATGACTCAAAAAAGTAAATTTCAAGGGTGCTTGCAGCTGTTCATTCACTGTGGTCAGAAAACCTACAATAAAATAGATAAACGTAATGATGGCAAACGGCAGTATAGCATTGTTTGCTTTATTGTCTGAAGAGGTTATCCCTGGATTTATCTGCATGGCTGAATTATTTTATGATGGATTGTAAAACCGAAGCGGTTCCTGAGCTTTTTATATCTTCTACAAAACGGTTGTATTGTTTGATGAACGATTCAGAAGTTTTTAGCTGAATTCCTTTAAAAGCTGACAACTCCAGGAAGTCCTGTGGATTTTCACTGGCAATAAGCTTCTGATCATTTTCTGTAATCCAGGGTTCTGCTGTCTCGAATATATTGCCATGATCATCTTTTTTATATGTAAGATAATGTCTGTAGGAAGCAATAAGAAAAGCCGGTCTGGTAAGGTCTTTCCCTCCTTTGATCATTTTATCAAGGTTTGGAATGATATACACTGGGAATTTTGAAATCCCATCGAAACACAGACGACTCACCTGATCGCTTACACTGTGATTGGCAAATCTTTCAATCAATGTCTGTTTATATTTTTCCAGATCTGTATTTTCAGGGGCAGGAACAAAAGGTGTAATGTCTGTATCCATAAAATCTTTGATGAATTTTACAAGATTTTCATCTTCCATAGCCTGATCTACTTTACGGTAACCCATTAAGAAAGCCGGATAAGATAAAAGGGTGTGGGAAGCATTCAATAAGCTTAATTTCATATTTTCAAATGCAGTTACATCATTGGTAAACTCTACACCTACTCTTTCCCATGCCGGTCTCCCTGCAATAAAGTTGTCTTCTATCACCCATTGTGTAAAGTCTTCACAGTATACAGGAACACGATCATCCGTTCCATTCAACTTATTTAATCTTTCCACATCTTCCGGAGTTGTGGCCGGAGTAATACGGTCTACCATACTGTTTGGGAAGGTTACGTTTTCCTTTACCCAAGCTGCCAGTTCTGTATCCTGAGCTTCTATGAATGACATAAAAGCTCTTTTTGCCGTATTTCCGTTATGCTGAAGGTTATCACATGAAAGTATTGTAACGGGTCCTGCATTTTGAATCTTTCTTTGACGCAACCCTTCTGCAACAAAGCCGAAAACAGTATTAGGAAGGGAAGGATTTTTCAGGTCATGCTGTATTTTTTCATCTTCCAATATAAATTCTCCC
Organism: Chryseobacterium sp. T20; assembly: GCF_047345655.1. Lineage (NCBI taxonomy): Bacteria > Pseudomonadati > Bacteroidota > Flavobacteriia > Flavobacteriales > Weeksellaceae > Chryseobacterium > Chryseobacterium sp. T20. The sequence goes on from NZ_JBLFDU010000001.1 coordinate 1,114,883, forward strand.
GTTTCTTTATCAAGATTATAACCTCCTTCTGTAATGGTTAAAGTGATGATCTTAACAGAGCTGTCTGCAATTTTTTTCACCACAGCCTCAGGATCTTCTATTCCCCAGATCAACTCTCTCAAAGAACCTATTTTATACACCTCATCATTTCCGTTTCTTCCACAAACAGTAAGAGAATAGTGAAGATTCTGAGCTCTTAAATTTTTTACGATCTTTTCATCTGAAGGCAGCAGACATACTCCGCAGATTCCCCAATCTTTCTGATCCTTGTCATTAAGCAGCATATTGGTATAAAACTGCTGGTGAGCCCTGTGAAAGTTCCCTACTCCAATATGTAAAATTCCTGTGCGGATTTCCGATGCATCATAGTTGTAATAAATCATACTCATAAACATAAAATTGTTATCATATTAACCGATTCGTTAAAACTATATTAACAAATGGTTAACCGGATAATTTTTTTTAAAATTTCAGACTGGGAACGTTCCCAAAAATCAGGGAACGTTCCCAATTGTCTATTTTTTTATTATTTTTAGCCCAAAAACAAGGCTGATGAGACGTATTACGATTAAAGATCTGTCCAAATTTTTGTCATTATCTACCTCTACCATCTCCAGAGCGCTGCTTCATGATAAAAATGTGAATGAAGAAACACGAAAAAGAGTGCTGGATGCAGCAGAGAAATTGGGCTATAAACCGAACCTTACCGCTTTGAATTTACAATCCGGACAATCCCGGACAATTGGCTTTGTAGTACCGGAAATGATTACTCCTTTTTCCTCCACTGTACTGAAAGGAATTCAGAATATTCTTTACCCTCTCGGATACCGTATTATCATTACTCAATCTGATGAAGATCCTCTTATTGAGAGAAAAAATCTTCAGCTTCTGGAAGAGTTTAATGTAGATGCTATTATTATTAATTTATGTCATGAAACCTCTAATAATGATATTTATCAAAGCATTATGGATAGAGGAACTCCTTTAATCTTTTTCGACAGGATTCCTCACAAATCTCTGGATGTCTCAAAGGTTATTATTGATGATACTATTAAAGCTTCATTAATGGTAGAATATTTAATTAAGACCGGAAGAAAAAGAATCGTTCATCTCATGGGACCATCCACCATCCGAAATGCTGTAGAAAGGGTAAATGGTTATAAGCGCATTCTTATGAAATACAATATTTTTGATGAAAACCTGATCGTACAGACCGATGGAATGACTTTCGAGCATGGAAAAAAAGCGGTTAAACAGCTATTGAACAAGAACATAGAGTTCGACAGCATTTTTGCCTTCAGTGATACTCTTGCCATGGGAGCCATGAATTTTCTTCTTGAACAAAAAGTAAGAATTCCGGACGAAGTTTCTATTGCAAGTTTTTCCGGAACGGAATTGTCAACCATGGTGTATCCTCAGCTGACCAGCGTACAACAGCCTTTGGAAAAAATGGGTGAAGCCGCTGCTGAGCTGGCATTGGAAAAAATCAAAAACAATAATCTTCCAAGCAGGGCTGTATTGATGGATGCAGAACTGATTTACAGAGCTTCTACTTAAATGATTCTCAATTTTGATAGTATGGCATTTTATAGTCTATTGTAAAATGACAAAAAGTTCGGGTAACAGATTACTGTTCAACACATAACCTCTTCAAAACACACCATTCTGTTCAGAAAATCCTATTTTCTTATCTTTGCAGCAATGAATTTATTATATATCAACTGGGATGTTAATCCCGAAATCGTCAATATCTTAGGACTTCCCATAAAATATTACGGATTACTATTCCTTGCGGGACTTGTTTTATCTCTCAATATTTTAAAAAGAATTTATAAAAAAGAAGGTCTTAGCTCACAGGCACACGAAGCTTTATTCTCCTATGCACTGATAGGAATTCTGGTGGGAGCCCGATTGGGTCACTGTATTTTTTATGATTTTGATTATTATTCCCAGCACCCGCTTGAAATATTTTTACCCATTCAGAAAGGGCCGGATGGATCCTACCATTTTACAGGATTTGCAGGTCTTGCCAGCCATGGTGGCGGTATCGGTTTGGTGATTATGCTTCTCATCTATGCAAGAAAGTATTCTATCCCATTCATGACCGTTTTGGATGCCATAGCTATTGTACTTCCGTTGGGTGGAACTTTTATAAGGCTTGCGAATCTTATGAATTCTGAAATTATAGGAACTCCTACTGATGTTCCATGGGCATTTATTTTCCGTCAGGTGGATGATCTTCCGAGACATCCTGCCCAGCTGTATGAATCGATTTCCTATTTTATTATTTTCCTTCTTGTGTATTTTATTTACAGGAAAAATATTTTTAAGATCGGAAAAGGTTTTTATTTTGGAATCAGTATTCTATTGATCTTCATTATGAGAATTCTGATTGAGTTTATCAAGGTGGATCAGGTAGAATTTGAGCATGGAATGAGCCTTAATATGGGACAGCTTCTGAGTATTCCATTTGTTCTTCTTGGATTATTCTTTATCATCAAAAGTATACTGGAGAAAAGAAAGATTAAAACTACTTAATTTTCTTATTTCTTTTACCATAAAAAACTCACTGAAAACAAATTTCAGTGAGTTTCTTTTTTGAATGGATTTTACAATATGCTATCTCGTTGTATAGCCACCGTTGGCAAAAATGGTTTGTCCGGTAATCCACCAACCTTCTGTTACCAGGAATTCTACCAGCGGAGCAATATCTTTAATATCTGTCAATCCTCCTAATGCAGATGCAGATTTATGATAAGCAACGGCATCATCGGTTTCCTGTCCGTAGAAGAAAGGAGTATCCATTGGTCCAGGTGCTACAGCTGTTACGGAAATTCCTCTTGCCCCAAATTCTTTGGAAGCCGCTCTGGTAAAGTGCTCTACCGGTGCTTTTGCTCCTGCATAGGTGGAATATAATCCGGTGTAGGCTGCCAATAATGAAGTTACAATGGTACAGATTTTCCCATGATCGTTCAGTTTTTTACCAGCTTCCTGAAGAAAGAAGTAAGCAGACTTTGAATTGACATTGAACATGGTATCATATTCAGCTTCTGTAGTTTCTGAAAATGGCTTTTTAAGTACCATTCCTACGGTATTGATTGCAATATCGATTCCTCCGAAACGGGAAATGGTTTCATCAAAAAACTTCGTGATATGATCTACTTTGGTAAGATCTCCCTGAAATAAAAATGCTTCAGCTCCTAATGCCTGTACTTCAGCCAGTGTTTTTTCACTTTCAGCTCTTGAGCTTTCGCTGTTATAATGTATGGCCAGCTTTGCCCCTTTGGATGCAAAATCTCTGCTTAATAATCCTCCTAAGTTTTTACCTCCACCGGCAATTAAAACAACTTTTCCTTGTACATTTTGTGTTGACATGTTTTTATATTTAAATGTTAATGAGACAAAGATCAATAATAAAAACCGCCTCAACATGGTGAAATTTTCGGGAATTTCTTTTTATTATTTTTAAACCGAAGGAAAAATGTTTATTATTTTATGTAAACAATATTTTTTAATAGAATGTTATTTACCAAACAGATACGCCTTGACACCTGCCTTTTCAGTTAAACACTTTGGGATAATTCACAAACTCACATCAATTTTAGGCATAACATTTGATACCTTCCTCCCGTATCACGCACCACCACTTCATTTTTAATATATTTTTTTATAATCCTCAGGCTTCTGAGGATTTTTTTATACAATTATTACAACTTCCTTTACTCCTTCATATAGAACATAAAGGATCACTTAAAACCATTTCTGATAATCAATCATTTAAAACCTGATTATTCATTTTATTGTTGTATATTTGCATATTATTAACCAAGTCATTACTTTGTTTTCTGTAACGACCCGAATATTTTTTATTCAGTCTTTGCCTTTTGAGCAGCCATATTTTTAACTTTTATTCTTCTATTAAAGAACAATACTTGTCGGAATTTTAAAGCTCTGTATGATTGGGATTATCCAGGACAGAAAACATAGCCAGGCTTTATAGGGGTCTATACGGACCAGATTGAACTCAATAATTTATAGAAACTAAATACTAAAAATAATTTATGGCAGATTCTTTTTCTAAAAAGGAAAATTTCAAGAAAAAAATTCAAAAGCAAAAAGAAAAGGCGCTAAGACGCGAAGAACGTAAAACGAACAACAACAAAGGAGCGGAGGATGTCTTCATGTATGTAGACGAATTCGGAAGATTAACATCTACTCCACCTGAACAAAGACAGGAAGTAAATCTTGATGACATTCAATTGGGTGCAGCTCCTATTATTGAGGAAGATCCGAGAAAAACAGGAATTGTTACTTTCCTGAGTGAAAAAGGATATGGATTTATTACTGAAGATAATAACAAAGAAAATATCTTCTTCCACAACAACAACTGTGCAGAACCGGTGAAAAAAGGGAATAAGGTATCTTTTGAAAAAGAGAAATCTCCTAAAGGATTTTCTGCTGTTGAAATTCAGATTGTTAAATAATATGTACTTATAAAGTGTTTCTGCACTGAAAGCAGATTCATTTTAAACCATATACAAAGAGACTGCCCGTTAGGACAGTCTCTTTTTTTAGGGACATATAAAAAAAGTTAACTCAACTTATAAAAGTTAGATTGTACGCAAGATCCTGGAATTATTTCAATTAGCATTACGGGAATCCGTAGAATCTGATTAAAACATAAAAGAAGCTGTCTAAAGAGACAGCTTCCTTCATCGTAAAAAAAGTAAAAAATCAATCCAGTTTCCCACCCAATGCTTTAAACAGCAGGACGTTATTTCTGGTATTCTGGTGCTGAAACTGCAGTAAATCCAGCTCAGCAGTTAATTTGCTCTTCTGAGAATTGATCAGTTCAAAATAATTGGCATATCCTGTGAGATACAGATCGTTGGAAACCTCAACACCACGGTCAAGGAAACCTACTTCTTCTGATTTCAGTTTCAGAACACGTTCATAGATCTTCGTCTGCTTCAAAATAGACTGAAGTTCATTAAAAGCAGTCGTGATACTTTTCTGATAGTTTAAAAAGGCAATTTCCTGCTCTTTGCTGGCTACTTTAAATTCATATTTCAACTGTCCTTTATTGAAAACCGGAACCATTAATCCTCCCAACAACTGCCCGGCCAGTGAGCTTGGCTTGAAGAACGTTTCTACAGAAAACGAATTCAGTCCGAAACCTGCACCCAGATCAATTTTAGGATAAAAAGCAGCTCTTGCAGCTTTCGCATCAGCCTGAGAAGCTTCCAAGACATAATAGTTTGCAGCTACATCCGGTCTGGAATGAATCACATTTTCTACATTAATGGTTTTATTCAAGACTTCCATATTGGTAGGCATCAGTATTTTTCCGCGTTTTACATCTCCGCCGTAACTTCCCGTCAAGGTTGTAATCGCCTGTTCTACCGTAACAATTTCTACTCTGATGTGTTCAATCTCTGCCAGCCAGTTGTTATTCTGAGCTTTGAATTGCTGAACTGCCAATTCCGTGGCCTTTCCCACTTCACGCTGAGCCAGAACAATTTCGAAAGCTCTTTGCTGAAGTTTATAGTTCTTCTGATAAATGGCAAGACGATTATCCAACGCTACCAACTGGTAATACAGATTGGCAATATCGGTGAAAAGTTCTACCTGTAATAACCTCAAACCTTCAGTGGAAGCCAGATATTTCTTCTGAGCCGCAATCTTCTTATTTTTCAGTTTTCCCCAGGCATCAATTTCCCAGCTGCTTCTTGCTCCCAACCAGTAATTAGGCGTAAAATCCCGGTTAATTTTCTGATTTTCGGTAATATTAGGGGAAAGATTGGTATCATAATTTCCAACGCCTTCCATTGTATATTTACCGTAGCGGTCACCGGAAGCCTGTACTCCCACTTCAAGAGATGGCAATAGATCCATCTTTGATCTTTGAAGGAAACTGTTGGCAATTTCCACTCTTTGCTGGGCAATTTGAAAATCCGGATTAGCCTGAACTACTTTATCAAAAAGTTCAAGCAGGTTTGAATCTGTAAAATAAGCTTTCAGATTGATCTGCTGGAATTCATCCGGAGATTTATTTTTATCAGCTTTAAGAATCTCTTCAGGTAATTCCTGAGCTTTTTTCAGCTCCGTTACTTTGGGAACAGCACATGAAACCAGACTCAGTGATGCTATTCCATACAATATATTTCTATGATTTAATCTTTTCATCTTTCTTCTTATTTTCAAGTTTTGCAAAGAATATATACAGTCCCGGAATCACCACCAGTCCGAAGATGGTTCCGATGAGCATCCCTCCTGCTGCTGCCGTACCAATGGAACGGTTACCAATCGCTCCGGCTCCTGATGCAATACACAGAGGAATAAGCCCTGCTACAAATGCAAAAGAAGTCATCAGAATAGGTCTCAGACGCTGTCTTGCCCCTTCAATAGCTGCCGGAACAATATCAAATCCCTGTTTATTTCTTGCCACCGCAAATTCTACAATTAGAATGGCATTTTTTGCCAGAAGCCCAATCAGCATGACCAATGCTACCTGTGCATAAATATTGTTATCCAGCCCTGCAGCCACCAATGCGATGTAAGACCCGAAAATTCCTGTCGGAAGGCTTAATAATACCGGCATTGGGAGAAGGAAGCTTTCATACTGTGCTGCTAATAAAAGATACACGAATAAAAGACAGATCGCGAAGATATAAACGGTTTGGTTTCCTGATAAGATTTCTTCTCTTGTCATCCCCGACCATTCAATATCGAATCCTCTTGGCAGGGTTTCTTTGGCTACACGTTCTACAGCGGCAATGGCATCTCCTGAACTGTAACCGTCTGCCGGTTCTCCATTGATCATCGCAGACATATACATATTGTACCTCGTCAGTACTTCAGGACCGTATACCTTCTCGATAGTGATGAAAGTTGAAAAAGGAACCATTTCCCCTTTATCATTTTTCAAATATAAATTCAGAATACTTTCAGGAGTATCTCTATGCTCCGGACTCGCCTGGACCATTACTTTATACATCTGACTGAAACGGATAAAATTCGTGGCATAATAAGATCCCAGCATGGTCTGTAATGTAGACATTGCGTTGTCTACGGATACTCCTTTCTTCGCTGCCATATCATAATCTACATTGATCATGTATTGCGGGAAAGTAGCATCAAAGCTGGTAAAGTTGTTCTGCAGTTCAGGAGCTTCGTTTAATTTCTTAACAAAGTCCTTTGTGATCTTATCTGTATTTTCAATCGTTCCTCCGGTTCTGTCCAGTAAACGTAATTCAAAACCGCTGGTATTACCGAAACCAGGAACCGTTGGCGGAGCAAAAATCTCAATCTGTGCATCTGCAATGCTTTTTGTTTTGTCTGAAAGTTCCGCGATCAGATCATTAACTGAAATATCTCTTTCTTTCCAGTCTTTAAGATTAATCATCGCCATTCCGTAAGAAGAACCTGCAATTTCTGTTACAATGCTGTATCCTGCAAGTGTGGTCACGTTTTCCACGCCTTTAATCTTCTTGGCAATAACCGTCACTTCATCCAACACCTTTTCTGTTCTTTCTACTGTTGCACCCTGCGGAGTCGTTACACTTACATATACCATTCCCTGATCTTCCATTGGAATAAATCCGGTTGGTAAGAATTTGCTGGTCACAAAAGTAAGTCCGACAAATAAAAATAACAGTCCGAAAGTCACTGTGGTTCTTGTGGCAAATTTTGATAAAATACCTACATAGCCATTCGTCAGTCTTTCAAATCCTGTATTGAAACTCTGGAAAGCCCTGTCAACAATGGTTTTCTTCTTATTATGGTCATGAGGTTTTAAAATAATTGCACAAAGTGCCGGAGTAAGCGTCAATGCATTTACCCCAGAAATCACAATACTGATGGCCAATGTTAATGAAAACTGACGATAAAATACACCCACCGGACCATCCAGGAATGCTACAGGAATAAATACAGCAGACATCACAATGGTAATCGCTACTACAGCTCCTGCAATTTCTTTGGTGGCACTGATGGTGGCATCCATCGCATTCATTCCTTCCTCCATTTTCACGTGGACGGCTTCAACGACGACAATCGCATTATCAACGACAATTCCAATGGCAAGAACCAACGCAAATAATGTCAAAAGGTTGACAGAGAAGTCCAACATATTCATGAATGCAAATGTTCCTACCAATGCTACCGGTACAGCCAGTACAGGAATCAATGTGGAACGCCAGTCCTGAAGGAATATAAATACTACAATTCCTACCAGAATAAAGGCTTCGATAAGGGTTGTCAGTACCGCACTGATGGAAGCATCCAGGAATCGGGAAACATCATAAGCCATGTTATACTCCATTCCGGGAGGGAAAGACGTAACTTTTAATTCTTCCATCTTTGCCTTTACACTTTCAATAACCTCTGAAGCGTTTGAACCGGGACGTTGTTTCATCATGATCGATGCAGAAGGTCTTCCGTCTGTTTTGGAAACCATTCCGTAGTTCATCGCTCCGAATTCTACTTTTGCAATATCTTTAAGCTTTAAAATAGTTCCATCCACATCAGATCTGATGGGAACTTCTTCATATTGCTTAGGCTCAAAAAACTTTCCTTTATATTTGATTACATACTGAAGCTGGCTGGAGGTTTTACCAGAGGTTTCACCTACTTTTCCAGGTGCAGCGGAAATATTCTGCTTTTGCAGGGAAGTGATCACTTCATCTGCTGAAATATTATAAGCTGCCATTTTCTGAGGATCCAGCCATACTCTCATCGAATATTCTTTCTGCCCCATGATTTCAGCACGCCCTACTCCATCAATACGTTTCAGCTCCTGAAGGACGTTGATATCTGTAAAGTTATAAATGAACTGTTCATCCTGGCTCGGATCTGCACTGGTGATGTTGAGGTACATCAGCATACTGTTCACCTCTTTTTCAGTAGTTACTCCGGCTCTGATTACTTCTTCAGGAAGTTCATCAAGAATAGTCGTTACCCTGTTCTGAACGTTTACTGCTGCCACATCAGGATCTGTTCCTACTTCAAAGAAAACCTGAATAAGGGTAAGACCGTCATTGGAGGTTACTGTAGACATATAAGTCATTCCCGGAACTCCATTGATCGCACGTTCCAGAGGAAGAGCTACCGCATTGGCAGATACTTCGGCATTTGCTCCTGTATATTTTGCTGTAACAGTTACTGAAGGTGGTACAATATCGGGAAACTGGGTGATCGGCATTTTCAGCAACGCCATAATTCCCAGCAATACAAATAATATGGAAATAACCAACGAAAGAACCTTTCGTCTTATAAACATTTCTACCATAGCTAGTTGATTTAAAGATTATGAAAGGTTAATACTTCTTTTTGATTTTGATAATATCACCATCTTTCAAAGACTGAGTTCCTTCATAAATGATTAAATCTCCCTTTTTAAGACCGCTTTCTACCATATAAGAATCTCTTAAAGTAGTTCCGATCTTAATATTGGTCATTTTCACTTTATTCTGTTTATCCACTACAAAAACATAGGTCTTATCCTGAATGGAGAAGGTAGATTTCTGTGGAATAAGGATCGCATTATTCTGTTGTTCAGAAATGATAAGCTTCCCGGAAGTACCGTGTTTGATCAAACGGTCCGGATTCGGGAAAAGCACTTTATAACGAATAGAACCTGTGGTTCTGTCGATTTCCCCTTCGGCTGTTTTCAAAGCTCCGTTGAACTGGTAATTAACTCCATTCGGAAGTGTTAACTCAATCTTCTGATGACTTCCTATTTTATCATTAGCTAAAAGCTCAAAATATAAGTTTTCAGGAATGGAGAAATAGGCATACACTTCGTTCAATTGAGAAAGGGTGGTTAACAATGTTCCATTTTCCACCAAACTTCCGTCTTTATGGGGAATTACATCAATTACTCCATCAAAAGGCGCCGTAATTCTTGTAAAGCTTATTTTCTGAAGAACTGTCCTCTTTTCTGCATCAGCAAATGCATGTTTTGCTTTGGCAGAAGATAGTTTTGCTTTCACCATTTCCAGCTCATTGTTGGCCACAAATTTTTTAGCATGAAGACTCTGAATCTGCTTCAATTCTACTTCTGCAATACGAACGTCTGCTTCCGTCTGTTTTAAAGCTGCATTCGCCTTTAAAAGTTCCATCTGAAGTTCAGCGTCATTGATTTTAAATAAAGCCTGTCCCTGATGTACAAACTGCCCCTCGTTAACATAAATATGCTGTATAATACCTCCGATTCTGGAACGCATTTCAACATTCTTTTTTGCCTGGATATCGGTCACAAACTGGTTGCTCACCAATGTATCTTTTTCTTTGATTTCCAGTACGGGAACTTCTTTATCTTTCTGATTGTTCTTCTCCTTGTCTTTACTGCATGACACAGCGAATAATGTTGCAAGAATGCAAATTATTACAGTTTTAAAATACATTTTTAAATGTTTAAGTTATAAGATTTCCGTTAAAATGATTTGGTTTTCAAAAGCTTAAACCTAGTACAACTGAAGGAGATGGAGAAAGGATTTAACTCCACAAATAATAGAAATTGCAATTTCAGGAAGCGTAACTTTTGGAATAACTTTTAAAATTCCTGAAAAATCTGCAATTGCAGGATCATTTTTTTTAACTGAATGTTTTACAATTTTAGCAGCTGCAGGCAATGCATGCGTATTCATATCTGCTTCTTCGTAAACATCCAGAACATGAATGTTGGTTACAGGCGGAACATGAGGAATATTCTGCAACGATTTTTCTGCCCAATTCGAATTGAAAAGGGAAAAAACCAGTATGATATAGAATAAGAAAAATGACCTCAGACTTGCCATGTCAACCAGAACACATTAGTTTTTCAGTAAAAACGATAATCCGGCAAAATTAGTGATTTTTACTGGGAAATCCGGTCATTGAACTGTTAAAAAAACTTAAACAATGGATGATTCTACTCATTCATATTGGGATTTCTACGGCATTATACGCGTAATTTATATTTTATTGATTATTAATCACTTACATTTATTTCAAAATAAAAAGTGTCAATATTTGTGTCAATTACAAAGAAAACTGTAATTTCTTATTTCAAATATTTCAGGCATTAGATAAACAGCTTCTATTTCTTTTTAACTGTAACTACGTTTAACGTTCCAAAAACTAAATAACACTTTATTTTCTATTCTAAGTAGCAAACCTCCCTGTTTTGATGTTATGTAGCAAAATCTTTTTGAAGGAGAATTTAGAATTGACAATAAATAATAAGTGAAAGGAGAATCTGTAAATTAATTGAATGTAATTTTTAAATACTATATTTGAAAAATTTATCATTTCAAGCTATCATAAAATACTTAATGCATGAAGTTAATAAAAAGAAACGATAATATCTATATTTTCCCATTATTATTTATAGGTATTATGTATATATGCTCAATAGCTCAAGATCCCAGCTTTGGTGATAGCTTAGTTTTTACGATACAGGGATATAAAGGATTTGAGTTTTCTTCTAATGCAACAAACCATATACTATTTTCTAATTTTTTATCATTGCTCCACAAAATATTTCCTTTTGTAGAGGTACATTTTCTTTTTGTAGGTGTCTGTATTTTATCAGGAATATTGTCGTTATTTTATTTGGGTAGATTACTAAATCTCTTAGATATTTCTCCCAGATCTTCTCTCATATGTATTATGATTTTAGGGCTTTCATTTACATTTTGGAGACAGGCTATAATAACCGAAGTTTATACATTTTATCTGTTATTTTCTATTTTGTATTTAATTAACCTATTTAAATTTGTCCAAAGCAAAGAAATTAAATACTTTTATTATTTGTCATTCTTACTGGGCATTCTTTTTTTAATCCATATTCAGACTATTCTTTTTTTACCGCTCTATTTGTATTTTATTTTTAGAAATTTCACCATTTTAAAGATGCATATTATTTATGGTGGAATAATAACGGGGCTTTTATTTTCTGTTTTATTGATTCCTGTGTTTATGGGACGCAATACTTTTATATCCATATTCACAGATAACTCCTACGAGGATTCTATTTTCAATTATGATCCTTCAATTATCTTAAAAAGTATTATAAGAAATTTGGTATTTTTAATCTATAATTTTCTGTTTTTTATTGTGTTTTTATTTTGGGGGTTGAAAAATAAAACACATCTTGATTATATAGCTATAGGTATCATTCCTTTTTTAGTTTTTTGTATAAAACATAATGTATCGGATGGGTATGTATTTCAATTGATTCCTTATGTGTTTCTGTTAATACTTATGGGAAGAGGATTAGATTATTTTCCCAAGATCTATATAATATTACCGTTATTTTTCCCTGTAATATATTTTACTTCTTACAAGATAGTTGAAAAAACTTCTTTAGGAAAGACTTTCGATAAGGAAAAGTATTACAAGGGAGGAACAAGATATATGCTGTTTCCTCCATTGAATGGAAATCCTGACTGGGATTATTTTATTAATAAATACAAAGGAGGTGCATTATATAACGATCCTAATCTAAAATACTTAGATTCTTCTATTAGAGAATGGGACGAAATTAGAAAGAAAAATTAATTATAAACAAAACATAACTATGAGAAATAATTATTTTAAGTTTTTTCAGACTATAATAGCAGACTTACACGAATAAATATTTATTATATACCTCGAAATACAATAAAAATTCCTGTATCAATTGATACAGGAATTTGATAATTACAAATCAGTGGATAAAAAGTATAAACTTTTTATCTCAAAAAAAGAGAGCAATTCCAAAATCCGTCTCATTTTAAAACAATACGGATAAAGATTAGTTTTGATAATAAAGCCAATCGGTTTTATAATTGCTACACCCACTAAATAAATAAGTATCAAAAGATAACTTAAATCTATACTTTTTCTTTTCTTTAAAAGCTCTTGAGATTCTTCCAGGAATAATTTTAACTTTATATTGTTTGGATTCTTCTCTTTTAAGACATATCATTTTACCAAAACAACCATTAGCTTCAAAACAATCTATATCATCAGCTACATATTTTGTATCCTGATATTCTTTTTTATCATCATTATATACCTGCATATTTATTGGTCTAGCCCATATATCAGAATATTGTTTTGGAATTTTTATTCTTTTATTCTTAATATTTTTAATAGTAAACACTATTTCCCCATTTTCTGAAAGTGAGCTATTGGAAAAAGATAGCTTACAAGTCTGTTGAGCGGATAAAAGACCTATACAAAATACTAAAAGGAATTTATACATAATGTACTTTTTATTTATTTAAAAAAACTGGAATTTGCAAAATCATTATACTGTGACTGGTATTCTCTAATAAGTGTAGGATTTGCAGTCATATAATTATAAAATTGCTTAGCCTTATTCCAATATCCTTCCATGCTTGAAAACGATGCCTTTGGTAATTTATCATTAAATAAGGTATCATGGTATGCAAGAAACTCTCTAACTTCATAAATACTTAAATTTCCTGCAAAGCCCATTATACCTCGTTGATAAACATGGATAAATTCATGATGGACAACTCTTATAAAAACTGCAACAGAACTTTTAAAAACGTGAGTGGCAAGTGTAACCTATTGAGTTTCATACGCCTCTCTCCCTGTTAACCCAGAGAACTTATCACTATCTACATATTCCATAGTATATTTACCTTTAATATCAGCATCTAAATTGTATTTAGAGTTAACTAAGCCAAATGCATCTTGGTAATTCTTCGCTCTTACCAATCGTCTGAATTCTCTTCTTGTTTCTTTATCAATCGACAGGTTATCAGACATTTTATGCATTACATGATTGAACAACGCCACAATACCTCCAATCTTCACGCCTTCCCAGAAATTTCCTCCCGCAAGAGCATCACTTAACTAAAAAAATATGCAAAAAATAATGATAAAAATATTATAAATAAATATAGCCAGACTAATCTTTTATATGCGTTACTACATAAAAAGAAAGGAATTTTTCCTGTTTTGTCGGAAAGTTTATATTTATGAAAATGCCAATTTATGTACTCATCATGTGAAAAACCTTCAGCTTCAATCTCAATTTCATCGATTTTCAAATTTTCTACATATTTATTAATTTTTAAATAACAATCTTCATTACAGAAGATAGAAAGTTTATCATCATCATATGAAAATATATACCCCTCCTCTTCTAATTTTAAAATGGTATATTGATAATTTGCTTTGAATTTAAATTTTCTAAGTAACATATTTTACAATATTTTTTCTAAAATAAAATATTCCAATAATTGCTATTATTTTAATTAAATTAAAAATTATATCATATTTTAAGAAAGGATTATTTATAGAAGGTGAAAAATAAAAAAATATATTTTTTAGTGTAAAAAAGAGTTCAAATATTAAGAAGGTAATAATTGATATTTCAAAAATATTTATTTGTGAATTAATTCGCTTACTTATTGGCATAACTAAATAAAGAATTTTTTTATTGTATTTAATCAGTAAAATACCTAAAGTAATAGATATAAAATAAAGAAAATAAGAGACTATTAAACTTTTATTTATTCCAAACACACAAATTTTATATAAAAATAAAAATATGTAATTGTAAATTATATGTATTCCAATGACATATAGTACCATACTTATTGAATAAAATAGATTTTTCATTTTAGTTATTTTATTAAAGGATATTGATTTATGCCCCCTCTGTATGATGAAAAAGTATAATCAAAGGTAGCTCTTCCTAATGGATAAAAAGGCACTACATTAGAGGTGTCCATATTGGTTGTCGCCGTATAACCAGCAGTTACTCTAACATTTATACTCATAGTACCTGGAGGTATCACAAAATCTGCTCTACCAATATATCTATAATCTGCGGGACGAAAATCATTTACATCTTTTAAAATATTTAAAGACTTCTCATATCTAAAGGTTGAAATACCATATGGCGATGAACCTTCTATTACAACAGAACCTCTATAGTGTTTAGTAATGTTAGTATTTGCACTACTTCCGTATGCCACAACTGATAATTTATTACCAATTAAATTTATAGTACCTCTTATAGTATACCAATCAAAATCTGGAACATATGGATCCTTATCTCTCCCTCCTACTGATCCAAATGGTAATGCAAGTGAAGAAGCTTCAAAATTTACTGTCTTTCTTGGTATTTTATAGTTAGATTTTTTTTTACCTCCGTCTCCTAGTCCACCATTCAATCTATGCATTGCATGATTAAACAAAGCGACAATACCTCCAATCTTCACGCCTTCCCAGAAATTTCCTCCGGAAAGGGCAGACCCCACACCACCGGAAAGCATTCCCAAAGCAACCTGGCTTACACCGCTGTACGCAGCAGCTCCAACAGCTTGTCCATACCCAAACGATACAGCACTTGATAAAAATGCACTGGCAGCCGCAGTAAAGAAATTACCTCCCTGCATAAAGCTCAGCGTTCCCTGTACCCCCGCATGGACGAGACTTTTTAAAGCCTCATTTCCTATACTTGCTGTAGCAGTAGAAAAGACATCTCCTATAACAGTTGTTATCCCCGCACTTATCAAACTCATTACAATACTAGAATATAAGTTGAGAATATTAAACTTCGCACCAGTAATTAAAACAGTAGCAGTGTAAGAGACTACAGCAAACAGTAACGCTTTAACAATAGGAATTGCAAAAATCTGCCAAAATTCCCCACTCGGATCATTAAATATCAATGGATTATTCATTACATACCCATATTTATTGTAATTCTGGGTATTGTAAGGATCCTGAATGTTCTCGTCTGCATTTAAAAATCTTCTCAATAAAGGATCGTATAATCTACCATTCATGTGAATGATACCTACTTCAGCAAAATGCTCATGGCTTGTATATCCTCTGTCTACTAATAACGAAGTAGTATCAATAATATTTTTATCGGTAATTATTGCGCCATTTCCAATTTGTAGATGGGTGAAATTACCCCATGCATCAAAATGTCTTTGTTCCAGTTTATTTCCAGCTTCATCACTGATAGCTAAGATACTTCCTATATAATCTTTATGCAGGAATTTGTAAGAACCGCTGCTCTCCGTAAAGTTCTTTAAATATACAATATTTGATTCATACGGTGTTCCTCCGATATATAAAATATGTTTTTCTTTTCCTGTAGTGTTGTCTTTCAACACTTCAAAACTTCCGTCTTCACTGTAGAATTTGGTAAACTTACCGTCTGCATCAATGCTGAAATTTCCTCCATAGGTTACTCTCTGTCTCATGCTTGTGAGTCCATACTGGAAAGCAACATCTCCTTTCATTCCATCAATAAAAACTGGATCATTGTTTTCGTTATAAGCAATGCTTTGGATTAAGTCATTGTTATAATTCTGAGTTCCTGCCGCATTCAACGTCATTCCGGTTGGCTGGTAAATCTTGGCAGAATTTTCATACTTCATCGTTCCTACCTGATCATTCTCCATGATTCTACCCTTACTATCGTAAACATTTCGGTTGGAAGATGGTTTAACTCCTGTTACCGGATTTGTCCAATTTACCAAACGGTTATTATCATCGTAATCAAAAGATTCTGCAATATTGAAATCTCCTCCCGTTGTTCTACTATTCAATTCATTTTTTATGGCATTAAATGAATAGGAAAGTTGTAAAATACTTGGCTTAACAGCTGATGAATGATTGACATTTGTTAAGAATCCATTTGTATCGTAAGTATTGTTGATATCTGCTGCTCCCAGTTTTGCTTTTAACACCTGACCTTTAGCATTGATTTCTTTCAGCTCCCACAGGCTCTTACCTGTTACCTTATCTTTTACCTGATACAACTCACCATTCCATGCACTGTACACATTTTCAATCTGAACTTTAGTAAGAACACCGGAAGAATAGAGTTGCTTTTCATAAGAAATTACCCTTGCTTTATCATCATAAGTAATACCTTTCTGAATAAAGTATTTCCCGTTACTGCTTTCTGAGGATGACAAGAGTCTTCCCTGTGGATCGTAAGAAACATTTGAACTAAATAATTTTCCTTTTGAAGTTCCTGATTTTGAAATAACCCTTCCCTTATTATCATAAGTAAAAGATATTAATTTATTGGTCGCTTCCCCGGCATCAGTAGTAGAAATTTCTTTTTGAGAAATTAATTGTCCTAAACTATTGTAGGTATATTCTTTGATTCCTTTAGGGCTGATAATTTTCTTAGGTTGCCCGAAACCCTCATATTCATACTTATACGTACCATTGGAAGGATCATTGAATTCTGATTTTCTCCCCCATGAATCATATTTGGTGGTGACAATATTTTCGGCATATTGAGCTTTAATCTGTTCTCCTGCTGCATTGTAAGAAAATTGTATTGTTCCACCTTTATCTGTCGAAGAAATTACATTTTCTAATGCATCAATGGTCTTTGAAGTAGTTCTTCCATAACCGTTAAGTTCTTTGATAGTCGTTATTAAGCCTGAAACAGTAGTTTCCATCTGCTTACCATTGAATGAGATAGCGATTGCTTTGGTGATAGGGAATACAGAATCATCATAAGTAATTGTATTCCATTGACTCGCACTTTGTCCCTCAAAATAAGGTTCACTTTCTTTGAGTTTTCTTCCTAAAATGTCATACTGTGTATCTTTTGAAACAAACTGACCTTGCCCCAAAATTTTAGTCGAAGTTTTATAATCCTGTCCTAATTTGTTAGTATATTTTTTTGAAATATCTCCATCAGGATCATATTGAATAACAGTAAGATTAGCGTTATCATCTCTTTCATATTTATAGGTAGTAGCTCCTCCTAAATTGGTTTTTGAAGTCAATAATTTCCCCCAGCCATCATAAACGTTAACAAGCGTGTTACCTAATGCATCGGTTTGTTTTTTTATCTGTCCCCAGTCATTATATTCAATATTCGTTTCTAATCTAAATTATCGGTCTTTTTCTCTACAAACCTTCCTTTCGGATCATATATACTTGCTTCTGTCTGAGTTTGAGAATCCACGCTATTGCTGACTGTTTTTCCGGTGATATTACCAAAACCATCGTAATTATAAGTTTCCAGTAAATATCCAGTATTATCTCTGTTCCAGGTTTTCTGTGTTTTTAAGAGATTACTCTCATAAGTATATTCTTCTTTTGCCGACTTGATATCTCCGTAAGCTGAGATTTGATCAGTTTTAGATTGAGGACGACCTATAAAGTAATCTGCTCCAATTCCTGATGTATTATGAATATATTCAAAATTAGAAGTTGTTATTGCATATCCATTATTAACATTCAATACACTTTGCTTTGGAAGATAATAATCCCCATAAGTGATAGAAGTGTTTGTTAATGTCCCATTCAGGAAGTCCTTTGTTTTAGTACTTGTGGGAACAGTAGCTGTTACAACTTTCGGTTTATCCGTATCAGCAATTACTCCCGTTACAATTTGCCCGTTTAATAGCTTATCTGTTTTGTAAATAGTAGATTTGAAACTTAATAACTGGGTGTTGTTTTCAGAAATATCCACAGGGAAGATTTTAGACTCATCATTGGTTTTAATGCTCCATTCTTTTACCGGAATTCCATCAAAAAGAGGATCAGTTTCTGCTCCAGACCATGTCTTGATATTTTCAAATCCATCAGCATACCATGACGAACGAGCAGATTGATGATACCCCATCATCCCTTTTCCATGCATATGCCCAGTCATTCCTCTGTACCGAAAATCCTGCTTTCTCCCTTCTTGTCTAAGTTGAGATACAGCATAGGATTGGTCAACCCTGCTTAAAGAAAAATAAGGATAATATTCTTTTTTAACCTTTTGATAAAAATTAGGGTTAAGAGGATTATTTGGGATTACCTCTAAATAATCTGCTGATGTAGTAATTCCTCCCTGGGTAATGGTTTGTACTCGTGACAGCTTTCCAGCGGAAGAAGGGGATTTAAGCTTGTGCATCCTTTCTTTCCAGAATAAGAAAACATCATAATAGTTATTATTAACTTTAACCTGTGAGGTAATAGGAGAAAATAACGTAAAATTACCAACATCAAAGGTTACATAATTATATCCTCCATAAGTATAGCTCGTATAGAAATCAAGGCTTCCATTTGTTGTAACTCCGTTAGCTGTATAAGCATCAATTGTATAGCCAAAGTATCGGTTAAGTATAAGTCCGCTTGAATTTACCTGCCCCGCCTTGTTAAAAGGAAGAATATGGACAATATCCGATTTCCCATCCTTATTGATGTCTGACACCGAATATACATGCTGGTATATATTAAAAGTAGGGTAATTACTGTTTTGATAGTCATTAGGTTTTCTGTATTTTAAGAAATCTGTTTTTAGAAAATTGGAAAATCCTTTTTCTGTTCCTATATAAAACCTCCAGTTATCTTTTTCTTGTGTATCCGTGGTTGGGATGGTAAAGTCAAGATTTCCATCACCGTTAAAGTCTCCGAATAATACCGGAGATTCCGGTGCTTTTGTTTCAGCTAAATTACCCGTGAATCTTATTTCCTTAAGATACTGATTAGGAGCTGTTTTTACAAACTCAAATACGGTATAAGCAGTATTGGAAACATCAATAATATCTACTTTCCCATCGCCATCAACATCCAGATATTGCTGTTTATAATATGAGCTTTCATTGATCCCTGAATCAACTGTGTAGGTTGATAAAGGATTGCTAGCATTTTTTAAATCAACAATATAATTCCCAACCAAATAAGTGTAACAATTGAGTTCATGACATGGAGGAGGTCTATTGATTGTATTATCAGAAGTTGATGTAGTTGTTTGTGTCAAGTTATCACATCCAGGTGTTGGTTCAAATTGACATATTTCCTTATTAATCTTCACAAATACATCTGAAATACCATCCCCGTTTATGTCTCCTTCATTGAATGAAGCCATTTCTACACGGCAACCTACACCACCACCCTGATATGTACAGTTTGGGTCAACATAAACCACCTTTTCAAATACTTTGACAAAAGTATTATCCCTAAAAATATAGCCCACTACTTTTCCTCCTTCATATTGAACAATCCCATTTCCGTTGTAGACTTGTCCTTCTTCATCTAATAAAGTGTTAACAACTTTAGCTTCAGTATTAAAAGTTTTACCTGTGGAAATATCGGTATAGGTATCATTTAACCCTCCAAGCTTAACAGTACCATTGTTCATTACGAAATCCAAATAGGAATCACCATTAAAGTCTCCTGACAATTTTACATTTTCAAAACTCTCAACATTATTATTTGAGAACTCTAAATTTGGCTGTGTTGGAACAGGATAGGTAAAAGCTACCGGATTGGCAGCATTATTATCAGCGTTGTATTCCGTTATTTTATCAACTACCTGATAATTTGATCCATTTTTTAAATAATCAATTCCGTATTTTTTAAATTGGCTTCCGTTGGAGCTTACTTTAATTTCAAATAACAGTTGAGTCTGTAAAAAACGAGTTCCTCCTATATAAGAATCTTCGGCTAAGCTTCTGCTAATGTAAGTAAAATCTATTGTGTTAAAATGAGGTTTGCCCAGTGTTTCATTCCCTCCCCATTGAATGCTTGAAATCGTAGCGATATTTGAGAAACCTTCCTGCAAATAATTATAAGTGATATAATTACCTTTACTATCCTTCCATTTTACAATATTGTATTCGATAGGAGTTCTGGCATTACTAAGCCCTGAAGCAGTTGCTCCATACCAAGCCTGTGAGCCATCCTCAAAAGTTACTTCCCAATATTCAGGACCTTTCCAACCTTGTCCTGTGATTGAGCCAATAGATTTAATTTTTACATTAGAGTATTTTTCAGTAACATATTCTGCTCCGTCCTTACCATATTCTCCAGACTTTAAAATGAGTCTTTGTCCGTTAAAGCTGTAATAATCTGATTCATCTAATTGTGCACCTTTAGCTTCTCCATCTTTTTCTACGGTTCTTCCGGTTCTTGATACAGCTGTTAATCCTAATAAATTCCAGCCATAACCGGAAATTCCGTTAGATGAACCGCTGGTATACACTAAATTAACCTGAGGTGCTATATTTTTAATTCCAGGAGGCAAAGCAATAGGTAAAGTAAATTGTAGTTGTCCTGCTCCGTTAACCTCAATATTACCCTTGGTATCGTGGAAACTTTTTCCTTCCGGTGCTGTCGTTCCAGGTTGATTATTTGCTCCTGCATTTGAATCAGTTGGTCCTCCGCCGGGATTCTCTGTAGTAGGACCTATTTTAGCTACAAATGGATTCGATGAGCTAGAAGAAGCATAAAATCCCTGAGCTAACACCACTGATTGTGGATCTTGTACTGTTCTTGAGGTACTTTCTGCCTGATACAGTATGGTCTGCGAAAAGCCCAATACCGAACACAGGGACAGTATAATTGTTGAAAATAGCTGTATTTTCTTATCGTAACGTTTCATGGATCTTATCGTTTGGTAATGTTTTTACTGAAAACCCTGCCGTCTTTTAGGGTAAAGCGCACAACATACACTCCCCAGTCATACCCGGTCATATTAACTTTGACTTGCTTGTTAAGATCAGGTGTATTCTGCTGTTGAAATTTCCAATGCACGGTACTGTGCTGATAGAGTGAAACAGATTCTATGAGTCCATCTACTTCATTCGTCCAATCAATCGTCAGAATATCATTAACCGGAACAGGATATAATCTAATCTGTTTCCAAAATGAAGTTTCATCTATAATTTGAGATTCAGTTTGAGTTTGAGCTACAGAAACCGTTTTAGCTGCGGTTTGTACAGGCTCTTGTGCTGTTTTTCCAGCGATATTAGTTCCCCTATATCGTTGATTTCCGGCTTCATCATATTTGAAATAAACTTCGGTTTGGGAAAAACCGAAAAAGCCTATCATCAGGGATGATAGTGATAGTAATTTTCTTTTCATTTGTGATTATTTTTTGGTTGATAATAATTATTGAACTTGATGTTTCAGTTCTTGAAGCTCTTCGGATTGTTTTTTTAACATCTTAATTTCTTCTGCTTGGAACTTTAATTGCTTATTTTGTTCAATAGAGTACAATGTTAATTCCTCAATCTTCTCAAGCAGCTTGGAATTCATCTCAGCAACGTTAATTCCGTTTTCCAGTACTTCCTGAGCAGTGGGAATGTTAGGCAAATGTCCTTTTTCATTAATATGTTTTTCAACATCCTCTAAAGATCTAAGCTGGTATTCTTTTTTAAACACATAATCAGCCCATACATTGGCTTTTACTTCAACTTCTTTAGCCTTAATTTTGCCGTCAAATCTGGCAATAGCATTGTTGAAGAACTTTACCCAAGTTCCGTTATAGTCATCCCGGATACCGAAATAGGTGGATCCATCATTACCGTTATTAGGCTGAGCTATAATGATATTATGAGAAGCGTCAAGGTTTCTTAAAACAGTATCTCCTATTCCCCCACCATAGCAACCATTACAAGATGATTTTCCAATTTGAAACCTTCCTAATGAATTGGCAACCTCAAAAACAGTATTTTCATTATTATATACTCTCAAGGTAGTACCAGAATTGGTATCTGTGTCATTTAGCCCAACTCTTAAGACTCCCGTAGGAAGTATGCGAAGTGATGGATTATTATTAGCTTTAAAAACTAACGGTTGGTTGTCTGTAGTCCCAATGAAATTATTGGATGGATTAGTCCCTGAATTTCCTGTTGTATTCCAGCTTTGGGCAAATGAAAATGATGACATTAATAATGCCAGCGAAAATAATTGCGTTTTCATAATTGTGTATGTATTAAATATTTATGTTTAAAATACTCCTACAAAAGTATATTTTTTTGTTCACAAGAAAAAGAGTTATTTAATGGATTTAATATGAACATTCTTAATTTTACTTTTAATCTATTATTTAACAGTTATAATGCAAAGCTACCACAGCAAAGCGACAAAACTAGACGCATTAAATTTTTTTTTAAACTATTTCCAAAGTTTCTTAAAAAACAACACTTGTCTATAATCAGTGAAATATACCTTTACAAACATAAAAGAAATTTTCTTTCAATATCATCGGTATTTTGTTATTTTTGAACAAAATATTGATACTATGAGTATAGGCACTAAAGTAAAAAAGATTTAGAGAAACAAAAGGGCGTTCTCAGGATGAAATAGCATTACGCCTGGATGTGGCGCAGAGTACTATTTCCAGAATAGAATCCGATAAGAATATACCCAACTTATTATTACTGAATAAAATTGTCAGAGAATTGGAGGTAGATATTAATGATCTTCTAAATGAAGGAGTTCAGGTAAATAATATATTAAATAATAAATTCAGTGATATATCTAGTGCAGGGACTATTAATCAATATAATCCAGTATTTAATATGCAGTCACCTGAAATTGTTGAAAGTATACTAAAAAATCAACAGCAAATAACTAAACTCATTGAATATCAAAATAAGTTTATAGAGAATCCTTTTAAAAAAAATCAAAATCTCTGATATAAAACATTGGAAAATAAATATTTCTTATTGGTTCCTGCGGAATGACAAATAGGACATGAAGTCTATTCATGTAGTCTTTCATTCCGAAGGAATCCAACTTCTAAAATTCCGAATGAAAAATGGCATTAGGTTTTGGCTAAAACCAGATGAATTTTGGTTTATTATTAACGGGCCCCCTTCGACTACGCTCAGGATTATAGCCCGTTCCTATTGAATATCTAGAACAGTTTACTCAATATTCTGAAGCGGTAATCAAAGATGTGTTCCAGTTTCTTTCGAACGAAAAGACGATGGGCAAATTCTCCTAAAAATCCCATTGGAAGTTCATAATCTATAGTATCTCTCATCAGAACACCCTCTTCATTGGGAATAAATTCATGGTGGTGGTTCCATAGTTTGTACGGCCCCTTTTTCTGAAAGTCAATGAAACTTTTCTGAAAATCTACATGGGTGATCTCGGTCTGCCACTTCATTTTGATACCGAATAATGGCGAAACATAATAATCAATGAGCATTCCTGCATAAATTTCATCATCTTCCATTTCCGTTAATACAATGAAGCCCATGTCTTTCGGAGTAATTTCTGAAAGATTGTTCGCGGAGGAAAAGAATTTCCAGGCCGTTTCTATATCACAATTGAGCTGTTGTTCACGGAAAAGGGTATGTTTCATAAGGCAAAATCAGTTAACAGGATTGTTATGAAACAAATGTATGACAAAGATTTAATTATAGATCCACATCAGGACAGGTTTTCCTGATTTCTGAATCATCGGATCTATTTCCTTCATGGCGTTGTTGGAAACGGTGGGACATCCCCATCCTTCAGGAGATCCGTTCGGGAAAACTTCATCATCGCTCATCATATCCCAGGAATGAAAGACAATAAATCTTTTTAAAGCATTACTGTTGGTTTCTTCCAGGCCGTGCATCAGGTATTTGATATTGATTCCCCAGTCGCTGTAGCCTCTTCCTTCCAATTTATACTTTCCTAAAGATGAAAGGTGGCTTCCGTCTTCATTGCTGAAACCCGGATTGGCTTTAGAATTATCTTTACTCCAGGAATTGGAACCGCACCCATGCCCTACCAGATATTTTTTCGAAATCTTATTATTTTTAAAATCCCAGACAAAAAAACGGTTAACGCCGGAGTGAAGGCTCATATCAATGAGAATACAGAAATCTTTACTGAGGTTCTTTGAAGCACAGAATTTCAAGGCTTCTTCTGCTTTTAATTTTAATTTAGAAAAATCAGCTTCAGGTCTCTTTTCTTCAACTACTGATGTTTCTACCGTTCTTATTGTATTATTTTTCCTCTCCTGAGAACAGGAGCAGATCCAAAAGATGGTGAAAAACCAAAAAATCCTTTTCATATTTTATTTATAATGCTGAAAGATTCCGAAATCAGAAGGGGTCCAAAGTGCGGCTTTCTGTCCTGCAGCTTTCAAAGCGTTATTTGACCATGTATTACAGGTATACAGAAAGCTGTAAGTTCCTTTTGCATCGTAAAAGGCATCGTTATCACCATAAACAGCATTGGTAGGGATCAGCATGAAATTTCCGTTCTGATCTCTGTCAAATTTATCTTCCACATATTTCACCAGATTTTCATACTGGCTTCTGCTGATCATGATCATTTTACAGTCATCACCTTCTTTCATCGTGTTATAATAAGTACAGTGCATGGCAGAATCACTTAGCCAGAATGCAGCTTTTATAGCTGTTGAAAATTTCAGGTCTGCCCACGTAGGTGTATCAAGATAGAAACCTTTATCTCCCCATCCTATTCCTATATACTGATAGTCTGTTTTTTTTGATTTTGTATTGGCAAAAGGAATTTTCTGGCTCCAGTCCTGCAAGTCGTTTTTCACAGGCATTACAATATCGGTATGAACTCCGTTGGTATAAATATAGATTGGAATTTCTTTCTTTTGTCCGTCATCTTTTGCAGAAACGGGAATATAGGGAATCAACAGCCCAAGGATGACATAAATAATCACAATTCCTAAAATAATTCCTACCACTTTAAGGAGATACATTAATATCGTTTTCACAGTCATGTTTTTTAATAAAATTTAATCTTTAATTTTTAGTAAAAGTATTTGTTTTAATCGAAAAATTAGCTATATTTAGTTACGAAATATTCACAAATATGCGTAAAAATACTAAATCCCAAAAAAGGTTTAAAGTAAGAGTAAAAACTGCTCCTAAAAGAATACAAAAAAGACGTTGATTTTCGGTGAGATTTTGATCTCCTGAAAATCAATTTTTCTTTATAGGAAAAGCTTTTTAAGAAACTTATTGATGTAAATCTTCACCTCCTTAGAGCGAAAAATTTAAGGAATGGTCAATTATCAGCTCTGGTTTGGAACTTCAAAAAATTCCAAAAGAGGGATTGTCACCAAAAGTTTAAAGAAAAATCAGTCAGAAGATTTCTGTAAAAACTCAATATTTCTCTTGAGCCCTGCAAATTTGGTTCTTTTCACGGGAGACTTTCTGAAGATTTCTGAGAAAATTTCCTGAGTAAGTTCCTTCCATTCTCCTTTTTTGAAGTTTTTCAACGCTTCATTGGGTTGAAAACGACTCTGTTTATTAGGCGCTGAGAATCTGTTCCAGGGGCAAACATCCTGACAGATATCACATCCGAACATCCAGTCTTCCATTTTATCTTTAAAATAATCCGGAATTTCATTTTTGAGTTCTATGGTTGCATAAGAAATGCAGCGGCTTCCATCTATAATTTTTTCAGAAACAATAGCATCTGTGGGACAGGCATCGATACATTTTCTGCAGCTTCCGCAATGATCTGTGGTTGCATGATCAGGAATCAGCTCCAGATCACAGATAATTTCAGCCAGAAAATAAAAGGAACCACTTTGTTTGGTAATGAGGTTGGCATTTTTTCCTACCCAGCCTATTCCTGACTTTTTCGCCCAGGCTCTTTCCATCACCGGTGCAGAATCTACAAAGACCCGGAAACCAAACTCTCCTATTTCTTCCTGCAGTTCAGCTACCATTTCCCGAAGGATCTCCTTAATTACTTCATGGTAATCTTCTGCATAGGCATATTTTGAGATTTTAAAATTCTCAAGAACGGAGATTTTTTCTTCAGGAAAATAATTATAAGAAAGTGAAATTACAGATTTTGAACCTTCTACCAAAAGTCTCGGATCAAGCCTTTTGTCGAAATGATTTTCCATATACTTCATTTCGCCGTTAAAATTATTCTTCAGCCATTTTTCAAGATGAGGAGCATCTTCCTCCAGAAAATCAGCTTTGGAAATGCCACAATTCTGGAATCCAAAACTTTTTGCTTTGGACTTGATCAGTTGGGAATATTTTTCGGCACCGGCATTCATTAATTTCACACTGCAAAATTAAGATTATTTTATAAATTTGCAGTTTTTAAAAATAACCGCCTTAAAGGAAACGAATATTTAAACTACTCATCAACAACCATGAAAAAAATTGGTCTTTTAACAGCACTTCTTGCTGTTAGCACTTATCATGCACAAATTAAATTTGAAAAAGGATATTTCATCAACAATTCCGGTGAAAAAAATGAAGTTTTAATCAGAAACTTAGATTGGAAAAACAATCCTGTCAATTTTGAATATAAGACAGACGAGACTTCAAAAGTTAAGACGGAAAGTATTAATAATGTTAAAGAATTCAGTATTGATGGTGATCAAAAATTTATAAGAGCAACCGTAATGCTTGATCGTTCTTCTGCCAATCTGGATGAAATGTCTGATAATAAAGAACCTGATTTTGAAAAGGAAACGGTATTCCTTAAGTATATTATCGAAGGAAAAGCAGCTCTTCTTTATTATGAAGATGGTAATATCGCGAGATTCTTTTATAATTCAGAAAAATCTAACCCAGAGCAGCTCATTTACAAAGCTTATCGTATCAATACCGGAAGTATAGGATATAATGAAGATTATAAAAAACAAATTACTGAACATCTGAAATGCGATATTAAAACAGAGCAAATTCAGAATATTGATTATAATATCAAAGATCTAACAAAAGTATTCACTCAATACAATGAATGCTCAGGAAGCCCGATCATAGAATATAAAAAAAATCATGAACAGAAAAGCTATTTCCATATCAACATCAGACCGGGAGTTAATTTTTCCAATCTTGAGATTAATTCTACTAATGGCAATGTAAAAAGTGATTTTGGAAAAAATACTTCATTGAGAATCGGGGTAGAGTTTGAATATGTTCTTCCTTTCAATAAAAATAAATGGTCTCTATTTGTTGAACCAACATATAGCTACTATAAAAGTAATTTAGAAAACGTCCAGAATGATGTCAGTTATTATCAAAGCAGCTATAACACCTCTATTGATTATAAATTTATAGAAATACCAATTGGTATAAGACATTATTTCTTTTTAAATGACAAATCAAAAATATTTGTGAATGCGGCTTATACTTTAAGTTTCGACATCAACTCTTCATTCAAATACAGAACTGTAGAACCAGAAATTATCTCCGGAAATAATTTAGTGTTTGGGGCAGGATATAAATATAATGATAAGTTCAGTGCAGAATTCAGAGTAGGAACATCCAGAAATTTATTCCGTAATAATTTTTATTTAGAGTCAAACTATAATACTGTATCTTTTATATTAGGATATACACTTTTCTAAAAATTACTCCAGTAGAAAGTTTTAAAAAAAATTACGTAATTTCGTTTCTAATTTAATGTTTAAACCAACAACTATGTCTTTAATAGAAGTAATACAATCCGGAAACTATGAATTAATCGACGTTCGTGAGCCAATGGAGCTTGAAATGGACGGTAATATAGACGGTGCTAAGAATATTCCTCTAGGTGAAGTAGAAGACAGACAGGATGAAATTCTATCTGTTGAAAAACCAGTAATCTTATTCTGCAGAAGTGGAAACAGAAGTGGAAAAGCATTGGATTATCTTAACGCTCAAGGGTTAAAGGACGGCTATAACGGCGGAGGCTGGGCTGATCTAAAGGCTGTACTGGAAGCAAATCAGGGAACTTTTTAAAAGTTCCTTTTTTTATATCTTTATTTCTATGAATCTGAAAAATCAATTTGAACAGCTTTGCGCTCCGTTTACAGAAGATCAGCAATTAATCCGTGATCTGTGGAGGGAAATTGAAACCAGATATTCTGAAAAAGGCAGACATTATCACAATCTTCTCCATCTTGAAAATATGTTTCGTGAGCTTGAAGCAGTAAGAATGAATATCTCAGATTTTACAGCTCTTGCTTTTTCCGTATTCTATCATGATGTGATTTATGATGCAACTTCCAAAGCTAACGAAGAGAAAAGTGCTGCCAAGGCAGAAAAAAGACTTACCGAACTTCATATCAATCAAGATAAAATTTCATTAATTTCTGCACAGATTCTGGCTACAAAATCTCACCAAAGCTCTGATGATGAGGATACCAATTATCTTCTGGATGCTGACCTTTCTGTACTGGGCAAAGATTTTAAAACTTATTCAGAATACACTCAGAATATCAGAAAAGAGTATTCTATTTATCCTGATTTCCTTTACAAACCGGGACGAAAAAAAGTGCTTAAACATTTTCTCGAACTAGAGAGTATCTTTAAAACTGAATATTTTAAGGAAAAGTATGAAGCTCAGGCAAAGGAAAACATTGCTGCTGAACTGCAGTTACTTTAAATACAATTTCATTTATCATTCATATCAATAAAGACACCCTGATTACAAGGTGTCTTATTTCTATATTTTATAAGTTCAGATTAAAAATATTTACCAATAAATTCCGTAGCTTTCTCCAATACAAGCTCAGGAGATTCTTTATGTGGTGTGTGTCCTATTCCGGGAATGATGTATTTTTCCGCACTTCCACTCACCTGGGTAATCGTTTTTTCTACCTGATCCAATGTACCGTATTCATCAGCTTCTCCCTGAACAAATAATAATGGAGCAGTAATATTTTTTAAGAGATATTCAATATTCCAGGTTCTGTAATCTTCACGCGTCCAGGTTTCTGTCCAGGCCTTGAAAAGCATTTCTACTTTATCACCATGATATTTCTGTAAACGTTCGGGAAGATTGGTCGTTTTGTAAGCTTCCCAGGCGTCATAAACCCCTTTCAACGTTACCTCTTCCACAAAAATATGACCTGCTTCACAAATGACAGCTTCTACTCTTTCAGGATATTTCGCAGCGGTGATCAAAGCAATTGTTCCCCCATCACTGTGTCCGAACAGAATAACCTTATCAATATGCATTTCAGTCAATACATCATTCAGCAGATCTGCTTCCAACTCCATATAATTGATTGGTCTTATATGAGTAGGCATTGGATATGATTTTCCATAACCTAAACGGTCATAGCCAAGGATATTACATTGTGTGGTTTCGGATAGTTTGGCTGGAAAATCTCTCCAAAGCTGTACTGAACCTAATGAATCATGCAGAAAAACAATCGTAGGCCTGTCTTGAAATTGATTATTGTGTTCGATATATAATTTTTGTCCCTTTACATCTATTACTCTTCCCTCCATTGAATAAAATTATATTTAGAAAGTTGGCATTTTTGTTTCTTCAAATTCTCTTAAAAGGTGGCTGAAAACAGTTTCTACCGGAAGAATATCATCAATCAGAGCTGAAACCTGGCCTATTTCCAGTTCACCATCTTCCATATCACCTTCAAACATTCCACGCTTTGCTCTTGCTCGTCCTAATGAAGCAACTAAGGCGTCTTTATCTCTTCCGTTTACATAAATATCCTCCAGTTCATTGAAGAATTTATTTTTAACCATTCTTACAGGTGCCAGCTCTTTCAAAGTAAGATGGGTATCTCCTTCCTGCAGTTCTGTGATCTTCTTTTTCCAGTTTTCATGGGCACTTGCTTCGGTTGTAGCAGCAAAGCGGGAACCAATCTGTACACCGTCTGCACCGAGAATCATGGCAGCTTTAATCTGTGAACCTAAAGCAATTCCTCCGGCTGCGATTAACGGCTTAGAAATATGTTTCTTTACATTCGGAATAAGGCAGAATGTGGTGGTTTCATCTCTTCCGTTATGACCTCCTGCTTCGAAACCTTCTGCAACAATGGCATCTACCCCGGCATCTTCACATTTTACAGCAAATTTGGTGGAAGAAACTACGTGAGCTACTTTTATTCCTTCTTTCTGAAGGGTTTCCGTATAGGTTTTCGGGTTACCGGCTGACGTGAATACAATTTTCACTCCTTCTTCAAGAATAATCTGAATGATTTCATCAATATTAGGATATAACATCGGCACATTTACCCCGAATGGTTTATCTGTTGCCAGTTTACATTTCTGGATATTTTCTCTCAGGATATCAGGATACATACTTCCTGCTCCTATTATTCCTAATCCTCCACAGTTAGAAACTGCAGAAGCAAGTCTCCATCCTGAATGCCAGATCATACCTGCCTGGATAATTGGATATTTAATATTAAAAAGGTGTGAAATTCTATTGTGTGTAACCTCCATGTCATGAAGTTTTTTTGCAGCGTTAAAATCTATAAAATTGCTCATGTGTAAAAATAATAAAAACAACGATTTCCAGAGCCTTCAATTGATTAAAAATATACAGGAAAACAGATATATTTATTTTTTATACTGTTCCAAAACTCTGTCAATAATTGGGCTGATATTTAAAAATCTTCGAGCGAGTTCATAAACATCTTTTTCTATATGATCAGGTTTTAATTCCAGCCAGCCTTCCATTAATGTCAGCGGGCCATAATTGACCTTTACATTAGGCCAGTCTTTCTGGTATTTTACAAACTCTTGTCTGAAGTTTTGGGCAAATTCTCTGCTGGGTATTTTATAAGCTTTCAATGCTCTTAGCTTTAACGCATGAATGTTATAATAGATCTTATTTTCACGGATAGTTTTATCATTTACCCAGACTGAAAAGAAAATCCTTCCTTGAGCATCTAAAGGCGATTGTGGCTCTCCTGTCCATTCCGGCTTGTAAACTTTAAGGGCTACCGATTCTAAAACGGTATCAACAGATATTTTCAACCCATATTTACTAATTTTTTCTTCAGGGATTTCAGATGCTGCCTGATGAAATTTTCTAAGGTAAAAAGCATAATCCATACTTTTAGTTTTTGTAAATATATCAATAAAAAAACCTTCAGAAATTCTGAAGGTTTTGATTTTATTTTGTCATGGATTGTTTCTTCCAGTTAGACTTAAAGTTACAGCTGTCGTAACGTCCGTCAATTGAAATAAAGGTTGTCGGCAACTTGGAGTTGACAAACTTTTCAACCATTTCACTTTTCTTTTTATTCAGCGCCATCTGCTTGATTCTGCTGAAATCTGTCTCCAGAGTAATCTGGTGAGAAGGAATCACATCTTCAACTTTGATGATCTTGATTTGTTTTCTCTTGTTCTCTTCGTCTTCAAAAGCAGTAGTGATATCACCTTTGTTTAATCCTGCCAATTCGTAGCTGATTGTTCCAGGGATACTTTCTCTTTCGATTTTATCAGAACCATCAGCTCCAGGAATAATCCCTGCATTGAATTTTGTTCTTTTATCGTCTGAATATTTAAAAGCAGCATCTTTAAACGTCATTTTACCATCAACGATAAGGCCTCTGATACTGTCTAATTTTGCTTTTGCAGTTTTAATTTCGTCATCAGTAGGAACAGCTTTTAACAAGATGTGTCTTGCATCATATACCTTACCTGATCTTTTCACTAACTGAATAATATGGAATCCGAATTCAGATTCAATAGGATCTGAAATTTCATTTTCCTGAAGGTTCAATGCTGCAGCTTCGAATGGCTTCACCATCTGCCCTTTATTGATATTTTTATATAATCCTCCGTTAGCAGCAGATCCTTCATCTTCAGAATAAATTCTTGCCTGGCTTTCAAAAGTCTCACCTCCGATAATATCCTGCTTGATTTTTTTCAACCTGTTGATAAGTTCTTGTTTGTGAGCTTCCGTAAGTGACGGGTAGATCATAATCTGAGCTAAAGTAACTTCATCTTTTACCTGTGGCAACTGTGTTTTATACATGTTGTAAAAATCAGTTACCTCATTAGGAGTTACATCCGCTTTATCAGTTACTCTCTGGTACTTTGCCTGTCCGTAATACTGGTCTGTATCTATTTTTTCAATAGCATTTTTCAGCTCATATGCATTTCTGAACTTATAGGCTGCAAGCATTGTTTTTTCATCCGGAAATTGAGAAAGCATCTGACGGTATTTTGCATTTGCCTGTTCTTTGATTGCTGCAGAACGATTTTCAATTAAGGTATCTTTTTTTGCTTCGTATACAAGAAGCTTATTGCTGATAAGGTTTTCCAGGAACTCACATTTGTCTGTGTTGGCAGCTCCCTGCTGTTTACCATAATTCATCTGCTCGATTACATCAGATTCCAATACAATCTCATCCCCGATAACAGCTGCAATACCATCCACCAAATCTCCTTGTTTTAGCTGGGCATTCATCATATTTGAAGAGAATATCATGATGAAAATCCCAAGAAGAAAAGTGATTTTTAGTTTATTTGTCATTTTACTATTTTAACAAGTTGCAAATTTAGAATTCTTAACGAATTTCACTCAATTTTTTATTATAAATATTTCTTAAAAAGACTTATTTACTGCAGTTCAACATCAAATGTCGTTAATTCTTTGAATTGTCTCAATCTGCTGAACATATCTGCTTCGTTTACTTCTTCTATTCTTTCTGTCCCGAATTTCTCTACTGTGAATGAAGCCATTGCAGATCCTACGATAAGGGCAGACTTCATTGTTTCGAAATCAATTTTCCCTTTTTTAGCAAGATATGCCGCGAAACCTCCTGCAAAAGTATCTCCAGCTCCTGTCGGATCGAAAACATCTTCTAAAGGAAGTGCCGGAATAGCAAATACTTTATTGTCATGAAAAAGTAAAGCTCCGTGCTCTCCTTTTTTGATAATTACATATTCAGGACCCATTGTGTGGATCTTTTTAGCAGCTTTTACCAGAGAATATTCTCCTGAAAGTTGTCTTGCTTCTTCGTCATTGATGGTAATAACATCTGTTTTGGCAATCATATCCATTAAGATATCCCATGCAGAGTCCATCCAGAAGTTCATGGTATCAAGGATAACCAGTTTAGGACGGTTGTTCATTTTTTCAAGTACAGATAACTGAACTCCAGGGTGTAGGTTTCCAAGTAACAAAATTTCGGCATCCTGCATTGAATCCGGGATTTTCGGATCAAAATTTTCCAGTACATTTACTTCTGTAGCCAAAGTATCTCTTGTATTCAGATCGTTGTGGTATTTTCCAGACCAGAAGAATGTTTTTCCTTCTTTCACGATTTCAATTCCTTCGATGTTTACCTCTCTGTCTGTGAACATATCAAGATGTTCCTGTGGAAAGTCTCCTCCTACTACAGAAACAATTCCGGATTTAACGCCTAAAATTGATGAAGTGATTCCGATATAAGTGGCTGCACCTCCTAAAATTTTGTCCGTTTTACCAAATGGTGTTTCAATTGCATCAAATGCAACACTTCCTACAACTAAAAGTTTCATATATTTTTCAATGTATATTAAAAGTAATTATTTTTTCCATTCAAAGGTGTCCAGCAGGTGTTTCATATCATTTTTGATATAGTTCACTGCAGGCGCAAGAGAGTCCGGTTTCGGTCTCGTATTAAAGTATAAGTAAGCAGTCACGAAGTGTTTCGTACTGTCTGTAATGTAAAACTGAAGGTTGGAAGCGCTCTGCCCTTTCAGTTCATAGAAGTTCCCGTATACTTTCTTTTCAGGGTATTCAAAGGATTTTGTATCTATGGAACTGGCTTTGATGGTATGTTCATATACCATTTTCTCGGCTTCCTTGATATGGTCAGCAAAGTCGTTCTGTATCGGATAATAGGTAACGAAAAGCTTCGCTTTCATTTTCGGATAGTTCAGATAGAACCAGCAAGGTTTTTTGGCCGGTGCAATCGAAGCAAAGTCCGAATATTCAAAGGTATACGCACAATCGTTTTCAAACTTTTGGTATTTCGGTGTAGGATATTCAAGACGCAATTCTCCATAAGGTTTTGGTGAAGGATCTTTTCCACATGAAATTAAAAGCAGCGATACAAAAATAAAAATGACTTTTTTAATCATTTTGCAAAAGTACAAATTAGATTTCAGATTTCGGAAGACAAATTTCAGTCTTTCAGAGAGTTTTGAATGTAATTTTCCAGAGGCTTCGGAAACGATTTTTCATGAGAGCCTTCAACGTCTGTAATCAGGTACTGATTTTCAATGATAAAATCATTCCAGATCTTCTCAGAAGTAACCTCAACATTCCATATTTCAATGCTTAAATTCTTATGAGTCAGCTTATGGGTAACTGTTTTTGAACCTGTAATGAAAAGTTCCATCTTAGTAGAAATAGTTGTTGGAAACTCAAATAATTTCTTCCAGATGAAGTCATCAGTTCTCTGACGGATCAGAAATTGTCCGTTTCTGTGAACAAAATAATACGTCAGCGCAAGATCTTCTGCTTTTACTTTTTTTGTTTTAACGGGATAATCTGAAATTTTCTGCATAGAAAATGCCAGACAGTCTTTATTTACAGGACATTCTCCACACAATGGATTTTTGGGTTTACAGATTTCTGAACCAATATCCATCATCGCCTGATTAAAATCTCCAACATTTTCCGGCATTACCAAAGCTGCCAGTTCAGAGAAATAAGTAAATGCTCTTGAATTTGAAATATCAAAATCATCGGCAAAAAGGCGGCTCAAAACACGGTAAAAATTTCCGTCAACTGCAGGCATTTTCCCTCCAAAACATATACTTGAGACCGCTGCTGCAGTATATTTCCCTACTCCTTTCAGTTTTAAAATTTCTTCGTACTGATCAGGAAAAACCCCATGATAATCATTCATGATCTGTTGAGCAGCTTTATGAATATTGATCGCTCTGGAATAATAACCCAGCCCCTTCCAATAGAGTAAAACTTCGTTTTCTTCAGCTTCTGCCAACGTTTTTACATCGGGAAATCTTTTAATAAAATTATTGTAATGATTCAATCCCTGATTGATCCTCGTCTGCTGAAATACAATTTCACAGATCCAGATTTTGTACGGGTCTTTTGTCTGTCTGAAAGGCAGATCTCTTGCATTATTTTTATACCATTCTAGAATTTTGCTGCCCACATGCAGAAAATCTGAACTTCGGTTATCCTTCTCCAAAAATTTTTGTTTTGCTTTTAAAAGATACTTTGACTTTACAGACTCAATAACATTTGTTTTATGTTTGAAAAATGTCATGCTGAGCTAAGCCG
Organism: Chryseobacterium sp. T20; assembly: GCF_047345655.1. Taxonomy (NCBI): domain Bacteria; kingdom Pseudomonadati; phylum Bacteroidota; class Flavobacteriia; order Flavobacteriales; family Weeksellaceae; genus Chryseobacterium; species Chryseobacterium sp. T20. The sequence goes on from NZ_JBLFDU010000001.1 coordinate 1,150,595, forward strand.
AAGCATCTTATATCATGCAAAGATAAAACTTATTTATCAGCTTTAACAGAATATACAGGAGCGGCCTTTAACCATTGGTACTTAAGGTTTCTGTCTTTGGCTATAAAACGGTATCCTTCAAGCTTCTTCAGATACACATACATAGAATCCGTATTTTTGATTTTTAATTTATACTGAGATAAAAACATCATTGGCATATCTACAGTAGAATCTCTCACTGTTTTCAAAACTTTTCCTGATCTTACTTTATAAAGATAGAATGATTTTCCGCGGCCTTTTGAACTGTCTGCCAGTTTTACCTCTGAACTTGCAAGTACAAGTTCACTGCCATCAAAACATTCATCTCTATTCATGATGTATGCTTTTCCTTCCTGACGTTCCTGTGCGAAAAGATCATTTTCGTAAGTGCCCGGACTTTGGTATTTTTTTTCACAACTTATCAAAAGGATGATCAACATAAAGGGTAATCCAATAATAAGAGTTTTATTCATATTCAATTTCATAGGTGTTGGTTGAAAAAAAACCGATGTAATATTGCATCGGTTTTTGTTATATAAAGTACGTTTATGTTACTCCTGAGTGTATTCTGCATCCCATTCGTTACCGTCATCTCCTTTGTGTCCGTCCAGTTTAATAACGAAACTTTTTGTAGGGAAATAAGGGGTCATACGGATATCCAGCCATACTCTGTCTTTATTTACTCTATCCTGCTCGAAACGAACAATTTTGAATTTCTCGATCAACTTGTCCGGTCCTTTGATATTGTCAAGGAAAGTAACAATCTGTCTTCTCAAATCGTCTTCGTTTTTAGCATTCCAGTTTTCGAAAGCTCTTCTGTTCAGGAAGTCAAGCAATACCTTGGTTACATAGTCGAATACACGAACTACAGAATATGTCTGAAGACCGATATTGTCTCCTGTAAATAAGGTCTTCGCTGAGAAAGCCATAATTTTTCCGTACTCGTTTACCATTGGTACAAGACCCATTTTTTCCAATTGAGAAATTTCACTTTTCTTCAATTCGAATTTTACTGCGTCTACTTCGTTGATGTTACCATGTTTTTTACCTGCTGCTACCTGAGACATCAGTGTTTTGTGGATTTTTCCTGCTAATGAAGTGGAAGGTGGAAGTTCTACGTTTTCTTCTTCCCCTACTTCTTCAGCTTTACCACGTCCTACCAGCCAGTTACACGTCATAATAACGTTACTTCTGTGAAGTTCACCTCCTGTAAGGTTAGCAGAGTGGAATAAATCTACCACATCATCCGGCTTATCAAGGTTGGCGAAGTCTGTAACCATCATTACTTTGTTTTCGTTACAGATTTTTGCCCATTTCTCGATGACCTTATTAGATCCTAAATATCCTGGTATTGCAAGGATTGAGTAGTTATCTCTAAGGTCAAGACGGTCGTAATAGTTTTTGAATTCTTCTGAGATGGCATCGATGAACAAAGGATTATCCAGATCGGAAACCTGATCAAGGCTTGCATTCACGATACTTACGTTGTCCACTTTATCCAATTCCGTATTCTTGTAGAATTGAGCTACTGTTCTGTAGTTGGTTTCCAACATACGAACGGCATCCAGTGTATTTTTTAAGTTTGTTTTTAAGTTCTGATCGGCCTGTTGTGCTTTACTTTTGCACGTATCAGCCATTTTATCTGCAGATTCGCTACCTTCTAAAAGGTTTACCCAAAGATTGATCTTCTGAAGAAGTTCTTTTCTTTCGTCGGATTTATTGCTATCGTTCAGGAAGATTTCTTTTCTTGCCTTTCTTGTTGGGTTCATATTGGCAATACCGTCTACAACGGATTCAACAAAGCCAAATCCTCCCATTTTATTGAGCTCTGCAAGCGGGTTGCCTTTCGGCTGCCCTGCGTGTTGCTGCTGCCCCTGCTGCTGGCTCTCTTGTGCCTGTAATTTGCTATCCATGATTTAATGTAAGTCTTTAATTATTTTTCAAGTTCTTGTGCCACTTCTTTCAATACTTCTATAAACGCTGCTCTTGTCTGATCGTTCTCCAGCATGTTGCGTAGAATTTTGTTTGTTTTCAGCTGACGTACGATTTTATTGTACTGCTCCTGTTCCATGCTCAATTGCTGCAGATAATCTGACTTCTGAGTAAGGCTTTTAGGGGTAAAGTCTCCAAGGTTTTGAAAACGGAATTCTTCTTCTACCATTCCACCATCTTCTGTTTCGTGTTGTACCGATACCGAAGGCTGAAAATGTTTGAAAACGTCTTCCACTGTTTTTAATCCTGTTACGATTTCAGGGGTATAAGACTCGTCTGTTGTAAGTTGGCTTACTATCAGTGATTTATTTTCCTGTATTTCCTGAATAGCTTCATTAGCGTCTACTTTTACCTCGTTTCCGCCAACACCATAATTAAACATTGCCATATTATTGTTATTTTGAGATTTACTATTTTGGTTTGGATCTGTCTTTGAATAATTTACCGATGAATCAAATAAATTACCAATCCAATGTTTAAATTTAAAAAAAAACTGTAACATACAAAATTTTACTAAGATTTTTCTTGAATCATCTAAATCTATTTACATTTATTCAACATAAAATCACCACATTACGATATCACTAAGCTATGAAAAAATAAATAAAGTCTTCCAAGAAAAATAAAATAAAATTTTTGTTCGCTTCACTCTTTTATAAACATGCGTGATGAATGTTAAAATGAGAATTCCTGAGATTTCACAAAAAAATATTCTTTATATTTAAACAAAGTGAACAGTGTCATGAAAGATGTAAAAATAGCGTTCAGAAAACCGATATTTCCAGTTTCAGAAGCATTACAACAATATTTGGAAAAATATAACAGAACTACCAAGATTAAGTTTCTGTATGAAGATCTTTTAAGGTTTAGTGACAGTGTGAGAATTCTGGATAAAGATGGCAAAGATACTTTGTGGCTGGGAGTACTGTATTCTGAATATGAGTTTAAAGAAATAGAGGCCAACTTAAATAAAATTTATACCCTTCTTCATTCTGATGGAGATACCGCTACTTTACCTTATCTGAAAGTGGACACCATCGACTTTTGTACTTTCGGAAATTCTAAACCTTTCCGGATTCGGGTGAGAAATGTGTTGAATGACAATTATACTTATTTCTACATTAAACAGGCCGATGCTTCCCGGATATTCGGATTGGAGCTTGAAGATCTGCTTTCTCCCAACCGGATTAACTTTCTGGTGTATAAAAATACTTTGATTGAAGAACATATTTTAGGAATTCCCGGAGATGTTTTTATTCAGAAACATTTATCCAACTGTTCAGATCTTGAAAAGGCACAGATTTCCAAAGAATTTGTGAAATTTAATGAGCGTTGTCTCATTGGGCTTCTTGGTGATATGCGTTCTTATAATTATGTGGTGATTCCCATCCATGATTTCGACCAGGTTATTTACAGAATCCGCCCTATCGATTTTGATCAGCAAACGTATGAGGGAAATCTGAAAGTTTATCTTCCACAGTATTTCAAAGAAAACAATCAAATGGTGACCATGGTATTGGAAAAACTGAAGCCAAGTTCTATAGAGCAATACCGTAAGGAGGTACGTTCACAAATTGTAAAAAGAGTAACGAGCAGTCAAAACAGATTTGATGAACTCATTTCTATTATGAAAAAAGACAATCTTGCACCGGAAGCTAATGTCATAGAACTAAGAACGGCTTTACAAAAACTCACCTATGATGTCAATTTCAAATATTGTAAAACTATGGGAGATATTATAGAAACGGGAATAAAGTTTGTGCTCCGGAACTATAAGAAAGAATATTAAAAAAGAATCCGTCTCATATTGAGGCGGATTCTTTCTTTTCTAACAATTTATGGTAAAATTACCAGATTTTTATTCTGTCCTGAGGAGCTTTATACAATTTGTCTCCCGGTTTGATATCAAATGCTTTGATGAATGAGTCCTGATTAACCAATGGACCGAAAGCTCTGAACATTCCCGGAGAGTGTGGATCTGTTTTCACCTGATTAATCATGTACTGATCGGTAGCTTTTGTTCTCCAAACAGTAGCCCAGCTCATAAAGAATCTCTGATCCTGAGTGAATCCGCTGATCTTTCCTGGGTTTCCTTTATCTTTTAAATACATCTGAAGGGCATCGTAAGCTACTGCTACTCCACCTAAGTCACCGATGTTTTCACCGCTTGTAAATTTACCGTTTACGAAGCTTCCTTTTACAGGTTCGTAAGCACTGTACTGAGCGGCTAACTGACCTACTTTTGCATCAAAGTTTTTACGGTCTGCATCACTCCACCAGTTGTTAAGGTTACCATCTCCATCGAAACGTGAACCACTGTCGTCAAATCCGTGAGAAATCTCATGACCGATAACGGCACCAATACCTCCGAAGTTTACTGCTGCGTCAGCTTTAGGGTTATAGAAAGGTGGCTGAAGAATGGCTGCAGGGAATACAATTTCGTTGTTTGATCCACTGTAGTACGCATTTACCGTTTGTGGAGACATTCCCCATTCTGTTTTGTCTACAGGTTTTCCTACTTTATCTAAACTTCTCTGATACTGCCATGCTGCAACATTCTGAAGATTAGAATATAATGTAGCACCTTCTTTTGGTGATTCTACTTTCAACTGAGTATAATCTTTCCATTTATCCGGATAAGCAATTTTCACGGTAAACTTGGATAGTTTTTCCTGAGCTTTTACTTTGGTTTCAGGAGACATCCAGTCGATATTTGCAATATGTGTCTTGAAGGATTTTAAAAGGTAATCAATATACGTTTCCATCTGCTTCTTAGCTTCAGGAGTGAAATATTTGTCTACATACAATTTTCCGAAAGCTTCACCAAGAACACCATTTACAAGGGTAAGCCCTCTTTTGTTCATCGGACGCTGTTCTTTCTGACCCTGTAAATATTTAGCATAAAAATCGAATCTGATCTGCTCTAAATTGTCATCCAGGTTGCTTGCATTTCCATTGATGATGTGATATTTCAGATAATCTTTCAGTAAAGGAAGGTTTTTCTGGGTAATGAACTGATCCATGTTCTGGTAATATTTCAGTTCTCCGATGATCACTCGGTCTGTGTTTACTCCTGCATCTTTCAGATATTTTGCCAGGTCAACGTTTTTCACAAGCCCTGATAATTCTGATACATTTTTAGGGTTGTATCTTAAATTGGCATCTCTGTTCTGCTCAAGAGTCAATAAATAATTAGCAAGCTGTTTTTCAAAATCTACCACATTCTGTGCAGCCTGAGTAGTATTTTTATATCCTAAAACTCCGAATAGTTTTCCAACGTAGGTTTGATATTCTGCTAATGTTTTAGTATTGGCATCATTTACTTTCTGATAGTAATCTCGTCCTAATCCTAAATCCGGACCGCCAAGATATACAGCATTCATATTGGAATTCTTCATATCAGCACCTACTCTCCATCCGTAGAAAGAGTTATCGCCTAATCTTGTAGCTTCCAAAAGATATTTCTGAAGATCACCAAGACTTTTAATAGCATCTACTTTGGCAAGATCAGCTTTGATAGGAGCCAGACCTTCTGCATTTCTCTTATTGGTATCCATAAAAGAGGCATACAGATTCTGGATTTTCTGTCCTTCTGACCCGGCAGGATATGATTCTGTAAGAATTTTGTTTAAGATATCTAATGAAGCATCATCTACATTTTCTCTCAATGCATTGAAAGAACCCCAGTTTGCTTTATCGGAAGGAATCTGAGTTGTTTTTACCCAATTTCCATTCACATAGCTAAAAAAGTCATCTTGTGGACGGACACTGGTATCCATATACGATAAATTGATTCCCTCTTCTTTTGCTTCTTCTTTTACCGGTTCAGCTACTTTTGCTGTAGCTTCTGTTTTATTGTCTGTCCCTGCAGTCTTAGCTGCTCCACACGAATTAAGAAATACGATACCCGAAAGGGCAAGTATTCCAATATTTAGCTTTTTCATTAAAGATAATTTTTGATTTTACACAAACTTATCAAATATACAAACTTTAATGATATGTAGTGAATGATAATTAATAATTCAAAGTTTAAAGTTCATAGTTTAAGGTCTAAAGTTATAATGTAGAGAACCACCCCGTCAAAAATTCTTTGAATTTTTGACACCCCTCCAAGGAAGGGGAATGATGGAAACCGTTATTGTAAAAATTGTCCCCTCGATTGCTTATCACAGCCCTTATTACTTATTACTTATTACTTATTACTTATTACTTATTACCTATTTTCCCTAATCCCTAAAACCCATTCCCTGCAACCTATCATCTATCACCTGCTACCTAAAAAAACAAAACCGCCCATTGCTGAGCGGTTGTTATTGTTACCAGATTTTGATTCTGTCTTCCGGAGTCTTGTATAATTTGTCTCCTTTTTTAACGTCGAATGCTTTGTAGAAAGCGTCAACGTTGATAAGCGGACCAAAACTTCTGAAATATCCTGGAGAGTGTGGATCAGTTTTCACCTGATTCACCATATATTTCTCACTTGATAATGTTCTCCAAACGGTTGCCCAACTTAGGAAGAATCTCTGATCCTGAGTGAATCCACTAATTTTTCCTGGGTTTCCTTTGTCTTTCAAGTACATTTGAAGAGCGTCATAAGCAATATTTACTCCTCCTAAGTCAGCGATATTTTCACCGTTTGTGAAAGTACCGTTTACAAAAGTTCCTTTTACAGGCTCGTATTTGTCATACTGAGAAGCAAGGGCTTTTGTAGCTTTTTCGAAGTTTGCTTTATCTTCCGGAGTCCACCAGTCTACTAAGTTACCGTCTGCATCGAACTGTGCACCTGAATCATCAAATCCGTGGCTCATTTCGTGACCGATAACCGCACCGATACCTCCGAAGTTTACAGCAGCATCAGCTTTAGGGTTAAAGAATGGCGGCTGAAGGATTGCTGCAGGGAATACAATCTCGTTGTTTACCGGATTGTAATATGCATTTACAGTCTGTGGAGTCATTCCCCATTCTGTTTTATCTACAGGCTTACCAATTTTAGCTAAATCTTTGTTATACTGCCATTCACCGATGTTCTGAAGGTTTTGATATAGATTTCCTCCTTTAGCTTCAGAAACGATATTTAATTTTGAATAGTCTTTCCATTTGTCCGGATAAGCCACTTTTACAGTGAACTTGTTCAGCTTCTGCATTGCTTTCTCCTTCGTGGTTGAAGACATCCAAGCTAAATTGTTGATGTGAACAGCGAAACTTTTCTTTAAGTAGTCGATCAATTCCACCATCTGAGCTTTTGCTTCAGCAGGGAAATATTTCTCAACATATAATTTTCCGAAAGCTTCTCCTAAAGAACCATTGATCAACTCAAATCCTCTTTTGTTAAGAGCTCTTTGTTCCTGTTGTCCTCTCAGGTATTTACCATAGAAAGCAAACTTCATGTTTCCTAAGTTTTCACTTAAGTAAGAAGCACTTCCGTGGATCATGTGGAATTTCAGATAATCTTTGATTACAGGAAGATTCTGAGCATTCACCAATTTATCGAAGTTCTTATAGAATCCTAATTCGCTGATAATTACTTTGTCAGAATTTACGCCTACTTTTTTAAGATAACCTGGAAGGTCAACATTTTTTACCAAAGCAGAAAGTTCAGCCATCGTCTTAGGATTGTACTGAAGCGTATTATCACGGCTCTGCTCGTTGGTCAGGTAAGTTTGTGCGATGCTCTTTTCATAATTAACGATACCTTTTGCTGCTTCATCAGCATTTTTGTACCCTAATTCTTTTAGCATGGAAGCTACATATTTCTGATATTCAGCAATAGCTTCAGTATTTTTCTCGTTTACCTTCTGATAGTAATCTCTTCCTAAACCTAGAGAAGCATTACCTAAGTAAACGGCATTCATTTTAGAATCTTTAAGGTCTGCATCTACTCCCCATCCGTAGAAAACGTTTTCACCTTCTTTGGTTACAGAAGTAAGGTAGTTCTGAAGATCAGCCATATTTTTAATAGCGTCAATCTTGTTCAGGTTTTCCTGGATTGGTTTAATTCCGTCAGCATTTCTCTTCTGCATGTTCATATAAGTAGCATACAGATCCTGAATTTTTTTCCCTTCACTTCCGTCAGCAAATTTATCTTTCAGAAGAGAGTTCAGGATTGTCATGGAATTGTTATCCGTATCCTCAGCCAGTTTGTTGAAGCTTCCCCAAGTTGGTTTGTCAGATGGAATTTTGGCTGTTTTCATCCAAGTTCCACTCACGTAGTTGTAAAAATCATCCTGAGGACGCACTGAAGTGTCCATCAAGCTAAGGTCTAAACCTTTGTCTGTGTTATTCACTGCTACTTTAGCAGCTTTAGCTTGTGCGCTCATCGTAGTCTGAGTGCAGATCCCTGCTATTAAAAACAAAGAAAGCGTTATTTTTTTCATTATGATAACAATTTTTAGAATATGTATGATTTATTTCGGATTTGTTACTTGAATATGAAAACAAATTTAAATAAATAACATGAAAGTATTATAAGTGAGAAGTTGGGAGCAGGAAGCTGGAAGTTATGAAAGTCATAAAACAACCTCCAGCTACCTAATTATATTTTTTTTGGTTCAAATCTTTACTGGAAAATCAGACAATAGGAGGCAGAAGCTGGAAGTTATAAGAATCGTAAAAAAATGATAACTGAGAAAACAACCTCCAGCCTCACTCTTCCAGCCTCCAACCTCATTAAGAAGTTGCTATCTCTTTTACATTCCCGGTTCTTTTCAGGAATCCCCAGGACTGCATTTCGCCTTTCAGTGCTTTTCTTAAACTTTTAAATAATACAATATACATCAGCCATCTATACCCGAATCTCTGTGGAATAATATACAGGAGATTGATCAGTTTTTCCCGCTGCATAATGAATGCTACTAATGCTAATGAAGCATCCACCAAAAGGAAGATCAGATAATAGGTGAATATTTTGTCTCCGTTTCCGGACAGGATTCCAAAGAACATAATTACATCTGCCAATGGCGAGAAAAATGGGATGATGTATTGGAATAATAAAATATTCGGCATTGCCCAAAGTCCCAATCCTTTATATTTGGGGTTAAGGAAAGTTTGTCTCTGTTTCCAGAACATCTGCATGATTCCGTAGGTCCAGCGGAAACGTTGTTTTAAAAACTGTTTCGTGGTTTCAGGAGCTTCAGTAACTGCTATTGCTCTGTTTTCGTTCGCTACAGTATATCCGGCTTTTAATATTTTCACCGTAATATCACAATCTTCTGCCAGGGTATCGGACGAATAACCTCTAGCTTCAATAATTACAGATTTTTTAAATGCTCCAATCGCTCCCGGAATTACGGTAATCGCATTGATATGAGCATACGCCAGTCTGTCAAAATTCTGACTTGTTGTATATTCTATAGCCTGCCATCTGGTAAGCCAGTTGACTCTGTTTCCTACTTTTACATTTCCTGCTACAGCTGCAATTTTTTCTTCAGGATTTGAATTTAAAAATCTTGCAATAAGATATTTCACCGCATCCTGCTGTAGTTTGGTATCGGCATCAATACATACTACATATTCTGCATCGGTCTGCGATATCCCAAAGTTCAAAGCAGTGGCTTTTCCACCGTTTCCTTTGGTAAAGATTTTCAGTTTCGGATGATCCGGAAATGCTTCCAATGCTTTTTCATAAGTAGAGTCTTTACTTCCGTCATCTACCATAATAATATTAAAATTAGGGTAAGTCTGTTTCAATAAGTTCTGCAGGGAAGAAACAATATTCACTTCTTCATTGTAAGCAGGAACTATGATGGAAACCTTCGGATAGGATTCCAACACCGGAAATCCTCCCAGTTTTTTTTCTTTTTTTCTTTCTTTAAAAGCCCAGTACGCCATTAGCAATAGTCTGATCAGTCCCAACACAATGAAAATAGTAAACAAGGCCACCAGGAAATGGCTTATTCCATAGATAACCGTTGCCAACACAAGGTTCAGCTGCATGATGTAATACGATCTTGTTTTAGGAACTTCAGGCATCAGCTCGCTTCTGCTTTTGTGCAGAATATTCGTCAGGTTTGTAAAATGATACCCTTGTTTCTGAAGAGTCGGGATCAGAATTTTTAAAGCTTTTACCGTTTCTTCTCTGGTATCTCCACCTGCATCATGGAGAAGAATGATATTTCCTCTCTCATGCTTGATTCCGGCCATTACACGTTTTACGATTTCATCTGCTTTTATTCCCGGCTGCCAGTCTTCAGGATCTATATTTTCCCCTATATCAAGATAATTTTGCTGTCTGGCCAATGCTACCGGAATAATCTCTTCTGAAGTGGTAGGCTCAGAGTCTGCGTTATAGGGAGCTCTGAAGAGAATTGTGCTGTGACCTGTAATACATTCGATTAATAGTCTTGTCAGTTTCATTTCCAGCAGAGCTCTTTCCGGGCTTACTTTTGCTACATTTTCGTGGGTAAAGGTGTGATTTCCTATTTCATGTCCTTCCCGATAAATTCTCTTTACAAGCGGAAGGTTTTTTTCTGCGTTGAGTCCTACCAGAAAGAAGGCTGCCGGAACATGGTATTTGGACAGAATATCCAATACCTGCGGCGTATAGGTTTCATCCGGACCATCGTCAAAAGTGAGGACGAGTTCTTTCTGAGGAGCACTTCCATATTTTTTTACTTCATAAGAACTTGGGTAAGTGACATAATTTTCGTCTGTGATAATTTTCTCTTTCGGATCAATTTCCAGTGCAATTTTTCCATCATGAGGGGTGTTCAGAACATCCAGTACTTCTCCGTCACCGATGTAATCCACCATGGTCTGCCCTTTTACATTTTCAAGCGATTTCAAATTCACTTTTGAAAGTCCGGCGAAAGTAAGATCTTTATCGTAGAAATTCCAGACTCTGCTGTCTTCACTTCCCAATCTCCAGAGTGCTGTTCCTGCCAGAGGATATTCTGAAGAGAAACGCATTGTATTGAAAATAGAAGCTGCGTCATTGAAAAATACGGTATGGGTTAAATTTTTAGAATCGGTATAAGAATAATTTAAATTAAAAGTATTGTCATTAAAATCAATAACCGCTTTACTTGCACTTGCTTTTGTAATTGCCTGCATATAAGTAACAGAGGTATTATCATCTTTATTGGAACTCCAGTCGTAACCATAAGCACCTAAACCAAGAATAATCTTTTGAGGAGAGGTTTGTTTTACTATTTTCCCCGTCTGCTCTTCAATCCATTTTTGAGAAGAAACCGGACCTGCATCACTTCCTGCAGAATACTCATCATAAGCCATCAGCACAAAGTAATCTACATAGGGATTCAGTCTTGGGATATTGTAATCATCATTATCCGTCATGATATCCATAGTCACCAGCAACTGATTCTTTTTGAAGGTCTCTGAAAGTTCTTTCATAAAAGCAATCAGATTATCATCAGAATTCAGGTTCATATCCTCAAAGTCAATATTAATTCCTTTGAAATGATATTTTAGACATTGCTGGGTGATTTTTTGAATCAGATGGGTTCTTTTTTGTGGATCATTAAGAACTTTCACCAGCCCTTCGGAACGGAATTCTCTGTCTGAGTTATTACTCAACATAGGCATAGCAGCGACACCAGTTCTTTTGATCACTTTATATCCTTCCGGATCTACATTGGTTTTCAGATCACCTGTTTTGGGATCAAGGAAAAACCATTCAGGAAAAACAAGATTGACGTGTCTGATATTTCTTTTCAGAGACATCAGCGATTGGGGATCCCACGCAACATAAAATGCAGAACGGATTCCTCCCGGAAACTGAGCCCAGTTTCGGTTCTGATTTTGGTATCTTTCTGCTCTTGCCTTCTCAATTTTGTCGAGGCTGGTATGGATTGTTTTTTCAGAAATAAAGCTTCTGAAACCTTTGTATTCTTTGGAAATTTTATTCTCCTGAAGATAAGGTTTATTGGCTGTAATTACCGCTTTATAATCTTCTTTAAAAGGTATTTTAGGACTTCTGTCCAGAGTCATCATCAGACCTAAAGCAAGCAGAAGCAGTATTCCTATAAAAATAAAAACACGGCTTCCCCACTGTACACTTTTCCAGCGTTTTTTGCTGCTGGTCTGAAAAATCTGTTTGGAATTTTCCACGATTTTTGAAATTTATTGTAGGGCTTTCAAAAAGCGTGAAAAACTGTATAAAAATTAATTAAAAAAAAATTAAAAAAACAGCCTCGTATTTAACTGTTTACAAGAAGGCTTACCAAATCCTGAATCACCTTTTGGGAAACAAAATCCATGAAGTCTACTCTTTCCAGATGTGGCATATATAATTTGGAGGTTACTTCCTGATCATTGATTCTTATTGTATAGTAAACCGTTCCTATATCTTTACCATCTTCTCCTTTTCCTGGTCCGGCAACGCCTGTTGTAGAAAGGGAAATATGGGTTTCAAACAATTGCTGGCAGCCTTTTGCCATTTCCTGAGCTACCAGTTCACTCACCACAGTGAACTGGTCCACAGTTTCTTTGGAAACATTTAAAATTTTAATCTTTTTCTCTGTGGCATAAGCTACCATTCCACCCAGAAAATATTTTGAACTACCGGAAACTGAAGTAATCATTTTTGCCAGTTCACCTCCTGTACAACTCTCTGCTGTAGAAATCGTCAGGTTCCTTTCAGTGAGCATTTCTGCCAGAATATTTTCAATTTTATCTTCAGATACGGCAATTACATGACCTTGTACCAACGGAAGTAATTTCTGGATTTCTTCTTCTGTTCTTTGTTTCAACTGTTCTTCATTTTCACCGGAAGCCGTCAGACGAAGCTTTACACGCGTTCCTACCGGAAGATAAGAAAGAGCAATATTTTCAGGAAGTGCCAGTTCCCAATCTTCAATTTTGTCTGCAAGGATACTCTCAGGAATTCCTACCACAGAAACAATTCTGGTATGAATATAATGAAGGCTGAATCTTTGCTGTAAATAAGGAATAATCTGATCCTTAATCAATGGTTTTACTTCGTAAGGAACTCCAGGAAGACTGTAGCACAATTTTCCGTCCTGTTCCATCATCATACATGGTGCCGTGCCGTAATGGTTTTGAAAAACGATGGATTTCGTAGGTACAAAAGCCTGTTCTTTGTTTCTCTCCAGAATATCTGCCCGTCCTCTTCTTTCCATATAGCCTTTCAAATGATTGAAGGTTACCTCATCCAAGGCAATTTCATCGTTGAAGTATTCTGCCAGTGCCTTTTTGGTTTTATCATCTCTTGTTGGTCCCAGCCCACCAGTTGTAATCACTAAGTCTCCTGTTTCAAAGGCAGTGCTTAATGCATTTTTAATGGTTTCAATTTCGTCTGAGATGGTAAGAATCTGAATAACTTTTATTCCTATATTTTTAAGTTCAGTTGCAATAAAATTAGAATTGGTATCTACCGTATTTCCGGAAAGGATTTCATCCCCGATAGTAATCAGAACAGCTTTTTCCATATGTCTTTTTGTTGAAAAAAATTCTATGCAAATGACGGAAAATTCTGTGGCAGCGGCAATATAAATTGATTTTTTCTATTTTTGCGTGAATTATCAAAAACTACAATACAAATTATGTCTAAATATGATGATGCTTCATGGCATTATGGCGGTGATTTTCCGGAAGGGCTTCCTCAGAAAAATGGGGCAACACATACAGGAATGTTCCTGAACTGGTGTATTCACAACAATCTGATCTCTGACGAACTGAAAGAAGATGCTGCAGAAGAAATAGAAAAAGTAAAACGAAGAGAAATAACTGGAGCAGAGTTTGTCATGGATTCCTGCGATGGGAAATTTTCTGAATATGATCTGAATGAACTGGGAAATCTTTTTGCCAAAGATTATTATGCAGACGACACAGATTTCGGTAACCGCTACAGCTCATTTGCTGATGATTATGTGAATATTTTTGATGCAAAAGCAGAAGAAAGTGACTATGAATACGAGACATTCTATCACATCGAAGATACCTACGAAAACTACGATCTGATGAAACAGGTTATTGATCACCGTTTTGAGGAATGGAAAGAATACATTAATAGCTAATAATGAAAAGATAAAATCGCAAAAAGGCTGATTTACAAATTGACCCTTTTGCGATTTTGTTTTTTTATTGATTATGCTTTACCCAGATCAGTTCATCGGTGTTATAGCCGATTTTTTTTGCTTTCTGAATGAAACGCTGACGGATACTTTCAGGAATATTGGTAGTACGGGAAAGTATCCATAAATATTTTAAACTGCTTCCAGCTACCAGAGCATATTGATAGTCTTCATCAATATCTATGACGTTATAACCCGCCCATATCGGTTTAAAAAATGAAACTTTAAGACGTGCTTCTGTCGGATCTTTTACAAATTTTGCCTCCCCAATAGATTCATTCCATACTTTTTTAACGTAATCATACCCTTTGTTTCTGACCTGAACTGTTCCATCCGGATTTTCTGTATACTCTGCAGTAACATTATCCATATTTTTCTCGAACCTGTAATCAAAACGGGCGATCTCATACCATCTGCCCAGGTATTTTTTAAGATCAAAATTCTTTACCGCAGATGCTCCTCTGGGAATCCTTACAGAATAGGAATTGAAAACGATAAGCCCCAATGCTCCTAACGAAACGGGAAGTATGATTTTATGAATAGTTTTCATGACAGAAAGATTTTGTGTGGTTGTTATAAAAACGTCAAAAATAATGCCTTAAGTCTGTTAAGGTACAATAAATTCTATGAAAATACTTTCAGGAAATTATCTTTAAAGCTTCCTGAAACCTCAATTTCTGTATCATCAGACAGCATCACTGTTCCACTTTTATGGTAGGATTTCACAAAACCTGTATTGATAATATGGGAGCGGTGAACCCTCACAAACGGATTTTCCAGAAGATCATCAAAGTGCTTCAGAAAGCGGCATACCATCTTCTTTGAACCGTCTGTAAGATATACCTGAGTAAAATTTCCATCCGCCTGAAGTCTTACAATATCTTCTGTTTTTACGACGTCAAATCCCTGTAAAGTAGGAAGAATGAGCTGTTGCTTTTCCGGTTTTAATTTCAGGTTTTCAAGAAGAATCTTATTCCGGTTGAGTTCATCTTTTTTCTCAAGACTTTCAGCTACTTTATTGACTGCAAGAATCAGTTCCTGAATGTCAATCGGTTTTAAAATATAATAACTTGCTGATTTATTTAAAGCCTGTAATGAATATTGTGAAAATGCAGTAATGAAAATGGTTTCATAGGAGAATTCTTTGGTAGCTTCCAGTACATCAAAGGCATTTCCAAAAGGCATTTCTACGTCCAGAAATACCAATTGAGGCTGTTTTTCAGCGATTAATGGAACAGCTTCTTTAATATTTTCAGCTTCACCCAGAATTTCCACTTGCGGACAGTATTTGGTAAGATAGCTTCGTAAAACTTCTCTTGCGATGAGCTCATCATCTACAATTACGGCTTTTATTTTCATCAGATCAGATTTTAGGTGGCAGATCATTAAGTTGCAGGTGCAAATTAGGAATATTTAACCAACCTTACAATTTGCTGACATAAGTTCTCTAGCCATACTTTTGATCACTTTTATTGCAAGAAAGATGCAAAAGAATTATTTTAGAGATCAAAATTAATAAACCATACAAAATCATATGAAATCAAAACTTCTTATTCTTTGCTGCATGAGTGTATTCAGTTTTTCTTTTTCACAGATGAAAATCTCAGAAAGAGAGGATATCAGTAAGATCAATAAAAACTGGAGACTTACAAAAACCAATTCCGGAACGTATGGAATTTCAGATATAAGCGGAAAAATCATCACTCAACCTGTATATTCCAAGATTAATAAATTCGGTGAATACTCCGAGGATCTGGCATTGGTAAAAAACATAACGGGAACCTATGGATTTATTAACCGTTCAGGTACTGAAATCATTCCTGCCCATTATGAACTGGACTATATCAAAAAGAATTTTTCTGTTTTAAAGAAAAAATATATCAAATAGAAACCACAGATCAATCCGGATTCAATTACTTCAAATTGATCTGGATTGTTACCAAAACACCACTGTTATTTTCCTTATCCTTTACAGAGCAGGTGATCTCTTTTTTGTATAAATCATTCAGCAACTGAATTCTTTCCAGCGTATTTTTCATTCCTCTGCCCTCTCTCGTTTTTTGGTGCTGGGTTTTCTGCTTTTTACTTTCTTCAATACCTATTCCGTTGTCTTCAATAAGGATGTTCAGATGAGATTCACTTTTTTCAAAGCTTAATTTTAAAAATCCTTTATCAGTTCTGTAGCGGAGTCCGTGCCAAACGGCATTTTCCAGAAACGGCTGTATCAGCATCCCCGGAACTTGCAGATTTTGCATATTCAGGCTTTCATCTACTTCAATTTCATAATCGAATTTATCTGCAAAACGTGTTTTTTCCAAAGCAAGATAATTCTGAAGAAGATCAAGCTCCTGCTGAAAGGGAATAAAATCTTCAGTGGAATTTTCCATCACACCGCGCATCAGTTTCGAAAATTTGGTCAGATACTGATTGGCTTCCAGTTCATTGTTGGTGGCTATAAAATGGTTGACACTATTTAAGCTGTTAAAAATAAAATGAGGATTCATCTCACGACGCAACGACTGCAGGGCAATTTTTTTATTTTTGGTCTGAACCTTTTTCAGGGTTCTGAAAATAAAAATGATCAATCCTGTCAGCAGAATTAAAGCACCGATCAGGCTGTAATTAAAGACATTTTTCTTTCGGATAAGCTCGTCTTTAAGCTCTTTTTCTTTTTCCAGCTGTGAGATTCGCTGCTCTGTATCTTCCAGAATTTTATTATCAACAAGGCTTCTGTCTTTGGAAACAAGATTCGGAAGTTTTCCCAAAAAATCTCTGTACAATTGAACTGAAGCATCCACATTTCCTGAAATCGCATAAAGGCTATCCAGTTTTTTTACACTTTTCTGTGCTTCCAGCGTATGACCTTTATCTAAAGCAATTCCGTAGGCATTTTTCAAAAGATCCACGGCTTCTTTAGGATCATTCTTTTTAATATAGATATCGGCCAATTCCTGAATCTGGTTGACTTTCTCCTGTGAATTTTCTTTCACAAAATCCTCCTTCAGAACTTTTTTTTTGGCTTCAATCGCTTTTTCAAAGTTCTTATTTTCCACATAAAGATCCGCCAGTTTCTGATTGATGGCAAGCGCTTGCTGAGGAGCTTCTTTTTTAGAAATTTTATAAGCAGTATTCAGATTTTCTTCGGCACTGGAAAGGTCTTTCTGTCTCAGATTAACATCTGCAAGCTGGCTGTAACTTTCTGCAAGATCGCCTTGTTCGTTTTCTTTTTTGGTCAGATTGATATTATTCTGGATGGCTTCTGCTTTAAGCTCCGGTGTGGGAGAAGAAAGTCTTGCTACATCATTAGCATTGACCGCTTTGCTTTTTTCACTGTAACTCACTTGCGCTGCCATGCTGTAATTGCTGATGGCTGGTGTTATTTTATTCTGCTTTTCCTGTGACTGGGCTAATCTTCGGGTAGCTTTTTCAATATTGGGTTTGTCGTTGAGTTTTTCATACAGCTTTTTCGCTCTTGTATAATACTCCTCACTTTTCGCAAAATTTCCGCCGTTAAAAAATGTTTCTCCAATATTATAGTATGAATCTGCCTGGGCAGGTTCATTTTTCGTGTCCATTGCTTTTTTCAGCTTCTTCGTTTCTACCTGCACTTCTTCCACAGCAGCACTGCTGTTAGTAGTGGTTTGGGAATGAATTATATTTCCCAAAAGCACAAGTAAAAAGATCGTAAAGAGTTTAAGCATTTTCATAAAACAAAGATATACATATATATAGTCTGCTCAAAAACTATTCACCAAGTGAAGTTTCCGTTTCACCAAGTTGAGTGCTTGATAGTCTGGTGGTAAGATGATTTTTTTGGAAATAAAGAGAAGGTGACCATTTAAGCATTTAAGCATTTAAGCATTTAAGCATTTAAGCATTTAAGCATTTAAGCATTTAAGCATTTAAGCATTTAAGCAAAATTAAGTCTCTTGATTCTATTAATGATTTAAAACAATATTTTTCAAAACAATACTTTTTTCAGGGCTCACCAAGTGAAAACTCCATTTCACCAAGTCTCCCGGAATCTGGTTTCGGATCAGCGTAATTTTACATCAGAATTAAAAATTTAAAAACAGGAAATTATGAAATTGAAACATTTTTTATTAATCGGAATTTTAACCCTTGGAAGCTTTGTAAATGCTCAGGAAGTAAAGAAAAACGCAATTGAAGTAACAGGTGTTGCCGAAATGGAAGTAGAACCGGATGAAATTATCTTCAGTATCGGGATAAAAGCAGATAATAAAAACGATCTGGCAGATAATGAAAAGAAGTTATTTGATATTTTAAAAAACGCAGGAGTAAAGAACGAGGATATCAAGTTCAAATCCATGTACCAGAATATCTATTCTAAAACGGCTAAGTTTTCTAAAAACTATCAGTTTAAAGCCAGTACAAAATCAAGTCTTAGTAAAATCTTTGAAGATCTGAATCAAAAATGGGTAAGCAGCCTGAACATTGCAGAGGTAAAGAATACTAAAATTGCAGATTTCAGAAAAGCAGTGAAGATCAACGCTTTGAAAGCAGCAAAAGAAAAAGCTGACTATTTATTGGAAAGCATGGGTAAAAAAACAGGAAATGCTCTTGAAATTGTAGAAATAGAAGACTACACCAGTGATATGATCATGCCGGCAGCTTACAAAGGAAGAGCAAGCAATATTCAGTTGGAAATGGCTGATGCTCCGGTAGATTTCTCTTTTGATAATATTGAAAACATCAAGCTGAAATACAGCATCAAAACAAAATACGAAATCCTTTAAAATAACAGATTAAAAAAGACAGTTCCTTTGGGAGCTGCTTTTTTATTCTTTATCTGCCACAAACTCACCAAGTCAAATTACCCTTTCACCAAGTTTCCCGATTTCCAGCCTTAAATAGGGATAATTTTACTTCAGGAATTCAAAATAATAAATGATAAAATACTATCACAACAAATAACCAATAAAAAAATAACAATATGACAACTTTAAAAATCTTAGCACTTGCAGCAGGTACAGCTTTATTAAGCTCCGGTAATATTCCGGATAACCGCTCCAATAGTAATATTGACAATAAATTACCAGTAGAAAAAACGACATTGATTCCGGTAAATTCAACGGTAAAGGATAATAAAATTCAGGTCGCGCTTTTACTGGACACTTCCAACAGTATGGACGGACTGATTGATCAGGCAAAATCCAGACTCTGGAATATTGTGAATACGTTGACCACTCTTAAGTACAACGGAAAGGCTCCTGAGATTGAAATTGCCCTTTATGAATATGGCAATGACGGAATCCGTGATGAAAACTACATCCGTCAGGTCACTCCTCTTACTCAGGATCTCGACCTGGTTTCTGAAAAATTATTTGCCTTAAGAACCAATGGCGGCAGTGAGTATTGTGGTGCAGTGATTCGGGATGCCTCTGCCAACCTCAACTGGGACGGAAATGAGAAAAGCATGAAGCTGATTTATATTGCAGGTAATGAAGCATTCGATCAGGGAAAAATAAATTATAAAGATGTTGTTTCGAAAGCAAAAAGTAAGAATATTTACACCAACACCATTTTCTGTGGAAGCCGTGAGGAAGGAATACAGACTTTCTGGCAAAACGGAGCTTCATTAGGAGGTGGAAAATATTTCAATATCGACAGCGACAGAAAAGTTCTTTATATTGAAACACCTTATGACATCAGAATTTCCGAATGCAATGCTAAACTGAATGATACGTATATCTACTACGGAAATCACGGTTCGGAATATCAACTTAAGCAGATCACACAGGATAAAAACGCAGAAGCACAATCAGCATCCAACTTAGTGGAAAGAGCGGTTGCCAAATCTAAAAAGAATGCTTACAAAAATGATCACTGGGATCTGGTAGATAAAGCTGAAAAAGATGCCGGATTTATCGCCAATGTTAAAGAAAGTGAACTTCCAGCAGAATTGAAAGGAAAAAGCAAAGAAGAAATTCAAAAAACAATTGCTGCCAAATCAGCAGCACGTGATAAAATTCAAAAAGAAATAGAGGAACTTTCCAAAAAGCGTCAGACTTATATAGATTCCGAAATGAAAAAACGGGGAACAGATGATTCTGATGATCTTGGGAAAGCCATTGAGAGTTCTATTGTTGAACTAGCGAAAAAGAATGGGTATAGTTTGTAGTGTAAGCGGGTTGAGGCCCGCTTTTTTTGGTTATTTGATGACTTTTGTGATACAAAAACACTTTGATCCAACAAATAACTTATCTGAGATTCCTACGGAATGACACAATTGGAATAACGATTTATCTACGCAGTTTGCCATTTCGTAGGAATCTAAATAACCTTTATTCTTACTAAAAAATTGTGGTAAAATAAAGTATCATCTTCCAAACTGAAAATACCTTGACAACGGATGTTTTTTTCCCTTCATAAACAAGGAAGCCATTTCCATTCCTGTAATTGAGAAAGTAATTCCGTTTCCCCCAAAGCCCAGTACGAAATAGGAGTTTTTAAATTTCTCATGTTCTCCAATATAAGGAAGCCCGTCTTTAGTCTCACCAAAAGTTCCTGCCCATACAAAATCTGTATAGAAATGATAATCGGGTTTTATTTTATTTAGGTTTTTCAGAATCTCTTTTTCTTTTTTATGGAGTATTGCATCACGTTTTTCTGCATCATAAAAGTCTTCATCTCCTCCTCCTATCAGAAGTCTACCGTCATCGGTAGTTCTCATGTAGAGATAAGGATCATCAGTATTCCAGACTAAGGTACTGCTGATATTTTTAAATTTGTCTTTGTCTATTTCAGAAACTATAGCATAAGTACTTTTCAGGTTCACAAAATTTTCTTTCACTAAGTTTTTACTTTCGTAGCCTATACAGTAAATAATTTTTTTGGTCTTAATCTCAAAATCACTATCTACAGTAACCGTATTAAAACCTCTATGCTCCTCTACTTTTATCATTTCAGTTTTATCAAATATCTTCAATCCTTTTTTCACGTTATGTATGAACAGCTCATGGGCAAACTGAAAAGCATCAATACTTGCTCCCTGTTTTGACACAATTCCGCCATAGGTATTTTCAAATTCAAATTTTTCCAGAATCTGTTCTGCTTCCAGCCATTCTACATCGAAACCGTTTTGTTTTCTGGTCTCACATTCTTTCTTCAACCATTCTGCATCTTTCTTTTTTGAGGCAAAATACAATGATTTCTTTCGTTTGAAACCCGCTTTGGACCTGATTATTTTGGTAAGCTTTTCTATAGTATCAATAGCATCACTGCAGGCTTTATAACTTAAAACCGCACCTTTCTCTCCTATTTTTTCTATTAATTGGTAAAGGGGAACATCTATTTCGTATTGAAGCATTGATGTGGTGGCAGAAGTACTTCCGTTGCAAAGTTCTCTTTTATCAATAAGAATGGTAGTATAACCGTCTTCTATCATCTGATGGGCAATCAGGCTTCCTGTAATCCCTCCGCCAATAATAAGAACATCACATTCTTCATTGGATTGTAAGGATGGATAAGATGCTAATAATCCGTTTTTTAAAAGCCAAAAAGGTTCATTTGATTTGAGATTCATATTACTATTTTACATTTAAAATAACAATATTTATACCTTTTTTAACAATTATTCATCAAATAATGGTGTAATTATTGTTGTTCTTTTAAACTCAAACCACCAAAAAAATATTTATTATGATAACAATTATTCCAGAAGCTCCGGAGAATGTTGCAGCATTTAATGCAACGGGAGAAGTAACGAAAGAGGATTTTGAAAGACTGGTTATTCCGCGTGTAAAAGAGAAGGTAGAGCAATTCGGTGAACTGAATTATTTATTGTATTTGGATACCGATCTGGATAATTTTACTGTGGGCGCATGGCTTGAAGATTTGCTGTTAGGACTGAAAAACCTTACCAACTGGAATCGTTCTGCCATTGTAACAGACAAAGAAGGCATACGTGATTTTACGAGTATTTTCAGTGTGCTTATGCCGGGAGAATTTAAATCTTTCCCCAAAGAAAATTTATACAATGCCCTTTACTGGTGCAAAAACGGAGATGAAGTAGAGGCGTAAAAACTTATGTTATAAAAAAGAGCCTGTTTCACTGAAACAGGCTCTTTTATTTTTAACTATGACTCTTTATTTATCACATGATACACATTCTGCAGCCACTTCTTCATTTTGAGTTTTTGAGCCGTACAGATACATATATCTTACACTGATAACCACTCCAATAAAAGTCATCCCCACTCCTACCAGTGATGGATAGTTGAACGAGTAGCCGTATTCCAGAGGAATTCCACCAAGGAAAGCTCCCATTGCATTGGCAATATTAAAACCTGCCTGCATAAAAGCGGCGGCCATCATTTCACTTTTCGGGGCAGCTTTCATCATCATAATATTGATGGGTGAAGCAATAGACATGGATAAAGCACCACACATGAATGTCAGTACCAGGGCTATATTTTTATATTCTGCAAGGAAGAAAACACCTCCCAGAGAAATCATCATCAGAAAAATCAGTAATGCACAGGTTTTTTCCGGACCTAATTTATCTGAAACAATACCACCAACCAGGTTTCCAACCACCATTCCTGCTCCGGCAAGAACCATTACATAAGCCATTTGGCTACTTTTGATTCCTGAAACGACAGTCATTAAAGGTGTGATATAGCTCAACCATGTGAACAATCCTCCAAACCCGATCGCTGTAATGGCCAATACCAGCCACGATTGTTTATTTTTAAGGAATTTCAGTTCTTCCATGAAATGGGTATTCTGATTGGATTCCATTGCAGGAAGCCATAGCTTTAAAAATAAAATCGCAAAAAGCCCTATTACTGCTACAATAGCAAAGTAAAATCTCCAGTGGAAAGTGTGCCCGATATAGGTGACCAGAGGTACCATTGCCAGATTGGCAACTGTGAGCCCTGTAAACATCATGGATATATAAAAAGCTTCTTTTCCTTTTCCTGCCATTCTTGAAGCCACTACTGTTCCTACACCGAAGAACGCTCCATGAGGAAGTCCGGACATAAAACGGATAACCAGCATACTGTTGTACCCGGGAGCAATAGCAGAAAGTCCATTAAATAATGTAAAAAGGATCATGAAAGCCATCAGAACTTTTTTCGGTGGAAATTTTACGGAATATCCAATCAGAATTGGTGCTCCGATAACCACTCCCATGGCATAAGCTGAAATCAAATGTCCCGCTTGCGGAATGGTGATCTGTAATGTTTTGGCAATATCCGGTAACAGTCCCATGACGGTAAATTCCGTAGTTCCTATCCCTAAACCACCGATTGCCAGTGGTATTATTCTTTTATCAATCTTCATTGTATCTAAATCTTTTTTCTGAATTAATTCTGTTCAAATTAAAGGACTCACTGAGTATCTTTATTTTGAAAGTGCAAAAATCGAAAGAAAGTTTGAATTTCACACCTCTTTGAATGATAAAAATTTGCTCCGTATTAACCTTTTTACTTAATTTTAAATTCAGAAACAATCAAATAAGAACAAAATGAAAATCCAGAAAGAAATTATTACGTTTGAAAAAGGGAAATCCTTCAAACTATTTTCTCCTTCCCTGAAAAACTGTTTTTTCTGGCATTATCACCCGGAAATTGAATTGGTCTATGTAGAAGCGGTGAATGGAATCCGTCACGTGGGAAAAAATATTTCCGGTTTTACAGACAGTGATCTTTTGCTGATTGGTTCCAATGTTCCCCATCTTAATTTTGATTATGGAATTCAGACCGAATGCAAACAGCTTGTATTGCAGATGCGGGAAAGTTTCCTTCAGGATATCATCCTTCCCGTTCCTGAATTTGAAAATATTAAAAATCTTTTAGCACGTTCATATTTGGGACTTTCATTCTCCGGAGAAACCAAAAATACTGTTGTTGAAAAGCTACAGATTATCAAGGATAAAAACTCTTTTGAATCTTTAGTTGGATTAATTGAAATACTGCAAATCCTCGCAGATTCTACCGAAGTAAAAGAACTCAATAAAGAAGATACCCGAATCAAATGGTTTTTGAATGATAAAATCAGAATGGGAACCATCTACGATTATATCCACGAAAATTACGACAGAAAGCCCAATGTAAATGAAGTAGCCCAGATTGTCAGTTTGAGTACTCCTGCTTTTTGCCGGTATTTTAAAAAACAGACGAATATGACGTTTACTGATTTTGTTAATAATTACCGGATTAATCAGGCCAAAATATTCCTGCTGAAAGACCAGTCCGTGACAGAGGTCTGTTTTCAGGTAGGCTTTGAAAGTCTTTCTTATTTTAATAAACTGTTCAAGCAGCATACGGGAGAAACACCATCTGAGTTTAAGAAGAAACATTTCAGACCTATAGAAATTAATGGGAGGATTGGAGTGATTAAGAAGGATACGACCTGTTAAGTGATTTTTGCGGTTGCGGACTAAAGTCCGCTGCTATGGATTTTTGTGAGTGTTGTATAGACCACCCCGTCAAAAATTCTTTGAATTTTTGCCACCCCTCCAAAGGATGGGAATGATGGCAGCCGTTACTGTAAAGATTGTCATATTCATTAGCTAATCCCTCATAGCTGATCCCTACAACCTATCACCTATAATCTACTACCTGATCCCTGCTACCTAAAAAACAAAAAACCGTTCATTTCTGAACGGTCTGTATTTTAATGAATATGTTTTTCTGCGTGGTAAGAACTTCTTACAAGAGGAGAACTTTCAACGTGTCTGAAACCTAAGCTTCTTGCAAAATCCCCGAATTCATCAAATTCTTCAGGAGTGATAAATTTCTTTACCGGAAGATGTTTTTTAGTCGGCTGCAGATATTGTCCAAGTGTAATTACATCTACATTGGCATTTCTGATATCTTCGATCGTCTGGAAAACCTCATCTTTAGTTTCCCCTAATCCAAGCATTACGCCTGTTTTGGTTCTTCTTTGTCCGGCCTCTTTCAGGTATCTTAATACTTCAAGGCTTCTTTCATATTTTGCCTGAATTCTTACTTCTCTGGTCAGACGTTTTACGGTTTCCATGTTGTGAGAGATCACTTCAGGAGCTACATCTACTAATCTGTCAAGGTGTTTTGTAAGTCCCTGGAAATCCGGAATCAAAGTTTCCATTGTGGTTCCCGGAGAAATTCTTCTGACAGCATTCACTGTTTCTCCCCAAAGAATAGAACCCATATCTTTCAGATCATCACGGTCTACAGAAGTAAGAACGGCATGTTTGATCTTCATTAATTTGATGGATCTTGCTACTTTTTCAGGTTCGTCCCAGTTTACATCAAGTGGTTTTCCTGTTTTTACCCCACAGAATCCACAGCTTCTTGTACAGATATTTCCTAAAATCATGAAAGTAGCTGTACCTTCACCCCAACATTCTCCCATGTTCGGGCAGCTTCCGCTTTGGCAAATGGTATTTAATTTATATTTATCAACCAAAGTTCTCAGCTCTCTGTAATTCTTTCCGGTAGGAAGTTTTACGCGGATCCATTTTGGTTTTTGAACGGTAGTGTCTTGAACTGAATTTTCCATTTCTAAAATTGAAGTTCAAAGTTAAGGATTTTTTAATGGAAACCATCAACCGGATATATTGATGAAACTTATAATTCGAAATTTCATTTGTATATTTATCTCTTCAAAATATTCTTATGAAAAAAATATTCTTCCTTTTATTCGCGGTATGCGGAACATTTTGTCTTGCCCAAAAACAGTTTCAGCCTTCGGGTTCTACTATCATTGAAACGGTAGACGGAGATCTTGATGGGGATAAAATTCCTGAAAAAGTAATTATTTACAATACAAAGGACACCACAGATATGGGAAACATCCGTGAAATCCAAATTCTGAAAAAGGCAGGCGGAGCATGGACCATCCTTGAAAAATCCAGAAATGCTGTTATGGAAAGCAATGGCGGAGGCATGATGGGCGATCCTTACAGGGAAACGAAAATAGAAAAAGGAATTCTGATTATTTCTCAAAACGGTGGAAGCAGCTGGAAATGGGATGTTACGGACAAATATAGATTTCAGAACGGGCATTTTGAACTCATAGGAACCTCCTCCACTTCAGGAAGACCTGGTGATTACTGGAAAGATATAGATTTTAATCTTTCAACAGGACAACTGAACTATTCAAAAGAGGTAGAAAATACAGCTGAATATGGTAAATCTTTGAAGGAAACCTATATTAAAAAAGGGCTGAAAATTAATCTGCAGAACAGAAATCAGGAAAAGCAGCAAAAAATAATTCTTCCAAAAACAAAAGAAGAGGTGTATTTTTAAATAAAAACCGTGGGATGTAAGTTTAGGCTAAAGCCTATTCTGAATCTTGTCATTCTGACGAAGGAAGAATCTTATTGATGAACAAATTTATGAGATTCTTCACTGCATTTCATTTCGTTTAGAATGACATTCCCCTTTCTATTGAATAGGATTTATTAAATTATTGAGTTTAATGATCATCAAATTCATTATTTTTCAACAGCTCGGCTAGGACTTTTTTGGCCCGCATGACTCTTACTTTGGTGTTGGCAACGGAAATTCCCAGCTCTTCAGCAATTTCTTTGATGCTTTTTTCTTCAAAAAATCTCAACTTGATAATGTCCTGATAGTTGGCATCCAGCGATTCTATGGTTTTGATGATTTTCTTTTGTTCTTCTTCAGAAATGAGAAGTTCTTCAGGTGATTTGGCATATTGGTTTTTGACCTCATCAAGGTTTTCGACAGCGTCTTCGTTATCCCGATTCTTCTTTCTCCAGAAATCAATAACGGTATTCTGGGCAATGGTCAATATCCAGGTTTTGAACTGAAAATGAGGATCGAACATATCCAGTTTTGACAGTACCTTTGAAAAAACATTCACGGTAATTTCATCGGCATCATTTTCATCTCTTACCTTTTTCATGACAAAAGAGAAAACATCTACCCAAAAAATATTGATGAGTTTAGTCTGGGCCTTCTGATCTTTATCTTTGGCCTTCTGGATGAGCAGGAATAGCTGTTCGTCGTTCATTAATAACAAATATAGATTATTTGGGGTGAAAAACAAAGGAGTAAAAGGGCAAAAGTCTGAACTTGTTCAATTCTTACGGTTAACATCCAAAAGGTTTTCATGATCTGTGACTTTCTTTCCCTTACATTTTTTGCTGTTTCGCTTTTACCCTTAATACTTATGAATTTACTATCTTTGCATCTTAAAATTTTAAAGTTAAAAATCAATGAATTCCTTTATAGAAGAACTTAAATGGCGTGGTCTGTTTGCCGATATGATGCCAGGAACCGATGAACAACTGAATAAAGAGGTAACTACTGCATATATTGGTTTTGATCCAACTGCCGATTCTTTACATATCGGAAGTCTTATTCAGATAAAAATTTTAGCTCACTTCCAGCTTCATGGCCACAAGCCAATTGCATTGGTGGGAGGAGCAACAGGAATGATTGGTGACCCGTCCGGGAAATCTGCTGAAAGAAATCTTTTGGATGAAGAAACTCTTTTACACTATGTAGACTGTTTAAAAAACCAGCTTTCAAAATTCTTAAATTTCGAAGGAAACGAGCCTAATAAAGCTGAGCTGGTGAACAACTACGACTGGATGAAGAATATTTCTTTCCTTGATTTTGCTAAAAATGTAGGGAAAAATATCACGGTCAACTATATGATGGCTAAAGATTCTGTGAAGAAAAGATTCTCAGGAGAATCGGGTGCAGATGGAATGAGTTTTACAGAATTTACGTACCAGCTCATCCAGGGATATGATTTCCTTCACTTATACCAAAACAATAATGTAAAGCTACAGATGGGAGGTTCTGACCAGTGGGGAAATATCACTACAGGTACAGAATTGATCCGTAGAAAAGCTCAGGGTGAAGCTTTTGCATTAACAGTTCCTTTGATTACCAAAGCAGACGGCTCCAAATTCGGAAAGTCTGAAAGCGGAGAAAATTACTGGCTGGATAAAAAGAAAACTTCTCCTTACAAGTTCTACCAGTTCTGGCTGAATGCTACTGATGAAGATGCTGAGAGATTCATTAAGTTCTACACTTTCTTAGGAAAAGAGGAAATTGAAGCTTTAATTGAAGAGCACAAAACAGCGGCACACGAAAGAAAACTGCAAAAGAAACTGGCTGAAGAAGTAACAGTTTGGGTACACGGAAGAGAAGAGTATGAAAAAGCACTGAAAGCTTCTGAAATCCTTTTCGGCCGCTCTACTGCTGAAGATCTTGTAAGTCTTGATGAAGAAACATTCCTTGAAGTATTCGATGGGGTTCCTCAGAAAGAAATTGCAAAAGCTGATGTTTTAGGAGTGAATATTATTGATCTTCTTTCTGAAAAATCAGGATTCTTAAAATCTAAGAGTGAAGCTCAAAGAGAGATTAAAGGAAATTCAATCTCTGTCAACAAACAAAAAGTAAATGATACTTTCACAGCTAATGAAACTGACCTTATCGACGGTAAGTTCTTATTATTACAAAAAGGTAAAAAAAGCTACTTTATTGTAAGAGCCAACTAGTAAAAGATACATATAAAAACGGGCGCTGAGATGAATCTCAGCGCCCGTTTTATGTCCTAAAATAATTTAATATTAAAATGTATAGCTTGTAGAAGCTGACAAATACTGTCCGCTGGAAGTTCCTTCTTTCTTCAGCTCTCCGTCTACCCAGATCTGAACCTTCAACGTTGCTGAAGCATCCGGTCCAATAGCATTTACTGCAACATTAGCGCTATATGCTCCAGGTTCTGATTTTACTTCCGGGCTTGACCATGTTGATCCGCTTAAACTTGATGCTGTAGTAGGGTTACCATCAATTCCGTACACCGCTACATCAATATTACTTCCCGAAGAAGCGATTGCTTTAAAAACCACTTTATGACTTTTTCCTGCTCCATTTACATTGTCGTCGTTATCTTTACTGCATGACGCTGTAAATCCAATAAACATTGCTGCTATTGCTGCAACCAATGCTCCTCTTAACAGCTGATTCATTTTCATTTTTTTCATAATCTTTTTGTTTAAATTTTAGTTACTATATTGAATATTCTATGATTCATGATTTGATGTTTGCAAAGCTATGAGCATCCCCTACGTCTATCAATCCTGAAAAACCAGTAATTTTTTCTACCTAAATTCAGGTATTTTTTATGCTAAAATTTTTAATTAAATTGAACGTTTTAAAAAACATTTTACAGAATTGATCCATAATGAAGAGATTACTTGTCCTGTTAAGTCTATTTTTATCTTTTGCTTTACAATCCCAACAAATCATTCCGCTTAATGAGAAAGCTTATATAGACAGCTTACAAAGCGTTACAAATGGAAATTATCCCAATACTTCAAAAGCAACAGCGTCTCTCCTTTTATCCAATTATTACAGGAACAGCGATTCCGTTTTGAGTAAAAAATATCTTGCAAATGGAAAAAGACTGGCACAAAACAATCCTTTTATTTCAGCAAAATATTATTATTACGAAGGACAGTATAATCTGGATAGGAATAAGAAGAAAGCAGCTGTTTCCTATCAGCAGGCTATTCGGTCTTTATCGAAATTCAAAAATGAAGAGTCCGATTTCTTTCAGGCTCTTGCCTGGTATAGCTACGGAGTTTCTCAAAAGGATAAAGAGGGCTATATTCCTTTGGTCAAGATAATGCTTGAAAAAAGTATCCCCTTGGTTAAAAAATATGAAAACAGCAGAAATCTGGGTTTCTTATATACTCAGCTTGCAGTTATTCTTACCTATAATGCTCAGTTTAAGAAAGCTGAAGAATACAATAAAAAAGCCCTGGAAATTCTTGAAAAAAACTATCCTAACTCTGCTGAATTGTTTTTCACCTATCTCAATTCTGCCAACAATTTCTGTTACGAGGCCAATGGAGATGAAGCTGAAAAGTTTTTAAATAAAGCTGAAAAACTCATCAAGGGTTATCCGGAATCTTCATCCAATGCATTTTATTATTACAGTAAAACGCTATTATATATTACCCGTCAGAAAAATGAAGAAGCCCTTCCTGTGATAGAAAAAGGAATTTTTTATACCAGAAAGTACAATCAGAATCTTCTGGCTCAAATGTTTTATTTCAACAAGTATGATATTTTAAAGAAGCTTAAAAGATATAAGGAAGCTAAAACTACTTTAGAAAATGTTTTAACGGAAAAGTCTCTGGCCATTGATCTTAATAACAGGAAAACCTTTTACAAACAGCTTTCTTTACTCAATGAAGAATTAGGAGACACCAAAGAAGCTCTTGTATGGGAACAGAAATATTCAAAGCTGAATGACAGCCTTAATACGGAGAATGTAAAAATTGAAATCAACAAACTGGAATCTAAATTCAATACTGCTGAAAAAGAAAGAAAAATAGCAACTTTAAATGCTGAGAAAAACCAAAAAGACCTGGAAGTCAACAAGAAGAATTCCTATTTATGGGGAATGGGTCTTGTTTTATTGCTCGCGTTAAGCCTTCTGATCTTCCTGTTTATTATTTTCAGAAAAAACAAAAAAATAAACGAGCAGAAACTCAATGATATTAAGCAAAAAGAAGAATTATCATTAACCAAAGCTATTCTTGATGGTGAAGAAAGGGAAAGAGAACGTATTGCAAGGGATCTTCATGATGGCTTGGGCGGAATGCTTGCCGGAGTAAAGATCAACTTTTCTACCTGGTCTTCCAGTCATTTAAACCCTGAAAAAGATCAGGAGTTTTATAAGATATTGGGTCAGCTGGACAGCTCTGTAAGTGAGCTTAGACATGTTGCCAGAAATTTAATGCCGGAATCATTGCTTAATTTTGGTTTGGAAACTGCTCTACTCGACCTGTGTGAATTTTACAACAGAAAAAACCTTGAAATTGATTTTCAGGCTATTGATATTGACAAAAAATTACCTTTAAATATCCAGCTTAATATTTACAGAATTGTACAGGAGTTATTAGCCAATGCTGTAAAACATGCCGAAGCCAGCAGTATTCTGCTTCAATGCTCCCAATCCGGCGAAAATTTTCTGATCACGATTGAAGATAACGGAAAAGGATTTGATAAAAATATAGAAAACACTACTAAAAGTCTGGGACTTCGTAATCTGAAAAACAGAGTCAACTACCTGAAAGGAAAAATGGAAATCAATTCTGATGATCAAGGAACAGCAATTAATATAGAACTCAACATCCATGGAGAATGAGAAAATAAATATCGTCATTGTAGACGACCACCCTATAGTCATTGAGGGACTGAGAATGATGCTGAAAAGCCAACCTTTCTTTCATGTAGCAGGAAGTTTTGCATCCGGTGCAGAAACACTGAGTTTCATCCGGTCTGAAATGGTAGATATTGTTCTTCTGGACATTACGCTCCCAGATTCCAACGGAACGGAACTCTGCAGAGAAATCAAAAAAATATCGCCAAGCACCTCTGTAATAATGTTCAGTAACCGTTCAGAACGAAGCATTATTATGCAGTCTATACAAAACGGAGCAAGCGGTTATCTTCTCAAAAATACTTCTATTGATGATCTTGTGATTGGGATCAGAGGAGCCCTTTCTGGAGATATTGTTTTCTGCAATGAAACCAAGCAGATTATCAGTCTTCCGTCTCAGACTAATCTTCCTATTCCAAGACTGACTAAAAGGGAAAAACAAATTCTACAGATGGTAGCACAGGGAAAAACAAGTAATATAATTGCTGAAGAACTGTTTTTAAGTCCTCTTACCGTGGACACTCACCGTAAGAATCTTCTACAGAAATTTCAAGCAAAGAACTCAACAGAATTGATCAACCTCGCTGTACAGCAACATATGATTGAAGAATAAAAAAACCGCTTCGAAAGCGGTTTTTTTTATATATTGTTAAAGTAATTTAAGGTTCTAAGAAGCTATAATCAATAGAAGCAACCAATACCCCTTTACCTTTCTTCTTCACTGTTCTTGCTATTTCACCATCAATGTAAAGATTGATCGTCAATTCAGAATTATCATCCGGCATTGACGCGTTAGCATCAAGATTCAGTTGTGCCTGGCTGGAATTCACAAAGAATTCTCCACTTGTCCACGGTGAAGTTACAGGAGACTGCGGAGTATTGTATATGGTATTCTGAGCTGTACCTACCTGTGTTACAACACTTATAATGTTTCCTCCGGCAGTGGTCTTCACTTCGAATTGAACCACATGATCCTGAAATTCTTCATCGTCATCTTTTTTACAAGAATTAACAACGGTGATTACAGAAAATAATAAAACGAATAAAAAAGAAAGTCTAAGTAAACTTTTTGAATTGTAAAATTGCTTCATTTCTCCAAATAGATTTTTTAATGTTTCAAATATAAGTTTTTTATTAATATAAAAATAACTTTTATGAAAAATTTCCAATAAAGATTTCCAAATAATATCAAATCAATAAAAACAGAAAGCATCGGAAAAATTCAAAAATATACTCCAAATAATTAATCATTACACATAAAACATCATACAACAGAAGTTCATTGTATGAATAATAAAAGTTAAGATTCTGTAGGTAATTTAATTATCTTTGCTGTATGAATTTAGATTATCTAGTAAGAGAGCCGGAAAATATTACTTCCCAAACTCCCATTCTTTTTATGCTTCATGGATATGGCAGCAATGAACAGGATCTTTTCAGTTTTAGAGAAACTCTTCCCAATGACTGGATCATTGTAAGTTTCAGAGCTCCACGTGATACTCAATTTGAAGGATACTCATGGTATGATATCAATTTTAATGATCCCGAAAACTTCATCGATGTTCCTCAGGCCAACGAATCTTTACATGCAGTTCTGGAAAGTATGCTAAAGATTATCAACCACTATGGACTTACGGAAAGCAAAGCTCATCTTTGTGGCTTCAGCCAGGGTGGTATATTATGTTATGCTTTGGCTTTAAAACACCCTGAGCTTTTCAATCGTGTTGCCTGTATGAGCAGTTATCCTGAAGATAAAATTCTGGATGGTATTGTAAAAGATAAAAAGAAACTGGAGGGACTTCGTTTCTTTATTTCTCATGGTACGGATGATGCTGTGATTCCACTGGAATGGGGAAGAAAAGCGGCAGATCTTCTTTATGATCTTAGCTGTTACTTCACGTTCAGAGAATATATGAGCGGACATGGTGTCAATCAGAAGAATTATATGGATTTGATGGACTTCTTTTCAAAATAAATAAAACCTATTTTGAAACAAATTCAATAAAAAACACGACTTCATTGTAACTTATATAAACATTCCAGCTTTTGGAATGTTTTTTTATTATCATATAGATAAATTCACTAAATTCAGTAAATGAAATTTAAATTGCTTTTACTAGGATTATTTCTAAGCATTTTTGTAAATGCCCAGAATACTTTTGAGCTGATCAATACTAAAAAAGCAGTTATTCCTTTTCAGTTTATCAACAATCTTATCTTTATTCCTATCAATGTTAATGGTGCTGAACTTACTTTTCTTCTGGATACGGGAGTTTCTGAAACCATTCTTTTTAGCCTGGAAAACAAGGAAGTGAAGCTAAGCAATGTTGAAAAAGTCAAATTTTCCGGGCTCGGAGGTAGTTTAAGTATTGATGGGCTGAAATCCGAGCGCAATATAGGCAAAATAGGAAGTGAAATTGTAAATACTTCGATGTCCCTTTATATTATTCTTGATGAAGAGTTTAACATTTCTTCACATGTAGGAATTCCGGTAAACGGAGTGATTGGCTATCATTTTTTTAAAGACCATCCTATTTATATCGACTATACTTCAAAAAAATTGACGGTCTACGAAAATTCTGATCTTTTAAAAAAGAAAATCAGAAAATTTGAAGAATTCCCTATTACAATTGAAAGAGATAAGCCTTATCTCTATGCAGGTGTAGAAATGACAAATGAGAAGAAAGATTCAAAATTGTTGGTAGATCTTGGAAATAATGATGCTATTTGGCTCTTTCCAACCCTGATTAAAAATTTTGTATACAATAGACCTAATATTGATGATTTTCTTGGACGGGGTTTCAACGGAGATATTTTTGGTAAGAGAAGCCGTATTCACAATTTTTATCTTGGTAGCTTTAAATTTGAAAAACCTCTTACTGCTATGCCGGATGAATTCTCCATACAGCATGTCACTTTAGTGGAAAACAGAAAAGGTTCTGTAGGCAGTGAAATTATGCGAAGATTTACGGTGGTTTTTGATTATCCTGCTAAAAAAATATATTTGAAAAAAAACCGTTTTTTTAATGATCCTTTTCATTTTAATATGAGTGGATTAGATTTTAAACAGGACGGATTGGAATGGCAGGAAGACAGGGTAAACATTGAAACTCAAAAATCTGCCACAGTAGTAAATGAAGTTTATAAAGATGCATTTCAATATAAATTCAGTTTAAAACCTATATTTTCTATTGCCGGAGTAAGGAAAGATTCACCAGCCTATGAAGCAGGTCTGAAAAAAGAAGACAGAATTTTAAGTATTAATGGAGACTCTACTTCTGAGATGACCCTGGAAAAAATTGTAGAGCTTATGAAATCTAATGAAGGTAAAAATATTACCATGGTTATTCAAAGGAAAAATGAAAAACTCACATTAAGTTTCACCCTTCAGGATCCTATTCCTTATCAAGAATAATAATATGAATACCGAAGAAACCACTTTAGACAGAATAAGAACCAGACCCAGGTTTAAAATGTTTACTCATCTTACCAAGGAAGAGTATGCTGAGAATCTGAAAAAATATATGGAAGAGCATAAAGATGAGTTTTCAGGCAACATCAATAAAGAAGTGGCTACCATCTGGGTAAAAACAGAATATGATAATTACTGGAAACCCAGCCTTGCCTTACGGATAGAAATGGAGGATGAGCATACAACAATACGTGGAGTGTTCGGTCCCAGTTCTGCAGTGTGGACATTCTTTATGTTCCTGTATTTTTCTTTTTCTATTCTCTGGATGACCTTTTTCACCATGTATTACGTAGAAAAGCAAATAAAAAGCGCCGAATACCCTTGGGCACTGAGCGCTTCTTTTATTATGTTATTATTTATTCTTCTTACTTATATTGCTGCCAGATTCGGACAACATAAAGGTAAAGAGGAAATGCTTAAACTGAGAAAGTTTGCTGAAGAATCTACTTTACAATTTGAAAAGAAAATTAATTAGACATAGGTTCCACAGGCTTCTCATTTTGAATAGGAGCTGCTGCTTTTGCTGCTTTGATAGAATCTGCTACTTTTTCTCTATTGCTTTGTTCCTTGAGCATTTTCGGAACATCCGGTTCTAAAAGTTTCGTCAGTTCTTCAACGGAAATATTGTTGGCATTAGGATCATCCAAAAGATTTCTCCATGGTTTTCTTCCTCCCCATTTATAATCTCCGAATACCATTACTGCTGTACCTCTGGCTTTAGTGGTAGCACCACCCGGATTTAAAATCCATGTATCTGCATAGGAATACAGCCACTGGGCATCTTTTCTCAGCAATCGTAAACATGAGTGTGAGGCAGGATATCCGGGAAGCGTATATTCATGCCATCCGATTCCTCCTATATTGTGAATATTAAAGTTATAAGGAAGTTTCCATTCGCTGCTCACGGTGGAAATAGCCAGTTTCTTTTTCCAGTTGGCAAAAGTAAGGCCTCTTGTAGTCTGGGCTGCTTTTTTACCCATACTTGTTGGGCCCCATTTTATAAGACTTCCATTAGAGTATACAGCAAAAGCCTGTATAGGATATGAGAAAATGACAAACTTTTTCACTCCGCTTAATACATCCAGCTGCATTGGAAACGGTGAATAGGCCATCAATGTTGTATCTATTTTCGCAGGAACTACCAAAGTGTCGGCATTCCATTTACTTTTAGAATCCAATCTGTTTAAGGCTAAAATAGCTGTTCTTTCTTCTACACTGTATTTCTTGCTGAATTCTGCGTAAATAGAATCACGCATTTTTTTATCTTTTGGAAGAACAAAGGCATTATAAAAGCCATTCTCCTGCATGACA
Source organism: Chryseobacterium sp. T20 (assembly GCF_047345655.1). NCBI lineage: Bacteria > Pseudomonadati > Bacteroidota > Flavobacteriia > Flavobacteriales > Weeksellaceae > Chryseobacterium > Chryseobacterium sp. T20. The sequence goes on from NZ_JBLFDU010000001.1 coordinate 1,186,607, forward strand.
GGCGGAACAGATTCTTTTTTAACGACAGGAACAGAATCTTTCTTTATAGAATCCTTTTCTACCTCCGGAACTTCCGAAGAAGAAACAGTATCTTTAAAAGTATCACTTATTTTTTCTATTTCCTTTTTACAGGAAACCAGAAAAAAAGCACATAAACAGATATAAAAAAAGGATTTTTTCACAGATATGTTTTTCATAAATAAATCGGCCATTTAGTTTGGCTACCCAGTACAAATATCAGACCTAAATTTGAATCCTAAAAGACATTCTTAAAAATACCGTAAAAAAACGGAGGCTTTATCACTGTAAATGAGGAGTTATAGTTTACAATTTCAAAAAAAACATAGATTTTAAAGGTATTCCCAGATATTGAAAAAAAGCATTATTCGTCCGTATTTTCTTTTGTAGAAATCCATTCTAAAATTCCGTTTTTACCAAAGCGATAAACATCCTGATGCCATCTTGCACCACCTCTGCATCCTGTTATTAAAAACTTTTTCTCTTTTTCTACTGTGACATCACATAAACATGAACAGCTTGAACGGGAAAAATCTGGTTCTTTAAGCTTTTCAAAACGTTTGCTTTGTGGATTATACAGATAAATTTCAAACATTCTGTAAACACCCATTCCGTCATCGGGAACAGAAAATGCGATATCATCATAACCGTCAAAATTATAGTCTTCGATAATACTCTGTCTTGCAAAAGAAGGTTTATCGGGAGACTGAAGTTCTATGGCTGTCTTTTTTCCATCGGAATAAGTAATGATAAAATGATTATTATAAAAATGGTTAAAGGTAAGGAGTGCAGCATGCAGAAGATATGTATTGCTTCCGTTATATTTTTTTTCATCCTCCATCATTTCCATCTTAAACTTTCTGTTGTCTTTTGCTCTTGTATAGGTAATGTTCGAAGCAGTATGATGCATCATTTCGAACGTATATATTCCAGTGACTTTACCATCAATTATTTCATTCCAGACGTAATAATTAATATCCAGCTGCCCGTCACTTCTTCCACTGTCATCTACTTTAAAACTTTTAATCTGTAAAGGAATAATTTCTTTCTTCCCGGAATATTGTACAAAAGCTCCTTTTCCCTTAGTTCCGTAATAAAGTGTCAATCTAAACTCTTTTGCTTCTCCTACTGATTTTAGAATGAATGGCTGTGCAGAGATTACTACAGAAAAAATTATAAAACAGAATAAAAACAGTTTTTTCATATGGTTCAGTTTAGATAAAAAGGTTCAACACAAATCTTACAATCCATAAAAAAACTATAAACAACAGGATTGCAAACTGAACTTTATTGACATTTTTATTCCCGAATTTCCATACGAGAATACGATCTATAATCATCACCAGCAATAAAGGAACTAAACTAAACAGGATATACATTCCAAATAGAGCATCAGGTGCGGATGGCCCATTCATCATAACGATGGCTGCAATCAATCCGGCAATCATAGCTATGATACCTGTAATAAAAAAGAGGGTCCAGTTTTGAAATTGTTTTTTCATGAATATACGATCAGTGGTTGGTTATGTTGAAACGAATATTGAATCTGTAATAATACAATATCCAAAAAGCCAGCCACGGCAGATTCATAATCAGAAAAACGATCGTTTCTTCACCGTCAATCTTTCCATCAGTGATCGTGAAAAAGGAAAAAACAGAAGCTGTAAGAGGCAGCAGAAACCAACATAAAGCCGTTTGTATTTTACTATGAAATTTTTGTAAGAGAGAAAGGAAGCTGCTTAAAGATAATATGCTCAGAAATAATATCCAGAAAATGGTAAACCCATACACTAACCCACTCATATCACAATTCCTCGGCCTGTCTCCTACTTCTTTCGTAAGACTTAAAAACAAGATTAAAAGCACAAAAGAAAGCAGTGTGGAGATTAGCCACGTTTTAAGTATTGAGAATAAAATAAATTTTCCTTTTGACATTCAACTTATGCTTATTCGCTAAAGTAACAATAACCATTCAATATACAAAACCGGAAAATCCCTGAAAAACCTGTCAGTAAGTTACTTCTGATAATAATCGGCTATTATTTCCAATCTGTTTATCAATAAGGGAAAATAAAAAAGTCTTCTATTTCTAGAAGACTTTTTGCGATCCGGACGGGACTCGAACCCGCGACCTCCGCCGTGACAGGGCGGCATTCTAACCAGCTGAACTACCGGATCAATTTTTTAAGGTAGCATTTGCTTTTTAACTGGTGCAAATATATAGCTTTTTTTAACTTTTCCAAAGAAACGTATTTCTTTTCTTTCAAAGCTATTGTTAAGATACAGATTTTCAAATATAAAAAATTTAATATAGCGCTGCACTTAATACTCTTCTGCCCTATTTTACTTAGAAAATTTAAGAAAGTCGATTATAAAAACACACACAAAATCAACATTCTTGTTACTTTAAATTCTAAGATGACCCGCTATCTATCATTTGTAAATACAACAGGTTCTTTCTCTTGATCATTTATTCTGTTTGCTCGATAACTTCAACAAATTTTTTACACAAAATGGATTTGTCATAAACTGTTTCAGCTAATTCCCTTGCATTCTGTCCCATTTCCTTTACCAATTCAGGATTGTCTTTCAGATAGAGTACTTTTTGTACAAGTTCTTCCGGACGGTTTGGGTTTACATAATATCCGCAATGGTATTTTTCGGCTATATCTTTGGTCCATCCGGCAGAGTTTACAATAATTGGTTTTCCGGCAGACAACGAATCGAAAAGCTTGTTTGGAGAGTTGGTATACAAAATCGGAATATCCAAAAAGGAAATCATCGAAACATCCGAAAAATTGACAATCTCAGATACGTCAGTCATAGGAAACTTTCCAAGAAATTTCACGTTTTTAAGATTGTTTTTTTCTACTTCTTCTACCAAATCTTTTTCGGTAGAACCTCCTCCTACAAACAAAAATTCTATATCTTCTCTATTGTTTAATAATTTGGCAGATTCAACAATTGTCTGAGCACCATTTGCCAATCCCAGAGAACCAAAATGAACTAGTTTGAAAGAATCTTTTTTTAAGCCGAGCTTTTCCATCAATTGATCATTTTTCCCCCTAGGCCAGAATTCATCCATTTTAGCCATATTAGGAATCATTGATGTTTTTTCTTTTGGAATATACTTTACAACTCCAGCCTGCATACCGGGAGAAAGAGCAATAACACGGGAAGCATTTTTATAAATCACTTTTTCCAGCAGACGAGTCGTTTTTATTGTCCAACTGTTTTTTATGGCTCCCATCTGTATTGGCACCTCCGGCCAGAGGTCTCTTACTTCAAAAACAAAAGGTTTCTTTTTAAACCACTTTAATATAAGTGCCGGAATACCTATTGTAAGAGGAGTAGATGTAGCAATCACCAAATCGATATCTTTCTGTTTCAATCCTAGCACAGACGATTTGTACATAAATTTCAAGAAAGCCTTTAACCTTCTGGAAACACTCATATTCTGGTCGTAGTCTTCTTTTATATAAACGACTTCAATACCATCAATTTCTACAATTTTAATATCCTCTGAAAATTTGGATGATGAGGTGAGCATGGTAACTTTATGCCCATTTTTAATAAGTTCTTGTGCTAGCCAGTACGATCTTGTTCCTCCGGGTTCCTGGGGAGTTACGAAATATTGGTGGATGTATAATATATTCATTATTTTTTTTCTGTATATAATTGTTGATAAACTTCAGCTATTCTCTTCCAGTCATGATTTTCTAACAATTGTTCAATATCAAAACTATAATGATCTCGTTTTTGGATTAAACGTTCAAGTCCTCGTTCAATCGCAGAAACAGAAGTGTCTTCCACTTTTTCTCCAATAGAATCATCATAAAAACCGTCGATCCCTTCATTTTGCGTGTACATCACCGGTAAGCCTTGCAGAAGCGCTTCTATATAGACCAAGCCAAAGGTTTCTGCTTTGGAAGGCATTGTAAAGAAGTCGCTTCGTTCGTAATAGGATTTTAGAACAGGCAGACTGTCTACTTTTCCTACAAACTCAAAGGAATGATCATTTTTAATAGAATCCAAGATTCTTTTCTCGTCATTTCCTCCTCCTCCAATCAGTGTTAATTTTATTTTATTCTGAATTTTGTGATTATGATTCTTAACAGCGCTAATAAGGTTAAAGACATTTTTGCCCTTATTGAATTTCCCTATATAAAGCATCTGAATGCTTTTTTCATTCTCAACAATTTTCCTGTTCACAACCTTTGATTCTATCCAGAAAGGGTCTACACCATTTGGAATCACCATTAGTTTTTGCTGTACATCGCTCATGATATGAGACAGGCGTGGATCTTCAAGCATTCTTTTTTTATAGACTGCAGAAATGGTTATGATCTTATTTGCATTCTGAAGTATTTTTTGTCCGTAGCCTCTTTCGTGCAGAAAATACTTCAAAAACACATTAAGATCCGTATTGCGTACTGCTAATATGTATGGAATATTATATTTTTTATGAAGCTCATAGGCCACTCCACCATCGCTGTACCATGTATGAGCATGAATAAATTTGACGGTCTTGAGGTCTATTTTTGCTTCAATGTCTTGTACTATTTTTTTAATTTTTTTCTTATACAAAACCCGATCTGCATATTTTGATAAAATATGGCTGTAGATAATCTGAGAGCGGGTACTTTTAAAATCTATTTTATTTTTCCCTATTCTGGAAGATTCTCTAAATGGATTATATACAATCTGCTCTACCCCGTTATTATCCAGTTCCCTCACTAAATTTTTATAAACTGTAGATCCTGAGTAATCGTTTGTAATGTGAAGTATCATTATGGATAAATTGAATTAAACTGCAGCTCTAAAGAAGAGTTGCTAATTTTATTACTATAATTTGCAAGGTTTTTTTCGAACAGGGGATATAAACTTGCATCAAAATAGATAAGTTTCATCCAGCCATCCGATATTTTCCAACCTGTATTCTGAACACTTGGATCTGTAGTACCATCTACATTATCGGCAATACTGTCTCCTTTCAGAATTTTAAGTTTCAAGGTATTACAGAGGTAATTGAAATTAAAGTTAGCCCAATTGGCATTTCCCAATTCTTTTGCCTTTATTAAATATAATACGACATGATTTCCATGTGATACATCCTGTACGACCGGTTTATAATTCTTAATTTTCTGTAATGCCTTACAAAAAGTATCAGGATACGTACTGTTCCACGTGTAATACAAAACGCTACCTGCGCTCTTGTTTAAAACCAACGCTTTTTTCAGCTGCTGATCAAACTGATTTACAAATAAGCCATATGAATTTTTATTGGATTCATCATACTTCATCAGATAGAGTGCAACAATGGCCCAGTTTGCTCCTGTATGAAGCCTCTGATGAAACAATAATGAATAATCTCCATATTGGCTGAAGCTTCTGTCTTTCCATTTATCAAACGAGTATTTTAAACCATTTTCTATCGCCGGCTGGTAATTTGTATACAGCTTATTCTTGGCTAAAATATCCAAAAACTCACCAATGTATCTGAAAAAATATCCCTCTGAAATTAAATGTTCCTGTCCGTTCGCTTTTGCATTCTGATTGCCTTTTCCTGCATTCATCACCCAACCATTTTTCTGGTATGAGGCATTCGAATTGGTATCAATCAGAATTGGTTTAATGACAGAAATATTAGTATCAATATATTTTTTATCTTTTGTTTTAAGATACATATTGTTATTTGCATTGATAAAATATCCCAATGCCATGAAATCGTAAGTATTTTTACTCACCGATGACAATTCCATTTTCCGCAGACCAAAACTTTTGGATGCCTGCATATCTGCATTATACCTGCTTACTCTGTTTTGCTGAGCAAAAGAAAAGCTAAATAATAATAACGCGCTAAGCTTTATAAAATCACTTAAATATTTCATAATTATTAATATTATAATTTTGAATCAGATTCTGTAACTGCTTATCATTACCTCCATCTGCCACGTTTTCCTGGCTTAGCTTAAAGAGGGAATTTTTATTTTCAATGGGAATTAAGTTTGAAAAATAATTGGATTTCACGGTCTTTGTCTTATTCAACTGAGCCATCATATTCAGCCAGACATCGTCTGCCATAAAACATAAGCTGACAAAAGCATCTTTGTTTAAAACTTCTTCACTAAAAAAATTAGTCTTATACAAAGTTCCTCCCCCACTTGTGTGAAATAGATCAAATGCCGGTCCAAAATTTCCAAAAACTTTTTTCCATTTGGAATATTTGCTTATTGTATTATCCTTATTTCTAACAATCTTATGCGCTCTATGGCAACAAATTGTATCAGGAAATTTTTCATGTAAATCCATTAAATCTTTAATGATATTCGATGGATAAAAAATGTCATCATCTATGGTTATGATAACGTCGTTTTGATATTCCTTAAACGCATAGTAATATTTTTTATGAGACCTTAAATCTTCATCTACAAATCTTATTTCCAATTGTTTCTTTTTATAGTAACCAATAAGATTATCCGGTATATCTTTCAATTCATTCGGAAATTGATCTTTTGCCAGATACAATACAATTTTGTTTGGCAGCAGACTTTGTCGTAGCATACATTCTACAACCATCCATAATTTGGATATCCTTCCTGGAAATGTTGTCAATGATACGATAATATTTTCCTTATCACTTAAATGCAACCTTGAATCTTTTTTTGTAAAATTAAGATATAGTGGTAATATCAGATTGCTTAGTTTTCTAATAATAAACCGGAATAATGATTCGATCTTATTTTCTTTAGATCTTAATGAAGAATAAACCCTATCTAAAAAATCAATTATCATGTTATATTTTTATTTTTGATCATGCTACTTTGTTTAGCAACCACATTATTAACACCTAGCCCAATAAAAAGCAACAACAAATACATGTTCAAATTTGCTAACCCTTTAAAATTTAAAACAATAATCCAGGATAATACGATTAAACAAAATGCTTTGAAGATCCACGAAGGGCTTTTTTTTGACAATAAATAACATAAGTATGCCTGATACATCATATAGAGTACAGTGAAGATTATCCCAAAATAGAAAATCATTCGAACATACCCTATATCTGATCCCATATAATATGAACCATTTGGATTTTGCATCCTTCCATCTCCAATGATCCATGTTTTTAATGTCTTTGGAAATTTATACATACTTATAGACCCTTCAGTTGAAGAACTTGTAAGTTCTCCACTCTTTTGATAATTAATAAATAATTCAAAAACAAAATTAAAAACTCTGTCAATACGCTCTTGATTTCCTATTGAAATCATTATTGAATATATTAACATTGTTAATATAAAAATTGATGGGATAACCTTATATATAAGTCTAAGCGTATTTCGAGGATCAATCAAAAGATATAAAACTAATCCTAAGCAAATGGCAACAAAAAATGTTCTTCCTGTCATCAATCCAGCAATTGTGATTAACACAAAGGCTATTATATAAATTGTTTTTCTTTTATATAAATCAGTTTTTAAATAGGGAAGAATAATAGCTATAAAAAAAGCAACAGCATATTTTATTACACCAGTAAAAAAAGCACTTCCAACACCTATTAATCTTTTTTCAACCTGTCCTAACCTACTTGTTAAACCTTGACTCGCATTTTGAGATAATAAAGAAGTATAGGCATCAAATATAGATGGTACGAAAAAGAAAACCAAAGAAATAATAGCCTGTAACGCTGCAATAATAACAATTGAATCTAATAAATTATTAACAATTTTATTCTTATTAATTTTATATAAAATATAAATGATAAGATAAGCTGGAAAAAAATACAAAAAGATATCAAAATGATCTTTAAAATAGTAAAGATCAAGTGAACTATAGTTCCAGTTCTGAACAATTAATATTACAACTAAAATTAATAAGGAAGCAAAATAAAATGAGCTGAGATTTTTAATACTAAAGACTAATTTTCTGTATGGAATATCCATGAAAATAAATCCTAACCCCAATATTTGAATAATTCTATCTGTTGGGATAGGAAAAAATTTCATATATATAGGATATATATAGCAAAATAATAATACATATAAGAATATTTTATATTTCATTTATTTTACTGAATAATTTTTGGATTTTTTCTAATATGATTTAAGATTATAGTTTTCTTAAGAGAATTAGGTATTCTATTATTAAAAAAATCGTGTGTTATGAAATAAAACAGACTAGAAAAACTATAATTATCTAATGATAAATAAAAACAAATAATAAAATTTGTAAGTTGATTTCTAAATAATAATTCACTTCTATCTTGAAAAACTTTTAGTTGTTTGATTTCGGTAATTGTTATTGTAGAAGGAATTTTATAACTTCTTTTAGTATTTTTACTAATAAAAAACTCGATATGATCTCTTATTATTTTACTTTTATTAGTTCTCTGTAATTGTTTTTTATTACTAGTGATTTGATTATTTGTTATTCTATATTTTAATAATATATCTTCAAGATTACCGATCTTTCCAATCTTAATAATAGTATTCCACAACTCATAATCTTGAGTCACTAAAAAATCCTCATTATAACGAACTCCCATTTCAAAAAAAACCTCTCTCCTAATGATAGCAGTAGGATGTGGTAATGGAGGATAAAGTGGACTGGGTATAACAAATTTTTCTAAAATTTTTATCGAATCCGTCTCTATTTTTAGGAGTTCACTTGTATTACCAAATTTTTCTATGCTACCACCTGAAGCTAAAATGTCTTTATTTGAGTTCATAAAGGCTATTTGCTTTTCAAACCTATCTTTAAAAGAAATATCATCAGCATCCATTCTGATAATATATTGCCCCGTAGACATGCTGATGGCTTTATTTAGTGACTTGGTTAAACCTATATTAGATTCATTAATAATGAAAATAACTCTGTTATCACTTTCACAAATTGAATGTATATATTCTTTTAATTCAATATTATCTGGTTTATCTAAAACTATTAAAAACTCAAAGTCTTTAAAAGTCTGATGAATAATGGATTCGATTGATTCCTTAACCCAATCAATCTTTTCATTATAAACAGACATTATTACACTTGCATTAACCATACTATTTTTTTTCAATCTTTTTTGCAGGTACTCCTGCTACTATAGCGTTCTCTTCTACATCAGTAAGAACTAACGAACCCGCACCGATGATGGCATTGTTTCCAATTGTTACATTACCAATTATTATACTGTTAGGATATACCGTTACATTATCACCTAAGGTTGGATATTTACTAGTCTTATAGTTTGCCGTATCTTTAGATCCAATGGTAACATTTTGATATATTGTACAATTATTTCCTAAAACAACTTTCTGTCCTATAACAATTCCTATTGGGTGAGGAAAGTTTGTTTTTTGTTTTTTTATATACTTAAGACCTACTGTAATGTGATTATTAATAAAAATTCTTACATTATTAAGGCAAAATATACTGTAAAATAAATTATACACATATTGATATAGCTTTATTAAATTTCTATATAACTTCTTCATATTAAATTAGTTTTTCTTTTTTACAGATAATATATCTATAGAAAGTATCAACAAAAAACGATAATAAATAAACACCAACAAATACATATATATTAAAGTCTATTTTTAGAATAGTTTTAAGTAATAAGTAAACTAGAATATATATGAAGCTTGATATAATCATACTATAAAGGACATGTCTATCATATCCATAGACGTTCAAACAATTTCTTCCCAACATTGTTCCAATGGAATATATTGGAACCATCACACTCATTAAAATCAAAACAGGATATGCATTTTTTATTTGATTATTTGAAAGAAGATCAATTGCTATATTTCCAAAAGCTATATATAAAATAGTCATTGCTATAGATATTACTGTAACGAATTTCAAAAGCTTTAAAAAGAATTTTTTATTTTTTTCCTTCGCTAGCTTTGGAAAAACCGTTTGGCTAATTAAATCTATAACAGTATTTGCTATATTTAACAACTTTGAAATTAAATCAAACACAGCAACCTCATTAAAGCTAAGAACATTCTTAATTAAAATAAGATTTAAATTTGATTTCAAAGAATTAGAGCCAAGTGCCAATCCCATTATATAGGAACTTTTTATATGATAAATAGTCTCTCTAAACGAGGGCTTTATTAATCTAATTCCGTCTTTATAAAGAATATAAAGTGAACAGATAATCCCAACGAGTGAACCAGCTAAATTTATTATAGGAAAAAGTATATAGTCATTTTTTGATTTGATAAAAATAAAAATACAAATAAAGAAAATCACCCTGCTGGCAAGAGTAATCATCGTTATATATTTCATTTTTTCAACTCCCTGAAAATAATATATTGGGAAAAAAACTTCAAATAATCCTAGCCATAATAAAGTATATAAAAATAAAGAAAAGTGTTGATGAATATCATTTATATATATGCTCAACAAATACAAAATTAAAAGCGAAATAACAAAAAATAAAACTTTAGCGAAGTAAGTAGCTGATATTATTTCTGATATTCTTAATAAGTTATCTCTATTTTGGGATATTTCTCTAGTTGTCGTAATACTGAATCCAAAGTTTACGAAAATAACAAAATATCCAACAACCGCCTGAGAATATATTAATAATCCATAATTACTTTGACCTAAGGTTTTCAATAAATAAGGATAAGTAAAAAGCGGTAAAAACAATGTTACAATTTTTATAATTGATAAATAAGAAAAATTCTTTACCAATCTTTCGTTGTTTTTAATTATGCTGATTACCTTATTCATTTGTATAATCACTAAACCATTCAACAAATTTTGAAACGCCTGTTTCTATGGGTACAATACACTTATATCCTAATTCATTCAACTTAGTAGTGTCTGCCCAAGTTCTTACAACGTCTCCCGCCTGCATTGGCATCATTTTTTTACTTGCTTTTAATCCTAGAGAATTTTCCATGCACTCAATAAAATATAATAATGATACAGGAGATCCATTTCCAATATTGAATAATTGATAAAAATTATCTTTATTAGGGTGGTTAAGAGTAACGATGATTCCCTCTACAATATCATCGATATAGGTAAAATCTCTACTCATTTCTCCATTATTGAAAACCTTTATTTCTCTATTATTGGTCATCGCATCAGCAAATAGCATAGGTGCCATATCTGGTCTTCCCCAAGGTCCATATACTGTAAAAAATCGCAAACCAGAGGTTGGAAGTTTATATAAGTGACTATAAGTATGTGCCATTAATTCATTTGCTTTTTTAGTTGCAGCATACAAACTTACTGGCTGATCTACTTGATCGTTTTCACAAAACGGAATCTTATCATTTTCACCATATACAGACGAACTTGATGCATATACTAAATGTTTGATTTTGTTGTGTCGACAGCATTCTAACACATTTACAAACCCTACCAAATTACTGTCAACATAAGCCATCGGATTTTCTAAGCTGTATCTAACACCTGCCTGGGCAGCCAAATTAATTACATAGTCAAAATTTTGTATTTTAAAAAGATTTGGCAAATTTTCTCTATCCTCTAAATTCAAACGTATAAAACTAAATTTTGAAAATGTAAAGGATTCAACTAAATTATTTTCCTTTTCGGCTTCTGATCTATGTATACCTAATTCTTTTAAACGGTCATATTTCAGGTTTATATCATAATAATCATTGATATTATCCACACCTACAACGACATAACCAAGATTTAAAAGTGCTTTACTTAAATGAAAACCAATAAATCCAGCGCAACCTGTTATTAATATTTTTCCCATTAGTTATTTCCAAATAAATCTCTAGTATACACTTTACTTTGAACATCCGATAGTTCAGTAGTATTACGGTTAGATATAATTACGTCACACTCTTCCTTAAATTTCACTAAATCTTTTACCACTTTGGAACCGAAAAAATATTCTTCCTTAAGAGCCGGTTCAAACACTTCAACTTCCACACCTTTAGCTTTAATCCTTTTCATTACACCCTGTATGGCAGATGCTCTGAAGTTGTCTGAGCCTGCTTTCATAATCAGACGGTAAACGCCCACTTTTTTGGGTTTTTTAGCAAGTACAGAATCTGCTATAAAGTCTTTACGTGTTCTGTTTGCATCTACAATTGCCTGAATAATATTATTAGGAACAGCATTATAATTTGCCAAAAGCTGTTTGGTATCTTTAGGCAGACAATATCCTCCGTAGCCAAAAGACGGATTATTATAATGTGAGCCAATTCTTGGATCCAGACCAACACCTTCTACAATCTGGCGGGTATCCAGTTCATGGATCTGTGCATAGCTGTCTAATTCGTTGAAATAAGCCACACGCAATGCTAAGTAGGTATTTGAAAACAATTTAATGGCCTCTGCTTCTGTAGGATTTGTAAATAATACTGGAATATCCTTTTTTATGGCACCTTCTTTCAGTAATTCTGCAAAAATTTTAGCGCGCTCGCTCTGTTCTCCCACAATAATTCGGGAAGGATATAAATTATCATAAAGGGCTTTACCTTCTCTTAAAAATTCAGGAGAAAACACCACATTATTTATATTTAGTCTGCTTTTTAAATCTACAGTATAACCCACCGGAACCGTAGATTTAATAATAATTACAGCTTCAGAATTATATTCTGCAATTTCATTTATTACATTTTCAACACTGCTTGTATCGAAGTAATTTGTTGTAGGATCATAATCTGTGGGTGTGGCAACAATAATATATTCAGCTTTATCATAAGCTTCCTTTCTATCTAAAGTAGCTTTAAAATTAAGCTGTTTCGTACTTAAAAATGTACTGATTTCTTCATCCTCAATTGGAGATTTTTTAGAATTAAGCAATTCTACTCTTTCCTGAACAATATCTAAAGCTACAACTTCATTATGCTGGGCCAATAAGACGGCATTAGACAAACCTACATATCCTGTTCCTACTACTGCTATTTTCATTTTCTAATTTCTTTTTATAAACGATTATCGTATTTCTCTAAAATTCCTTTAACATCATATACAATTCCTCCTTCCTTCAGATAATGAGAAAGATCAATATTCAGGAACTCATTATGAGAAACAGTGAGAACAACTGCATCAAACTTCTCTTTGACATCTTCCACAGAATTTGTAGATTTAATGCCATATTCATGCATTACTTCTTCCGGGTTCGCCCACGGATCATACGTTGTCACATTGATAGAATAGTCTTCCAGTGCATTAATAACATCTGCTGCTTTCGTATTTCTTACATCCGGGCAGTTTTCCTTAAAGGTGATCCCAAGATTCAGCACTTTGGCATCCGGAATGTTGATTCTTTTCTTAATCATCGTTTTTACGACCTCGGAAGCTACAAACTGCCCCATAGAATCATTCAGTCTTCTTGCCGTAAGGATAAGCTCAGAATAATATCCTACATCCTGTGCTTTCTGGGCAAGATAAAAAGGATCTACCCCAATGCAGTGACCTCCTACCAATCCGGGCTTGAATTTCAGGAAATTCCATTTCGTTCCTGCGGCTTCCAAAACTGCGTGTGTATCAATATTCAAGAGATTAAATATCTTTGCAAGCTCATTCACAAAAGCAATATTAATATCACGCTGTGAATTTTCAATTACTTTTGATGCTTCAGCTACTTTGATAGTCGGTGCCAAATGTGTACCCGCTGCAATTACAGATTTATATAATTCATCTACTTTTTTACCAATTTCCGGTGTAGAACCTGAAGTTACCTTTAAAATCTTCTCTACGGTACGTTCTTTATCTCCCGGATTGATTCTTTCAGGAGAATATCCTGCAAAAAAATCTTCGTTAAATTTCAATCCTGAAACTTTTTCCAGCACAGGGATACATTCTTCTTCTGTAACACCAGGATAAACAGTAGATTCATAAATAACAATATCTCCTTTTTTCAATACCTTTCCCACTGTTTCAGATGCTTTATATAAAGGTGTTAGATCGGGACGGTTATGTTTGTCTACCGGTGTAGGAACAGTTACAATATAGATGTTCGCATCTTTAATATCTTCTAGATCAGCTGAGCAAAGTAATCCTTTTGATGAACCTGAAAATGGATTCTCTTTTACTAAAACTGGCTGCTATACTTCATCTTCCACCTCCAAAGTAGAATCTTTTCCGCTATTAAGTTCTGCAATTCTGGCCTGATTAATATCAAAACCAACAACCGCGTATTTTGTTGCAAATAAACGGGCCAGAGGTAATCCTACATACCCTAATCCGATTATCCCAATTTTGTTCTGTATATTCATATTATATGTGATGTTCTTACTTTATTTAAGGTTTATTTTTGAAGGTAAATTGATTATTTATTAAAAAGCTTCTGCCACCAGTTTTTCTTCTTATCAGCTGTATATCCATAACCGTAGCCATAGTTGTAACCGTAGCCATATCCTCCTACATTTTTAGCAACATCATTAATTACGAAAGACATGTTTCTTATTTTTGATTCTTTTACGAGCTTATTTGCAAATTCTATTAATATTCTTCTTGATACTCCTGATCTTACAACATATAAAGAAGCATCGGCTGTATCTGAAATACTCAATGTATCTGAAACAAGCATCAGAGGAGCCGAATCGATCACAATATATTCGTAACGGGAGGACATCTCACTGATAAGCTTCTGATAACGACCGTTAGAAAGAAGTTCCTGAGGATTCGGAGGGATAGATCCCGCATAAATTACATCACATTCAGGGTTGGTATCGGAAGTATGGATAAGATCTTTTATGTCTGTTGTCTCATCATATAAATATTCCGTAAGACCAGCATTCTTAACACGCTCGTCATCATATCTCTGTATCTGCGGATTTCTAACATCCGAACCGATTAGTAATGATCTTCCGTTTTTACTTCCCAATGTCAGAGCAAGATTCACTGAAACCAATGTTTTTCCTTCTCCTTTCACTGAAGAAGTTACCAATATAACTTTCGCCGAGTCTTTCTTAGGAAGTAAAAATTTAAGATTGGAAACCAATATTCTGAATGCTTCAGCCAATTCTGAAAAATCATTTTTCTGTACAAGGTGAAGCTGAGTATCTTTAAGAGCAGGAATATCTGCCAGTACACCAAGCGATGAATTTTCTGAAATATCTGTACGGTTGTAGATTTTATCATCCCACATAAAGAAAAGATAAAATATCCCTGCAGGTAAAAGCAACCCTAATATAAGTGCAGCCAAAAGAATTATAATCTTCTTTGGAGAAACAGGCCCATCAATCGTATAAGCAGGATTTACAATTTTAGCTTTAGGAACATTAACAGAAAGATTGATCGCATTTTCTTCTCTTTTCTGTAAAAGGAAAAGGAAAAGCTGTTCTTTAAGATTCTGCTGACGTTCTATACCTCTGTAAACTTTCGACTGTCCGGGAACTTTTTCAATCATTCCTGTATTGGCAGAAATCTGACTGTTTATCTGCGCAATAGATGCCTGAATTGTAGCCTTTTGCTGGCTTATATTATCTCTTACAATTTCTTTCAATGAAGAAATTTCTTTATTCATTTCTATTACCGCAGGATTCTCATTGGTTGCCTGCTTCAAAGTTTTGTTTCTACTGATAACAAGACTATTATATTGTGAAATTGCCTGTTCCAAAGAAGGGTTTAATCCTAAATTAGAAGGCATAAGCTGATTGGAACCCTTTGAAGCTTCAGATTGAAGAGAGTTAAGGAGATCCAGCTGCGTTTGCTGAAGAAGAAGTTGTTTTGTATTGTCGGTCGTATTTTGAAGTGCCAACTGCGCCTGTGCCTGCAAGTCGACAATTCGGTTACGGTTCTGGAAATCTTCTTTCTGATTTTCAACTCCGGAAAGATCCCGTGAGATAACTTCTAATCTTTTATCAATAAACTCCTGAGTATTTTGAGCTTGCAAGTTTTTATCTCTTAGCCCGTCCAGATTATACTGTTTGGTTACTTCATTAAGAATAGCTTCTGATTTTTCAGGAACAGTTCCTATAATGCTTATGTCCATAAGCATCGCTTTCTGATCCGGAAGATCAACCTGAATCTTTTTTTCCAAAGATTTTACCTTCTCCAGAGGATTCCAGAACACAATTTTATATTTATCTTTAAAGATAAGTCCCGGAACTTTTTGGAGAACTACAGTTCCGAAATTAAGAGCCAGATTTTTATTGAAACTGCCTTTTACTGTTTTCTTATCCTTATCCTCTAAAACGAAATCATTTCCATTGACTTCTTTTACAAGATATTCGGACGAAACAAATTTCTTGATATCAGTTCTATAAGATATAATTTTGGCTTCGATAGGTATTTTTGTGAATAATTCAGAATCCCTTATTTCCCCAGAATTATAATACTGTACATTGAGATTAAGGTTTTCTACAACCTTCATCAGAATAGGTCTGGAACTTACTACAGCAACCTCACTTTTAAGCTCATCTGCATTTCCCAAGCCAAGCCCAAGATTGTCAAGATCAATCAAAGCACCACTTAGATCAGATTGTTTTTTATCAAATTTTAGAGTTGTGGTAGACTGATACTGAGGTATAGCATACCGAAGATACACAAAAGCTACGATAACAAATAATAATACAGATGCTATAAACCAAGGCCATTTGCTTAAATACTTTCCAATGATCTTTCTAAGATCTAAAGACTCTTCACTTTCCTGAAATTCTATCTGCTGCATATTTTATTTTCGAGTTAAAGCAATAATAAGTGTACCAGCTGTCAGTAATGCACCAATAATCTGGAATGTAAGGGCTCTGTTTGGATTAGAGTTGGCCTGAACCTGTTTGTTTTTGTCCGGCTGTACATACAATATGTCGTTCTGCCTCATATAATAGTATGGTGAATTTACAATATCTGATCTTGTAAGGTCAACGTTGACAACCTGATCTGATCCATCATCTCCGGAACGGATCAATTTTACATTGGTACGGTCTCCAAAATCTGTCATATCACCTGCAAGACCAAGAGCCTGGAAAATGTTGATCTTTTGGGAAACACTTTCTTTCTGTCCAGGATTCTTTACTTCCCCTAAGATGCTTACATTAAAATTTTTCAGGGTAATCGTAACCAAAGGGTCTGTCAGGTATCTTCTGAGCCTGGTTTCAAGGTCCTGTTTAAGCTGTATCTGTGTCATTCCTTTTGCGAAAACATTTCCCAATACCGGGAAGTTTATATATCCTTCCTCATTCACGAGATATTCGCTTGGCTGTACATATTGATTAACTCCAGTACTGCTTGCACTTCCAACTTTATTAGCAGTATTAAGATTGAAGGGTTTTACAGCAATTTCATCTAATGCAGAAACAAGGATTAACAGCACGTCACCTTCCTGAATATGCAAGCCCTGAAATTTTGCTTTCGCAACCTCCTCTTCCATATTATGTTTCGACATATATACCATATTCTGCTTCGGTCTGCATGATAACAAAATAACCGATAGCAATGTTATATATGTAATAATCTTTTTATTCATATGTTGTTTATTCTAAGTCTACTTGTGTTATTATTTAAAATCTATCTGAACTAAATTTAATTTAAGATACCTAATCGTAAGAAAATTAACCACATAAGTATTCCATATTTACAAGGAAATTAAGTAGGTGAGAGGTATTTTAATCTTTATATTTAAATTAATTCTTTCTCTAGCAATTTTCATTCCGTTTGGAATTAAAATAGCAAAATTATTATTTTATATTAGTTTTTTATGTATTTTATTCTTTAATTTCATTCATATGCTTTATGTTCAGATATTTTGTCAAGAATTTCAAATTCAGAATTATTGCTTTTAAATTCCGGTACAATTATTTTTAATATGCTCACAATCTGCAAACTATCTTTATTCATGGCTGAAAGAATGATTTGCTTGCACAAAATATCTATATCTTCAAACTTCATCAATGGATCTCTGGATATCATAATTTTCTCATGATGGGTAGGAATAGTCGTAGAATTATCCGTTAAAAGTTCCTCATACAGTTTTTCCCCAGGTCTTAACCCAATAAAATCAATTTTAATATCGATGCCTGGAGTATATCCTGATAATTTAATCATTCTTTCCGCTAAATCCAGAATTTTAACCGGTTTACCCATATCAAAAACATAAATCTCTCCTCCCTGCCCCATTGTTCCTGCCTGAAGTACCAATTCGCAGGCTTCAGGAATCGTCATAAAATAACGAATGATATCGGGATGAGTAATCGTTACCGGACCTCCTTTTTCAATTTGTTTTTTGAAATGTGGTATTACTGAGCCATTGGAACCTAATACATTTCCAAAACGCGTTGTTATAAATTTTGTTGTATTCTCCGAAGAATTTTGTAGCGACTGTACAAAAAGTTCAGCTGCTCTTTTAGAAGCTCCCATTACGTTGGTGGGATTTACAGCTTTATCTGTAGACACCATCACAAAACGATTTACATTATATTTTTTCGATAAGAGTGCTACATTTTTAGTTCCCCCAATGTTGACAAAAATAGCTTCATGCGGATTATCTTCTATTAATGGTACGTGCTTGTAGGCTGCTGCATGATAAACTATTGAAAACTGATAATCATCAAACAGTTTTTCCATTCGGGAATAGTTTGAAATATCAGCCAGTATAAATTTAAACCTTTGGTTTGGGAACCTTTCTAATAATTCGAGCTGCAACTCATATAAAGGAGACTCAGCCTGATCTACCACAACAATCAATGATGAATTTAACTGAGCAACCTGCCTTACAATCTCACTTCCTATAGAGCCGGCTCCTCCGGTTACCAGAATATTTTTATTAACATGAAAACATTTTACCTCATTGTTTTCTATTTTAATTGTAGGACGGTTCAGTAAATCTTCAATCTGAAGAGGGCGGATACTTCTCACCTTATCATCCTCTTTTATGATATTGGCTACTGGCACTTTTAACACTTTCAATCCTTTATCCAATGCAAAGCTAGTCCATTCTTCTATCTCTCGCTTTGTCATCACATCTTTGATTAAAACCGCATCAAATTGTTCTTTCAGATTATCGTTCTTAAGAAATTGTTTTTTATTATAAATTTTATGGCCAAGCAACCTTGCTTTTTTAGAATCCGATCTTGCACTAAGAAATCCTGCCAGCTGATAGGGATGATCGGGATTGTGAATAATAGCCTTTGCTAATGACACGGAAGTATCCTCTACCCCTACAATAGCAATTCTAGCTTTGGATGGAGTATCTTTAGAATCTATTAAGACACCGAAAAGCTCTTTGATTGCCATTCTGAAAAAGAACATCAGAAAAATAGAGATAAAGAAAAATAAAAAAAGGACAGGATATAAAAATACTGGTTTACCCAATATCAGTTCTGACATAAAATTCAGTCCCAACAAGACAATAAGAGCACTGCCTGAAGACCATACAATTTTAAAAAAATCAAAAAAAGTAGAATGTCTGATAATTCCTGCATAAGTTTTGAACAGAACTATACACAGAATATTAATAAGCACCACAGAAAATATTTTTTCCTTTTGATACTTAATAAAGTTGAGTTTTACCTCCAGACTATTCAGAAGAAAATATGAAACTAAAATTGAAAAAAAAATGACTGAAACATCAATAAGAAAAACCGACCACCTGGGTATATACCTTAACTCCCTGATTTTAAAAACATTCCCCATACACAAATAAACCTAAAGTATCTTTTTCATTATTTCAACAATTGGTGGTTTTTATTATCGAGCGAAGATAATAATTATTATTAATATTTTTAATAGCATACGTTAATTTTTATTCAAAATATAAATTGCTAGTGCCAAGATATTTTAACCTAAAATTCATACGCATACTCCAAAAAAAAATACTGTAAAATTTGCATTTTACAGTATTTCGACTACTTTAATTGGTAGTTGCGATCCGGACGGGACTCGAACCCGCGACCTCCGCCGTGACAGGGCGGCATTCTAACCAGCTGAACTACCGGATCAATTTTTTTTAAAGAAATTGAGAAAACTTCTGCGATCCGGACGGGACTCGAACCCGCGACCTCCGCCGTGACAGGGCGGCATTCTAACCAGCTGAACTACCGGAT